>NZ_JAIMIE010000003.1:0-578584 GCF_019795955.1 Pantoea sp. DY-5
CTTTTTTCAGCGTTTTCATCCGGCGGGATGAATTTCTTCACTCCCTGCTGAGCCGTCTGCGTTGCCGCTTTGCCGTCTCAGTGGTGGCGCATTATAGGGAGTTATTCGGAGCTGACAAGTGCAAATTCCAAGTTTTTTGCTGTTCGCTTAAAATTTGCGCAAAAGGCCAGTTTTCAGGCCTTTATGATGCGTGCTGGCAGCTCTGCCAGACTATTAATCACCCAATCCGCTGCAGCTTCACCTTCTGCCGTTACCGGCTTGCCGCTACGCACCAGCACTTTGGTACCCACACCCGCAGCTAACGCCGCCTGCATATCTTCTATTTTGTCGCCTACCATATAAGAAGAAGCCATATCGATATCCAGATGCTGCTGCGCGGAGAGCAACATGCCAGGCTGCGGCTTACGGCAATCACACTGCTGGCGATACGCTTCTACCGTGGCATCTGGCAAATGCGGACAGAAATAGATGCCATCCAAATCAACATCACGATCGGCCAGCGACCAATCCATCCATTCTGTGAGTTGCATAAACTGGTCTTCGGTAAACATGCCACGCGCAATGCCCGACTGGTTAGTCACCAGTACCAGCGCATAGCCCATCTTCTTTAACGCCTGTAGCGCTTCGATGGTGCCATCAATAAATTCGAAATTATCGATTTCATGAACATAGCCGTGATCAACATTCAATGTGCCATCACGATCAAGAAAAATAGCCGGGACTTTGTTCGCCACGTAGAAACTCCTGCTGAAAATGTGTCGCTAAGTATCGCATGATTGCGTATAGCGAGAGAATGGCAGTTTGAATGACTTCCATTGATTTAGCCGTCTGGATGCCTTAACATCCATCCAAATTTCGCACAGCCCTGCTGAGTGAAGCCCGATACACCACGGACTATGCAACACGACAATAAATAAACTAATGATTAAACTCGAAAATATCACCAAAGTGTTCCAGCAAGGCTCACGCACCATTCAGGCGCTGTCCAACGTCAGCCTGCACGTGCCTGCTGGACAGATCTATGGCGTCATCGGTTCCTCTGGAGCCGGTAAAAGTACCCTGATTCGCTGCGTCAATCTGCTGGAGCGCCCAACCTCCGGACGCGTGCTGGTTGATGGCCAGGAATTAACCACCCTTTCTTCTGGTCAATTGACGCTGGCACGCCGCCAGATTGGCATGATTTTCCAGCACTTTAATCTGATGAACTCCCGCACCGTCTCCGGTAACGTGGCGCTGCCATTAGAGTTAGGCAATCTTTCGCGCGAACAGATAAAGAAGCGCGTTAGCGAATTGCTGGATCTGGTGGGATTATCAGACAAGCATGATAGCTGGCCAGCGAATCTCTCTGGCGGACAAAAGCAGCGTGTTGCAATTGCCCGCGCACTGGCGAGCAATCCTAAGGTGCTGCTGTGTGATGAAGCTACCAGCGCACTGGATCCTGCAACCACGCGTTCAATTCTGGAGCTGCTTAAGGACATTAACCGTCGTCTGGGCATTACCATTCTGTTGATCACCCATGAAATGGATGTGGTGAAACGCATCTGCGATCAGGTTGCGGTGATCAGCAATGGTGAGTTAATTGAAAAAGATAGCGTGAGCGAAGTGTTTTCGCATCCGAAAACGCCGCTGGCGCAACAATTCATTCAATCGACGCTGCATCTGGATATCCCCGACGACTACCAGCAACGCATGGCGCCACAGCCAACAGCTGATAGCGTGCCGCTGCTGCGTCTGGAGTTCACCGGCAAATCGGTGGATGCTCCGCTACTGTCAGAATCGGCTCGACGCTTTAACGTTAATAACAACATCATCAGTGCGCAGATGGATTACGCCGGCGGCGTGAAGTTCGGCATCATGCTGGCTGAGATGGATGGCAGTGAAACAGATACACAAGCCGCGATTGCCTGGCTGAAAGAAAATCATGTGAAAGTAGAGGTGTTGGGTTATGTCTGAAGCGATGATGTGGTTACTGACGCGTGGCGTCTGGGAAACGCTGATGATGACCTTCGTCTCTGGTTTCTTTGGTTTTGTCCTCGGTCTTCCGATTGGCGTGCTGCTGTATGTGACGCGTCCCGGCCAGATTCTGGCCAACAACGCGCTTTATCGCGTGCTGTCCGCGCTGGTGAATATCTTCCGTTCGATTCCGTTCATTATCCTGCTGGTATGGATGATTCCATTCACCCGCGCCATTGTCGGCACCTCGATTGGCCTGCAAGCCGCGATTGTGCCGCTAACCATCGGCGCCGCGCCGTTTATTGCACGTATGGTGGAAAACGCCCTGCTGGAACTGCCAACCGGATTGATCGAAGCATCTCGCGCCATGGGCGCCACGCCGCTGCAGATCGTGCGTAAAGTCCTGCTGCCGGAAGCGCTGCCAGGTCTGGTGAATGCCGCTACAATTACCCTGATTACGCTGGTTGGCTACTCCGCAATGGGCGGAGCGGTTGGCGCAGGCGGTTTGGGCCAGATTGGCTATCAATACGGGTACATTGGCTATAACGCCACCGTAATGAACACCGTGCTGGTTTTGCTGGTTGTGCTGGTCTATTTAATCCAATTCTGTGGCGACCGCATTGTACGTGCTGTGTCCCATAAGTAAGCAAGCAACATCAATAGTCCTCTATTAAGGAAAGGATATGTCTTTTACATTTAAAAAGATTGCCGCTGTGGGTGCTCTGATTGGCGCAATTGCGTTGGCAGGATGCGATCAGAAAGCAAAAGATCCAAACCACATTAAAGTGGGTGTTATTGTCGGCGCTGAACAGCAGGTTGCTGAAACTGCAGTGAAAGTGGCGAAAGAAAAATATGGCCTCGACGTTGAGCTGGTGACCTTTAACGATTACGTGCTGCCAAACGAAGCGCTGAGCAAAGGTGATATTGACGTTAACGCCTTCCAGCACAAGCCGTATCTGGATCAGCAGATCAAAGATCGCGGTTACAAGCTGGCCATCGTAGCCAACACCTTCGTTTACCCAATCGCCGGCTACTCGAAGAAAATCAAATCACTGGATGAACTGCAGGACGGTTCACAGGTTGCTATCCCGAACGATCCAACCAACCTGGGACGTTCACTGCTGCTGCTGCAGAAAGTCGGCCTGATCAAACTGAAAGATGGCGTTGGCCTGCTGCCAACCTCACTGGATATCACTGAGAACCCGAAAAAGCTGAAGATTGTTGAGCTGGAAGCGCCGCAGCTGCCACGTTCACTTGACGATCAGCAGATCGCACTGGCGGTGATCAACACCACGTACGCCAGCCAGATTGGTCTGACGCCAGCGAAAGATGGCATCTTCGTGGAAGACAAAGATTCACCTTACGTGAACCTGATTGTTAGCCGTGAAGACAACAAAGACGCTGAGAACGTGAAGAAGTTTGTGCAGGCTTACCAATCAGACGAAGTGTCTGAAGCGGCCAACAAGATCTTCAACGGCGGCGCAGTGAAAGGCTGGTAATGTTCACCTTTCATACCTTGCAGGGCGGCTTCGGCCGCCCTTTCTTTTGCCATAAATTGCACCTGACTTGTTATTTATTGTCGTCCTTGTTTCAATAACGCCACTTTTTTATTACTTGAGGATGTTGCCATGCGTTTTTTACCGCTCTGCTTGTTAGCATTGATGCTAACCGGGTGTGTGCGCGAATATCACCCGATAAGCAGTGCTCCTTCTCGTCCGCAACAGGCATCCAGCGAACCACAACGTAAACCGACTCCACGTCCCGCGCCGGTGAAGATCTACACCGATGCGACCGATCTGGTCAGCAACCCGTTCCGCGATTTGGGCGAAGTCTCCGCTGAAGATTGCCAGAGCAGCAGCCAGGATTCGCCTCCTAACATCAACACCGCGCGCAAGCGCCTGCAGATTCGCGCAGCCGGCATGAAAGCCAACGCCGTCCTGCTGCATAAGTGCGAAATTGTCACCAGCACGCCGGGATGCTATCGCCAGGCCATTTGCCAGGGCTCCGCACTGAAAGTATCGAATCAATGAGTGAGTTTGCCTTTGCGCAAATCGGCGTAATTCGTTCGCCGTGGAAAGAGAAGTTTGCCGTCCCGCGCCAGCCCGGTCTGGTGCAGGATGGCGGCGGCGAGCTGCATCTGCTACCACCTTACAATCAGCCGGAAGCGGTGCGCGGGCTGGAAGCGTTTAGTCATTTGTGGGTGCTGTTTGTGTTCCACCAAACGATGGAAGGTGGCTGGCGTCCGACCGTGCGTCCCCCGCGCCTCGGTGGCAATGCGCGTATGGGCGTGTTTGCCACCCGTTCAACCTTCCGCCCCAATCCTATCGGCATGTCGCTGGTTGAGTTAAAAGGCATTCGCTGCGAGAAGCAGCAGGTGATCTTGCAGCTCGGCAGCCTCGATTTAGTCGATGGCACGCCGGTGGTGGATATCAAACCTTATCTGCCGTTCGCCGAAGCGCTGCCTGATGCGCGCGCCGGGTTTGCGCAGGCGGCGCCTGATGCCACCATGCCGGTGCGCTTTTCGCCGCTGGCGCAGAGCCAGCTTCAGCTGCAGCAGAAAACCCATCCGCAGCTAGCGCGTTTCATTAGCGAAGTGCTGGCACAGGATCCGCGCCCGGCTTACCGTAAAGGTGAGACGGAAGATCGTGAATATGCCGCCTGGCTACTCGACTTTAACGTGCGCTGGCGCATTGATGAGGCAGGAACCGAGGTGATCGCCCTCGATCCCCGTTAAAACCCGCTTTTGAGTGATTGATCTCGCTGGTACACTAGCCGCCAGAAAAATTTTGTCAGTTTCCTTCCGTATAACTGGAATCGTAATCAATGCGTACTACTCAATATCTGCTCTCCACTCTGAAGGAGACACCTTCCGATGCAGAAGTGATCAGCCACCAGCTGATGCTGCGCGCCGGCATGATCCGCAAACTGGCTTCCGGTCTCTACACCTGGTTGCCGACCGGGATTCGCGTGTTGCGAAAAGTTGAAAACATCGTGCGTGAAGAGATGAACAACGCCGGTGCGATTGAGATCTCCATGCCGGTTGTCCAGCCTGCCGATCTGTGGGAAGAGAGCGGCCGTTGGGAGCAGTACGGCCCGGAACTGCTGCGCATTAAAGATCGTCACGAGCGTCCCTTCGTGCTGGGTCCAACCCACGAAGAAGTGGTCACCGATTTGATCCGCAACGAGCTGAGCTCTTATAAACAGCTGCCGCTCAATCTGTATCAGATCCAGACCAAATTCCGCGATGAAGTGCGCCCGCGTTTTGGTGTGATGCGTTCACGCGAGTTCATCATGAAAGATGCTTACTCGTTCCACACCACGCAGGAATCGCTGCAGGAAACCTACGACGCGATGTACCGCGCCTACAGCCAGAGCTTCAGCCGTATGGGCCTGGATTTCCGCGCCGTACAAGCTGACACCGGTTCTATCGGCGGCAGCGCATCACATGAATTCCAGGTGCTGGCGCTGAGCGGTGAAGATGACGTGATCTTCTCCAGCGAATCTGATTACGCGGCCAACATTGAGAAAGCCGAAGCCTTAGCGCCGGCTGGCGAGCGTCCGCAGGCCACAGAAGCCATGACGCAGTTCGATACGCCAAACGCCAAAACTATCGCCGAGCTGGTTGAGCAACATCAGTTGCCGATTGAGAAAACCGTTAAGACGCTGTTCGTCAAAGCCACCGAAGAGAGCGGCCACACGCTGGTTGCCCTGCTGCTGCGCGGCGATCATCAGCTGAACGAAATTAAAGCGGAGAAGCTGGATATCGTCGCTGAACCGCTGGAGATGGCGAGCGAAGAACAGATTCGCGCGCTGCTGGGTGCCGGTCCAGGCTCGCTTGGCCCGGTCGGTTTGACCATGCCAGTGATCGCCGATCGTACCGTGGCGAAAACCAGCGACTTCTGCGCTGGCGCGAACATTGATGGCAAGCATTTGAGCGGCATCAACTGGGGACGCGATCTGCCAGAACCTCGTGTGGAAGATATCCGTAACGTAGTGGAAGGCGATCCAAGCCCAGACGGCAAAGGCACGCTGCTGATTAAGCGCGGTATCGAAGTCGGCCACATCTTCCAGCTGGGTACCAAGTATTCCGAAGCGATGAAAGCGGCGGTACAGGGCGAAGATGGTCGTAACCAGGTGATGACCATGGGTTGCTACGGCATTGGTATTACGCGCGTTGTGGCGGCTGCGATTGAGCAGAACAACGACCAGCGCGGTATCATCTGGCCTGCGGCATTGGCACCGTTTGAAGTGGCAATTCTGCCAATGAATATGCACAAATCTTTCCGTGTGCAGCAGTTGGCTGAAGAGCTGTACAACACGCTGCGTGCCAAAGGCATTGACGTGATTCTGGATGACCGTAAAGAGCGTCCAGGCGTGATGTTCGCGGATATGGAGCTGATTGGCGTGCCGCACACCATCGTAATTGGCGATCGTAATCTCGATAACGAAGAGATTGAGTACAAGGCGCGTACCGCCAGCGAGAAGCAGATGATTAAGCAACATGACATCGTCGACTTCCTGGTGAAAGCACTCAACAAGTAACGCTAAAACGCCTCCAGCCGGAGGCGTTTTTTATTGCACCTTTCCGCGCATCGCCTTCACGTTACTGCGCCGCGTTTTACCTTCCAGCCGCCTCACTTTAGAGCCGTGCGTCGGTTTGGTCGCACGCCGCACTTTTTCCACCGTGGTTAACTCCTGAATCAGATTTATCAGCCGCTGCACGGCCGCTTCCCGATTCATTTCCTGGCTGCGATGTTCCTGTGCTTTGATGATCACCACGCCTTCTGCGGTAATCAAATGATGGCTCGCCGCCAGCAGTCGCTCTTTATAAAACGGCGGCAGCGATGAGGCATGAATATCAAATCGCAGGTGAATCGCCGTCGACGTTTTATTCACATGTTGGCCACCGGCACCTTGCGCACGGATGGCACTGAGTTCCACTTCATTATCTGCAAGTGAAAGCGATCGAGACAGCACAATCATCTGTCACCTACCGTTTGGCTCGACGTTGCGTCGCGTAATAACCTGTTCATCAACTTAACCTTTTGTGCGCACGCTGAGTGCATAAGACCAGCGCGAAATGTCACTTTTGCCCATTTGCTTGCATCATTCCCGTGACGACCGGGCTGATTTCGATGAAATTCCTGTGATATAGTCGCCTATCATCCAGAGTATCAACTCTGCTGAGGAGGTGTATGTGCAAAAGTTTTGTGAGTTAGTTCGCCAGAAGTATGCCGAAATTGGTAGCGGCGACCTTGGGTATGTGCCAGACGCCATAGGTTGTGCGTTGAAGGCTCTCAACGATATTGCCGCTGATTCTGCGCTAAACTCTTCTCTCAGGGAACAAGCAGCGTATGCCGCTGCAAACTTATTGGTGAGCGACTATGTTGACGAATGAAGCCTACAAACCCATCAACTGCGATGATTACGACAACCTTGAACTCGCCTGCCAAAAACACTGGACGCTGTCGTTAGAGTTAAAAAACGGCGATCAGCTCAAGGCCAAAGCCGTGGACATGGTCTCACGTAAAAACGTCGAGTACCTTGCCGTCGATCTTTCAGGCGAGACCCGCGAAGTGCGGCTCGACCACATCGCCAGCTTCACACATCCGGAGCTGGGCACCGTCGTCGTCAGCGAAGACGAGTAAAACCTCTCTCGGGCGGGAATCACATCCCGCCCACCTCGCTTAAGGTTTTAACGAACTGTAATACGCCGATAAATCTGCCATATCCTGATCGCTCAATCCCGCTACAAACGCTTTCATCACTTCCGCCTGGCCGCCGCTCCGCTCGCCTTTTTTATAGGCTTGCAGTGAATGTAGCAGATAAGGCGCATGTTGCCCGGCCAGATTGGGATAGAGCGGCACGGCGCTTTTGCCCTCCGCACCGTGACACGCCATACAGCTTGCCGCTTTTTGCGCGCCCGCATTCACATCGCCATCGGCCAACGCCGGCAGCGCCGCAGCGAATAACGCCGCGGCCATCCAAAGTTTCATCATTGCTCTCCATTTTATTGTTGTGGTGACCAGATCGCCTGCCAGCCTTGCTCGTTGCTGGCTGCGCCTTCGCGGGTAACAAACAGCCCCGGCGCGCTAATTAACGTCTGGTTAAAATAAATCAACGGAATACGTTCGCGCTGCCAGGGCGCAACGCCCAGCTCTTGCCACAGCTTCTTCATCTCGCGGCCACCTGCGCGCCCCTGTATATGATAATAACCCTGCGCCTGGAAGCGGATCGTGATCGCTTCATCCGCTGCAGGCTGGCGCAGCTCGGCAATCCACGCATTCGCGTGCAGAGAACCTAAACCAGCGGGTAAATTAAGCGGCTGCGTGCGGTCTTGCCAGGTTAGCAAGTGCTGACTAAGTGAAGGCTGCGGCGTTAGCCAATAGAGTTGCTGGCGATAGCGGCGCAGCTCAAAAGCGCCGAAACGCAAACAAGGTTTGGCATCTTCACGGCTGTTGATGACTTCATCGGTGATGCGTTTCAATGCCTCGCGCGAAGGCATCGCGCCGCCCTGTTGAGCAATCCAGCGGCGTAACAGCGCATGACGCCGCGCTTCGCTCATGTTCATTAACGGCGGGAAGTGCAGCGCGCCCTGCGCATCGCTTAGCTGCGCCAGCTGTTCCGCCAGCAACTCGTCGAGCAGTTGCTCCTGCTCGCCACAGAGTGCGGCGCTGCGCGCGCTGGCGTCGCTGAAGTGTGGCCAGCGCGCCTGCAGCAGCGGCAGCACCTGCTGACGCAGGAAGTTGCGGTCATAGCGGCTATCGGCGTTGCTTTCATCTTCAATCCAGCTCAGATGATGCTCGGCAGCATAGTTTTCCAGCTGCTGACGGCTGACGTCCAGTAACGGACGCAGATGCTGATGTTCACCCACGCTACGCTGCGGCGGCATCGCGGCCAAACCCGCCGGTCCGCTGCCGCGTTTTAACGCCAGCAGCAGCGTTTCCGCCTGATCGTCGAGGTGCTGAGCAGTAAGTAAGTGCTCACCGGGTTGCAGCTGCTGAAACAGCGCCTGATAGCGCGCCTCGCGTGCGGCCGCTTCAATGCCGTTGGCACGGCCATCAACCTGCACATGCAGCACTTCACAGGGAATCTGCCACTGCTGGCAAACTTGCTGGCAATGCAGCGCCCAGCTATCGGCATTCGGGCTGAGACCATGATGGACGTGTAACGCGCGCACGCGCAGCGCTGGCTGCTGACGTTGCCAGCAGACCAATTGATGCAGCAGCGCGGTGGAATCAAGTCCGCCGCTGAACGCCAGCACATAGCCAGCGTCGGGTGCCAGCAGCGAAGCAAGATGAGATAAAGACATGAGCGCGTTCCGTCCGGGCGAGCCACCGAATTGCGGCTCGCGGCGGACGCTAGTTTACGCCTGATACAGCTCCAGCGGCAAACCATCCGGATCGGGGAAGAAAGTGCAGGCTTTACCGGTTAACGCATCGATACGAATCGGCTCGCACGTCACGCCCTTCTCCGCCAGCGCCGCTATTGACTGCTCAACATCCTCAACGCAAAACGCCAGATGACGCAGGCCGCAGGCTTCCGGTCCACTAACGCGTGGCGGCGGCGAGGGGAAAGAGAACAGTTCGATGGTATAAACCCCATTCAGGCCAAGATCGCCTTTCCACGAGTCACGCTCGGCGCGGTAATATTCACCCAACAATTCAAAGCCCAGCACATCACAATAAAACGCCTTACTGCGCTCATAATCGGTGGCAATAATGGCGATGTGATGGATCTGTTTAATTTGCAGCATAGCGACTCCGGTTTTCACACAAGCCGCTTACCCTACGTGGCAAATGCGGCGATGAAAAGAGGTGATTGTCCTAAGTTAGCCTTCGTCATCTTCACGCAATACGCGCACCAGATAACGCCCATCGTCCGTCAACGTCGCACCGTGAATGTCGGTCTCGAAGCCGGGATAGTGCCGGCCGATGGTGCATAGCATCAGCAGAAAATCGAGTACGGAACGGCTCTCTTCGGTGATCATCTCGCCCGGCATCACCACCGGCACGCCAGGCGGATACGGCAGAATCATGTTGGCGGAAATGCGCCCCACCAGCTCGCGAATATCCACCGTTTCCACCTGACCTTTTACCTGGCGCTGAAATGCCTGATGCGGCGTCATCTTTATCTCCGGCAGTACATCGAACGCTTTCAACATCAGGCGCGGCAGATCATGTTGCAGGATCAATTGATGAATACCCTGCGCCAGCGTTTGAATGCGCATGTTGCGGTAGAAGTCGGGATCTTCAGCGTAAAGATCCGGCAGCATATTTTTCACCCGCAGGTTGAGATCGTATGCGCGCTTAAACTCCGTCAGCCCACGCAGCACGCTCATCGCTTTGGTTTTATCGATGCCGATGCTGAACAGGAACAGCAGATTGTACGGCCCGGTTTTCTCCACCACGATGCCGCGTTGATCGAGGAACTTCGCCACCAGCGCGGCTGGAATGCCCTCTTCCGCCATGTTACCCAGCTCGCTCATGCCCGGCGTCAGAATGGTGACTTTGATCGGATCGAGATACATATGATCGCGATCGGCATGGGTGAAACCGTGCCAATCCTCCTCGCCCGGCTGGATCGGCCAGCATTCGGCTTGATCGACCTGCTCCGGCTGCCAGATATCAAAGAACCAGCCGTCAGACTCTTCGCGCAAGCGTTGAATCTCACGACGGAAATGCAGCGCACGTTCAACCGAGCGGTTGATCAGTCGCTTACCCGGATTGCCGCGCAGCATCGCCGCCGCGGTTTCAATCGACGAGACAATCGCGTAGCTCGGCGAGGTGGTGGTGTGCATCATGTAGGCTTCGTTGAAGGTGTGCTCGTCGTAATCGCCTTTGATGTGAATCAGCGAAGCCTGCGAGAACGCCGCTAACAGTTTGTGCGTCGATTGCGTTTCATAAATCACTTTGCCGGGAGTACGATCGCCGCTCATGCCGCTTTTACCGGCATAGATCGGATGGAAATTGGTGTACGGCACCCACGCAGAATCAAAGTGGATCGATGGCACATCCAGCGTCTGTTTGATGAACTGCGTGTTGTACAGCAGGCCATCATAGGTTGAGTTGGTGATTACCGCATGCACCGGCCAGCTGGCACGCGGCGTGGCGTTGACCTTTTGCTGGATGCTGTCACGCGTAAACTCGCGCTGTGGAATGCCGCCCAGAATGCCCAGTGCGTTGCGCGTCGGTTTCAGCCAGATTGGGATGATGTCGCTCATCATCAGCAAATGGGTCAGCGATTTATGGCAGTTACGGTCAATCAGCACCGTGCTACCCGCAGGCGCCGCATACATGCCGACGATTTTATTCGAGGTCGAGGTGCCGTTAGTCACCATGTAGCTTTGCTCAGCGCCAAAGGTGCGAGCAACGTACTCCTCCGCTTCCAGATGCGGGCCGGTGTGATCGAGCAATGAACCCAATTCCGTGACCGAGATCGAGACATCCGCTTTTAAGGTGTTCGAGCCAAAGAAGTCATAAAACAGGCTGCCCACCGGACTTTTCTGGAAAGCGCTGCCGCCCATGTGACCCGGCGTGCAAAAGGTGTATTTGCCCTCTTTGACGTAGGTGAACAACGCTTTAGTTAGCGGCGGCGTGATGTTATCGATGTACTCATCGGTGTACTGACGAATATGCAGCGCGATGTCATCGGCAGCGCTCAGGGCATACTCGAAGAAGTGCAGCGCCATGCGCATCTCGTTGATGCTGACATCCATCTGCGAATGGGTGTTGATGAAGGCATAGAGCGGCAGATATTCATTAAGCTGATTGATGTCGCTACACAGCGCCAGACTGTAATCGTCCCAGTCAAAAATCACACCGCAGATACGCGGATTGTGTTCAATCAACTTCAGCAGGTCGCTGGCATTATTGGGGTAAACGGTTTGGAAGCCTTGCAGCTTGAGGGCAGCATCCAGTTCGCGAATAGGCTCATCTTTGTAGAAAGCGCCGTGCGGTCCCATGATCGCAATAATATTCAATGCTCACCTCCTGTGGTGTTGTGGCACTGAATAAGGATAGCGAAAAGCGCGCGCGGATAAACCTGGAATGCTCTGCTGTTGAGCTTCATAGCGCTTTGGGTTGTGTGCTGAGGCCAGAAAAGGTCGCCATTAATGGCGACCCTACGGAAGACGGTGCGGTTTTGTAGGGGCGCCATTTATGGCGACCAATGCGAAATTACCGATCAGCAGACATAAAAAAAGCGGACCGGGGTCCGCTTCTTGCTTAGCTCTGATGTATCAAGCGTAGCCGTAGTTCATCAGGCGCTGATAGCGACGGTTGAGCAACTCTTCGGTGCTCAGCACATCGAGATCGGCCAGATCGGCCAGCAGTTGCTGCTTAAGAGAAGCCGCCATATCTACCGGCTGACGATGCGCGCCGCCCAGCGGCTCAGGAATGATGGAATCGATCAGCTTCAGCTCTTTCAGACGCTCAGCTGTGATACCCATCGCTTCGGCAGCCAGCGGAGCTTTGTCGGCGCTTTTCCACAGGATCGACGCACAACCTTCCGGTGAAATCACCGAATAGGTGCTGTACTGCAGCATGTTGACTTTATCACCCACGCCGATTGCCAGCGCACCACCGGAACCGCCTTCGCCGATTACGGTACAAATTACCGGAATTTTCAGGCCAGACATTTCACGCAGGTTGCGTGCGATCGCTTCTGACTGACCGCGCTCTTCTGCACCCACGCCCGGATAAGCTCCCGGCGTATCGATGAAGGTGATCAGCGGCATCTTAAAGCGTTCAGCCATTTCCATCAGACGCAGCGCTTTGCGATAGCCTTCTGGTGCCGGCATACCGAAGTTACGACGAATTTTCTCTTTGGTTTCGCGACCTTTCTGATGACCAATGATCATCACTGGACGACCGTCAAGACGGGCAATACCGCCGACAATCGCTTTATCATCGGCATAAGCACGATCGCCAGCCAGTTCGTCGAAATCATCAAACGCGTTGCGGATATAGTCCAGTGTATAAGGACGCAGCGGATGACGCGCGAGTTGCGCCACTTGCCATGCGCCTAAATCGGAGAAGATTTTACGGGTCAGCTCAACGCTTTTTTCGCGTAAACGCTGCACTTCCTCATCCAAATTAATATCGTGTTTCTCATCCGAACGGCCAATCGATTTTAACGAGTCGATTTTCGCTTCAAGCTCTGCGATTGGCTGTTCAAAATCCAGGTAATTAAGACTCATAATGTTCCTGTTTTAGTCAAACTCCAGTTCCACCTGCTCCGATCCTACTAACGACCGCAAATCGTTGAGTAAACGATCGCTGGGCGAAATACGCCACGCTGCACCAAAGCGTAGCTTCGCTCGCGCATCGGCTCTCTGATAGTAGAGATGCACCGGAATGGTCCCGGAGCGATGAGGCTCCAGAGACTGGCGGAGACGGTTTAAAAGCTGGTCATCAATTTGCCTGTCCGTCAGCGAGATAGCAAGTCCGCGCGCGTATTTTTCCCGCGCTTCGTCGATGTCCATAACTTCTCGAGCGGTCATTTTAAGGCCACCGCTAAAGTCATCAAAGCTGACCTGTCCACTGACGATCAGGATACGGTCCTTCTCCAGCAACTGCTGGTATTTATCTAACGCATCGGTAAATAACATCACTTCAAGACGACCAGAACGATCGTCAATGGTACAAATACCAATTCGGTTGCCGCGTTTAGTGACCATCACACGGGCGGCAATCACCAGCCCCGCTGCGACGGTTACTTTACCACGATCTGTCGGATGCATGTCTTTCAGCCGCATGCCGCCGACGTAACGCTCAATTTCTTTCAAATACTGATTAATTGGATGGCCGGTAAGATAGAGACCCAAAGTCTCTCGTTCGCCATCCAGTTGAATTTGTTCCGGCCACGGCGTGATGCTGGCGTAGGATTTCTCCACCTGCTCCGGCTCTTCCGCCAACACGCCAAACATATCGGCCTGGCCGATGGCTTCGGCTTTGGCATGTTGATCGGCCGCTTTTAAGGCATCGCCAAGCGCGCTCATCAAGGCCGCGCGATGCGGGCCGAGACGATCGAACGCGCCCGACATGATCAGTTTTTCCATCACGCGACGGTTGATCTTTTTGGTGTCGGTGCGCGCGCAGAGATCAAACAGCTCTTTGAAGTAGCCGCCTTCATTACGCGCATCAATGATCGCTTCGATCGGACCTTCACCCACGCCTTTGATCGCGCCGATGCCGTAAACGATCTCGCCTTCGTCATTGACGTGGAACGGATACAAACCTGAGTTGATGTCTGGCGGCAGAACTTTAAGGCCCATGCGCCAGCATTCGTCGACCAGGCCAACCACTTTCTCGGTGTTATCCATATCGGCGGTCATTACGGCCGCCATAAACTCTGCCGGATAGTGTGCTTTCAGCCACAACGTTTGATAGGAAACCAGCGCGTAAGCGGCGGAGTGCGACTTGTTAAAGCCATAACCGGCGAACTTCTCTACCAGATCGAAGATTTTCATCGACAGTTCGCCGTCGACGCCCATCTTCTCCGCACCATCCCGGAACACCGAACGCTGCTTCGCCATCTCTTCGGGTTTCTTTTTACCCATCGCACGACGCAGCATGTCCGCGCCGCCCAGCGTGTAGCCAGACAGCACCTGCGCAATCTGCATCACCTGTTCCTGATACAGAATGATGCCGTAGGTCGGCTCCAGCACCGGCTTCAGGGTTTCGTGCTGCCACTGAATATCCGGATAAGAGATCTCTTCGCGACCGTGCTTACGGTCAATGAAGTTATCTACCATGCCCGATTGCAGCGGTCCCGGACGGAACAGCGCCACCAGTGCGATCATATCTTCGAAGCAGTCAGGCTTCAGACGTTTGATCAGATCTTTCATGCCGCGCGATTCAAGCTGGAACACCGCCGTGGTTTCCGAGCGCTGCAGCATATCAAAGCTTTTCTTGTCATCCAGCGGAATGGCGGCGATATCAATCGGTGGCAAACCCTGCTTTTCACGGCGCGGGTTAATCATCTTCAGCGCCCAGTCGATGATGGTAAGCGTACGCAGGCCGAGGAAGTCAAACTTCACCAGCCCGGCATATTCCACGTCATTCTTATCAAACTGGGTAACCGGGAATTGCCCGTTTTCATCGCAGTACAGTGGCGCAAAATCGGTGATTTTGGTCGGCGAGATCACCACACCACCAGCATGTTTACCGGCGTTACGCGTGACACCTTCCAGTTTGCGCGCCATGTCGATCAGCGCTTTCACCTCTTCATCAGCCTCGTAGATCTCCGGCAGCTGCGGTTCAGCCAGGAAGGCTTTCTCCAGCGTCATGCCCGGATCCGGCGGGATCAGTTTCGAGATACGATCAACAAAACCGTACGGATGGCCGAGTACGCGGCCCACATCACGGATAACCGCTTTTGCCGCCATGGTACCGAATGTGATGATCTGTGATACCGCATCGCGTCCATACATATCGGCCACGTGGTCGATTACCTGGTCGCGCTTCTCCATGCAGAAGTCGACGTCGAAGTCGGGCATCGAGACACGTTCCGGGTTCAGGAAGCGTTCGAACAGCAGGTCAAACTCCAGCGGATCGATATCGGTAATTTTCAGCGCATACGCCACCAAAGAACCGGCACCCGAACCACGGCCTGGGCCGACGGGAATGCCGTTGTCCTTCGACCACTGGATAAACTCCATCACGATCAGGAAGTAGCCGGGGAAGCCCATCTGGTTGATAACGGTGAGTTCAATCTCCAGACGTTCATCATATTCCACGCGTTTTTCAGCGCGCACCGCCGGATCCGGGAAGAGGAATTCCATACGCTCTTCCAGGCCTTCACGTGACTTCGCCACGAGGAAGTCTTCGGTGCTCATGTCACCGGTGGGGAACTGCGGCAGGAAATATTCGCCGAGGCGCACCGTCACGTTACAGCGCTTAGCAATCTCTACGCTATTTTCCAGCGCTTCCGGAATGTCCGAGAAAAGCTCGCACATCTCCTCTTCACTGCGCATATATTGCTGAGGACTGTAGTTGCGTGGACGCTTGGGATCGTCCAGCGTATAGCCGTCATGAATCGCGACGCGGATTTCATGCGCATCAAAATCTTCTTCATTCAGGAAGCACACTTCGTTGGTGGCAACGACGGGAATGCCTTCGGCCACCGCCAGCTCGACGGCGGCATGCAGATACGCTTCTTCATCGGCGCGACCGGTGCGCATCAATTCCAGGTAATAACGATTCGGGAAGTGTTCCTGATAAAAGCTTAAACACTGCGCCACCATTGCGCTATTGCCGCGCAGCAGACTGCGGCCCACGTCGCCGCGACGTCCGCCAGACAGCAGAATCAGGCCTTCACCTAATTCCAGCAGCCAGTCACGATCGATGATGGGGCCCGCAATGCCGTAACCGCGCTGATATGCACGTGAAATCAGCAAGGTCAGGTTTTGATAACCGGTGTTATTGGCCGCCAGCAGCGTTAACTGTGTCAGCTCATCGCCCATCAATTCGCTGGCAACCTGGAAGTCAGCACCAATAATCGGCTTGATCCCCGCGCCGTGTGCGCTACCGTAAAAACGCACCAGCCCGCACAGGTTGATGTAATCGGTAATGGCAATCGCCGGCATGCCCAGCGCAGCCGCCTTCTTGACTAAGGGTCCGGTTTTCGCCAGACCATCAACCATGGAGTAATCACTGTGGACGCGCAGATGTATAAAACGAGGTTCAGCCATATCAGTTTCCGGTTAAAACAGCGTCAGGCTATTAAAGCGTAGTTGGCTGGCGGGCTGCCAGCACATCGGCATCAATCAAGGCGTTACGCACCGGCGCAAAGCTGCGACGATGATGAGGTGTGGCGCCGTGCTGCGTCAGCTTTTCCATGTGCAGCGCGGTTGGATAGCCTTTGTGTTGCGCAAAACCATATTGCGGGAACAGCAGATCCAGTTCGGCCATTTCACGATCGCGCGTGACTTTGGCGATGATCGAGGCGGCACTGATCGCTTGCACCAGGCTATCGCCCTTCACCACCGCCTGTGAGGGCATCGGCAGCGCCGGGCAACGGTTACCATCGATCAGTACGAAGTCCGGAGCAATGTGCAAGCCCGCGACCGCGCGCTGCATCGCCAGCATAGTAGCGTGCAGAATATTGAGCTGATCGATCTCCTCTGGCTCGGCACGACCAAGGCTCCAGGCCAGCGCCTTCTCTTTGATCTCGTCATACAGCGCCAGACGACGCTTCTCGGAGAGCTTTTTCGAGTCGGCCAGTCCGGCAATCGGGTTGGCGGGATCGAGGATCACCGCCGCCGTGACCACGGCGCCAACCAGCGGGCCGCGCCCTACTTCATCAACGCCAGCAATCCGCTGCGCGTTGGGATAGATAAATTCAGCCATTGATGATCTCCAGTACCGCATCCGCCGCCTGCTCATCGGCATTCCAGCGAATCTGTTGATGCAGTTCGGTGAAGGTTTTCAGTAGCGCTTCGCGCTCAGGGCCAGCGTGCAGTAACGGCTCCAGCGCCGCGGCGAGCGCGTCGGGCTGGCATTCGTCCTGCAGCAACTCTTTCACCAGCTCGCGACCGGCCAGCAGATTTGGCAGGGAAACGTACGGCGTTTTTACCAGACGTTTTGCCAGCCAAAAAGTAGACGGCTTCATGCGATAACCGACCACCATCGGGCATTTCGCCAGCATGCACTCCAGCGCGGCGGTGCCAGACGCAAGAATAGCGGCATCGCTGGCCAGCATCGCCTGACGGCCTTTGCCATCCAGCAAATGCATCGGCAGTTCTGGCGCAACTTGCGCTTTGATCTGCTCAAACTGCGCGCGGCGTTTGGCATTCACCAGCGGCACCACGATTTCCAGCGTGGGATAGCGCTGACGCAGCAGCTGCGCGGCGCGCAGGAAATCGGCGCTGAGCATTTCCACTTCGGCACCGCGACTGCCCGGCAACAAGCCAAGGCAAATCGCCTCGTCAGCAATGCCTAACTCGCGGCGCGCCGCCAGCTTATCGGGCTGCAACGGCATCGCATCAGCCATGGTGTGGCCGATAAAGCGGCACGGCACGTTAAAGCGATCGTAGAAAGCTTTTTCAAACGGCAGAAATGCCAGCACCAGATTGGTGTTGCGGCCGATTTTGAAAACGCGCTTTTGACGCCACGCCCAAACGGAAGGGCTGACGTAATGAATTGTGCGAATGCCCGCGCGCTTAAGGCGACCTTCCAACGTGATATTGAAATCCGGCGCATCAATGCCCACGAACACATCCGGCTTGAGTTCGGTGAAGCGCTGCGTCAGGTCACGACGAATTTTCAGCAGACGCCGCAGGCGTCCCAGCACTTCGACGATGCCCATCACCGCCAGCTCTTCCATCTCATACCAGGCTTCGCAGCCTTCGGCCTGCATCAGCGGACCGGCCACGCCAACAAAGCGCGCATCAGGATGGCGCGCTTTTAACGCACGGATGAGACCTGCACCAAGAATATCGCCGGAGGTTTCTCCGGCGACCAGGGCAATCGTTAGGGGACGCGCTGACATGGATTAACGAATCAATCCACGCGTTGAACGGGCAAAGAAGTCATAGAAAGGCTGCACTTCGCTGTGTTGTTTCGCCAGCTCTTCAATCTCTGGTTTCACTTCATCCAGCGTTTTGCCGCTGCGGTACAGCAGTTTGTACGCGTTGCGAATGGCATGCAGCGCTTCTTTGCTAAAGCCGCGACGCTTCAGACCTTCGATGTTGATACCGTATGGCGTTGCGTGGTTGCCCTGCGCAATGACATAAGGCGGCACATCCTGCGCGACGCCTGAACAACCGCCAACCATCACGTGAGCACCAATGGTGCACCACTGATGTACCGCCGTCATGCCGCCGATAATCGCAAAATCATCAACGGTGACGTGACCGCCCAGCGTGGCATTGTTAGCAAAGATGCAGCGATTACCGATCACGCAGTCATGCGCGATGTGAGCATTCACCATCAGCAGGTTATCGCTGCCGACTTTAGTCACATTGCCGCCCTGCGTAGTGCCACGATGAATGGTGACGCTCTCGCGGATGCGGTTACGATCGCCAATTTCAACGCGCGTCGGTTCGCCCGCATATTTCAGGTCCTGATTCACTTCACCAATGGAAGCGAACTGGTAGATCTGATTGTCTTTGCCGATACGCGTGTGGCCGTTCACCACCACGTGCGATTTGAGTACGGTTCCTTCACCAATTTCCACATTAGCGCCGATAAAGCAGAACGGGCCGATATGAACATTGGCACCGATGACGGCACCCTCTTCAATGACAGAACTGGGATGGATATTGGCGGTTGAATCAATCACTTATTATGCCTCCCGGCTACGGGCACACATCATGGTCGCTTCACAGACAATTTTACCGTCCACGGTCGCCACGCCTTTAAAGCGCGTCAGACCACGACGGGTTTTCTCGAAGGTCACTTCCATGATCATCTGATCGCCCGGCACAACCGGACGTTTGAAACGGGCTTCATCGATACCAGCGAAGTAATAGAGTTCGCCTGGTTCCAGTTTCCCAACGCTTTTGAACGCCAGAATACCGGTCGCTTGCGCCATCGCTTCCAGGATCAGAACGCCTGGGAAAATCGGCTTACCAGGGAAATGTCCCTGGAAAAACGGTTCGTTAACAGAAACGTTCTTCACCGCGCGCAGATATTTATGCTCTTCAAAATCCAGCACGCGATCAACCAGCAAGAAAGGATAGCGGTGTGGCAGCAGTTCTAAAATCTCTTCAATTTTCAGAGTATGCGTTTCAGTAGTCAAAATACTCTTCCTGTCCTAAAAAATCTGATGGCAACAATAACACGGCCTGCACCGATCAAAATGATCTTCCGCAGGCCGCAAATTAGTTCGGGGCGTTTCGCTTTCTTACGATACCTGCTGCCATTCTCGGGTGACCCGAAGGTGGAAGAAAGTACACTTCTTGTTATGAAAGCGAGTAGCGTGGGATGCGTTTAGTCGTCTTTGCCGACCTTACGTTCGATGGCTTTTAAGCGTTTGCTTATTTCATCGATGTTCATCACCAGCGCTGCTGTTTTACGCCAGGTTTTGTTGGGTTGCAGTGGAATACCCGACGAATACACGCCTGGCTCTGTGATAGGGCGCATTACCATGCCCATGCCCGTTACGGTCACTTTGTCACAGATTTCCATATGGCCGTTAATGACGCTGGCGCCGCCGATCATACAGTAACGTCCAATCTTCAGACTACCCGCCATGATCACACCACCCGCAACTGCGGTGTTATCACCAATCACGACGTTGTGCGCAATCTGACACTGGTTATCTATGATAACACCATTGCCGATCAGAGTGTTATCCAGCGCGCCGCGATCGATGGTGGTACAGGCACCAATTTCTACCCGATCACCAATCACTACGGTACCCAGCTGCGGGATTTTCACCCAATTGCCGCGATCGTTAGCATACCCGAAACCATCAGCACCAATGACGGTGCCGGACTGAATCAGACAATCCTGACCAATCTGGATTTCGTGATAAATCGTGACGTTAGCCCACAAACGTGAGCCGCGACCGATACGCGTCTGCTTACCAACAAAACATCCTGCGCCAATAACGACATCGTCACCCAGCTCTACACCGGACTCGATCACCGCATTTGCGCCTACCGAAACGTTGTTACCCAGCTTAGCCGTTGCATCGATCACCGCGCTGGGCGCGATATTCTGCGCGGGCTGCGGCGTTGTGTCCAGCAGTTGTGCCATGCGGGCATAAGTCAGGTAAGGATTTTTCACCACCAGGGCGGCCGTTTTACACCACTCCAGATCCGCTTCCGTCAGCACCACGGCTGAAGCCTGGATAGTAGCGAGCTGCTCGCGGTAGCGGCTGTTTGCAAGAAAAGTGATTTGGCCAGTTGTGGCGGATTGCATAGAAGCAATGCCGGAGATGACGATATCGCCATCTCCGTGCAATTCTGCATCCAACTGCTGGGCTAAATCAGCCAGTCGAATTGATGACATCAATTATTTAACCTGTTTTACAACGTCAGCAGTGATGTCTTTAGCATCAGAAGAAGAGTACAGCACGGCCTGAGAGTCCAGAACCAGATCGTAACCTTCGCTTTTCGCTACAGACTGAACAGCGGTCTGGATTTTAGCCAGCAGCTTGTTACGCTCCTGCATCTGACGAGTTTGGTTGTCTTTGTCAAAAGCCTGTGCTTTTTGTTCAAAGGCAGCACGCTCAGAAGAGATTTGCTTCTCTTTCTTGGTGCGGTCGCTCGCTTTCATGGTCGATGCATTACGCTGCAGATCCTGAATTTCTTGCTGGATCTTCTGCTGCTGAGACTGGAGGTCAGAGGCGCGGCTCTGGAATTCACCTTCAAGCTGTTTAGCAACAGCGGCACGCTGCGGAGACTGCTGGAAAACCTGGCTCAGGTTCACGACGGCAACTTTATCAGCCGCTTGGGCACCCGCAGAAGCAGCTAATGCAACACCCAGAGCAGCAGCACAGAACAACTTTTTCACTATAAACTCCTTACCTCAACGTGTGTGTTTGCAGCGTGCCGCATTATCAGGCCGCACGCGTGCAATACGGTATTTTCACTTCCCTGCTCAGAGCCTTACCAGGTTTTACCAATGTTAAACTGGAATTGCTCTGACTTGTCTCCCTCGACTTTCTTCATCGGCTGGGCGTATGAGAATACCAGCGGTCCTAACGGTGACATCCACTGCAGTGCCACACCGGCAGAGACGCGAATGTTATTAGGATCGCTGTAATCTGGCACACCCGCCGCGCGTGTTTCCGCGGTGTTCTGCCATTTAGTATCCCAAACGGTACCGGCATCCATAAACACCGAGGTACGCACGGAATTCGCATACTTCTCGCTCAGGAACGGCGTTGGCGTGATCAGCTCAAGGCTGGCAATCGCCATGGCGTTACCACCGACCGCATCATCCGACTTACAGACGCCGTTTGGATCAGAGATATTACAGGTTGACGAGCCATCGTTCAGATACGCAGCTTTAGGACCAATGGTATTGGACTGGAAGCCACGAACCGTGCTCGAACCACCGCCGTAGAAGTTCTCATAGAACGGCATCTCTTTTCCATTAAGTCCGTCACCATATCCAACACGGCCACGGCCTAACACCACCCACGTACCATCGCGGTTCAGCGGCACATATTGCTGGCTATCCAACGTCGCTTTGTAGAACGCGTTATCAGAGCCTGGAATCGTCACTTTACCGTTCAGGTTGGTACGGTTACCGCGCGTTGGGAAGAAGCCACGGTCTAAGGTGTTATAGGTCCAACCGTAGTTGAAGGTGAAGTCATCTGCAGAGAAATCACCGTCATCGTTCAAGCCTTGATGGCGACCGACCGAATCCAGATAACGCCACATTGCAACCTGTGGACGCATGTTGGACAGGTCGTTATGCACGTAACCTAAACCAACACGCAGCGTGTTATTTTCGTTAACCGGGAAGCCCAGCGTACCGTCGAGACCATAACTTTTGTTGGTATAGTCAGACAGATCCGCGTTATCGGCCTTAAAGTCGTTGTAGAACAAACGACCGCCAAGGCTCACACCGTCAACCGTGAAGTACGGATCGGTTAGTGAGAACTCAGCATAGGTCTGGTAATCGTTTTTGGTACCGCTAAGGCCAACGGTGTTACCGGTGCCGAGCCAGTTTTCCTGAGTCACACCCACCTGGAAACTGACGCCACTTTCAGTACCGTAACCGACACCAAAGTTGAAGGTACCGGTGTTACGCTCTTTCACCTTGTAGACCACATCAACCTGATCCGGTGCACCCGGAACACGTTGCGTATCCACATCCACGGTTTCGAAGTAACCGGTACGATTCAGACGCTCTTTACCCTGATCGACGAGGTCGCTGCCCAACCAGGCACCTTCCATCTGACGCATTTCACGGCGCAGCACTGAATCTTTTGAGGTGTCGTTACCTTCAAAGCGCACTTTACGCACGTAGTAACGGTTGCCCGCATCCACGTTGATGTGCAGCTTGACGGTTTTGTCAGCATCGTTGATTTCTGGCTGCGTCATTACGCGCGGATAGGCGTAACCGTAGCGACCCAGCAATTTCTTGATG
This sequence comes from Pantoea sp. DY-5, assembly GCF_019795955.1. Taxonomy (NCBI): domain Bacteria; kingdom Pseudomonadati; phylum Pseudomonadota; class Gammaproteobacteria; order Enterobacterales; family Erwiniaceae; genus Pantoea; species Pantoea sp. DY-5. Next base: position 23,007 of record NZ_JAIMIE010000003.1, read on the forward strand.
TCATCTTCCATCTGGGTGACTTTGGTGCCGTTATACAGCTCACCCGCTGGAATTCTGGTCATCTTTTCGATTTCAGCAGAATGGCCCGCCATGCTGCCGTTCACGATCACGCCGGCAATCTTGTACTGATCGCCTTCGTTGATGTTCACGGTGATGTAGATGCCTTTCTTATCTGGCGTCAGGCTCACCTGCGTGGAATCGATGTTGAAACGCGCATAACCGCGATCCAGATAGAAGCTGCGCAGGGTTTCGAGATCGCCCGCTAACTTCTGTTTCTGGTATTTACGATCGCCCACCACGTTCCACCACGGCACTTCGTCACGCAGTGAGAAGCGCGAGATCAGTTCGTCAGAGCTAAATGCTTTATTACCGACGATGTTGATCTGCTGGATCTGCGCTGAAACGCCTTCCTGGAAGACGAACTTTAGATCCACACGGTTGCGCGGCAGCGGCGTAGCAATCGCTTTGACGCTGGCGGTGTATTTACCGACGCTGTAGTAGAAGTCTTCCAGGCCCTTCTCGATTGAAGAGAGCGTGGTGCGGTCCAGCGCTTCGCCAACGCGAACGCCAGACGCTTCGAGGTTCTGTTTCAGCTGATCTTCTTTCACCGCTTTGTTGCCGGAGAAAGTGATGTTGGCAATGGTTGGACGCTCTTTTACCTGAACAATCAGGGTTGTACCGTCACGCAGAACCTGCACATCTTCAAAGTTACCGGTGGCGAACAGTGAGCGAATGGTGTTTCTGACGTCATCGTCATTCACCGTATCACCGACACGTACCGGCATGCTGAGCAGAGCCGCGCCGACGGCGACTCGCTGGAGACCTTCGAAATGAATGTCCTTCACTACGAAATCGTCTGCACCGTAAACGGTGGCGCTGCTAAACAGCAGCGACGCTATGAGCAACTTTTTCATCGCCATCGTTGTTATGCGTTTTCCTAACACATCCCGCGCCTGTATGCGTTCCAGCTATTACAGACGAGAGAAATCATTGAAAAGTGCAAGCCCCATTAACAGCACTAGCAAGATTGAGCCAATGCGATAACTAAAGTCCTGAACTCGCTCGGACACCGGTCCACCTTTGATCTTTTCGATCGCCAGAAAGAGCAGATGACCACCATCTAAAACCGGCAGAGGGAACAGGTTAATGATGCCCAGGTTGACGCTGATCAGCGCCAGGAACATCAGGTAATAAATCACCCCGTACTCAGCTGATAACCCGGCACCCTGCGCGATCGAAATCGGCCCGCTCAGGTTATTCAGCTTCACATCCCCGATTATCAACTTGCCCAGCATGGAGACTGTAAGCTTCATCAACTGCCAGGTTTTTACACTGGCTTCGCCGATCGCCGCAAAAGGTCCATACTGCCTTACCGTTTTGTACTCATCAGGCAGCGGAATCACACGCGGGATGACACCCGCGAAGCCTTCCGCTTCATTGCCCGGTTTCGCTTCCGGCGTTAACGTCAACGCCACAGGTTCGCCGTTGCGCTCGATATCTAGCGCCATGTTTTTACCCGGATTATCCCGCACCTGTGCCGCAAAAGCCTGCCACTGTGACAATGGCTGACCATCGACTTTAACGATCCTATCGCCCGCTTGCAAACCAGCATTGCTTGCCGGTGAGTTTGCCTGAACTTCGGCTAAGGTCGTTTCAATCTGCGGCCCACGTGGACGAATACCTAAAGCGACCACCGGATCCTGTTTATCAGGCTCAAATTGCCAATCGCGCAAATTTAATTGCTTTTGCTGCGTGGCTTCTTCGCCAAATTGCGAGACGGTAAGCGTGGCATCGCTGTCGCCGATTTTACCGATCAGCGCCATACGCACAGCATCCCAATCAGGCGTTTCGATACCATCTACCGCTTTAAGTTCCATGCCGGAGGTAATTTGCGCTTCGGCAGCGACGGAACCGTTCAGAATTTCACCAACTACAGGACGCACACCTGGCACGCCGTGAATAAACACGACCCAGTAAGCAAAGATGGCGAAGATGAAGTTGGCGATAGGACCGGCTGCGATGATTGAAGCACGCTGCAGCACAGTTTTGTTGTTGAAGGCTTGATGACGCAGTTCGGCGGGAACGCTCTCAACGCGTTCGTCGAGCATTTTGACGTAGCCACCCAGAGGAATCAGCGCGATAACATATTCGGTGCCCTGACGATCGCTGCGACGCCACAGCGCTTTACCAAAGCCAATCGAGAAACGTTCGACTTTGACACCGCAGCGGCGCGCCACCCAAAAATGGCCAAACTCGTGCACGGTAATCAGCACGCCAAGCGCCACGATAAAGGCGGCAAAACTCCAGAGTATACTCAACATCGTCGGCTATCCTCAGAGGGTGCGGAACACCAACAGCAGCAGGCAGGCAAACACCGGCACCGCAGCAGTCAGGCTATCAATACGATCGAGAATACCACCGTGCCCCGGAATCAAGTTACCGCTGTCTTTAATGCCCGCTTCACGCTTGAACATACTTTCTGTCAGGTCGCCCAATACCGATGCCAGCGTTGCAATCACCGCACAGATAATCAGCGTGCCGGGCGCCACCGAAAGCGGTGCCATCAGGGCAAACAGCCAGGCGATGATGGCAGATGACAACAGGCCACCGAAGAAACCTTCCCAGGTTTTACCCGGAGAGACTTTCGGTGCCAGCTTGTGTTTGCCAAACAGACGACCAAACATGTAAGCACCGGAATCTGCGCCCCAGACGAGGAACATCACGAACAGCAGCCACCATGCGCCGGCGAAATGATCGGTATCGTAATGATACTGACGCAGCGCCATCATGCCCCAGAAGAACGGAATCAAGGTGAGCACGCCAAACAGCAGGCGCAGAGTAAGCGAATGACGCCACAATGCAGCAGAAGCGGGATAGAACAGCACTAAGATGAGCGCGACAATCCACCACACCAGCGATGCCCAGAGCGAGCCTTCCATCTGGAATTGGTGCAGATTGCGTTGATAGGGTTCAAGGGTAAAGAGCATCGCGGACAGCAACAGACCGCATAGCACGGCCAGCCAGATACGTTGCTGACGCGTTTTCATGCCGGCAAACTGCCCCCATTCCCAGGCGGCAAGCATGCAGATAATGATAGTGATGATCGCAAAACCGGACAGGGGTAACCAGAACAGTGCAGCGATCACCAGCGGAATCAAAATTAACGCGGTAATCAGACGAGACTTCAGCAAAGGTTACCCCCAAATTGCTTAGGCGCCGCCTGGTGCAGTACCGCCATAGCGTCGCTCCCGCGTAGAGAATGCATTCAGTGCACCTTCAAAAACGTTTTCATCAAAATCAGGCCAAAGAACATCGGTAAACCAAAACTCAGCATAGGCGATTTGCCACAGCAGGAAGTTGCTAATCCGATGCTCTCCCCCGGTCCTTATCACTAAATCCACTGGCGCCAGCTCCTGCATACACAAATACGGAGCCAGGCTTTCTTCGGTAATCTGGTCAGGACGCAGTAAACCTTCCTGAACCTGTTCGGCCAATTTTCTGGCACCCTGGATAATATCCCAACGGCCGCCATAGTTGGCAGCAATGTTAAGGGTCAGTCCATTATTTTGCTGAGTCAGTTCCTCGGCGCGGCGAATGCGTTCCTGAATACGGTTATTGAAACGACTGATATCACCAATAATGCGCAGACGCACATTGTGCTTGTGCAGGCTTTTGACTTCGCTGTCGAGCGCCCAGACAAACAACTCCATTAACGCTGTCACTTCCTGAATCGGACGGCTCCAGTTTTCACTGCTGAACGCATAAAGCGTGAGCGCTTCCAGTTTATGGCTGACCGCAAAGCTGACAGCCCGGCGTACTGATTTTACCCCGGCTTTGTGGCCTGAAATACGCAGTTTGCCCTGATTTTTTGCCCAGCGACCATTACCATCCATAATGATGGCCACGTGACGTGGCGTGCAGTACGACTCGTCATCGATTGTGTTGTGATTGTTGGACAACATAACGCGTAATAATTCCTTTCATCAGAAATGCTGTGGTTTCTGAATACATTGCGCCTGCAGCAAACTCCGGCAAACACGCCAGATGACATCGAAACAATGTCGGGCTGTGAAACGCGAGCGAGCGACTATACCATTTTCACCCAGAGCGAACAAATAGCGGGAACTATCAACCTGCTAAACGAAAGCGCGGTAACAATTCATTGGCACGCACGCGCGCTAACCGATCGATCTCCATCACCTCGTCAATGCTGCCCGGCTCCTGACAACTCAGGGACGCCAGCACTTCGCTGTTGATGGCGGCAATATCGGTAAAGCGAATCTGGTGCTGCAGAAAAGCTGCCACCGCCACTTCATTCGCTGCATTCAGCGATGTCGTAGCGGCCTGACCTGTGGCACAGGCATCAATCGCAAGCTTCAGGCAGGGATAGCGCTCGTAGTCCGGCTCGGAAAACGTCAACGACTTCATGCGCGTGAAGTCGAGCGGCGTTACGCCCGCAGAAATACGTGCTGGCCATGCCATGCTGTGCGCAATAGGCGTCCGCATATCCGGAGAGCCCAGTTGCGCCAGCACGCTGCCGTCGCAATAACGCACCATCGAATGGATAACCGACTGCGGATGCAGGATCACCTCCATCTGCGCGTCAGTCGCATTAAACAGCCAGCGGGCTTCAATGTATTCAAGACCTTTATTCATCATGGTGGCCGAATCAACGGAGATTTTACGCCCCATTGACCAGTTCGGATGCGCACAAGCCTGATCCGGCGACATACCGGCTAAATCCGCTAATGGCGTGTCACGAAAAGGACCACCCGATCCCGTAAGGAGAATCGACTCGATGCCGTTTCCCCGCAGATCAGCGTACCCCAACTGATGCTGTATGGAAGCGGGTAAACTCTGAAAAATGGCGTTGTGCTCGCTATCTACCGGCAGCAATTGCACCTGATGTTGGCGTACCGCCTCCATAAACAGACGGCCGCATGTGACAAGCGACTCTTTGTTGGCCAGCAGCACGGTTTTACCGGCGCGAATCGCCGCCATGGTGGGCTGTAAACCTGAGGCGCCAACAATCGCCGCCATCACCTGATCCACGTCATCCAGCGCGGCCAATTCGCAGGCTGCCTGAACGCCGGAGAGCACTTCGGTATTAACGTTGAGTGCTTTCAGTCGCTCACGCAGCGCTTGTGCGGAAGTCTCGTCGGACATCGCGGCATAGCGCGGTTGGAATTGCAGGCATTGTTCAGCCATCAACGCCACATTCTGGCCAGCCACCAGCGCGGTCACCTGATAAAGTTCAGGATTGGCGGCAATCACCGCCAGCGTGCTGGTACCAATGGAGCCGGTCGATCCCAGCAGAGTTAATCGCTTCATCATGCTATCCCTGTGAAGTCGTGGAGAGTGTCCGCAACAGCGCCGGACACAATGTAAAACGCCGCCAGAGTCGAACACGTCTCTGAACGGCGTTTTGAAAAGCAGTTGATGGAATTAGAAGTCCATCAGTTCCTTTTCTTTATCGGCCAATGCCGCATCAACACTCTTGATGTGCGCATCGGTCATTTTCTGGATCTCGTCCTGCGTACGACGCTCGTCGTCTTCGCTGATCTCTTTATCTTTCAGCAGCGCTTTGATCTTGTCGTTCGCGTCACGACGGACGTTACGTACAGAGACACGGCCCTGCTCAGCTTCGCCACGCACGATCTTGATCAGATCTTTACGACGCTCTTCGGTCAGCGCTGGCAGCGGCACACGAATATCGCTACCGGCTGAGCTTGGGTTCAGACCCAAATCAGACGTCATAATCGCTTTCTCAACCGCAGCGCTCAGCGAGCGATCAAATACGTTGATTTTTAACGTACGTGAATCCTCAACCGTCACGCTAGCCAGCTGGCGCAGCGGCGTTGGTGTACCGTAATAAGGAACCACAATGCCGTCGAGCAGTGAAGGCGAAGCTCGGCCGGTGCGGATTTTGCTGATGTTGTTTTTAAATGCATCCACACATTTTTCCATGCGCGTGTCTGCATCTTTTTTAATGTCGTTAATCACGTTGAAACCCTTGAATTCGGTTGACCTGGCCATTTCCGGGCTAACCGGAAGCGGTATCGATAAACATCGATCATCCTAATTGCTGCGCGATGTCAGAGCATCGCGGCAAAAGAATATACCTTATTTTAACGCGCGTCGGGTATTAATGCGTAATCAGGGTGCCTTCTTTTTCACCCATCACGACGCGACGCAATGCGCCAGGCTTGTTCATGTTGAAGACGCGGATAGGCAGCTTGTGGTCACGCGCCAGCGTAAAGGCGGCGAGATCCATTACTTTAAGCTCTTTATCCAACACTTCTGCATAGCTCAGTTGGTCATACAGCGTGGCATCCGGGTTTTTCACCGGATCTTCAGAGTAGACGCCGTCTACTTTGGTGGCTTTCAGTACCACGTCGGCTTCGATTTCGATGCCGCGCAGGCAGGCTGCAGAGTCAGTGGTAAAGAACGGGTTGCCGGTACCGGCCGCAAAGATCACGACGCGGTTATTACGCAGCAGGCTGATCGCTTCTGCCCAGCTATAGTTATCACACACGCCGTTCAGCGGAATCGCTGACATCAAGCGCGCATTGACATACGCACGGTGCAGCGCGTCACGCATTGCCAGGCCATTCATCACTGTTGCCAGCATGCCCATATGGTCGCCGACCACACGGTTCATGCCCGCCTGGGCCAGACCTGCGCCGCGGAACAGGTTACCGCCACCAATAACCACACCCACCTGAATGCCCAGCTCAACCAGCTCTTTCACCTCTTGCGCCATGCGGTCAAGCACGCTCGCGTCGATGCCAAAACCTTCGGCACCTTGCAGTGCTTCGCCACTCAGTTTTAGCAGGATACGTTGATATACAGGTTTTGCGTTGGTCGCCATGGTCAGTTCTTCCTGGAAGATATGATGAAAAGGAGAAGTAAAATCTGGTCGATCATCCGCAAAGCCCGCGAGAAAAGCTATTGGGATGAGACTGAAAGTGCTGCACTAAATCGCAGACAAAAAAGAACCGCCTTGTGGCGGTTCTTTCGGACCATTAAGACTGTTTGGACATTGCAGCAACTTCTGCTGCGAAGTCAGCTTCAACTTTCTCAATGCCTTCGCCCACTTCGAAGCGGATGAAGTTGATGACGTCAGCGTTTTTCTCTTTCAACGCCTGGCCAACGGTTTTGCTTGGGTCAATAACGAAAGCCTGACCGGTCAGAGAAACTTCGCCGGTGAATTTCTTCATGCGGCCTTCAACCATTTTCTCTGCGATTTCTTTTGGCTTGCCAGACTGCATGGCGATATCCAGCTGAACCTGGTACTCTTTCTCAACCACGTCTGCAGACACGTCTTCTGGCTTAACGAATTCTGGCTTGCTTGCAGCGATGTGCATAGCAACTTGCTTGCTCAGTTCTTCGTCAGCACCGGTGGTAGAAACAACCACACCGATACGTGCGCCATGCTGATAGCTGTTCAGCTCAGCGCCTTCCAGGATAGCAATACGACGGATGTTGATGTTCTCACCGATTTTCGTAACCAGCGCTACGCGTTCTTCTTCGAACTGCGCTTTCAGAACTTCCACATCGGTAACTTTGCCAGCGACAGCTGCATCCAGAACCTTGTCAGCAAACGCCTGGAAACCGCCATCTTTTGCAACGAAGTCGGTCTGGCAGTTTACTTCAAGGATCGCCGCGAAGCCGTCAGCGATTTTGGTTTTGATCACGCCATCAGCAGCAACGTTGCCTGCTTTCTTAGCCGCTTTGATTGCGCCAGATTTGCGCATGTTCTCAATCGCCAGCTCGATGTCGCCGTTCGCTTCGGTCAGCGCTTTTTTGCAGTCCATCATGCCTGCGCCAGTACGCTCACGCAGTTCTTTTACCAATGCAGCGGTAATATCAGCCATTCCAGAATCCTCGATTCGTCTCTGTGTGCTCACACACTGTCAGAAACTTGTTGCGGAAAATTTACTCTGCCCCGCTCGCTCTGCAGTGAGCGTGACAGACTTAGATAAAATAAAGGGGCCTGAACGGCCCCCTTAACAGATAACATCTGATGTCTAAGGGCTCTTAGAAAGAGCGAACCTTATTAAGCTTCAGCAGCTTCTTCAGCCTGCTCAGCCAGATCCTGTGAACGGCCTTCGCGCACGGTAGTGGCAACGGCAGTCAGGTACAGGCTTACAGCACGGATCGCATCGTCGTTACCTGGGATAACGAAGTCAACGCCGTCTGGATCAGAGTTGGTATCAACGATAGCAAATACTGGGATACCCAGGTTGTTTGCTTCTTTGATAGCGATGTGCTCGTGATCAGCGTCAACAACGAACAGTGCATCCGGCAGACCGCCCATATCTTTGATACCGCCCAGGCTGTTTTCCAGCTTGGCCAGTTCGCGAGTGCGCATCAGCGCTTCTTTCTTGGTCAGTTTGTCGAAAGTACCGTCCTGAGACTGAGACTCAAGATCTTTCAGGCGTTTGATTGACTGACGAACGGTTTTCCAGTTAGTCAGCATGCCACCCAACCAGCGGTGGTTTACGAAGAACTGGTCGCAGCTCAGAGCTGACTCTTTTACCGCTTCGGCAGCAGCGCGCTTAGTACCAACGATCAGGATCTTACCTTTACGGGAAGAGATCTTTTTCAACTCAGCCAGAGCGTCGTTGAACATTGGCACAGTCTGCTCGAGGTTGATGATGTGAACCTTGTTACGTGCGCCGAAGATGAATGGCTTCATTTTCGGGTTCCAGTAACGGGTCTGGTGACCAAAGTGAACACCAGCCTTGAGCATGTCGCGCATTGAAACAGTTGCCATGATTACCTCTAAAGTTTGATTTGGGGTTGGGCCTCCATGTATCCCATACGACCGACCTCTTTCAAGGCACCCCGGCGTATGTGTCGATACATGTGTGTTTTAGTACACATAATGAGTTTTATGCGTTTCCTGCCAGCCAAACGTCGGTGACAGAGAATCGTCGGCGCGCTTTATACCACAATGCGCAGGAATACGCCAATAGTAGTTGAGCGCCGCAGGCGCAGACAATCGCCATTTGGCAGCCCTTTTGCTGGCTGCTAACATGACTGCCACAGAACTCATTATTGTCGAAAAATTCGACGATTGCGGATTAATTTAATGGCTATTTCAATTAAAACCCCTGAAGAAATCGAAAAAATGCGCGTGGCGGGCCGCCTGGCCGCTGAAGTGCTGGAGATGATTGCCCCGCACGTGGTGCCTGGCGTCACCACCGGTGAACTGGATCGTCTCTGCCACGAACACATCACGCAGAAGCAGCAGGCGATTTCCGCCTGCCTCGGCTATCACGGCTTCCCGAAATCGGTGTGTATTTCGGTGAATGAAGTGGTATGTCACGGTATTCCGAGCGACGATCGCGTGCTGAAGGATGGCGACGTAGTTAACGTCGATGTCACGGTGATCAAAGATGAGTATCACGGCGATACCTCAAAAATGTTCATCGTCGGTAAAGCCACCATTCAGGGCGAGCGCCTGTGTCGCGTTACTCAGGAAAGTCTCTATATCGCGCTGCGTCTGGTGAAACCGGGTATTCGTCTGCGTGAACTGGGCCGCGCGATTCAGCAGTATGTCGAAGCACAGGATTTTTCGGTGGTGCGCGAGTATTGCGGTCACGGCATCGGCAAAGGCTTCCATGAAGAGCCGCAGGTACTGCATTACGACGCGGATGATAGCGGCGTGGTGTTGCAAGCAGGCATGACCTTCACCATCGAACCGATGGTCAATGCCGGTGATTACCGCATCCGCACCATGAAGGATGGCTGGACCGTGAAAACCAAAGATCGCAGCTTGTCCGCGCAGTATGAGCATACTATTGTGGTGACAGAAAACGGCTGTGAGATTCTGACGCTGCGTGAAGACGACACCATTCCAGCGGTGCTCGAAAACGTCGCGTAATCATCTCGCTAACAGTACCAGGCCGGCTTATCGCTGGCCTTTTTTATGTGCGTAATGAAGAGGCATGTTGATGAGTGGTAGCGTGACCGAAGCAGTACACAAAGGCCTGACCGATTCCCCCGCCAGCTGGCCGGATGACGCCCTGACGCGCGACAAGCTCAAACACTATCTTGAGCAATTCCAGCAGCACCTGGGCATTGCATTTGATGCGGGCACCGATATTGAATCTCTGATTGATGCCCGCACGCTGTTTATCGACCGCTTATTGCGTCGTCTGTGGCGCTTCTTTGGTTTCGACCAGATGAAGGAGATCGCACTGGTTGCCGTTGGCGGTTATGGTCGCGGCGAACTGCATCCGCTCTCCGATATTGATGTGCTGATCCTCAGCCGCCAGCCGCTGGACGACACAGCCGCGCAGCGCGCCAGCGAGCTGCTAACGCTGATGTGGGATTTGAAGCTGGAAGTCGGGCACAGCGTACGTACGCTGGAAGAGTGCCTGCTGGAAGGCTTATCCGATCTTACGGTCGCCACCAACCTGATCGAATCGCGCATGCTCACTGGCGATGTGGCGCTGTTTCTCGAACTGCAAAAGAACATCTTCAGCGATGGTTTCTGGCCGTCGTCGCGCTTCTTCGCCGCCAAAATTGAAGAGCAGCAGGAGCGCCACCAGCGCTATCACGGCACCAGCTACAACCTCGAACCGGATATCAAAAGCAGCCCCGGTGGCCTGCGCGACATACACACGCTGCAATGGGTGGCGCGTCGTCACTTTGGCGCCACCACCATGGATGAGATGGTTGGTTTCGGCTTTATCACCGAAGCGGAACGCAATGAAATCAACGAGTGTCAGGAATTTTTGTGGCGCATTCGCTTTGCGCTGCACTTAACGCTGCCACGCTATGACAATCGTCTGCTGTTCGATCGCCAACTCACCGTCGCTCAGCGCCTCAACTATCTTGGCGAAGTCAACGAGCCGGTTGAGCGCATGATGAAGGACTTCTATCGCGTCACGCGTCGCATCGGCGAACTCAATCAGATGCTGCTGCAGCTGTTCGATGAAGCGATTCTGGCGCTGTCGACCACTGAAAAACCGCGCAACATTGATGACGATTTCCAGATTCGCGGTGACCTCATCGACCTGCGCGATCTCACGCTGTTTGAGCGTGAGCCGCAAGCCATCCTGCGCATGTTCTACGTGATGGTGCGTAACGAAAACATCAAAGGTATTTACTCCACCACGCTGCGGCAGTTGCGCTATGCGCGCCGCCATTTGAAGCAGCCGCTGTGTCAAATTCCTGAAGCGCGTGAAACCTTTATGGCGATTCTGCGTCATCCTGGCGCGGTTAAGCGTGCGCTGGTGCCGATGCATCGTCACAGCGTGTTATGGGCCTATACGCCGCTGTGGGGCAACATCGTCGGTCAGATGCAGTTCGATCTGTTCCACGCTTACACGGTGGATGAGCACACCATCCGCGTGCTGCAGAAGCTGGAGAGTTTTGCCGACGAAGCCACGCGCCCGATGCATCCGCTGTGCGTTGAACTCTGGCCGCGCCTGCCACAGCCGGAACTGTTGCTGATGGCTGCGCTGCTGCACGATATCGCCAAAGGCCGCAACGGCGATCACTCCATTCTCGGCGCGCAGGATGCACTCGACTTTGCCGAATTACACGGACTGAACTCCCGCGAAACGCAGCTGGTTGCCTGGCTGGTACGCCATCATTTACTGATGTCAGTCACCGCGCAGCGTCGCGATATTCAGGATCCCACCGTGATTCAGCAATTCGCCGAAGTGATGCAGAACGAAAATCGCTTACGCTATCTGGCGTGCCTGACGGTTTCCGATATCTGCGCCACCAATGAAAGCTTGTGGAACAGCTGGAAGCAGAGCCTGTTGCGCGAGCTGTTCTTCGCGACCGAAAAACAGCTGCGCCGCGGCATGGAAAACAGCCCGGATCTGCGCGAGCGCGTGCGCCATCATCGTCTGCAAGCGCTGGCGCTGCTGCGGATGGAAAACCTCGACGAAGAGCGTTTGCACCATATCTGGAGCCGCTGCCGCGCCGACTATTTCCTGCGCCACACACCGAATCAGCTCGCCTGGCATGCGCGTCATTTAATTCATCACGATCTCAACAAACCGCTGGTGCTGGTCAGCCCGCAGGCCACGCGCGGCGGTACCGAGATCTTTATCTGGAGCCCGGATCGTCCGCACCTGTTTGCGGCGGTGGCCGGCGAGTTGGATCGCCGCAATCTCAGCGTGCATGATGCGCAGATCTTTACCAGTCGCGATGGCATGGCGATGGACACTTTTATTGTGCTGGAGCCGGATGGCAGCCCGCTGGCCGCCGATCGCCATCCGCTGATCATTCAGGCGCTGGAACAAGCCATCACGCAAAACGAATGGGTTCCGCCGCGTACGCGTCGCCAGTCTGCGCGCCTCAAGCATTTCAGTGTCGATACCGAAGTCAATTTCCTGCCGACGCACACCGACCGCCGCAGTTATCTGGAATTGGTCGCGCTCGATCAGCCCGGCTTACTGGCGCGCGTGGGTGAAGTGTTCGCCGATTTGGGCGTGTCGCTGCACGGCGCACGCATCAGTACGATTGGTGAACGGGTTGAGGATCTTTTCATCCTCGCCGATGGTGAGCGACGTGCGCTTGGGGTGGAAATGCGCAATGTGTTGCAACAGAGGTTGACAGAGGCCCTTAATCCAAACGATAAAGTGTGACCGCAATCGATTAATCAAATTTATTTACCGTGCCAGTGCGATGCTGGCACCCGTATTACAGACTTAGGAAATCATTATGCAACAGTTACAGAGCGTTATCGAATCTGCCTTTGAGCGCCGCGCCGACATCACGCCATCTAGCGTAGACAGCGCGACCCGCGATGCTATCACCCAGGTTATTGGCCTGCTGGATAGCGGTGAACTGCGCGTGTCTGAAAAGATCAACGGTGAGTGGGTAACGCATCAGTGGCTGAAGAAAGCAGTGCTGTTGTCGTTCCGCATCAACGACAATCAGGTCATGGAAGGTTCTGAAACCCGCTTCTACGACAAAGTGCCAATGAAGTTTGCTGGCTGGGATGAAGCGCGTTTTAAAAACGCCGGTTTCCGCGTTGTGCCACCTGCTGCCGTGCGTCAGGGCGCATTCATCGCACGTAATACCGTGCTGATGCCTTCCTACGTCAACATCGGCGCTTACGTTGATGAAGGCACCATGGTTGATACCTGGGCGACCGTGGGCTCTTGCGCGCAGATCGGTAAAAACGTCCACCTGTCAGGCGGCGTGGGCATCGGTGGCGTGCTGGAGCCGCTGCAGGCTAACCCAACCATCATCGAAGATAACTGCTTCATTGGCGCACGTTCAGAAATCGTCGAAGGCGTTATCGTCGAAGAAGGGTCCGTTATCTCCATGGGCGTTTACATCGGCCAGAGCACCAAAATCTTTGACCGCGAAACTGGCGAAGTGCATTACGGTCGCGTTCCAGCGGGTTCCGTGGTGGTTTCCGGTAACCTGCCGTCTAAAGATGGTAGCTACAGCCTGTACTGCGCGGTAATTGTGAAGAAAGTTGACGCTAAAACGCTCAGCAAAACAGGCATTAACGAACTGCTGCGCAGCATCGACTGAGCTTCTCCTGCCTGAAGATCTTCCCGACGGGCCTGCCTACAGGCCCGTAATTATTTGTTTACACTCCCGCCAGAATTACCTGTTTCGCGCCGCGAATTAACACGTGCGTTTATTTTTCAAACAGTTCATAATCCGCGCCAAGTTAACTCCGGTCGCGCACTGTTCATCCCGGTTTTTGTGTCTACAGTTGATTAAGTATGCCGTAAGCGTTCCGGTTGCCGCGTTTCTGCTGCATCCCGAATGATGATGATAGTCCTGCGCGCTCACCCACTCTTAGATGGAATATAAACGCTATGTACGACAACCTGAAAAGCTTAGGTATCAGCAACCCTGACGACATCGACCGTTACAGCCTGCGTCAGGAAGCTAACAACGACATTCTTAAAATCTACTTCCGCAAAGACAAAGGTGAATTCTTTGCTAAAAGCGTGAAATTCAAATATCCACGTCAGCGCAAAACCGTTGTCGCCGATCACACCAGCCAGGGTTACAAAGAAGTGCAGGAAATCAGCCCGAACCTGCGTTATGTGATCGATGAGCTGGACCAGATTTGCCAGCGCGACCAAGTTGAAGTGGATCTGAAGCGCAAAATTCTGGCGGATCTGCGCCATCTGGAAAGCGTGGTTTCGAACAAGATCGCTGAAATCGAATCAGACCTTGATCAGCTGACCCGCAACAACCGTTAATTTCGCGCTTTAGATAACAGGCCAGCCGATGCTGGCCTTTTTTTATGGCTGCTGAAAAGGCAGTGAAAGCAGCCAGGTATCACGCTGTGCCTGCATCACCGCCCCACTCTTTTGATCTTTCCACTGCGTCTGCATGATCCACTGCTGATAACGCGGCTGCTGCAAGCTGTTATCGGCCATGGAAAGCAGCGGAATGATGCGCTGGCTCACCCGATCGCGGTTTTTCCACGGCCAGACTTTAGTGGCATCGCTGTACGGCGCCATCATGTCGAGCGCAGCCAGCAACGAGCTGCCTGGCTGCTGGCTATGCCATAAATCACCCAATCCCGCTTTACCGGCCAACTGCGCCAATGCAGTAAGCGCCTGCAGATTGAAGTAGCTGTAATGGAAGGATCGCGTGCGCGCTAACTCTGCGGGCTGGCTGCCATCGGCACGAATTTGCAGCGCAATTTTACTGCGCGCCAGCTCTACCATCGCTTTGACTGTCTCACGATCGCCCAGATACCACGCAATTCCCGCCACCTGCGTGCAATACCAGCTGCCATGATTGTTCGCCGCAGCCGCTTCTTTCAGAGCTAACGGATTGTGCCGCAGCCAGTGCAGATACTCGCTAAACCATAAATGCATTGCCTGCTGATCGGCTGGCTGCCAACCGGGCGCATTGCGTAGCAAAGTCAACGCATCCACCACGCGCGTGGCAAAGTAGCGTCCATCGAGCACGCCATCATGGCGGCCTGCGGATCGGCCCGGAATGCCTTGGGCAAAATTAAGGTTGGGATGCATACGGCTGGCGGGATTGATAAACCAGTGACGCATCATCGCCAGCGCTTTGTCGGCATAACGTTGATCGTGAGAAAAATACCAGGCCAGCGTCAGCGCCTGAAAATCAGCGGTAAAGCGCGCCAGCCTTACGCCATCACTTTGATCATTCTTACTGGCAGGATTTATTTCGCCATCACGACGCTGCCACGGCAGGCCATCGGCGCTGCTGGCGTCCGGCCACCAATAGGCGCTCAGGCTTAAATAATCCTGCTTCGAGCCGCTCGGCGGCAGCATGCCTTTATCGGTGACGCTGGGATTGGGGTGTTTCAGCGCGTTATCCGCCTGCTGCTTTAGCTGATGCCAGGCGTCGAGCGTGGGCGGCGCGGCCTGATGATGTGCCAGCTGCTGCTTAACTTTCTGCAGATCGTTTAAAGAGAGAAAGGCCGGATCGTTAGCCACACTAAGCGCGCTATAAAGCCACAGCAGCGCAATCCACAGATTCCTCATTAACTCTGCTCATCCAGTTGAAGCGCCACGTACAGCAGCAAACGATCGTCAAAGTTACCCAGATCGAGCCCGGTGAGCTCGGAAATACGGTTGAGGCGATACTCCAGCGTATTGCGATGAATAAACAGTGCGCGAGCCGTAGCGCTGGGTTGCACGTTATGGCTGAACCACGCCACCAAGGTGCGTCGCAGCAAGCCATTGTTATCCATGCTTTTCAGCTTTGCCAGCGGGCGCGCCAGTTCGTTGGCCTGCCAGCCGCCGCGTAAACTGTCGAGCAGCACCGGTAGCACCAGATCCTGATAAAAATAACTGCGCTGTTCCGGCATGCGCTGTTTGCCCACCATCATGGTGGTGCGCGCGGTGCGGTACGAACGTGCGATGCTGCCGGGACCGGTAAAGTAGTTGCCGAGCGCGATACGCATCCGTACCTGGCCGCTCTCCTTCATGCGTTGCAGCAGTTGATCCACACGGCGACGATGATCGTCCTGATCGTAGCGGCCATGCGCATTCAGTGCCGGTTTCAGCACCACCATTTCGGTGAGTGAAACAATCGCAATCAGGTTGTCGCGTTCCGGCGTGGTCAGCAGCGTTTGCAGCTGCTGCAGCTCGGACATGGCGCTATCGACGCCGAGCTGGCCGCTGTCCACTTCCACCACCGCCACCACGCGCGGCTGATTGAGATCGATGCCGAGCCGCTGCGCCCATTCGCTGAGCGCTGGCGATAAGGTTTCGCTGCGCACCAGATTCAGCACCAGCTCTTCACGCAAGCGGCTGTCCTGCGCCAGCATGTGCAGCAAACGCGCCTGTTCCAGCATCATTTCGGCGGTCATACACACCAATTCACCGTAGTGACGCAGCGTTGCTGGTTGGCCAGTCAAGCCGATAACGCCGACGATGTCGCCATCAATACGCAGCGGCAAATTGATGCCGGGACGCACGCCGTGCAGATGTTTTGCCACCGCTTCGTCGATGTCCACCACGCGGCCCTGTGACAGCACCAGCAGCGCGCCTTCGTGCAATTCGCCAATGCGTTCACGATCGCCACTGCCGATGATGCGACCGCGCGCGTCCATCACGTTGACATTGCTATCAATAATTTGCATGGTGCGGGCAACAATATCCTGAGCCAGTCGCGCATCGAGATGATAGGTGGCCATCAAACACTCCGGAGATAAGGACGAACAGACAGAATACGCATCCGTTACGGCGCTGACATTGTGCAACTGCACATAGCCAGTGGGATTATGCGGGATTTGCGGTAAGCGTCACATTCAGTACCGGACATTTGCACAGACACAAAAAAGGCGAGCCGAAGCTCGCCTGTTATCAACAACCTAAAACTACTGCATCAGCAGATAAAGGCTGCTGTCACCGCGCTGCACGTTCAGTGCCAGCACCGAAGGTTTGGTGTCGAGCACTTTACGCAGCTCGCCAAGATTAGCCACAGCTTGCTGGTTGACACCCAGAATCACGTCACCTTTCTTCAGGCCAATACGCGCCGCTGCGCTGCCCGGTTTAACGCTATCGACACGTACGCCTTTCTGGCCGTTAGTATCGATATTGCTGAGATCGGCACCTTCAATGCCGGTGTAAATGGTGGCGGACTGCACTTTATCCTGCGAGCTCTGCTGCAGTTCAACCGTGACGTTCACCGGTTTGCCTTCGCGCAGCAGACCCAGCTGCAGCTTGGTACCGACCGGCAGCGAGCCGACTTCGGCACGCAGCGCTGCAAAGCTCGTCAGCGCTTTACCGTTCATCGACACCACCACGTCACCCGCTTTCACGCCGGCTTTCGCCGCAGCAGAGTTCGGCAATACCTGGCTAACAAAGGCGCCACGCTGCGCATCGACTTTCATCGCTTTCGCCAGCTCTGAGTTCAGCTCGGTGCCCATAATGCCCAGCTCGCCGCGTTTCACCTGGCCGTACTCCACCATCTGCGCGGTAAGGTTTTTCACCATTGAGCTAGGGATCGCAAAGCCGATACCGATGTTGCCGCCGTCCGGCGCCAGAATCGCGGTGTTAATCCCGATCAGCTCGCCGTTAAGGTTTACCAATGCGCCACCGGAGTTACCACGGTTAATCGCCGCATCGGTCTGAATGAAGTTTTCGTAATTTTCAACGTTCAGGCCGCTGCGGCCCAGCGCCGAAACAATCCCCGAAGTCACCGTTTCGCCAAGGCCGTACGGGTTACCAATCGCCACGGTGTAATCACCGACGCGCAGGTTGTCGGAGTCGGCAATCTTGATTGCGGTGAGGTTTTTCGCATCCTGCAGCTGAATCAGCGCAATATCTGATTGTGGATCTTTACCGATCACTTTGGCGTCGTAACGACGTCCATCGCTGAGCTGCACCTGGATTTTGGTCGCGTTATCCACCACGTGGTTGTTGGTCACCACATAGCCTTTATCCGCGTTAATTACCACGCCGGAACCGAGCGCACGGAACTGCTGTTTCTGCGCGTTAGCACCGCCATCCGCGCCGCCGTCACCACCGCCGTTTTGACACATGGGTGAGCTTTGGAACGGTGAACCGTCCTGGCAGAACGGAGAATTATCACCAAAGAATTGCTGGAACTGCTGCGGCATACGCGGCGTTTTAACCGTCGTCGAGCCTTCCACACTGATACTCACCACGGAAGGCATGACTTTTTCCAGCATGGGTGCCAGGCTTGGCAACTGCTGGCTGGAAGAAGAAGCGGTCTCTGCGGCAAATACACTCACAGGGCTCAACGTCGCCGCGCCGAAACTCAGCGCCAACGCCAGCATAATTGTGTTTTTTTTCATTTATCTGTGTCTCTCTAAGAATTACGGCCAGACCATTGCTGTGGTCGTGATGGTGAGATTAAGTTTTTAGCGCGAAGTTCCTAATAAAGTTTTAGGTAAAGGTAAAAAATTGTTCTTCATCTTTACAATTGTGCGCTTATTCAACCGCCATTAAACGACGATATTCATCCCAGGCATAATTGTCCGTCATCCCACTAATGTAGTCCTGAATCAGGCGCGCACGATAATAACGTTCCCACAACAAGCGCTGATATTTATGCTCAACAATCAATGAACGCATGTGTTGCTGATAAGCTTTGCGATGTTTGCCGGAAAGCTTATGAAACAACCGGGTTTCAATCGGATGCTTTGCCAGAAAATCCTCGTTCATTAAGGTGGAAAATTGCTCGTAATCCAGCAACAGCAAGGATTGATATATTTCGAGCAGACCTTTAATCACCCGATAACCCTGCAATTCCAGTTGTTCAACTTCCGGATGATTAAACACTTTCTGACGCGCGACCGTTTTAAACAGGTTCAGCAAGCGCCCTTCTTCGCCATCATCTTCCAGTAAAGCGTGATTAAAATCGCCTTCGAAAATAGCCGGCAGGTTGTCGATAAAACGCTTAACCGCATGGCTAACCAGCACGTTTTGTACGTTAACCCGCAATGACATAAAGAATTGATCGCTGATACTACGGCGTTTTTTCTGATTAGCCTCTTTCCAGGCATCGCCGATAGTGCGGCTGAAAACATCGCCGTTTTTTACTGTGCCCCAGGCATCCAATAAATGCTTATACAGCGTTTCAACATGGAAAATATCTTTTTCCACGGCGTCATCCAGATCGGCAATGCAATAAGAGATATCGTCGGCGGCTTCCATTATCCAGGTGAGTGGAAAACGATGGTGCTGTTTAATATTCGTCGCTTCGCGCAACTCAGCCACATATTCACGCTCGGATAAATAGAAGCCCGGCTTTTTCATTAATACGCTAAATTCATCCGGTTTATCGCCTTGCCACCATGCGGGCGCGGTATATTTCAAAATACAGGCTACCTGCGCATAGCTAAGATTGAGTTGCAGCAGCGTATGCACCAGGCGAATCGCCTGGGCATTGCCCTCGAAATGGCATAAATCTTGACGAATCATGGCATTCAATTGGTCAAAAGCGGCGCGCTCAGCCTCATCGGCAACGCCCGCCACCAGCGGATCGACCAGCTCGGCAGGCAGATTATCGTCGAACCAGTCATTGATCGCCGCTTCACCAAAATGACCAAACGGCGGATTGCCGACATCGTGCAGCAAACAGGCCATCTCAATCAGGCTTTCGAAGGCGCCTTCAAACTCATCCAATCCATAATTCGCCAGCCCGCCGCCCTGGGTTTTCAGCGCTTGCAGAATCTCTTTGGTGATATATCGCCCGGTTTGCTGCACTTCCAGCGAATGCGTCAGACGCGATCGCACCGCCGCATTGCGCTCCAGCGGGAATACCTGAGTTTTCTGTTGCAGACGACGAATCGCGGCGGAGTTAATAATACGTCCACGATCGCTTTCAAAATGGCGGGTAATAAAGTATTCCCCTTCGGGATCTTTGCGGCTGGTATAAGGGCGGGTGAAACTGATCTTCTTCCTGAAATTGATCGTCGCCATAATTACCCCTTATTTTTTCGTGAATTCTTCCTCAATCAGCCATGTTAGACTATGCCTCACTTTTGCGGGTTACATCCATTAAATTAGCGAGATTCTTATGAAAGTAGGCATTATTGGCGCGATGGAGCAGGAAGTTACTCTGCTGCGTGACAAAATCGAAAACCGCCAGACACTGACGCTGGCCGGCTGCGAAATTTATACCGGCACGCTGAACGGTGTTGAGGTGGCGCTGCTGAAATCAGGCATCGGCAAAGTGGCAGCAGCGCTCGGCACCACGTTGCTGCTTCAGCTGTGCAAGCCGGATGTAGTAATTAACACCGGTTCTGCCGGCGGCCTGGCGCCAACGCTGAAAGTGGGCGATATCGTGGTGTCGGATGAAGTGCGCTATCACGATGCCGACGTCACCGCCTTCGGTTACGAGCCAGGCCAAATGGCCAGCTGCCCCGCCGCTTTCGTGGCGGATGACAAACTGATTACCGCCGCTGAGCTGGTTATCAAGCAGCTCGACCTCAACGCGGTACGCGGTTTGGTGGTGAGCGGCGATGCCTTTATCAACGGCGCAGCACCGCTGGAACGCATCCGCACCACCTTCCCGCAGGCGATTGCGGTGGAGATGGAAGCGACCGCGATTGGTCACGTTTGCCATCAGTTCAAGGTGCCATTTGTGGTGGTGCGCGCCATTTCTGACGTCGCCGATCAGGAATCACACCTCAGCTTCGACGAGTTCCTCAGCGTTGCGGCAAAACAATCTTCACTGATGGTTGAAAACCTGCTGGTTCAGCTGGCGCGTGGCTAAAATCCTGCTGCTTGGGCTGTTGCTGCTGTGCAACAGCCTGTTCGCCGCCGCGCCGCGCGTCATCACCCTTTCGCCCCATCTGACGGAACTGGCCTTCGCCGCAGGCATTACGCCGCTCGCCGTCAGCGCCTTCTCCGATTATCCCACGCAGGCCAACGCGCTGGAACAGGTGGCGAACTGGCAAGGCATTAAAGTGGAACGCATTCTGCAACTGAAGCCGGATGTGGTGCTGGCGTGGCGCGGCGGTAATCCACAGCGGCAAATTGAACAGCTGCAGCGTTTCGGGATTAAGGTTGAGTGGATCGATCCGCAAACCATTGACCAAATGATCGATGCGCTGGCGGCGTTACAGCGCTGGAGTCCGCAGCCGCAGCAAGCCATCGATGCGGCGCAGGCATTACGCGCGCAGGAAGCGGCGCTGCGCAAGCAGTATCAGCAAAGTACGCCGCTGCCGCTGTTTTTACAGTTTGGTCAGCAGCCGCTGTTTACGGCTTCACGTAACACCATGCAAAACCAGGTGATTGAGCTGTGCGGCGGCAGGAATATTTTTGCCGATAGCAGCGTTAGCTGGCCGCAGGTGAGCCGCGAACAGGTGCTGATGCGCCATCCGCAGGCGATTGTCATCGGGGGTGATGCCGCTCGGGCCGCCAGCATCGCGCAATATTGGCAGCCGCAATTGGATGTGCCGGTGATCGCCATCAATGACGACTGGCTTAGCCGTCCGGGGCCTCGCATGCTGCTGGCAGCGAAACAGCTGTGTGCAGATTTATATCCGACGAAAAAAAGCACCCATAAAGATTAAAGATCCGGCAGAAATTGTCGTAAATCATAATACAAGGCGCAGCGGCCACGTATGCTCTGTGCCCTTTTTTAGCGCTTAGCGCAATTTTGTCTTCACCAGGAACTATTCATGACCAGAGCACTGCTGCTGGCCATAGGGCTCGTGATCGCTGCACCTCTGAGTGCGGCCACGTCGACCGGCTCTATTGCCGCTACCTTAACATTATTCTCGCGTTGCGATATCTCACGCCAGAGTGAACACTCTCTGCCCAAAGTGGATTGTGGACGTCACTTCAGCGCGCAGCCGCGCATTACCGAACGAGTATTAAAACGCGATGCTAAACGCCGCGAATCTGCGCGTTTAGTGACTATTGAGTGGTAGGAATCTGGCTACCAGAACGGCAGCCAGAACCAGCATTAGATGCTGAAGGAAGAACCACAACCGCAGGTGGTTTTGGCATTCGGGTTGGTCACGATAAAACGTGAACCTTCCAGGCCTTCGGTGTAATCCACGGAACCGCCCACCAGATATTGCAGGCTCATCGGATCCACCACTAGCGCCACGCCTTGTTTCTCGATGGTCATGTCACCGTCATTCATTTGATCGTCAAACGTGAAGCCGTACTGGAAACCGCTGCAACCGCCGCCGGTAATATAAACGCGCAATTTCAGCTCGGGATTCTCTTCATCAGAAATCAGGTTTTTCACTTTTTTTGCTGCTGCATCAGTGAATTGCAAAGGCAGCGCTGCTAAGTCGTCACTCATCTTTTACTCCGGGTAAACGTCGAGGTCAGAAAACGACCTTAATCTCGCTATTATCTGCCAGCCGTCCAGTGCAATCAAGTCTCAAGCTTGACACTGCGTGCCGCCGCATGCGCAGGAAAGTATATACCCTAAACTTTAGCGCAAGCCGTTATTCCCGTAGAATGGCGCCAGATTTTTTTCCGAACAGCAGGAGCAGAACAATGAGTAAGTCAGAAAACCTGTATGCCGCAGCGCAACGCCTGATCCCTGGCGGTGTGAACTCCCCGGTACGTGCATTTACCGGTGTGGGCGGTGTGCCGCTGTTCATCGAACGCGCTGACGGTGCGTATCTGTATGACGCCGACGGCAAAGGCTATATCGACTATGTCGGTTCGTGGGGCCCGATGGTGCTGGGTCATAACAACGCCAACATCCGTAACGCGGTGATTGAAGCCGCCACGCGCGGTCTGAGCTTCGGCGCGCCAACCGAGATGGAAGTGAAAATGGCCGAGCTGGTGTGCGAACTAGTGCCCAGCATGGACATGGTGCGCATGGTTAACTCCGGCACCGAAGCCACCATGAGTGCCATTCGCCTGGCGCGCGGCTTCACCCATCGCGACAAAATCATCAAATTCGAAGGCTGCTATCACGGCCACGCCGACTGCCTGCTGGTGAAAGCCGGCTCCGGCGCGCTGACGCTCGGCCAGCCAAACTCGCCTGGCGTACCGGCCGATTTCGCTAAGCATACGCTGACCTGCACCTATAACGATCTCAGCACTGTGCGTGCGGCTTTCGAGCAGTATCCTGAGGATATTGCCTGCATCATCGTTGAGCCGGTAGCGGGCAACATGAACTGCATTCCACCGCAGCCAGACTTTCTGCCAGGCCTGCGTGCGTTATGTGATGAGTTCGGCGCGCTGCTGATTATCGACGAAGTGATGACCGGCTTCCGCGTCGCATTAGGCGGTGCTCAGGCCTATTACGACGTGACGCCAGACCTGACCTGTCTCGGTAAAATCATTGGTGGCGGCATGCCGGTCGGTGCTTTTGGTGGTCGTCGCGATGTGATGGATGCGCTGGCACCGACCGGTCCGGTTTATCAGGCCGGTACCTTGTCCGGTAATCCGATAGCCATGGCGGCGGGGTTCGCGTGTCTGTCGCAAATTGCGCAGCCAGGCACCCACAGCACGCTGACCAATCTGACCACGCAGTTAGCGCAAGGCTTGCTGGCTGCAGCGAAGGCTGAAAACATTCCGCTAGTGATCAACCACGTTGGCGGCATGTTCGGGATTTTCTTCACCGATGCCGATGAAGTGACCTGCTATCAGGACGTTACTCAGTGTGACGTTGAGCGCTTTAAGCGTTTCTTCCACCTGATGCTGGAAGAAGGCGTTTACCTTGCGCCATCTGCTTTTGAAGCGGGCTTCATGTCGCTGGCGCACAGTGAAGAAGATATTCAACGTACCATCGATGCTGCACGCCGCAGCTTCGCCAAACTCTAATCAGGGTGGGCTGGGATAGAACCAGCCCATTCTTATTTTCCGGAAACCCTACTTCCTCACACCTCATCAAATTATTGATAAATAAGAAAGTTAATCTTGGCGCGATTTTTGCTAGTGATTAGTTTTCTGTGATGATGAGAGTTATTAAAGTGAAGGTATCGTTAAAAATCTATTCTCTGGAGATGGGATTCTCTCGGCTCGCCATGTTGGTTGACTATCTTGAAACCAAGCTCGATTCCCGTGTCATTCATGTATTCATTGCTGCACCAGGCACCTTGAATAGCAAATATCTAAATGTGAATAACAGTCTTATTATTGAGAAGGATGTTTATCTCAATGCTCGCCTGCAACAGACGCTGCAATCGCTGAACAAAAAATTTCATTACACGCTCGTTACCGTTTTTAGCCAACAAAACATGCTGCTTCCTATCATGCAACAAATCTTGCAGAGCCTGCCTGGATCAGTGGCAAAGTCACTTCATCTCAACATTTATGATGGTAATCACAGCGATGTCGAAAAACGTCAGCAGTTGTTCGCCTATCCTGAGATATCTCTGGCATCGCTGATGAACATTGAAGAGCAGCAACTCAGTAATTGGCTTAAAAAGCCTGAAATCCCATTGGTTAATGGTGGCAAGCAAATTTCACATCTGCTATGGCAACGTTTTTACTCCACCACTTACTTCTGGTTGGACATTACGATGTTACAGAGCACATCATCGTTGGCCTCTGAATTGAGCCAAGACATTTATAAGTTGCCTTTACCTGCTAACAAACATCTTAGCCAGATAGACAAATTAACCCTCTGTAAATTATTAAACATTCCAGCTAAAGTGCTCAGCAACCTGATCAATCCTGGTCTTCCTTTATTATGGATAATGGATAGTAATGAAATGCCCTGGTTTAAGCCTATACCTGCACTGAATATATATCGCGAAAGTATTCAGCATGAAGGGAATATTATATATCAAACCTTCGCATCAAATTTAAATGACATGCCCTCGGCTGCCCAAGTACAGATGTTACCCTGGTGGGTTTCGCCAGAAATTGCCACATTTTTCCCACAAGACGAGATGAAAAGTGCGGGAGACGTTGAGATTTGGAATCAACTTAAAGTGGAGGCCACATCGCATGACGCGGCTATTCTTCGGGAAGATTACTGGGTATTTAATATGGAAGCATCGATGGGCGACTTACTCTTTTTGCTCAGTACGCTGCCTACTTTCCGCGCTAAATACGCTGGCGAAATCGTTATTAACTTACCGAAAATATATCATTCGCTCGCTCTGCGATCGCCCTATGTAGATGCCGTTTGGGATATTGATCATCCCATTAAACATTATGAGGAGTTGCAGCGAGCAATTAAAAAAAATAAATACATCAATATTATAGATTGGCAAACTGTCCTTGCTCCCGAACACATGCAATCAGCAATATGCACAAAATTATCCATCTCTTACCGAGAGACTGAACAGCAATTAATCTTGCAAAAAACAGTCGATGATCAAAAGCGGGTTGAACAATTTATTCAGCAGCACCAACTCTTGAATGTTAAAACCGTCCTATTGCATCCGGCGATCGGGGCTCCTAATCGCTCATGGCCGCAACAGCATTGGTCAGCCCTTTGCAATAATTTCCTGGATAATGGCTGGCGCGTGGTATTCATTGGCAGTAATCACAATAAGTACAAACAAAAAGGCATGCCGGTTTGGGATGATCCGCGCATTGTCGATGCCATTGATGTGTTCTCACCAATTGAAAGCACGATTTTAATGGACCACTGCGATTTACTGGTCAGTTGCGATGCAGGCCCAGTAGCTTTAGCCGCCAACAGCAACATTGCCATTTGCGCGCTCTATTCAAACATTCCTGGACAGTATCGTCTTCCCATACGCCAGGGAAAAATGGGCTGGAATGCTAGCGCGATAAATCGCGGCTGTCAGTTTGGTCAATGTGGTGAAACCTTTATTAATGAAGCGTTCAGAATACCAACCCGCCCGGAAACACAGCAATATTTCTCTGGTGAAGCATTCGCGAAATGGTGCCCTAATGAGAACAAATATGCCTGCCTGAATGAATACTCTCCAGCGCACTTCTGGCAAGCAATTCAAGACTTCCTGGATTCGGACCATTACATTCCATTCGCCGATCGCCTACCCTTTTAACGTCAACGCCGCAATAGCCAGATAAAGTATGGCGCACCAAAGAAGGTCGCCATCAATCCGGCGGGGATCTGATCAGGAAACGCCAACACCCTGCCGCACCAGTCGGCGAACATCATCAAACCGCCGCCCAACAAACCGGCCATCAGCACCTGCGGTAATGCACGGCGGAACCCGAGCATGCGCACGATATGCGGCGCCATCAGCCCGATAAAGCTCAGCGGCCCGATGGTTAAGGTTGCCGTGGCGGTTAATGCCGCCGCCAGCAGCAGCAGGCTGAGGCGCGAGGTGGTGAGTGCCATGCCCGCCGAACGTGCGGTGGTGCTGCCGAGTGGTAACAGCGTTAACCAGCGACTTGCCAGCGGCGCCAGCGCCATCAGCACCAAACCCACCACCGCGCTTTGCACGGCCTGCTGCATATTGATGTTGTAGGTTGAACCGGAAATCCAGCTCAGCAAGCCCGCCATGCGCGGATCGCCGCTGGCCAGCAGCACCATCAAAAGTGTGACAAACGCGCTGTTAAGCGCCATGCCCGCCAGCAACATGCGTTCTGGCGAAAAGCCGCCGCGACTCGCCACCAGCATAATAATCAACAGCGTCAACGCCGCACCCAGCGCACCGGCAGGCAACAGCCACGCCACCGCATCGCCCGGCACGAAGAACATCATCACCACCACGCCGCACGCTGCACCCGAGCTGATGCCCAACACTTCCGGGCTCGCCATCGGATTACCAGTGAGCCGCTGGATCAGCGCACCCGCCACGCCTAGCATCATGCCCACAATTAGCGCTGCCAATACGCGCGGTGCGCGCCACGGCAGCAGCTGCTGCAGCATATCGCCGCCCACCCACGCAAAGCCGTGCGCATCGCGGCCAAAGGTGATGCCAACCCAGCTAAACACGGCCAGAATCAGCAAACCGACCAGACTCCAGCGCAAGACGTTCTGCCGCTCAGCCAGCACGCTATCGCCCTGATTAAGCGCTGGCGGCACCGATCCGGTGCGCAGGCGCGGCAGCAACCATAGCAGAATCGGCACGCCGATCAGCGCGGTCGCCGTGCCGGTAGACACTTCGCGCCAGTGGCTGGTCAGCCATAGCACGCACTGATCGGCCAGCCACAGCAGCAGCGCACCGATCAGCGGGGCAAGCATCATGCGGCTCATCAGACGACGTCCGCCGAGCATCTTCGCCAGCAGCGGCGCGAACAGGCCGATAAAGCCGATGATGCCCGCAACATTGACCAGCTGCGCGCTAAGCAAAATCGCCAGCGCCAGCGCGGCAATACGTGCCGCCGACAGCGCCAGACCGAGGTTTTTTGCTACGCCATCGTCGAGCCCCATCAGCGTCAGCGGACGCAGCAGCGCCAGCGCCACCACAAACGCCAGCAGCAGACGCGGCCACAGCTGCGCCACATTGTGTCCATCCAGCTGGTTGAGCGCGCCGGTGCTCCACAGGAACATGTTCTGCAACTGATCGTGATTGAAGATCGCGAAGATTTGATTCACCGAACCGGCGTACAAACTCAACACCAGCCCAGCCAGAATCAGTGTCACCGGCGACAGACGTTTGCCCCAGGCCACGCCGAATACCAGAATACCGACAATTACCGCGCCGCCCATCGCCGCAAACTGCTGCGTTAGCTCGCCGCCCGGCAAATGCCACAACGTCGCGACGGTAATCCCCAGCTGAGCGCCCGACGACACGCCCAGCGTGGTGGGTTCCGCCAGCGGATTGCGCAGCACCTGTTGAAACAGCAAACCAGCCAGGCCAAGGCCCGCGCCAACCAGCAGCGACAGCGCCAGCCGCGACAGCAAACTGTGATGAAACACCACTTGCTGGATGTTGTTGATGTCAGGCGCAAAAAACGCCTGCGACCACTGATCGCTCGGCAGCGCCTGGCGCAGATTGATCACGCTTAAGGCCAGCGCCAGCAGAAAGACCGCACTCAGCAGCGTGACGGGAAAAAGACGATTGCGCATCAGTGCGACTCCAGCGCGTGTTCCAGCACACGGACAAATTTCAGCGCCGAATAGGTCGCGCCGTAATACCACACCGCCGGCACGCGCTGGAAACGCTGCGCACGCACAAATGGCAGCGCCTGCCACAGCGCGGTAGCCATCACTTGCTGCATATCGCGATCGTTATCGTGATCGAAGCAGATCACCTGCACATCACCCACGTCCGCCAGCCGCTCCAGCCCAACGACTGCGCTGCCCCAGAAGTTGGTTTCGCCCTGCCAGGCATTGCTCAAGCCAAGGATCTCCATCACCTCAAGGAACAAACTGTTTTTACCGAAGGTAATCGCGTGGCGGCTGTCCATCAGCGACATCAGCAGCACCGGACGATCGGCCCACGGCTTGAGGCGTTCACGCGCCGCCGCCAGCTGTTCATCCACATACTGCAGATGCTGCACGGCCTGCGCTTCACGGCCAAGACGCATGCCGAGCGCCTGCAATGAGTGACGCGCGGTGCTGAGCGGTTTGCCATCGCCGCTATTGAGGTCAAAACCCATGGTCGGCGCGATGCGCTGCAGCTTATCCAGCGCCGGACCGTAACCATTGGAGTGCAGGATGAGTGAAGGTTCAAGCTGCGTCATCAGCTCCAGATTGGGTTCGGTGCGCAGGCCAAGATCGTTAACGCTGGACGGCAGCTGCGGATCGCCGACCCAAATGTTGTAGTTGTGCATGTCGGCCACGCCGAGTGGCGTCACGCCGAGCGCCATCAGCAGCTCCACCGGCAGCCACTCCAGCGCCAGAATGCGCTGCGCATCCGGCACGGCGGCACGCAGCGGCAACGCGGACATCAACGGGGAAAGCGCCAGCGCCGTCAGCAGGCGGCGGCGAGAAATGTCGAACATGGCGAGGCCTTAGTAAACGAAACTGACGGGCGCGCCGCCCAGCGGATGCGGCAAAATGCCCATCGGAATACCGTAAATGTTGCCCAGCACATCGGCCTGCATGATCACCTCGGGGCTGCCTTCGGCAATCACTTCGCCACCGCGCAATGCCACCAGACGATCGCAATAGCGCGCCGCCATGTTGAGATCGTGCAGCACCGCAATCACCGTCAGCCCACGTTCGCGGCTGAGACGCTGAATCAGCGCCAGCACATCAACCTGATGCGCGATATCCAGCGCCGATGTCGGTTCATCCAGCAACAGGCAGCGACTGTTCTGCGCCACCAGCATCGCCAGCCAGGCACGCTGACGCTCGCCGCCGGAAAGGCTATCCACCAGACGCCCGGCAAAAGGCTTTAATCCCACCAGCGTAATCGCCTCTTCCACTCGATCGCGATCTTCCTGACCATAACGGCCCAGCGCGCCGTGCCACGGATAGCGGCCAATCGCCACCAGCTCGCGCACCGTCATGCCTTCCGCCGCCGGCAGCTGCTGCGGCAGATACGCCACCTGACGCGCAAAATCTTTGCTGCCCCAGTTATCTACCGCGTCCTCATTCAGCAATACGCGCCCTTCACTCGCCGCATGGTGACGACCGAGCATTTTCAGCAGCGTGGATTTGCCGGAACCGTTATGACCAATCAGCGCGGTGACTTTGCCCGGAGCAAAAGTAAGAGACAGCGGATGCAGCAGCGTGCGGCCTGGCACACGAAAACTGACGTTATCCAGCCTGAAGGTGGTTTCTGCGTTGTGCGGATGCTGCATGATAATCCCTGGTTAATCAGTAGGTCGCCATTGATGGCGACCTGCGTAACACGATTAGAAACGGAAAGTCGCAGTACCGACAATCTGGCGCTCAGCGCCCCAATAGCAGGCGTAGTCGCGGTAGCAGCTGGCGATGTATTCACGATCGAACAGGTTATTGACGTTAACGCCGATGGTGGAGCCCGGCATGCCAAAGCGTGCGAGATCGTATTTCAGCGCGGCATCAACGGTGGTGTAACCGGCTACGTCGAAGTTTTGGTTCACATCGTCGCCGCTGGCGTACAACCCTTTGCTCTCACCCACATAACGCACACCTGCACCCACCGTCACGCCCGACAGCGCCGTTTCATGGAAGGTGTAATCACTCCACAGCGATGCCATATGCTTCGGCACCTGCACTGGCGTTTTGCCTTTCAGATTGGTGTCTTCAGTGTATTCCGCATCGGTGTAGGTATAAGACGCGGTCATATTGATGTTGGCATTCAACGCGGCTTTGGCTTCCAGCTCCACGCCACGCGAGCGAATTTCACCACTCTGAATGCTGGCATTTGGGTGGTTAAGGGTATCCGGATCGGCCGTCAGGTTTTTGGTTTTGGTCAGTTGATACACCGCCGCCGTCAACACCACCGGCCGATCTTTAGGAACATATTTCACACCGGCTTCATATTGCTTCGCGCGTGAAGGATCGAAGGCTTGGCCATCAAAGGTTGAACCTGAGTTCGGAATGAAGGCTTCGCTGTAACTGAAGTAAGGCGCGATACCGTTATCAAACACATAGTTCAGACCGCCACGCCAGGTGAAAGCCTGATCGTTCTGGCGATCAACGCTATTGGCTACGCGATCGTAAACCGAGTTCATAGCGTAATCGTAACGGCCGCCGAGGGTTAACACCCAGCGGTTCCACTCCATCTGATCCTGCGCGTATAAACCGGTTTGGCGCTGCTTATTAAGGTGCTGATAAGGATCAGGGAACGGCGTAACGCTGTCGTCGCCATATTGTGGATTAACGGCATTCAGCGGTGATGCGGTACCAAATTGGGCATCAATATCGTTACGCGTGCGCTGGAAATCGACACCCAGCAAAAGTGTGTGATCAACCTGCCCCGTCGCAAATTTAGCCTGCGCCTGGTTATCGACTGCAAACTGATTCAGCTTTTCATTAGAAACCGCTGAACCGCGGGTGATTTGCTGTGTCTCGGCATTAAAACCATTGCCATAAATACTGCGATAATCCGTTCTCAGATCCGCATAGCGCAGATTCTGCCGCACCGTCCAGGTGTCGTTGAAGCTGTGCTCGAAGTTGTAGCCCACCATCCTGGTGTTGCGCGAAATCTTGTTGCTGTCTTCGCCTTCATCAAAGTTAGTTGGCAGCTTGTAACTGCTGCCGTCAGGACGGGTGATGCCAACCACGGTGCCCTGACGCGGCAACCAGCCGTAATAGCCGGTTTCCGGTTCGTTCTGGAAGTAGGTTAGCAAATCGAAACGCGTATTCTCATCCGGACGCCAGCTGAATGATGGCGCAATGGTGTAGCGCTTCTCTTTGTTCATATCCTGCTGCGCATCGGCGCTACGCGCGAGACCGGTCAGGCGATAGCTGTAAACGCCGTCATCATCCAGCGAGCCGCCGAAATCAAAACCGGTGGAAAACTGATTGTTGGTGCCCATCTTGAACTGCACTTCACGCAGCGTCTCCTGCGTAGGACGCTTACTCACCAGCGACACCACGCCGCCCGGATTGCTCTTGCCGTACAGCACCGAAACCGGACCGCGCAACAGTTCGGCGCGTTCAAGGAAATAGGGATCGATAGCAAACTCAGAGTAGTTATCACCCTGCAGTTTCAGGCCATCAAGATATTGGTTGGTGTTGGTTTCGCTGAAGCCGCGAATAGAGAGCGCATCGATAACATTGGAGCTACCGCGGTTACCGGTCAACACGCCTGGCGTGTAGTTGAAAGCCCCTTTCACGCTGGTGACGTTTTTCATCGCCATCTCTTCCTGCGTGACTACCGAGATTGACTGCGGGTTCTTCTCGATCGGCGTATCGGTTTTGGTGCCGGTGGCGCTGCGTTTGGCCGCAATAGTTGGCGACGGGCCCCACGCTTTCTCTTGCTCGACTCCGCTGCCGCCATCAGCGCTAACCACCACGGTATCTTCTGCCAACGCCTGCACGCTGAACGTACCCATAGTCAGTGAAATAAACCAAGCCAGCGAACGCGGGCGTAAGAAACAAGGATTAGTGTTTCGCGTATTCATAAGTGAGGTCTCTCGAAAAAAGTCGATGCAGGCGAATACAAACGAGAATGATTATTATGACGCACGGATTTTAGGCGAAATAGTGTCATATTCGCAACGATTAATGGCTGTTCGCGGGGCGTTAGCGCCCAGATCGCGTATATCCATGATCGTGCTTAACAAAAATGCAGGCATGAAAAAGGGCGCCGCAGCGCCCTGTGTTTTCTCAGCAACTTATTTGCTGCCGAACATATCTTTAATCCAACCCGCCACGCCGTCAGAATCTTTCTGCTCATTCTGTGGCTGCTGATGTTGTTGCTGCTGTTGCTGCTGTTGCTGCTCTTGTTGCTCTTGTTGCTGCTGCAACTGCTGCTGTTGTTGCTGAACCTGCTCTTGCTGCTGCTGACACAGCGCGTTCGGATCCAGCGACCACACCGGCAGCGAACGCCATGTGCTGCTGCCCGTACCGCAGATAAAGTTACCGGCAGAATCGACATTCATCTGCGTGATATCTTCCGGCGGCGTCAGCACCAGCGGCATCGGCGCCTGGTTATCGAGATAGCGACGATAGAGCTGCATTGCACCGCTGGCACCGTACAGCTTCGAGGTTTGGTTGTTATCGCGGCCAACCCAGGTAATCGCCACTTCTTTGCCATCAATACCGGCGAACCAACTGTCGATCAGGTCATTGGTGGTACCGGTTTTGCCTGCCAGATGCGCTTTAGGATAACGCGCACCCAGCGCACGCGCGGTGCCGTGATCGGCGACCTGCTGCATGGTGTAGAGCGTCAGATACGCCGCCTGCGCCGGTTCAACGCGCTGCGCCTGCGGATAACTCTGATACAGCACCGTGCCATCTTCCGCAATCACCGAACGCACCGCCGACAGCTCAGCGCGGTTACCGCCGCTGGCAATCGACTGGAACGCCTGCGCCACTTCAATCGGCGTCAGGTTCAGTGCGCCCAGCAGCATTGACGGCACCGGATGCAGCTGATCTTTCGGCACGCCGAGTTTGTTCCAGGTATCGACTACCGCATCCAGTCCCAGCGTCATACCGAGGTTGACGGTTGGCACGTTCATCGAGTTGGTCAGCGCATCCACCAGCATCACTTTGCCGCTAAAACGACGATCGTCATTCATCGGTTTCCAGATGGTGCCGTTCGGTTGTTTCAGCGCAATCGGCTCATCGGCGATCCAGCTGTTGAGGCGATAGCTGTTCGGCTGGCTCAGCGCGGTAAGATAGGTGGCCGGTTTTGCCAGCGAGCCAATCGAACGACGTGCCTGCAGCGCGCGGTTGTAACCGGCAAACTGCGGATCGGCACCGCCGACCATGGCGCGCACTTCACCGCTGAAGCGGTCAACCACCACCATCGCGGTTTCCAGATCTTTCAGGCCACGCTGTTTTTTCAGCGTTGGAATGCCTTCAATTACCGCTTTCTCGGCGGCATCCTGCGAAATCGCATCCAGCGTGGTGAAAATCTTCACGCCGGAGAGATCTTTCATTTTGTCGCCGAGCTTGGCCTGCAGCTCGTTACGCACCATCTGCATAAACGCTGGCTGAGGCGTGATCACACCGCCTTTCGGCTGCACGCCAAGCGGACGCGCCGACAGCATGTCATACAGTTCCTGATCGATGACGTTCTGCTGCTGCAACAAACGCAGCACCAGATTACGTCGCTCCAGCGCCAGTTTCGGGTTACGCCACGGATTGTACAGCGACGCGCCTTTCACCATGCCGACCAGCATCGCCTGCTGATCGAGGCTCAGCTCATCCACCGGACGACCGAAGTAGTAAAGACTCGCCAGCGGGAAGCCGCGGATCTGGTCATTACCGGTCTGGCCGAGATACACCTCGTTGAGATACAGCTCGAGGATGCGATCTTTGCTGTAGCGCGCATCCATGATCACCGCCATATAGGCTTCACGCGCTTTACGCCACAGCGAACGCTCGTTGGTGAGGAACAGGTTTTTCACCAGCTGCTGCGTCAGCGTACTACCGCCCTGCACCGCTTTACCGGCGGTGATGTTGGCGAGGAACGCACGACCAATCGAATACGGGCTAATGCCGTCGTGCTCGTAGAAGTGGCGATCTTCAGTGGCGATCAAGGTGCTCACCAGCAGATCCGGGAAACCGGCGCGCGGCACGAACAGACGCTGTTCACCGTTCGGCGACTGCAACATGGTGATCAGGCGCGGATCGAGGCGGAAGAAGCCAAAATCGCGGCCGGTATCGAGATTTTTAATCTCGCTCAGCTCATTGTTGCTAAAGGTCAGGCGCGCGTTGATCTGCCCCTCTTTGCTGTCCGGGAAATCAAACGGACGGCGCAGCAGATCAATGGTGTTGCCTTTGACGCTAAACTCGCCCGGACGGGTAATGCGCGACACTTCGCGATACTGCGTGCCTTCCAGCAGCGCAATCATCTCTTTTTTGTCGTACGACATGCCCGGTTCAAGGCTGACCATGCGGCCATAAACGGCGGCCGGCAGTTGCCACACTTTACCGTCGATGCGGCTGCGGATTTCCGAGTCGAGATAGACGCCCCAGGCGGCCATCACCACCACAAAGACCAGGAAGAGTTTAATCAACCAGCCCAACCAGCGACGTTTGCCGCGTGGCGGACGTTTTTTACTTTTTGGTGGCACCGGTCCACTCTCCTCATCTTCTTCGTCAAAATCGTCCTGATCGATATCATCATCAAGTTCCCTGCGGCGACCCCGCCGCGCACTGCTGCGCGGCGGCTTTGGCGCTTTTCCTTTGCGCCCGATAGGTTCGCGATCGTTCCCAGACATGCTTTTATTCTCCAGGTATTGCTACGGCGGCGGCCGTTACTCTAACTGCTTTCTCATGCGACGCATGGCAGAACCCTCTGAATTCGATCCACAGCGTTTCACGATGAAAATTTCTTGGTCCGCCTTGTGGGTAAGGCGTTGGCCGGATCGTCCGGCCACGGATGCTTTGGATAGCGCCCTTTCATCTCTTTCTGCACTTCGGGATACGCACCAAGCCAGAACGCCGCGAGGTCACGGGTGATCTGCAGCGGACGGTGCGCGGGCGAGAGCAGCTCTAACACCAGCGGTACGCGGCCATCGGCCACCGCCGGATTCTGTGCTTCGCCAAACATCTCCTGAATCCGCACCGCCAGCGCGGGTGGCTTCTCTGCATCGTAGCGGATCGGCAGGCGGCTTCCGGTCGGCACAGTGTAATGAGTTGGCAGCACAGTATCCAGCCGCTGACGTTGTGACCATGTCAGCAAATGTAATAATGCGCTGACAAGGTTGATGCTCTGCAATCCTTTCAGATCGCGCACCGCGCTCATCTCCGGCAGCAGCCAGCTTTCGAGCGTGTCGAGCAGGCTCTCATCGTCCAGCGGCGGCCACGCCTCTTCCGGCAGCCACTGCGTGGCACAATGCACCCGCAAGCGTAGCTGTTCGGCGTCTTCTTTCCAGCCCAACACCGACAATCCGTTTTCGCGGATCCAGCGCAGCATCGCCGGATGCAATATTTCCGCCTCCGGGCGTGCCTGCGGCTGCGCTTTTAGGACCAGCGCGCCGATCAGTTCGCGTTTCCACGCGCGCAAAGTGCCTTTCTCTTCATCCCACTCCACATCGGTACGCTGCTCAATTAAGGTGGGACACTCGCGGCGCAGCGCGTCGATATCCACCGGCAGCGCCAGCAGCATGCGCGCCTCGACGGCGCTGGCGCCCTGCAACAGCGTCGGCGCAATCAGCCACTCATAGCGGCTCAAACCATCCTGCTCGTTGAGCATCGCGCCCATGCCGTTCGCCAGCTGATAGCGCGCGCTGTCGCCACGACGCTGCGCCAGACGATCGGCAAAACCGGCGGCCAGTAGCTGCGGGAACAGGTCGGGATCAATGGTGCCGCCGCTGGCGTTGAGGCGCTTCTGCCAGTGACGCGCGCGGCGCTGCCAGTGCGGCTGCGGATGATTAAGCGCATCACGCAGATCGGCGCTGCCGCTGCGTGGCGGATCTTCCAGAATCGCCACCAGCAGCGCAGCGCTGGCGATGGCATCACTATTTTGCCCGGCGGCCACCAGAATGGCGCTCAGGCGCGGATCGCTGCCCAGCGCGGCCATTTTACGACCGCGCGCGTTGAGCTGGTGATTCTCCAGCGCGCCTAACTGCGCTAACCGCTCGCACGCCGCACGCAAATTGCGCGGTGGCGGCGCGTCAAGCCAACTAAGCTGCGACGCCTCCTGACAACCCCATTGCAGCAGATCGATCTGCAGCGAAGTCAAATCGCTGTTGAGAATTTCCGCTTCGCTCTGCGCCGCAGCACGCAGCGCCTGCTCCTGCGGCAGTAAGTGCAGGCAGATGCCGGGTTCCAGACGGCCAGCACGACCGGCGCGCTGCGTCATCGACGCCTGGCTGATACGCTGCGTTTGCAGCCGCGTCACGCCGCTGCGCACGTCAAACTGCGCCGAGCGCTCCAGCGCGCTATCGACCACTAATCGGATGCCTTCGATGGTTAAGCTGGTTTCGGCGATGTTGGTCGCCAGCACCACTTTGCGGCGGCCCGCCTGAGACGGCAGGATGGCGCGGCGTTGCGCCTCCAGCGACAGCGCGCCATATAAAGGAGTAAGATCCACCTCGTCACTGACCCGCGCTTCAAGCTCGCGCTTCACCCGTTCGATCTCCGCCACGCCGGGCAGGAACAGCAGCAGCGATCCTGACTCTTCGCGCAGCAGTTGTGCCACCTCGCGCGCTACCGCTTCTTCAAAACGTTGCTGACTGTTGAGCGAAGCATAGCGGCGCGTGACCGGGAAGCTGCGGCCCTCAGAGACCACAAAAGGCGCATCCGGCAGCAGCTGACGCAAACGCAGATTGTCGAGCGTGGCCGACATCAGCAGGATTTTCAGATCGTCGCGTAATCCTTGCTGCACATCGAGCAGCAGCGCCAGCGCCAGATCGGCCTGCAGGCTGCGTTCATGGAATTCATCGAGAATCACCAGCGAGACGCCTTCCAGCATTGCATCGCGCTGCAACATGCGCGTCAAAATGCCTTCGGTGACCACTTCGAGGCGCGTGTTGGCACCGCAGCAGTTTTCACCGCGCATGCGATAGCCAACGATGCCGCCCGGCTGCTCGCCAAGCTGTTCTGCCAGACGCTGCGCCACGTTGCGTGCCGCCAGTCGGCGCGGCTCCAGCATGATGATGCGGCCGGGCAATGGGGCGTGTTGCAGCAGTTGTAACGGCAGCCAGGTCGATTTACCTGCGCCGGTCGGCGCCGCCAGCAACACCTGCGGCGACTGCGCCAGCGCGTCCAGCAACGCAGGCAGCACCTCGCTTACCGGTAACTCACTCAAACTCAACTCCCAAAATGCCTGTGCTAAGATGGCGCGCATTGTAGCACTCTGAGGCGCGGATTACCGGAGGCCAACCTGGCAACGCAACGTCTGTTTTTTGCTCTTGAACTGCCCGCTCCGCTCCAGCAACAGTTGGTGCAGTGGCGCGCGGATAATTTTGCTGCCGAAGCCGGGAAACCGGTGGCGGCGGCTAACCTGCACCTGACGCTGGCGTTTCTCGGCGAGGTCAGCGATGAGACGTCACGCAAGCTGCAGCGGCTGGCCTCACGCATCGAACAGCCCGGTTTTGCCCTCGATTTGGATGACGCCGGTCACTGGCCGCGTCCCGGCGTGGTGTGGCTCGGCTGTCAGCGTGCGCCGCGCGGATTACTGCAGCTCGCCAGCCTGCTGCGCGCGCAAGCGGCACGTCATGGCTGTGCGCAGAGCCCGCAGCCGTTTCATCCGCACGTCACGCTGTTGCGCCATGCGGCGTCACAGATCGCGCTACCCGCGCGCGGTTTTCACTGGCGCACCGATATCCGCCATTTTGCGCTGTTCGCTTCGAACGTGACGCGCGGCCGCACACGTTATCAGGCGCTGGCCCGCTGGCCACTACTATCATCCACAGGAGAGTAAATGGAGTTCGACCCGCCGCTTAAACCCGCCCGTTTAATCGCCCGTTACAAACGCTTTTTAGCCGATGTGGTTACGCCAGAAGGTGAAACGCTGACCATTCACTGCGCCAATACCGGCGCAATGACCGGCTGCGCCACGCCGGGCGATACCGTGTGGTATTCGACATCCAGCAGTGCCACGCGAAAATATCCGCACAGCTGGGAACTCACCGAGACCCAACAAGGCCACTGGATCTGCGTGAATACGCTGCGCGCCAATCAGCTGGTGCGCGAGGCGCTGACGCTCGACACGATTCCGGAATTATCCGCTTACAGCCGCTGCCAGCCTGAAGTGAAATACGGCACGGAAAAAAGCCGAATTGACTTCCTGCTGCAAGCGGATGGCCGATCCAACTGCTATATTGAAGTCAAGTCCGTCACCCTTTTACAGGAAGGTAAAGGCTATTTTCCGGATGCGGTGACGGCTCGTGGACAGAAACATCTGCGCGAATTGAGCACCATCGTGGCAGAAGGTCATCGAGCCGTTTTGTTGTTCGCAGTTTTGCATACGGGGATTGAGGACGTTTCCCCGGCACGCCATATCGACGTGCACTACGCAGAACTACTGGAACAGGCGCAGCGTTGTGGTGTGGAAGTTTTGGCGTATCAAGCTCAAATTTCACCGTTAAAGATATTACTTACGCAACCGATTAACGTAGCGTTGTAATATTTATAGCAATTTGGTGTGATAGGAATGTTCTGGGCGAGGCGCTGAATACGCGATTGTTCAGAGGCTTGTCAAGTAGTGGTCAGGAATAATTGCCAACCTTGATTGCTTCTGCTATTTATAGCGGCCTGTTTTTTTCCCTTTATGGGAATCGATAAGCCCTAAATCGTTCAGGTTGCAGGCACACAGTCAACGCACATGCAACTTGACGTATCTAGGGAAGTGCGTGTTATCCAGGAGAAACAACATGCAAGAAGGGCAAAACCGTAAAACATCGTCCCTGAGTATCCTCGCCATCGCTGGAGTTGAGCCTTATCAGGTGAAACCGGGCGAAGAGTATATGAACGACGCCCAGCTAGGCCATTTCCGTAAGATTCTGGAAGCCTGGCGCAACCAACTTCGGGATGAAGTAGATCGCACTGTGTCACATATGCAGGACGAAGCTGCCAACTTCCCGGATCCGGTCGACCGTGCTGCGCAGGAAGAAGAGTTCAGCCTGGAATTGCGTAACCGCGATCGTGAGCGCAAACTCATTAAAAAGATTGAGAAAACGCTCAAGAAAGTGGATGACGACGATTTCGGTTACTGCGACTCCTGCGGTGTAGAAATTGGTATTCGCCGCCTTGAAGCGCGTCCGACTGCCGATCTCTGCATTGACTGCAAAACGCTGGCAGAAATCCGCGAGAAGCAGATGGCTGGCTAATGGCCGTGAGCAAATTGTTACCGCACAGCCGGGAAAATCCCTGTTTTCCCGACGTGCGGTACACTTCGTTATGAATCCTTCAAACTGCATTGGGCGTTTCGCCCCCTCTCCTTCTGGTGACCTCCATTTTGGTTCGCTGATTGCTGCGTTAGGCAGTTACCTGAGTGCGCGCGCGCAACAGGGACGCTGGCTGGTGCGCATCGAAGATATCGATCCCCCGCGTGAAGTTCCCGGTGCCGCAACGCGTATTTTGCAGCAGCTGGAACATTATGGTCTTTACTGGGATGGCGACGTTTTGTGGCAGTCACAGCGCCACGACGCCTATCGCGCCGCGCTGAGCTGGCTGCAAACCCATCGACAAAGTTACTTCTGCACCTGCACGCGCAGCCGCATCCAGCAGCTGGGCGGTTTTTACGATGGTCACTGCCGCGATTTGCAACTGCCGCCGGACAACGCCGCGCTGCGTCTGCGTCAACATGCGCCGGTTAACGGCTTTGACGATCGCCTACGCGGCCATTTGCAGGCTGAA
This sequence comes from Pantoea sp. DY-5, assembly GCF_019795955.1. Classification (NCBI taxonomy): domain Bacteria; kingdom Pseudomonadati; phylum Pseudomonadota; class Gammaproteobacteria; order Enterobacterales; family Erwiniaceae; genus Pantoea; species Pantoea sp. DY-5. The sequence continues at coordinate 62,646 of NZ_JAIMIE010000003.1, forward strand.
GCGCAGCTGGCGCAGGAAGATTTTATTATCCATCGCCGTGATGGGCTTTTTGCCTACAACCTCGCGGTGGTGGTTGATGATCATTTTCAGGGCGTGACGGAAATCGTGCGCGGCGCGGATTTAATTGAGCCAACGGTGCGCCAGATTGCGCTGTATCAGCAGTTTACCTGGCCGGTGCCGGATTACCTGCATTTGCCGCTGGCGGTTAATCGCGATGGCAACAAGCTTTCCAAGCAGAATCATGCGCCCGCGCTGCCCGATGGTGATGCGCGGCCGCTGCTGGTGCAGGCTTTGCGCTTTCTTGGCCAGCCGGTATCGCCTGGCTGGCAGGATGAATCGCTGGAAAGCCTGTTGAAACAGGCGGTGGCGCTGTGGAATATCCGCCTGATTCCGTTGCAGAACGGTCTTAAAGAGGATGAAACGACATCACCATTCCTAAATGGTTCTCAACAGGCTATGATTAGCCGCTGATTTTATTAACACCCTTTTTCTCACTGTCGAGGTGTCCCATTTTTACCCGAGTCGCTAATTTTTGCCGGAGAGTCCTCAAGCGTGATGAGGAGGCGCCTGAAGAGGTGGAAGCTGAAAGTCCTGGTCAGATGACTGTCATTCCACGAGAAAGCCACAACATCTCACGCAAAGATATCAGCGAAAACGCCCTCAAAGTGCTCTATCGCCTGAACAAAGCCGGATTCGAAGCCTACCTGGTTGGCGGCGGCGTGCGCGATTTGCTGCTCGGCAGCAAGCCGAAAGACTTTGATATCACCACCAACGCCACGCCTGAACAGATGCGTAAGCTGTTCCGCAACTGCCGTTTGGTGGGTCGTCGTTTTCGTCTGGCACATGTGATGTTCGGTCCGGAAGTGATCGAAGTCGCCACCTTCCGTGGTCATCATCATGAAGAGAGCGAAGAAGATCGCAACAGCTCGCAGCGCGGCCAGAACGGCATGCTGCTGCGCGACAACATTTTCGGCAGCATTGAAGACGATGCCCAACGCCGCGATCTCACCATCAACAGCCTCTATTACAGCGTGGCCGATTTCACCGTACGTGATTACGTCGGTGGCTTGCACGATCTGCACGAAGGCATCATTCGCATGATTGGCGATCCGGAAACGCGCTACCGCGAAGATCCGGTGCGCATGCTGCGTGTGGTGCGCTTCGCCGCCAAGCTGCAGATGCGTATCGCGGCAGAAACGGCCGAGCCGATCCCGCGTCTGGCGACGCTGCTGAATGACATTCCGCCGGCGCGCATGTTTGAAGAGTCGCTCAAGCTGCTGCAGGCCGGTTACGGCTACCGCACCTATCAGATGATGCGTGAATATCAGCTGTTCCAGCCGCTGTTCCCGATGCTGACGCGCGGTTTCACCGCCGAAAGCGACAGCCTGATGGAGCGTATGCTGGCGCAGGTTCTGAAAAATACGGATACCCGCCTGCAAAATGATATGCGCGTCAATCCGGCCTTCCTGTTTGCCGCGATGTTCTGGTATCCGCAGCTGGAATCCGCCGAACGCATTGCGCAGGAAAGCGGCCTGACCTATTACGATGCTTTCGCCTTGTCGATGAACGAAACGCTGGATGAAGCCTGCCGCGCGCTGGCGATTCCAAAGCGTATCACCACGCTGATTCGTGATATCTGGCAGCTGCAGCTGCGCATGTCGCGTCGTCACGGCAAGCGTGCGTGGAAGCTGATGGAGCATCCTAAGTTCCGTGCCGCTTACGATTTGATGGCGCTGCGTGCCGACGTGGAAAACAATCCTGAGCTGCAAAAGCTGACGCATTGGTGGGGCGAGTTCCAGGCGGCGGCACCGGTGCAGCAGAAAACCATGATGACCACGCTGGGCGACGATCCGGCCCCGCGCCGTAAACCGCGCCGTCCGCGTCGCCGTCCAACCGGGCCTCGCACAAACAGTCCGCAATGACCCGCGTTTACCTCGCTTTAGGCAGTAATCTGGCCGATCCGCTGCATCAGGTTGATGCAGCGTTGGCCGCGCTCGATGCCATTCCGCACACCTCGCGCATCGCCACATCTTCCCTGTATCGCACGCCGCCGTACGGCCCGCCGGATCAGCCTGATTACCTTAATGCGGTAGTGGCGCTGAAAACCGCGCTGGACGCCGACGCGCTGCTCGATCATACCCAGCGCATTGAGCTGGAACACGGTCGCGTGCGCAAAGCTGAACGCTGGGGACCGCGCACGCTGGATCTCGATATCATGCTGTTTGGCGACGCCACCATTAACACGCCGCGCCTGACCGTGCCGCATTACGACATGCACAATCGCGCCTTTATGCTGGTGCCGCTGCTGGAAATTGCCCCGCAAGTGTCGCTGCCGAATGGACAAGCCTTATCTGTGATTCTTGCCACCCTGGATCGCAGCGCTATCCGTTTGTGGTCTGAGTAAGCCGTAGTACACTGCGCGCATCAGAAAACTCTGGAGCGTGTGATGAAACCAACAACCCTCTCCCATTTACGCCAGCTCAAAACCAGCGGCCGCAAATTTGCCACGCTGACGGCGTACGACTTCAGTTTTGCCCGCTTGTTTGCCGATGAAGGCATTCAGGTAATGCTGATTGGCGATTCGCTCGGCATGACCGTGCAGGGCCACGAATCAACCTTGCCGGTCACCGTGGATGATATCGCCTATCACACCGCCGCCGTGCGCCGTGGCTCGCCGCTGGCGCTGCTGATGGCCGATCTGCCGTTTATGAGTTACGCCACGCCGGAACAGACCTTCAACAACGCCGCACAGCTGATGCGCGCGGGCGCCAATCTGGTGAAGCTGGAAGGCGGCGAGTGGCTGGCGGAAACCGTGCGAATGCTAACCGAGCGCGCCGTCCCGGTGTGCGGTCATCTGGGCCTGACGCCGCAGTCGGTGAACATCTTCGGTGGCTACAAAGTGCAGGGCCGCGATGAAGCTGCCGCTGAACGTCTGCTGGCCGATGCGCTGGCGCTGGAAGCCGCCGGTATGCAGCTGCTGGTGCTGGAGTGCGTGCCGGTGGCGCTGGCGGAACGCGTGACCAAAGCGCTGTCGGTGCCGGTGATCGGCATCGGCGCGGGCAACGTCACTGACGGCCAGATTCTGGTGATGCACGACGCCTTTGGCATTACCGGTGGTCACATTCCCAAATTTGCCAAAAATTTCCTCGCAGAAACCGGCGACATTCGTGCGGCGATTCGCCAATATATCGCCGACGTTGAAGCGGGCCTCTATCCAGCCGCTGAACACAGTTTCCAGTAAATCAGGAGATTTGCAGTGCTGATCATTGAAACACTGCCGATGCTGCGTCGTGAGATTCGTCGCTGGCGTCAGGCAGGTAAACGTATCGCGCTGGTGCCCACTATGGGCAACCTGCACGACGGTCATCTGACGTTGGTTGATGAAGCGCGCGAGCGCGCCGATGTGGTGGTGGTATCGATTTTCGTCAATCCGATGCAGTTTGATCGTCCCGACGATCTGGCGCGCTATCCGCGCACGCTGCAGGACGACTGCGAGAAGCTAAATCGTCATAGCGTGGATCTGGTGTTCGCACCCGCGCCCGCGGATGTCTATCCGAAAGGCCTGGATAGCCAAACCTTCGTGGAAGTGCCGGGTTTATCATCGCTGCTGGAAGGTGCCAGCCGTCCGGGACATTTCCGTGGCGTCTCCACCATCGTCAGCAAACTGTTTAATCTGGTGCAGCCTGACATCGCCTGCTTTGGCGAGAAGGATTTCCAGCAGCTGGCGATCATCCGCAAGATGGTGGCGGATATGGGCTTCGATATTGAGATTGTGGGCGTGCCAACGGTGCGCGCGAAAGATGGTCTGGCGCTGAGTTCGCGCAATGGCTATCTCACCGCCGACGAGCGTAAAATCGCGGCCGGTCTTAGCCAGGTGATGAACAGCATGGCCGCACGTCTGAGCAACGGCGAGCGCCATATCGAAGAGATTATCGAGCAAGCGGAAGTGGCGTTGCGTGAGAAGGGTTTCCGTCCGGATGGACTGGCGATTTGCGATGCCGAAACCCTACAAGCGCTGAACGTGGACAGCCAGCGCGCGGTGATTTTGATGGCCGCATGGCTCGGCAATGCGCGTCTGATTGATAATCAGCAAGTGGATCTGACGGAGTAGTTTTCCGTCGTTTATTGGCAGCTTAACAAGGTTAGACAGTTATGATTCGCACCGTACTTCAAGGCAAACTGCATCGCGTTAAAGTCACTCAGGCAGATTTGCATTACGAAGGTTCCTGCGCCATTGACCAGGATTTCCTCGACGCATCCGGCATTCTGCAATACGAAGCCATCGACATCTACAACGTCACTAACGGCCAGCGTTTTTCCACTTACGCGATTGCCGCTGAACGTGGCTCGAAGATCATCTCAGTCAACGGTGCCGCCGCGCGCTGCGCCTGCGCTGGCGATATCATGATCATCTGCTCTTACGTGCAGGTCGAAGATGAAGTCGCGCGCAGCTGGCAGCCGAAAGTCGCCTACTTCGAAGGCGATAACGAAATGAAGCGCCTCGCCAAAGCGTTGCCGGTTCAGGTGGCCTGATACAACAAGGGCGGGATTAAATCCCGCCCTTGTTATCGTAGGGTCGCCATTCATGGCGACCTTCTTAAACGCCGCACTAAAACCTACGTCCGCAACCCGCGCCCACGCTGAATCAGCGAATACACCAGCACATAAAACACCACGATAAAGGCGATCAACACCGACAGCGTGAACACCAGCGGCACATCGTTGATGCCGAGGAAACCGTAACGGAAGCCGCTAATCATATACACCACCGGATTCAGCTTCGACACCGCTTGCCAGAACGGCGGCAGCAGCGTCAGCGAATAGAACACGCCGCCGAGGTAGGTTAACGGCGTCAGCACAAAGGTGGGAATCAGGCTGATATCGTCAAAAGTGCGCGCGAATACCGCATTCAGCAGGCCCGCCAGTGAGAACAGAATCGCCGTCAGCAGCAGCGTCAGCGCCACCATTGACCATGAATGCACGTGGAACGGTACGAAGAACAGCGAAATCGCGGTAACCAAAATCCCCACGCACACGCCGCGCGCCACGCCGCCGCCGACATAACCGGCGATGATGATGTGCGTTGGCACCGGCGCTACCAGCAGCTCTTCAATGTTGCGCTGGAACTTGGCGCTAAAGAACGACGATGCCACGTTGGCATAAGCGTTAGTGATCACCGCCATCATGATCAGGCCCGGCACGATAAACTGCATGTAGCTGAAACCGTGCATATCGCCGATGCGTGAACCGATCAGATTGCCGAAGATGATGAAGTAGAGCGTCATGGTGATCACCGGCGGCACCAGCGTCTGAATCCAGATGCGGGCGAAGCGGTTGATCTCTTTGCTCCAGATGCTCTTGAGCGCCACCCAATACAAGTGCGTCATGCTTTCACTCCTGTTTTTCCCTGTGTCAGGCTGACGAACAGCTCCTCAAGGCGGTTAGCTTTATTGCGCATGCTCAGCACCTGCACGCCTTGCGCGCTCAGCTGGCTGAACACGCTGTTCAGACCTTGCTCACGCATCACTTCCACTTCCAGCGTCGAGGTATCGACCAGTCGATACTGGAAGCCTTCCAGCTGCGGCAGCGGGCTGCGCGGTGCCAGATCGAGAATAAAGGTTTCGGATTGCAGCTTGGAGAGCAACCCTTTCATCGAGGTGTTCTCCACCAGCTCGCCGCTCTGAATAATACCGATATTGCGGCACAGCATTTCCGCCTCTTCCAGATAGTGCGTGGTGAGGATGATGGTGGTGCCTTTGATATTCAGCTCTTTCAGGAAGCTCCACATCGAACGACGCAGTTCGATATCCACGCCGGCGGTCGGTTCGTCGAGGATCAGCAGCTTCGGTTCATGCATCAGCGCACGCGCAATCATCAGACGACGCTTCATCCCGCCCGAAAGCATGCGCGCACGTTCGTTGCGTTTGCCCCACAGATCGAGCTGATTCAGGTATTTTTCCGCGCGCTTGTTAGCTTCAGCGCGTTCAACGCCGTAATAACCGGCCTGATTGACCACAATCTGCATTACGGTTTCAAACGGGTTGAAGTTGAACTCCTGCGGCACCAGCCCAAGCTGGCGCTTGGCGTTGACCACATCTTTTTGCAGGTCATAGCCAAACACGCGCACGCTGCCGCCGGTTTTATTCACTAACGAGCTGATAATACCGATGGTGGTGGATTTACCGGCGCCGTTTGGCCCCAGCAGGGCGTAAAAGTCGCCCGCTTCCACGTTGAGATCGAGTCCTTTCAGCGCCTGTACGCCGCCGGGATAGGTTTTGGTCAGCCCGGAAATTTCCAGTGCATATGTCATTGCGAATCCATACCTTGTTGTAGAGACATCAAAGGCCTATGAAAATGGTAATGCGCACGAGCGATGTCGCGGTCATTAACATTAAGAAATCAATGGAGTTTAGCAGAGAGTCGAGCCAGCCCATAAACCGTTGGCTTACGGGCTGCGCAGTGTATCGCAGGCGGGGAAGTTTAGCCTTGGACGATTGTGCGGTTATTCACCGGTCGGGATAACTTTGCCGATATACGGCAGATGGCGATAGCGCTGGGCGTAATCGATACCAAAGCCGACCACGAACTCATCGGGAATGGTAAAGCCAACGAATTCGACGGTGACGTCCACTTCGCGACGCTCTGGCTTATCCAGCAAGGTACAAATCGCCAATGACTTTGGCTCGCGCAGGCGCAGGATTTCACGCACTTTGCTCAGCGTGTTGCCGGAATCGATGATGTCTTCCACGATCAGCACATCCTTGCCGCGAATATCTTCATCGAGATCTTTGAAGATTTTCACATCGCGGCTGCTCGACATGCCGCTGCCGTAGCTTGACGCCGTCATAAAGTCGACTTCATGCGGCACGTCGATGGCGCGGCACAGATCGGCCATAAACATAAAGGAGCCGCGCAGCAAACCCACCAGCACCATTTCGCTGCCGCTGTTGCGGTAGTGCTCGTTGATCTGCTTGCCCAGTTCGGCAATTCGGGTTGCGATCTCTTGCTCGGAGATCATCACGTCGACGGTATGTTTCATTGCATGCGTCCAGTTACGGTTTTTGGAAAGCCACGAAGTCTATCATAGACGAGCCAGCGTCTAACGCCGCGCACAGAACGCAAACGATTCCGTGGCGAAATTTATCGCGCTGGCGTTAACTATAGGAACACGTCCGCCCCTTTACCGCCGAGTTCTGGAGTTCCTATGACCGCTTCATCCAGTAAAAAAACCAAGATTGGTACGCGCGATCTGCACCCGGAAACGCAGATGCTGAATTACGGTTACGATCCGCAGTTATCGGAAGGCGCGGTGAAACCGCCGGTGTTTCTCACCTCCACCTTCGTGTTTAACAGCGCCGAAGAGGGGCAGGACTTTTTCGATTTCGTCGCCGGGCGCAAGCAGCCGCCGGAAGGCAAAACTGGTGGGCTGGTCTATTCACGCTTCAATCATCCCAACAGCGAAATCGTTGAGGATCGGCTGGCGGTGTATGAAGGCGCGGAAAGCGCGGCGCTGTTCTCTTCCGGGATGTCGGCGATTGCCACCACGCTGCTGACGTTTGCGCGTCCGGGTGAAGTGATTCTGCATTCCCAGCCGTTGTACGGCGGCACCGAAACGCTGCTGAGCAAAACGCTGCACGATTTGGAGATCAAAGCGGTGGGTTTCAGCGATGGCACCGATGAAGATAAGGTGCATGAAGCGGCGAAGCTGGCGTGGCAGCGCGGACGCGTGGCGCTGATTCTGATTGAAACGCCCGCCAATCCCACCAACAGCCTGGTGGATATCCAGTTGATGCAGCAGGTGGCGGATGTGATTGCGCAGCAGCAAGGTTCGCGGCCGATTCTCGCCTGCGATAACACGCTGCTCGGGCCGGTGTTTCAACAGCCGTTGCAGCATGGCGCAGATTTGTCGCTCTATTCACTGACCAAATATGTCGGCGGCCATTCGGACTTGATTGCCGGTGCGGTGCTGGGTAGCAAAGCGTTAATCGGCAAGGTACGTTCGCTGCGCAGCGCCATCGGCACGCAGCTGGATCCGCACTCCAGCTGGATGATTGGCCGCTCGCTGGAAACGCTGTCGCTGCGCATGGAGAAAGCCACCAGCAATGCCGAAAACGTGGCGGCGTTTTTACGCGATCATCCGCAGGTGGAGAAACTGCATTGGCTGCCGTATCTGGCGGCTGAAAGTCCGGCGGGCAAAACGTATCAGCGCCAGTGCAGCGGCGCGGGTTCAACTTTCTCGTTTGATATTCGTGGCGGGCAAGCGGCGGCGTTCCGTTTCCTTAATACGCTGGAACTGTTCAAGCTGGCAGTGAGCCTCGGCGGCACCGAGTCGCTCGCCAGCCATCCTGCCAGCACCACCCATTCGGGCGTGCCGCAGGATGTACGACAGCGTATTGGCATCACCGATGCGACCGTGCGCTTGTCGATTGGGATCGAACATCCTGACGACCTGATCGAGGATATTCGCCTGGCGCTGGAGGCGTCGGTTAACTGACGCTAAAACCGAGCATCATGCCGGTATCTTCATGCTCCAGTAGATGGCAATGCGCCATGTACGCATTGTCGGCGTTAGCGACATAGTTGAAGCGCACCAGCACTTCGCTGCGCCAGCCGTTAACGCTGACCATGTCCTTCCAGCCTGCGCGATGCGGTGCAGGCGGCTTGCCGTTTTCTGACAGGATGCGGAACTGCGTGCCGTGAATGTGGAACGGATGCAGCATGTGATCGCCTTCACCGGAAATCGTCCACTTCTCGACTTTGCCCAACTCCACGTTGAACATCGGCTTGGTCATGTTAAATGCCTGACCGTTGATCTTGTTGCCATTATGGAAATCATAGGCGGCAGTTTTGCCGTGGCTGCCGTGATCCATCGCCATATCGCCATGATCCATCGGCTTCGCGCTATCACTCATCGCCATGTTGCCATGATCCATTTTCATGCCGCCCATGGCTTTATCGCCGTAACGATCCATAAGCGCCTGCATACCTTGCTGATCAAGCTGCGGATCCATCATCAGCTGCAGCCAGCGGCTTTGCAGGCCTTCGGTGGCGGGAATGGGCGGCAGATCCACCAGCTTGTCCGGCAGCGTACCGCTGGCCATTACGCGCAGCGGCAGAATGTTGACCAGCGGCAGCGGTTGGTCAAACGGCGCCAGCGTCATGCCCATCTGCGTCACCGGCAGCGTCACCACGTCGAAGGCTTTGCCATCTGACGTATCCACCAGCACTTCAAAACGCTCGCCCGGCAGCAGCGGCAAGCTATCCACTTTCACCGGCTCGGCCAGCAACCCACCGTCGCTGCCAATTACGTACAGCGGACGTTGATCGCTGGTGGCGATATGCAGCGAACGCGCGTTACAGCCGTTAAGCAAACGCAGACGCAGCCAGCCGCGTGGCACCGCATGCTGCGGATATTGCACGCCGTTGGTGAGCATCATGTCGCCAAACCAGCCGACGGCGGCACGCATAATATCCAGCTGATAATCGATTTGCGTTCCGGCTTTGTTCAGCTGCTTATCCTGGAAAATCAGCGGCACATCGTCTTCGCCCCACTGCATCGGCAAACGCAGCTTGCCGGACGCTTCATCTTCCAGCAGCACCAAACCCGCCAGACCTTGCGCCACCTGATAACCGGTTTTGCCGTGGTGATGCGGATGGAACCAGCAGGTCGCGGCGGGTTGATCGGGGGTGAAACTGACCTGACGCGTCGCGCCGGGCGCAATAATCCCTTGCGGGCCGCCATCAACATCGCCGGGGATCTCCAGCCCGTGCCAGTGCAAGGTGGTGGCTTCCGGCAGCTGGTTATGGATGTTCACCGTGACGGCTTTTTCGCGTTGCAGACGCAGCGCGGGTCCGAGCAATCCACCGTTGTATCCCCAGGTAGGCACCGCTTTGCCATTCCATTGGCTGCTACCGGTCATGGCGGTCAAGGTGTATTGCCCGCGGGCATCAGGCTGCAAAATGGAGGGAATCGGTAATAATGGGCGCGTGGCGGCCATTAGTGAGCGGCTCCACAGCGGCAGCGCACCGGCGGCGCTGAGTGCGGCAGTCAACTTTAGAAAATGACGACGTTGCATATTCTTATCCTTGTCGTGAATAAGGGCACAGCGTAAACCTTTACCCTGCGGGAGGGTCAAGCCCTGAAACAGATTGCACTGATAAAATTGGTGGGAATGGCCCGAAAGGGCAAATTTAGCGGAATACCGGCAATAACTGTGCTAACGTCAATAAATTGTCCCTTGTTGAGAATGATTATGACGAAAAGCATCAAGATCCTGCTGCTGGCGGGACTCCTTGGCTTCTCCTCCACCAGTTTTGCCCTGAGCGAATCCGAAGCAGAAGATCTGGCCGACCTCACCGCCGTGTTCGTTTATCTCAAGAACGATTGTGGCTATCAGGATTTGCCGGACGCACAGATTCGTAAAGCGCTGGTGTTTTTCGCCCAACAAAACCGTTGGGATTTAAGCAACTACAGCAATTACAACATGAAGTCGCTGGGCGAAGAGAGCTACAAGGATTTGAGCGGCATCGCCATTACCAACGACAAAAAGTGTAAGTCGCTGGCGCGCGATTCGCTGAGTTTGCTGGCTTACGTTAAGTAATCGTTGCCCGCTGTCCCCCTCCTCGAATGGTGCTTGCTGTCCCCCTCCTCGGTCCTCCCCCCACAAGTGGGGGAGGAAGATGCTGCAATATGCGGCTCTGAGGTTGCATGTGGCAGCGTCTCCTTCCCCCGCTGGCGGGGGAAGGCCGGGATGGGGGACAGCCAGCACAATCCCAATCTCAATCTAAACTGTTAACTCCAAGCCAATACCACGCTCGCGTAGATCCCGGCACACCGCTTCATCCAGACGCGCATCCGTCACCACATCGGTCAGGCTATCAATCGGCGCGGCGCAATACAGCGACCATGAACCGTATTTACTGCTGTCCGCCAGCAGAACACGGCGGCGCGCGTTGGCCAGCAGATCCATCTTCAATCCGGCTTTCTCTTCGGTTGGCGTGGTAATCCCGCGTTCGATGCTCCACGAGTTGCAGCTGACAAAGGCAATATCAGGATTGATGCTGCGCAGCAAACGGCGACCGTGTTCGCCAATGCACGACTGGCTGGAATCGTCGATACGTCCACCAATAATGGTGGTTTCGATTTGCTTAAACTCGGACAGAAACAGCGCGATATGCAGATCGGCGGTGATGACGCGCAGCTTGAGGTGCGTCAGCTGGCGCGCCAGCTCCAGCATGGTGGTGCCGGCATCCAGCACCACCGCATCACCCGACTGCACATAGCTGGCGGCAAATTGCGCGATGGCCTGCTTCTCGGCGAGGTTACGCTGCATCTTCTCCAGCGTGGTGGGCTGATTAGGGATAAAGCGATTCAGCGTAACGCCGCCGTGGCTGCGGCTAATAACGCCTTCCTTATCCAGCTTGATCAGATCGCGGCGGATCGTTGCTGGCGAGGCGGAAATAGCGCTCACCAGTTGTTCAACAGTGACCAAATTATGGCTCTTCAGATAGTCCATAATCTGGTCGAGACGGCTTTGTCCCTTCATCTTTCCCTATGCAAGCTGCATCGCGAGTTTAATGGAGATCGCCATGCTCGCAGAGTTCGCTTTACCTGTCCAGGCGATATCAAACGTGGTGCCAGAGGTGCTTATCCACGTCTATCATCATCTGAGTACAGCTGTTATTTACCGGCAATAAACAGGCGATAAGCGGCAATCACTGCGAGAAAATCGTCGACGCCACAGAAAGAGAGGCTCTCTTCGTCGTAATAAGTCATGCCCTCTTCCATGCCGTCATCTTCCAGCGCCAGCTGGTTGGCACGAATCATCACCTCTTCATCATCCAGCCACAGCGTGTACTCATGCCCGACACGCTGCCACTGATTGATGGTGCCTTTCACCTGTTGGGCGGCGGCCTCAACCTCATCCAGCAACGGCAGATTGTCTTTGACCTCTTCGTTGAACCAGTGCCCCACCGCTTCGTGGTCCATCGACATACGCACTTTGACCTGACCGGTCAAATCACGCAGAAATTCATATTCCATGATTGCCTCATACTGATGACGCGCTGTGCAGCACAGTGTTAGTGCATTTTGTGCGCAGCACGCTGAATAAAGTGGGATCGCGCTCGCATTATGCCTGGAGATGTCAGCGGAAAAAAGGGCATAAAAAAAGGGACGATTTTCATCGTCCCCTTGTTCATCCCGATAACCGATTAAACGGCAGTCTGGAAGATCACTGTGTCGGCTTTGTCAGTGTATTGTCCCAGCTGATCAAAGTTGAGGTAGCGATACGTGTCAGCCGCGGTTTTATCAACCTGCAGCATGAACTGTTGATACTCGTCCGGCGTTGGCAGCTTGCCAAGCAGCGAAGCGACCGCCGCCAGTTCCGCTGACGCCAGGAAGACGTTCGCACCGGTACCCAGACGGTTCGGGAAGTTACGGGTTGAGGTGGAAACCACCGTCGCGCCGTCTGCCACACGCGCCTGGTTACCCATGCACAGTGAACAGCCTGGAATTTCGATACGCGCACCGCTCTTACCAAAGACGCTGTAATAGCCCTCTTCGGTCAGCTGGGCGGCGTCCATTTTGGTTGGCGGCGCAACCCACAGACGGGTTGGCAGCTGGCCTTTATGGGCATCCAGCAGCTTACCGGCCGCGCGGAAGTGACCGATGTTGGTCATGCACGAACCGATGAACACTTCGTCAATCTTCTCGCCCTGCACGTCAGACAACCAACGCGCGTCATCTGGATCGTTCGGTGCGCACAGAATTGGCTCTTTGATCTCGGCCAGATCGATATCGATCACCGCCGCGTACTCAGCATCCGCATCGCCTTCCAGCAGTTGCGGATCGGCCAGCCATTTCTGCATGCCTTCAATGCGGCGCTCCAGCGTACGACGATCGCCGTAGCCTTCCGAGATCATCCACTTCAGCAGCACGATGTTCGAGTTGAGGTACTCGATGATTGGCTCTTTATCCAGCTTAATAGTACAGCCGGCAGCAGAACGCTCAGCCGAGGCATCGGTCAGCTCAAATGCCTGCTCAACTTTCAGTTTCGGCAGACCTTCGATTTCCAGCACGCGGCCAGAGAAGATGTTTTTCTTCCCTTTCTTCTCAACGGTCAGCAGGCCAGCTTTAATCGCATACAGCGGAATGGCGTGTACCAGATCGCGCAGGGTGATACCCGGCTGCATTTCGCCTTTGAAGCGCACCAGCACCGATTCCGGCATATCCAGCGGCATCACGCCCGTCGCAGCAGCAAACGCCACCAGACCAGAACCTGCCGGGAAGGAAATACCGATTGGGAAACGGGTGTGTGAGTCACCGCCGGTACCAACGGTATCTGGCAGCAGCATACGGTTCAGCCAGCTATGGATAACGCCATCGCCCGGACGCAGCGACACGCCGCCACGGTTCATGATGAAGTCTGGCAGCGTATGGTGCGTGGTCACGTCGACCGGCTTCGGATAGGCGGCGGTGTGGCAGAATGACTGCATCACCAGGTCAGCGGAGAAGCCGAGGCAGGCCAGGTCTTTCAGTTCATCACGGGTCATTGGACCGGTGGTGTCCTGAGAACCCACTGAGGTCATTTTTGGTTCGCAGTATGAGCCCGGACGGACCCCCTCTACGCCGCAAGCGCGCCCGACCATTTTCTGCGCCAGCGAGTAACCGCGGGTGCTAACAGCCACATCTTTGGCTTGTACGAACACATCGCTATGCGGCAGACCCAGCGATTCGCGCGCTTTGGTGGTCAGGCCACGACCGATGATCAGCGGAATACGACCGCCAGCACGGACTTCGTCCAGCAGTACGTCGGTCTTCAGCTCGAAGGTCGCCAGCAATTCGTCGGTTTCATGATTGCGCACTTCGCCTTTGTACGGGTAAACGTCGATGACATCGCCCATGTTCAGACGATCAACGTCGAGCTCGATCGGCAAGGCGCCAGCATCTTCCATGGTGTTGAAGAAGATAGGAGCGATTTTACCGCCGAGGCACAGACCGCCGCCCTTCTTGTTCGGCACGAAAGGAATATCGTCGCCCATAAACCACAGCACCGAGTTGGTGGCGGATTTACGTGAAGAACCGGTACCGACCACGTCGCCGACGTAGGTCAGCGGGAAGCCTTTGGTCTGCAGTGCTTCGATCTGTTTGATCGGGCCAATGTTACCAGCATCGTCGGGTTCGATGCCTTCACGGGCGTTTTTCAGCATTGCCAGCGCGTGCAGTGGAATATCCGGACGTGACCATGCATCCGGCGCCGGAGAGAGGTCATCGGTGTTGGTTTCGCCGGTCACTTTGAACACGGTGGTGGTGATTTTTTCAGCCAGTTTTGGACGCTTCAGGAACCATTCGGCATCGGCCCAGGACTGGATAATTTTTTTCGCGTGTGGGTTACCCGCTTTGGCTTTCTCTTCGACATCGTAGAAGTTATCGAACATCAGCAGCGTGTGAGACAGGGCTTCGGCAGCAATCGGTGCTAAGGCTTCATCTTCTAACGCTTCAATCAGCGCATGGATGTTATAACCGCCCTGCATGGTGCCCAGCAGCTCAACGGCTTTTTCGCGAGTAACCAGAGGAGAGTGGGCTTCGCCCTTAGTGACAGCTGCCAGGAAACCGGCTTTTACGTACGCCGCTTCATCAACACCTGGTGGGACACGATTGACCAACAGGTCGGTCAGGAATTCTTCTTCACCCGCTGGCGGGTTTTTCAGCAGTTCAACCAGCGCGGCCATTTGGGAAGCATCTAACGGCTTAGGTACGATTCCCTGGGCAGCACGCTCGGCAACGTGCTTACGGTATTCTTCTAGCACGACGTTCTCCTCGCTCTCATTGTATAGCTTTCCGGTGCACCCCTTGATGCTGTCGAACAGTAGGGTGAGGTGCCCGGTTCCGCGTGGGGCAGCATAGCAGCATTTCGCCTGATTGTTAATCTGTTTACAAAAAAGCAACATCCGTGCGTTTTTTAGCAGCTTCATCTACAAATTGAGCGGGATCACATAAAAAGCAGGCTATGAAAGCCTGCTTTTTCTCATGTGCGCAGAAGAGTGTTAACGATCGACCAGCACAAATTCGCTGTCGTTATAGCGTTCGCCCAGAATATTTTTCTCGCTAAATAACTCGTCCAGCGTGGCGACATCCGCATGAAGTATTGCTAAATCGGCGGCGGCACAGTTCTGTTCCAGATGGGCGATTTTACTGGCGCCTGGAATCGGCACAATAGACTCGCCTTTTGCCAGCACCCACGCTAACGCCAGCTGAGCGGCTGTTGCATCATAACCTGCAGCCATCTCGGTAAGTTGATTTACTAACTTCTGGTTATGAGCCTGCGCATCCTGCAGGATAGTAATGAGAGGATATTACAGGCAGCCCGTGCGGGCGTAGGCATTGCCTTTCTGCATCAAGCTACGGTGCGGGAAGTTTTAATTCGCGGTGACTTAGTAGAAATACTGGCGAACTTCACTCAGGTAGAAGAAGGATTCTGGCTCTACTATCCGAGCCGAAAATATCTTTCCGCTCCGCTAAGGCATTTTATTGATTGGCTTAAGGAAATTAATCATTAATTAAACCCATCCATTACACGTTCTTTTTAAATAATTAGATAATAGAGAAAGTCATTAATTATAAATAATTTAAAATTTAAGATGAAATAAAAGAAGTTTGGCGTAGACTGCCTGCGGGCGCTTGAGGCAACTTGCTTCAAGCTGAAAAGATTGGGGTGGGTTGTGGAGCGTAAAACCGTGCAGTTAACTTTCATTAACCGCACGGGCAAGCGAACTACCCTACACCTGAGAAATGTCAGGGTAGTCGCTTGCTCGTGCTAAATCAAGAGGAACGTGACTATGAAGTCTATATTCAGCAAGCTGATTATCAGCGGGCTCATTCTATTAGGATTGTGTCTGGTTAATCGCAGTTCACTCTGTGAATTACGATTACGGATATTCACTGCTGAATTATCGGCTGTTATGGCTTACGAAGCACAACAGTAAAACTTTACTAGCGGGAGTTCGCTCCCGCTATTCCGGCATTGCGCACGTGTTAGCTCTCGCGCCTTTTTATTTGTTTATTTAAATAGAACCATTAATTAAAAACGGCTCCTTAAAGGAGCCGTTAATTTATTTAAAGCGTAAACTTATTTCTTTTTCGCTTTAGGGTTCGGCAGGTCAGTGATGCTACCTTCGAACACTTCGGCAGCCAGGCCGACAGACTCATGCAGCGTTGGGTGCGCGTGAATGGTCAGAGCGATATCTTCGGCATCACAGCCCATTTCAATCGCCAGACCGATTTCACCCAGCAGCTCGCCGCCGTTGGTACCGACAATCGCACCACCGATAACACGGTGAGTCTCTTTGTCGAAAATCAGTTTGGTCATGCCGTCTGCACAATCAGAAGCGATAGCACGGCCTGAAGCGGCCCACGGGAAGGTGGACACTTCGTAGCTGATGCCTTTCTCTTTGGCTTCTTTCTCGGTCAGACCAACCCAGGCAACTTCTGGCTCGGTGTAAGCAATGGATGGGATCACTTTCGGGTCGAAGTAGTGCTTCAGGCCCGAGATCACTTCCGCCGCTACGTGGCCTTCGTGCACACCTTTGTGCGCCAGCATTGGCTGACCCACGATGTCACCGATAGCGTAGATGTGCGGTACGTTGGTGCGCATCTGCTTATCGACGCGGATAAAGCCGCGATCGTCCACTTCCACGCCTGCTTTACCCGCATCAAGGCCTTTACCGTTCGGTACGCGACCAATCGCCACCAGCACCGCATCGTAACGCTGTGCATCAGCTGGTGCTTTTTTGCCTTCCATCGATACGTAGATACCGTCGTCTTTCGCTTCAACAGCGGTGACTTTGGTTTCCAGCATCAGGTTGAATTTCTTGCTGATACGCTTGGTAAAGACTTTCACTACGTCTTTATCGGCAGCCGGGATCACCTGGTCGAACATCTCAACCACGTCGATCTCTGAACCCAGCGCTTTATAAACGGTGGCCATTTCCAGACCGATGATGCCGCCGCCCATAACCAGCAGACGCTTTGGCACTTCTTTCAGTTCCAGCGCATCGGTTGAGTCCCACACGCGCGGATCGTTGTGCGGAATGAATGGCAGTTCGATTGGACGAGAACCGGCCGCGATAATCGCGTTATCGAAGTTAATAGTGGTTGCGCCACCTTCACCTTCGACCACCAGCGTGTTAGCACCGGTGAATTTGCCGAGGCCAGTCACCACTTTCACTTTACGACCTTTCGCCATACCCGCGAGGCCGCCAGTGAGCTGGTTGATCACCTTCTCTTTCCACGAACGAATTTTGTCGATGTCAGTTTGCGGCTGGCCAAACACGATACCGTGCTCTTCCAGGGCTTTTGCTTCGTCGATCACTTTGGCGACGTGCAGCAGCGCTTTTGACGGGATACAGCCTACGTTCAGACAAACACCGCCAAGGGTGCTGTAACGCTCAACGATTACGGTTTCCAGACCTAAATCAGCGCAACGGAAGGCTGCAGAGTAACCTGCAGGACCTGCCCCAAGTACCACGACTTGAGTTTTAATCTCTGTACTCATCATGACCTCTTGTTTGATTACCGGCAGTCAGGAAAAAGCTTTTCCCAAGCTCTAATGCCCTATATCCGCCGGGACATTTCACCGCGAGAGTTTACAGAATTGTTAACAAACTGCCAACCGCGGCAACATTGAATGCTTACAACAAGGCCGGCTTTCGCCGGCCTTGATTAACTTCACATCACCAGACGGCGAATGTCGGACAGTGTGTTGTTGATGATGGTGATAAAGCGCGCACCATCAGCACCGTCGATCACACGGTGGTCGAAGGAGAGTGAGATCGGCATCATCAGACGCGGCTCAAACTCTTTACCGTTCCACACCGGTTCCATCGCTGACTTGGAAACACCGAGGATAGCCACTTCCGGCGCGTTGACGATTGGCGCGAAGTGCGTGGTGCCCAGGCCGCCAAGGCTGGAGATGGTGAAGCAACCGCCCTGCATGTCGCCGGCGGTCAGCTTGCCATCACGCGCTTTCTTCGAAATCGCCATCAGCTCGCGGGACAGTTCAGTGATGCCTTTCTTGTTCACATCTTTGAACACTGGAACCACCAGACCGTTTGGCGTATCAACCGCCACACCGATGTTGATGTATTTCTTCAGCGTCAGTTTCTGTGCATCTTCAGACAGTGAACTGTTGAAGCGTGGCATCTGCTCAAGAGCAGCGGCAACGGCTTTCATGATGAACACCACTGGCGTGAATTTCACATCCAGTTTGCGTTTCTCTGCTTCGGCATTCTGCTGTTTGCGGAACGCTTCCAGATCGGTGATATCGGTTTTGTCGAAGTGCGTAACGTGCGGGATCACCACCCAGTTACGGCTCAGGTTGGCACCGGAAATTTTCTGGATACGACCCAGTTCAACTTCTTCGATTTCGCCGAACTTGCTGAAGTCCACTTTCGGCCAAGGCAACAGACCTGGCAGGCTTCCGCCACTGGCTGCTGCAGCCGGAGCCGCTTCAGCGCGTTTCACTGCGTCTTTGACGTAAGTCTGCACGTCTTCTTTCAGGATGCGACCTTTACGGCCGGTACCTTTGACTTTCGCCAGGTTAACACCGAACTCGCGCGCCAGGCGACGAATCACCGGCGTCGCGTGTACGTAAGCATCGTTCTCAGCGAACTCGCCTTTCGCATCTGCTTTGGCTGCTGCTGGGGCCGCTGCCGGTTTCGCTGCTTCTGCCGCTGGAGCCGCTTCCTGCTTAGCCGCAGGAGCCGCAGCCGGTGCCGCGCCTTCCACTTCGAACACCATGATCAGTTTACCGGTGCTGACTTTATCGCCTGTCGACACTTTCAACTCTTTCACGGTACCGGCGAACGGTGCAGGCACTTCCATTGAGGCTTTGTCGCCTTCCACCACGATCAGGGATTGCTCAGCAGCGACTTTGTCGCCCACTTTCACCAGGATCTCGGTGACTTCAACTTCGTCGCCACCAATGTCTGGCACGTTGACGTCTTTAGCGCCAGACGCCGCAGGTGTTGCTGCTGGAGCCGCTTCCTGTTTAGCTGCTGGAGCAGCCGCCGGCGCTGCGCCTTCTGCTTCGAACACCATGATCAGTGAACCGGTGTTCACTTTGTCGCCGGTGGAGATTTTGATCTCTTTCACCACGCCCGCGAACGGTGCCGGGACTTCCATTGAGGCTTTGTCGCCTTCAACAGTGATCAGCGACTGCTCAGCCGTTACGGTGTCGCCCACTTTGACCAGGATCTCAGTGACTTCAACTTCGTCGCCGCCGATGTCCGGTACGTTGACTTCTTTGCTGACCGCAGCAGCGGCAGCAGCTGGAGCAGGAGCGGCTTCCGCTTTCTTCTCTTCTGCTGGCGCTGGCGCCGCTTCTGCGGCACCTTCTGCGTCAAAAATCATAATCAGCGAGCCGGTTTCTACTTTGTCGCCGGTCGAGATTTTGATCTCTTTAACCACGCCCGCCTGCGGCGAAGGCACTTCCATGGAGGCTTTATCGCCTTCCACGGTGATCAGCGACTGTTCAGCTTCAACTTTGTCGCCCACCTTTACCAGGATTTCGGTGACTTCAACTTCGTCTGCCCCGATGTCCGGTACGTTAATTTCGATAGCCATTACTCTCTTACCTCTTATGCCAGACGCGGGTTAACTTTATCGGCGTCGATATTGAATTTGGTGATGGCTTCTGCCACCACTTTCTTATCGATTTCACCGCGTTTAGCCAGCTCACCCAGCGCAGCCACAACCACATACGATGCATCCACTTCGAAGTGGTGACGCAGGTTTTCACGGCTGTCAGAACGACCGAAGCCATCGGTACCCAACACGCGATAATCGCTGGAAGGCACGTAGCTGCGAACTTGTTCTGCGAACAGCTTCATGTAGTCGGTCGATGCGACGGCCGGTGCTTCGTTCATCACTTGCGCGATGTAAGGTACGCGTGGCTCATCGGTTGGGTGCAGCATGTTCCAGCGCTCACAATCCTGACCATCACGCGCCAGCTCGGTGAACGAGGTCACGCTGTAGACGTCAGAAGCGATGCCGTAATCTTTCGCCAGGATCTGCGCGGCTTCACGCACGTGACGCATAATTGAACCTGAACCCAGCAGCTGCACTTTGCCTTTGCTACCTTCTACGGTTTCCAGCTTGTAGATACCCTTACGGATACCCTCTTCCGCACCCTGCGGCATCGCAGGCATGTGGTAGTTTTCGTTCAGCGTGGTGATGTAGTAGTAGATGTTTTCCTGCGCTTCGCCGTACATACGCACCAGGCCATCTTGCATGATGACCGCGATTTCGTACGCGTAAGACGGATCGTAAGAGATACAGTTCGGGATAGTCAGCGACTGAATGTGGCTGTGACCATCTTCGTGCTGCAAACCTTCGCCGTTCAGCGTAGTGCGACCTGAAGTACCGCCAACCAGGAAGCCGCGTGCCTGCATATCGCCGGCCAGCCACATCAGATCGCCGATGCGCTGGAAGCCGAACATCGAGTAATAGATGTAGAACGGAATCATCGGCAGGTTGTTGGTGCTGTAAGAGGTCGCCGCCGCCAGCCAGGATGAACCTGCGCCCAGCTCGTTGATCCCTTCCTGCAGAATCTGGCCTTTCTCGTCTTCTTTATAGTACGCAACCTGCTCGCGGTCCTGCGGGGTGTACTGCTGACCGTTCGGGCTGTAGATACCAATCTGACGGAACAGACCTTCCATACCGAAGGTACGGGCTTCGTCGGCAAGGATTGGAACCAGACGATCTTTGATCGACTTGTTCTTCAGCATCACGTTCAATGCACGCACGAAGGCGATGGTGGTGGAGATCTCTTTATTCTGCTCTTCCAGCAGTGGACGGAACTCTTCCAGCGTTGGCATTTCCAGCTTCTCGCTGAACTCAGCCTGACGCGTTGGCAGGTAGCCGCCCAACTTCTCACGCTGACCGTGCAGATAGTTGTACTCTTCAGAGCCTTTTTCGAAGGTGACGTATGGCAGCTCTTCGATTCTGTCATCGGCCACCGGCACATTGAAGCGATCGCGGATGTAGCGAACGCCATCCATGTTCATCTTCTTAACCTGGTGCGCGATGTTTTTACCTTCAGCAGTGTCACCCATGCCATAACCTTTGATGGTATGGGCCAGAATCAGCGTTGGCTGACCTTTGGTGTCCTGCGCTTTTTTCAGTGCAGCGTAGACTTTCTTCGGATCGTGGCCGCCGCGGTTCAGCGCGAAGATCTCTTCGTCTGACCAGTCTTTCACCAGAGCTGCGGTTTCCGGATATTTACCGAAGAAGTGCTCACGTACGTACGCGCCGTTACGGGATTTGAAGGTCTGATAATCGCCATCAACGGTTTCGTTCATCAGCTGAATCAGCTTGCCGCTGGTGTCCTGACGCAGCAGTTCATCCCAACGACCGCCCCAAATCACTTTGATCACGTTCCAGCCAGCACCGGCAAAGATGCCTTCCAGCTCGTTGATGATCTTACCGTTACCGGTGACCGGGCCGTCCAGACGCTGCAGGTTACAGTTGATGATGAACACCAGGTTGTCCAGCTTCTCGCGGGTGGCGATGGTGATCGCACCTTTGGATTCCGGCTCATCCATCTCGCCATCACCGAGGAAGGCGTAAACGGTTTGTGCTGAGGTGTCTTTCAGACCGCGGTGTTCCAGATACTTCAGGAATTTCGCCTGATAGATCGCGTTCAACGGACCCAGGCCCATTGATACGGTTGGGAACTGCCAGAAGTCCGGCATCAGTTTCGGGTGCGGGTAAGAAGAGAGACCTTTGCCCTGCACTTCCTGACGGAAGTTGTTCATTTGGTCTTCGCTCAGACGACCTTCAAGGAAGGCGCGGGCGTAGATACCTGGAGAAATGTGACCCTGGAAGAAAACCAGATCGCCGCCGTCTTTGTCGCTACGCGCGCGGAAGAAGTGGTTAAAGCACACTTCATAAATGGTCGCGGAAGACTGGAAGGAGGACATGTGGCCGCCAAGCTCCAGATCTTTCTTCGACGCACGCAGCACCGACATGATGGCGTTCCAACGAATTGCGGAACGGATACGACGTTCAAGAGAGGTGTTGCCCGGATAGTCCGGCTCATCTTCAACAGCAATAGAGTTAATGTAGTTGCTGATTGCAGAGGAACCTGCGGCAACTTTCACGCCACCTTTGCGTGCTGCACTCATTACCTGATCAATCAGATACTGCGCGCGCTCAACACCTTCTTCACGGATGACCGATTCGATCGCTTGTAGCCAATCACGAGTTTCGATCGGATCCACGTCATTCTGTAAACGTTCTGACATGGGGTGTATTCCTTATCTGTGTCTAATACGTTGAAATTATCAGGAGCCTGTCTTCTTGTGCTTTGCTTCTGGTTCACAGCACAAGAAGACAGGCCCGTCGTGTTTTCCGCACGTTCGTTGCCGTGCGTTATTCCTTACGTTGCTGTAAACGACGCAGGGAGCGTTCACGACGACTCTGCTCCCGACTTCTATCCAGCAAGATTTCCTCAATGAACGCCAGGTGACGATGAGATGCCTCGCGTGCTTGTTCTGGCTCACGAGCCACAATCGCCTCGTAGATACTGGCGCGGTGACCGCTCACTTTCGCCAGCATTTCCCGACGAGCGTAGAGCAATTCAAAATTCTGACGGACGTTTTGTTCCAGCATAGGGCCCATGGAACGCAGCAGATGCAGCAACACCACATTATGGGCGGCTTCTGTGACAGCGATCTGATACTTCATCACTGCATCCGCTTCGGCGTCGAGATCGCCGCTGTCCTGTGCCTGCTGAATATGAACATGGCAGTCGCGGATGCGCTGCAGATCTTCATCGGTTCCCCGTAGTGCCGCGTAATAGGCAGCAACGCCTTCCAGCGCGTGGCGGGTTTCCAGCAGGTCAAACTGAGATTCTGGATGTTCGGCAAGCAGACCGACCAGCGGGTCGCTCAGGCTTTGCCAGAGATTTTTTTGGACGAAGGTGCCGCCGCCCTGACGACGTAGCAGCAGGCCTTTAGCTTCCAGGCTCTGAATCGCTTCGCGCAGGGATGGACGTGAGACATCAAACTGTTTCGCCAGTTCACGCTCGGGGAGCAGTTTTTCACCCGGCTGGAGCGTCCCTTCCATAATGAGGGATTCCAGCTGTTGCTCGATCGCATCGGAGAGCTTGGGTTGGCGAATTTTACTGTAGGCCATCTTCCCTTCTTATCAGCCAAACGTCCGGAGTAAATTGGTAATACCAATTGAAAAATGGTGCCGGTAAAGTAACAAAGTATTCACCTTGTGTCTATATGGGTGCGGTCACACTTCATGTGATGATCGCAGCGCTGGTGCGCTAACCTACCGGCATCAAGCGAGAAATCCCCCGCACGCGGCAAATGTTAATGAATTGCACTTTTACCTAACCTTACACTGAGTTAGCGCCCAGAAAACGGCCCAACCATAAGGGAAACCTATTCGTGTTCACCCTTTTTTCATGGCAGAAATACTGCGACGGGCGCGCAGAGGATGCTGCTGCTTTTTCAGTCATCTCTCAGCACAAAAAGCAAAAGCAGGTGCAAACTGACGCGCTTATCACTATTCTGAACGCCGTGGTAGCTCATGCATGCACACAGCACGCCAGATACCGTAAAGAAAAGAATACATTAAGGTAAACAGCCTTACAGTGCGCGCACTGCAGGTGCACAATAACAACATCACGAGGTTTGTATGGAACAACAGCATGGCGACACGCTGCACCGCGGCTTAAAGAATCGCCATATTCAGCTGATTGCGCTGGGCGGAGCCGTAGGTACTGGCCTGTTTCTGGGTAGCGCATCAGTGATTCAATCGGCCGGTCCGGCCGTGATTCTGGGATATGCGATTGCCGGTTTTATTGCCTTTCTGATCATGCGCCAACTCGGCGAGATGGTGGTTGAAGAGCCGGTTGCCGGCAGCTTCAGTCACTTCGCCTACAAATATTGGGGCAACTTCGCCGGTTTCGCCTCGGGCTGGAACTATTGGGTTCTGTATGTGCTGGTTGCCATGGCCGAACTCACCGCTGTGGGCAAGTACGTACAATTCTGGTGGCCTGACTTCCCTACCTGGGCCACCGCCGCCATCTTCTTTGTATTGATCAACGCCATTAACCTGACCAACGTCAAAGTGTTCGGTGAGATGGAGTTCTGGTTCGCGATTATCAAAGTGGTCGCGGTCATCGGCATGATTCTGTTCGGTGGCTGGTTGCTGTTTAGCGGCAACGGCGGCCCGCAGGCCAGCGTCAGCAACCTGTGGGATCAGGGCGGCTTCCTGCCTCACGGCATGACCGGATTGGTGATGATGATGGCAATCATTATGTTCTCGTTTGGTGGTCTGGAGCTGGTGGGCATCACTGCCGCAGAAGCCGACAATCCACAAGAGAGCATCCCGAAAGCCACCAATCAGGTGCTGTGGCGTATTCTGATTTTCTATATTGGCTCACTCGCGGTGCTGCTTTCGCTGCTGCCTTGGACGCGTGTCACTGCCGATACCAGCCCGTTCGTGCTGATTTTTCATGAGCTGGGCGATGCCTTTGTGGCCAACGCGCTGAACGTGGTAATCCTGACGGCGGCGCTGTCGGTCTACAACAGCTGCGTTTACTGCAACAGCCGCATGCTGTTTGGTCTGGCGCAACAGGGTAATGCGCCGAAAGCATTGCTGAAAGTGGACAGTCGCGGCGTACCGGTCGCCACCATTCTGGTCTCAGCCGTAGCGACCCTGCTGTGTGTACTGATCAACTACCTGATGCCAGGCGAAGCCTTTGGCCTGCTGATGGCGCTGGTGGTTTCCGCACTGGTGATCAACTGGGCGATGATCAGCCTCGCGCATCTGAAATTCCGTAAAAAGAAAGACCAGCAAGGTGTCACCACGCGCTTCAAAGCGGTGCTCTATCCGCTGGGTAACTGGATTTGCCTGGTGTTCCTCGCCGGTGTGTTGGTCATTATGCTGATGACGCCAGGCATGGCGATATCGGTATGGTTGATTCCGGTATGGCTGGTGATTCTGGCTATCGGTTACACCATCAAAAACAAACTACAGAAAGCGTAATGTTTTCCCTGCCCGGCACGCTGTTGCCGGGCAGCACTTCTGATCTGGCTCACACTTTTCCCCGCCCGCGCGTTTTGTCCATCTACCCGACCATTTGCTCCCCAGCAGATTACTGATTTTGCACAGATAATTCCTGCTCATCATATCGCTGGAGACGATCAATGAAAGGATCAGCCCTCTCGTTCAGAGAGAAACTGGGATATGGCATGGGCGATGCCGGATGCAACATGATTGGCGGTGCCATCATGCTGTTCCTCAATTATTTCTACACTGATGTGTTTGGTTTAGCCCCGGCGCTGGTCGGTACGCTATTACTGTCGGTACGCGTACTTGATGCGGTAACCGATCCGATCATGGGCGCCATTGCCGATCGTACGCAAAGCCGCTGGGGCCGCTTCCGTCCGTGGCTGCTGTGGGTTTCCGTGCCTTACGTGCTATTTAGCGTGTTGATGTTCACCACGCCGGAGTGGAGCTACGACAACAAGGTTATCTGGGCGTTTGTCACTTACTTCCTGATGTCACTCACTTACACCGCCATCAACATTCCTTACTGCTCGCTGGGCGGCGTAATCACCAACGATCCGGGTGAGCGCGTGTCATGTCAGTCCTATCGCTTTGTGATGGTGGGCATCGCCACGCTGATCCTCTCACTTTCGCTGCTGCCGATGGCCGAATGGTTTGGCGGCGACAACAAAGCGCGCGGCTATCAACTGGCGATGAGCGTGCTGGCGCTGATTGGTTTGGTGATGTTCCTGTTCTGTTTTGCCAATGTGCGTGAACGCATTCATCCTGCGACGCCAAGCAACGATGATTTGAAACAAGATCTGCGCGACGTGTGGAAAAACGATCAGTGGGTGCGCATTCTGCTGCTGACCTTCTGCAACGTCTGCCCCGGTTTTATCCGCATGGCCGCCACCATGTATTACGTCACCTGGGTGATGGGGCAATCAACGCACTTTGCCACGCTGTTTATCAGCCTTGGGGTGATCGGCATGATGTTCGGCAGCACGCTGGCGAAAATCCTCACCGATCGCTGGTGCAAGCTCAAAGTGTTCTTCTGGACCAACATCGCGCTGGCGCTGTTCTCCTGCGGCTTCTACTGGATTGATCCGCACGCCACCGTCGCGGTGGTGATCGCCTACTTCCTGCTGAATATCCTGCATCAGATTCCGTCGCCGCTGCACTGGTCGCTAATGGCCGACGTGGATGATTACGGCGAATGGAAAACCGGCAAACGTATCACCGGTATGAGCTTCTCCGGCAACCTGTTCTTCCTCAAAGTGGGGCTGGCGGTTGCGGGGGCGATGGTCGGTTTCCTGCTGTCGATTTATGGCTACGATGCCGGCGCAAAACAGCAGGCCCCCAACGCCATTAACGGCATCATGCTGCTGTTCACGGTGATCCCGGGCGTGGGATATCTGATCACCGCCGGCGTCGTGCGTTTAATGAAAGTGGATCGCAACTTAATGCGTACGATTCAGGCCGATCTGGCGCTGCGCCGTGCCCATTCACATCACGTATCCCCTATCGCGTCCTCTGCAACTGCGCAACCTGGAGAGATCAAATGAGCTGGCCCAATCCTTTTATAACTCAACGTGCCGATCCCTTTATTCTGCGCCATGCCGATGGCTACTATTTTATCGCCTCGGTGCCGGAATATGACCGACTGGAGATTCGCTATGCCACAACGCTGGCAGGCCTGATTGAGGCAGAAGCGGTAACGGTGTGGCGCAAACCGGATACCGGCCCGTATAGCGCGCTGATCTGGGCGCCAGAACTGCATTACATCAACGGGCAATGGGTGATCTATTTCGCCGCCGCACCGACGCGGGCGATAAAAGATGGCCTGTTCCAGCACCGCATGTATGCGCTGGTGTGTAATGATGCCGATCCGCTGAGCGGTAACTGGCAGCCCTGCCGCCGCGTACATACGCCCATCGACTCCTTCTCACTGGACGCCACCTACTTCCACCATCAAGGTAAACACTGGTATCTGTGGGCGCAAAAAGATCCGGCGATTCCCGGAAACTCTAACCTGTATCTCGCCGAGTTGCTCAATCCGTGGACGCTAAAAAGCGCCCCGCTGATGCTGAGCCGACCGGAGTATGAATGGGAGTGCGCGGGATTTAGCGTTAATGAAGGACCGGCGGTGATTCAGCATGGCGACCAGCTTTTTGTCACCTATTCCGCCAGCGCGACCGATGAAAACTACTGCCTGGGGATATTAAGCATTGATGTGCTGGCCGATCCGCTCAACATCAGCGCCTGGCATAAATCCGCGCGGCCGGTATTTGCCACCAGCTGGGATAATCAGCAATACGGACCGGGACACAACAGCTTTACGGTGGATGAAGCGGGAAGAGCGGTGCTGGTGTATCACGCGCGCAATTACACCGAAATTGAGGGCGACCCGCTGTGGGATCCGAATCGCCATACGCGCTTGAAATACTTCGACTGGCGCGAAGACGGCACACCGGATTTCGGCGTGCCGCCAGCCGATCACACCAGCGTGCCGTAGATCGTCAACAGCGCGACCACCACCACCAGCACCAGAGAAATACGTTTCGCCAACGCCACCGCAATACGTGGCGTTTCGACTTTATCCATGTGCGGATCGCGCGCCAGCGAGAACTGCGCCAGGCTGGTCAGCACCTGATATTGCGGGCGATGCAGATCGCCCAGCGCGGCAAACCATGCTGGCAGCGCACGTTCGCCATGGCCGAGCAGCGCGTAAGCCACGCCGGCCAAACGCACGGGGATCCAGTCCAAAACGTGCAGCAGACGATCAACGCCAGACTGCGAGCGCGCCAGCGGCGACTGATGTTTCGCCAGCCAGCTCTGCCAGGCACGCAGAAACGCATACCCCACCAGCAGCACCGGACCGTAAGGCCCACCGACCACAAACCAGAACAGCGGCGCAAGATAGAAGCGGAAGTTAATCCAAATCAGCGCGTTCTGCAGTTCACGCAGGAACTCGCGCTCGCTGCACTCAACCGGCACGCCGTGAATCAGCGTCAGTTCAGCCGCCATCGCCTGATGTGCCGCTTCATCGTCATGGCTCGCGGCTTTGAGATAGCTGTGATAGTGCAGTCGCACCGAACCCGCGCCGATACACAGCAATCCCACCAAAATCCAGAACAGCAGTTGCGTCACGCCAAACAAGATGCCTTTCAGGCTCCACACCACCAGCCAGACGATCAGCATCGCTATCACTGTCATCATTAGCGTGCGCAGCAGGGAAAAACGCTGACGGCCACGAAACAGCGGCTCCAGCCGATGGTCCAGTTGCCAATGCTCACCCAACTTAAACAGGCGTTCCCAACCTAAAACTAATAACAAGCTAAACAACGTCATACCCGCTCCTGCTGTATCAGGGATTCTCCTGCCTGATGGATTCTTTATAGCGCAACCAGTCAAAAGAGGAACCGGGATCGGTTTTCCGCTCTGGTGCGATATCGCTATGGCCGGTGATGCGCGCAGGCGTCAACGGATAGTGCTGCAGCAGGAGTTGAGTCACCTGCTGCAAAGTCACGTACTGGGCATCGGTATAGGGCAGCGTATCAGTGCCTTCCAGTTCAATGCCCATGGAAAAGTCGTTGCAGC
Source organism: Pantoea sp. DY-5 (assembly GCF_019795955.1). Classification (NCBI taxonomy): domain Bacteria; kingdom Pseudomonadati; phylum Pseudomonadota; class Gammaproteobacteria; order Enterobacterales; family Erwiniaceae; genus Pantoea; species Pantoea sp. DY-5. The sequence continues at coordinate 91,315 of NZ_JAIMIE010000003.1, forward strand.
TTTCACGCCCTTCAAACTGCGACACACCGGCGTGCCAGGCACGCTGATCGAAAGAGACGTATTGCACCAGCTCGCCGTCGCGGCGGATTAAACAGTGCGCCGCCACGCGTAAATGGGCGATATCAGCAAAATAGGGATGCGCATCGGCAGGCAACGTGCCGGTAAACAAGCGATCGATCCACGGCCCGCCAAACTCACCGGGCGGTAAGCTGATGTTATGAATCACCAACAGCGAAGGCACTTCATCATTTGGACGCTGATTGAAGTGTGGTGAAGGTACTTTACGCGCGCTGGTAATCCAGCCCTCTTCCAGTTTCATGCTGTTAAATCCTAAGCAAAATCAGGCTGAGAATAACATGTTTCACCCATCAGACTTGCGACTTAATGCGCCGACGCAGCTGAGTTCAGGATACTAAACATTTCACCGCCAGCAACTGGCAATGACCGATAAACCAGGCTAAGGTGAGCGCACAAAATCTCGTCTTGTGGAGTGGCAAAACCATGGCAACGCGTCGTTACGATCCCGATCATCGCCGTCAGGAACTGATTAAACGTATTGAACAGGATATCCCGGAAGCCGTTGCCCGGGCGCTTCAGGAGGATTTAGGCGGCGAAGTGGATGCGGATCGCGATATCACTGCGTTGCTGCTGCCGGCAGAAAAACAGGCGGTGGCAAAAGTCATCACCCGTGAAGCCGGTGTTTTTTGTGGTAAACGCTGGGTGGAAGAAGTCTTTATCCAGCTTGGCAATAAAGTCACTCTTACCTGGCATGTTGAAGATGGACAAACACTGGTTGCCGATCAGCTGCTGTTCGAGCTTACCGGTCCGGCGCGCCTGCTGTTAACCGCAGAGCGCACCGCGCTCAATTTCGTGCAAACACTGTCCGGCGTGGCCACCGAGGTCAACCGTTATGTCGCCCTGCTGGCGAGCAGCGAAACCCAGCTGCTTGATACACGCAAGACCTTGCCAGGCCTGCGTACCGCACTGAAATATGCGGTGCTGTGCGGTGGCGGTAACAACCATCGTTTAGGCCTGTCGGATGCTTTTCTTATCAAAGAGAACCACATTATCGCCAGCGGCTCGGTGCGTAACGCCGTAGAAAAAGCGCTGTGGCTGTCGCCTGATGTGCCGGTAGAAGTTGAAGTCGAATCGCTGACGGAACTGCAGGATGCCATCGATGCTGGAGCGGACATCATCATGCTCGATAACTTCAGCCTTGAGATGATGCATGAAGCGGTTGCGCTAACCAACAAGCGAGCTTTACTGGAAGTCTCTGGCAACGTAACCGAAACCACGCTGCCGCAAATTGCCCAGACCGGCGTTGATTATGTTTCTGTCGGCGCGCTGACCAAACATGTGCATGCGCTGGATCTGTCGATGCGTTTCCGCGAACTCTAATGCTCTAAGTCTGCCGCCTGTTAGCGCGGCAGATATGCGAGCTGGCTTCAAAAATGCTGTTATCCCCGCTGTAATCCTTACGATTCTCTGCGCGATGCTTTCCAGCCTCACGCAGGCCTGACTTCCGCTTTCTCTCGCCCTTTTCTACCGTAGCGGCTCCACAACAAGGAGCCTCACTATGGACAGACAACGCGGTTTTACCCTTATCGAATTGATGATTGTGATTGGCATCGTCGCCATTCTCAGCGCCATCGGTTTACCGGCCTATCAAAACTACCTGCAACGCGCAGCGCTTACCGACATGCTGCAAACCATGGTGCCGTACAAAACAGCAGTTGAACTCTGCTCCATTGAGCGCGGCGGACCGGCACAGTGTCAGGCAGGACAACGCGGTATTCCGGTGGCCAAAGGTTCGCGCTATGTGGCGACACTCAGCGTCGTTAATGGAACCATCAACCTGACCGGCCAGGAAAGTCTCAGCGGATTAACGGTTGAAATGCTGCCGATTTGGAGCGCAACCGATGGCACGTTGAGCTGGCAACGCACTTGTACCAGCGATAACAGCAGCCTGCGCGATAGCTGCCTCGAGCAGTTCCGCTTTGCCGACAAGGATGCCAACTGATGGACAATCCTAATAGTGCGCTGCAAGCCTTGTGCGCCCGTTATCAGGCGGTGATTCTGCACCATGACGCCACACTACTGCGCGTAGCGGTAGCCGACACGCCCGATCCGCTGCTGCTGGAAGCGCTACAGTTCGCCAGCCAATGTAAGGTGGAGGTCGAGTGCTGGCCTGCCGCACGACTTGAGCAGTTGCTGCACGAACCGGATGCCGCCGCAGCACCGCGTGAACATGCCAGCGCTGAGTCAGCGATTAACGCGGTCGATCAGATTTTGCGCCAGGCCATTCAGCGCCGCGCCTCAGATGTGCATTTCGAACCGCAGCGCCATGGATTGCGGGTGCGTCTGCGCATCGATGGCGTGTTGCATAAACTGCCTCAGCCTTCTGAAGCACAACCCGCTGCGATTCTGGCGCGCCTGAAAATCCTCGGTGGATTGGATATCGCCGAACGGCGTCTGCCGCAGGACGGACAGTTTACGCTGGAGATAGAGGACAAACTGGCGGCGTTTCGACTCTCAACGCTGCCGGTAAGCCAGGGTGAAAAAGCCGTGGTGCGGCTGCTGCAAAGTGAAAACAGCGCCATCACCCTCGATAAACTCGGCATGCCCGCAGCACAACTGCGTTTGCTGAAAAACGCGCTGGCGAAACCGCAGGGTTTGATTCTGGTTACCGGCCCGACCGGCAGCGGTAAAACCTTCACGCTCTATAGCGGGTTAAGCGCGCTTAACGTGCCGGAGAAGAATGTATGTAGCGTAGAAGATCCGGTTGAGATCCCGCTGGATGGCATTAATCAAACACAGATCCAGCCGCGCAGCGGACTTGATTTCAATCGTGTGCTGCGCGCACTGCTGCGCCAGGATCCCGATGTGATTATGGTAGGGGAAATCCGTGATGCCGAGACGGCCAGCATCGCCGTTAAAGCTGCGCAGACCGGCCATCTGGTGCTTTCAACACTGCATACCAACTCGACAGCTGAAACGCTAACGCGCCTGCGCCAGATGGATATTCCCGGTTATCTGCTGGGCCCCGCTTTGCAGTTGGTGGTGGCGCAGCGTCTGGTCAGACGCTTGTGCGTGCATTGCCGTCAGCCGGGACAAGCCATCGCCCATCTGCCGGCCGAACTCTGGCCGGGCACGCTGCAAACCTGGCGCGCACCGGGCTGCGATCACTGCTTCTCCGGCTATTACGGGCGGCTGGCGCTGTTTGAAGTCTTGCCGCTAACCAGCAAATTGCAGAATGCTATTTCGGCAGATATGCCGCTGGAGCATCTGCTAACGCTGGCAAATGAGCAGGGAATGAAAACTTTGCTGGCTGCGGGGCTTGAAGCGGTAAGTCGCGGCGATACCTCCTTTGAAGAGATGCAGCGCGTGGTGGGATTGGGCGATGGCTAATCTCTATCATTTCCGCTGGCAGGCTCTTGATACCATGGGCGTGCTGCAGGAAGGCGAATCACTCAATGCCAGCCAGGATACGTTGCTCAATCAACTCTCCGATCGCGGCATGCTGCCGGTGAACTGGCAGCGTGGAAAATGCTGGCGTTCGCGCGACTGGAAGTGGCAACAGAAAATCGACCTGGTGCGGCAACTGGCGACGCTGCTCAAGGCCGGCTTACCGCTGGCCGAAAGTCTGATTCTGCTGGCAGAAGGCCATCCTCATGCCGGTTGGCGGGTATTACTGAAAGGATTGCAGCGCCGCGTCATCGCTGGTGAGCCCTTCTCGCAAGCCTTGCAAGAGTGGCCGCAAATCTTTCCCCCGCTGTTTCCCGCTTTGATGCAAGTGGGTGAATTAACCGGCCAACTCGACGAGTGCTGTCGCCAGCTGGCGCAGCAGCAAAGCAAGCAGCAATACTTACGGCAAAAAGTGGTGAAGGCGCTGCGTTATCCCCTGTTTATCTTGCTGGTAGCGCTCGGGGTCAGTGCTGGCATGCTGCTGTTTGTTTTACCGGAGTTTGTCTCTGTCTATGCCAGCTTTGATGCGCCGCTGCCCGCTTTTACTGCGGCGGTGATGTCGCTGTCAGAACTGCTGCAGAAGGCCGCGCTGCCGCTGTTGCTGGTAGGTGCCGTATTAGTGGTGATTGTGCAGCAGACTTATCGACGTTCGGTACCGTGGCAAAAGCGCGTACATCAATGGTTACTGCGCATGCCATTGTTATCTCCGCTGTGGCGCGGCGGGCAGCTCAGCCAGATATACGCAATCCTGCAACTTACACAACAATCCGGTTTGACCTTGTTGCAAAGCCTGCAGGCGGTTGAAGTGACCTTGGTATCGCGATTGTGGCGCGATGCCATCATTCAGTTGCAGCAGCACATTGCTGCGGGTGCGCCGCTGCATCAGGCGCTGCAACAGCATCTGCTGTTTACGCCCCTGTGTGCCCAACTCATCCGAGTGGGTGAAGAAGCGGGTGCGTTAGATGTGATGCTGGCACGGCTGGCGGAGTGGCATGAGGCGCAAACATTAGCGCGCGCTGATGCTCTGGCGGCATCGCTGGAACCGATGATGATGGTGGTAATCGGCGGGATTGTTGGCACCTTAGTGATTGCAATGTATCTGCCGGTATTTGGTCTTGGCGATGCCATTCGATGACGGGCACGCGCGATGCGCGCCCGTTGGCAGAGATTAACGAGTGAACACGCGGTTCTCTTGTTCAGCGACGCGGATAAAGGTGGTGCGTTTCGTCAGCTCTTTCAATCGTTCAGCACCGACGTAGGTACAGGCCGAACGTAAACCGCCGAGGATATCTTTAACCGTCTCCTCAACCGGCCCGCGCACTGGTAACCGCACGGTTTTGCCTTCCGCCGCACGGTATTGTGCGACACCGCCAACGTGGCGTTTCATCGCCGATTCGGAACTCATGCCGTAGAACAGCATAAATTTCTCACCCTGTTCTTCAACGATGGTTCCTTCACACTCGTCATGTGCCGCAAGCATGCCGCCGAGCATGGTGAAATCTGCACCGCCCCCGAAAGCTTTGGCAATGTCACCTGGAACCGAGCAGCCGCCGTCGCTGACGATCTGTCCGCCTAAACCGTGGGCCGCATCAGCGCACTCGATAACGGCAGAAAGCTGAGGATAACCAACGCCGGTCTTCACGCGTGTGGTGCACACTGAGCCGGGGCCAATACCCACTTTGACGATGTCTGCGCCAGACAAAATCAGTTCTTCCACCATTTCACCGGTAACCACGTTGCCTGCGCAGATGGTTTTACCAGGGAAGCTTTCACGCACGCGCAACAGAAACTGAACGAAGTGCTCAGAGTAGCCGTTAGCAACGTCGATACAGATAAAGTTGAGCTGCGGTGATAACGCCAGAATGGCGGATAACTTCGTGAAATCTGATTCTGATGTACCGGATGAGACCATCACATAACTCAGCGCCGCCGCTGGCGCGCGCTGCACAAATGCCTGCCACTCTTGCACGCTGTAATGTTTATGCACTGCGGTCAGTACGTTAAAACTCGCCAGGGCTTCAGCCATCGTGAAAGTGCCGACGGTATCCATGTTGGCGGCAATGATTGGAATGCCACTCCAGTTCAAGCCTGAGTGTTTAAAAGTGAAGGTGCGTTCCAGCTCAACCTCGGAACGGCTTTTCAACGTGGAACGTTTTGGGCGGATCAAAACATCTTTAAAGCCCAGTTTTAGATCTTCTTCAATGCGCATAGCTAATTATCCTGGTTAGTGACGACGAACCGCGGTTCGGGTAGCGCTCACGGCTCCAGTGTCGTTATCATACGCGCCATTCGTTCCGCGACAAGACTGCGAATTTCACTTTATTTAGGCTACAATCCCTTAAATTTAGCTGAGAGAATTGATTGTGATCATGCTCTCATCTTGCTGTGGTTGATCGCCGCTCACGATATAAATTTTGCGAGAACGCTATGCCTTATACCGTTGCGCTCACCGGCGGCATTGGCAGTGGTAAAACCACTATTGCCAACGCTTTCGCAGCGCTAGGCGTTGATATTATTGACGCTGACGTCATTGCCAGAGAAGTTGTTGAGCCCGGAACGCCTGCACTAAAGGCGATTGCTCAGCGTTATGGAGATACCATTCTGACGGCAGAAGGCACGCTCTATCGTGCACGGCTTCGTGAAATTATTTTCCAGCAGCCACAAGAGAAAAACTGGCTCAATCAGTTGCTTCATCCACTCATCAACGCCCGCACGCAACAATTAAAGTTACTGGCTACTTCACCTTATGTGCTTTGGGTGGTACCGCTGTTGGTCGAAAACGGCTTACAGCATCAGGCCGATCGCGTGTTGGTCGTAGATGTGGATACCGCCACGCAGTTGCAACGCACCCAACAGCGGGATGGCATTTCGCTGAGTCAGGCGAAAAATATTCTTGCCGCACAGGCCAGTCGCGAACAGCGTCAAGCCTGTGCGGATGACATCATTGATAACAGTGGTACGCCTGAACAGGTGCTACCGCGCGTTGCTGAGCTTCACCAGCGCTATCTACGCCTGGCAGCAACCGGAAAGGATTAACATCATGAGCACTGTTGTTCTGTTTGAACACCCTTTGAATGAGAAGATGCGCACCTGGCTGCGAGTTGAATATCTGATTGATCAGCTGTATGAAACGGTGCCGGTTAGTGGTTCGGTTTCAGCACTTGGCGTGTTCCGCATCCTTAGCGATTTACTGGATATTTTTGAGCGCGGGGATATGCGCACTGAACTGCTAAAAGAGCTGGAGCGCCAGCAGCAAAAATTGCGCGCGTGGCTGGATGTGCCAGGCATTGACGAATTGCGTGTGAATAATCTGCGTCAGCAGTTGAAGCAATGCTCAAGCGAACTCATGGCGGCACCGCGCATGGGCCAACAGTTACGTGAAGATCGCCTGGTTGCTCTGGTACGTCAGCGTTTGAGTATTCCCGGCGGCTGCTGCAGTTTCGATCTACCAAGCCTGCATATCTGGCTGCATCAGGAGCAAGCGGTGCGGGATGTTCAGGTGAATGGCTGGCTGGAATCACTGAATCCGCTGCGTAATAGTTTGACGATGATCCTTGATTTAGTACGCCAGTCTGGCGTATTTCGTCATCAAACCAGCCTCAACGGCTTTTATCAGGATAACGCCGAAGGATCCGATTTACTGCGCCTGCAATTAACTCTGGAAGACGCGCTGTATCCGCAAGTCTCGGGCCATAAAAGCCGTTATGCGATTCGTTTCCTGCCGTTAGACAGCGAACGCGGAGAAGTGCCAGCCCGACTGAATTTTGAATTAGCTTGTTGTTAGAGGAAGTTATGCCGGAAGAGATGATTACCGTACCTTGCCCCAATTGTCGTCGCGATGTGATTTGGGATGAGTTGAGCCCGTGGCGGCCATTCTGCAGTAAACGCTGCCAGCTGATTGATTTAGGTGAATGGGCAGCAGAAGAGAAACGCATTCCCAGCAGCGGTGACCAGATGGACAGCGATGACTGGAGCGAAGAACAGCAGTAAAAAGTAAGGGGCCTAGCGCCCCTTCACTTAAATCTCGCCAGCCACTAATCGGCTGATCAGTTCATGGTTCGCAGGCGGAAATTCATCCGCGACCAAATTCTGCTGTTCGACCCAACGCTGTGGCTGACCTTCACGACCATAAGGTTCGCCGTTCCAGCCTTCAACCAGGAAGAAATGCAGCGTAACGCGCAGATCTTCATAACTGTGGTCGGCCTGGCCAATCGCGCTTGCCGATGTGACTTCGATACCGGTTTCTTCCATCAGCTCACGCTTGAGCGCCTGCTCGGCAGATTCATCTTGTTCAATTTTTCCGCCAGGAAACTCCCACTTATTTGCCATGTAGGAGCTTGCCGCACGCTGGGCAAGGAAGATTTGACGTTCTGTATTGCGAATGATGCCCACCGCAACCTGCAGGTGTTTCATAAGCTGGATTCCACTTTTAATAAATGAGCGCTGAGTGTAAATCAGTCATGAAGTGATGTTAACCGTTGAGAGGAAAGTGACGCCCTGCGCCGCACAAAAGCCAGTGATTAAGACATGTCGTAAGGATCGCAACCGGGAATGTTGGGAATACTCGCAGCCACTTTCTTCTGCCAAACCCGACTACCTATGGAATTCAAAGAAACAACGTTTCTGGCGCAAAATACGCCGGAACAATTACATGCCCTACGCCATTTGGTATTTCATGACATCCTGACGTTAGACAGCGCTAAGAACACCTTAACATGGTGGCCTGAACACAAAGTTATTTCGTTGAATGAAGCGCAAAAAAGATTCTTCTCCTGCCTGTTGCTGCGCATTACCTCGAAGCGTCAGATTATTGCTACGGTGTGGAATGAGAGCTATCCGAGCATCAGCGATAATAATTACCATCAACTCCTGTTCCAAAGCCGGGCGCTGTTGAAGCGAGCTGGCCTACCGGATGGTCTGCTGGTGACGCTGCCCTATCATGGCGTGCGCCTAAACGAAGAGAAACTAATGGCGATAACACGCTAAATCGTTATTAAAAAAAAGGAGCCCGAAGGCTCCTTTTTTATCAGGCCAGACGACCGTGGCACTGTTTGTATTTTTTGCCGGAACCACATGGGCAGAGATCATTACGGCCCACTTTACGCTCCCCGCCTTGTGCGGCTAATGCTTCGGCGGCAGCGGTGGCATCATCAACGTGGCTCAACTGCTGCTGTTGCGCTAAACGCTCAGCTTCTTCACGGCGCTGCTGTTCCATCGCTTCAACTTCTTCTGGCATGCGCACCTGAACTTTGCTCAGGGTGCTGATCACTTCGTATTTCAGTGACTCCAGCATCGCCGCAAACATAGAGAAGGATTCACGCTTGTATTCCTGCTTCGGATCTTTCTGGGCATAACCGCGCAGGTGGATGCCCTGACGCAAATAATCCATCGCCGCCAGATGCTCTTTCCACAACGAATCCAGCGTTTGCAGCATCACGCCTTTCTCGAAGTTACGCATCATCTCTTCGCCAACCACTTCTTCTTTGGCAGCATAGTTTTCCGCGGCGTGGGTCATGATGCGTTCGCGCAGCGTCTCTTCGTGAAGATCGGGCTCTTTATCCAACCACTCAGCAATAGGCAGGTTCAGATCGAAGTCGTTACGCAGACGCTCTTCCAGGCCGGCAACATCCCACATCTCTTCCAGTGACTGCGGCGGAATGTAGGTATCAATGGTGGTTTTGTAGACATCTTCGCGGATGCTGTTGATGGTTTCCGACACATCAGACACATCCAGCAGTTCGTTACGCTGGCTATAGATAGCACGACGCTGATCGTTAGCCACGTCATCGTATTCCAGCAGCTGCTTACGAATATCGAAGTTGCGGCTTTCCACTTTACGCTGGGCGTTGGCAATCGCTTTGGTCACCCATGGATGCTCAATTGCTTCGCCTGGTTTCATGCCCAGTTTACGCATCATGTTCGATACGCGATCTGAAGCGAAGATACGCATCAATGCATCTTCCATCGACAGATAGAAGCGTGAAGAACCGGCATCACCCTGACGACCCGCACGACCACGCAGCTGGTTATCGATACGGCGAGATTCGTGACGCTCAGTACCAATGATGTGCAGACCGCCTGCAGCCAGCACCGCATCGTGACGCAGTTTCCACGCCTCTTTCATCGCCTGAATCTGCTCTTCGGTTGGCTCGTCCATCGCGGCAAGCTCAGCCTGCCAGCTACCGCCCAGCACGATATCGGTACCACGACCGGCCATGTTGGTTGCGATGGTGACCGCTGCAGGTTGACCTGCCTGAGCAACAATATCCGCTTCGCTGGCGTGGAATTTAGCGTTCAGTACGCTGTGTTTAATGCCTGCGCGCGTCAGTTCGTTGGATACGACTTCCGATTTCTCAATCGAAATCGTACCCACCAACACCGGCTGCCCTTTGGCAGTACAGGCACGGATGTCTTCGATAATGGCATCGATCTTCTCTTTCTCGGTCATGTAGACCAGATCGGCCATATCTTTACGCACCATCGGACGGTTGGTTGGCACCACGATAGTGTCGAGCTTGTAAATGGAGCTGAATTCGAACGCTTCGGTATCCGCGGTACCGGTCATACCGGCCAGTTTCTCATAGATACGGAAGTAGTTCTGGAAGGTAATGGAAGCCAGCGTCTGGTTTTCATTCTGGATTTCCACGCCTTCTTTCGCTTCAACCGCCTGATGCAGACCATCTGACCAGCGGCGACCTTGCATGGTACGACCGGTGTGTTCATCAACGATGACCACTTCGCCATCTTTAACGATGTAATCAACATCGCGGGTGAAGAGTGCATGAGCACGCAGCGCCGCAGTAACGTGGTGCATCAGCATGATGTTGGTTGGGGAGTAGAGTGACTCGCCCTCTACCATAATGTTTTGGCTAACCAGCAGCTCTTCAACTTTTACCAGGCCGCGCTCGCTCATGTGTGCCTGGCGCGCTTTTTCATCGACCCAGAAATCGCCTTCGCCCTGGAAGGTTTCAGAGTCTTCTTTTTCCTGACGCACCAGATGCGGGATGATCTTGTTAACTTTGGTATACAGCTCAGAGCTGTCTTCCGCCGGACCAGAGATGATCAGTGGCGTACGTGCTTCATCGATCAGGATTGAGTCGACTTCATCCACTAATGCGTAATGCAGCTTACGCTGCACGCGCTCTTCCGGGCTGAACGCCATGTTGTCGCGCAGGTAGTCGAAGCCGTATTCGTTGTTGGTGCCGTAGGTGATGTCAGCGGCATAAGCTGCACGCTTCGCCACAGCTGGCATGTTTGGCAGGTTAATGCCGATGGTCAGGCCAAGGAATTCAAACAGTGCACGGTTATTTTCGGCGTCACGCTGCGCCAGATAGTCGTTGACGGTAACAACGTGCACGCCTTTGCCGCTCAGCGCGTTCAGGTAAGCGGGCAGGGTCGCAGTCAGGGTTTTACCTTCACCGGTGCGCATCTCTGCGATGCAACGTTCGTTGAGCACCATGCCGCCAATCAGCTGCACATCAAAGTGACGCATACCGAAGACGCGCTTACTTGCTTCACGTACGGTGGCAAAGGCTTCTGGAATCAGGCTCTCAAGGCTTTCGCCTTTTTTCAGGCGCTCGCGGAACAGGTCAGTTTTCGCTTTCAGTTCATCGTCAGAGAGCTTTACGAAATCCGGCTCCATCTTATTGATGACGTCGACGATTTTGCGCATACGGCGCAGAGTACGATCATTGCTGCTGCCGAATACTTTAGTTAATAATTTGATTAACATGATAAATTTTTCTCAATTCAGCCGTGATTTCACGGGCTGCAAAATCTGATTCAGGATGTGGAAAAAACGTTAGCAGTTAAGCAATGAAAGGCCCGGCGCGGATGCCATGAATAGCAGCTTGCCAATCAGCAGAGGAAAGGATTTGTGGTTCGTTGTGACGCAGGTTTTGTTGCGGCTCAACAACAGTCAGCGATTGCGCCGGAGAAGTCAGCAACGCCTGAAGCGAACCTATCAACGCCAGCTTTTGTGCCGTTAGCGGCACAGCTTGATCGGCTTCCGCCTGAGCGGGCGGCGTCATACTAAAGGAAAGGTGGCGAATAACGGTGCGAATCGCATGCTGGTGCCAGTAATCGACGTTGAAATTCGGTCGACGCGCGCTTTCCTGCAGACGAATCAGATGGTCAAAATGGACAACATTGCCGACAAACAGGCTGCTGATCGGCGAATCATTTGCTTTCGGCTCAGAACTTTGCGCACAGGCAGGCAAACCTAAACTGGCCGCCACCATCCCCAACAGGAGATGTGGCCAGAAATAGCGTCTGCCTAATTGTCGCCAGCGTGAGAAAATCCCGATCACAATCCGTCCACAATGCGTTGAATAAAGTGATAAAGCGGTGGCAAAAATCTGCGTTACCCGGCTTATATGAGCGCCAGATGATAGCACTTATGTGCGGCTTCGACACCAGTCATTAAAGGGGCTTCGGCGGAATTCACGTTTTTTTGTACAGGGTTTCGCCAGTTGCTACAGCGAAATGAGATCGGTTTGGCAGGATTGAAAATGAGGCAATAAAAAACGGCAGGTTCAACTGACCGGAGAGGGTGTCAGCGAAACCTGCCGTTTTAGGTCTGACTTACGCCAGAACTAAATTTGGTGCTTTGAATGCCAGTGGCAGTTCAGCTTCATCTTCGAAGGTCGCCCATTCCCAGGCTTCCTGCTTAGCAAGAACCGCTTGCAGCAACTTGTTGTTCAACGCATGGCCCGATTTAAAGGCGGTAAACGCGCCAATAACATTGTGGCCGCACATGAACAGGTCACCGATCGCATCGAGCATTTTATGACGAACAAATTCGTCTTCAAAGCGCAGACCGTCTTCGTTTAATACGCGGAAATCATCGAGGCCAATCGCACAATCTAAACTACCGCCCAGGCACAGGCCTTTAGACTGCAGATATTCGATTTCACGCATAAAGCCAAAAGTGCGCGCACGGCTGATTTGGCGAACAAAGTTCTCAGCCGAGAAGTTGAGCTGGTAACGCTGCGAGCTTGAGTCAATCGCTGGATGTTTGAAGTCGATAGTGAAGTCGAGTGAGAAACCGTTATACGGTTTGATCTCGGCCCACTTATCGCCATCCTCCACACGCACCGTTTGCTTAACGCGTACGAATTTCTTCGCGCTGTTCAGCTCTTCGATGCCTGCGTCCATCAGCAGATAGACAAAAGGTGCGGCACTGCCATCCATGATTGGGATTTCCGGTGCATCAACTTCAACAATGATATTGTCGATGCCCAAGCCCGCCAATGCGGCGTTCAGGTGTTCAACTGTTGAAATACGCACGCCTTCATCATTCACCAGGCAAGTACTCAGCATGGTGTCGCGCACATATTTTGCATCAGCCGGGAAATCTACCGGTGGATTCAAGTCAGTGCGACGATAGATGACCCCGGTGTTAGCCGACGCAGGGCGTAACGTCAGTGTGACTTTCTTGCCGGTATGTAAACCGACGCCAGTCGCCTGAACAATACGTTTTAATGTCCTTTGTTTGATCATCGCTTTATCTCGCAATATTACCCTTCCGACCGCCAGTATAAATTACCAGCGGGGGGATACTTTAGCACAAAGAGCGGGGAATCCCAATTCTCGGGATATTCTTAGTCTGCCTGCTTACGCAAGAAGGCTGGAATATCAAGGTAATCGGGTTCTTTGCTGGATGCCGCCGGTTGGTCATTCACCACTTTCGCGGCTGGTTTTTGCTCCTGCGGCAGCGGCGCCATGCCGTGCTGCTGGTAGCGATGATCCATCACTGGCTGAGTGGCCGGTTTGTTGGTCACCAGAGTGATTTCCGGACGCTTATCCATGCCGATGCCGGTTGCAACTACGGTCACACGCAGTTCGTCGTTCATCTCTGGATCCAGAGAAGTACCGATAACTACGGTTGCGTTGTCAGAAGCGAAGGCACGGATGGTGTTACCCACGGTTTCGAACTCATCAAGACGCAGGTCGAAGCCCGCAGTGATGTTGACCAGCACGCCGCGCGCGCCAGACAGATCGATGTCTTCCAACAGTGGAGAAGAGATCGCCATTTCTGCCGCTTCTTCCGCACGATCTTCACCACATGCCACACCTGAACCCATCATGGCGTAACCCATTTCTGACATCACGGTACGCACGTCCGCGAAGTCGACGTTCATCAGGCCAGGACGCGTAATCAGTTCAGCGATACCCTGCACTGCGCCTTTCAATACGTCGTTGGCTGCGCCGAACGCATCCAACAGAGAAATACCGCGCCCCAGAACTTTCAGCAGCTTGTCGTTTGGAATAGTGATCAGTGAATCGACATGCTTAGACAGTTCAGCGATACCTTGCTCAGCAAAAGCCATACGCTTTTTACCTTCAAAGTTGAATGGCTTAGTCACCACCGCAACCGTCAGGATACCCAAATCTTTTGCCACTTCAGCCACGACTGGCGCTGCACCGGTACCAGTACCGCCGCCCATGCCAGCTGCGATAAATACCATGTCTGCACCATCCAGCGCAGCACGCAGTGCTTCGCGATCCTCTTCTGCAGAGTTACGGCCCACTTCTGGGTTCGCACCTGCACCAAGACCTTTAGTGATATTGGTCCCGATCTGGATCGTCTGGCCGACCGCTGTCTTACGCAACGCTTGCGCGTCGGTGTTTACAGCGAAGAATTCCACACCTTCGATACGCTCGCGTACCATGTGCTCTACGGCGTTGCCACCGCCACCGCCGACGCCGATGACTTTAATCACCGCGTCATTGGTTAATTCCATAGGTTCAAACATGATTTCTCTCCGTTATGTGCCTGTCGCCTGGAGATCATAAACATTGCCAGCATGATCTCCTTTTTCAAAAATTAAAACTCTTTCTTCAGCCAGCTGTTGATCCGCTTGAACCAGTTGCCCACTGAAGCACGTTTTTCCGTTTCTGCATCACCGTTCATGTGTGACTCTTTGCCGTAATGCAGCAGGCCAACCGCCGTAGAGTAATACGGCTCCTGCGCATAATCCGTCAGGCCGGTGATGTTAAGCGGCTGTCCGATGCGCACTTGCGTGTGGAACACGCGCTGTGCGCAGGCTGCCAAACCTTCAATCTGCGCCGCACCACCGGTCAGCACGATACCGGCCGCCAGATGATGTTTCACGCCTTGCTGGCGCAGCTGCTCCTGTAATTGCAGAATCTCGTCGTTGACCAGATTCAACAGTTCGGTGTAACGCGGCTCGATGACTTCAGCCAGCGTTTGACGCTGCAGGCTACGTGGTGGACGTCCACCTACGCTCGGCACTTCGACATTTTCGTCTTTGCCGACAATCGAGCCCAATGCACAACCGTGACGCACTTTAATCGCTTCTGCGTCGGTCGGCGGTGTACCAAAAGCGTATGCAATATCGCTGGTTACCACGTTCCCGGCATACGGGATCACTTTGGTGTGACGCAGTGCACCGCCAGTATAGACAGCGATATCCATTGTACCGCCACCGATATCAACAACACAGACGCCCAGCTCACGTTCATCTTCCGTCAGTACAGAGAAACTGGATGCCAACCCAGCAAAAATCAGTTGGTCAACTTTCAGGCCGCAACGTTCAACGGCTTTGACAATATTTTTTGCCATATCGTTGTGGCAGGTGATCAAATGTACTTTCGCCTGCATACGCACGCCGGAAAGTCCCACTGGATTCTTAATGCCTTCCTGATAATCGATGGCATATTCCTGCGGAATGACATGCAGAATACGATGCTCATCACGTACGCGAACGGATTTCGCCGTATGCACCACGTTCTCTACATCATCCTGAGTCACTTCCTCTTCCGAAATCGGAACCATCCCGATTTCGTTCTGGCAACTGATATGTTTGCCCGATAAAGCAAGGTAGACCGATGAAATCTGGCAATCCGCCATCAATTCAGCCTGATCGATGGCGCGCTGTACGCATTTCACCACCGACTCCAGATCGTTTACGCCGCCTTTATCCATGCCGCGAGACGGGCAACTGCCCACCCCAATAATATTGACCATACCATCGGGCAGAATTTCCCCAACCAGGGCGGACACCTTCGCGGTGCCAATTTCGAGTCCTACTACCAGTTTTCTGTCCGTTGCCTTGATCATTGTGGTTTAGCCTGTGCCTGGTTCTGTTGCTGATTACTGTCCTGTGGCTCTATCGGTGCAGCGGCCCAACCGACTGCGGCGCCCGAATCGTAGCGCAAATCAACGTACGTGATGCGCTGGTTCTGACTCTGGCCCTGCTGCTGCAAATCCGGATAAAGCTCAATAAAACGGTTCAGACGCTTCATGGTATCGCTACGACCTAATTCGATGCGCACATCGTCACTGGTCACTAATTGCCACGAGCGCCGCGCCGTCATCGACGCGACCTTCAGGGTAAACTTGTTAGCCTTTAACACATCACTCATGGTGTGATAGCCGGCTAACACCTCATTTTCACTGCCTTCCGGGCCGTACAACATTGGCAACGTTTCTTTGCCAACGTGACTGGCCGGGACGCTGAAGGAGACGCCAGCGGCGTCCACCATATGTGAGTCGTTCCAGCGTGCAACCGGAACATACTCCACCAGATTTATCTTCAGCTCATCAGGCCACTGCTTGCGCACACTGACCTGCTTAATCCAGGGTAAACGCTCAATCTGCTGCTGGATGATATCCACGTTCTGCGACATGAAGGTCCCCGGCGCGCCAAGCGATAAAATGGCCTGACGAATATCATCATGCGTGGTGTAGTGGGTTTGCCCGGTCACCACCAGCTTCGATAACGGCAAGCGTGACGCGTCATTCATCCACTTCAGCACCACGAGGCCGCCCGCCACCATAATGCCCAGCACAATCAGCAGGAACACCATGCCAAACAGTCGCGCACCGTTGCTACGCCCGGAGCGTGTCCGCTCCTGAGGTTCGCGATTGCGTACTCGTATCGCTGCCTGAGACATATCAGTCAGCCAGCTCCAGAATACGCGCCACCAGCTGCGGGAAGCTGTATCCCGCTTGCTTTGCGGCCATCGGCACTAAACTGTGGCTGGTCATGCCAGGCGAAGTATTCACTTCCAGCAGCTGGAAATTGCCCTCACCGTCAGCCATCACGTCCACGCGGCCCCAGCCGCTGCAACCCAATGCGCGCCAGGCTGACCACACCAACGTCTGCAATTCTGCTTCCTGCTCGACGCTTAAACCGCTCGGGCAGAAGTATTCAGTATCGTCAGAAATGTATTTCGCTTCATAGTCATAGAACTCGCTGGCGGTTTTAATTCTGATGGAAGGCAGAATTTGCTCACCTACGATGCCCACGGTGTACTCCGCGCCGCTCAGAAAAGCTTCAATCAGCACGTCATCATCATGACGAAAGGCTTCTTCAAGCGCTGCGGGTAATGCATCCGCATGGTTCACGCGGCTGATACCAACGCTAGAACCTTCGCAGCTTGGCTTTACAAACAGCGGTAAGCCCAGCGCCTCAATAGCTTTGGTGGTATCCGCGTCTAAACCTTGTTCATGCTGCTGACGCGTCAGCCAGACAAATTTGCCTGATGGTAATCCCCTGCCCTGCCACAGCAATTTGCTGCGCAGTTTGTCCATAGTGATAGCCGAAGCCATCACGCCGCTGCCGGTGTAAGGCAATTGCAGGAACTCCAGCACCGCTTGCAGCGTGCCGTCTTCACCACCACGACCGTGCAAAGCAATAAACGCTTTAGCGAAGCCTTGCTGTTTCAGTTCCAGCACCGACACATCACGCGTATCGACCGCATGCGCATCAATGCCCATTTCACGCAGTCCGGCCAGTACCGCCGCACCGGACATCAGCGATACGTCACGCTCTGCCGAGGTGCCGCCCATCAATACTGCAACCTTCTCAGTCATGGCGCGCCTCCGACTTAACGGCAGGCTGTAATTCGTTTTCGGCCAGCTTGCGGGCAATCTTGCCGATGTTGCCTGCGCCCTGCACGATCACCAGATCGTCGCCCGATAGCAACGGCGCCAGCGCATCTGGCAGCGCGTCATGCTCAGAGACCAGAATCGGATCAACCTTGCCACGGTTACGAATCGCACGGCACAGCGAGCGGCTGTCAGCGCCGGGAATCGCCGCTTCACCCGCCGGATAGACATCCAGCATCAGCAACACATCCACCTGCGACAACACATTAGCGAAATCATCAAACAGGTCACGCGTACGCGTGTAACGATGCGGCTGGAACACCATCACCAGCTTCTTCTCAGGCCAGCCCGCACGTGCGGCTTTGATGGTGACATCCACTTCGGTGGGATGATGGCCATAATCGTCGACCAGCATCGCACTGCCTGGATTACCGTTGACGGCGGCGGTATCGAACTCGCCCAGCACGTCAAAGCGGCGTCCGGTGCCCTGGAAGCTCTCCAGCGCGGCCAGAATCGCGTTATCTTCAATCCCCTCTTCGCTGGCAACAGCTACCGCGGCGGCTGCGTTCAGCGCGTTATGACGGCCAGGCGCATTCAGCGTCACTTTCAGCACCGGCTTATCCTGACGAATAATGGTGAAGTGTCCTTGTGCGCCGCGCTGCTCGTAATTCTCGATACGCACATCCGCGTCATCGCTGAAGCCGTAGGTGGTTACCTGGCGGCCTACGCGCGGGATCAGGTCACGAATCACTGCATCATCCACGCACATTACCGCGCGTCCATAGAATGGCAGGTTGTGCAGGAAGTTAATGAACGTCTGCTTCAGGTTCTCGAAATCGCCCTGATAAGTGTCCATGTGATCCGCTTCGATGTTGGTGACAATTGCCACCATCGGTTGCAGATGCAGGAAGGACGCATCACTTTCATCTGCTTCAGCAATCAGATAACGGCTGCTGCCCAGGCGCGCATGCGTACCTGCGGCTTTAACCAAGCCACCGTTAACGAAGGTGGGATCCAGTCCGCCTTCCGCGTAAATGCTGGTCACCATCGCGGTGGTGGTGGTTTTACCGTGCGTGCCCGCAACGGCGATGCCGTGACGGAAACGCATCAGTTCAGCCAACATCTCAGCGCGACGAATCACGGGAATACGCTGCTCACGGGCGGCAACCAGTTCAGGGTTATCCTGCGCTACGGCCGTCGACACCACGACAACGCTGGCATCGGTGACGTTTTCCGGACGATGGTTGAAATAAATCGTCGCACCCAGCGCAGCCAGATGCTGTGTCACCGCGTTCGGCGCCAGATCAGAACCGCTGATGTGATAGCCTTCGTTCGCCAACACCTCGGCAATACCGCCCATGCCAGCACCACCGATGCCGACAAAGTGAATGTGCCGGACGCGACGCATCTCGGGCACAATAGAACGCAGTTTTGCCAATTGTTGTGTATTCATCTGTTTCAATTACCTGTTTTTCCCGTTTGTACCTGCTAAAGGTACGGGCCAAATCAACTGGCCGATTAATTTACTTCGCGACGCGCGCCACTTCATTTGCAACCCGCTCGGTTGCATCGGGAATCGCGACCTGACGGGCTTTTTCTGCCATCGCCAACAATGTGGTGCGATCCCAGTGACGCAGCGTGTCCGCTACCACAGCCGCGGTGAACTGCGGCTGCTCGAAAATTTTGGCTGCGCCCGCTTTTTCCAGCGGCAACGCATTCCAGTACTGCTGACGATCTTTGTGCTGAAACGGTACGAAAATTGCCGGTAAACCTGCAGCCGCCACTTCACTTACCGTCAATGCGCCCGAACGGCACACTACGACATCGGCCCAGGCGTAAGCTTCGGCCATGTCATCGATAAACTCGGTGACTTTGTGCTGCGGCTGGCCCGCTGCGCGGTAAGCCTGCTGCACGGTTTCCAGTCCGCCTTTACCGGTTTGATGCCAAACCGTAATGGCATCGCCCAACGCTGCGGCCACTTGCGGCACGGTCTGGTTAAGGATGCGCGCGCCCTGACTGCCGCCAACCACCAGCACGCGAATCGGGCCGAAACGTGCACTTAGGCGCTCTGCCGGTAACGGCAGCGCTAACACATCGGTACGCACCGGATTGCCAACCACTTCAGCATTTGGAAACGCCCCCGGAAACGCCTGCATCACTTTGGTGGCGATCTTCGCCAGCCACTTGTTGGTCAGTCCGGCAATGCCGTTCTGCTCATGCAGCACCACCGGAATACCGCAGCTCCACGCCGCTAAGCCGCCAGGACCCGAAACGTAGCCGCCCATTCCCAGCACCACATCCGGCTGCCAGCTCTTCATGATGCGACGCGCCTGGCGCCATGCATTGAAGATGCGTACCGGTGCCAGCAACTGCGCTTTAACACCTTTACCGCGTAAACCGCTGATGCGGATAAAATCAATTTCAATGCCGTGTTTCGGCACCAAATCCGCTTCCATTCGGTCAGCGGTTCCCAGCCAGCGCACCTGCCAGCCTTGTTCCATCAGGTGATGGGCAACGGCCAGACCGGGGAACACATGTCCGCCAGTACCGCCTGCCATGACCATCAACCGTTTGCCACTCATCGTGCACCTCGGGTAAACGCCTGCGCTTTTGCCAAACGCGTTTCATAATCTATGCGCAATAAAAATACGATGGCGGTCGACATGATGATCAGACTCGAACCACCGTAACTGATCAGCGGCAGCGTCAGACCTTTGGTTGGCAGCATACCTGCGGCCGCACCCACGTTAACCAGCGCCTGGAAGCTAAACCACACGCCAATTGAGCAAGCGAGGAAGCCTGAGAAGCGTTGATCGATCTCCAGAGCACGGCGACCAATCGACATCGCGCGAAAAGCGACGAAGAATACCATCAACAGCGCTAAAACCACACCGACATAACCCAACTCTTCACCGATGATGGAGAAGATAAAGTCGGTATGTGCTTCCGGCAGATATTCCAGTTTCTGTACCGAGTTGCCTAAGCCCTGCCCCCAGAACTCACCGCGCCCAAACGCCATCAACGATTGCGTCAGCTGGTAGCCGCTGCCGAAGGGATCTTCCCACGGGTTCCAGAAGGAGGTCACACGGCGCATACGGTACGGTTCGGCGATGATCAGCAGCACCACGGCAAAAATACCGGAGCCGATGATCGCCAGGAACTGCCACATTTTCGCCCCGGCGAGGAACAGCATCGCCAGCGTGGTAACAAACAGCACAACCACGGTACCGAGATCCGGCTGCGCCAGCAGCAGCACGGCCAGCACCACCATCACGCCCATCGGCTTACAGAAGCCCCAGAAGTTGTTACGCACCTCTTCGACTTTGCGCACCAGATAGCTGGCGAGATAGCAGAACAGCGTCAACTTCGAAAGCTCGGCCGGCTGAATACGCAGCGGGCCAAGGGCAATCCAGCGCGATGCACCGTTCACCGAGCTACCGACCACCAATACGATTAGCAGCATCACCACGGATACCATCAGCATCACGTTGCTGTAGCGCTGCCAGAAATCCATCGGGATGCGCAAGGTCACCAGCGCCATGCCGAACGCCAAAGCGATATAGAATGCATCACGCTTGGCAAAGTAGAACGGATCTTCGTTCAGACGTTGACCAACCGGCATTGACGCCGACGTCACCATCACAAAACCGATCAGCGCCAGACCAAAGGTCAACCACAGCAGCGTGCGGTCGTACAGCACCACTGGCGCATCATCACTGTCGCGCGCGCCCATCACCCAATCGCGCAGGCGCATTGACAGATAGTTGGCGATACCGGCTCCAGGAATGCGCATCAGCTCAACTCCTTCGCCAGTTGCGCGAACTGATCGCCACGCTGTTCAAAATTAAGGAACTGGTCGAGGCTGGCGCAGGCCGGTGATAACAGCACCATATCGCCCGCTTTTACCTGTGCGGCAATTTGCGTCATCGCCTGCTGCATCGTTTCTGTGCGCGTGGCAATGTCGGGACGCAATGCCACTAACGCATCGCCATCGCGTCCAAAACAGAACAGCTTCACATTGTCGCCCTGCAGATAGCGCGCCAGCGGGCTGAAATCAGCCGACTTGCCGTCGCCGCCCAGCAGCAGCCACAAAGTGCCTTTTACCTGCAGGCCATTCAGCGCCGCTTCGGTGCTGCCAACGTTGGTGGCTTTGGAATCGTTAATCCAGCGCACACCGTTGGCTTCATGCACCAGTTGGAAGCGGTGCGCCAGGCCGGTAAAGGTGGTTAAGGCTTTCAGGCTGGAAGCGCGCGGAATGTTCACCGCGTCGGCCAATGCCAGCGCTGCCAGCGCGTTGGTGTAATTGTGTTGACCCACCAGCGTCATCTCATCGGTGTTCAGGACTTTCTCGCCCTTCGCCCGCAGCCAGGTGCTGCCCTGCTGCTGATTGAGATGATAATCGCCGAGGTTGATGCCGAAGCTCACGCAGCGCTGATCAACACCGCGTACCGGCATGGTCATGCCATCGTCAGCATTCACTACGCAGACGCTGGCGTTTTCGTAAATGCGCAGCTTGGCGGCACGATACTGCTGCATGCCGAGCGGATAGCGATCCATATGATCCTCGGTGAGATTGAGGATCGTCGCCGCAGCCGCTTTCAGGCTGTGGGTGGTTTCCAGCTGGAAGCTGGAGAGTTCGAGCACATAAAGCTGTGCTGGCGATTTCAACAGCGTTAGCGCCGGCAAACCGATGTTGCCGCCCACGCCCACCTGCCAACCTGCAGCACGCGCCATTTCGCCCACCAGCGTCGTCACGGTGCTTTTACCGTTGGAACCGGTAATCGCCACAATCGGTGCCTGCGCTTCACGGCAGAACAGCTCGATATCACCGATGATTTCTATCCCGGCATCGGCGGCTTCGCTCAATGCAGGATGCGCCAGCGCGATGCCGGGGCTGGCGATAATCAGATCGGACGCCAGCAGCCAATCGCTATTAATACCGCCAACATAGCGCTCCACCGAGGCTGGCAGCTTGTCCAGCCCCGGCGGCGAGACACGGGTATCCATCACGCGTGGCGTTACGCCTTGCGCGAGGAAGAAATCAACACAGGAGAGGCCAGTAATGCCTAATCCAATGATGACGACTTTTCTGCCCCGATAGTCAGCCATGATTAACGTACCTTCAGCGTTGCCAGGCCAATCAGCACCAGCATCAGCGAAATAATCCAGAAGCGCACGATGACGCGCGGCTCCGGCCAGCCTTTTAATTCATAGTGATGATGAATCGGCGCCATACGGAAAATGCGTTGACCGCGCAGCTTGAACGATCCCACCTGCAGAATCACCGACAGCGTTTCGACCACAAACACGCCGCCCATGATTAACAGCAAGAATTCCTGACGCAGCAGCACGGCGATGGTGCCGAGCGCGCCACCCAGCGCCAGGGAGCCGACATCGCCCATGAACACTTGCGCTGGATAGGTGTTGAACCACAAAAATCCGAGTCCGGCTCCGACAATCGCGGTGCAGACAATCACTAATTCGCCCGCGTGCCGTAAATAAGGAATGTGCAGATATTCGGCAAACTTGACGTTACCGGTCGCCCACGCCACCAGCGCAAAGCCTGCTGCCACGAACACCGTTGGCATAATGGCTAAGCCATCAAGGCCATCCGTTAAGTTAACCGCGTTGCCGGTACCGACAATCACGAAGTAGGCCAGCACCACGTAGAACAGGCCCAGCTGCGGCATCACGTCTTTAAAGAATGGCACCACCAGCTGCGTTGCAGGCGTATCTTTTCCGGCGATAAACAGCGCGAAAGCAACAGCCAGCGAAATCACCGACATCCAGAAATATTTCCAGCGCGCGATCAGGCCTTTGGTGTCTTTGCGCACCACCTTACGATAGTCATCCACAAAGCCGATGATGCCAAAACCGACCAGCACCACCAGTACGCACCAGACGTACGGATTGGACGGATAGGCCCACATCAGTACCGAAATGGTGATGGAGGTGAGGATCATCACGCCGCCCATGGTTGGCGTGCCGCGCTTGCTGAAGTGTGACTCTGGACCGTCGTTACGCACCACCTGACCGATCTGCAGTTTCTGCAGCCAGGCAATCAGGCGCGGGCCCATCCACAGAGAAATGAACAAGGCGGTCAGCAGGCTGACAATGGCGCGAAACGTCAGATACGAGAAGACGTTAAAGCCGGAATAAAATGCGACCAAATGTTCGGCCAGCCAGACTAGCATGTTCCTTTCTCCTGTAAGCTCTGTACTACCTGCTCCATGGCGGCACTACGTGAACCTTTAACCAAAATAGTGATGTCCTGATGTTCGGACAGCAATGTGCGTAAACGTTCAGTCAGCGCGGCTTTCGTGGCGAAATGCTCGCCTTTACCGCTGCTTTCGCCAATCAGCTGGCTCAGCGTTCCGGTGCTAAGCACGCGATCGACACCGGCCGCTTTGGCCGCATCGCCGACCTGGCGATGACACAGTTCGGCTTCATCGCCCAGCTCCGCCATATCGCCCACCACCATCACGCGGTAGCCAGGCATATCGCCCAGCACCTGCGCGGCGGCAGTCATGGAACCGACGTTGGCATTGTAGCTGTCATCCAGCAGCAACTGATTTGCCGCCAGACGAATCGGGAACAGTCGACCAGGAACAGGCTGCAAGGTTTTAAGGCCAGCTTGAATCGCCGTTAGCGGCGCATCTACTGACAATGCCAGCGCTGCAGCGGCTAACGCATTCGCGATGTTATGACGGCCTGGCAGCGGCAGTTCCACGGCGGTATCACCGCGTGGCGTGTGCAGCGTAAATAGCGTGGCATCGGCACGCAGCACGATTTCACTGGCGCGGAACTCTGCATCAGCCATCGGCTGCGGCGAGAAGCGCCACAAAGTTTTGTCTACAAATTGTGATTGCCAGTTGGCCAGATCGTTGCTGTCAGCGTTAACGATCGCGGTGCCGTGTACCGGCAAGCCGCCAAAAATTTCGCCTTTGGCTTTCGCCACACCCGCCAGCGAACCAAAGCCTTCCAGATGGGCGGCAGCAAGGTTATTCACCAGCGCAGTTTCCGGACGCACCAGATCGGTGGTGTAGGCAATTTCACCCTGATGGTTGGCACCCAGTTCGATCACCGCATAAGCATGCTCTTTAGTGAGACGCAGCAGCGTCATCGGTACGCCGAAGTCGTTGTTCAGGTTGCCAGCGGTGTAAAGCGTTTCGCCACACTGGCGCAAAATCGCGGCGGTCATCTCTTTGACCGAGGTTTTGCCAGATGAACCGGTCAGCGCAACCACGCGAGCTTTCGCCTGTTGGCGTACCCACGCGGCGAGTTGCCCAAAAGCAATCCGCGTATCAGCCACAACCACTTGCGGGACAGAAACCGGCAGCAGTTGACTGACCAGCAGCGCCTGTGCGCCCTTAGTAATGGCATCGTTAGCGAAATCATGAGCATCAAAACGTTCGCCCACTAGCGCCACAAACAGGCTGCCGGCGGTAACTTTGCGAGTATCGGTGGTGACATCGGCAAGGGTTAAATCAGCGCCGTGCAGTTGACCGCCGCTGATTTCGGCCAGCGTATTGAGAGAAACGGGAATCATGCCATCACCCCCAACAAACGGGCGACGGTGTCGCGGTCGGAGTAATCCAAACGGCGGTTGCCAATGATTTGATAATCTTCGTGGCCTTTTCCGGCTACCAACACGATGTCATCGGCGCCGGCTTGCATCACGGCGTTGGTGACCGCCTGCGCACGACCGGAAACCACGCGTGCGCGGCCCGGATCGAGCAAGCCGGTGAGAATGTCATTCACAATCGCCATCGGCTCTTCGCTGCGTGGATTATCGTCGGTGATCACGACGATGTCGGAGAATTGCTCAGCAATCGCGCCCATTAGCGGACGTTTGCCTTTGTCACGATCGCCACCGCAGCCAAACACGCACCACAGCTGGCCTTTACAGTGCAGACGCGCCGCTTCCAGCGCTTTTTCCAGCGCATCCGGCGTGTGAGCGTAATCGACAACCACCGTAGGTTTGTCTGGCGCAGTGAATACTTCCATGCGACCACACACCGGCTGCAGCTGCGGTGCAGTGGCAACCAGCGCATCAAGCGGATAATCCAGCGCCAGCAGCGTACCCAGCGCCAGCAATAGGTTGCTCACGTTGAAAGCGCCCATCAGGCGGCTATCAAACTCGCCGTTGCCCCAGCTGGAGCTGAACTGAATATGCGCACCGCCGTCGTGATAATCCACCGCCGTAGCTTTCAGCCAGCGGCCATGACAGCCCGATTGCAGATTGTCTTCCATGGTGACCGCTACCGCATCCGGCAATTTTGCCAGCCAGCGACGCCCCACTTCATCATCAGCGTTGATGATGGCTTCAGCGACCTGATGCTCAGAGAACAGTAACCATTTAGCGGATTCATAACTCTGCATATCACCGTGATAATCGAGGTGATCGCGGCTCAGGTTAGTAAACACCGCGGCCGCAAACGGCAAGGCGGCAACGCGATGCTGCACCAAACCGTGTGAGGAGACTTCCATTGCCGTTAGGGTTGCGCCCTGCCCGACTAAATCATTCAGCACATGCTGCACATCCACCGCAGAACCGGTGGTGTTTTCGGTTGCCACCAGTTGACCGTAAAGGCCATTGCCTACCGTGCCCATCACTGCGCCGGTTTCACCGAGCAGATTGGCCCACTGCGCCATCAATTGCGTGGTGGTGGTTTTGCCGTTGGTGCCAGTAACACCAATCAATTTCAGTTTGCTTGCAGGCTGCTGATAAAAGCGTCCGGCCAGTGCAGAGAGACGCTGCTGCAACTGCGCCAGATAGATAACCGGGACGCCATGCATCTCGCGGATATCTCCATCGCTGGCTTCGCCTTCGGCTTCGGCAATCACTCCCGCTACGCCTTGTGCAATAGCCTGCGGAATAAAACGACGTCCATCAGCATGATGGCCCGCCACGGCGATAAACAGATCGCCAGAAGCCGCCGCGCGGCTATCTAGTGTCATGTCACGGAGTGGACGCGCCGGCGCACCCGGCACCCACGGGGCCAGTAAGTCGCGCAGGTTACGATCTGTCACTTGATTCCTCACTTCTATTCTTCACCAACTCGTTCTTATCAACTGTTGGCAGCGCATCAGGTTCGATATTCATGGTACGCAATACGCCGCCCATGATGGCGCCAAACACCGGTGCTGAAACCGCACCACCATAATATTTACCGGCCTGGGGATCGTTGATCACCACCACCAGCGCAAAACGAGGACGGCTGGCAGGCGCAACGCCTGCGGTATAAGCAATGTATTTGTTGACGTAACGTCCATCCGGTCCAACTTTCTTGGCGGTACCGGTTTTGATGGCAATGCGATAGCCCTTGATGGCGGCTTTAACCCCACCACCGCCAGGCAACGCAACGCTTTCCATCATGTGCATCACCGTTTTCACCAGGTCTTCCTGGAAAACGCGTTCACCCGCCACTGGCGGGTCAACTTTGGTGATCGACAGCGGGCGATTGATGCCGTAGCTGCCAATGGTTGCGTAGACTCGCGCTAACTGTAACGGCGTTACCATTAGCCCGTAGCCGAAAGAGAAGGTGGCCCTCTCTATGTCAGACCACCGTTGTTTTTGAGGGTATAAGCCACTACTTTCCCCGACCAGCCCCAAATTGGTCGGTTTACCCAGTCCAAAGCGCGCGTAAGTATCTACAAGTGCTGAGGAGGGCATCGCTAACGCCAAACGTGAAACCCCGACGTTACTCGACTTCTGTAAAACCCCGGTAAGGGTCAATTCGTTGTAGCGCGCCACGTCTTTGATCTCATGACCATTGACGCGGTACGGCACGGTATTCAGTACGCTGTTCTCTTTCACCACACCGCGCTGCAAAGCCGTCATCACCACCATCGGTTTCACGGTGGAACCTGGCTCGAAGATGTCGGTAATAGCGCGGTTACGCATCACGTCTTTCGGCGTGTTGCTGAGATTATTCGGGTTGTAAGCGGGGCTGTTCGCCATCGCCAGCACTTCACCGGTATTCACATCCACCAGTACCGCGGTGCCTGATTCGGCTTTGTTAAAGGCCACGGCGTTATTCAGTTCGCGATAAACCAACGCCTGCAGACGTTCATCAATGCTCAGCGTCAGGTTGTGGGCGGCGCGGCTGTCTACCGAGGAGATATCTTCGATGACGCGGCCATTGCGATCTTTACGTACCGTACGTTCACCCGGTGCACCAGTCAGCCATTTGTCGAAGCTCTTTTCGATTCCTTCAATGCCCTGACCATCAATGTTGGTGAAACCAATCAGGTGCGCTGTCACCTGGCCCGCCGGATAGTAACGGCGCGACTCTTCACGCAGGTAGATGCCCGGCAGCTTAAGCTTTTTCACATACTCGCCAATCGCTGGATTCACCTGGCGCGCCAGATAGACAAAGCGCCCTTTCGGGTTGGCATTGATACGTGCAGCAAGTTGATCGAGGGGGATCGATAACGCATCCGACAGCGCTTTCCAGCGACTATCCAGCGAGACGCCGCCGTGTTCGGTCAGCTCTTTCGGATCGGCCCAGATCGCATTCACCGGCACGCTCACCGCCAGCGGACGACCGGCACGATCGCTGATCATACCGCGCGAGGTTGGCACCGATTGCACGCGCAGCGAACGCAAATCGCCCTCTTTCACCAGCTTGTCAGGGTTGATCACCTGCAGCCACGCTACGCGCGACAGCAGTCCGCCCAGCGCCAGTAAAATGCACCCGCACAGTAACGCAAAGCGCCAGCTTACAAAGCTGGCCTTATCTTCTTGTTTTTTTAACTTCAGCGTTTTGCCTGCGCCACTCATTGAGTTCTGCGATTCCTTATTTCTGCACCACAATATTTTCCTGCGAAGGATCAACATGCTGCATTTGCAGTTTATCGGTTGCTATACGCTCTACGCGGCTGTGATCGCCAAGTGCGTTCTCTTCAAGAATCAGGTTGCGCCATTCGATATCAAGCGCATCACGCTCCAGCACCAGCTGTTCACGCTGCGCCGTTAACAGGCGCGTCTTATGCGTGGTGGTCACGACCATTACCGAGGACACCAGTACCGCGATCAACAGCAACAGCGGGATCTTGCCAAATCGCAGCAAGTCCCCACCAATGACACCGGGTAAGCTGTGGCGCTCGTTGCCAATCATAAGGCCGTTCGCTCCGCGATACGCAACACCGAACTGCGCGCACGTGGGTTTTCGTTCACTTCGGCTTCACCAGGAATCAGTTTGCCCAGCGTTTTAAGTTCACGGCCGCCTAAGGCTTTAAGCTGCGACTCCGTCATCGGAATGCCTGCTGGCACCTGAGGACCGCGGCTCTGATCGCGCATAAAACGCTTCACTAAGCGATCTTCCAGTGAGTGGAAGCTGATGATCGACAACCTGCCGCCTGGCGCGAGAACCGATAATGCCCCTTTCAGCGCGGTATCGATCTCGTCCAGCTCACTGTTGATCCAGATGCGAATCGCCTGGAAAGTACGCGTTGCCGGATGCTTAAATTTATCTTTGACGGGCATTGCGGCGGCAATCACCGTCGCCAGCTCTTTGGTGCGTGTCATCGGCTGGTCGCGGTTGCGTTCAACGATGGCGCGCGCAATACGTTTACCGAAACGCTCTTCACCGTAGGTCTTGATCACGAAAGCGATATCCGCCTCTTCCGCGCTCATCAGCCATTCGGCGGCCGATTGCCCGCGCGTTGGGTCCATGCGCATATCCAGCGGTCCATCACGCATAAAGGAGAAGCCGCGTTCAGCATCATCCAGTTGCGGAGAAGAGACGCCCAGATCGAGCAGAACGCCATCGATCTTGCCGGTCAGCCCGCGCTCTTCGACGTATTCCGCCAAAGCCGAAAACGGACCGTGGACGATCGAGAAACGTGGATCTTTTATCTCAGCGGCTGCGGCTATCGCTTGCGGATCGCGATCAATCGCTATCAGTTGCCCTTTCTCGCCAAGCTGCGAAAGGATTAAGCGCGAGTGACCGCCGCGACCAAAAGTGCCATCGATATAAATGCCGTCTTCCCTGATATTGAGGCCGTTTACCGCCTCATCCAGCAGCACTGTGGTGTGTTTGAAATTTTCCTGCATAGCTATAGCGACAAGTCCTGCAACCGCTCAGATAAAGGCTCCTGAGCCGACTGTTCTGTGTCAATATCATCCTTAACTTGTTGATACCAGGTCTGTTCATCCCACAGCTCAAACTTGTTGAACTGTCCAACCAGCATCACTTCTTTGGTCAGGCCGGCGTGTTGACGTAACGTGTTCGCCAACAACAAACGACCCGCATTATCCATCTGGCATTCACTGGCATGTCCCAACAGCAGCCGCTGTACGCGACGCTCGGCAGGATTCATGCTGGATAAGCGAGACAGCTTTTTCTCAATGATTTCCCATTCGGGCAGGGTATAAAGCAGCAGGCATGGCTGGTGGAGGTCAATGGTGCATACCATTTGCCCCTGAGACTCTGCGACAAGCAATTCACGATAGCGCGTTGGTACTGCTAATCGTCCTTTGCTGTCGAGATTGACTAACGTTGCTCCACGGAACATGCCAGCCTTATCCCTCACTCACCCGTTTTCACCACTTTATCCCACTTTTTACCACGAAACGAGTTTACGGAGCCGATGAAATCCTTGTCAAGCCGCAACGGCAAGTGAATATCACTATTTACATCGGGTGAAATTAATCAATGAGGGAATTAATCGACATGGATTCGCAAAATAAAAAATTAACCTGATGAATAATTGAATAAAAATTTCCGCACGATGATAAATGGCGAAAAATAAAGCGCTTTGACGCAAAAATATAATTGCCTCGCAATCTGCGACAGCGGCGGCATTTTAGGGGATTTCTGAAAGGAAGCCCAGCATCGTCGCGCCAGCTCAGCTACGCCTCGCTGATGAACATGTAAACAATTAAGAAAAGTCAGCAAGGTTAAATTGTTAGCTGGAGTGGCGATTATTTACGCTTATTTACGCCGGGAAGTTCTCAGGAAATATCTGCAGGTTAATTAATGCTGGGCAGCGAACTGCCCAGCATTTCATTTAGGGCGGCGGCTTAATTGTCCGCGGCGGAATAAATTACGGCGAATACGGGTTAAACCTGGCTTGGGTTTACGCGGTTCATCCAGCGAGGCTAAAACCAGTTCCAGCACGCGCTCAGCCACGTCGCGATGACGTTGACCCACCGCCAGCACTGGGCACTCGAGGAAATCCAGTAATTCGTGGTCGCCAAAAGTGGCGATCGCCAAATCGGTCGGCAGGCGACCATCACGCTTTAGCGTAATGTCCATTACGCCCTGCAGCAGCCCAAACGAAGTGGTGAACAGCGCCTCCGGCATCGGATGATCCTCAAGGTACTTCTCAAACAGCGTGGCAGCGGCGGCACGATCGAAACTGTTGCAGTAGATATAATCAATCGGCCGCTCATCATCTTTCCACGCATCGCGGAAGCCGAGTTCACGCAGGAAGCTGACCGACAACTCAGGCAGCGCGCCGAGGAACAGCACGTTTTTCACTGGTAGCTGACGCAATTCAGCCGCCAACGCTTGTGCGTCGTCCTGATCGGCACCCACTACGCTGGTAAAGTGTTCACGATCCAGCGCACGGTCCAGCGCGATAATCGGTAAAGGATCGTTGATCCAACGCTGATAGAACGGATGCTCTGGCGGCAGTGAAGTCGAAACGATGATGGCATCAACCTGGCGCTGCAATAGATGCTCGATGCAGCGCATTTCGTTGTCCGGCTGATCTTCTGAGCAGGCAATCAGCAGCTGATAGCCGCGCTGACGCGCCTGACGCTCCAGATAGTTCGCAATGCGCGTGTAACTGGTGTTTTCCAGATCGGGGATCACCAAGCCAATTGAACGTGTGCGTCCGGCGCGCAGCCCAGCCGCGACGGCATTGGGGTGATAGTTGTGTTCACGCACCACCGCCATCACTTTTTCGACGGTTTTTTCGCTGACACGATACTGCCGCGCTTTGCCATTAATTACATAGCTGGCGGTGGTGCGCGACACGCCTGCCAGGCGCGCAATTTCATCCAGTTTCACGGTGACACCTTAATTCTGATAAGCCAGCGCTGACGAAAATATCCGCAGAGTAGCTATGGGTAAAACATTTGTAACATCTAACCGCAGAAAACTACGCCGAGCAACCGCTTTTCTCTCGCATCCTGGTTAAGCGCATAAAATAAAAAAACCCGGCATTTCGCCGGGTTAGAATCAGATGAAATCGTTACTTTGGGTGATTAACGCATCACGCGATCGCCGCGCGACACACCCACGATTCCTGAGCGCGCCACTTCGACAATTTCTGCCACGTCACGCACGGTGTTAAGAAACGCATCGAGTTTATCGCTGGTGCCCGCCAGCTGAACCGTGTAAAGCGTTGGCGTCACATCGATAATCTGACCACGGAAAATTTCCGCGCTGCGCTTCACTTCTTCACGGCCGTAACCGCTGGCCTGGATTTTCACCAGCATAATCTCACGCTCAACGTAAGCGCCCTGACCCAGCTCGCTGACACGTAACACGTCCACCAACTTGTGTAGTTGCTTCTCGATCTGTTCCAGCACTTTCTCATCGCCGACCGTTTGAATCGTCATGCGTGACAAAGTCGGATCATCGGTTGGCGCGACAGTAAGGCTTTCGATGTTGTAACCACGTTGAGAGAACAGTCCCACTACGCGGGACAATGCGCCGGATTCGTTTTCCAGCAGAACCGATAAAATACGACGCATAATTAAGTCCTCTCCGTTTTGCTCAACCACATCTCATCCATCGAACCACCACGAATTTGCATCGGGTAAACGTGCTCGCTGCCGTCAATGTTTACATCGACAAACACCAGACGGCCTTTCGCCAGCGTATCCAGTGCTAGCTGCAGCTTCTCTTCCAGCTCCGCCGGATGCGCAATGGAAATGCCCACATGCCCATACGCTTCGGCCAGACGCACGAAGTCAGGCAGCGATTGCATGTAGGACTGCGAGTGGCGGCCCGAGTAAATCATGTCCTGCCACTGCTTAACCATGCCGAGGAAGCCGTTGTTGAGGTTCAATACCAGCACCGGTAAATCGTACTGCAACGCGGTCGACAGCTCCTGAATGTTCATCTGGATACTGCCATCGCCGGTCACGCAGATAACCGTCTCATCCGGCAGCGCCATCTTCACGCCTAACGCTGCAGGCAAGCCGAAGCCCATGGTGCCTAAGCCGCCGGAGTTGATCCAGCGACGCGGCTTGTCGAACTGGTAGTAAAGTGCGGCAAACATCTGATGCTGACCAACGTCAGACGTCACGTAAGCTTCGCCTTTGGTCAAACGACAGATGGTCTCGATGACTGCCTGCGGTTTGATTTTGTCGCTGGTACGATCGAATTCCAGGCACTTGCGACCGCGCCAGCCTTCTATGGTCTGCCACCAGTCGCGCAGGCTATCAAGTTCCTGCTTCGCATCGCTTTGCGCCAGCAGCTCTAACATCTGTGCCAGCGTCTGCTTCGCATCGCCAACGATTGGAATGTCGGCGCTGACCGTTTTGGAGATCGACGTCGGATCGACATCGATATGCATGATGGTGGCGTTCGGGCAGTACTTCGCCAGATTGTTGGTGGTGCGGTCGTCGAAGCGCACGCCAATACCGAAGATCAAATCGGCATTGTGCATGGTCATGTTGGCTTCGTAAGTGCCGTGCATCCCCAGCATGCCGACGCACTGGCGATGCGTGCCAGGGAACACGCCCAGCCCCATCAGCGAAGTCGTCACCGGAATATTCAGTTGCTCTGCCAGCTGCAGCAGTTCAGCTTCGCAGCCCGACATAATCGCCCCGCCGCCGGCGTAAATCACCGGCTTGTGTGCTGCCAGTAATGTTTGCAGCGCGCGCTTGATCTGTCCTTTATGGCCCTGAATGGTCGGATTGTATGAGCGCATGCTCACCGTTTCCGGCCAGACGTACGGCAGTTTGTTGGCTGGATTGAGGATATCTTTAGGCAGATCGATCACCACCGGTCCCGGACGACCGCTGGCTGCCAGCCAGAAGGCCTTTTTCAGCACGGTTGGGATCTCTTCGGCGTTTTTCACCAGGAAGCTGTGTTTCACCACCGGACGGGAGATGCCGACCATGTCGCACTCCTGGAACGCATCGTAACCAATCAGTGACGAAGGCACCTGACCCGACAGAATTACCATCGGGATCGAATCCATATAGGCGGTTGCAATACCGGTAATCGCGTTGGTGGCGCCCGGACCGGAAGTCACTAGCACCACGCCCACTTCACCGGTCGCACGCGCAAGGCCATCGGCCATATGCACCGCGCCTTGTTCATGACGGACTAATACGTGGTCAATACCACCTACCGTTTGCAGCGCATCGTAAATATCGAGCACCGCTCCGCCCGGATAACCGAATACCTGCTTAACGCCCTGATCGATTAACGAACGGACGACCATTTCGGCTCCTGATAACATCTCCATTTTCTGCCTCCAGGCTTGAGGGACTGAATCCACTGACGTTCGCGTCTCCCGCACGCCACTGCTATCCGGCCCCCGATCGCCAATTAAGATCAAAACCTTATGTTTATGCTCAGAAGGCGGCGCTCTATCCGCCTTCCAGGTACAGGGAATCTACTTGAGTTAATTATTTGAGAGTAGGTCGATTACCATAACCGCAGACAACCCGGCCTGCAAACGCCAGGACGCCACGTCGCGCCCGATCCGGCAATAAAGGCACTGATGCGTGATTATTGCCTGCGAGGATTAAACTAATGCTTCGTCATAACCACAGAGGAAAATGCTGGTTTATAGATTATTTGCAGCGTGTTCTAAGAAATATGATTTTCATATTGCCTGACCACTCAGTCCACAATCTTTTGTGATAATTACTTTCTGGCGTGATTATCTATAAAACGGCCTGATCACATCATATTCTTCTTAACAACAAGCCTAATCTTGTTTTATCAGCAATGCGCATTATCAACTTAAGATGTTAATTATCAACTATT
Organism: Pantoea sp. DY-5; assembly: GCF_019795955.1. Classification (NCBI taxonomy): domain Bacteria; kingdom Pseudomonadati; phylum Pseudomonadota; class Gammaproteobacteria; order Enterobacterales; family Erwiniaceae; genus Pantoea; species Pantoea sp. DY-5. The sequence goes on from NZ_JAIMIE010000003.1 coordinate 125,605, forward strand.
TAAAATAAATTCCATTTTCTAAACGATTTTTTAAGTGGATGGATTCACTTATTCTGTTGCTAATTAATGTCATTGCTCTGCGCAGCCGAAAAATCACAGCACATCGCCCTTCTGACTTCACAGAAATACCCTTGTACTTAAGGTTGACTTCACACGTCAATTCCAGTACCAATATGTGCAGCACTCAATTTACGAGGTTTGACTCATGTTTCATTCTTTCCGCCTACTCGGTCTACTACTAAACGCATCCAGTTTGCGCGGTAGACTCGTGGGCGGAATCAATAACTGATTCGAACCTGCAGAAGTTTAAGAAACCCGCGCCAATGCGCGGGTTTTTTTATGCTCGTAGCACCGGCAAAGTTAATGCATAAGGAAGATTACGATGAGCCAGCAAGTTATTATTTTCGATACCACTCTGCGTGATGGCGAACAGGCTTTACAGGCCAGCCTGAGTGTTAAAGAAAAACTGCAAATCGCTCTGGCGTTGGAACGTATGGGCGTGGATGTGATGGAAGTGGGCTTCCCCGTTTCCTCTCCAGGCGATTTTGAATCCGTACAAACCATCGCTCGTACCATTAAAAACAGCCGCGTCTGCGGACTGGCACGCTGCGTTGAGAAGGACATTGACGCCGCTTACGAATCACTGCGTGTGGCTGAAGCGTTCCGTATTCACACCTTCATCGCGACTTCGCCGATGCACATCGCCACCAAACTGCGCAGCACGCTGCCAGAAGTGATTGAACGCGCAGTGCACATGATCAAACGCGCCCGCAACTACACCGACGACGTTGAGTTTTCCTGTGAAGATGGCGGGCGTACGCCAATCGACGATTTGTGCCGCATGGTTGAAGCCGCGATCAATGCCGGTGCAACCACCATCAACATTCCGGACACCGTCGGCTACACCTTGCCAGGCGAATACGCCAACATCATTGGCCAACTGGTGGCACGCGTTCCAAATATCGATAAAGCCATCTTGTCGGTTCACACCCACGACGATTTGGGTATGGCGACCGGCAACGCCATCGCTGCGGTATTGGCCGGTGCGCGTCAGGTTGAAGGTACGCTGAACGGTTTAGGCGAGCGCGCCGGTAACTGTGCGCTGGAAGAAGTGATTATGGCGATCAAAACCCGCCAGCAGATCATGAACGTCCACACCAATATCAATCATCAGGAAATCTACCGCACCAGCCAAACCGTGAGCCAAATCTGCAACATGCCGATTCCAGCCAACAAAGCGGTGGTGGGTTCTAACGCCTTCGCCCACTCTTCCGGTATTCACCAGGATGGCGTGCTGAAGAACCGCGAAAACTACGAAATCCTGACGCCAGAATCTATCGGCCTGCACAAAATCCAGCTGAACCTGACTTCCCGTTCTGGCCGCGCTGCGGTGAAACACCGCATGGAAGAGATGGGTTACAAAGAGTCCGATTACAACCTCGACACGTTGTACGACGCCTTCCTGAAGCTGGCCGACAAGAAAGGTCAGGTGTTCGATTACGACCTGGAAGCGTTGGCCTTCATCAACAAGCAGAACGAAGAGCCGGAATATTTCGAGCTCAATGAATTCAACGTGCAGACCGGCTCCAGCGTAACCGCAACGGCCTCCGTGCAGTTGGGCTGCGGTGAAGAGACCAAAGCGGACGCCGCAACCGGTAACGGTCCGGTTGATGCGGTCTATCAGGCGATCAACCGCATCACCGGCTTTGAAGCCGAGCTGATTAACTACAAGCTGACGGCGAAAGGCCACGGCGAGAACGCGCTGGGTCAGGTCGATATCGTGGTCAACTACAACGGTCGTAAATTCCACGGCGTTGGCCTGGCGACCGATATCGTCGAATCATCGGCGAAAGCGATGGTGAACGCGTTGAACAATATTTGGCGTGCTAAGCAGGTGGAAAAAGAACTGCAGCGTAAATTTAAAGATCAGAAGGAAACGGTGTAATTATGTCTAAGTCTTCTCATATCGCGGTATTGCCAGGCGACGGAATTGGTCCGGAAGTGATGGCGCAGGCCATGAAAGTTCTCGATGCAATTCGTACGCGTTTCGACATGCGTATCACCACCAGCGAATATGATGTTGGCGGTATCGCCATCGATCGTCACGGTGAACCGCTGCCACCGGCTACCGTTGCCGGCGCAGAGCAGGCAGATGCAATTCTTTTTGGCTCGGTAGGTGGCCCGAAATGGGAACATCTGCCACCTGCGCAGCAACCTGAGCGCGGTGCGCTGTTGCCGCTGCGTAAGCACTTCAAGCTGTTCAGCAACCTGCGCCCTGCGGCACTGTATAAAGGTCTGGAAGCGTTCTGCCCGCTGCGTAGCGATATCGCCGGACGCGGTTTCGACATCCTGTGCGTGCGTGAACTGACCGGCGGCATCTACTTCGGTCAGCCGAAAGGCCGCGAAGGCAGCGGCCCGCACGAGCGCGCTTTCGATACTGAGGTTTATCATCGTTTCGAAATCGAGCGCATCGCGCGTATCGCGTTTGAATCCGCGCGTAAGCGTCGCAACATCGTCACCTCAATTGACAAAGCCAACGTTTTGCAGACTTCCGTCATGTGGCGCGAAATTGTGAACGAAGTGGCAAAAGATTATCCGGATGTGCAGTTGAGCCACATGTACATCGATAACGCCACCATGCAGCTGATTAAAGATCCATCACAGTTTGACGTGCTGCTGTGTTCTAACCTGTTTGGCGACATCCTGTCAGATGAATGCGCGATGATTACCGGTTCAATGGGCTTGCTGCCTTCCGCCAGCCTGAATGAAGAAGGTTTTGGCCTGTTTGAGCCAGCGGGCGGTTCCGCACCGGATATCGCAGGTCAGAACATCGCTAACCCGATTGCGCAGATTCTGTCGCTGTCACTGCTGTTGCGTTACAGCCTGAATGCGGATGAAGCCGCCGCAAGCATTGAACGCGCCGTGAGCCGTGCGCTGGAAGCGGGTTATCGCACCCGTGATTTGGCCGGTGACGGCAAAGCCGTGAGCACAGATGAGATGGGCAGCATCATTGCCGGTTTCATCGCCGAGGAAAAATAATAAAATGAAAAGCTTATATCAGAAGTTATTTGATGCACATGTCGTTAACGAAACCCCGAACGAAACGCCGTTACTCTATATCGATCGCCATCTGATCCATGAAGTGACGTCGCCGCAGGCCTTTGATGGCCTGCGTGCGCACGGGCGCAAAGTGCGTCAGCCGTCGAAAACCTTCGCCACCATGGATCACAACGTTTCGACGCAGACCAAAGACATCAATGCGTCTGGCGAGATGGCGCGTATTCAGATGCAAGAGCTGATGAAAAACTGTGCTGAGTTCGGCATTCAGCTGTATGACCTGAATCACCCGTTCCAGGGCATCGTGCACGTCATTGGGCCAGAGCAAGGTATGACGTTGCCGGGCATGACCATCGTCTGCGGTGATTCCCACACCGCCACGCACGGCGCGTTTGGTTCGCTGGCATTCGGTATCGGTACTTCCGAAGTTGAGCACGTGTTTGCCACGCAAACCCTGAAACAGGGCCGCGCGAAGACCATGAAGATTGAAGTGCTGGGCGAAGCTGCGCCGGGCATTACCGCCAAAGACATTGTGTTGGCCATTATCGGTAAAACCGGCAGCGCTGGCGGTACCGGTCACGTTGTTGAATTCTGTGGCCCAGCGATCGAAGCGCTGAGCATGGAAGGCCGCATGACGCTGTGTAACATGGCGATTGAAATGGGCGCCAAAGCGGGCCTGGTCGCGCCGGACGACACCACTTTCAATTATCTGAAAGACAAGCAGTTCGCGCCGAAGGGCGAGCAGTGGGAACAAGCGGTCGCTTACTGGCGCACGCTGAAGTCTGACAGCGATGCCAAATTCGACAGCATCGTCACGCTGCACGCGGAAGATATCGCTCCGCAAGTGACCTGGGGCACCAATCCAGGCCAGGTAATGGCGGTAGATCAAGCGATCCCGAATCCCCAATCCTTTGCCGATCCGGTTGAGCGCGCCTCAGCAGAGAAAGCGCTGGCTTACATGGATCTGCAGCCAGGCATCAAACTGACTGACGTGGCGATCGATAAAGTGTTTATCGGTTCCTGCACCAACTCACGTATTGAAGATTTGCGCGCCGCTGCTGCGATTGCCAAAGGCCGTAAAGTGGCGCCGGGCGTGGTGGCGATGGTGGTGCCAGGTTCGGGTCCGGTAAAAGCACAAGCCGAAGCCGAAGGTCTGGACAAAATCTTCCTCGAAGCCGGTTTTGAATGGCGTTTACCGGGTTGCTCCATGTGTCTGGCCATGAACAACGACCGCCTTAATCCAGGCGAACGTTGCGCATCAACCAGCAACCGTAACTTTGAAGGCCGTCAGGGCCGCGGTGGACGTACTCACCTGGTGAGCCCGGCAATGGCTGCTGCGGCTGCCGTAACCGGTCGCTTTGCCGACATTCGTGAATTGACTCAGGGAGCGTAAGCCATGGCGAACAAATTTACTCAACACACCGGCATTGTGGCGCCATTGGATGCGGCCAACGTCGATACTGATGCCATTATTCCAAAGCAGTTCCTGCAGAAAGTGACGCGCACCGGTTTTGGCGCGCATCTGTTCCACGACTGGCGTTTTGAAGATGATGCGGGCACCGTGCCAACCGCCAGCTTTGTGCTGAACAAACCGGAGTTCAAAGGCACCAGCATTTTGCTGGCGCGTGAGAACTTTGGCTGCGGCTCATCGCGTGAGCACGCGCCGTGGGCGCTGACCGACTTCGGCTTCCATGTGGTGATCGCGCCAAGCTTCGCCGACATTTTCTACGGCAACAGCTTTAACAACCAGCTGCTGCCGGTGAAGCTGAGCGATGAAGAAGTGGATGAGATGTTCAAACTGGTTGCCGCGCAGCCGGGCATCACCTTCACCGTGGATCTGGAAGCGCAAACTGTAACCGCAGGCGATAAGACTTATAGCTTCGAAATCGACAGCTTCCGCCGTCACTGCATGATCAACGGCCTCGACAGCATTGGCCTGACGCTGCAACACGAAGCGTCTATCTCCAGCTACGAGACCAATCAGCCCGCGTTCTTACGCTGAGGCAACAAGGGCGACATCCTGTCGCCCTTCTCTTTGCTAGCTATCAACCACATCCCGCACGCGCGACGCCAATCCCAACGCCAGCACCGCCAGCCCCAACGCCAGCCAGTAAACCGACTCATGACCAAAGCGTTCGCTCATGGTGCCCTGAATGATGCCGGCGATAATCATGCCGGTGGAAATTGAGGTGGTGAACAGCGTCGTCGCCGCACCCGCGCGGCCCGGCATTAAATCCTGGAACCACAACATGCCAATTCCGGCGATGATGCCAACAAACGCGGCGTTAAACAGTTGCAGCACCATCAACGCAGTGCGCGACTGGAACATCACCAATCCGAGATAAAACACAATCGCCGCCACCAGCGCCAGCAGCATCAGGTTGCGTTTGCCAGTGCGCCGCGCGTAATGGCCGGCCAGCAGCATGATCGGAATCTCCAGCCCGGCGGCGGTGCCCATCAGCAATCCCGCCAGCTTCTCCGGCAGGCCCAGCGTGGTGCTGATATACAGCGGCATATCAATGATATACATGGTGTTGCACGCCCACATGGTGACGGAGGCGATAAACAGCAACCGCACCTGACTGTCTTTCCACGGGCTAAGCTGCGTCAGCACCTGTTCAGGCGAGGCCACCACGCGCGGCACCGAGGGCAAGGTACGCCAGATCAGCAGCATGCTCAGCAGGAAAATCCCCGCCGCCACGCAAAACAGCGTCTCAAAGCCGTAGTTAAGCGCCAGCGCAAACGACAGCGGCGGCCCGATCACCCACGCCAGCGACAGCTGCGCACGCATCACCGAGCTGAACATCACCACTTCACGCGCCGACTGATCGGCATATTCCCGCGCGAGGGCAAACACCTGCGGAATCGACACGCTGGCCAGCGCCGACAAAAACACACCCAGCGTCACCAGCGTTAAATAGTGGCGATTGAAGGCAAACAGCAGCGCATTCAGCGTCGCCATCAGGCAGCAAAACAGAATCAGGTTGCGACGATCGCCCTGATTATCGGAGCGTTTCGCCATCAGCAGGCTGACCACAATCCCCGCGATCGCATTGATGGTAAAGAACAAGCCGACCCAGAACGGACTTACCTGTACTTCGCGCGTCAGAAACAGGCTCAGCGTCGGCGCCTGAAGTGCACCGGCCACGCCGGTCATAAACGACACCGCCATAAACGAGAGGTAGACCGGATTGATGCGACGTTGACGCGTTAACAGCGATTTCATGCAGAAATCCCTTTGCGAATAAAAAATAGGTAGAGAAATGAGGGTAGAAGATTCTACAGCAAAACGAAAAAAGCCAGCAGATAAAGCGCTGCTGGCGGTGAAAATGCACCCTACTCAGAAAGAGGTTCCACGTCGGCGGAACCGCTGGCAGAGCGCCATTCATTGCTGAATGCCTCCCGCTCTTCCATTGCCGGGCAGTATGCCTCTAATATGAGGCAGGAAAAACTGAGCGATTCTGACAAGGAGTTCCCCTTTTATGTCCTCTTCACGTCTGCAGCAGCAATTTATCCGCCTATGGCAAAGCTGTAAGGGGCAGGATCAGGAAACCACGCTCAGCGAGCTGGCCGATCTGCTGCACTGCTCGCGTCGCCATATGCGTAACCTGCTCAACGCCATGCAAAGCGAAGGCTGGCTGATTTGGCAGGCAGAAGCGGGACGCGGCAAGCGCTCAATGCTGAGTTTTTGCTACACCGGCCTGGCGCTCCAGCAGCAGCGCGCCGAGGATCTGCTGGAACAAGATCGTATCGAACAGTTAGTGCAGCTGGTGGGCGATAAAAACCAGGTGCGCCAGATGATTGCGGCACATTTAGGCCGCAGCTTCCGCCAGGGTAAACACATCCTGCGCGTGCTCTATTATCGCCCGCTGCCCAATCTGCTACCCGGTTCGCCGCTGCGCCGTTCGGAAACCCATCTGGCGCGACAAATTTTCAACGGCCTGATGCGTATAAATGAGGAAAAGGGGGAAATCGAACCCGATATCGCCCATCACTGGCAGCAAACCTCGCCGCTGCAGTGGCGTTTCTTCCTGCGCCCGGCGATTCGTTTTCATCATGGCCGTGAACTGGAAATGGCGGATGTGATTGCTTCGCTGGAGCGCGTGCGCAGCCAGCCGCTTTTTTCTCACATCAGTAAACTGGATTCGCCCGCGCCCTGGACGTTGGATATTCATCTGAGCCAGCCGGACGATTGGTTGCCGTGGCTGCTGGCCAGCGTCAGCGCGATGATCCTGCCGCGCGAATGGCCCACGCTGCGCCAGTTTGCCCGCCAGCCGCTTGGCACCGGTCCGTACAGCGTGGTGCGCAATCAGCAAACGCAGCTGAAAATCGCCGCCTTTGATGATTACTTTGGCTATCGCGCGCTGATTGACGATGTGTCGATTTGGGTGCTGCCGGAGATCAGCGACGAGCTGGTGTATGCCGGGGTTAAATTGCAAGGCGAAACCGCCGATGAAAAATCGGAAGAGAGTCGTCTGGAAGAAGGCTGCTACTTCCTGCTGTACGATCAGCGCTCCGAGTTGGGCCGCGATGCGCATTTCCGCCGCTGGGTAAGCTATCTGTTTAATCCCATCGCCTTACTGAATCATGCTGGCGTCGGCTATCAGCGTTACTGGTTCCCGGCTTATGGCTTGCTGCCGCGCTGGCACCATCGCCGCGATCTCACCTCCGCCGATAAACCGGCAGGCTTAACTCAGCTGACGCTGAGCTGGTACAGCCATCACGTTGAGCATGAAGGTATCGCCAACGCGCTGCGACCGCTGCTGGCGCAGCAAGGTGTTGAACTAATTACTCGTGTCGTGAGCTACGAAGAGTGGTTCGATGGCGAAGGTGAGAGTGATATCTGGCTCGGCAGCGTCAACTTTACCCTGCCGCTGGAGTACGCGCTGTTCGCCCAACTGTTCGAGTTGCCGTTGATGCATCACTGCATTCCGATTGACTGGCAAGCCGATGCCGCGCGCTGGCGGCAGAAAGCGTTACCGCTGGCGGAATGGAGCAAACAGCTGATCGACCGCGACTATCTGCATCCGCTGTTCCATCACTGGCTGCTGCTGGAAGGGCAACGCAGTATGCGCGGCGTGCGACTGAATACGCTCGGCTGGTTTGACTTCAAATCAGCCTGGTTTGCACCACCGGAGCTGTGATCCTTTCGCGCTGTCATATAAATGTCTAGAATGAGCCGTTCTCAACGGGGTGCCTTGATATCAGGGCTGAGAGAAACCCGTCGAACCTGATCCGGCTAATACCGGCGTAGGGATTTGAGATGCCTCACGCCTCAGATCCTTTGCGACTCAACATCTCTTCTCCTCAAGGAGCGCAAAGTGTTAAACAAAGTTCTGCCTATGTTGCTGCTGGTTACGGCACCGGCTTTCGCTGCCAAACCGGTTCTGACCGTTTACACCTACGATTCGTTCTCTGCCGATTGGGGCCCCGGTCCGGCGGTCAAAAAAGCCTTTGAAGCGCAGTGCGACTGCGAGCTGAAGTATGTGGCGCTGGAAGATGGCGTATCGCTGCTCAATCGAGTACGCATGGAAGGCAAAAACAGCAAAGCCGATGTGGTGCTCGGGTTAGATAACAATTTGGTTCAGGCGGCGGAGAAAACCGGCCTGTTTGCCAAAAGCAGCGTCGATACCCGCGGCTTAAAACTGCCGGACGGCTGGAACAATCAAACCTTTATCCCTTTCGATTATGGCTACTTCGCTTTCGTCTACGATAAAAACAAGCTGCAGAACCCGCCGAAAAGCCTGAAAGAGCTGGTCGAAAGCCCGGAAAAATGGCGCGTGATTTATGAAGATCCGCGCACCAGCACGCCGGGGCTTGGCCTGCTGCTGTGGATGCAAAAAGTGTATGGCGATAACGCAGCTGACGCGTGGCAGAAGCTGGCGCAAAAAACCGTTACCGTCACCAAAGGCTGGAGCGAAGCTTACGGCTTGTTCCTGAAAGGCGAAGGCGATCTGGTGTTGAGCTACACCACCTCTCCGGCTTATCACATCATCGAAGAGAAGAAAGAGAATTACGCCGCGGCCAAATTCAGCGAAGGCCACTATTTACAGGTGGAAGTCGCCGCGCAGCTCGCCAGCAGCAAACAGCCTAAGCTGGCGCAGCAGTTCATGCAGTTTATGGTTTCTCCGGCCTTCCAGCAGACCATTCCTACCGGCAACTGGATGTATCCGGTGATCAAAAGCGATCTGCCAGCCGGTTATCAAACGTTGCAGGTGCCTACGAAGGCGTTGCAATTCACGCCAGCCGAAGTCGCCGACCATCGCGCCGCGTGGATCAGCGCATGGCAAAGCGCCGTAAGCCGTTAATGCCCGGCTGGTTGATTCCCGGTAGCGCCATCGCGCTGTTGCTGTGCGCGGTGGCGCTGCTGGCATTTGGCGCATTGGTGATGGTCGCTCCGGCCACCGACTGGCGCGCGCTACTCGACGACAGCTATTTGCATCATGTGCTGCTGTTCTCGTTTGAGCAGGCGCTGCTGTCGGCGCTGCTGTCGGTGCTGCCCGCGATCCTGCTGGCGCGCGCGCTCTATCGTCGCCGTTTTCCGGGACGCAATCTGTTGCTACGTCTGTGCGCCATGACGCTGGTGCTGCCGGTGCTGGTGGCGGTGTTTGGCTTGCTCAGCGTGTACGGTCGCAGCGGCTGGCTGGCACAACTGTGCACGACCATCGGCTTTGACTACCACTTTTCGCCGTATGGTCTGCAGGGCATTCTGCTGGCGCACGTCTTCTTTAACCTACCGCTGGCGACGCGCCTGCTGTTACAGGCGCTGGAGAGCATTCCCGGCGAGCAGCGGCAAGTCGCCGCCCAGCTTGGCCTGCGCGGCTGGAATCTGTTTCGCTTGCTGGAGTGGCCGTGGCTGCGCCGTCAGATTCTGCCGACGGCGGCACTGATCTTTATGCTCTGTTTCGCCAGCTTCGCCACGGTGCTGGCGCTGGGCGGCGGACCACAAGCGACCACGCTGGAACTGGCGATCTATCAGGCGCTGAATTTCGATTACGATCCGGGCCGCGCGGCGCTGCTGGCGCTGTTACAGCTCGCTTGCTGTTTGCTGCTGGTGCTGCTGAGCCAGCGCTTTAGCAAAGCCATTCCCACCGGCAGCCAGAGCATTCGCGGCTGGCGCGATCCGCAGGATTCATGGCAGGCGCGCATCAGCGATACGGTGCTGATTGGCCTGGCGCTGCTGCTGCTGCTACCGCCGCTGGCGGCAGTAATCGTCGATGGTTTGCGCGGCGGCGTTGCCGGTGCGCTGCAACAAGCGGCGCTGTGGCAAGCCACCTTTACCTCGCTGCGTATTGCCGTGGGCGCCGGCGTGCTCAGTGTGGTGCTGACCATGATGCTGCTATGGAGCAGCCGCGAACTGCGGCAGCGCCAGAACAGAGTCGCCGCGCAGGCGATGGAGATGAGCGGCATGCTGATTCTTGCGATGCCGGGCATTGTACTGGCGAGCGGTTTCTTTCTGCTGTTCAACGCCACCGTGGGGTTGCCGCAGCGCGCCGATGGTTTGGTGATCTTTACTAACGCCCTGATCGCCATTCCTTATGCGATGAAAGTGCTGGAGAATCCGATGCGCGATATCAGCGCCCTTTACAGCCAGCTCTGCGCTTCACTCGGCATCTCCGGCTTCAACCGCTTGCGGCTGATTGAGCTACGCGCGCTGAAACGCCCGATTGCTCAGGCGCTGGCGTTTGCCTGCGTGCTGTCGATTGGCGATTTTGGCGTGGTCGCGCTGTTCGGCAGCGCCGATTTCCGCACGCTGCCCTTCTATCTGTTCCAACAGATTGGCGCCTATCGCGGTGCGGACGGTGCCGTCACCGCACTCCTGCTGCTGCTGCTCTGCTTACTACTTTTTACTCTGATGGAAAAATTACCGGGTCGCCATGCTGACACTGAATAACCTCACTTACCTTTATCAGCATCTGCCGATGCGCTTCAGTTTTGCAGCGCAGGCGGGTGAACGTCTGGCGATCCTCGGTCCGAGCGGCGCGGGGAAAAGTACCTTGCTGAGTCTGATTGGCGGCTTTTTGCCGATCAATCAAGGCGCGCTGGTGATGAACGGCGTTGATCATACCCACAGCGTGCCGTCGGCGCGGCCAGTTTCCATGCTGTTCCAGGAGAACAATCTTTTTCCGCATCTCACGGTGCAGCAAAACATGGCGTTGGGTTTACATCCGGGCCTGAAACTGACGCGCGAACAGCAGCAACAAGTGGTGGATATCGCCGAGCAAACCGGCCTGCAGGCGATGCTAACGCGTTTGCCTGGTCAGCTTTCCGGCGGCCAGCGTCAGCGCGTGGCACTGGCGCGTTGCCTGCTGCGCAATCAGCCGATTTTGCTGCTGGATGAACCCTTCTCAGCGCTGGATCCGGCGCTGCGCAACGAGATGCTGCAACTGGTACGTTCGGTATGCGAAAGCCGCAACATCACCTTGTTGATGGTGTCGCACAGCCTGGAAGATGCTCAGCAGATTGCGCCGCGCAGTTTGGTGATCGTCGACGGGCGCATCTATTGGGATGGCAGTACAGAGAGTTTGGTGCGCGGTGAAAGTGCCGCGGCCGCCATCCTTGGCGTGACAGCGCGTTAAGCGAAGAAAACTTTCCACAGCAGGTGGCGGAAGATTGGCATCATCGGATGGAACTGGATTGCGATAAACGCGCCCAGGCCAATCGCCGCCATCAGCGGTGCCAGCCAGCGCAAACGCGATGCAGGCAGATACTTTGTCGCCCAATCCACCGTTTTACCGCTGCGCGACCAGCGCCACAGCAACCAGCCACCGATCCACAGCAGCAGCGCCACCAGCAAAAGCAGCCATTTAAAGCTGCCGCCCTGCGCGGCCTGTGGTACATCAATTGCCACGCCCGCCAGAATGCCCGGCATCAAATACGCGGGCGGCCAGAGGATGCAGCCAATCAGGTTAGGCGGCAGGAATTTGCGCACCGGCAACTCCAGCATGCCCGCTGCTAGCGGAATCAGCGGACGCGTCGGGCCGACAAATCGCCCCACCAGAATGGTGAACATGCTGTGTTGATGCAGCGCATGCTCGGTTTTATCCAGCAAACCCTTGTACTTTTTCAGATATTTCCAGCGATGCAGCGGCCCCTGAAACTTCCAGCCGATGCCGTAAGAGACCCAATCGCCGATTAAACAGCCAACGAATCCGGCCGCCCACGCAGGGTAAAGACCAATTTGTCCGCTTCCGACCAGCGCCCCAAGGCTGGCCATTAATACCGTGCCCGGCAACAGCAATCCCACGAAGGCCAGCGACTCAAGAAAGGTCACCAGCGCCACAGCGATCAGCGCGTACTCCAGCGATTGCGAAAACAGGTGTTGAATCCAGGCTTCCATAAATATCCTCTGCGGAATATAGAGGCTGGATTGTCCAGAGCATGCAGGTAGCCGTCAAGGCAAGAATTGTAGAACGATGTTGACAAAGTGGTGACAATTTCGCCTGCAGGACACTGTATAAACATCCATGTTATACTCAATGCAATTCATTCTCTGGAGTTCACGTGACCGATCCGCGCGCAGGTTTTCTGCTTACCCGACATTGGCGAGATACGCCGACTGGCAGCGAAGTGGTGCTGTGGCTGGCCACCGACAGCGGCCCGCAGCGGCTGGTGCTGCCTGCCCAGGAATCCGTGGCGTTTGTGCCTGAAGAGTTTCGCACGCCAACCGAAGCGCTGATCCGCGACGAACGCCATACGCGCCTGCAAACGCTGGAGCTGAAGGATTTCCGCCGCCGCCCGGTGTTTGGCCTCTATTGCCGCAGCAATCGTCAGCTGCAAAATCTGGAAAAGCGCCTGCGTGAAAACGGCATTCCGGTCTATGAAGCGGATATTCGGCCACCCGAACGCTATTTGATGGAGCGCTTTATCACCGCGCCGGTGTGGTTTAGCGGTGAAACACGCGGTGACAGCGTGGTCAACGCGCGTCTGAAACCGCATCCTGATTACCGTCCGCAGCTGAAATGGGTATCGCTGGATATCGAAACCACGCAGCACGGTGAGCTCTACTGCATCGGGCTGGAAGGCTGCGGTCAGCGCCAGGTTTACATGCTCGGTCCGCCCAACGGCGATGCCAGCACGCTCGATTTTGAACTGATCTATGTTGATAGCCGCCCGCAGCTGCTTGAGCAGCTCAACGCGTGGTTTGAGCGGCATGAACCGGATGTGATTATTGGCTGGAATGTAGTGCAGTTCGATCTGCGCGTACTGCAGAAACACGCCGATCGCTACGGCATTCCGCTGCGTTTAGGGCGTCAGAAGCAGGCGCTGGAGTGGCGCGAGCACGGCTTCAAACCTGGTGTGTTCTTCGCGCAGGCAACGGGCCGCTTGATTATTGATGGTATCGACGCGCTCAAATCTGCCTTCTGGGATTTCCCCTCTTTCAGCCTTGAAGCGGTCTCGCGCCAGCTGCTTGGTGAAGGCAAGGCCATCAATAATCCGTGGGATCGCATGGAAGAGATCAACTGGCGCTTTGCCAATGATAAACCGGCGCTGGCGAAATATAATCTCAAGGATTGCGAGCTGGTGACGCGCATTTTCCAGCACACCGCCATCATGCCGTTCCTGCTGGAACGCGCCACGGTGAATGGCTTAGCGGTGGATCGTCACGGCGGTTCAGTGGCGGCCTTTGGTCATCTCTATATCCCACGCATGCACCGTGCCGGTTTCGTGGCGCCGAATCTCGGCGAAGTGGCACCTGAAGCCAGCCCCGGCGGCTACGTGATGGATTCGCGGCCCGGCCTGTACGATTCGGTGCTGGTGCTGGATTACAAAAGCCTCTATCCCTCAATTATTCGCACCTTCCTTATCGATCCGGTGGGTTTGGTGGAGGGTCTGGCGCACCCGGATGACGCCGATTCCGTGCCCGGCTTCCGCAATGCGCGCTTTTCCCGTGAAACCCACTGTTTACCGGCGATTGTCGAGCAGATTTGGCAAGGGCGTGAAGCCGCCAAGCGCGACAACAACAAACCGCTGTCGCAGGCGCTGAAAATTATCATGAATGCTTTTTATGGCGTGCTCGGCACCAGCGCCTGCCGCTTCTTCGATCCGCGCCTCGCGTCATCCATCACCCTGCGCGGCCACGCCATCATGCAGCAAACGCGCGAGCTGATTGAAGCGGAAGGCTTTGATGTGATTTACGGCGATACCGATTCCACCTTCGTCTGGCTGAAAGGCGCGCACAGTGAAGCGGAGGCGACGGCGATTGGTCGTCATCTCGCTGAACAGGTGAACGGCTGGTGGCGGCAGCATCTGCAATCGACTTATGGGCTGGAGAGCGCGCTGGAGCTGGAGTATGAAACGCACTTCAGCCGTTTCCTGATGCCTACCATTCGCGGCGCCGAACAGGGCAGCAAAAAGCGCTATGCCGGCATGATTCGCAACGAGGGCGGCGAGCGGCTGGTGTTTAAAGGCCTCGAATCAGTGCGCACCGACTGGACGCCGCTGGCGCAGCAGTTCCAGCAAAATCTGTATGGCCGTATTTTCCGTGGCGAGCAGTGGCAGGATTACATTCGCGAAACGGTGGCGCAGCTGCTGAACGGTGAACTCGACGATCAGCTGGTGTATAAAAAACGCCTGCGGCGCGCGCTGAAAGATTACGAGCGCAATGTGCCGCCACATGTGCGCGCTGCGCGTCTCGCCGATGAGCAAAACCGCAAGCTGCAGCGCCCGCTGCAGTATCAAAACGGTGGCTCGATCCGCTATGTGATGGCCACGGCCGGACCGGAACCGCTCGAGGCGCGTAATACGCCCCTCGACTACGATCATTACGTCACCAAACAGCTGCAGCCGGTGGCTGACGGCATTTTGCCGTTCGTCGGTGACGACTTTGCTACACTCATTACTGGGCAGCTGGGGCTTTTTTGACAGGTGACGAATGCCTTGCCATCCAGTACCATAGCGCCCTTCCTGATTCTCACCGCACTCACAATCTGACCAAACACCCGTTTGGCGGTTGGGTATTGCCTGAGTACAGGTGAACTTCTTTATGGCATGTCAGAGAGTCGAGCAAAAAATATATGGTTTTTACACTGGGTCAGCGCTGGATTAGTGATACGGAAAGTGAACTGGGATTGGGCACGGTGGTCGCGCTCGATACGCGCATGATCACCATGCTTTTTCCGGCAACCGGCGAAAACCGCCTGTATGCCCGAAACGATTCTCCGGTCACTCGTGTGATTTTCAATCCGGGTGACACCATCACCAGCCACGAAGGCTGGCAGATGACCGTCGATGAAGTCCGCAACGAAAACGATTTAATGACTTACATCGGCACACGTCTCGACACCGAAGAAGCGGGCGTCGTCATGCGCGAAGTGATGCTGGACAGCAAACTGGTGTTCAGCAAGCCGCAGGATCGCCTGTTCGCCGGTCAGCTCGACCGCATGGACCGCTTTGCGCTGCGTTTCCGCGCACGCAAATACCACAGCGAGCAATACCGCCTGCCGATCAGCGGCCTGCGCGGGATGCGCACCAATTTGATTCCGCATCAGCTGCACATCGCTCACGATGTCGGCCGTCGCCACGCGCCGCGCGTGCTGCTGGCAGATGAAGTGGGCTTGGGTAAAACCATTGAAGCCGGGATGATCATCCAGCAACAGCTGCTGGCCGGTCGTGCCGAGCGTGTGCTGATTGTGGTGCCGGAAACGCTGCAACATCAGTGGCTGGTGGAAATGCTGCGTCGCTTTAACCTGCGCTTTGCGCTGTTTGATGACGATCGCTACACCGAAGCGCAGCACGACAGCGACAATGCCTTTGAAACCGAGCAGCTGATTATCTGTTCGCTCGATTTTGTACGCCGTAACAAGCAGCGTCTTGAGCTGCTGGCCGATGCCGAGTGGGATCTGCTGGTGGTTGATGAAGCGCACCATCTGGCATGGAGCGAAGACGCACCGAGCCGCGAATATCAGGTTATCGAGCAGCTGGCAGAGAAAACCGCTGGCGTACTGTTGCTGACTGCCACGCCAGAACAGCTGGGCTTAGAGAGCCACTTTGCGCGTCTGCGTCTGCTCGACCCAAATCGTTTCCACGATTTCGGCCAGTTTGTCGAAGAGCAGCAGCATTATCGTCCGGTGGCAGATGCGGTGAGCTCGCTGCTGGCCGACCACGCCATCAGCAAAGATGAGATGAACCTGATTAACGATCTGATCGGTGAACAGGATATCGAGCCGCTGCTGCAAGTGGCGAACAGCGATCGCGATGGCAAAGAAGACGCGCGTAAAGAGCTGGTCTCGATGCTGATGGATCGCCACGGCACCAGCCGCGTGCTGTTCCGTAACACCCGTAACGGCGTGAAGGGCTTCCCGAAACGCGAGCTGCACCAGATTCGTCTGCCGCTGCCGGCGCAGTATCAAACCGCGATTAAAGTCTCCGGCATCATGGGCACGCGCAAAAGCGCAGAAGAGCGCGCGCGTGACATGCTGTATCCCGAGCAGATTTATCAGGAATTTGAAGGCGATAGCGGTACATGGTGG
This sequence comes from Pantoea sp. DY-5, assembly GCF_019795955.1. NCBI lineage: Bacteria > Pseudomonadati > Pseudomonadota > Gammaproteobacteria > Enterobacterales > Erwiniaceae > Pantoea > Pantoea sp. DY-5. Next base: position 142,134 of record NZ_JAIMIE010000003.1, read on the forward strand.
AACTTCGATCCGCGCGTTGAGTGGCTGATGGGTTACCTCACCAGCAACCGCAAAGAGAAAGTGCTGGTGATCTGCGCCAAAGCCGCCACCGCGCTGCAGCTGGAGCAGGTGCTGCGTGAGCGCGAAGGCATCCGTGCCGCCGTGTTCCACGAAGGCTTGTCGATTATCGAACGCGACCGCGCAGCAGCCTTCTTCGCCTCCGAAGAGGATGGCGCGCAGGTGTTGCTGTGTTCCGAAATCGGTTCTGAAGGCCGTAACTTCCAGTTCGCCAGCCGTTTGGTGATGTTCGATTTGCCGTTCAACCCGGATCTGCTGGAGCAGCGTATCGGTCGTCTCGATCGTATCGGCCAGATGCATGACATCCAGATTCTGGTGCCGTGGCTGGAAAAAACCGCGCAGGCGGTGCTGCTGCGCTGGTATCACGAAGGGTTGGATGCGTTTGAACACACCTGCCCAACTGGCCGCGCCATTTATGACAACGAGTACAATCAGCTGATTGAATATCTTGCCGCGCCGGAAAATCCGCAGGGACTCGATGAGTTCATCAGCGCAAGCCGCAAGCAGCACGATGCGCTGAAATCACAGCTGGAACAGGGACGCGATCGCTTACTGGAACTGAACTCCAACGGCGGTGAAGCCGCTCAGGAGCTGGCAAATGCCATCGGCGAGCAGGACAACGATACCGATCTGGTTAACTTTGCGCTGAACCTGTTCGATATCGTCGGCATCAATCAGGAAGACCGCAGCGATAGCCTGATCGTGCTGACGCCGTCCGATCACATGCTGGTGCCTGATTTCCCTGGCCTGCCGGAAGAGGGTTGCACCGTGACCTTTAACCGCAACCAGGCGCTGTCGCGCGAAGATACCCAGTTTATTACCTGGGAACATCCGCTGATCCTCAACGGCCTCGACCTGATCCTTTCGGGCGATACCGGTAGCTGTGCGCTGTCGCTGCTGAAGAACAAGGCGCTGCCGGTCGGGACGCTGCTGGTCGAGATGATCTATGTGGTTGAAGCGCAAGCGCCGAAAAGTCTGCAGCTCACCCGCTTCCTGCCGCCAACGCCGGTGCGTTTACTGATGGATCGCGCCGGGAACAATCTGGCGGGCAAAGTGGAGTTTGAAAGCTTTAACCGTCAGCTGAATGCGGTGAATCGTCATACCGGCAGCAAGCTGGTGAATGCGGTGCAGCAAGACGTGCACGAGATTCTGACCCAGGCCGAAAAAGCGATCGTTCCGGAAGCGCAGGCGATTATCGCGGCAGCGAAAGTGGAAGCCGAAGAGAAACTCGGTGCTGAGCTGTCACGTCTCGAAGCGCTGCGCGCGGTTAACCCCAACATCCGTGATGACGAGGTTGAAGCGCTGGAAAGCAATCGCGAACAGGTGTTGGAAAGCCTGGGCGATGCAGGCTGGCGTCTCGATGCGCTGCGTCTGATCGTTGTCACGCACCAATAATGTTCAGGACCGCGACATCATGCTGATGGAAGCTTACAACCCGCCGCTCGAACCCTGGCTGCATATTCTGTATCAGGACGAGCACATTATGGTAGTGAATAAACCGAGCGGGTTGCTGTCGGTGCCGGGCCGTCTCGAAGAGCACAAGGATAGCGTGATGACGCGCATCCAGCGTGATTTCCCACAGGCGGAATCGGTGCACCGTCTCGATATGGCTACCAGCGGCGTGATCGTCGTGGCCCTGAATAAAGCGGCTGAGCGTGAGCTCAAGCGACAGTTCCGTGAGCGCGAGCCTTCCAAATACTATGTGGCGCGCGTGTGGGGCCATCCAGCGGCAGAAGAGGGTTTGATCGATCTGCCGCTGATTTGCGACTGGCCGAATCGGCCGAAGCAGATGGTGTGTTTCGAGAACGGCAAAGCGGCGCAGACCGAATATCAGGTGCTGGAGTATGAAGCCACGAACAGTGCGCGCGTCAAGCTTAAGCCAATTACCGGACGCTCACACCAGCTGCGTGTGCATCTGCTGGCGCTGGGGCATCCGATTCTTGGCGACCGCTTTTATGCACATGATGAGGCGCTGGCGATGGCGCCGCGTTTGCAGTTGCATGCGGAGTCGCTGACGATCACCCATCCGGCGTTTGGCAATAGCATGACGTTCAGGCAGCCGGCGGGATTTTAGTGTTGGAGATGCTGCCCCTCCTCGGTCCGTGCTTGCAGTCCCTCTCCTCGTTCCGTGCTTGCTGCCCCCCACCTCGGTCCTCCCCCATAAATGGGGGAGGAAGATGTTGCTACATGTTAGTGATGAAGCTGCATGGGGCAGTATCTCCTTCCCCCTCTTGCGGGGGAAGACCGGGATGGGGGACAGCAATAAAATTATTTAAACCCCTTCTCCTTACGAATCAGATCGTAAGCCGCCTGAATCTCCTGCGCTTTCTGCTTCGCCATCTCCATCATTTCCGGCGGTAAACCTTTCGCCACCAGCTTGTCGGGATGATGTTCGCTCATTAGCTTACGGTAGGCGCGCTTGATGGTGGTGCCATCATCGCTGCTTTTCACGCCCAGCACGCTGCAGGCATCTTCCAGCGTAGGACCGCGTTGCGCCTGCTGATAGGCGCCGCCGCGGGAAGAACCGCCACCACCAAACTGCTGACCGCCTTCCATCATGCGCAGGAACTGATCGAACTGTGCGCGTGAAATACCCAGCTCTTCGGCAATCACATACAGCACCTGACGTTCGTTGGGATGCAGTGAACCATCAGCGAAGGCGGCCTGGATTTGGATTTCCAGAAACATCCGAATCAAATCAAACCGGCCAAAGCAGGCGCTGCGCAGCTCGCGCAGTTTACTGCGCAACGGATAGTCGCTCTGTTTACCTTCACGGAACGCACGCTGCGCGGCAGTGCGCGCATCGCCATGCAGCTGCATGCGATCCATAAATAAGGAAGCAATCTGGATATCCGCTTCGGTGACGCGCCCTTTTGATTTGGTCAAATGGCCCATCACCTGAAATGTGGTACTGAAAAACAGCGTCTGACGCGCCTGGTTATTGGCGAAATAGCCCTGTCCTTTTACGCTGCGCACTTTGTCAAACATGTGACCAATGATCAGACCCAGTACAATGCCCCAAAAGCCTGCCCCGGAAAATATCCCGAGCGCCAGACCAATTACTTTTCCCCAGTAGCGCATAAACTCCTCAATTCGCCATGCTTGCGGCTGAAAATTGCATTATCATACCTGTCATTTATCTCAGCGCCTAACGGCAACGCGGGCAGACAAGGATTAACACTGGCGCAACGCCGGGCAGTAAGTTAGTCTCTGACCGGATTGTCGGCATGATGCCAGTTTTCATGGAATTATCGAAACCGCGTATGAAAAAACGTATACCTACCTTGCTGGCTACCATGATTGGTGCAGCGCTTTATAGCCAGTCATCACTCGCCGACGATCTGATGTCGCAGTGCATGCTGGGCGTGCCGAGTTACAACCGCCCGCTGGTCAATGGCGACACCAACTCGCTGCCGGTCACCATCCATTCTGATTCCGCCAAAGGCAACTATCCGGATGATGCGGTGTTCACCGGTAACGTCGACGTGCAGCAAGGCAATAGCCGCCTGCGTTCCGATGAGGTGCAGCTGCATCAACGTCAGCAGGAAGGACAAACCACGCCGGTTCGTACCGTGGATGCGCTGGGTAATGTGCACTATGACGATAATCAGGTCATCCTCAAAGGTCCGAAAGCCTGGTCAAATCTGAACACCAAAGACACCAACGTGTGGAACGGTGATTATCAGATGGTTGGCCGTCAGGGCCGCGGCGATGCCGATCAGATGAAACTGCGCGGTAACAATCGCTACACCATTCTGGAAAACGGCAGCTTTACCTCCTGTTTGCCGGGTTCCAACAGCTGGAGCGTGGTCGGTTCCGAAGTGATCCAGGACCGCGAGGAAGAAGTCGCGGAAATCTGGAACGCCCGCTTTAAGCTCGGCAATGTGCCGGTCTTTTACAGCCCTTATTTACAGCTACCGATTGGCGATCGCCGCCGCTCCGGGTTCCTGATCCCGAATGCGAAATACGGCAGTAATAACGGCTTCGAGTTCATGCTGCCGTATTACTGGAACATCGCGCCGCAGGCCGATGCCACCATCACGCCGCACTATATGGAAAAACGGGGTCTGCAGCTGCAGAACGAATTCCGCTATTTGACAGTGTTTGGTGCTGGCTTGATGGAGCTGGATTATCTGCAGTCAGATAAGCAGTACGACAATGACAAAGCAGTGCGTGGTATCGCGCAGGACGATAGTTCCGATCGCTGGCTGTTCTACTGGCGCCATTCGGGTGTATACGACCAGCACTGGCGCTTCAACGCTGACTACACCAAAGTAAGCGACCCCTATTACTTCAACGATCTTGAGTCGAAGTACTACAGCTCCACCGATGGTTACGCCACGCAGAAATTCAGCCTTGGCTACGCGGATACCAACTGGGACGCGACGCTGTCGACCAAAGACTTCCAGGTGTTTGGTAACACCAGCAACAGCAACGTCTATCGTGCGATGCCGCAGCTCGATCTGAACTTCTATCAGAACGATATGGGGCCGTTTGATGGTCGAATCTTTGCGCAGGCGGTGAAATTTACCAACGTGAATAGCCAGATGCCTGAAACCACGCGTCTGCATGTTGAGCCAACGTTGAATTTGCCGCTGTCTAACGGCTGGGCGAGTCTCGATACCGAAGCGAAATTCCTGGCAACCCATTATCAGCAGGATGACGTTGAGTATTACAACACCTCGGTTAATACCGCTCGTGATAATCAGCTGGAAAACTCGGTCAACCGCACGCTGCCCCAGTTCAAAGTGGATGGCCGCCTGGTGTTTGACCGCGATATGGACTGGGAACCAGGCTATACGCAAACGCTGGAACCGCGTGTTCAGTACCTTTATGTCCCCTATCGTAACCAGAGCAATATCTATCCGTACGACTCGACGTTGCTGCAAACCGACTACACCGGCCTGTTCCGCGATCGTACCTATAGCGGCCTGGATCGCATCGCTTCAGCAAATGAAGTGGCGACCGGCGTAACCACGCGTATTTATGATAACGATCTGGTTGAACGTTTTAACGTTTCTGTGGGTCAAATCTACTCGTTTACCCCGTCTCGTACCGGCGTAAACCAGACGAACCAGGAAGATGACACCGGCAGCCTGGTTTGGGCCGGCGACACGTACTGGAAAATCAGCGATCGCTGGGGGGCGCGTGGCGGTCTGCAATATGACACCCGCCTCGATAACGTCGCGCAGGGCAATGCGGTAGTTGAGTATCGTCAGGATGCCGATCGTATGGTGCAGCTGAGCTATCGCTACAGCAGCCCGGAATATGTGGCGCAGGCGCTGAATAACTCAAGCCTGGTGACTAACCCGATCTATAAAAACGGGATTTCACAGGTGGGCGGCACTGCCAGCTGGCCGATTGCGGATGCCTGGTCACTGGTGGGCGGTTATTACTACGATACCCGCAACAGTCGTCCGGCTGAACAGCTGGTCGGCCTGCAGTACAGCTCGTGCTGCTATGCCATTCGTCTGGGTTACGAACGCAAGATCAACGGTTGGGAAAACAACGACAGTAAGTATGACAACCAAATCTCATTCAACATTGAGCTGCGTGGTCTGAGTTCTAACTATGGCTTAGGCACCAACGAAATGCTGCGTCAGGGCATCATCCCTTACCAGCGCGCTTTCTGATGTTGTGATGTTTGACAGGCTCTCCCGCAGTGCGGAAACAACAATGGATAAAGTATGAAGAACTGGAGAATGCTGATTCTTGGTGTAGCGATTACCGCTAACACTGCGTTCGCAGCCCCACAAGTGGTTGATAAAGTTGCCGCAGTCGTGAACAACGGCGTGGTACTGGAAAGTGACGTTGATAACATGATGCGCACCGTGAAATCACAGGCGCAGCAGGCAAACCAGCAACTCCCTGATGACAAAACCTTACGTCATCAGATCCTTGAACGTCAGGTCATGGATGCCATCATTCTGCAAATGGGTGAAAGAGCGGGCGTGCAGATTACCGATCAGCAGCTGGATCAGGCAATTCAGAACATTGCCGCCCAAAACCGCATGAGCCTCGATCAGCTGCGTAGCCGTCTGGCCTACGACGGTATGAACTACAACGATTATCGTGCGCAGATCCGCAAAGAGATGCTGATTTCAGAAGTGCGTAACAACGAAGTGCGTCGCCGCGTCACTATCCTGCCGCAGGAAGTGGATACGCTGGCTACGCAGGTGGGTGCGCAGAACACGCAAGGTACTGAGCTTAACATCAGCCAGATTCTGCTGCCGCTGTCAGAAAACCCGACGCAGCAGCAGGTTGACGACCAGGAAACGCTGGCGCGCCAACTGGTTGCTCAGCTGAAAGGCGGTGCAGACTTCGGCAAGCTGGCCGTGACTTACTCAGCCGATCCGCAGGCGCTGAAAGGCGGCAACATGGGTTGGGGCAAAATCGAAGAGCTGCCAACGCTGTTCTCGCAGGCGCTGAGCACCGCGAAGAAAGGCGATATCGTCGGTCCAATCCGTTCAGGTGTTGGTTTCCACATCCTGAAGGTGAACGACCTGCGTGGCGAAAGCAAAAGCATCTCTGTGACTGAGGTGCATGCGCGTCACATTCTGCTGAAGCCTTCACCGATCCTGACCGACGCTCAGGCGCAGGCCAAAATCGAACAGATTGCAGCGGATATTAAAAGCGGTAAAACCACCTTCGCCGCAGCGGCCAAACAGTTCTCCGACGATCCGGGTTCGGCTAACCAGGGCGGCGATCTCGGCTGGGCATCTCCAGAAATTTACGATCCGGCATTCCGCGATGCATTGCTGAAGCTGCAGAAAGGCCAGGTCAGCCAGCCGGTTCACTCCTCATTTGGCTGGCACTTGATTCAGTTACTGGATACGCGTCAGGTTGATAAGACCGATGCCGCGCAGAAAGAGCGCGCCTATCGCATGCTGTTCAACCGTAAATTCGCGGAAGAAGCGCAAACCTGGATGCAGGAACAGCGCGCCAGTGCTTACGTGAAAATTCTGGATAACAATGGTCAGTAATTATCGAGTGGTGATCACGCCCGGCGAACCCGCCGGGATTGGTCCCGACCTCACCCTGCAACTGGCGCAGCAAAACTGGCCGGTTGAATTGGTGGTCTGCTGCGACGGCGAGCTTTTGCGCCGTCGCGCTGCTTTATTGGGTTTGCCGCTGACGCTACGTGATTATCAACCTGGCGTTGCGGCACAACCGCAGCAGGCCGGCACGCTTACGCTGCTGCAGGTCGATACCGCTCAGCCAGTGACCGCCGGAGAACTCTGCGTCGCAAACAGTCACTACGTGCTGGAAACCCTGATGCGCGCCTGTGACGGTTGTCTGAACGGCGAATTTGCCGCGCTGATTACCGGTCCGGTGCACAAAGGCGTGATCAACGATGCGGGCATTCCGTTTACCGGTCATACCGAATTTTTTGCCGATCGCGCCGGTGGCGATTTAGTGGTGATGATGCTGGCAACAGAAGAGTTGCGTGTGGCATTGGCTACCACACATCTGCCGCTGAAAGATGTTTCTGCCGCAATTACCCGCGACACGCTGCATGAAGTGATCACCATTCTGCATCGGGATCTGCAGCAGAAGTTTGGTTTACCGCATCCTCATATCTTCGTCTGCGGCCTTAATCCGCATGCCGGCGAGAGCGGCCATATGGGCCGCGAAGAGATTGATACTATCATTCCGGCCCTCAACGAACTGCGCCAGCAAGGCATCCAACTTACCGGACCTCTGCCAGCCGATACGCTGTTCCAGCCGAAATATCTGCAACATGCCGATGCGGTTCTGGCGATGTATCACGACCAGGGCTTGCCGGTGCTAAAATTTCAGGGGTTTGGCCGCGCGGTGAATATCACACTTGGCCTGCCCTTTATCCGGACTTCTGTCGATCACGGCACCGCGCTTGAATTAGCCGGTCTCGGTCAGGCAGAACCGGGCAGCTTTATCACGGCGCTTAATCTCGCCATCACTATGATCAAGAGCAGTAATGAATAATCGCGTCCATCAGGGGCATTACGCCCGTAAACGTTTCGGGCAGAACTTCCTGAACGATCAGTACATTATCGATAGCATTGTCTCCGCCATTCACCCGCAAAAAGGTGAAGCTATCGTGGAAATCGGCCCCGGCTTGGGTGCATTAACCGAGCCGGTAGGCGAACGTCTGGATGAGCTGACCGTGGTCGAGCTGGACCGCGACCTTGCTGCGCGTCTGCAAACGCACCCGTTCCTCGGTCCTAAGCTGACCATTTTCCAGCAGGATGCGATGACCTTTGATTTCTCTGCGCTGGCGCAAGAGAAAGGCCAGCCGCTGCGCGTGTTCGGCAACCTACCGTACAACATCTCGACGCCGCTGATGTTCCACCTTTTCAGCTATACTGGTTCGATTAAAGATATGCACTTCATGCTGCAGAAAGAAGTGGTGAATCGTTTAGTCGCCGGTCCGGGCAGCAAAGCTTATGGTCGTTTGAGCGTGATGGCGCAGTACTATTGCCAGGTTATTCCTGTGCTGGAGGTGCCACCAGAATCCTTCACGCCGGCACCGAAAGTGGAATCGGCCGTGGTGCGTTTAGTGCCGTACATGCAGCCACAGTATCCGGTCAGCGATATTCGTCTGCTGAGCCGTATCACCACGGAAGCCTTTGGTAAACGCCGTAAAACGCTGCGCAACAGCCTTGCTCATATGTTTGCGGCTGGTGCGCTGGATCAATTAGAAATCGATGCCTCGCTGCGTGCAGAGAACGTCTCTGTGGCGCAATATTGCCAACTGGCAAACTGGTTGAGCAAGCATCAGGCAGAAACTCCGGAGAGTTGAGTGCATGAGTGATTTGGCCCGCGTCTGTATCCATGTGCATAGTCAGTATGTGGAGTCGCAATCCTTGCCCGACGAGGATCGCTACGTGTTTGCCTACACCATCACCATTCGCAATTTGGGGCGCAGCAACGTCCAGCTGCGTAGCCGCTATTGGCTGATCACCAACGGCAACGGTCGCGAGACTGAAGTGCAAGGTGAAGGCGTGGTCGGCGAACAGCCGCACATTGCGGCCGGCGGCGAGTATCAGTACACCAGCGGCGCGATTCTGGAAACGCCGATGGGCACCATGCAAGGCCACTATGTGATGATCGACGATGCGGGCGAAGAGTTCCACGTCGAGATTCCGGTGTTCCGACTCGCGGTGCAAACCCACATTCACTAATCCTCCTCCGCCCGGCCCGTCCGGGCGGCGCGTTTTAATCGGACTGACAATGAGTACATACCTGATTGGCGATGTTCATGGCTGTTATGACGAGCTTCGTGCGCTGTTGGCGCAGGTTGACTTCGATCCGCAGCAGGACACCTTATGGCTTACCGGCGATTTGGTGGCGCGCGGCCCCGGTTCGCTCGATGTGCTGCGCTATGTAAAATCGCTGGGAAATTGCGTGCGCCTGGTGCTGGGTAATCATGACCTGCATTTGCTGGCGGTGTATGCCGGTATCAGCCGCAACAAGCCGAAAGATCGCCTGACGCCGCTGCTGGAAGCCGATGATGCCGATGAGTTGATCAACTGGTTACGTCGTCAGCCGCTGTTGCAGGTAGATGAAGAGAAGAAGCTGTTGATGGCGCATGCGGGCATTACGCCGCAATGGGATTTAGAGACGGCGCAGCTGTGCGCGCGTGAAGTGGAAGCGGTGCTCTCCAGCGACAGCTATCCGCTGTTTCTGGATGCGATGTATGGCGACATGCCAAACAACTGGACGCCGGAACTCAGCGGTCTGGCGCGACTGCGCTTTAGCACTAATGCGCTGACGCGCATGCGCTTCTGCTTCCCGAACGGCCAGCTGGATATGATCTGCAAAGAGTCGCCTGAATCAGCGCCGCCGCCGCTCAAGCCGTGGTTTAAGGTGCCGGGCAAAATCGACAGCGACTATACGCAGATCTTTGGTCACTGGGCATCGCTGGAAGGTAAAGGCACACCGGAACATGTGATTGGTCTGGATACCGGCTGCTGCTGGGGTGGAACATTGACGCTGCTGCATTGGGAAACTAAACAGTATTACGTACAGGCATCCAATCGCGAACAGGCGATGGCCGAAAGCGCGGTGAGTGCGCATCCACCGTTAAGTGATACGCCGTAAATAAAAAACCCCGCATAAGCGGGGTTTTTTATGGTTCGCCATCACTGGCAACGTTACGTGCGGCGATCAAGGATCTCGAAGCAGTAGCTGTGCGAGTTCTGCTCATCGGCGTCATGAAATTCGCTGAAGGTTGACTGCCACTCGTCCGGTTCGTAATCCGGGAACTGCGTATCCCCTTCCACTTCCGCATCGATATGGGTCAGGTAGAGGCGATCCGCGCGAGCCAGCATCTGCTCGTAAACGCGTCCACCACCAATCACCATCATCTCTTCGACATCACCCGCCGCTTTTACCGCCTCTTCCAGCGATGTCACCCAGGTGACGCCTTCATGGTTGCCCGGCTGGCTGCTGACCACAATGTTCAGGCGTCCAGGAAGCGGGCGGCCTATCGATTCAAAGGTCAGACGACCCATAATCACCGGCTTATTCAAGGTATTACGTTTGAACCATGCCAAATCTGCAGGCAGGTTCCATGGCATGGCGTTTTCCATACCAATAATGCGATCCGCTGCCAGTGCCGCGATCAGACTAATCATGTTAAAAGACCTACTGGAAAAAATTGGCGCCATCATACGTAAAGGCGAAACTTTCGTCGATAGGCCGCCCCCGCTATTTGCGTAAAGCTCCGATGCCACCGCACTTTTGTTATTGGACAGAGTTTTACACCGACTTTCCCGGCAATTGCGGGGCGAGGAGCCAGAAATTGCTGACGAGGCGGCACAACTCGGCGCGAAACGTCGCGTTATTGGTATCGCAGTGTAAAGAAAAGCGCACTCTGTGCAAAAAAAGAAAACGGCTCCCGCAGGAGCCGTTGAAACGCTTTAGAAATCGTAGCGTAGACGCACCAGGTTCACGTTGCCCAGTGACTTGTCGGTGCTGGAGGTGATGACATATTCGTAGTCGACACGGAAGCCGTAATCCAGCTGGGCACTCACGCCAACGCCGTTATCAATACGCTTGTAGTCACGTCCGTTGACGAACTCCAGACGGTCGCCCATGAAGTAAGGCTGAATAGATTTCACCGCATACTGACCAATTGGGAATTTGTAGCCAGCAAAGTATTCGATGCCCCACGCGTCATCCGCGAAGTAATTGTTAACGGTATTACGTTTGGTTGGGGAGAAGTTCTCATACCAACCCGCACCGGCTGACAGCGTCCAGTTATCCGGCGTCCAGCTCAGAGCGGTACCGTAGATATTCTGGTCATAGCGTTTGCTGTCGCCATTGCCTGGATTGCGGATATCGGCGCGGGTATAGTTCCACGCGGTTCCCCACGCCAGGTCTTTGGTGATGTGGTAGTTCACACCCAGCGAGCCACCGCCTTTACGCTTGTAGCGTAGGCCGTTGCCTGGCAGGAACTCATTATCTTCAAACAGATACGACGCATACACATCCGCATCGCCGAAGGTATTTTTGTACTTCAGCATTTTGCGCGAACGGTAAGAACCATCGTAATCACCATTGATGCCATTGCCCGGCGCCTGCGCCAGCATGTCGTAATCCCAGATATCGGTCTTCGCTCCTACGACATCGTAGTAAACGCTGTTCTGCTGACCAAAGTAGAGCTCACCCAAGGTGGCGCTTTTGAAGCCAGTATAAAGTTGGCGGCGCGAGGTGTTATTCGCACCATCTGCATGATGATTGTCCCAACCCCACCAGGCCGGGAAGTTAACGCCCAACTCGTAGTAACCGACCCAGCTTACGTCGTCGAACAGGTAATAATTGGCGCTGAAGCGGAAGCGTGAGCCACCGTCGTAGCCATTACGTTTGTACGATTTGTCGTTCACGCCATTCTGATGTTGGAACTGCGGACGAATACTGCCGCCCACTTTGAAGTCGAGACGGCTTAGCGCATCGCCCGCCTGTGGATCCTGCTTGAGTAAAGTAATTTCCGCCTGGCTGGCGAGTGGCGCCGCTGCGAGTAACGCAGCAATAGCGCTGAGAGTGAAAGCACGCATTTGCATTTTTTATATCCCAGTTAAGGTGAGCGCTCTATTGGTGAGCGAGCGAAATAGTACGGTGCGCTAACTGGGATCTTATTTATAATTTTGTGCGGATATTCCGAGGTGTAACGCTTTCCGCATCAACTGATAAAACATATGTCAAATCAATAGGATTTTTACAGATAAGGAAATGCGGGCATTGGTAAAAGGATAAAAAAACGGCCCCCGCAGGAGCCGTTAATGGGTAGCCAATTGGAATCAGCCTTTAATTTGCGCGTGCATTTCCTGCACCGAAATTACCTGCTCCGTTGGATCTGCGTTCAGCGCCATCGCTGTGGCAAAACCGCCGTTCAGCGTGGTGTCGTAATGCACTTTGTACTGCAGCGCACTACGACGAATCAGCTTGGAGTCTTCAATCGCCTGACGTCCCGCCGTGGTGTTGACGATGTAGGTATATTCGCCATTCTTCAGGCGATCCTGAATGTGCGGACGACCTTCATGCACCTTGTTTACCAGACGTGGATTGATGCCCGCTTCGCCCAGCACCACAGCGGTACCGTGTGTCGCATCCAGCTCGAAACCAAACTTCTGCAGTTTTGCCGCCAGGTCGACGATACGTTTCTTATCGCCTTCACGCACTGACAGCAACGCGCGACCGGTTTTCTTCATGTTGCTCTGCGCACCCAGCATCGCTTTGGCGAAGGCTTCAGCGAAGGTGCGGCCGACGCCCATCACTTCACCGGTAGAGCGCATCTCTGGGCCGAGGATTGGGTCAACGCCTGGGAACTTGTTGAACGGCAGCACCACTTCTTTCACCGAGTAATACGGTGGAATTACTTCTTTGGTGACGCCCTGTTCAGCCAGCGTTTTACCTGCCATCACGCGCGCGGCAACCTTCGCCAGCGCCACGCCAGTGGCTTTCGACACGAACGGCACGGTACGCGCGGCACGTGGGTTGACCTCAATCAGGTAAACTTCATTGTCCTTCACCGCGAACTGCACGTTCATCAGGCCACGTACGTTCAGCTCGAAGGCCAGTTTTTCCACCTGCTGACGCATCACGTTCTGGATTTCAGTGCTCAGCGTGTAGGCCGGCAGTGAACATGCGGAGTCACCGGAGTGCACGCCCGCCTGCTCGATGTGCTCCATGATGCCGCCAATCAGTACGCGCTCGCCGTCGCAAATCGCATCAACATCCACCTCAACCGCATCATCGAGGAAGCGATCCAGCAGCACTGGCGCATCGTTAGAGACCGACACCGCCGTCTGGAAGTAACGCTTCAGGTCGATTTCGTCGTAAACAATCTCCATCGCACGGCCGCCCAGCACATAAGAAGGACGCACCACCAGCGGATAACCGATCCCAGCCGCTTTCTCAACGGCCTGTTCCAGCGTGGCAACGGTGGCGTTAGCCGGCTGCTTCAGGCTCAGGCGATCAACCGCCTGCTGGAAACGCTCACGGTCTTCTGCACGGTCAATCGAGTCCGGGCTGGTACCAATCACCGGCACGCCAGCCGCTTCCAGCGCGCGTGCCAGTTTCAGCGGCGTCTGGCCGCCGTACTGTACGATGACGCCTTTCGGCTTCTCGATACGCACGATTTCCAGCACATCTTCCAGCGTGACCGGCTCGAAGTAGAGGCGATCCGAGGTGTCGTAGTCGGTTGAGACGGTTTCCGGGTTACAGTTGACCATGATGGTCTCGTAACCGTCTTCACGCAGCGCCAGCGCCGCATGCACGCAGCAGTAATCGAACTCAATGCCCTGGCCGATACGGTTTGGACCGCCGCCCAGAATCATGATTTTTTCACGATCCTGGTTTGGATTGGCTTCGCACTCTTCCTCGTAGGTTGAGTACATATAGGCGGTGTCGGTGGCGAATTCAGCCGCGCAGGTATCAACGCGTTTATAAACCGGATGCAGGTTAAATTGCTGACGCAGCTTACGGATTTCGCCTTCAGATACGCCCGCCAGCGCGGCCAGACGGACATCAGCAAAGCCTTTACGCTTCAGCGCGCGCAGGAACTCCGCGTTCAGCGAGTTCACACCTTCGCGTTCAACCTGCTCTTCCAGACGCACCAGCTCTTCAATCTGCACCAGGAACCAGCGATCAATGTTGGTGAGGTTGAACACACCATCAACTGACATGCCGGCGCGGAACGCATCGGCGATGTACCAGATACGGTCAGAACCGGCATCTTTCAGTTCGCGGCGAATGCGCGTTAACGCTTCTGGATCGTCGAGGCTGACTTTCGGGTCGAAACCGTTGGCACCGACTTCCAGACCGCGCAGCGCTTTCTGCATCGATTCCTGGAAGGTGCGGCCAATCGCCATCACTTCACCGACCGATTTCATCTGCGTGGTCAGACGATCGTTGGCACCGGCGAACTTCTCGAAATTGAAGCGAGGAATCTTGGTAACGACGTAGTCGATAGAGGGTTCGAACGACGCAGGCGTTAAGCCGCCGGTGATGTCGTTCATCAGCTCATCAAGGGTAAAGCCCACCGCCAGTTTCGCCGCCACTTTGGCAATCGGGAAGCCGGTCGCTTTTGAAGCCAGCGCTGACGAACGCGATACGCGCGGGTTCATTTCGATGACGATCATACGGCCATCTTTCGGATTCACCGAGAACTGGACGTTCGAACCACCGGTTTCGACACCGATTTCACGCAGTACCGCCAGCGAGGCGTTACGCATGATTTGATACTCTTTGTCGGTCAGAGTTTGCGCGGGCGCCACGGTGATAGAGTCACCGGTGTGGATGCCCATTGCATCGAAGTTTTCGATCGAGCAGACGATGATGCAGTTGTCGTTTTTATCACGTACCACTTCCATCTCGTACTCTTTCCAGCCAATCAGCGACTCATCAATCAGCAGCTCATTGGTTGGCGACAAGTCCAGACCGCGTTCGCAAATCTCTTCGAACTCTTCGCGGTTATAGGCGATACCGCCGCCGGTGCCGCCCATCGTAAAGGAAGGGCGGATGATGCACGGGAAGCCAACGTCTTCAGCCACCGCCAGCGCTTCTTCCATGGTATGCGCGATACCGGAACGTGCGGTGCCCAGACCAATGCTCTTCATCGCCACGTCGAAGCGACGACGATCTTCAGCTTTATCGATGGCATCGGCAGTTGCACCAATCATGGTGACGCCGAACTCAGCCAGCACGCCCTGACGCTCCAGCTCCAGCGCACAGTTCAGCGCTGTCTGGCCGCCCATGGTTGGCAGCACCGCATCCGGGCGCTCTTTTTCGATAATCTTGCGTACCACTTCCCAGTGAATCGGCTCGATGTAGGTCGCATCGGCCATTTCCGGGTCGGTCATAATGGTTGCCGGGTTCGAGTTCACCAGAATGACGCGGTAGCCCTCTTCACGCAGCGCTTTACACGCCTGCGCACCGGAGTAGTCAAATTCACATGCCTGGCCGATAACGATCGGGCCAGCACCAAGAATCAGGATGGATTTTATGTCTGTACGTTTTGGCATCGTGGGCTCCTGATTACTTCGCGTTAGAACGGTATGCTTTGATCAATTCGATAAAGTGATCGAACAGTGGCGCCGCATCGTGCGGGCCTGGGCTCGCTTCCGGGTGTCCCTGGAAGCTGAAGGCCGGTTTGTCAGTACGATGAATGCCCTGCACGGTTTGGTCGAACAGCGACACATGCGTCACGCGCAGATTGGCCGGTAATTGGCTGTCATCAACCGCAAAACCGTGGTTCTGTGCGGTGATCATCACGGTGTTGTTATCAAGATCTTTCACCGGATGGTTGCCGCCGTGGTGGCCGAGTTTCATCTTGATGGTTTTGGCACCGCTCGCCAGCGCTAACAGCTGGTGCCCAAGGCAGATACCGAATACCGGAACATCGGTTTTCAGGAATGCCTGAATGGCGTTAATGGCATAGTCGCATGGCTCCGGGTCGCCAGGACCGTTCGACAGAAAAATACCGTCTGGATTAAGTGCCAGAACCTCTTCCGCTGGAGTTTGCGCCGGCACGACCGTCAGGCGGCAGCCGCGATCCACCAGCATACGCAGGATGTTGCGCTTAGCGCCGTAATCGTACGCCACCACATGGAACGGCAGCTCTTCCGACGTTTTCTGCTCCGGCAGGTCACCTTCCAGTGTCCAGCTACCTTGCTGCCACGCGTAGGTTTCCGCGGTGGTCACTTCTTTCGCCAGATCCATGCCTTTCAAGCCCGGGAACGCCTGCGCTTTCTGCAGCGCCAGTGCGGCATCCGGATTATCACCCGCAATAATGCAGCCGCTCTGTGCACCCTTCTCGCGCAGCAAACGGGTCAGTTTGCGCGTGTCGATATCGGCGATGCCAACGATGTTATTGCGCTGCAGGTAAGCTGCCAGACTTTCTTCGCTGCGGAAGTTGCTGGTAATCAGCGGCAGATCGCGAATAACGAGGCCTTGAGCATGGATTTGGCTGGATTCTTCATCGGCGGCGTTAACGCCAACATTGCCGATATGGGGATAAGTGAGGGTAACGATTTGGCGGGAATAGGAAGGATCAGTGAGGATTTCTTGATAACCGGTCATTGAAGTGTTGAAAACAACTTCCCCCACTGCCGACCCCGTAGCCCCGATGGCCCGACCGTGGAATTGGGTTCCGTCTTCCAGAACCAAGAGCGCTGACTTAATCAAAACATCCTCCAGGGAATAAACAGTCACAATATTTGCATATTAATTCAAAAGCAGTACCAGAATCAATGCAAAACCCGCCTGAGTACTCGAATTTTGGCAAATTGCGCGCATTCTAATGATCGCCCCGCACCTTGTCTACAACATGTGGTTATTTTTTTGTATATTTCGGGCAACTGAATGTTAAAAACGGTGAAAGGCGATAAAAGAGTGAGATAACTCGGAAAAATAATCGGTTGCCTGACGGCGATAATGGCAAACTGGTGCTGGCGCGCATAAATTTTTGACCAAACGGTCAAAATTAGCCATCGCAAGCCTGATAATCACTCATAAACTTCGACAAATAAGCACTTCGAACCAATAATATAGCAAAATGTTCATTTACAGATAAAATAAAGGGCAATGATCACATTGCCCTCGTCAATCAAGGTCTTACCGATTGAAATAACCACATCACGATGGTTCACAACACTCACAACATCGATAAATCCAGCACATCACGCATGTCGTAAAGGCCAGATTTCTTGTTCTTTAACCAGCTTGCCGCTTTAACTGCACCATTTGCAAAGGTCATGCGGCTGGAAGCCTTGTGGCTAATCTCTACGCGCTCACCAATATCTGCAAACATCGCGGTGTGTTCACCGACGATATCACCAGCGCGCACGGTAGCAAATCCGATGGTTTGCGCTTTACGCTCACCGGTATGACCTTCACGGGCATACACCGCGTGTTCATCCAGATTCCACTTCATGGCATCGGCAATCGCTTCGCCCATCGCCAGCGCAGTGCCTGATGGTGCATCAACTTTGTGACGATGGTGCGCTTCTACAATTTCAATGTCCGCGTAGTCGCCCATCACCTTCGCCGCCTGTTGCAGCAGATTCAGCACCAGATTGACGCCCACGCTGAAGTTGGCGGCAAACACGATGCCTATCTCTTCGGCGGCCGCGCGAATCGCCGCTTTGCCTGCTTCATCAAAACCGGTGGTACCGATCACCATCGCTTTGTTGTGCTGTCGACAAAACG
Organism: Pantoea sp. DY-5; assembly: GCF_019795955.1. NCBI lineage: Bacteria > Pseudomonadati > Pseudomonadota > Gammaproteobacteria > Enterobacterales > Erwiniaceae > Pantoea > Pantoea sp. DY-5. The sequence continues at coordinate 159,885 of NZ_JAIMIE010000003.1, forward strand.
CCAGATACTCCAGCGTGCCTTCCGGACGGGTGAAATCGATCAGGACATCGAAGTCGTTAACCACCTTTTGCAGGTCGTCAGAGACGATCACGCCCGTTTTGCCGATGCCCGCCAGTTCGCCAGCATCTACGCCCAGCAATGACGAACCGCTACGCGCCAGTGCTGCGCCTAGCGCAACACCTTCCGCCTGCTGTACGGCCTGAATCAAATTGCGTCCCATGCGACCCGGCGCACCAACGATAGCAATGCGGATTTCACTCATAATTATTCATTCCTGATACAAATCTATGCATGTAAAGCGTAAACAGGTTAACGGTCAGATAACAGTCACGCCACAATAATAAAGGGATATAAGAATTTTATGCCAGCCGCGAAACATTATCAGTAAAAGCAATCCCGCATGCTGGAAGTAGGATTTTCTACAGCGACAGGCAAAGAAAAGGCCGAACAATGTCGGCCTGATTTTACTGCGGTGTAAACCACTTACTGCACGTTACGCACTTCTACGCGCAGCTCTTTCGGTACTTCAAACACGATGTTCTCTTCGCGGCCAATCAGCTCAATCGCTGCTTCACCGCCGAGCTCACGCAGACGCTGAATCACCTGCTGCACCAGAATATCAGGGGCAGAAGCGCCCGCCGTGACGCCGATGATCTGCTTGTCTTTGACCCACTCTTCCTGAATGTCATCAGCCGTATCAATCAGCTTCGCTAGCTTACCAGCACGCTGCGCCAGTTCGGCCAGACGATTGGAGTTAGAGGAGTTTTTTGAACCCACGACCAGCACCACTTCCGCATCACGCGCCAGCACGCGAACTGCTTCCTGACGGTTGGTGGTGGCGTAGCAGATGTCATCTTTACGTGGGCCGATAATCGCCGGGAAGCGCTGACGCAGCGCATCAATCACGTCCGAGGTATCATCAACTGACAGCGTGGTCTGCGTCATAAAGCACAGGTTGCTCTCATCTTTGACGTTCAGCTTGAACACATCTTCCGGCGATTCCACCAGATACATGCCGCCGTTGGGATTGCTGTACTGGCCCATGGTGCCTTCCACTTCCGGATGCCCCGCGTGACCAATAAGAATAGCTTCAACACCTTTACGGCTGGCGCGCGCCACTTCCATATGCACTTTGGTCACCAGCGGACAGGTCGCATCAAACAGCATGGTGAGGTTACGTGCTTTGGCTTCGGCGCGAACCGCTTGCGATACGCCGTGTGCGGAGAAGATCAAAATAGCGTTATCCGGCACTTCAGCGATCTCTTCAATAAAGATCGCCCCGCGCTCGCGCAGGCTGCTGACGACGTAGCGGTTATGCACCACTTCGTGACGCACGTAGATGGGCGCGCCGTACATCTCCAGCGCGCGCTCAACGATGCTGATGGCGCGATCAACGCCTGCGCAGAAACCGCGTGGGTTAGCTAACAGGATTTGCATCGTTGGCCTCCAGCGCCGGATCAATCTCCAGCACTTCAATGTCAAACTGAATGCGCTGGCCCGCCAGCGGATGGTTGAAGTCTACGGTGATCGAGTCACCGGACACTTCACGGATCACGCCAGGCATTTCGCTGCCGCCGCGGCCGCTGAACAGCATGATGGCACCGACTTCCGGCTCGCCCGCATCGTTAAAGTCACGACGTGAGAAGTACTGAACCAGGTCCGGGCTGGTGCCGCCAAATGCATCTTCCGGCTCCAGCGTAAATGCGTGCTTGTCGCCCACTTTACGCCCGAGTAGCTGCTGTTCCAGCGCACCCGACAGGCTGCCATCACCCAGACGGAACAGCGCAGGTTTGCCGTTGGCGCGCGTGGATTCGGCCGTCGAGCCATCCTCCAGCTTCAGCGTAAAATGCACCAGCAACGCGCTATCGCGCTGAACTAAGTCTGTCATCAGTTACCCTTTCTGTTTAGCCGGTTTGCCGTTCGGGCTGAGAAAACCTTCCAGCACCACCAGCGCCGCGCCGATGCAGATGGCACAGTCGGCGATGTTAAAGGTCGCGAAGTGCCAGTCACCGACATAAAAGTCGATAAAATCGACCACAAAGCCGTGATATGAACGGTCAAACAGGTTACCCAACGCCCCGCCGATAATCAGCGCGTAGGCAATATTGGTTAATTTGTTGCTGGCAGCGTTGCGATACATCATCACCAACAGCGCCACCACGATAGCAATGGCGATGCCGGCGAAGAACCAGCGCTGCCAGCCGCCTTTGTCGGCCAGGAAGCTGAACGCCGCGCCATAATTATGTGCGTAGAACAGGTTCAGGAACGGCATCAGCGGCTGCGTTTCATGCAGCATCATGTTGTTGATGACCCACATCTTGCTGCCAAAATCGATGGCGATCACCACCAGCACCAGCCAAAGCCAGCGCAAACCGGTTGAAGATAGCGCTTTACTCATCAGGCAAATTTCCGCTGTTCGCCATTGCCAGCGACGTTGGTGTAGCAACGACCACACACCGCAGCATGCTCCGGATTCTGGCCAACGTCAGTAGTGTAATGCCAGCAGCGCGGACATTTCTCGCCTTCTGCTTTGTGCAGCGCGATTTTCAGACCTTTGAACAGCTCGCTCTGCTGCGCTTCATCGCTGGCAGTGGCGTAATCCGCCACGGTCGCGCCTGAAGTTAACAGCACGAAACGCAGCTCATCGCCCAGCGCCTGCAGCTTGGCGGCCAGCTCGGCATCCGCATACAGCGTAACCGTCGCTTCCAGCGCGCCACCGATGCGTTTGTCGCTACGCGCTTGCTCAATCACCTTGTTCACTTCGCCACGGACTTTCAGCAGGTCATCCCAGTAGGCGTCGTTCAGCGTTTCGTTATCCGCCAGACCAAACAGATCCTGATACCACTCTTCGGTGAACACATATTTCGCGCGCTCGCCCGGCAGGTAGCCCCAGATTTCGTCTGCGGTGAAGGACATGATTGGCGCCATCCAGCGCACCAGCGCTTCAACGATGTGCCACAACGCGGTTTGGCAGCTGCGACGCGCCAGGCTGTCGCCTTTCGCGGTGTACTGACGATCTTTGATCACATCGAGATAGAACGAGCCCATTTCGATCGAGCAGAAGTGCATCAGACGCTGCACCACTTCGTGGAAATCGTAGTTTTCGTAGGAGTGCACGATATCCTGCTGCGCTGCCAGCGCACGGCCAACTGCCCAGCGATCCACCACCACCATCTCTTCCGGCTTGACGCAATCTGTCGCCGGGTTGAAGCCAGCAAGGTTAGCCAGCAGGAAACGCGCGGTGTTACGGATACGACGATAGCTGTCTGCGGCACGCTTCAGGATTTCGTCGGAGACCGCCATCTCACCGGAATAATCGGTAGAAGCGACCCACAGACGCAAAATATCCGCGCCCAGCTTATCCATCACATCCTGCGGCGCCACGGTGTTGCCGATCGATTTCGACATCTTGCGGCCCTGACCATCCACGGTGAAACCGTGCGTCAGTACCTGACGATAAGGCGCTTTGCCTTTCATCGCCGTGGAGATCATCAGTGAAGACATGAACCAGCCGCGATGCTGATCCGAACCTTCCAGGTACATATCTGGCGTATGGCCGCCGAATTCAGGACGCGCATCCACCACTGAGTAGCTGGTAGATCCAGAGTCGAACCAGACGTCTAAGGTGTCTGGCACTTTGACGTAGTGGTCAGCGTCGTCGCCCATCAGGTCGCGCGGATCGAGATCCCACCACGCCTGGATGCCGTCCTGCTCAACCCGTTTCGCGACTTTCTCCATCAGCTCCAGCGTATCCGGATGCAGCTGCTCGCTCTCTTTATGCACGAACAGCGCCATCGGCACACCCCACGTACGCTGACGTGAGATACACCAGTCCGGACGGTTCGCTACCATCGCTTCGATACGCGCCTGGCCCCAATCCGGGATCCATTGCACGCCTTTGATCTCTTTCAGCGACTGCGCACGCAGGCCTTTCTGATCCATGCTGATGAACCATTGTGGCGTGGCACGGAAGATGATTGGCGTTTTATGGCGCCAGCAGTGCGGGTAGCTGTGCAGCAGTTTCTCAACGTGCAGCAGCGCGCCCTTCTCTTTCAGCAGCTCAACGATCATGTCGTTGGCTTTAAAGACGTTTACGCCATCAAGCGTAGGGTAGGTGCCTGGCAGATACGCGCCATCCGGACCCACCGGATTGGCGGTTTCCAGACCGTATTTCTGACCGATAACATAGTCATCCGGGCCGTGGCCCGGCGCGGTGTGTACCGCACCGGTACCGGCTTCCAGCGTCACGTGCTCACCCAGAACCACTTTCGATTGGATCTGCTCGAGGAACGGATGCTGGAACAGCTGCAGCTCCAGCGCCGCGCCGTTGCATTCGCCCAGCACAGTCCAGTCGCTGATGCCCGCGCGCTTCATCACGCTCTCAACCATCTCTTTGGCGAGAATCAGGCTGCGACCGTCGATCTGCAGCAGCTGGTATTCAAATTCCGGATGCAGCGAGATACCGCGGTTGGCTGGCATGGTCCACGGCGTGGTGGTCCAGATCACCAGTGAAACCGGGCCTTCTGACGCGGCGACGCCAAACTTCGCGCGCACCGCATCGGCATCAACGGCATTGAACATCACGTCGATGGATGGCGAGGTTTTGTCGTAATACTCAACTTCCGCTTCAGCCAGCGCCGAGCGGCAATCCATGCACCAGTGCACCGGCTTCGCGCCTTTGTGCAGATGGCCGTTGCCGATGATTTTACCCAGCGCACGAATGATGTTGGCTTCGGTCTGGAAGTTCATCGTCAGATAAGGACGATCCCAGTCACCGAGCACGCCGAGACGGATGAAGTCATTTTTCTGGCCTTCAACCTGCTCCGCCGCGTATTGGCGGCAAGCGGCACGGAATTCAGCCGCGCTCACTTTCTCGCCCGGCTTACCAATCATCTGCTCAACTTTGTGCTCAATCGGCAAGCCGTGGCAGTCCCAACCTGGAACGTACGGCGAGTCGTAGCCCGCCATGCCTTTCGACTTAACGATAATGTCTTTCAGAATCTTGTTAACTGAGTGACCAATATGAATGCTGCCGTTCGCATAAGGAGGGCCATCATGCAAAATAAAGGTTTTTTTCCCTTTTTTGGCTTCGCGGATGATGCCGTACAGGTTGTCATCATACCAACGTTGCAGCATTCCCGGTTCACGCTTGGCCAGATCGCCACGCATCGGGAACCCCGTTTCCGGCAAATTCAGGGTAGATTTATAGTCACTCATCAGATTCTCGATTCCGTATTTCGGTCATTAAACCGGTGTTTTTAGCCCAAAGAATTGGCGGGCTGTCACCACATCTTTCGCAATTTGTTCTTTCAGCGCGTCCAGCGAAGCGAAACGCTGTTCATCGCGAATCTTCTGTTTCAGCACCACTTCAATGTGACGCCCATAGAGATTCATATGTGTGTCGAGCAGATGAACTTCAAGCTGCTGACGTAAACCTTTTACCGTTGGGCGCGTACCAATATTGGCCACGCCGGGCAGCGGCTGATCGCCAAGGCCCAACACTGCCACCGCAAACACGCCTTTAACCGGCGTAACGGTGCGACGCAAAGGGAGATTAGCCGTTGGGAAACCGATAGTGCGCCCGAGTGCATCGCCGTGCACTACGCGGCCTGAGATGCTGAACGGATGGCCAAGCAGCGCTTCGGCTTGCGCAAAATCATCCTGCGCCAGCGCCTGACGAACGGCGGTACTGCTGATGCGCTTGCCGCTGTCACAATAAGTCTGGGTGCTGATAACCTCAAAGCCATACTCCGCACCGGCTTTCTGTAATAACAGGAAATCCCCCTGGCGACCAGCGCCGAAGCGGAAATCATCGCCGACGGCAAGGAACTTGACGTTCAGCTTGTCCACCAGCAATTCGGAAATAAAACTCTGCGCCGAATGCGCAGCGAAGCGACGATCAAAACGTACGCAGAGTACGGCATCAACACCCGCTTGTTCGAGGTACTTCAGCTTTTCACGCAAACGCGTAAGGCGCGCCGGGGCTTTATCGCCGGCAAACAGCTCAAGCGGTTGTGGCTCAAATACCATCACCACCACCGGCAGATTGCGTTTTCGTCCTTCGGCAATCAGTTGCGCCATCAAAGCCTGGTGGCCGCGATGTACGCCGTCGAAATTGCCAATGGTCAGGACGCAGCCGCGATGCTGCTCTTTCAGATTATAAATACCGCGGATAAACTTCATGGCTGACTCAAACCGGTGGAAATCGGCGGATTATACCCTTGAATGGCGTTTAGGTTAACCCGTATACGTGCCTTTCCTGCTTCTGGCGCGGCTTATTCCACGCGTGGCCAGTTGCTTAGCAAGGATCTGAAGATTTTTGCTGCGAAATACTGTATTCAACGCCGCGTTGCTGGTAGAATCCTGCGCCATCAATTACGTAATCGAGTGTTGTTTTTAAAACGACGCTTATTTGCACAAATCCATTGACATAAGAAGGCGCAAAAGGCATAGTCCTCGGCCTTTGATTTGTCCATATAGATCACATTTGGGAGTTGGACCTTGGCTAATATCAAATCAGCTAAGAAACGCGCCGTAACATCTGAGAAACGTCGCAAGCATAACGCAAGCAACCGTTCAATGATGCGTACTTTCATCAAGAAAGTATACGCGGCTATCGCAACAGGCGACAAAGCTGCTGCGCAGAACGCATTCAACGAAATGCAACCACTCGTGGACCGTCAGGCTGCTAAAGGTCTGATCCACAAAAACAAAGCTGCACGTCATAAAGCAAACCTGACTGCTCAGATCAACAAACTGGCTTAATCGCCCGTCTGTTAATCGCTTTGTAAAAAAGAACCGGCGCTTAGCCGGTTTTTTTATGCCTGCGATTCAGTGGTAAACAGCGCACTAAAGTCGCGATGACAGATCCGCTGTACCGCCGGATGTTGAATCATCCGTTCGGCAAAGATCACGTGATACTCCTCCATTACCGCATCCAACCGCCCAATCTCTTTGATGGCGTCATCCCGATAAATCTCGTCGCCATACAGCGTCGGAGCCACAAATATCGCGTTGTTCAGCGCACCAAAAGCTTTCATTAATGCCGCATCATCAAACTCGCCCAGAATCTCCACCTGCAATCCCTGGCTGTGAATCCAGTTCAGCAGTTTGCGACCCAGCATCGAGCGACGGCCCGGAATCAGCAAACGCCGCTCTTCCAGGCAGGCAGGAAACGGCAAAGTCGGTAACGGCGTGTTGCACCAGAAGCTGATCGGACACTCGCCCAGCTTGACCGAAAACAGCCCTTCCTGCTGAGTCGAATCAATCGGGCAATCGGAAAGGATCATATCCAGCTTGTGCTGGCTTAGCTGTTCCAGCAGCATCTCGTGCGTCGATTCAAAGCAGCGCAGATGGATTCGCTCTTCAGCCACCACCGCAGCCTCCAGCACCTTGCTCACCAGTTGCTTAGATAGCGCATCCGCCACGCCAACATCAAACAGCAGATGCGACTCTTTGCGGTAGTTAACGATATCGAGCATCTCCTGGCTCAGCATGAACATGCGGTCGGCATAGCGGAACACCAGCTGACCAAGCTCCGTCGGCACTAAACCGCGCCCCTGACGACGAAACAGCACGCCGCCGAGTTGCTCTTCCAGCGATTTAATCTGGCCAGTGACCGTCTGTGGCGCCAGGCACAGCACATCCGCCGCGCGCACCACCGAACCAGTTTTACACACCTGCCAGAAATAGTAGAGATGATTAAAGTTGAGCTGATTCATCGGCAAAAAAGGAGGCTTTCGCCCCCTTCCTCTTTTAACGCAATTTGATGCGCAGCAGCGTGTAACCAATCACCGCTGAGAGCAGCGAGCCACTGAGAATCCCCAGCTTGGAGAAGGTCACCAGTTGCTCATGGGCGGCATCAAACGCCAGCGAACTGATAAAGATTGACATGGTGAAGCCGATACCGCACAGCACACCAATCGCCATGATATCGCGTATCGTGGTGCCCGCCGGCAACACCGCCAGCCGCCACTTCACCGCCAGCCAGCAGAACAGCGTGATACCCAACGGTTTACCAATCAGCAAGCCGAGAATGATGCCCAGCGGCTCTGGCGACAGCGTATCCATAAAGGTAATGCCGCTCAGCGAAATGCCGGCGTTGGCAAAAGCGAACAGCGGCAGAATCAGCCAGTTTACCCACGGCATTAAACCATGCGCCAAATGCTCGGCTGGAGAATGGCCGTTCTTCTCTTCCAGCGGCACGAAGAAGCCAACAATCACGCCTGCTAACGTTGCGTGCACACCCGATTTAAGCACCGCCGTCCACAGCACAATGCCGACTAACATATAGATGGCAATGTTACGCACGCCGCAACGATTGAGAATCGCCAGCAGCACAATCGCACCTGCCGCTACGCTCAGCGACAGCACGGAGAGATCGCTGGTGTAGAACAGCGCGATAATCACGATAGCGCCGAGATCATCAATAATCGCCAGCGCCATCAGGAACACTTTCAGCGCGGTTGGCACGCGGCTGCCCAACAGTGCCAGCACGCCCAAAGCAAAGGCGATATCAGTAGCAGTAGGAATTGCCCAGCCGTTACGTGCAATAGGATCGCCATGATTAAGCATCAGGAAAATCAGTCCCGGCATAACCATGCCGCCAATTGCCGCAATCACCGGGAAAATGGCGCGATCGCGGCTGGCGAGTTCACCGGTGATCAGTTCACGTTTCACTTCCAAACCAATTAACAGGAAAAACAGCGCCATCATGGCATCGTTGATCCACAGCAGCAGGTTTTTGCTGATGTCTAATGCACCGAAGCGAATCTGCACCGGTTCGGCGAGAAACGATTGATAAGCTTGAGCGGTTTCCGCGCTGTTAGCCAAAATCATTGCCGCGACGGCCGCCAGAATCAGCACCATGCCGTTGCTGGCATCACTGGCAATAAAGCTTTTCAGTAAGCTTCGAAGAGAACGGGGTTTGTTCACAACTCCTCCTGAGTAGAGACATTTAGGCTGAGAAGTGTAGCGACTCAAACACCTCGTTAAAAGCAGCTTATGTCTCGTTAACGACTCGATAATACCGATGCATTACGAAAGGGTTTCTGCTTTTATCTCACGCCAGGCAGATTGAGCTTATATCAGGAGCGACGCGTTGGCGGGAAAACATAAAAAAAGCGGAGAGTTTCCTCTCCGCTTCATTAGGTATGTCAGACGGGATTAACGTGTTAAATCGTCAAAAAACTTCTTCACGCCGTCGAGGAAGCTTTTGGAGCGCGGGCTGTTTTTCTCGCCGCTCGGGCCGCCAAAACTCTCTTCCAGTTCGCGCAGTAACGCTTTCTGTTTGTCATTGAGGCTGACTGGCGTTTCCACCACCACACGACACAGCAAATCGCCTACCGCCCCGCCACGCACCGATTTCACGCCTTTACCGCGCATGCGGAACAGCTTACCGGTTTGCGTCTCAGAAGGCACTTTCAGGTTCACACGCCCATCAAGCGTCGGCACTTCAATCTCGCCGCCCAATGCTGCCATCGCGAAGTTAATCGGCACTTCGCAATACAGGTTGTTATCTTCACGCTCGAAGATCGGGTGCTTTTTCACCGAAACCTGAACGTACAGATCGCCCGCTGGTGCGCCCTGTTCGCCCGCTTCACCTTCGCCGGTCAGACGAATGCGATCGCCGGTATCCACGCCTGCTGGAATTTTCACCGACAGGGTTTTACTGCGCTCAACGCGACCGTGACCATGACAAGCATTGCACGGATCTTTGATCACTGAACCGCGACCGTGACAGGTCGGACACGCCTGCTGCACGGTGAAGAAGCCCTGACGCATCTGCACCTGGCCTGCGCCGTGACAGGTATGACAGGTCTGCGGTTTAGTCCCCGCTTTCGCGCCGCTGCCGTGGCAGACATCGCACTCTTCCAGTGTTGGAATGCGGATCTCTTTGGTCACGCCGCGTACCGCTTCTTCCAGCGTTAGCTCCATGTTGTAGCGTAAATCGGCGCCACGAGCGGCACGCTGACGGCGGCCACCACCAAAGATATCGCCAAATACGTCGCCAAAGATATCGCTGAAGTCAGCACCGCCGCCGCCGAAGCCACCACCGCCGCCCATGCCGCCTTGTTCAAAGGCTGCGTGACCATATTGGTCGTAGGCCGCACGCTTCTGTGCGTCGGTCAGAATTTCGTAGGCTTCCTTAATTTCTTTAAACTTCGCTTCGGCTTCTTTATTGTCCGGATTACGGTCCGGATGGTATTTCATCGCCAGGCGCTTATAAGCCTTTTTGATTTCACGCTCATCTGCGGATTTAGAGACGCCTAAGATCTCGTATAAATCACTCTTAGCCATATTTGTTCTGCCCTTAACATGATCGCACGGGCGTGGAGAGATCTCCTACGCCCGTGCTGGTTTCAACGGCTGTCAGGCCAGCTGTCGCGCCCGGTCAGGGGCAATTATTTTTTGTCTTTAACTTCTTCGAACTCAGCGTCGACAACGTCGTCTTCTTTCTGTGCAGAAGCATCGCCTGCATCAGCTGCCTGACCCTGCTGCTGTGCCAGCTCCATCAGTTTGCTGGACACTTCCATCAATGCCTGCATTTTGGCTTCGATTTCTGCTTTGTCTTCGCCTTTCAGCGCGGTGTTCAGCTCGGTCAACGCAGCTTCGATTGGCGCTTTGTCGTCAGCAGACAGTTTGTCGCCCGCTTCGTCCAGCTGCTTACGGGTGCTGTGCGAAATCTGATCGCCCTGGTTACGGGTCTGAACCAGCTCTTCGAACTTGCGGTCAGACTCGGCGTTCGCTTCCGCGTCACGCACCATTTTTTCGATCTCTTCTTCATTCAGACCAGAAGAGGCCTTGATGGTGATCTTCTGCTCTTTACCGCTGTTTTTGTCTTTCGCAGACACGTGCAGGATACCATCCGCATCGATATCGAAGGTGACTTCGATCTGCGGCATACCGCGCGGTGCAGCCTGGATACCGTCGAGGTTGAACTGGCCCAGGGATTTGTTATCACCTGAACGCTTACGCTCACCCTGCAGCACGTGAATCGTCACGGCAGACTGGTTATCTTCAGCGGTAGAGAACACCTGGCTGTGCTTGGTTGGGATGGTGGTGTTCTTGCTGATCAGCGAAGTCATCACGCCGCCCATGGTTTCGATACCCAGCGACAGCGGAGTCACGTCCAGCAGCAGAACGTCTTTCACTTCACCCGCCAACACGCCGCCCTGAACCGCAGCACCCACGGCTACCGCTTCATCCGGGTTCACATCTTTACGTGGCTCTTTACCAAAGAACTCAGTCACTTTGGCCTGAACCATTGGCATACGCGTTTGACCGCCCACCAGGATCACGTCGTTGATGTCTGAAACAGACAGACCCGCATCCTGCAGAGCTACTTTCAACGGCTCGATAGAGCGAGAAACCAAGTCTTCAACCAGTGATTCCAGTTTCGCACGTGTTACTTTGATGTTCAGGTGCTTAGGACCGGTCGCATCCGCCGTGATGTAAGGCAGGTTAACGTCGGTCTGCTGTGCTGAAGACAGCTCGATCTTGGCTTTCTCTGCCGCTTCTTTCAGACGCTGCATGGCCAGCGGATCGTTGTGCAGATCGATGCCCTGATCTTTCTTAAATTCAGCCACCAGATAGTTAATCAGACGGCTATCGAAGTCTTCACCACCCAGGTGGGTATCACCGTTGGTTGCCAGAACTTCAAAGGTTTTCTCGCCATCAACGTCGTCGATCTCAATGATTGAGATATCGAAAGTACCGCCGCCCAGGTCGTATACCGCGATGGTGCGGTTGCCCTGACCTTTATCCAGGCCGTAAGCCAGTGCAGCTGCGGTTGGTTCGTTGATGATACGTTTTACTTCCAGACCCGCGATACGGCCGGCGTCTTTGGTCGCCTGACGCTGCGCATCGTTGAAGTAAGCTGGAACGGTAATAACCGCTTCAGTGACGGCTTCACCGAGGAAATCTTCCGCGGTTTTCTTCATCTTTTTCAGCACTTCAGCCGAGATCTGCGGCGGTGCCATTTTCTGGCCTTTTACGTCCAGCCATGCGTCGCCGTTATCTGCGCCGATGATTTTGTACGGCATAATTTTAATATCACGCTGTACTTCTTCGTCCTGGAAGCGACGGCCAATCAGGCGCTTGATCGCAAACAGGGTGTTCTGCGGGTTGGTCACAGACTGACGTTTAGCCGGTTGACCCACCAGAGTTTCGCCATCTTGTGCATACGCAATGATCGACGGCGTGGTGCGATCGCCTTCGGCGTTTTCCAGTACGCGTGCTTTACCACCATCCATAACTGCAACACATGAGTTGGTTGTACCCAAGTCAATACCAATAATCTTACCCATCTAAACGTCTCCTACTTAAATTCTTTGCCAATTTGGGTTGTGAAACAGAGATGCGGTCAAACTGACCACTTTCAACTGCTGAAGCAGGCTTTTTTTTGCTGCCTCACAACGCTCGATGACAAGTAAATGGGGCCGGTTCGATGCGCATCAAGGGTTAAAACTAAAAAAAATTTCATTCTCTCGTCGATTCAGATCAAAGTTGGGCAAAAAGAGGCCGCTTATTATGCAGCGCCTCGCGCCCCCAGCGGTTTGCGCGGGTGTAAAACACGAACAACATCTTCAACGCTGCTTCTGAGGAATTATGAGCAATACCACGCTGGCGAATCCCGCCCCGTTGGGCCTGATGGGATTCGGTATGACCACCATCCTGCTCAACTTACACAACACCGGCCTGTTTGCGATGGATGTGATCATCCTGGCGATGGGGATTTTCTACGGCGGCATCGCGCAAATTTTTGCCGGGCTGCTGGAATATAAGAAAGGCAACACCTTCGGGCTGACCGCCTTTACCTCTTACGGCAGCTTCTGGTTAACGTTGGTAGCGATTCTACTGCTGCCAAAACTGGGGCTGGCAGAGGCGGCCGACGGCCACTTCCTTGGCGCGTATCTCGCGCTGTGGGGCGTGTTCACTGCATTCCTATTTTTCGGCACGCTGAAGTCACCGAAAATGCTGCAGTTCATCTTCGCCAGCCTGACGCTGCTGTTTGCGCTGCTGGCTATCGGCCACCTGACCGACAACGCGGGGTTGCTGCGCGTTGCCGGCTGGATTGGCATTATTTGCGGTTCGAGTGCGTTCTATCTGGCGATGGGCGAAGTGCTGAACGAGAAGTTTGGTCGTACGGTATTGCCGATTGGCGAGTGACAAATGAAAAGCGGAGCTGTTTGGCTCCGCTTTTTGCATTATGATGAGTGCAGCGACATATCTAACTGCGCATACTGCTGACGGCTATCGCGCCACAGCCAGATTCCCACCATAAAGCCAATTATCGCCAGCGCCAGCACATACCAGGCAGGCGCCATTGGCGTCAGGCTCATCATCAGCGTTACGCTAATCGGCGTCAGACCACCGAAAATCGCGTAAGCAACATTGTACGAGAATGAGATGCCGGTAAAGCGCACCGCCGCCGGGAATGCGCGCACCATCACAAACGGCACTACACCGACGACCCCCACGCTCAGGCCCGCTAAACCGTACCAAACAAACAGCATTTCCGGCGTGCTACTTAACTGATGGAAGAAGTTCCAGCTGCCGATCGCCAGCAGTATTGAACCGACCATCAGCGAACGCGCCGCGCCGAAGCGATCCACCAGCCATCCGGCGATAACACAACCCAGCAGCAGCATAATGGTGGCGAAGCTGTTGGCCTGCAGACTGAGCGCGGCGGGAATGCCATGCTGTTTTTGCATCAGCGTCGGCGCCATCAAAATCACCACCACAATGCAGGCCGACAGAAGCCAGGTGAGCAGCATCGAAATTACGATGCCGCGCTTATGGCTGGCGAAAATGGTTTGCAGCGGCATTTTTTCTGCCAGCGCTTTACGCTGCTGCATCTGCTGGAACACCGGGGTTTCATGCAGCCAGCGACGCAGATACATCGCCAGCAAGCCAAACACACCGCCGAGGAAGAAAGGAATGCGCCAGCCATGATCGCGCATCGCAGCCGGTGACAGCGTGGTGTTCAGCACCGTTGCCACCAGCGAACCGAGCAGAATCCCTGCGGTTAAGCCTGCGGTCAGCGTGCCGCAGGCAAAACCAATGCGTTTTTCAGGCACATGTTCGGCGACAAACACCCACGCGCCAGGCACTTCACCGCCGATAGCCGCGCCTTGCAGCACGCGCATTAGCAGCATCAATAACGGCGCAGCGATGCCAATGCTGGCATAAGTGGGCAATGCGCCCATCGCCAACGTCGGCAGCGCCATCAGCAGAATACTGAGGCTGAACATCTTCTTACGCCCCACTTTGTCACCAAAGTGCGCCATGATAATGCCGCCTAACGGACGCGCCAGATAACCCGCAGCAAAGATGGCGAAAGTCTGCACCTGACGCAACCATTCAGGAATGTCAGGCGGGAAGAACAGTTCGCCAATCACGGCGGCAAAGAAGACGAAGATAATGAAGTCGTAGAATTCCAGCGCCCCACCAAGGGCGGCCAGCGACAGGGTTTTGTAATCCTGCCCGTTGAGTCGGCGCGTTGCGTGCGTATCCATAATCCAGCGGTATCCAGAGGCAAAACAACTTATGTAAAGATTGAATTACTATACCGTCAATATTTTGCCACACCAGTGCCGCTGGATTTTATGCCTGAAAATGCCGATTTTTAGTCATTTGTCTCACGTCGGGCGCTTTTGGGGCGAAAAGCTGCTACCACATCGGCATGAGTTTCCACATACGGCCCTTCCAGTAGCTGTAAACAATAAGGTACAGCGGCAAAAATCCCCGGCACCTTTATCGTTCCATCTTCCGCTTTCAGCCCTTCCAGCGTCTCTTTAATGGATTTTGGCTGGCCCGGCAGATTGAGGATCAGCGACTGCTTGCGGATCACGCCAACCTGGCGAGACAAAATAGCGGTCGGCACAAATTGCAGGCTAATTTGGCGCATCTGCTCGCCGAAGCCCGGCATTTCACGGTCGGCAACCGCCAATGTGGCATCTGGCGTCACATCACGCCGCGCCGGTCCGGTGCCGCCGGTGGTGAGGACCAAATTGCAGAACAGCTCATCGACCAGCTCGCAAATCGCCTGCTCAATCATTGGCTGCTCATCCGGCACCAGACGCGTTTCAATTTCAAACGGCGTAGCCAGCGCGGCGGTGAGCCAGCTCTCTAACGCCGGAATGCCCTGATCTTGATAGATGCCGTTAGCAGCACGATCGGAAACGGAAATTAATCCAATTCGTAAAGTATCCATAGAGTTATCGCTGTGGTTAGCTGCATGGCAGCAAATGACGTGAGTAGTTAGAAGGATAATACAAGAAGCGGGGGAAAAACGTAAAACCGTGGCAGCGGTTGCCGCCACGGTCAATCACCTTACAGCAGCTCGGCGATCATCTTCTCAAGTTTGCCCTGATCGATGGCAAAGTTGCGGATACCTTCAGCCAGTTTGGTAACGGCCATTGGATCCTGGTTGTGCTGCCAGAAGAACTCCGCTTCGGTCATCTTCGCTGGACGCGCTTTCACTTCGCCGGTGTAGCTCAGTTTACGCTCAACGGTGCCTTCGCTCTCAGCCAGCTCTTTCAGCAGGCCCGGAGAGATGGTCAGACGGTCGCAGCCAGCCAGCTCAATGATTTCACCAACGTTACGGAAGCTTGCGCCCATTACCACGGTTTCATAACCGTGCTGCTTGTAGTAGCTGTAGATTTCAGCCACAGACACCACGCCTGGATCTTCGTGGGCGGCATACTCTTTCTTATCGGTGTTCTGCTTGTACCAGTCGAGGATACGGCCAACGAATGGAGAGATCAGGAACACGCCCGCTTCGGCACAGGCACGCGCCTGCGCGAAGGAGAACAGCAGCGTCAGGTTACAGTTGATACCTTCTTTTTCCAGCTGCTCAGCAGCACGAATGCCCTGCCAGGTTGACGCCAGTTTGATCAGGATACGGTCATTGCTGATGCCCGCATCGTTGTACAGTTTGATCAGGCTACGCGCTTTAGCGATGCTCGCTTCAGTGTCGTAAGAGAGGCGCGCATCGACTTCAGTCGAGATGCGACCAGGGATCAGTTTGAGAATTTCCAGACCAATGTTGACGGCCAGCTTGTCAGAAACCAGCGCCAGCTGATCTTCTTTGTTGCTGCTCTGCTGACGTGCCCAGGTAATGGCTTCGTCAATCAGTTTGCGGTATTCAGGGATTTGAGCGGCGTTGAGAATCAAAGAAGGGTTCGTGGTCGCGTCCTGCGGCTGGTAAAGTTTCATCGCCGCGATATCACCGGTGTCGGCGACCACAGTAGTCAGCTGACGCAAGGAAGTAAGTTTGTCCGTCATGGTTCTCTTTCTCTTAGGTTGACTGTCAGGGTGTAAAAGGCTGTTGCGATAATATCACGCACAAGTGACGGCGCAACACCACGAAGTGCCCTTTACGATAGCGCTAACAAATGGGAGCGATTTGCCGATCCATGCCGCTTTTTTGCTACACTCCTTGCGACATTTTCCCTTCAATTCCCTGATAAACCTGCGGGTCAAAGAGGACGTACACGATGCTGATGGTTATCTCACCAGCGAAGACACTGGACTATGAAAGCCCGCTGGCGACACAACGCTTTACCCAACCGGCGCTGTTAGAAAAATCACACCAATTAATTGACGTTGCGCGCGATCTTTCACCGGCGCAAATCAGCTCACTGATGGGCATTAGCGACAAGCTGGCGCACCTGAATGCCGATCGTTTTAACCAATGGCAGCCGCCCTTCTCGCTGGAGAATGCACGTCAGGCGATTCTGGCGTTCAAAGGTGATGTGTATACCGGTTTGCAGGCCGAAACCTTTAGCGACGACGATTTTGACTTTGCCCAGCAGCACCTGCGCATGTTGTCGGGTCTTTACGGCCTGCTGCGCCCACTCGATTTGATGCAGCCTTATCGCCTGGAGATGGGCATCAAGCTGGCGAATCCGGCCGGGAAAGATCTTTACGGCTTCTGGGGCGATTTGCTGACTGAGAAGTTAAACGAGGCGATTGCTGAGCAAGGCGATGACGTGCTGATCAATCTGGCATCCGATGAGTATTTCAAAGCCATCAAGCCGAAGAAACTCAACGCCGAGTTGATCAAGCCGGTGTTCCTCGATGAGAAGAATGGCAAATTTAAAGTCATCAGCTTTTACGCCAAGAAAGCGCGCGGTTTGATGAGCCGCTATGTGATTCAGAACCGCCTGACCAACCCTGCGCAGCTGAAGAAGTTCGATGTGGATGGATATTTTCTGGACGGTGCAGAAAGCAGCGAGAACGAACTGGTGTTTAAGCGCCGCGAGCAGAAATAGTTCAGCAAGCGCTGCAATGGATTGTGCTCGCTGCCCCTCTCCTCGGTCCTCCCCCAAAAATGGGGGAGGAAGATGCTGCAATATGTGAGTTTGGAGGCTGCATGTGGCAGCGTCTCCTTCCCCCGCTAGCGGGGGAAGGCCGGGATGGGGGACAGCGAGCACTTACCCCAGTCAGCACTTACTTCAGCAAAAACGCCCGCAGCTCCGCGAAATCGCCTTTCAGGTTGTGCGACAGCAGCGGCAAATCGGCGCGCTCGGCCAGCTCTTTTGGCAGCGGCAGATCCTGACCCAGAATCTCATCCACGCTCTCTTTGAACTTCGCCGGATGCGCAGTCCCGAGGAACAGGCCATATTCGCCCTCCTGCAGGTTGTCGCGCAGCAAACGGTAAGCAATCGCCGCATGCGGTTCAGAGATGTAGCCAATCTCCGCCAGCTCGCGCATGGTGGATTTGGTGGTTTCATCGGTTACCGCGCCGTACGCCAGATCGGTCAAACGCCAGGTTTTGCGGCGGAACAGCTCTTCCACGCGCGGCCAGTTGTTCGGCTGGCTGACATCCATGGCGTTCGACAGCGTTGCTACCGTGGCGTTTGGCTGCCATGCGCCGTTGCCGAGGAAACGCGGCACGGTATCGTTCGCATTGGTCGCAGCGATAAAGCGCTTGATCGGCAGACCCAATGATTTCGCCAGCAGGCCAGCCGTTAAGTCACCGAAGTTACCGCTCGGCACCGACACCACCAGCTGATTACGCTTCTCTTGTGGCAGCTGCGCTACCGCTTCGAAGTAGTAGCAAATCTGCGCCAGCAGACGGCTGATGTTGATGGAGTTCGCCGAGTTCAGGCCAATCGCCTTTTTCAGCTCTTCATCATCAAACGCCTGTTTCACCAACGCCTGACACGCATCGAAATCGCCTTCAACCGCGATGGTTTCGATGTTGCCGCCCAGCGTACAGAACAGTTTCTCCTGCAGCGGGCTGATTTTACCCTGCGGATAGAGAATCACTACGCGCACGTTTTCCATGCCGTAGAAGGCATGCGCCACGGCGGCACCGGTATCGCCGGACGTGGCGGTCAGAATGGTGATCTGCTCATCCGCACCGCTCACATAGGAAAGCATTTGCGCCATAAAGCGGCCGCCAAAGTCTTTGAACGCCAGCGTTGGACCGTGGAACAGCTCGAGGCAAGCCACATCATCGCTGACCTTCGCCACCGGCGCCGGGAAAGCAAAGGCGTTTTTCACGCGCTCGGCCAGCTGATGCGCCGCAATTTCATCGCCAATGTAGGCAGAGAGAATTTTGCTGCTGCGGCTGACGAAATCCATCTCCAGCATGGCATCGATATCGGTCAGTTCGAATTCCGGCAGTTCGAGCGGGAAAAACAGCCCTTGCTGCGAGCCGAGGCCCTGTTTAACGGCCTGAGCAAAACTAACCTGCTCGTTATGATCCTTAAGGTTGTAGAGTTTCATGCGTTATCCCAATTTACGTGCGCCAGCCGTATCAAGACGGCAGATGTGGACGAAACCTTCTTCATTCTGCAGATAGTGCTGGCTCAGCCAGTCCGCCATCCGCTGTGCCGTTGCCATCTCGTTGCAAACGGCGAAAAGTGTCGGGCCGGAACCCGAAATGCCGCACGCCAGCGCGCCAATATCCTGCGCCGCTTTACGCGCATCGGCGAAGCCTGGCAGCAGTTTGGTGCGATACGGCTCGGCGATAACATCCTGCATAAGTTTAGCCGCCAGCCCAGGCTGCCGCGTATGACAAGCGTGAATAAAGCCTGCCAGCAGGCGACCATGCTTGATGGCATCCTCTTTGCGGTACTGTGCCGGCAGAATGGCGCGCGCTTCGGCGGTGGAGACTTTAATCCCCGGATACGCCATCACCCACAGCCATTCGTCAAAGCACGGCACGTCCTGACTGATGATGCCGTTCTCTTCAATCATCAGTTGCACGCCGCCAAGGAAGCACGGCGCAACGTTATCAAAGTGTACGCTGCCGGAAATACGCCCTTCCAGCTCGCCCATCAGCGCCAGCAGTTCGGTGTCATTGAGCGGTTTGCCGCAGAATTCGTTCATCGCCATCAAACCGGCAACCACCGAACAGGCGCTTGAGCCGAGTCCGGAACCAATCGGCATATTCTTTTCCAGCGTCATCGCCACCGGAACTTGTTTACCAATCGCCTGGCAAAAACGCTCCCAGCACTGATAAACGATGTTCTCCTGCGGATTGGTCGGCAGTTTGCTGACAAAACGCCCGGAGTTCACCAGGCTAAAGCTGTCGGCGGCTTCCACGGAAACGCAGTCACCCAGCAAGGTGCCATCCACCGGTGAAACCGCCGCGCCAAGCACATCAAAGCCGACGCTGACGTTACCTATCGAGGCCGGTGCATAAATTTTTACCATCATCAAACTCCCAACTTCCACGACAGCGTACGCAGCAGGTCAGCAAACACGCCCGCTGCTGTGACATCATTCCCTGCACCATATCCACGCAGAACCAGCGGGATTGGCTGATAGTAGCGGCTGTAGAATGCCAGCGCATTCTCACCGTTCTTTACCTTGTACAGCGGATCGTTGCCGTCCACCGCGTCAATCTTCACTTTGCAGACGCCACCCTCTTCAATCGCGCCGACGAAGCGTAATACTTTACCTTCGTCACGCGCTTTGGCAACGCGCGCGGCAAAGGCGTTATCCAGCTCCGGCAGACGTTGCATAAACTGCTCAACGTCGGCGATCTCCGTCAGGCTGGCGGGCAGCAGCGGTTCGATATCGATATCGCTAAGCTCCAGCTGATGCCCCGCTTCACGCGCCAGAATCAGCAGCTTACGCGCCACATCGGTGCCAGAAAGATCGTCACGTGGATCCGGCTCGGTAAAGCCCATCTCACGTGCCATTTTGGTCGCTTCCGACAGCGAAACGCCCTCATCAAGCTTGCCGAAGATAAAGGAGAGCGAGCCAGAGAGAATACCGGAGAACTTGATCAGTTCATCCCCGGCATTCATCAGGTTTTGCAGGTTTTCGATCACCGGCAAACCGGCACCGACGTTGGTGTCGTACAGGAACTTTCGGCGCGATTTTGCTGCCGCTGCACGCATCTGCTGGTAATAATTCCACGACGACGTGTTGGCCTTTTTGTTCGGCGTGACGACATGGAAACCTTCGGCGAGGAAATCGGCATATTGATCGGCAACCGCCTGGCTGGAGGTACAATCGACGATCACCGGGTTTAGCAGATGATACTCTTTCACCAAACGCATCAGGCGACCGAGATTGAACGGCTCTTTGGCTTCGTTCAGTTCTGCCTTCCAGTTGCTGAGATCGATACCGTGTACGTTGGTCAACAGCGCCCGCGAGTTAGCGATGCCGCACACGCGCAGATCGATGTGCTTCTGTTTCAGCCACGTCTGCTGGCGATGCAGCTGATCCAGCAACGCTGCGCCCACACCGCCAACGCCGACCACGAACACTTCAATGACCTGATCGGTAGCGAACAGCATCTGATGCACCACACGCACGCCGGTGGTGACTTCATCGTTGCTCACTACCACCGAGATGGAACGCTCAGACGAGCCCTGCGCAATCGCCACGATATTGATGTTGGCTCGCGCCAGCGCCGAGAAGAATTTAGCCGAGATGCCGCGCAGCGTACGCATGCCATCACCGACCACCGAGATCACCGCCAGCTGTTCCAGCACGTCCAGCGGATCGAGTAAGCCATCTTTCAACTCCAGATAGAACTCCTCCTCCAGCACGCGACGCGCACGCGCCTGCTCGCTTTGCGGTACGCAGAAGCTGATGCTGTATTCCGAAGAGGATTGGGTGATCAGCACCACGGAGATGCCGGTGCGTGACATCGCGGCGAAAACGCGCGCCGCCATGCCGACCATGCCTTTCATACCCGGACCTGACACGTTGAACATCGCCATGTTATTCAGGTTGGTGATACCTTTCACCGGATTTTCATCCAGCTCGCCTTCGCCACCAATTAAGGTGCCCGGCGCTTGCGGATTAGCGGTATTTTTGATCAGGCAAGGAATCTGGAACTGGGCGATGGGCGCGATGGTACGCGGATGTAAGACTTTGGCGCCGAAGTAGGAAAGCTCCATTGCTTCCTGATACGACATCGATTTTAGTAAGCGCGCATCAGGTACCTGGCGCGGGTCGCAGGTATACACGCCGTCAACATCGGTCCAGATTTCACAACAATCAGCGCGCAAACACGCAGCCAACACCGCAGCGGAGTAGTCAGAACCGTTGCGGCCCAGCACCACCAGTTCACCTTTCTCGTTACCGGCGGTGAAACCGGCCATCAGGATAAAGTGATCGGCTGGGATCTGGCTGGCGGCGATGCGACGCGTGGATTCGGCGATATCCACGGTGGATTCAAGGTAATGACCAATCGCCAGCAACTTCTCCACCGGATCGATAACGGTAACTTTGTGGCCGCGCGCCTGCAGCAGCGCTTCCATAATAGCAATCGACAGCTTTTCGCCACGGCAGATGATGGCGGCATTCACAGCGTCCGGACATTGGCCCAGCAAGCTGATGCCGTGCAGCACTTGTTTCAGCTGTGCAAATTCCAGTTCAACGCGGGTTTTCAGTCCGTCATAATCAAAGCCCGGCTGCGCATCACGCAAGCCTTGCAACAGATCGGCAAAAATACGTTCGGCATCGCTGATATTCGGCAACGTGTCCAGGCCGCTGATGGTTTTCTCAATCATCGCCACCAGATGATTGGTAATTTTTGCTGGTGCAGAGAGTACGGTCGCAACCTGTCCCTGTTGTGCATTGCTTTCCAGAATATCCGCCACACGGAGAAAACGTTCCGCATTGGCTACTGAGGTTCCGCCGAATTTCAGCACTCGCATATTTGAAGCTCTCCTGAATTTTTGCCGAAAAAAAAGCCCGCACTGTTTAGGTGCGGGCTTTTTTCTTTGTTTTTCCTGTATGCGTCAGCCCGCACCGTTACCTGTGGTAATGGTGGTGGTAATAATAATTGTGGTGTTCAGGCTGAGTTTACGCATTTAGATTTTTTTCTGTCTGTCTTTGTCTTGTCCGTCTGCCTTCCAGAAGTAAAGCAAAGCGCACGTTAAGTCAACGAATTTGTCTTAGCCGCGCCGTCCCTGGCGTTGCGCAGTGCTGCGCTTGCTGAGGCAAAAATTATCGCGATCGTTCAGGAGATGCGGCGGATTGCCGCATCAGTCACTAGCATCTCAGGATTTATCCGAGCAATTATCTATAAGTTTTTTTTCTACGTCGTGTAACAAACGATGCAGCATGGCGCTGTCACGCTGTTCCAGCAGGCCGATGCGCTGATCGATCCAGTCCGCCATTTTGACGTCATCACTCACATCCAGCTTGACCAGCAACTGATGAAAGCGCTGGCGCAATGCCTGCAACTGCTGCTCATTCGCCACTTCTGCGGTCTCAGCCGCAATCTGATTGAGCGCCGACAGCTGATAGCAATACACCATCACTGCCTGACCGAGATTCAGCGACGGATAATCATTGGCCATCGGAATGCCGGTTAACAGATCGACCTGCTCCAGCTCTTCATTAGTTAAGCCGCTGTCTTCACGGCCAAACACCAACGCGATGCGGCTCAGCCATTGGCGCTTCTCCTGCAGGATGTTTTCTACCTGAGTAGGCGTAGCGTAATAGCGGAATTTCGCGCGGCTACGTGCGGTGGTCGCTACGGAAAAATCGACATCCTTTAGCGCCTCGCTCAGCGTGGCGTAGGTTTTGACGTTATCGAGGATCTCACCGGCGCCGTGCGCCACTCGACGTGCTGCGGGATCTTGCCAGGCATCGCTGGCGACAATGCGCAGCTCGCTAAATCCCATGGTTTTCATAGCGCGAGCAGCCGCACCGATATTTTCCGGACGAGCGGGAGAGACAAGGATTAAGGGGAAATGCATGATTTTTCCATCGAACTGTTAACAACTCGCATTATGTTGGCATGCAGGAGAGAAAATACCAACTGCGGTTAGAGGAGAAAATAAGATGTTAACGATGTTAAAAGAGGGATAAATCCAGCTGTAGTGGAAATTAGCGGGCATAAGCAAAATTATCGGACCTATTGAATATAAAACCCTTTTCTTTCATATCATTGAAATATAATTTCCTGCGTGTTTTAGTTTTGGTTATATAAGGACGAAATGTAGCAAAAATGCTGCATTTTGTGAGCTAAACTAGCAATCCTGGAGAAGTTTTTCATAAAAGTGTTAACGTGCTACACTTGCATTTGATATAAGTCAACGAAGCGTTGTTTTTATGCTTATCGGTTGTTGTTGGTGCTGTTAGGTTGCTGTTAATACGGTTAGGATGAGCGCCTGTCCGAGATCCTCGGGGCGTGCGAATATCCATCCTGACTGGCTGAGCTAACACTGAAGTTGACGTAGATGGATGGTGTATTCCGAAGATTATTTCGTATACCGGTTGCAGCACATTAGCGTAACCGACGTACGCCCTGTTTTCGATTTGTTGGCAAATTTTAGGTAGCGAAACATGCAGACCCCGCACATTCTTATCGTTGAAGACGAACTGGTCACGCGTAACACCCTCAAAAGTATCTTTGAGGCAGAAGGTTACGTGGTCTATGAAGCCACCGACGGCGCCGAGATGCATCAGGTTTTGACGGACAATGACGTCAATCTGGTGATTATGGATATCAACCTGCCAGGTAAAAACGGTTTGCTGTTGGCGCGCGAATTGCGTGAGCAAGCAAACGTCGCGCTGATGTTCCTTACCGGCCGTGATAATGAAGTGGATAAAATCCTCGGTCTGGAAATCGGTGCCGATGATTACATCACCAAACCGTTCAACCCGCGTGAGTTGACGATTCGTGCACGCAATTTGCTGTCGCGCACCATGAATCTGGCGATGCCAAGTGAAGAACGCCGTACCGTTGAAAGCTATCGCTTCAACGGTTGGGAGCTGGATATCAACAGCCGCTCACTGATCAGTCCGAACGGCGACCAGTACAAGCTGCCGCGCAGTGAATTCCGCGCCATGCTGCACTTCTGTGAAAACCCTGGCAAAATCCAGACGCGTGGTGACTTGCTGAAGAAGATGACCGGCCGCGAGCTGAAGCCGCATGACCGTACCGTGGATGTCACCATCCGCCGCATCCGTAAGCATTTCGAATCCACGCCAGACACGCCAGAAATCATCGCCACCATTCACGGCGAAGGTTACCGCTTCTGCGGCGAACTGCAGGATTAAGCGTTGAAAGAAAAAACGCCCGTGAGGGCGTTTTTTTATGCCTGCATTAATGCCACGGCATAATCGGCACGGCGCTCAGCGCATTCTTCGGCGATCCATCCACCACCTTGTCGGAATAGCTTAGGTACACCAGCGCATGACGTTTCTGGTCAAAGAAGCGCACCACCTGCAGCTTCTTAAACACCAGTGATGTGCGTTTTTTGAACACCACTTCACCTTGCGCCTTGCCTTGTGCGATTTTCTCGCTAAGCTCTACCGGTCCCACCTGTTGACAGGAGATGGCCGCGTCGGACGTGTCTTCCGCCAAACCTAATCCCCCTTTAATACCGCCGGTTTTTGCCCGGCTGATATAACAGGTTACATTTTTTACGTCGGGGTCATCGAAGGCTTCTACCACGATCTTATGATCGGGGCCAAATATCTTGAATACCGTGTCAACTGAGCCGATCTCTTCGGCCTGAACGCCAGCACTGAATACATATGTTGCCAACGTGATTATAAGAATACGAGCTATTGTCATTGAGTTACCATTGCCAATCGAATAGATGAGAATGTAATGTACTGTCAATCGAACAGAGAACCAAACCTAAAAGGGTTTTAACCCGCTTTGACTTAGCACACTCGATTAGCAAACCGCCCCCACGCTTTTGTGCATTTCGTGCTATTATTCGACGACTTCATAGTTGCGCCACCAGAGAGTTATGAGGATGTTTTATGGACCAAGCCGGTATCATTCGCGATTTGCTTGTCTGGCTGGAGAGCCATCTGGATCAACCGCTTTCATTAGATAACGTTGCGCAGAAAGCAGGCTACTCCAAGTGGCATCTACAGCGGATGTTCAAGGAAGTAACCAGCCACGCGATTGGTGCGTACATTCGCGCGCGTCGGCTGTCGAAAGCCGCGGTGGCGCTTCGCCTGACCAGCCGCCCCATCCTCGACATAGCGTTACAATATCGCTTCGATTCGCAGCAGACCTTTACCCGTGCGTTTAAAAAGCAATTCAACCAAACGCCTGCCTGGTATCGTCGCTCATCGGAGTGGAACTCGTTTGGCATTCGCCCGCCAATTCGTCTCGACAATAACAGCATGCCGGAAGCGCAGTTTGTCACGCTGCCAGAAACGGTGCTGGTCGGCCAGACGCAGAGTTACTCCTGTACGCTGGAGCAGATTTCCAGCTATCGCGATGAGATGCGCCTGCATTTCTGGAAGCAGTTCCTGCTGGAAACCGACACGGTGCCGCCGGTGCTGTATGGCTTGCATCAGGTGCGCGCCAGCCATGAAAAAGATGATGAGCAGGAGATTCTCTACACCACTGCGGTGCCTGCCGATCAGCTGGCAAAAAGCATGCAGTCGAATCAGAGCGTGATTGTGGAAGCCGGTGATTACGTACAGTTCACCTACAACGGTGCGCGCAGCGCGCTGGGTGAATTTATCCTGCTGCTGTACGGCACTTGTATGCCAACGCTGGGATTAGTGCGTCGTCAGGGACAGGACATCGAGCGTTTCTACACGCACGGGGGTAAAAAACGTAGCGAGCCGCCAACGGAAATCCGCTGCGAATACCTGATTCCGATTCGCCAACAGAATAACTAATAAAAAATGCCGTCATCGCGACGGCATTTTTTTCTGCTTAGCGTTGAAGCTCGTCTAACGCAGGCGCATCCAGATGCGACACATCGCCCGCCGTCTCAACCACCCAACCGGCCGCCAGCCACGCGCTCTGCTGATGATCCACGCGCGAGATCGAGCAATTCCGCAGACGCAAACGACGCTCCGCATGCGCAGGCAAACCGAGAATGGTGCTAACCAGCACGCCCAACGCCATCCCGTGGCTGACAATCAGCGGACGGCTACCAGCAGGCAGCTCCAGCAGCGCATTCAGCGCTTCGTGCATCCGTGCCGCCATCTCCGCCATCGATTCGCCACCCGGAATACGGCCGGCGGTGGTGCCATCCACCAGCGTTTTCCGCCAGTTTTCCTCTTCTTCGGTTAAGCCATCGAGCGGACGTTGTTCCAGGCAGCCCATGTTGAGCTCGCGCAGACGCGCATCGAGCGTAACGGTGCAGCCACACGCATCGGCGATAATCTCTGCCGTACGCCGCGTCCGTCCCAAATCGCTAGCAATCACGTGGGTAATGCCCAGCGATTTCACCCGCTCGCCCACTTGCTGAGCTTGCAGCTCACCTTTTTCCGTTAACGGGCTGTCAGACTGCCCCTGAATGCGCCGAGCCGCATTCCATACCGTTTCACCGTGACGAACAAGATAGACCTGTAGCATGCTTAATTTCCGTTATACTGCGACAAATTTGCCTCGAGGGTTCAAACAATTATGTACCATGTTGTCGCAGCCACCATCAACCCGGCAAAAATTCGCGCGATTGCTCAGGCGTTCAACGACGTTTTCGGCGAAGGATCCTGCCACATCGAAGGGGTTGAGGTCGAGAGCGGCGTCGCAGCCCAGCCACTTAGTGATGTTGAAACGCGAACTGGCGCACGTCAGCGGGTTGAGAACGCGCGTCAAACGCGTCCACGGGCCGATTACTGGGTGGCGATCGAAGCGGGCATTGAAGGCGATTGCGCCTTTGCGTGGATGGTGGTTGAAAACGCGCAGCAGCGCGGAGAATCACGTTCGGCCAGCTTTACGCTGCCGCCGATTGTCGTGGCAGGCTTGGCTGCCGGGCATGAACTGGGTGATGAGATGGCACGCTTAACCGGCGTGGAGAATATCAAACACAAAGGTGGCGCGATTGGTGCCCTCACCCACGGCCTGCTTAGCCGCTCCAGCGTCTACCATCAGGCGTTGATTCTGGCGCTGTGTCCGTTCACCCATCCGCTCTACAGCCAGCGTTAACCGCGGCCGAGACGCGCTTCCAGCCAGCGTTTTAGCTCTGGCGGCGCCTCTTTCAGACTATTAGACCCGCGCGTAATGGTGGCGATGCCGACGCCCAACTCATTCTTCAGTTCACGCTGGCTCATATCGCCGTTCATCAGCTCTTCAATAATGCGCAAACGCGTCCCGTAGGATTCACGTTCATCCGGCGTCATCATCAGTTGTAATAACGGCAGCGCCACGCCATCGGCAAAGGCATTTTGCATCAGTTCGATAAATCGCAGCCAGTTATCTTCAACAGGCTGAGCCGATTCCGGCTGGGAAGAAAGGGGTTGGCTCATGAAGGGCTTCCGTACTCATTAACGAGTACGGAAGCATAGCACAGTCAATACTGGCGATTCCACTCACTGTCAGCGAGAATCTTGTCCGGTTTGCCCATGAAGTAACGGTAATAGGCATCGTAGGCCAGCACGTTTTTCACGTAGCCACGCGTTTCGGAGAACGGGATGGTTTCGATAAACGCCACCGCATCCAAATTACCGCCGCTGGTTTTCTGCCAGCTGCGCACGCGTCCCGGACCGGCATTATAGGCCGCCGAAGAGAAGATTCGGTTCTGACCAAACTGCTGATAGACATACTCCAGATACTGCGTACCGATCTGAATATTGGTCTGCGGATCCAGCAGCTGGCTGCTGTTCACATAGCCGGGAATGTTATACATCTTCACGGTATGCGTCGCCGTAGCGGGCATCACCTGCATCAATCCGCTGGCGCCCACCGGTGAACGCGCTTTCGGGTTCCACGCGCTCTCCTGACGCGAAATCGCCATCGCATAACTCTGCGGAATGCCTTTGTCACTGGTGTATTGCTGATAGAGGTTTTGCCACGCCAGCGGGAAGCGCTCTTTCAGGCTATCCCACATTTTCGCGGTGATGGTGGCCTGCACGCTGAGATCCCACCAATCCTGCTCGTTAGCGTAACGCGCCAGCATCTGCTGCTGCGAACGGGTTTTGCTGGAGATCAGATTGGCCCATTCACTGCGCGCCAGGTTATCCAGCCCCCAATACATCAGCTCGCGCACGCGTGCCATTTCCGCACCTTGCGTCACGCTGCTGTCGGCGGCCGGAGCCTTGTCGACCTGCAACGGATACTCCACGCCCAAGCGCTGCGCCGCGACCATCGGATAGAAGCCGCGCGCCTGCATCAGCTTCCGCAGAATATCGTTGGCTTCCTCTTTGCGGCCCTGCGAAATCAGCAAATCCGCCTGCCAGTATTGCCACTCATCTTTCTCTTTGGCTTCCACCGGCAAACGCGCAATCCAGGTATTGAGACCACGACGATCGTTCTGGCTCAGCGCCAAACGTACGCGGCGCTCCACCAGCGCGGTAGATTCGCTGTTCATCACCACCGCATCACGCCAGCGCGCCTGCTCGCTGGTGAGATCCGCGCCCATCATGCGCCACACCACGGTCTCTTTCAGATCCTGCTCATCGGCCTGGCTCATCTTCTGCGCCTGCACCAGCTGGGGGATCATCATGCGCGCGTTATCCATATCCTCACGCGCCACGCGGGCGAAGGCATAGCTGGTCGCCATGCGGGTGAAATCGGTGGGTCCCATGCTGCTGGCAAAGGTGGTGACGGTTTGCGGATTCTGCTGCAGCGCAATCAGCCCGCTGGCGGTGGTTTGATAATCCGCCGGCAGCATTTTCGCCAGGTAATTCACCAGGCTGTCGTTACCGGCTTTCATCGCCAGACGAATACGCTCGAGAATGGTGATCGGCGAGAGTTGCCCGCTGGCTTGCCATACCGAAAACAGCTTGTCGCAGTCGTTCGGTAACGCGGTGCCGCGCAGCCAAATCTCTTTCGCACCGGCAAACGCCGCCTGCTGCTGGCCGGTCGCCCACTTAGCGTAGTACCAGTTACAGCGCGCCTGCACCGGTTTCGGTTCATCCGGGCTGAAGCTGAGTACGCCCTGCCAATCCTGACGGTTCGCCAGCACATTCACAAAGCGCGTTGAGAGCGAGCGCGCCGGTGGCAGCGTAGGATACTGTTGAATAAAGTTCTTCACCGCCAGCGGCGTCTCTTGATCGAGATCCTGCGCCAGCAGGCGATATTGCAGATAAGGATAAAGCGGATAATCCTGCAGCGTCGGCATCAGCTGCGTCACCTGGTCCATCTGTTTGTTATCCCAGGCTTGCTTGATTTGCGCATAGCGCTGTCGCTGCTGATCCAGCGAATCGGCCCATACGCTGCTGGCCGTGCTGGCCAGACAGATCCCTAGCATCCAGTAACGCCACTTCTCCATTACGCTCTCCTCTCAGTGCTGCGATCCAGCTCATGCCAGACTTCTTTCATGCTAACCAGGCCAACCGTCTCTTGCCATGTTCTTCACAAAATTTACGCTCGCGCACCGCCATTGCGCAGCGTTTGCGCCGCCGTTGTGCAATTTATCATCAGAAAAACGTATTACACATCAATTAACTACGCGGTTTCATCGGCTTACAAAAATGGCACGCGCTTTGCTCTGTTGAATTCCATCTTGTATACCAGTTGGAATTCACTCATGGCATCGACCTTTGGCTTTACGCTCCAGGATTGGCAACGCAGTTACCAACAGGATCCACAACAGATTACTGCTCTGCTGGCGGCTCATCTCGACGCCATCGACGCGCAGGATAACGCGTGGCTCTATCTCGCCACGCCTGCGCAGCTGCAGGCACAAATTGAACCGCTGCTGGCGAGCTATCAGCGCAATCCGGCGGCGCTGCCGCTGTTTGGCGTGCCGTTTGCGGTAAAAGATAATATTGATGTCGCCGGCTGGCCGACCAGCGCCGCCTGCCCGGCCTTCACCTACACCGCCGAAGTCGATGCCTTTGTTGTCGCGCAGCTCAAAGCAGCAGGCGCGGTGGTGATTGGCAAAACCAACCTCGACCAATACGCCACCGGCTTAGTCGGCACGCGTTCGCCGTTTGGTGCGGTGAGCAACACCTTCAATCCTGATTACGTCAGCGGCGGCTCCAGCTCCGGTTCTGCGTCGGTGCTGGCGCGCGGTCTGGTGTGCTTCTCGCTCGGCACCGACACCGCCGGTTCGGGCCGCGTGCCCGCCGGTTTCAACAACATCGTTGGCCTCAAGCCGACCAAAGGTTGGTTCTCTGCCAGCGGCGTGGTACCGGCTTGCCGCCTCAATGACACCATTTCCGTGTTCGCGTTAACCGTTGAAGATGCCTTCGCGGTGGCTACCGCAGCGGGCGGCTATGACGCGGGCGATGCCTATTCGCGCAGCAATCCGCACACCGCGCCAGCCAGCTTTAAAGCGCAGCCCGATTTCGCCATTCCCGCCACGCCTGAATTCTTCGGCGACAAGCAAGCCGAAGCAGCATGGCTGGCGGCGCTGGAGAAATTAGAAGCCGGCGGCGCAACGCTGCATCCGATCGATTTTTCCCTGTTCCATCAACTCGCCGAACAGCTCTATTACGGCCCGTGGGTCGCCGAGCGCACCGTGGCGGTGGGCGAGATGATCAACCGCCCGGAAGAGATGGATCCGGTGGTGTACGGCATCGTCAGCAGCGGCCTGAAATACACCGCAGTCGAAGCCTATCAGGCGGAATACCTGCGCGCCGAACTGACGCGCCAGATTCAGCAAACGCTGGCGCAGTTCGATGCGCTGGTGGTGCCCACCTCGCCAACCATCCATACGCTGGACGAAATGCAGCAGGAGCCGGTGCATTACAACTCGCAGTTCGGCACCTACACCAACTTCACCAACCTCGCCGATCTCAGCGCGCTGGCGCTGCCTGCGCCGTTCCGTGCCGATGGATTGCCTGCCGGCATCACGCTGATCGCGCCTGCCTGGCACGATCGCGCGCTGGCTGGTTTTGGCCTGCGCTGGCAGCAGCAGATGGCGCTGCCGCTTGGTGCCACCGGCAAAGCGCAGCCTGCTCAACAATGTGCATTCGCTGTTTCACCCGATCACGTCCGCGTGGCGGTGGTGGGCGCGCATCTCACCGGCATGCCGCTTAACTTCCAGCTCACCACGCGTCAGGCGGTGCTGGTGGAGGAGACGCAAACCGCCAGCAATTACCGTCTGTTCGCCCTGCTCGATGGCCCGATTAAGAAGCCGGGCCTGCTGCGTGGCGAGAGCGGTGCGGCGATCACCGTGGAACTGTGGGATATCCCGCTGGCGCGCTTTGGCGAGTTCGTGGCGGAAATCCCGGCCCCGCTCGGCATTGGCTCGCTGACGCTGGCCGACGGACGCGTCGTCAAAGGCTTTATCTGTGAACCGGCGGTGCTGTCGCAGGCGCTGGAAATTACCGAATTTGGCGGCTGGCGCAACTGGCTGGCCTCTCTGGGGAGTAAATAAGCATGTTCAGCACCGTTCTGATTGCTAACCGTGGCGAAATCGCCTGCCGCGCCATTCGCACCTTAAAACGCCTCGGCGTGAAAAGCGTCGCCGTCTATTCCGATGCCGATCGCAACGCGCGCCACGTCAAAGAAGCTGACGTCGCCATCGCCCTTGGCGGTGACAAAGCCAGCGACAGCTATTTACGCATCGATAAAATCCTCGCCGCTGCACAGGAAACCGGCGCAGAAGCCATCTGGCCGGGCTACGGTTTCTTGTCAGAAAGCCTGCCGTTTGCCGACGCCTGTGAAAAAGCCGGCATCGCCTTTGTCGGCCCCACCGCGCAGCAGATTGGCGAGTTTGGCCTGAAACACCGCGCGCGTGAGTTAGCCGCCAGCGCGGGCGTGCCGATGACGCCGGGCACGCCGCTGCTGAGTTCACTGGACGAAGCCTTAAGCGCCGCCGACACCATCGGTTATCCGGTGATGCTGAAGAGCACTGCAGGCGGCGGCGGTATTGGCCTGACGCGCTGCGCCGATGCCGATGCGCTGCGCAATGCGTGGGAGAGCGTGCGCCGTCTTGGCGAGCAGTTCTTCAGCGATGCGGGCGTGTTTTTAGAACGCTGCATTGACCGCGCGCGCCACGTTGAAGTACAGATTTTTGGCGACGGCAGCGGCAAAGTGATCGCGCTTGGCGAACGCGACTGTTCGCTGCAGCGCCGCAACCAGAAAGTGGTGGAAGAGACGCCGGCCCCGAATCTGCCGCAGGCAACGCGTGAAGCGCTACTCTCTTCTGCGGTGCGCCTCGGCGAGCTGGTGAATTATCGCAGCGCAGGTACGGTGGAATACATCTACGACGCCGAACAAGATGCCTTCTACTTCCTCGAAGTGAACACTCGCCTGCAGGTTGAACATCCGGTCACCGAATGCGTCACCGGCCTCGATCTGGTTGAGTGCATGCTGAAAGTGGCGTCTGGCGACGCCCTCGACTGGGCGCGCCTGCAGCAAGCGCCCGCTGGCGCATCGATTGAAGTGCGTATCTACGCCGAAGATCCGCTGAAAAACTTCCAGCCAAGCCCCGGCGTGCTGACCCACGTCAGTTTCCCGGACGATGTGCGCGTCGATGGCTGGATCGATACCGGCACCGAAGTCTCGGCGTTTTACGATCCGATGGTCGCCAAACTGATCGTGCATGCCGACACGCGCGCAGCGGCGCTGACGAAGATGCAGCAGGCGCTCGACGCCACGCAACTGCACGGCATCGCCAGCAATCTCGATTATCTGCGTCAGATCGTTGCCACCGACGCCTTCCGTAGCGGCAAGGTGTGGACGCGTTTTCTCGATAGCTTCACGCCAGCCGCCAGCGTGATTGAAGTGCTGCAACCCGGCACCTTCAGCAGCATTCAGGATTTCCCTGGCCGCCTCGGCTATTGGGATATCGGCGTGCCGCCGTCCGGCCCAATGGACGATTTCGCTTTCCGCCTGGCCAACCGCATTGTCGGCAACCACGACAGCGCCGCGGGACTCGAATTCACTCTGCAAGGCCCGACGCTGCGCTTCCACAGCGATGCCGTCATCGCCCTGACAGGCGCTGATTGCGCGGCGGATGTCGATGGTGAAAGCATCGCGTACTGGCAGCCCGTCAGCGTCAAAGCGGGACAAACCCTGACGCTGGGCCGTGCGCAGAGCGGCTGTCGCACCTACTTAGCGGTGCGCAACGGTTTCGACGTGCCGGAATATCTCGGCAGCCGCTCCACCTTCTCGCTCGGCCAGTTTGGCGGCCACGCCGGTCGCACCCTGCGCGTCGCCGACATGCTGCCGATCTCCCAGCCGCAGCTCGCCGCCTGCACCACGCCCGCGCCGGTCAGCGCACCGCAGGCGCTCGATCAGGCGCTGGTGCCGCACTACGGCACTGAATGGCGCATCGGCGTGCTGTATGGACCGCACGGCGCACCGGATTTCTTCACTCAGGCGGCGATTGATGAGTTCTTTGCCAGCGACTGGCAGGTGCACTACAACTCCAACCGCCTCGGCGTGCGTTTGGTTGGCCCTAAACCCACCTGGACGCGCGCCAACGGCGGCGAAGCCGGTCTGCATCCGTCCAACGTGCATGACTGCGAATACGCTATCGGCGCGGTGAACTTCACCGGCGACTTCCCGGTGATCCTGACGCACGACGGCCCCAGCCTCGGCGGCTTCGTCTGCCCGGTGACCATCGCCAAAGCCGAACTGTGGAAAGTCGGCCAGGTGAAACCGGGCGATAAAATCCGTTTTCACCCGATCAGCGCCGACGAAGCGGTGGCGCTGGAAAAAGCCCAGGCGCACAGCGTGGCCACGCTGCGCAGCAGCCACGCGCCGGCCTTTGCGGTGCCCTCTTTAGCGGCCAGCGCTATCGGTTCCGCGACCTTGCTGGCGGCGCTCCCCGCCACGACAACCACGCCAGCAGCGGTTTATCGCCAGGCGGGCGACAAATATGTGCTGATTGAGTACGGCGATAACGTGCTGGATCTGGCGCTGCGTCTGCGCGTGCATCTGCTGATGAATGCGCTGCGTGAGCGCGCGGTGCCGGGCGTAGAAGAGCTGTCGCCGGGCGTGCGCTCTCTGCAGGTACGCTACGACAGCCTGATTCTCAGCCAGAAACAGCTGATGCAACTGCTGCTGGAACTGGAAGCCGGGCTCGGCGATGTCAGTCAGCTGAAAGTGCCGTCGCGCATTGTCTGGATGCCGATGGCCTTCGAAGACAGCGCCACGCTCGGCGCGGTCGAACGTTACAAAGAAACTGTACGTGCCAGCGCGCCGTGGCTGCCGAACAACGTCGATTTTATCCAGCGTATTAATGGTTTAGCGAGCCGCGAAGCGGTGCGCGACACCCTTTTTGATGCCAGCTACCTGATTCTCGGCCTCGGCGATGTCTATCTCGGCGCGCCGTGCGCGGTACCGATCGATCCACGCCATCGCCTGCTGAGCTCCAAATACAGCCCGGCGCGCACCTTTACCGCTGAAGGCACGGTTGGCATTGGCGGCATGTACATGTGCATCTACGGCATGGATTCACCCGGCGGCTATCAGCTGGTAGGCCGCACGCTGCCAATCTGGAACAAATTCCTGAAAAACGAGCAGTTCGCGGCCGACGAGCCGTGGCTGCTGCACTTCTTCGATCAGGTGCGCTTTTATCCGGTAACGGAAGACGAACTGACGCAGCTGCGCGATGACTTCCGCGAAGGCCGCGCCACGGTGCGCATCGAAGAAACGGTCTTCGACTTCGCCGCCCATCATCAATTCCTGGCGGAAAATGCCGCGTCGATCAGCGATTTCCGCCAGCGTCAGTCCGCCGCCTTCGAACAGGAAGTGACGCTGTGGGCGCAGGAAGAGCAGAACGCGCCGCTCACCACCGAGGAGACGCTGGCTGTGGCCGAAGCCGACGACGATGCGCTGGCGGTGTGCGCCGATATGAACGGCAACATCTGGAAAGTGCTGGTTCAGCCAGGCGACGCGGTGGAAGCCGGTCAAACGCTGATCATCGTGGAAGCGATGAAAATGGAACTGGCGATTGTCGCGCCGCAGGCCGGCACCGTGAAACGCATTGCCTGCCAGGCAGGACGTCCGGTGAGTCCGGGCGATGCCCTGCTGTGGCTGGAATAAGGAGTCGGCATGAACACGAGCCCTCGTAGCAAAGGTCGTCCGGAAGCGCTGGCCGAAAAGGTTTATCAGGCGCTGAAACAGGACATTTTTGAGTTCCGACTGATGCCGGGCGATCGCTTCAGCGAAAACGAAATCGCCGATCGGCTGGAAGTGAGCCGCACGCCGGTGCGTCAGGCGCTGTTCTGGCTGGAGCGCGAGGGCTACGTCGAAGTGTGGTTCCGCAGCGGCTGGCAGGTGAAGCCGTTTGACTTTGAATATTTCGAAGAGCTGTACGACTTTCGCACCGTGCTGGAGTGCGAAGCGGTGCGCCGCTTGTGCGCACTGCCCGCACCGCAGTGCATCGACATGCTCACCGCGCTGAAAAGCTTCTGGATGGATGCACCGCCGCTGGCCGATGGCAAAGCGGTTTCGGCGCAGGATGAAGCCTTTCACATGGCGCTGGTGGCCGCCGCTGGCAATCAGGAGATGGCGCGCATCCACGCCGAACTGACCGAAAAAATCCGCATCATTCGCCGTCTCGATTTTACCCGAGACGACCGAATGGAGGCGACATACCGCGAGCACGCTCAGATTTTACGGGCGATTTTCCAGCAACAAACCGAGGAGGCGCAGCGCATTTTAACCGACCACATCGCCGTCAGTAAGGCAGAGGTCAGAAAGATCACATTGCATATGTTACAGCAGGCTCGACTTCAACCCATTGAATAACAATACAAACATCGTGAGGGGTTTACTGATGAAAAGACGTTCGTTGCTCAAGGCTTTCGCGCTCTCTGCCTCTGTGGCCAGCATGGGCTTTGCCTTTGCGGCGCAGGCTGCTGACACCATCAAGGTCGGCATTATGTCCTCGCTCTCCGGCACCATGGCGATCTCCGAAACGCCGCTGAAGGATGTGGCGCTGATGACTATCGATGAGATCAACGCCAAAGGCGGCGTGCTGGGCAAAAAGCTGGAACCGGTGGTAGTCGATCCGGCCTCCAACTGGCCGCTGTTCGCTGAGAAAGCGCGTCAGCTGCTGACGCAGGACAAAGTGGCGGCGGTATTTGGTTGCTGGACCTCGGTATCGCGCAAATCGGTGCTGCCGGTGTTTGAGGAGCTGAACGGCCTGCTGTTCTATCCGGTGCAGTATGAAGGCGAAGAGATGTCACCGAACGTGTTCTACACCGGTGCCGCGCCGAACCAGCAGGCGATTCCGGCGGTGGAATACCTGATGAGTGAAGATGGCGGCAGCGCGAAACGCTTCTTCCTGCTGGGCACCGACTACGTCTATCCGCGCACCACCAACAAGATTCTGCGCGCCTTCCTGCATACCAAAGGGGTACAGGATAAAGACATCGAAGAGGTCTATACGCCATTTGGTTACAGCGATTATCAGACCATCGTCTCCAACATTAAGAAGTTCTCTGCCGGTGGCAAAACCGCGGTGATCTCCACCATCAACGGCGACTCCAACGTGCCGTTCTACAAAGAGCTGGCCAATCAGGGCATCAAAGCCACGGATATCCCGGTGATCGCCTTCTCCGTCGGCGAGGAAGAGTTGCGCGGCATTGATACCAAACCGCTGGTCGGTCAGCTAGCGGCGTGGAACTACTTCGAGTCGGTGGATAACCCAACTAACCAGAAGTTCGTCGCGGATTACCGCGCCTACGCTAAGGCGCACAACCTGCCGAACGCCAACACCGTGGTGACGAATGACCCGATGGAAGCGACCTACGTTGGCCTGCACATGTGGGCGCAGGCGGTAGAGAAAGCGGGCACCACCGATGTGGATAAAGTGCGCGCGGCGATGGCGGGACAGACCTTTAAAGCCCCGGACGGTTTCACCCTGACCATGGATAAAACCAACCATCACCTGCATAAGCCAGTGATGATTGGTGAAGTGGAAGAGAACGGTCAGTTCAACGTGGTGTGGCAGACCGAGCAACCGGTACGCGCCCAGCCGTGGAGCCCGTACATTGCGGGTAATGATAAGAAGCCGGACCATCCGGTGAAATCAACGCAGTAGGGGTTGTGCTGGCTGTCCCCCTCCTCGGTCCTCCCCCATGAATGGGGGAGGACGACGTTGCCCAATGCCAGCAATGAACATGCATGTGGCAGCGTCTCCTTCCCCCATTTATGGGGGAAGGCCGGGATGGGGGACAGCCACACCAATCCAAATCAAAACAACTTCTCACCATCAGGGCCAGAACCATGACAATCCGCCGTTATCTCTGCTGTCTGCTGTTACTGCTGCCCTGGCTCGCCCAGGCGGGCGATGGCGCAGACTTCGCGGCCGCCAGCCGCGCGCAACAAGCCACGCTGCTCCAGCAGTGGGCCGCCGCACCGCAGGCCAGTCGCTTGCCGCTGCTGCAGGCGCTGCGCAATGAAACCGTGGTCATCGACCAAAAACAGCAGCCGTTCAGCAAAAAAGGTGAAGCGTTGCAGCCGCTCGACAGCGCGCAACAGCCCGACGGCGACACCAAAAAGCTGTTCATGAACAACCGCCTGCGCGTATTGATTGCCAGCGCCCTCGCCGCCCATCAGCTGGTGAGCGATGATGCCGCGATCCGTTTACATGCCGCACAACAACTACAAAACGATGGCGTCGCCGATATGCTGCCTCTGATTGAGCAGCGTCTCGCGCTGGAAAAAGACACGAAAGTGCACGACGTACTGCTGATGGCAGCGGCCAACCTGCAACTCGCCAGCCCGGATGCGGCGCTGCGCCTTAAGGCTGTCAAACTGCTCGGCGAATCCAGCGATCCCAACATGCAGGCCAGCCTCACGCGCTTAACCCAGTCCAGCAATGAACCCGATGCCAGCGTGCGTGATGCCGCCGCCGCCAGCCTGAAGCAGATTAAACAGCGCCTGATGTGGGGCGATCTGCTCGGTCAGGCGTTTACCGGCCTGTCGCTCGGTTCGATTCTGCTGCTGGCCGCGCTTGGTCTGGCGATCACCTACGGCCTGCTGGGCGTAATCAACATGGCGCACGGCGAAATGCTGATGCTGGGTGCCTACGCCACCTGGTTTGTGCAAAGCCTGTTCCAGCAGTTCGCACCGCAGTGGCTGGCCTGGTATCCGCTGCTGGCGCTGCCGGTGGCCTTTCTGGTCACCGCCTGCATGGGCATGCTGCTGGAGCGCACCATCATCCGCCATCTGTACGGACGTCCGCTGGAAACGCTGCTCGCCACCTGGGGTATCAGCCTGATGATGATTCAACTGGTGCGCATGCTGTTTGGCGCGCAGAACCTGGAAGTGGCTAACCCAGGCTGGCTCTCCGGCGGGCTGCAGCTATTACCGAATCTGGTGCTGCCGTACAACCGTATCGCGGTGATCCTGTTCGTGTTTGCCGTGCTGGCCCTCACCTGGCTACTGCTGAATAAAACCCGTCTCGGCCTGAGCGTGCGCGCCGTGACGCAAAACCGCGCAATGGCCGACTGCTGCGGCGTGCCGACCGGACGTATCGATATGCTGGCGTTTGGCCTCGGTTCTGGCATCGCCGGACTCGGCGGCGTGGCGCTGTCGCAGCTCGGCAACGTCGGGCCGGAGCTCGGTCAGGGCTACATCATCGACTCCTTCCTCGTGGTGGTGCTGGGTGGCGTCGGCCAACTGGCGGGCACCGTGGTCGCGGCCTTTGGTCTTGGCATTCTTAACAAAGTGCTGGAGCCGCAGATTGGCGCGGTGCTGGGAAAAATCCTCATTCTCGTGCTGATCGTGCTGTTTATCCAGAAACGCCCGCAGGGCCTGTTTGCCTTCAAAGGGAGGGTGATTGACTGATGAGCCAGCCAATGACGTTAACTATTGCGCGCAAAGCGCCACGCCTGACGCTCAGCCTCGGCGTGGTGATCGCTGCGCTGCTGCTGGCGCTGCCGTTCTGCGCCCTGCTGCCCGCCCCCCATCCGCTGGCGATCTCCACCTACACGCTAACGCTGGTCGGCAAGATTCTCTGTTACGCCGTGGTCGCGGTGGCGCTCGATTTGGTGTGGGGTTACGCCGGGCTGCTGTCGCTCGGTCACGGCCTGTTCTTCGCGCTTGGCGGCTATGCGATGGGCATGTATTTGATGCGTCAGGCCTCCGGCGACGGCCTGCCCGCCTTCATGTCTTTTCTTTCATGGAGTGAGCTGCCGTGGTTTTGGGCGGGCACGCAACATTTTGCCTGGGCGCTGTGCCTGATCATGCTGGTGCCGGGTTTACTGGCGCTGGTGTTTGGCTTCTTCGCCTTCCGCTCGAAAATCAAAGGCGTTTACTTCTCAATCATGACGCAGGCGTTGACCTACGCTGGCATGCTGCTGTTTTTTCGCAACGAAACCGGCTTCGGCGGCAACAACGGCTTTACCGGCTTCACCACATTGCTCGGCTTTAACGTCACCGCTACCGGCACGCGTATTGGGCTGTTTGTCGCCACGGTGCTGCTGCTGCTGGTCAGCCTCGGCATTGGCTTCGCGCTGGCACGCAGCAAGTTTGGCCGCGTGTTGACCGCGGTGCGCGATGCGGAGAACCGCCTGATGTTCATCGGATACGATCCCAAAGGCTTCAAGCTGTTTGTCTGGACGCTGTCGGCGGTGCTGTGCGGGCTGGCGGGCGCGCTCTACGTGCCGCAGGTTGGCATTATCAACCCCAGCGAAATGTCGCCAACCAACTCGATTGAAGCGGCGATATGGGTGGCGCTGGGCGGACGCGGCACGCTGATTGGTCCGCTGCTTGGTGCCGCCATCGTTAACGGAGCCAAAAGCTGGTTCACCGTCGCCTTCCCGGAATATTGGCTGTTTTTCCTTGGCCTGATGTTTATCCTGGTCACGCTGTTCCTGCCGCGTGGCGTGATTGGCCTGCTGCGCCGGAGGCGTGATGACTGAACAACTGTTTACCCAACCTCATCCCTCGGATCGCTATCGTGAACAAAGCGATCCGGTATTGCAGCTGGAGAAGATCAACGTGTCGTTCGACGGCTTTCGCGCGCTCACCGATCTCTCACTGAAGATCGGCGTGGGCGAACTACGCTGTGTGATCGGCCCCAACGGCGCGGGAAAAACCACGCTGATGGATGTGATCACCGGTAAAACCCGGCCGGATAATGGCCAGGTGATCTACGACCAGGATACCGATCTCAGCAAAATGTCGCCGGTGGAGATCGCGCGCGCCGGTATTGGGCGCAAGTTCCAGAAACCCACGGTATTCGAAGCGCTGACGGTATTTGAGAATCTGGAAATCGCGCTGAAAAACGACAAATCGGTGTGGGCCAGCCTGCGCGCGCGGTTGAACAGCGAGCAGCAGGATCGCATTGATGAGGTGCTAAAACTGCTGCGGCTGGGCGGCGAACGTCAGCGCAAAGCCGGTTTGCTGTCGCACGGTCAGAAGCAGTTTCTGGAAATCGGCATGCTGCTGGTGCAGGACCCGCATCTGCTGCTGCTGGATGAACCGGCAGCGGGCATGACCGATGCTGAAACCGAGTACACCGCCGAGCTGTTTCGCAGCCTCGCCGGTAAGCATTCGCTGATGGTGGTCGAGCACGACATGGGCTTTGTTGAAACCATTGCCGATCACGTCACCGTGCTGCATCAGGGCCAGGTGCTGGCCGAGGGATCGTTACGCGAAGTGCAGGCGGACGATCGGGTTATCGACGTTTATCTGGGGCGTTAACATGCTGCAAGTCGCGGAACTGAATCAATATTACGGCGGCAGCCACATTCTGCGTGGCTTGTCGTTTGAGGCTAAACCGGGTGAAATTACCTGCCTGCTGGGACGCAACGGCGTGGGTAAAACCACGTTGCTGAAATGTTTGATGGGGCTGATTCCGGCCAAATCCGGCGAAATCCGCTGGCAGGATAAAGTGATCAACAACCGCAAGCCGCATCAGCGCGTGCAGGCCGGTATCGCTTATGTGCCGCAGGGGCGCGAGATTTTCCCGCGTCTGACGGTGGAAGAGAATCTGCTGATGGGGCTGGCACGGTTTTCTGGCGCACAGGCCAAAGCGGTGCCGGAGGAGATCTATCAACTGTTTCCGGTGCTGCGTGAGATGAAAGCGCGCCGCGGCGGCGACCTGTCGGGCGGACAACAGCAGCAATTAGCGATTGGCCGCGCCCTCGCCTGTTCACCAAAGCTGTTGATCCTCGATGAGCCAACCGAAGGGATCCAGCCGTCGGTGATCAAGGAGATCGGGGCGGTGATCCGCCAGCTGGCGCAGCGCGGTGATATGGCGATCCTGCTCGTCGAGCAGTTTTATGATTTCGCCGCCGAACTGGCCGACAGCTATTTGGTGATGTCACGCGGCGAGATCGTGCAGCGCGGCGCCGGATCCGCCATGGAAGCCGAGGGCGTACGCGGATTAGTGGCGATTTAGTTGCACCATTTCTTCGTAGGGTGTGCAGTTATGCGCAGCTGGAAACCAGGTCGCCATAAATGACGACCCTATAAAATCCCGGTCTCAACGCTGAAGTGACGCTGCTCGCCGGGAGCCAGCTCAATCAGCGTGCCGGCGCGCTGTGCGGCTTTGAAACCCTCCGGGCGGCAGGTTGACGGCAGCACATAGGCGGCGACCTGCTGATCGCGGTTATGCAGCATCCAGCGCGTGGCGTGCGGGAATTGCTGGCTGGAGAAGCGCGTCATCAGGGCAAACCCTTGCGGTGAGTGCAGCTCGAACTGCATCTCATCACCGTACTGCTGGAGATCGTCGGCGAAAAACACGATCTCCGGATCGCACATCTGCGGCTGATCCAACTGTTGAAACGCCTGCGGATCGCGCGCCAGTTGATCGGTATATGCGCGCCACTGCGGGGTAGGTTTGACGTGCGCCGGGATCGAACTGCGCAGCTGGAACGCATCGGTCGGAATTGACTGCTGGAAACGCCCTCGATCCAGCCAGGCGCTGTTCAAATGACACATATACTGCAGCGGCATCGGCGCGCCTGCCAGGTTAGTGACGTTCATCTCAATGTGCAGGCGCGCAGCATTGGCCTCAAGGCGCACCGCCGGTGCGGCAAGATAGTGATGGCCAAAGCCCTTCACATATTCGGTTTCGCCCTCCAGCGACAGGCGATCGTCCTCCAGCACCATCCATGCGCTGTCCATGCGCGCGCAGGCCATTTCGCCATGCAGCGGATGATCGTCATCCTCTGCCGGACAGCCGTTGGCCAGCAGCCCGGAGTGGAAAGCGAAACAGCCGTAGGTATCAATGATCGAACTGCCGGGCAGCGGCTGCTTAAAGCTGTGGCTCATGGTCAGCGAATGGCCGTCAAAGTTAGCGTCCCACACCATCTGACCGTAAAACGGCAGTACGATCACCGTGCCGCGTGGATTGCTGATGCGTACCGCTTCCACGCCTGCGGGATAGCGAAACAGCTCGACGTGGAACGTCTCGTTGCGCAGCAGCGTGGCTGGCGTTTCATGAAACTGCTCACGACGTAACGGTAAACGGGTTTTCATGGCATCTCCTCAACTAAACGACCGGCTGCTTCTGCCTGTTTTTTATGACGCAGCTCGCCCCAGAAGAAGTAACCCACCCAGGCGAAGCACAGCAGCGAAACGCCGAACGCCAGCTGCATCGATCCCAGATGATCGGAGACGAAGCCCTGAATCGCAGGAATAAAGGCAGCACCGACAATCGACATCACGATAAACGCGCCCGCCACTTCGGTGTATTTGTTATCGACGGTCGCCAGCGTTCCAGCGTAGATCGTCGCCCAGCACGGACCAAACAGCGCACTGACCAGGATGGCGGCATAGACAGCGGTAAAGTTCGGCACAAACATCACATACGCCAGCGCCAGAACACCCAGCAGCGAGTAGGCAATCAACACTTTTTCCGCACGGAAGCGCGTCATCAGGACGTTGGCGATAAATTTACCGATAAAGAAGCCGATGAAGCTGTAAATCATAAAGTTAGAGGCATGGCGCTCATTGACCGCGCCGAGCGTCAGCGCCAGACGAATGGTGAACGACCATACCGCCACCTGCATGCCGACATACAAGAACTGCGCCACAATGCCGCGTTTGAAGTGACGATTCGCCGCCAGGTAGCGGAAAGTCTCGCCGAGCGACGGCAACGATTTTTCACTGCTTTCCGGTTTGCAGCGCGGATAGCGGGTGAACAGAAACAGCAGCATCACTACCACCAGCACCATCACCAGATATTTGTAGGGTTCCAGCGTATGCTCCAGCATGGTGAGACGGAACGCATGCGCCTGTTCCGCATTCATGCCGGCCAGCTGACTTTCCAGACTGTCGCCCTCCTGAAACACCAGATATTTGCCCAGCACGATGCCCATCAGTGCGCCCACCGGATAGAAGGTCTGGCTGATATTCAGGCGCAGCGTGGCGTGATCGCGATGACCAATCATCGAGCTGTAGGTGTTGGCGGCGGTTTCGAGGAAGCTCAAACCGATAGCGATGGCGAAAATCGCTGCCAGGAACATGGTGTAGGTTGCCATGTGCGACGCGGGATAGAACAGCACGCAGCCCACGATATACAGCGCCAGGCCCAATAAAATCGCCAGTTTATAGGTGGCTTTACGGATCACCAGCGAGGCCGGAATAGCAATCAGGAAGTAGCCGCCGTAGAACGCGCTCTGCACCAGCGCGCTGGCGAAATCGCTTAACGCGAACACGCTTTTGAACTGGGTGATCAGGATGTCGTTTAGACTCGCCGCACAGCCCCACAACGGGAACAGGCACGAGAGCAAAATGAACTGGAACAGCGGCGTTTTATTCAGATAGCCATCAGATTGCTGAACAATGTTCGGTTGCATAACTCGACCTCAGTGAACGTTGAGAAAACGCTGGAAGGTTTCCGCGTCGGGATAGGAGCGCTGCGTGCCGCGACCGGTCACGCTGCAGGCGGCATAAGCCGAGGCTTGCGCCATCGCGGCCGGGATATCGCCGCTTTTCACCAACTCGTGGGCGAAGCAGCCGATAAAGGCATCGCCCGCGCCGCTGGTATCCACCGCTTTTACCGCGGTGGGGGCAACCTGATGCACGCTGTCGCCAGACATCCACAGCGAACCGCGCCCGCCCAGCGTGATGATCAGGTTTTTCAGCCCGCGTTTGAGCAGCGATTGCCCCGCCAGCTTCACCTCTTCATCCGTGGTGACCGGCATGCCGGTGAGGATCTCCAGCTCGGTTTCATTCGGCATGAAAAAGTCGCATTTGCAGGCGTAGTCGATATTGAGATCCGC
Source organism: Pantoea sp. DY-5 (assembly GCF_019795955.1). NCBI lineage: Bacteria > Pseudomonadati > Pseudomonadota > Gammaproteobacteria > Enterobacterales > Erwiniaceae > Pantoea > Pantoea sp. DY-5. Next base: position 204,336 of record NZ_JAIMIE010000003.1, read on the forward strand.
CACCGCCGGTGCCGGATTGAGGATCACTTTGATGTCATGCTGACGGGCAAAATCAATGGCGTAATAAACGGTCTCCAGCGGGATCTCCAGCTGCAGGATGATCAACTGGCAGCTTTTCAACGCGTCAGCGGCGGCATCGATATCGGCTGGCTTCAACTGTTGGTTGGCACCTTTGATAATCAGAATGCGGTTCTGCGACTGATCGTCGACGAAGATAGGTGCCACGCCGCTGGAGGTGCCTGGCGCGGTGGTGACGAAGCGGGTATCAACGCCTTGCTGCTGCAGATTGGCCACGGTATTCGGCGCGAACAGATCGTCGCCGACTTTACTCACCATCATCACGCTGCCGCCCATCTTCGCTGCTGCCACAGCCTGATTGGCACCTTTACCCCCGCAGCCGATGGCAAAATCGGGTGCTTCCAGCGTTTCGCCCGCTTTAGGCAGCTGATTGGTATAGGTAATGAGGTCCACCATATTTGACCCAATAACCGCAATATCCATTGTTTTCTCCCGGTGAATTTTTAACTTTATAATGTTATTAAAATAACAATATCAGGTTAATAAAGTTAATTGTGTGATAAATTTCACACCTCGACATCCTGATAAAAAGCCGATAAACAGCCATTAATTGGTAGAAATGAATGTTATTATTCTAACAATGGAACAACATTGAGAATCAGAGCGAAGCGGCTTGAGAGCAACACGTTGGCGGCATTGCATGAGGTTTGCGGGCCGATCTCATTACAGGTAAGATTGAAAACTGGCCTGCTGGATACGTCGCAAATCATTAAAATATGTGAGATTTATCGTGATTTTTGACCAGGCCACTTCGACTTCAGGATTAATTACGCAGAGATGATCATGGAAACCCGGCGCGACGAACGTATTCACAAGTTGGCTCAGGCGCTGAAACGCACCGATAAACTGCACCTGAAAGACGCGGCGCAGCTGCTGGGTGTGTCGGAAATGACCATTCGCCGCGATCTCACCGAACCGGCTTCAACCGTGGTGCTGCTGGGCGGCTATATCGTCAGCGATCCGAAAAGCCACGCCGGACACTATTTCATCTCCGATCAGCACGGTCAGAACGCCGCACGCAAACAGCGCCTGGCGCAGGCTGCTGCGGATCTGATCAGTGAAAATGACACGGTATTTTTTGATTGCGGCACCACGCTGCCGTACATCGTAGATGCGATTCCTGACACCTTGCCGTTCACCGCCATCTGCTGCGCGATGAACACTTTCCTGGCGTTGAAAGAGAAACCGGCCTGCAACGTGATCCTGAGCGGCGGTGAGTTCCACGCCGATAACGCGCTGTTCACGCCGATTGGCGCGCATTCGATCCTCGACGATCTCTGCCCGACGCTGGCGTTTATTTCAGCGGCAGGTATCGATCAGGAACAGGGCGCCACCTGCTACAACATTAACGAGCTGGCGATGAAGCACCACGCGATGCTGCGCGCACGTCAGCGCGTGCTGGTGGCGGACAGCAGTAAATTTGGCAAAGTGCTGCCCGCGCGTATCGGTGAATTGCGCCGTTTTGATTTGCTGGTCAGCGATAGCGCACCGGAACCGGCGCTGAAGAGCTGGCTGGCACAACAGAATATTCCGCTGCGATTGCCTAAAGCTTAGAATTCCTCTGTTTCTATTACCGGGAAACAAAACCAGACCCTAAATACTTCGTGTTGCAGGAAGGCGGCAAGTGGGTTCATCCCCAGGAGCATACATTAGTATGTGACTGGGGTGGACACACGCAGCCAACGCACCTGCAGCGCGAAGTATGACGGGTATGAATAAAGGGTGAAAACAGCTAAACTTCTGTACCTAAAGTTCATAACTCACAGACCAAAAGGCTCAATACAACGTGGCTCAATTCGTCTATAGCATGCATCGCGTCGGCAAGGTCGTTCCGCCGAAGCGTCACATCCTGAAGAATATTTCTCTTAGCTTCTTCCCTGGAGCAAAAATCGGTGTACTCGGCCTGAACGGCTCGGGTAAATCGACGCTGCTGCGCATCATGGCCGGTATCGATACCGATATCGAAGGGGAAGCACGCCCACAGCCGGGCATCAATGTGGGTTATCTGCCGCAGGAACCGCAGTTGAACCCGGAGCACACCGTGCGTGAATCCGTTGAAGAAGCGGTTTCAGAAGTGGTGGGCGCGCTGAAGCGCCTCGACGAAGTGTATGCGCTGTATGCCGATCCCGATGCGGATTTCGACAAGCTGGCCGCTGAACAGGGCCGTCTGGAAGAAGTGATCCAGGCGCACGATGGTCACAGCCTCGATACCCAGCTGAACCGTGCCGCCGACGCGATGCGTCTGCCAGACTGGGACGCCAAAATCGCTACCCTTTCCGGTGGTGAGCGCCGCCGCGTTGCGCTGTGCCGTCTGCTGCTGGAAAAGCCAGACATGCTGCTGCTCGATGAACCGACCAACCACCTGGATGCCGAATCCGTGGCGTGGCTCGAGCGCTTCCTGCACGACTTCGAAGGCACCGTTGTGGCGATCACGCATGACCGTTACTTCCTGGATAACGTGGCTGGCTGGATTCTGGAACTGGACCGCGGTGAAGGTATTCCGTGGGAAGGTAACTACTCTTCCTGGCTGGAGCAAAAAGATCAGCGTCTGGCGCAGGAAGCTTCTTCTGAAGCGGCGCGTCGCAAATCTATCGAGAAAGAGCTGGAGTGGGTGCGTCAAGGCGCGAAAGGCCGTCAGTCGAAGGGCAAAGCCCGTCTGGCACGCTTTGAAGAGCTGAACAACACCGATTACCAGAAGCGTAACGAAACCAACGAACTCTTCATTCCACCTGGCGCTCGCCTCGGCGACAAAGTGCTGGAAGTGACCAACCTGAAGAAATCGTATGGCGATCGCGTGCTGATCGACGATCTGACCTTCTCTGTACCGAAAGGTGCAATTGTTGGCATCATCGGTCCGAACGGCGCGGGTAAATCTACGCTGTTCCGCATGATGTCAGGTCAGGAGCAACCGGATTCCGGCACCATCGAGCTGGGCGAAACCGTCAAGCTGGCGTCAGTTGATCAGTTCCGTGACGCGATGGACAATTCCAAAACCGTGTTTGAAGAAGTGTCTGGCGGTCAGGACATTATGCGCGTTGGCAACACCGAGATGCCAAGCCGTGCTTACGTTGGTCGCTTCAACTTCAAAGGCACCGATCAGGGCAAACGCGTGGGCGAGTTGTCAGGTGGTGAGCGCGGTCGTCTGCACCTCGCCAAGCTGCTGCAAGTCGGCGGCAACCTGCTGCTGCTTGATGAACCAACCAACGACCTCGACATCGAAACTCTGCGCGCGCTGGAAAACGCCCTGCTGGAATTCCCAGGCTGTGCCATGGTGATCTCGCATGACCGTTGGTTCCTGGACCGTATCGCCACCCACATCATCGATTATCAGGATGAAGGCAAGGTGGAGTTCTTCGAAGGTAACTTTACCGAGTACGAAGAGTACAAGAAACGCACCCTCGGCGCCGACGCGCTCGAGCCGAAGCGTATCAAGTACAAGCGTATGACGAAGTAAGTCTGTTGCTGTGAAAAAGGCGCCATTAGGCGCCTTTTTTATGGCTGAATCAGCTGCCCAGCATCTGCTTTACTAACTCGACACAACGCAGGAAGCGCGTGTCATAGTCATCTTCTTTAACGTGCACAAACTCGATATTGTTTTCACGCAGCATGGTGATCAGCATGGTCTGGAACTCGCGACGATCCATTGAGCTGCCGAGGCTGCGCAATCCATCCGCCACCCAGGGCACGTTGTTTTCCAGCAAAATCACCAGGTCGAAACGGTACTCATCAATCAACGCCTGCACAAACGGATGCTCGCGACCTTCGTACTTGAGGCAAAACGCCTGCGTAGTGATGAAATCGGTATCGATAAAGGCGACTTTACTGGCGTACTTCACTGCGAAGTCGATGTACTGGGCCTGACCGAGCGCGATTTTGTCGTAGTCGGAATATTGCAGCGCCATTTCGTCGCCACCGAGGTGTGAGAAGACATAATCACGGCCATATTCCCATGCGCTGGTGGTGTTGAAGATGTTCGCCAGCTTGTTCACCAGCGTTGATTTGCCGCTCGACTCGCCGCCCAGCACCGCCACGGTGCGCACGAAGAACGGCTTCACTTCGGTCGGAATATATTCCCAGTAGCGGAATGGATCCTGACGAATCTGGCCGCCGCTAATGTTCATAAAGGATCGATTGGGATCGATCACCACCGCCGGAATGCCGAGGTGCTGCTCATACATCGCGGCATCCGGTTCTTCACTGGTGTAGATACAATTCGGCTCAATGCCCTGCTCAGCCAGAAAGGTTTTGACGCCGCCGCTCCACACATCCCAGCCGTGCGGATAAGGTTCAATGCCCTCTTCGTCAAACGAATGGATGCGGATATTTTTCTGGTATTTGAAGGTTTGCAGCAACCAGCGTAGTCGATCGCTGATGGTCGGCTGCTGCGACATGGCGCTGTTTTCAAACAGTTCACGATCGCGCGGCTCGTCGTGGCCCATGATGATATGCAGCTCATCCACCTGACTGCAGGCGCGCTGGATTAAATAGATGTGGCCGGTATGCAGCGGATAAAATTTCCCGAACACCACGCCAACGGTTTTATCGCGGCGCGGAAATTCCAGGCCAAGAAAACGGTGCAGCGCTTCCAGCTTCTGCGCACTCGGGCTTTTAATTTTGGCGTTGAGCAGCTGGCTTAAGTAGCCTTTGGTCATTCCGCTGGCGTCGGCAACCTGCTGCAGCGTGTGGCCTTGCTGGCGAATGGCTGTTTTCAGGTAGTCAAACGATGACATTTAGTGCCTCCTGCGTGGAATAAAGGGCGGTGCGGCCTTTAAGACGGTGCGCATAAATGCGCACCCTACAAACGTAGGGTCGGCATTCATGCCGACCGGTAAAACTTACAACTCATCCAGAATCGCTAACGCATCCGCCAGCTTCTTCGCGCTGTACACCTTCATCCCTTCGACCGGTTTCTTAGGTGCATTACCGGCCGGGACGATGGCGCGCTTAAAGCCGTGTTTCGCCGCTTCGGAAATGCGCTCCTGGCCGCTCGGCACCGGGCGAATTTCGCCGGCAAGGCCCACTTCACCAAAGATCACCAGATCCTGCGGCAGCGGACGATCGCGGAAGCTCGATACCATCGCCATCAGCAGCGCCAAATCGACGCTGGTTTCGGTGACTTTTACGCCGCCGACCACGTTAACGAACACATCCTGATCCGCCATCTGCAAGCCGCCGTGGCGATGCAGTACCGCTAACAGGATTGCCAGGCGATTCTGCTCCAGACCCACCGCGACGCGGCGTGGATTGCCCATCATCGAATGGTCCACCAGCGCCTGAATCTCAACCAGCAGTGGACGCGTACCTTCCCATAGCACCATCACCGAACTGCCCGAGGTGATCTCATCACCGCGTGACAGGAAGATGGCCGATGGATTGCTGACTTCGCGCATGCCTTGTTCGGTCATGGCGAACACGCCCAGCTCATTCACCGCGCCAAAGCGGTTTTTATGGCTGCGTAAGGTGCGGAAACGGGAATCAGCGTCGCCATCCAGCATCACCGAACAGTCGATACAGTGTTCCAGCACTTTCGGGCCGGCCAGCGAACCGTCTTTGGTGACGTGACCGACCATGATGATCGCCACGCCGCGCGTTTTGGCGAAGCGTGTCAGGTAGGCGGCCGTTTCACGCACCTGCGCTACGCTGCCCGGCGAGGATTGGATCTCCGCCATGTGCATTACCTGAATCGAGTCGATCACCATCAATTTCGGCTGCTCCTGCTCGGCGATCAGGCAGATCTGCTCGATGCTGGTTTCCGACAACATATTGAGGTTTTCGGTCGGTAATCCCAGACGATGGGCGCGCATCGCCACCTGTTGCAGTGACTCTTCGCCGGTGACATACAGGGTTTTCATCCCTTCTGCCAGCTTGCACATCACCTGCAGCAGCAGCGTCGATTTACCGGCACCCGGATTACCACCAATTAAGATGGCGCTGCCCGGCACCACGCCGCCGCCCAATACGCGATCGAACTCTTTGAAACTGGTTGAGAAACGCGGCAGGGCTTCGAGGCTGATCTCCGACAGCTTCTGCACGCGGCTAACGCCCGCGTTGCCGCCGGCATAACCGCTCAGGCGCTCATTACGCGCCGCCGCAGGCGAGGCGGCAATGCGCACCTCGGTAATGGTGTTCCACGCATGACAGGCGCTGCATTGCCCCTGCCAGCGCGGATAATCAGCGCCGCATTCGTTACAAACGAAGGCGCGTTTTGCCGCTTTGGCCAAATCAAATCCTCAGTTAACGCTCTTCGTGAATCAGGCTGCCGGTCAGGATGCAGAACACACCCATCAGGTCAGCATGACGGATGATGATTTCCGTCTGCTCATTCACTTTAGGTTTAGCATGATAGGCGATACCCAGCGCCGCGGTTTTAATCATCGGCAGATCGTTGGCACCATCACCAATCGCCACGGTTTGTTCCGGCGCAATTTCAAAGCGCTGTGCCAGATCGTTCAGGGTATCGGCTTTAAATTGGGCGTCGACAATTTGTCCCAGCACCTGGCCGGTTAGCTTGCCGTCGCGAATTTCCAGCTCGTTGGCCACCGCCGCGGCTAAATGCAGCGTCTGGCGCAAATAGTCGGCGTAGAAGGTAAAGCCGCCCGAGGCGATCGCCACCTGCCAGCCCAGCGCCTGCAGCTTCTGCACCAGCGTGGTTAAGCCTGGCATCAGCGGCAGCGCATCGCGCACTTGCATCAGGATATTGGCATCGGCGCCCGCCAGGGTGCCGACGCGCTCGCGCAGGCTGGCTTTGAAATCCAGCTCACCGCGCATCGCGCGCTCGGTGACTTCCGCCACCTGCTCGCCGCAGCCCGCCAGTTTGGCGATCTCATCGATGCACTCAATCTGGATCGCGGTGGAATCCATGTCCATCACCAGCAAGCCTGGCGTTTTCAGATGCGGGATTTTGCCAAGCGGCGCCACATCAAAACCGGCTTCATGCGCCAGTTTGCTGGCGCGCGGCGTCAGCGAGCCTGCCAGACGTATCACCTGATACTCATCGACATTCCAGGCGCTGACGATCACCATCGCCGCCCCCAGCTTATGCTGATAATCGGTGAGTTTTTGTTTATCGAGCCCGCGCCCATACAGCAACCAGCCAGTCCGACCAGCACGGTAATCCAGCGGCATCACTTCATCACCGCTGAGGGAAAGGGGTAAACCCGGCCAAAGTGAAACATCGGCGGGCAGATCGCACCAGGTAAGACGATTTGGCATTACAGCTCCTGTAGGGACAACAAAACCACGCAAGAGGCTACCTTGTCTGCGCGGGTTCTGGCAACATAATTGCCAGCCTTTCTGTTGTTACATCACACGGGTTTCTGATGGTTAAAACCGCACTGAAATTTCGCCTGCATCGCACGGTGATTGTTCTTATCTCGCTGGCTCTGTTAGTGGTTCTGATGCAAGGCGCATCCTGGTTTAGCCTCGGCCATCAAATGGCTCGCTCTGAACAAGTGGAAGAACTGGCGCGCACGCTGACCAAACAGGTGGCGTTTAGCCTTAAACCGCTGATGGATAACAGCGATGATAACCGCACGCAGATTGCCGCGATCCTCAATCAGATGACCGACAACAGCCGCATTCTGGATGCCTCCGTCTACGCCGATGATGGCAGCCTGGTGGCGCACAGCGGCGAAAGCATTAATGTGCGCGATCGACTGTCGCTGGATGGCAAACGCGCCGGCAGCTACTTCAACCATCAAATTGTGCAGCCGCTGGAAGGCAAAGATGGCCCGCAAGGTTTCCTGCGCGTCACGCTGGATACTCACGTGCTGGTGACGGAATCACGTCAGGTGGATAACACCACCAACATCCTGCGCCTGATGATGTTACTGGCGCTGGCCATCGGCATTATCCTGACGCGCACCCTGCTGCGCGACCGTCGCACCCGCTGGCAGCAATCGCCGTTCCTGCTAACGGCGAGCCGCACGGTGAAAGAGGATAAAGAGAAAGAGCAAGAAGAGGCGGCGGCAGCAACCACAGAGACTGAAAAAGAGCGTTAAGCCATTTTATGCATTGTTACTTCCATCGCTTCCAGTTGCTGTAATGCCTGCCCGGCAATGCTGCGGAAGTTCGCGCTAAACGCAGCATCCTCTGCAATCGCTTGCCAGTAGATTTTCGCCATAGCGCTGGCAGCGCGCCACACGGTGCCTGGCAGCGCGAAATCCAGCGTCAGTTTGACTTCATCGCGCATGTGCCCCTGAGAATTGGGCGCCAGCGCCATCGGCAGCATGTCGTAAGCCGGTGTCAGGCTGAAACGTTCTTCATCAGTAAAGAAAGACAGATTGCCCGCGTGCATGTCGCTATTGGCAATCAGTCGTCCAAACGCCCACTGCAAAGTCCCGCGTTCAACCGCTACCGCATCAACACGTTGCTGACGCTGCAACTCATGCAGCGCATCCGGCCAGTGTTGTTGATGGCCGATAAACTCTGCGCTTACCGCTTCTAATGAACTCATGCAGCGTCGACCCCGTTGATGAATGCGATCAAAACGCTGCACTTCGAGGAACAATTGTCCTTCGCTATCAATCAGCTGGCTATGTGCGGCAGGCAATCCCGCCGCCAGTAAATGTTGCAACGCCAGATGCTCCGCGCGTAACAAATCACGCCAGCGCTCAGCATTATCACTTTGACGGGCGACGGTAAATTTCACCAGACAATGACGATCGCCATTCGCCGTTGCGGCATAGCACAGGAATTTCGGTTGTTCGCCGCCAGCCGATGAGCCCGGTTCATCGCCGCTCAGCGCCTGTTGTGCCATCAGCGGATAACGCGCGATTTTTTGCGCCTCGCTGATGGCTTGCGGTGCGGGCTGTTGCAGCCAACGCTGGTATGTCATGTCGCCAACAATAAAAGCGCCCGGCATATCGATGCCGCCGCTTGCCAGCGCCATCAGGCACTGCTCATCACTCCAGAGACGAATATCATCCGTCAGCCCGAGCTGTGGCGCGTATTCACGGCCCCATTGTCGGCCCAGAAAACCTTGCGGACGCATCTCCTGCAGGAACCACGGTAAGCCGTCATAAAAGCGGCCTTGATCGTGCTGGTCCAGATGCAGACAACTGCCCTGCGGCCAGGTTGGCAAAAGGATGCCAGCGGGCGATGCCTGACCTTCAGCAGAAATACGATACAGCGGGAAGCGGCTTTCACCCCGGATGGGCCGCAGCAACGCATAACGCGTCGCGCGCGCTTTGCCCCATTTGATAATCTGCGGCTGCTGACGCAGTTGGCGTGAAAGCGTGGCCTGGCTGATATGCAATCGAGCCAGCAGATCCGCCGCGCTAAGCGGTCCTTCCAGCAGCAAACTTTGTAGCTCAGCCATTGCCGCCACCTTACCAGATGAATAGATTGATGAATAGATTCATGCATAGATAATAACATAAAAAAAAGCCCGCACAGCGGGCTTCTCAGCATCATCACGATGGTAACGATGAATAGATACTTTTAACCTTCCGTCAGAATCGTTTCCAGCTCGGCCAGCGTTTTCACCTGCCAGGTTGGCGTGATGTGATCGGGTAACGGACGCGTACCGTGATCGATCCAGCAGGTCTTCAGGCCGGCATTCATGCCGCCGAGAATATCTGATTCTGGCGTATCGCCGACCATCAGCACGCGGCTGCGATCCGGGTTGCCCAGCAAGGCCAGCGTGTGATCAAAAATCGCCACGTCAGGTTTCGGTACGCCAACTTCTTCAGAAATCACCAGCGCATCAAACACATCGAGGAATCCGGTACGCTCAAGTCGCGCCTGCTGTAACGCAGTGAAACCGTTGGTGATGATAGCGATTTTCACTTTGCCTTTCAGCGTTGATAACAGGTGGGCTGCGCCTTCCAGCGGCAGGCAGATATCGGCCATTGCGCTGAGGAAATCACTGTTGAGTACTTCGGGTGCGACGCTCAGCTTTTCACCCCACAAGGTGAAGCGGCGCGTTTGCAGCTGCAGTGCGGAAATGGTGCCGTTCTGGTAATCGACCCACAGCGGCTTGTTGATCGCCTGATAATCGGTGTAATCCTGCGCAGAAAATTGCACGTCATAGCGGGCAAACATGCGCTGCAAACCAGCGTAAGCATCGAAATGGAAAAGCGTTTCGTCTGCATCAAACAGGATGCAGTCCCAATCGTTTAGCATGGTGCTCCTTAAAGCGTTAGCGCCATAATGATGGCATCTTCTCGTCCGCTGGCAGTGGGATAATAGTTGGGGCGTACGCTCACCTGATGGAAATCCAGCTGCTCATACAACGCAATCGCCGGCATATTTGAGGCGCGCACTTCCAGCCATAGCGTCATGACGTCGCGCTGTTCGAGCTCAGCAATCAGATGCTGTAACAGCTGGCGCGCCAGGCCGCGGCGCTGTAAGTCGGGATCCACCGCAATGTTGAACAGAGACGCTTCATCCAGCACCACTTGGGTGATGGCGAATCCGGCCAGCTTACCTTCAACTTCAATGCGGAAATTAACAAAACGTTCGCCTTGATTGCTGCTAAACGTCTGCTCGCTCCACGGAAAGGCATGCGCGCGGCGCTCAATCGCCAGCAGCTGCGGCTGGTCTTCAGGGGTGACTAAAGAGATGGCTGTCATGGTTACACATCTGTTGCCACAGGGCGCGTTTTGCTGCGCCGCTGCTGATCAGTTCATTGAAAACGGCGGTGTTGAAGGTAATGCCGTTAAAGGGATGTTCGCTCTCGACGCCCAGCAGCCAGCCGGCGCAATCGACCTGCTCCGGCAGCATTTGCAGCTGGTCTGGCGTTAACGCCATGACCTGCGCGGGTTGAATGTTCAGTGCGCGCAGCACGTCGCGAATCAGCGGTTCTTGTAGCGTTGGCGCCTGTTCGGCCACCAAAACCAAACGTGTGTCGGGCAAAAGCGTGACGGCAATTTCCCCTTGCAGCACGCGCGGACGCCGCAGCTGATACTGCGTAATCCCCATTTGCTGTAGAAGCCAGTCGCGCCTTGTGCTCATGCTATTACCCGTTATGCTGCCAGAATGCGACGCTATGCTAGCAAACCCATCGAACATGCGCCAACAAAGCACTATAATCGCGGCTCTGATTTAACAGGAGCGTTCCATGTCTGCTTTTACCCCGGCCAGCGAAGTGATTCTGCGCCACAGTGATGAATTTACCGCCCGCAACGTTCTGTTTGCTGGCGACCTGCAGGATGACCTGCCCGCCCAGCTAGAAACCGCGTCGAGCCGCGTGCATACCCAGCAATATCATCACTGGCAGAACCTTAGCCATCGCCTTGGTGAACGTGCGGTTTACAGCATGGTTGCAACCGCTGCCGATGTTGAAGGCTGCGATACGCTGGTTTATTACTGGTCGAAGAACAAACCCGAAGCGCAGTACCAGCTGCAAAACCTGCTCTCTTTGCTGCCGGTAGGCTGCGATATCTTCGTGGTGGGTGAAAACCGCAGCGGCGTGCGCAGCGCCGAAGGCATGCTGGAAGCGTGGGCGACGCTGGAGAAAGTTGATAGCGCGCGTCGTTGTGGCCTGTATCACGGTCGTCTCGATAAGCAGCCAACCTTTGATGCCAGCAGCTACGGCCATACTTATCAGCTCGAGGATCTCACCATCCATACCTTGCCGGGCGTGTTCAGCCGTGATGGTCTGGATATCGGCAGCGATCTGCTGCTCTCCACGCTGACGCCGCATTTCCGTGGCAAAGTGCTGGATATCGGTTGTGGCAGCGGTGTGCTGGCAACTGTGATGGCGAAAGTGTCGCCGCGCGTGCGTTTGTGGCTGTGCGATGTGCATGCTGCTGCGATTGAAGCGAGTAAAGCCACGCTGGCCGCCAATGAACTGGAGGGTGAAGTGTTTGCCAGTAACGTTTTCTCTGACGTTACCGGCCGTTTCGATATGATCATCTCCAACCCGCCGTTCCACGATGGCCTGCAAACCAGCCTTGAAGCGGCTAACACGCTGATTCGCGGTGCGCTTAAGCATCTGAACAGCGGCGGCGAACTGCGTATCGTGGCTAACGCCTTCCTGCCGTATCCACAGATTCTGGATGAAACCTTCGGCAATCACGAAGTGCTGGCGCAAACCGGACGCTTCAAAGTCTATCGCGCCGTATACGGTCGCGGTGCCAAAACGCGTTAACAGCAGCGCGGCGGCAGAAACGTTGCTTTTTACAGCGATCGTTTTGCCGTCGCGAAATATGTGTTGACGCAATGAGTAAAATCTCTAAAATGCGCCTCCGTGGTTAGCAATACTTTAGGGTGTTGTTAGTTTGCGATGGTGGCGGAATTGGTAGACGCGCTAGCTTCAGGTGTTAGTGTCCTTACGGACGTGAGGGTTCAAGTCCCTCCCTTCGCACCAAACTAAAATCACACAGTTTATATCTGCGCACTGAGCGATGGTGGCGGAATTGGTAGACGCGCTAGCTTCAGGTGTTAGTGTTCTTACGGACGTGAGGGTTCAAGTCCCTCCCTTCGCACCAATGCGACGATATAAACAGACAACTAAGATGCGATGGTGGCGGAATTGGTAGACGCGCTAGCTTCAGGTGTTAGTGTTCTTACGGACGTGAGGGTTCAAGTCCCTCCCTTCGCACCAACAGTTGTCACTCCTTTCGAGCAGTAAATCCCCCGAAAGATTTTTCAACGAACTTCACGCTCTCAGCGTGATGTTGTCGTTTCTGCGATTTGATCAGATAACGTGGAAATTGACCGACACCGCCGCTAAGCCGCCCGCCAATGCCAGGCAAGACGGCAGCAACAGATAGTGACGCAGGCGATGGTGAAACAGCATCACCACGGTCAGCAGCAGTGCCACAATCATCACCACTCGCCATTGACTGAAACTCGGTTCCCATAACGCAAAAATCGGCATCGCCGCGCAGGGTAATAACACGCCCCAACCGCTATCCAGACGTTTACCCATTACCCAGCTCACGCCCCATAGTCCGCAGGCGGCTATTATCGCCATGATCATCGCGCAACCCTCAAATGATAAATATTCGCATTATCATATGACAATATTTCTCATCTTGCAGCGAATTTTTGTCGCAAGCCATGCCGGATGACAGAATTACTGGAAAATGCTAAATTGCCGCCGATAACAATATCGCTAACACAACAATAACGTGCTCTCTATCCGGGTAGGTAAACTATTACTTGCGGGTAGCGCTTTGATATATCAGGGCTGTCACGAGAATAATAATGAAATTACAATCTTATGATGAGTTGAAACAGAGTAAATATCGGCTGTCGCTGATGCTATTTCTGTTTCTTAATGTCGCCGTTTCGCTTTTTTGCCTGCTGCCGATTTTAGGCAGCGATAGCCCAATACGCTCGCTGCCGGTGGACGTTGTAGCGGGCTTCAGCTCCACGCTGCTGGTTATTTGCTTAATGGCGTCAAAACAAAAATTACCGCTATTAAATCCTGTGGCTTTTATTTTGGGTGCGCTATGGGCGTGGCATATTAACCACAGATATCATCTGGTTTACTATTTTGATGGCAGCTTTTTAATTATCAGCCTGTTAAGCGTGTTCTTTATCAGTGCCATTGCGCTGAGTGATTATTTGATTGCATTCTGTTTACACATCACGCCGCCGGTATTAACCGTGCTGTTATTGGATGATGGTCAGCATTTAATGATGATCTTATTCACCATTACGCTGCCATTAATCGGCTTTTCACTGCACCATTTAATGCGTCGTCGCTTTGATACCTTCACCCGTCGGCTGGTGAGCCAGCTGTATGAGGAAAAAGAGAGCTTCAGCGATTTGAGCATGCTCGATCCGCTTACCGGCTTGTACAACCGCCGTGGATTGAAGAATCGCCTTGATACCATTCTGGAAAACCACGCCGGCAGCCACTTTGTGCTGCTGCTGGATATCGACCACTTCAAAGCCTACAACGACAATTACGGCCATGCGATGGGCGATCAGGCGTTGGCGCGCGTGTCCGTGGCGATCCGCGACGCGGTACGCTCGCGCGATGTGGTCACACGCTACGGCGGCGAAGAGTTTCTGGTGCTGATGACCAACGTGAACGCCTCAATAGCGATGAAACTGGCTGAACGCATTCGCCAGTACGTGGTGGATTTGGAAATTCCGCATCGCTTTAATGAGAAAGTCTCGACGCACGTCACCATCAGCGCTGGCATCGCTCCCATCTTTGCTGACGATTTTGACCAGGCGGTGGCCAATGCCGACCGCGCGCTGTATGTGGCGAAAAATCAGGGACGTAACACCATTCTGGCGTGGGATGATTTGCCGAAATTGACGCAGGCGAGTAATGAACTGATATAAAGCCTTGTCATTACCCAACGCACACCTCGTCGCGGCGCAATTTATTGCGCGATAAAACGCGCCGCGACGAAATGTGCGTTAACAGTTGCATGTGCAGAAATGTTGTTCAAAATGCTGGGAACGATTATCATTTGTCTCTCGATTCCCGTTATCACTCAGGACCGGCATGGCCATCATCACGCGTCAGGATCATCGCTTCAGCGAGCATCCACTGATCTTTATGCAGAGCGATCGCAGTTTAGCGAGCGCGCTGGAAGATCTGATGCGCGATCAACGCAGCTACATGCTGGATAACCTCAAGCTTGGCCAGCCGGCACCCGCCGGGACGTTAACCCTGGCTGAATGGTCCAATCCGCTTCACTATCGCCGCCTGACCCAGCGCTACAGCGATTATCTTTATCGCGATCATCCCGATGTGCAGCAGGAAGCCAAGCCGCTACAGTCACTGTGGGCGCAATGGTATTTTGGTCTGCTGCTGCCACCGCTGATGATGGCGTTATTGCAGGAACCGCGCGCGCTGAACTGCTCGCCGCATCTGATTCACGTTGAGTTCCACGAAAATGGCCATCCGTGCGCTTTCTGGCTGGATGTGCAGGAAGACGAGGATGCGCGCTACCTCAATGCCCAGCAGCGTATCGATCGCCTGATTCAGCAATGCCTGATTCCGGCGGTTAACGGCATGACGCAGCACGGCGATATCAATGCGAAGCTCATCTGGAACAACATGGGTTTTTCGTTTTACTGGTTCCTCGGTGAGCTGAAAAACCAGTTGCCGGAACAAACGATTTTGCAGCTGGAACAGGCGCTATTTTTCAGCAAATCCCTGCTCGATGGCAGCGATAATCCGCTATATCGCACCATGATCCCGCGCAATGGCGAAATGGAGCGCCGCAGCTGCTGCCAGCGCTATCGCATCCCCGATGTAGAACGTTGCGGTAACTGCACGTTAAAAGCGGTGTAGCACCTGCGCATTCTGTTACAGATTCTCCTTTTCTCCCGTTTACACTTTTCCAGGCTTATGGCATTTTTTTGGCTCTGTTTTTACCGGAGATAACAATGAGCCTGGAGTCGGTACGGCACTTCTTTGCCGAACATGCACCGGATATCGACATCATCGAGATGCCGGAAAGCACCGCCACCGTTGAGCTGGCCGCACGCGTTCATGGCGTTCAGCCTGGGCAAATCGCCAAAACCCTGTCGCTGAAAGTGAAAGATGCCATCGTGCTGATCGTTACGCGCGGCGATGCGCGTCTCGACAATCGCAAGCTGAAAGCCGCGCTCGGCGCCAAAGCGCGCATGTTAAGCGTGGATGAAGTGGTGAACTGGACCGGGCATCCGGTCGGCGGCGTTTGCCCGTTCGGACTGGAAAATCCGCTTACCGTCTATTGCGATGTGTCGCTGCGCAGCTTTGACGAAGTGCTGCCCGCAGCCGGATCGATTCATAGCGCGGTGCGCATTTCGCCGCAGCGCATGGCAGAACTTACCGCGGCGAAATGGGTTGACGTCTGCGAGGCGCTTTAAGACGACTCGCGCGCGGCAGCACCGGAGATTTCGATGCCGCGCGTCTCCCGACCAAAGGCCACTAACACGCAAATCAGCACCGCCACCGTTCCGGCGACAATCGCCATGCCCAAACCATAATTGCCGCCGTGCGCCTCGGCGATACGCGACTGCAGCGTCGCATTCACTGAGGCGATCAAATTCCCCAGCTGATAAACAAAGCCCGGCAGCACCGCGCGCGCATTGGCGGGCACCAGTTCGGTGAGATAGGTCGGCACCACGCCCCACGCGCCCTGCACCATAAACTGCATCAGAAACGCGCCAATTCCGATCATCCATGAACCGCTGGAGAAGGCCCACAGCGGCAGCACCGGCAGCGCGAGGAATGACGCCAGAATAATCGCGCGCTTGCGGCCAATGCGCTCGGACAATGCACCAAAGGTAATGCCGCCCAGCATCGCCGCGATGTTGTAGCTGATAGCAATAATGCTGACTGTGTGCGGATCAAACTGATGCTGCACTTTCAGGAAGGTGGGATAGAGATCCTGCGTACCGTGGCTGAAGAAGTTAAAGCAGGCCATCAGCAGCACCATATAGATACAGATTTTCCAGTGCTGACGGATAATCGGCAGCAGCGCATTGCTCTCTTTCCGCTCGCGCGCCGCCAGCCACACCGGCGATTCCGGCACTTTGAAGTAGATAAACGGCAGCAGCAGAATCGGTAACGCGCCAATCAGGAACATGCCGCGCCAACCGACGGTTTCGAAGAACAAACCAAAAATCACCGACGCCAGCAGATAGCCGCACGGATAACCAGCCTGGAAGATGCCGGACATCAAGCCGCGCGAGCGATCCGGAATGGTTTCCAGCGCCAGCGACGACGCCACGCCCCAAATCCCCCCCATCGCCACGCCGTAAATCACGCGGAAACCGAGGAACGCCGTGAAGGTGGGCGACCACGCCGACAGCAGCTCAAACGCCGAGAACATCACGATATTGAGCATCAAAATCGGTCGGCGGCCATACTTCTCCGCCAGCCGACCAAACAATAGCGCGCCGATCGGACGCACGGCGAGCGTGAGCATGATGGCAAGAGAAACATCGGAGACGCTGGTATGAAAATATTGGGCAAGATCGCTGAGGACAAACACTAAGATGAAGAAGTCGAACGCATCCAGCGTCCAGCTCGCGAAACTGGCAAAAGCCACGTTGCGCTGGGTCGCAGTCCAGTTGAACATGTTGGTATCCTGTCTGATGAGCTTCCGGTTCGTTGGCCGGATTTATAGTAGAAGTTACCGCGCGAATAATTTCACGGGTTACTAATTTGTTAACTATTTGTATATAGCATGTCAGAAAGGCGGGCTGTAGCGGGAATTGTCAGCGAGTGATTCGCGGTGTAAAAAAGCGTGTCATTGATGGAGGCAATATCCTGTAGCGGCGCGTTTTATCGCGCCGTTACGGCAGGTGCAGTCAACGGTTTTATAACTGATTAAATGCTTTTTCGATCATCTCAAGCAGCAGCGCATTATTAACGGTTTGAATCACATGCACCAAGGCGCCGGTCTGCGGTGGCACGCCAATATCCAGGCGCAGCGGCGTGCGATAACGCCAGCTTTTGCCGCGCGTGGCGCCAGGTCGCAGCTCAATATCCACATGATAATCCACGCCGTCGGCAACGCGCTGATTCAGCAACCAGGCCACCACCAGCGCATCGTGTATCCAGCAACCTGGCAGATGGCGGGTGCGAATCGAATAATCGATCCACGGACGTAACGTCTCGCGCACAAACTGTGGCAACGGATGATCGTTAGCGGTAATTCGCGTGAGATCCTGCTGCGTCATCAAGGTTTGCGTGGTGGCGTCCATCGGTACCAGTGTAATGGCAGCGCCGCTGTGCAGCACCTGATGCGCGGCTTCCGGATCGAGGCCAAAATTGGTGTCTTTGATGTAATCATCCAGCGCGAACACGCCGCCCATAATCACAATCTCTGCCACCGATTCAGCCATCTCTGGATAACGCTGCAGTGCCAGCGCCACGTTGGTCAACGGGCCGATGGCTACCAGCGTAAACTCGCCGGGATTGTCACAAATCAGTTGGCCCATTACGCCAGCCGCATCATGTCCATCCGCCGGAATACGCTGCGGTTGACGAACACCGCGCCACAGTTCACCGAGCTTTTCATCGGCAACGTGGTCAAGACGCGCACGCCACGGCGCAGGATCTTCGCGCAGCGCCTGCAGCGCGCCCTGCACCACCGGAATGTTACGTCCCAATCGCTGCAGCAGATCTTTCGCGACCTGCGCACCCACCGCGCTCGGCGTGTTGCCGGTCACGGTAGTAATCAGTTCCAGCGACAGAGACTTTGAGGCCAAGGCTAACGCCAGCGCGAGGCCGTCGTCAGTATTGGCGCCCGCTATACCGTTTCCCGGATCACAATCAATAATCAATCTTTTCATAATGTTATAGTTTTATTCTTGTTGAGTAAGCTGGCAGCCACAGGACTCACCGATTTCTAAATGGTGAGGAAATTCCGCCAGCTTCGCATCACCATCCCAATTTTTGAGCATGGCAATCGCACTGCGCGCCATATCGCGCAGCGGCTGACGTACGGTGGTGAGCGTCGGCACATGAAACGCCGACTGATCGGTACCGTTAAAACACACCAGCGCGACATCCTGCGGCACGCGCAATCCATGCTCCGACAGCGCACGAATGCAGCCAATCGCCTGGCCTTCATTACTGGTAAACAGCGCGCGCGGCACACGACCGCTGGCCACCATGCGCTGCGCGGCGTCGTAACCGCCCTGCCGCGAGTAGCTGGCAGGGAAAATCATCGCCTCATCTGCCAGCAACCCTTTCTGCGCCAGCGCATCGCGCCAGCCGTGAATACGGTCCTGCGCGTTGAGCATGTCCAGTGGACCGCTGATCATGCCCACCTGCTGATAACCATGGCTGAGCAGATGCGCGGTCACCTGGCACGCCGCTTCGCGCTCATTGACGCGCAGCATGCCAACGCCTGGACGCGGCTCAATGCGATCCAGCATCACCAGCGGCGTACCGCTGGCCTGAATCACATCGATGTAGGGATGGCGATCGACGCTGTTGTAAAACAGGCCATCAACCTGACGATTTAACAGGCCCTGAATAATCTCCAGCTCGCGTTTGCGATCGTCGCCGGCATCCCCCAACAGCATGACGTGGCCGTGATTCATCGACTCCTGCAACAGCATGTGCGCCATCGAGGCAACAAAGGGATTGCCGATGTTTGGCACCACTAAACCAAAGGTTTTGGTGCTACCCGAAGCCAGCGCGCGCGCCACCGCATTGGGGCGATAGCCGGTCTGTTTGATCGCCTCCAGCACGCGCTGACGCGTGGCTTCTGCCACCGGACGCGGGCCGTTATTGATTACGTAACTGACCACCGCCACTGAAGTGCCGGCAATTTTTGCCACGTCCGTGCGCGTTACGTTTCCGGTTGGAGATTTCGCCATTCCTTTGCCCCTGCGTAAATGCCATTGGCCGGAATCTCCGGCCAATGGGGGTTGTGATTTACGCGATCCTGCTGGTCAGATGGCATCTTCCGGCAGATTGAGATCGCGTCCGCGCGTTTCCGGCGCCACGAAAGTGGTGAGAAAACCGATGCTGGCCATCGCAGTGAAGTAAACCGCGATCGGCCACCAGTGTCCGGTAAACGACAGCAGCGCCGCCGCCACTAATGGTGCGGTGCCTCCTGAAAGGATAGACCCTAGCTCTTTCGCTACCGCCATCTTGGTGTAACGACGCTTCACGCCAAACATCTCTACGCCCCACGCTGCCTGCACGCCGAAAATACCCAGCGATGCCAGCGCCATGCCGACCACAATCACCGCGATGACAATCGTCGGGTCGCGGCTGTCCATCAGGCTAAAGGCGGGCCAGGCGTAGAACATCAGCAATAAGCAGAAGCAACGATAGGTTATACGGCGACCGAAGCGATCCGACAGCCAACCGGCAAACGGAATAATCACGAAGCCAAGTAACGAGGCGATGAACACCGCGGTGGTGGGCACCGACTTGTCGATCATCAGCACTTTGGCGACGTAACCGACGATAAAGCCCTGCGCCAGATAAGAAGGGCCATTTTCGCCGATGCGTAAACCGACCATGGTCCAGAAGGCGCGAGTGCGACGCCAGAAACTGCGGGTATCCACCTCTTCTTCCGCTTTAGCCAGCGTCGCGCTGCGCTCGGCCTGCAGTTCTGCCTGCTGGCGCTCGAATACCGGCGTTTCACGCAGGTGACGACGAATCCACAACGCCACCACCGCAATCAGCACGCTGCTGAGGAACGGAATACGCCAGCCCCACGCCAGCAAACTCTCTTTGTCCATCTGGATCACCGCCAGCCATACCAGCGAGGCGATCAGCGTGCCGCTGTTTGAGCCCAGCGCAATCACCGACGAGACCAAACCGCGACGTTCAACCGGTGCGTATTCGCCCAGCATCACTGTGCCGCCGGACAACTCTGCGCCCGCCCCCAAACCCTGGGTAAAGCGCAGCAGCACCAGACACGCCGGTGCCCAAACGCCAATGCTGGCATAGGAGGGAATCAAACCGATTAATGTTGTGGAGGCGCCCATCAGAATGATGGTCGAGATCATCACCGTTTTGCGGCCTTTACGATCGCCGATCCAGCCGAAAAGCAAGGCACCAATCGGGCGGGCAATAAAGCCAACCGACCAGGTGGCAAAACTCGAGAGCAAGGCGATAGTCGGCGTGGCTTCGGGGAAGAAGACATCACCAAAGATAATGCCGGCAGCGAGGCCATACAGCGCAAAATCCGCATATTCCATCGCGGTGCCGAGCCAGCACGAGAAGGTGGCACGCCAGAAATCTTTGCGGCCGGATGATGTTTCAAGCCGCGCGTCGGCAGCTGAGGAGGATGTCAGTGAGCTTTGTTGCGAAACCGTCATAACCCAATCCCTGAATGAGGTAAAAACAGCAAACGCCCTTCCGTGGGTCAGTTCCCTTGCAACAAGCGGAACTCCCCGGTGGCGACGTTCAGTAGGCAAACCTGGATGAAAAATCAGTAATGAATTCCCTGGTGTTGGAATCCGCTTCTTCGCCTGTTCCCGCCGATGTAATTTTCATCGATCGCATTAGTAAGGCAAATGTAACTGGGTCATCTCAAGGCCAACTTCGTCTCTGGCACCGTGAGTTATCACTATGGGCATAGTCTATCTACGCGCGTAGATAAATCAAGCAAAAATAGTGGTATTTATTAGATAAACTTCACTATAACTCATGAGCACAAGATAAAAGAGGAGTTAATTCATGACATTACATCTAATGCGCGTATGCAAGAAATGTCTGATTACAACGTAATTAACGATTATTGCTTACCATTTAACGGCGCAGACTGCATCTTCATCGCGCTGTTTTTCGCACAGTTCAGTTAAGGTTTAATGACACACCCGCAATATTCTTAAATGCCGTTACCGGTGCGCGACTGACTCAGCGTCTGCATTACACTGGAGAAAGATTACTCAGGAGCGCTATGACCATTATTCTTATGCGACACGGTAAACCCGATCATCCGGTCAATGGCCGCTTCTCAGCGCGGGCACTGGCCGACTGGTGTGAAGGTTACGATCAGGCTGATATTTGCGACTCCCCGCCGCCGCGCAGTCAAACCATTGCGCGCCTGGCGAGTGTGATCGCCACCAGCCCGCTGCCGCGCGCCCGATCGTCATTAACGCGTCTGGGTTTGCAGCCGCACGCGGTGGATGAGGTTTTTAGCGAAGTGGCGATACCGACATTGCCGTTTGAGCGTTTACATCTGCCGCTCAACGTCTGGCTGGCGCTATTGCGTTTGTTGTGGCTGTGCGGCTATGCCGGCCATGTCGAATCGGTGCAGCATGCGCGTCAACGCGCCCGTCTGGCGGCAGATAAACTGGTGGCGCTGTCGCAGCAAGGCACGGTGTTGTTAGTTGGTCACGGCATCATGAACAAGCTAATTGCGCGCGAGTTACGCAAGCGCGGCTGGCAAGCCGAAAAACATGCCAGCAGCCGCCACTGGAGCAGTGCGATTTATCATCGCCCGTTTATTTAAGATTTGAGCTGAAAGTAACTCAGCACTTCGCAACCGGTACCGGCCTGCGGCGTGGCAATCACTTTCATCTGCTGCAGATCAATCAGGCTGAGCGAACCGTCGCCCTCATTAGCAATCAGCAAGCTGTGATTATCCTCACTGAAGCAGCCATCCATCGGCTTGTTGCCAACATGAATATCGCCGAGCGGATTGAGCAGCTCGTCAAACAGCGTCACCACCGGCTCCTGATCGCCAATCGCCACCAGCCGCTCGCCGTTGGCACTGAAGCGCACCACCTGACACGGTTGCTGGTGGCCCGGCAACGTCAGGCGCTGGCGGATACGATGGCTTTGCCGATCCACCACATACAGCAGCGGCGCATCGGCGGCGCTCGCCACCAGATAAGGATGTTTCGGCGAGGCGGCGATGCCGGAAATCGGGCCGGGCATCAGAATATTGTCAATGATCCGCCCTTCCGCCTCACACAGATCCACCACGGTAATGCTGGCGTCCTCTTCATTCTCGGTGAACAACTTGCGACCGCTGGGCGACAAAGTGAGTCGGTGCGCATTGTGCGAAGGCAGCTGAATGGTTTTCTCCACGCGATCGCTAACGGGATCAATCACCGCCACCACCGCGCTGTTTTCACAGCAGAGATAAACTTTACCGTCTCGTCCCAACTGGCCGCTGTGCGGTGCTTTTAACGGCGACAGATCGATAAAACCGCTGATCTGCCGTAGGCGCAGATCGATGATCGCCACTTTGTGCCCGGGATGCGGATTGTCGCCGTGAATGCCGTCGCCGTAGATCGGCACGTAAGCTTTCTCCAGCTGCGGCAGCATCAGAAGCTCGTGTGGACGCGGCGGAAAGGCATTTAACTCTTGTTCAACGGCAAAGGTTTCGGGATTGAGAAACAGCACGCGATTGCCCTGCTTGTCGACCGCCAGTAATCCACGGTGGTGTCGCTGCATAGTGTCTCCTTTTGTTCGTCACCTCCTTTAAGCGTAGCCAACCCGCAATCAGGAGGGGATTTTCGCGGCAGGCCAGCGAAAAATGCAGCGAGGTTAACACGTGATCTCACACGCAATTTTTAATCCGCCCCGCGACTTACGCCACGCTATTGTTATTTTATTAGGAATAGTCTCAATGAGATAAAATAGAATAATCAACAATCCACGCGGTTATTTATCGTTAATTTAAAGCTTAACGGATCCTTGATTTTCCGGTTTATCTGAAAGGATCAAAAAGTGATAGCCGCGCCGCACAGAATGTTTTATTAAGCATAGGAGAGTACTTTTTTACACACAGCCTAAAGGACAATCAAGAGCGCTCAGCGCCGCGATCAGGGACGCCTTGCCAGCATAATCACAATAATCAGGTGCATCATGAATAAAAAACGCCTTCAGCCAGCGTTAACCCTCTGGCATAACTGGAAAAGACTCGCTTTTACCAGCCAGACTTTCCTGCAGAAAAAACAGCATAATGCGCTCTGTGCGCCGGAATACGATCCCAGCCAGGAGGACAATATCGTGTTACTTTCTGGCGAAAAAGATCTGCCAGAGATTCCAAAGAAAGTCTGGATGTATTGGGATAATGAATATTTACCGAAATCAATGGCGTTAAATATTAGAAAGATTCGTCAGGATAATCCCGATCATGAAATTCATTTATTAAATCGTTTAACGATAAAAGAAGTTTTACCGGATTTTATCTTTACCTCGACCCAATTAACCGCCCAACAACGCAGCGAAGTGATTCGTCTGGAATTACTGTTGCGTTATGGCGGCATTGCGATTGATTGCAGCACTTTATTATTTGAAGATCTCTCCTGGGTACATCGCGCGCATCAGGAACGTCGCATGGATGTGATTGGTTATTATCACGAAAACGCGACCGTCAACTATCTCGCGCCGGTGATTGAGAGCTGGTTCCTGGCGGCAACCGCCAATAATCCCTTTATCCGCGAGTGGCAAAAACATTACGCGCCGATCAAACATCTCGGCGAACAGAATTACTTCAGTGAATTGACCAAGCGCGATGATTATTCCCTGCTGACGCAGAAAATTGCGCAGCCGCAGCAGCAATTAGGTTCTCTGGCGCAGCAGATCGCCATGCGCGAACATCGCCGGGTGAATCTCTATCTGCGTAAATGCGAGGCGAACGCTTATTACTATCAGCGTTTAAGCGGCTGGAAAAGCGAGGCGTTTGCCCACGCGGTGCTGTTTCACCAGCGTCCACTCACGCCGCCACCGGTGATTAAACTCAGCGGCAATGAGCAGTTGCATCTCGACTTCAACCTGCGGCTCGGCAACTACAACCGCGGCAGTTTGTTGGGTCAGATGATGCAAACGCCTGCGCCGATCGCGCTGGCATCACCCATCAACAAAGCGCGCGCGTAACCAGTGAATTAAGGTGGTCACCGCCCGTGGTACCTGTGCGGCATACGGGCGCACCACCCACAACCGGTCGGCGAACGCATCCACCGCTTGCCACTGCGGCAGCACCTGCTGCAGCGTGCCGCTGGCGAGTGCCGCGCTGGCACTGAAATCCGGCAGCATCGCAATGCCCAAACCCTGCAATGCGGCATCGCGGATCGACTCGCTGTTGTTGGTGGCAAAGTTGCCCTGAATCTTCACCTGCACGGTTTCGCTGCCGCCGTCCGCTAATCGAAAGCGCCACTGCGGCGACTCAAGTCCGCGCGGATAATAAAGACAATTGTGCTGCTGCAACGCCTGCGGTGAATCCGGCAGGCCGTTTTGCGCCAGATATGCCGGCGACGCCACCAGCAGCGCGCGGGTTTCACACAGCGGCAGCGCAACATGGGTTTCCGGCAGGCTATCACTGTGGCGAATCGCCAGATCAAAGCCTTCACTGCCGAGCGACACCAGACGATCGGTGACATCCAGCTGCAAGCGCACCTGCGGATAGTCGCGCAGGAAATCGCCAATGATCGGCACCAGCTGCTGACGCGCAAACGCCACCGGCGCTGTGACGCGCACCATGCCACGCACCGGACCGGCTTCATCGCGCACGCTGAAAAAGCTCTGCGCGATACGCGCGAAGGGATCGCGCAGCTCATCCACCAGCTTTTCACCGGCGGAAGTCAGCCGCACGCTGCGCGTGGTACGCTGCACCAACGCCACGCCCGCCATCTTTTCCAGCTCTTTAATCTTCTGACTCATCGCCGCTTTGCTGACGTCTAATCGTTCCGCCGCGCGCGTAAAACTGCCGAGCTCAGCCAGCACGGTTAACCAGTGCAAATGGACCCAAAGGCTATCGGTTTTAATTTCTTTCATATCGATTGTTCAAAATAATAAATAATCATTTCAACCAGCGC
Organism: Pantoea sp. DY-5; assembly: GCF_019795955.1. Taxonomy (NCBI): domain Bacteria; kingdom Pseudomonadati; phylum Pseudomonadota; class Gammaproteobacteria; order Enterobacterales; family Erwiniaceae; genus Pantoea; species Pantoea sp. DY-5. The sequence goes on from NZ_JAIMIE010000003.1 coordinate 229,569, forward strand.
GCTTTTTCTTTCCGGCAGCAAGCGGCAGCATAGAGCCACATCCTACTCTTTTCATGTGAGCAAAAACGAGGTTTTATTTATGCCGTTACTGACATTCGACGTTATTCAGGGCCGTTCAGAATCAGAAATCCGCACATTGCTGGATGCCGCACACCGTGCGGTCTTAACCGCCTTCAAAGTCCCGGCGCGTGATCGTTATCAGATTGTTCACGAAAACAAAGGTTATCAGATGGTCTTTCAGGATACCGGCTTGGGCTTTGCGCGAACCGACAATCTGGTCATGGTGCGCGTGTATACCAGCCCAAGAAGTGAAGAACAGAAGAGCCTGTTTATGGCAGAGTTAGCACGCGAGCTGCTGGAAAATTGTGGCGTACAGGGCACGGATTTGATGATTAGTTTTATCACCAACAGTAAAGGCGACTGGAGCTTTGCCGACGGCGAAGCGCAATACCTCACTGGAAAACTCTGATTCCCTTCTCTGCCCTCACTGGCAGCAATCCGTCCGTTGCTGCCAGGCTAAACCACAGTCAGCCTGAACCCGCCTTAAACGAATCGGAATGCATCGCACAAATCTGGTTGGATGTGTTGCAGCCATGTGACACCCAATATAGATTGTCGCAAAATCCCCGCAGAGGGTCGTTGGCGCAAGGATTGCGTATTCATTCAAAATGAGGATCTGACGTTGTCCGAATTGGTTTCGGTAGTACTCTTTTTGGCTGCGATTGCAGTCTACTCCTTCAAAGCCGGGCGAAATAAATTTTGGTTTAGTCTGATCCTGCTGCTGCTCACGCTGTTTATCGTGCTTAACGTCACGCTGGTCGCCAGCAACTATTTTACCGGCGATGGCATTAATGACGCGGTGCTGTATACCCTGACCAACAGCCTGACCGGCGCGGGCGTGAGCAAATATGTGGTGCCAGCCATCGGACTGATCATCGCGCTGTTCTCGCTATTTTGCCTGCTTTCATGGTTATTGCGCCGCCGTAAGCGGCCGCATCACCTCGGCTGGAGTTTGCTGGCGATTGCCTGTGCTGCGGGTTCGGTTCAAACCACGCCTGCGTTCCGCCAGGTGAAAGAGCTGATCGCCTCACATTCGCGCCTCGCCGATTCGGACTTCGAAACCTATTACAAAACGCCTAATAAGGTGATCGCCGAGCCAAAGCTCAACCTGGTCTACATTTATGGCGAAAGTCTTGAACGCACCTACTTCGATCAGCAGGCATTTCCCGGTCTGGCCCCGGAACTCAGCCGCGAAAAAGACAACAGCATTGATTTCAGCCAAACCGAACAGCTGCCTGGCACTGATTACACCATTGCGGGCATGGTGGCTTCACAGTGCGGCATCCCGCTGTTTGCGCCTTTCGATGGCAATGCCTCGGCCTCGCTCTCCAGCTTCTATCCGCAGAACATTTGTCTGGGCGACATCCTGAAAAACTCTGGCTATGAGAACTGGTTTATTCAGGGCGCCGATTTACGCTTTGCTGGTAAAGACACTTTCCTACTGTCGCATGGCTTTGATGCGGCCAACATGTATGGCTCGCAGGAGCTGAAAAGTCGCGTCGCCGATCCCGGCTATCGTAATAACTGGGGCTACTACGATGACACGGTGATGGACGAGGTGTTTGAGAAATACGAAGAGCTATCGCGCGCGCAAAAACGCTTCGCATTGTTCACGCTGACCGTCGACACCCATCACCCGGATGGTTTTATCTCGCGCAGCTGCCAGCGCAAAAGCTACAGCTATGATGGCAAACCAAACCAATCCTTTAGCGCGGTCGCCTGTTCGCAGGAGCATGTGGCGCGTCTGATTGAACGCATCAAAGCGTCGCCGTGGTTTAAAAACACCATCATCGTGGTGACCTCCGATCATCTGGCGATGAATAACACCGCGCATCAATACCTGATCAAGCAGCCGCGCCGTGACCTGTTTATGGTGATTCGTGGCGATCAGCCACAGGCGGAAGTGCTTGACGCCAAACGCAGCACGCTGGATAACGGCGCCACGGTGCTGGATATTCTCGGCGGGGATAACGCGATTGGACTTGGTCGCAGCGGCCTCTCTTCCACCTCGCTGTCAACCGAGTTTGAAGACATGGCGAAGCGCGTCACGGCGTGGAAAGCGGATATCATTCAGCTGTGGAATTTCCCCAGCAAGATGGACAGCTTCACCGTCGATCAACCGAAAAACACCTTCAGCTTCTCCGGCGCGACCTTCAAATTGCCGATTCTGTTCCGCGTCTCCGATAAGCATGTTGAACCGCTGCCCGAGGGCGAATACGCGGAGCCATTGCGTTATCAGCTGGCTAAATTTGCTGCTGACGACAAATTTGTTTGGGTCGATCGCTGCTTCAAAATGGCGCGCCTGTGGCAGCCAGATTTAGCCCTGTCGAACGATTTGTGTGTTTCGATGGGACAAATGGGCGCCAAACCCAGCGTTACCCGCATTGATAAACCGCAGTGGAAAGCGAAAGTCAGCTTCCCCAAAGCGGAAGTGAGTGCAGCAACCTTCCAGCTCAACGAGCAGCAGATTCGGATTGAAGACAATGCGATTCGCTACAACGCGGACAGCTTCCTGTTATCGGTGCCTGGCGCGCCAACCAGCGTGAAGAGTTTTAAAGGGATATCACGTCCGGAAGAGTGGGGACGCTGGTCGAATGCCAATCTGGCACCGGAAGTGAATATTGAGTACACCGATCCGCTGCCTGAACGCTTTGATGTGGTGATTACCGCGCGGGCTTTCGGTCCGAATGCGCACCGTCCGATTCCCGTGCGCGTTGGCGATGAAGAGCAGCAACTGAATTTAGGTGAGGATTTCACCACCACCACGCTGCATTTCACCAATCCAACCGGCAGCCGCAATTTGATCATTGCGCCACCGGAGCCGCAGGAGTCGAATGTCGGCAATATTATCGGCCAGGATCCGCGCAAATTGGGGATCGGCATGGTGGATATAAAAATAATTCCGCAAACTTAGCGTAGGGTCGCCATTTATGGCGACCTGGTGCGCATAAATGCGCACCCTACGAAAAACCAGTCCGGACACTGTCATCACCGGCGCCATCCGCACCCTACGCGCGCAGCGCCTCCAGCCTTTCGCGTTGCGCCCCTTCTGCCGTAAAGTTTTCTGCCGCCAGCCAGCGTTCGAAGCCCTGTTTCACCTGCGGCCAGTCGCTGTCGATAATCGAGAACCAGCAGGTATCACGGCTACGGCCTTTGTAGACAATCGCCTGACGGAAAGTCCCTTCGAACTGAAACCCTAAACGCTGTGCCGCGTTTCGTGATGGCTGGTTGCAGCTGTCGCACTTCCACTCGTAGCGCCGGTAGCCCAGTTGCTCAAAGGCGTAGCGCATCAGCAGATAGTGCGCTTCGGTGGCCATGCGCGTTTGTTTGAGCAACGGCGAGAAGGCGACGTGGCCGATCTCCACAGATCCGTTTGTCGCATCGATGCGCATTAACGCCAGGCTACCGACCGCGCGGTTGCTAACGGGATCGATCACCGCGAAATGCATCGGATCACGCCCGTTTTCCAGCTGACGCGCATAGGCAATATAGGCCGCTTCATCGGCAAAAGGTTCGGCGAACATATAGGTCCAGTCACGGCCATCTTCAGCCAGCGCATAGGCAGCATAGAGTTCGCGGCCATGACGCTCAGCACTCAGCGGTTCAAGGCGGCAATAGTCACCGGTGAAGGTTTCATAGCTCGGCCAGGCGCGGGGTTGCCAATCTGGCAGCGGAAATCCTACCGGTTGTCCGTAATCATTCGTGTGTTGCGACATAGCTTAATTCCTTTATCAGTCAGGGCCAAAATCGCAGAGTGCCACTTTGCTGGTGTGTTAAAAAGCGCCACAATGGTTGAAATTGATGGATCCACGGAACCGCGTAAATGAGTGATATTGCACTGCACCGATTATTGTTGGCCCCGCTAGAGACCAACGGCGAGCTGACGCTGCAACAGCAGCTGTTCCAGCGTATCAAGCAGGCGATTCTGACCGGCAAACTCGCTGCCGGTACGCGTTTGCCCGCAACACGCCAGCTGGCGCTGGATCTCGCGGTTTCACGCAATACGGTGATCGCCGTCTGGGCGCAACTGCAGGCTGAAGGATTTTTGCTGAGCGATCGCCAGGGCAGTCGCATCAGCAATATGGCGCAGCTACCGCAGGAAACTCAGCCGCCCGCCAGCAGCGAAATTGTCTTGTCACCGCGCATCGCTCAGTTGCGATCCAGCCATCGCACATTGAGTCAGGAGATGGCGCTGCGGCCCGGCGTTCCTTCGTTGGCACATTTCCCGCTGGCTCAGTGGCGACGGGCGCTGAACCGCGTGATGCTGCATCAGCCGCAGCAACTGCTGGGCTATGGCGATCCGCTCGGCGAACGCACGCTACGCGCCGCGCTGGCGCAGCATTTGGCATTAGCGCGCGGCGTGCGCTGTACGCCCGAACAAATCGTAATTACCGAAGGCGCGCAGCAGGCATTAACGCTGTGCGTGGCGCTGCTCAGCAGCCCTGGCGACATCGGTTGGGTGGAGGAGCCGGGATATCGCGGTGCCAAAGCGGCGATGCGGCTGGGAGATATGCGTATTGAACCGATAGCGGTCGATGCACAAGGTCTGGCGCCGCAGCCGCAGGACTGGCAGCAGCGTCCGCCGCGCCTGATTTACACCACGCCAACGCACCAATATCCCACCGGCGCAATCATGAGCGCACCGCGTCGTCTGGCGCTGCTGGCGGCCGCGCGGCAACAGCAAACGTGGATTATCGAAGATGATTACGACAGCGATTTTCGTTACAGCGGCGAGCCAATCGCCGCCATGCAAGGCATGACGCAGCCAACGCCGGTGATCTACGTCGGCTCGTTCAGCAAAACGCTGTTTCCGGCGCTGCGCCTCGGGTTTATGGTGTTGCCGCCGCAACTGGTCGCGCCGCTGCGCCCTGCGCTGCATGAACTGCTGCGCGGTGGTAATCGCCCTGAGCAGCAGGCGCTGGCGCTGTTTTTACGCAGCGGTGATTTTAGCCGTCATCTGAGCAAAATGCGCCGTCTGTATCGCCAACGGCAGGCGACGCTGCGACAGGCATTGCAGCAAACGTTTGGCGCACAGGTTCCGTTGCTGGGCGGCGAATGCGGCATGCATCTGGTGTTATCACTGGCTGCGGATCAAAACGATATGGCGTTGGTGGATCGGCTGATCAAGAGTGGCTACGCGCCGGGCGCGCTGTCGGGATTTTATCTCGGTGAGCAGAAGCAACAAGGGCTGGTGCTGGGTTACGGTAACACCAGCACCAGCCAGATTACGGCGGGCGTCGCGCAGTTAGCGCGTCTGCTGCGCAGGAATTAACCGCGGAAGAAGATTTCGCCTGATTTGCCCATCACGATCTTACCGGTGTCATCGGTGATCAGGATGTAGTTGGCATTGATGTACGCCCAGTGCGTGCCTGGCTGCGGCGCTGGCAGATGGCGTGGCTTCCACTCAACAATGGTGTACTGCTTTTTACGGTACTCATCTGGCACCACATCGCCCACTTTATACTCTTTGTAGTCGATGATGATGGTGTTCAGATCGTAGTTGTTTGGCGCAGCCGCATTGCCGCTTTGCGGTGGACGAATCGGCGCGACATCGCCGCTGGATTCAGCCGGTTCATTGCTGACAGGCGCATCGGCGGCCGGCGCCTGAGCGGGTGCATCAGCGGCGGGTGCCTGGGTTTGCGCGTCGGGTGCGGTTTGCTGCACCTGTGGCGGCATGGGTACGGCGTCTGTTTGCTCGCCTTCCGCCAGCGCGGCCGGAGCAAGGCTTAAAGCGCCCAGAAAAATTCCTGCAGAAAGAAGATTGACGTGTGTCCTGCGCATGGGTGATTTCCACTCTGGTTAATTATTAACTGTCCATTTAACTGACACGTTAAGCACGCAGAAGGTTCCCCCGGCGCGCTTAGCGCGTCAAATTTCGCTGCTCAGCATACCTCAGCTCAGGCGCTTTTTGGCGCAGTAAAATTGCAAGCAACCATGTTAGTTTTTGTCGTGCGCTTTATTTGCCAGATCCATCAATAACGCGATGCCCAGATAGTTACTCCAGTTAAACGCGTTCTGCAGCACCACAATCGCATTGCCGTTCTGTTTATCAAAGCCAATAAAGCTGGAGTAGCCGCCGATATAGCCAACCTGATAGGTGATCTGCTGATCGCCGTAGGTATCGGTTACCCAGGCGATATTTTGTGACTGATTGCCGTGCTGTTCGTAGCCGTGATTGACCTGCGCAAACGCCGCGTTGAGCGAAGCGCCCGCCCCATCATGCAGATGCGCATCCAGATAGCGAATCAAATCGCGCGCGTTGCTGTAGAGGCTGGCGGCCGCCACCATATTGTTATTAAACGCCCAGTCCGGCGTGATTTGCCCGCGAGGAATCAGCTTAGGCTGATCGCCGGCATGGCCGAGCGCACGCCACGGATAGCCGCGCAGACGCTGTGGCGTGAAGCTGCTGCTGGTCATGCCAAGCGGCTGGAACATATTGCGCTGCGCCAGCGTTTCGATGTCCTGATGGAAGCGATGTTTGAGGATGTAGCCCAACAGCGCATAGCCGAGATTGGAATAGCGCGCGGTGGGATGCGCGGGCGCGTCAAAGTCGGCCAGATAATCCAGCACGGCGTCGCTGTCAAGGTTGCCGTAAAAGTTCTCGCCGCTACGCAAATAGCCCATAAATTTCATGAACATCGGCAAGTCCATATCCTGACGCGGCAAGCCCGACGTGTGCGTCACCAGCTGCAACAGCGTGATGCGTTTGGCATCGGCGCTCAGCGGCACGTTGGGCGGCAAAAGCGTCGCTAACGTGTCGTTCCAGTGCAGTTCACCGCGATCCACCAGCTCAATAATCACCTCAGCGGTGATGCCTTTACTCAGCGAGCCGAGCGCAAATAAGGTGTCTGGCGTGATGGGATAATGGTGCAGTGCATCGGTGACGCCAAAACTGTAAAATTTAGGCTGGCTGCGTTGATGGATGATGGCGATGCTGATGCCGGAAACCTGCTTTTGCTGCATGTAATGGTGCACGATGTCATCGACGTTTTCATTAAAGGTCGCGTGCGAAAGATAGACTTTATCGTTGACGGGCGCGGAGGTTTGCGACAAGGTGCCGCAGGCGCTGAGCAATACGCTTATACCCAGCAGAATGATGCATGTTGTTAAACGATGGCACAGCACCCGTTTATTCCTGGCAAAGGTAATCATGGCAATGGATTAGGCGAATTTTTATGTTTTATAAAGGGTGCGACGGGTGTTGGTGGCGAAATATAGCACAGAAGAAAGTCAGCGCCACCTGCCAAAAACAGGTGGCGGCGGAGATTATTGATTAACGGGAATAACCGATCCTTTGTAGTGCTGGTTAATAAATTCAGCGGTTTGCTTTGACTCCAGATCTTTCGCTAGTTCCAGAATACGCGGATCGTGCGCCAGTTTCGGCGTGGTGACCAGCACGTTGGCATACGGATTATCCTTCGCCTGTTCCAGCGCCAGCGCATCCTTCGACGGCACTAAACCGGCCTGCAACGCGTAGTTGCCATTGATGATCGCCAATTGCGCATCATCCAGCGCGCGCGGCAGCTGCGGCGCTTCCACTTCGATAATCTTCAGATGGTGCGGGTTGTCAGTAATGTCTGCGGAAGTCACCAGCGTATTGGCGCTGCTGCTTTTCAGTTTGATCAAACCATTGGCCTGCAACAGATAAAGTGCGCGGCTCAGATTGGTGACATTATTCGGTACCGCCACCTGCGCGCCATCAGGCAGATCTTTCAGTGATTTCACTTTGTGCGAGTAGATGCCAAGTGGCTCAATATGCACGGTGGCGACCACAGAAAATTTCTCGCCCAGCGCTTTTTCCTGATCGCGCAGATAAGGCACATGCTGGAAGTAGTTGGCATCCACGTCACCGCGCGCCAGCAGTTCGTTGGCGTTCAGGTTGCCGTTGAGTTCAATCACTTTGAGATCGAGCTTCTTGTCGGTCTGTTTGATGTGGTTGAGGATTTCGCTGTGCGGTACCGCATCGGCCGCCACGCGCAGTGCGGCCGCCGAGGCGTAAGTGCTGAACACCGAAACCATCGCCAACGCGGCTATCACCTTTTTATTCATCTGCTTCCCTTAGTTTCTTATGATTTAACGCTATTGAGAGTGTCAGCGTAATAACGCTGCGCCACGTCGCGATGCGATCGCAAACGCCCTTTGAGATAGTTCCAGCCCACTTCACGCAGCAGCGGATTGCTGGGATCGCTGGTCGGTCCGCGCGCTTCTGCCGCCAGCTGCGGCGGTAATTGATACAGCGGCACTTCGGCGTCAAGCTGCGCGCCGAGGAAGAAAGCGATGGAGATGCGCTGCTGTTTTGCCGGCGGCGACACCACGCGATGCACGGTGGCGCGCAGATAACCGTTGGTGGCGATCTCCAGCAGTTCGCCGATGTTCACCACAAAAGCACCCGGTTTCGGCAGCGCATCAATCCACTGCTCTGGCGCGACTTCAACCTGCAATCCAGGCTGATCGTCCTGCAACAGAAAGGTCAAAAAGCCGGAATCCTTATGCGCGCCGACACCTTGCTGGCTGGCAGCGGCATCCTGACCCGGATAGCGAATCAGCTTCACATGTTCGTTGGGGTGCGTGCCGTACAGCGCATCAAACGCGTCCGGCGGCAGCGACAGGGATTTGGCGAAGGCGCGCAGTAAACGCAGCGCCACGTCAGTCATCGCCTGCTGCCACGCGTGGATCACCGGACGCAGCTGCGGCAACGCCTGCGGCCACAAATTGGGCCCTTGCAGCTGCTTCCATGCCGGATCGTCTGGCTGCAACGTCAGCGCGGCACGTTCTGCACCGATATCAAACTGCTCACGCTGATCGCGCTGTTCACGGGTGTATTCCACGCCCGCGCGGTTGTAGCCGCGAAAATGCGGCGAATGGATCATCGATACGCGCTGCTTCTCTTCATCCGGCAAGGCAAAGAACGCGCGCGTGATGCTTTGCACGTTCTGTAACAGCTGCGGATTGATGCCATGATTCACCAGATAAAAGAAGCCGACGTCACGCGCGGTTTCGCGCAGCTCGGCGAGGTATTGCGCCTGTTCCGCATCCGGCAGTTCCAGCAGGGCTAAATCCAGTACCGGCAATGTGCTGGCCATACTTTTGCATCCTTCATGCAGAAAAATTCTGCCTTTACGCTGCCATCTGCTGACAAATGCAGCCAATACTGTTGCGCGATAAGTTATGGCGAATCATTTTTAGGAGAGGTTCAGCAATCGATATGCAAAAAGCGATAAATCGTGCCCGCTTCCCGCTATAATCGCCGCCAATTAACTTTGGGCATGGCCCATCAATGAACAGCAGGAGACGCCGTATGAACCAGGGTCCGTTAACCGAAAAAGAGCTGAACTGGCTTGAAGATATGCTGGAGAAATACGGCAACGAGCACTCGGTGGTGGATACCGCTGAGCTGGACGGCATGCTGACGGCGTTGCTCTCAGGCCCGAACGACATCGAACCGAGCGAGTGGCTGGTAGCGATGTGGGGCGGCAAAAAGCACATTCCAAAATGGTCGAATGAGCGCGAAATGGATCGCTTTATGACGCTGACTTTCCAGCATCTGAACGACATCGCCGAGCGTCTGGCCGAGTTCCCGGAGCAGTTTGATCCGCTGTTTGGCACCCAAGAGATGGAAGGCCAGGAATTCACCGTGGTGGAAGATTGGTGCTATGGCTATTTGCGCGGCGTGGCGCTGGATGCGGACTGGTCGCTGCTGCCAGAATCACTGCAACCGATGATGGAGGCGATTGCCTTGCACGGCAGCGAAGATCATCTGGCGAAGCGCGAAGCCTTCACGCCGGAAGAGTTTGAAGCCAGCATCGAGGCGATTCGCCCCGCAGCGCTGGAGCTGCATGAATACTGGCAGGAACAGCGCATGGCGCAGCCCGATCCTGAACCTCAACTGCCGCACTTTGCCGGCGAGAAAACCGGCCGTAACGATCCTTGCCCGTGCGGCAGCGGTAAAAAATATAAGCAGTGCTGCGGTAAATAGGAGCACCATTTGTAGGGTCGCCATTTATGGCGACCTACTGACCAGGTGCGCATAAATGCGCACCCTACGGCAGCGATGCCGGTTTCACCTCGGTCACCCAGGTTGGCAACTCCCATGCGCCGCCCGCGCGAATCGCGCGGCACATGCCGGTGGTGGCATCGCTGCTCTGCTCAAACGCTTTGCCATCCCACACCCACGCCGCTGTACTCCAGCAATCGCCGATGCCGCGCCCTTTCTGCGCTTCTGAGATCACACCTTCACTGTAATCAGAGCCGGAATCCGTCACCAGCTGCGGCGTGCCCTGCAATGCTTTATCGATCAGCCAATAGCCATAACCTTCGTTATACGCTCCGCGCCAGCACAGCGCGGCGATCAGCACATGCGCATCATCAACCGGCGTTAAGGTCAGCGGCTCCGCGCCCTCTTCCGGCTGATCGTCGGACGGAGCCAGATTGTCGCAGCTGTCGTCGTCGGTGAGTGAGGCAATCAGCTTTGGCTTCAACAGCGCCAGCTCATCGGCCGTCAACGGACGCGCATCGGCCTTCACCACTTTCACCTGCTGAATCACCGGCATCGCCACCGCTGCCGGTACGCTGCTTTCCGGCTTGTTGCCTTTGCGCACCAACGCGCCCGGCGTACTAAGACGACCTTGCGCATCATCCATCTTCAGCAGCACCGCAAATGCGCCATTGCTGGAGAGATCGAAAGGCTCTTCACCACCGCGAAACTCCACTTTGCCGCTGCCTTTAATGCCGTTAATTAGCGCCTGGGTTTGTTCATCCGTCAGCGTCCATTCGTCGTTATCGGCTTTCGCCACGTCGCCCAGCGCACGGTCATCAATCCACAACGCTAAGTTGTTCACCACTTTAGAATCGTCATCGCCGGTATCGGCCAGCACCACGCGACCGTGCGTCACCGCATTCGCTCCGCCCGCGCGCACCAGCAACACCGAGCCGCCCGCGCCCTCTTCGGCGCTGTAACCGGCGGCACGACAGGTCAGCGTGTTATCGCAAGCCAGTTCCCAGTCTTTGTGGCTAAAGGAGACGCCGTCTTGATCTGCCAACAGCGGCGCACTCAGGCTGGCAAGTAGCGACATCGCCAGCAGCAATCGGGTAATCATGCCATCTCTCCATAATGGTAAAGGTGGCTAGTGTGATGATTTTTGTGACGCGGGAGAAGTGAATTTTTTGCGGCGATGCTGATTTCATTATCGCGCTTTGTCGAAACATCAATCATGAAGAAACCTCTTCAGATTTCACGTTAACTGGTCAGCTATTGAACGGTTCAGGGCTTAAGCACATACTTCGGCCAGACCCAATAAAATTAGGTAATCCATGACAACTGCCAATATCAATCCAGCGATGCTCAGATGGTCCCGTGAACGGGCCGGCATCGCTGTGGAAAAATTTGCGCAGAAGTGTAACGTCACATTCGAGCGTCTGCAGGAATGGAAAAATGGGCAACATCCTCTGACATTTAACCAGGCGATGGCCTTTGCTGAAAAAGCACATGTCCCTTTTGGTTATCTTTTTTTGACGACGCCGCCGCAAGAACTGTTGCCCATTCCTGACTTACGCACATTGGATGGAAAAGCACCTCAGCGTCCGAGCGCAGAATTGATCGATTTATTAAAGATCATGCTCATGCGCCAGGAATGGTATCGCGATTATTTACAGCAGCAGATGGTGACGCCACTGGAAATGAGTGGCCGTTTCACCTCGCGGAGCTCAATTGACGCGATTGTGAATGACATGCGCCACAAGCTACATGTGCCTATACATCCGATACGCGGAAGCTGGGAAAATTACTACAGCGATTTGGTAAAACGCATTGAAGACATGGGTATTCTGGTGATGCGCTCTCCTTATCTCCATCACCACACTCGTCCTCTCAACGTCAATGAATTTAGAGGTTTTGCCATTGCGGATGACCTCGCGCCAATCATCTTTGTAAACCATGCAGATGCACCCGGTGCACGATTGTTCACCTTAATTCACGAGCTTTGTCATATCTGGATTGGACAGTCAGGCGTCTCTGACGGCGGTGCAAGTACACATCGCCATGAAGAAGTACTGTGTAATGCGGTTGCCGCTGAGTTTCTGGTACCCGCAGATGAATTTTTACCTTTGTGGGATCGTGATGTTGAGAACTGGCAGGAAAATCTTGCCCCGCTGGAAAGCCATTTTCACGTCAGTAGTTGGGTACTGGCACGTCGCGCTTTAACGATGAGTTTGATCGGCAGAGAAGATTATCAGCATTTTATCCATGAGCAGAAACTCGCTCATCAGCAACGCGCTAAAAAAGAGAGCGGTGGACCAAGCTATTTCAGGACCAGGAAAGCGCAAATCAGCGTTTCTTTCTCTCGTGCCGTATTGAGCCAGGCTCTCAGCGGCCAAATGCTATTACGTGAAGCCAGTGATTTATTGGATGGAATACAGCCATCAAAGTTGTCGAAATTTGCAGAGGAGTTGGGGCTTTGAAATATTTGCTGGATGCAAACACTTATATCATGGCGAAAAATTTCTATTATGGGATGGATATCTGTCCCGGTTATTGGCAATGGCTGGATGTTCAATTCGCATCAAATGTTGTCGGCAGCGTCGACATGATTGCGCGAGAGTTGCGTGCAGGAAATGATGAACTATCCGAGTGGGTCAAAGCGCGGCCCACACATTTCATTGCTAATGACGACCAGGATACGCAGATAATTTTTCAGCAGATTGTTGAGTGCGTAATGATGGCTGATTTCAATGCCGGTTCCCGTGATACTTTTCTGGCAAAAGCCGATCCCTGGATTATTGCTAAGAGTAAGAGCATCGGCGCGACCGTGATTACACATGAACTTCCGCTGCCAGCAAATGCTCGCAAAGTCAAAGTCCCCAATATCTGTCACCAGTTTGATGTGCCATGTATGACGACATTCGAATTTTTAAGAAAGCTGAATGCACGCTTCATTTTGGAGCAATAGCTAAAGAGCCATTCATTCCATTATCTAAAGCGCCGCCACAATCTGCTGCCGCAGCCACTGCTGGGCCGGATCGCGGTGTAGACGTTCATGCCACAGCAGCAAAATATCAAAGCCCGGCACTTCCAGCGGCAGATCTATAACCGCGAGGTGCGAAGCGTGACGCACTAACCGCTCGGGCAGTACCGCCACTAAATCACTGCTCGCCAGCGTTTCCTGCATAAACAAGAAGTGCGGCACCGACAACACCACGCGGCGTGAACGCCCGAGCTTCGAGAGCGCATTATCGGTGGCGGCGCTAAAGCCACCGCCATCAGGCGATACCATGACAAATTCCAGCTGACAGAATTGATCCAGCGTCGGCAGACGTTGCAACTGCGGGTGATCGCACCGTCCCGCCAGCACGTAGCGCTCGCTGAACAGTTTGCGTTGATGCAGCGTCGGCGGCGCGTTATCGCCCGTATGAAACACCACATCCAGCTCGCCTTTTTCCAACTGCTGCGCCACCAGCGGCGGATTCAGCGCCAATATCGCCATACGACTTTGCGGCGCAGCAGCGCGGATCAGGTTGAGCGCAGGCAGCACCAACGCTGACGAGGTGTAATCGGTGGCGGCGATGCGCCAGGTGTTATCGGCATTGGCCGGATTAAAGGCATCGGGCGGCGCGACCGCACGCTCAACCGCTTCCAGCGCCAGACGCAGCGGCTCACGCAGAGCTGCTGCGCGCGCCGTTGGCAGCATGCCACGCGGCCCCGGTAACAATAGCGGATCGTCAAAATGCCTACGCAATCGCGCCAACTGAGCGCTGACGGAAGGCTGCGAGAGATGCAAACGCTGCGCCGCGCGCGTGACGTTGAGTTCGCTTAACAGCACGTTGAGCGTCTGCAGCAGATTCAAATCCAGCGAGTCGATATTCACTATGGCTATACCTGAGATATCAGCAATTGATTTCCACTATAGCCAGCGCCGACTTAATCTGCAGTGGTTTTCATCTCACAGGATTAAGCCCATGAATGTACTGATTGTGTATGCCCATCCGGAACCGCGTTCGCTGAGCGGTTCACTTAAAGACTTTGCCGTGCAGCATCTGCAGCATGCCGGACATCAGGTGCAGGTCTCTGATCTCTATGCGATGCAGTGGAAAGCGCCGCTCGACGCTGCCGACACGCGCGCCCCGTTTGTGGGCGACCACTTCGACGCGACGGTGGATTCCCGCTTCGCCTACGATCATCAGCTGCAGGCCGCCGATATCGCCGCCGAGCAGGAAAAATTGCGCTGGGCCAATACGGTGATTTTCCAGTTTCCGCTGTGGTGGTTTTCGATGCCCGCCATCATGAAAGGCTGGTTTGACCGCGTTTACGCTAACGGTTTTGCCTACGGTGTGGGCGAGCACAACGAACAGCATTGGGGCGATCGTTACGGCGAAGGCAATCTCAGCGGCAAACGCGCGATGCTGGTGGTGACGACCGGCGGATGGGAATCGCATTACAGCCCGCGCGGCATTAACGGCCCGATCAACGATCTGCTGTTTCCGATTCAGCACGGCATGCTGTTTTATCCCGGCTTTAGCGTGCTGCCGCCGCTGGTTTTCTATCGGGTACAAAAGTCAGCAGCAGAACGTTTTGCTGGCTGGTGCGATGCGCTGGCAACAAGGCTGGATACGTTGGAACAGACAGCGCCCATTGCCTATCGTCAGCAGAACGGCGGCGACTATGAGATTCCTGCGCTGACGTTAAAGGCGGAGTTTGTCCCGGAAGAGAGTGGCTTTGGCGTGCATGTGAAGCGGTGAAAAGTGGCAGGCTCGGCGCTGAGCCTGCTGTTACTCGTACAGCCAGCGCCCCGCTTTTGCCGATTCAATCAACATTCCCAGCGTGAAATCGGGTACCACCGGCACTTCACGCTTATTGAATGGATTGAGAATCTGCGCCAGCGAGGGCTCATCGGGATAGTAGGTTTCAATGACGAATCCGCCGCGATCGACGCTGAACTCGCCGAAGAACTCATCCATCAGCGCAGCGGCTTCTTCACGCTCGAAGTTAAGATCGCTATCGATATCAATTTGCGGCGTCAGCGTTTTTTGCTTAAACAGGTAAACGCCATCGTAACGTCGCACCAACTCGTAGATACGCTGCTCAATTTCAACTGTCATCGCTTCTGCACCTCCACTGATTTCACCGGAGCGCCATTCTGCCATGCAATCCCAACAGTTGAATGAAAAAAATCTCTGCGGGAGAATTTTGAGACAAAGAGCCAGTTTTCCAGGCGGGATGCCTGGTTTATTGCGTTAATGCATCCTGCGCTTCTTTCAACTCTTCACGTGCTTCATCCAGTTTACGCTGCTGCTTCTCAATTTTATCGCTGCGGCCTTTGGCCTGCGCTTCCCTTAGATCTTGTTCGCGCTCCTGCACTTTCAATTGCTTCTCGGCCACTTTCTGCTGGCGCGCTTTAAGCAAGCCGCTGTCGGTGCAGTTTGCATTGGTTTCGCGTAACGCTTTTTCCAGACCGGCGATGCGCGCAGCATTGCCATGCTCACGCGCCATCGCCAGCTCTTGCTGAATATCCTGCTTTTTAGCGGCGCAGCCGGTGGCTGGGTTGGCAGCCTGAACAGACGTCACGGTCAAAGCAGAGAAAAGAATCGAAAGGGAAATCAGGGTGTTTTTCATGGTGAGCTCTTGGTTTACGTTGATGGGCGCTATTATACGAAGAGTTCTTAAGAGGATCTTAAAGGTGCAAGCAACTTACTAAGCCGTTTCCATTAAGCTGCCGTTTGACGGTGAAAAAAGGCTTGGCGCTATTAATTTGATACACATAACGCCAAACTCACCTCGGACATGATGTGGCTCCGCCTCACAATTGGCGTTGAATCAAACTCGTGTGAATCGTTTTAATTTCACCTTTTAAGTTATCTCCGCGATACACCATCGACGTATCGTACCGTTGATACTTATCTTCTCGTGTGGCGCTAAACCAATTAAACGAACCAACACACAGTAAACGCTCGTCCCCAATTACGATTTTACTGTGAACGCGATTGACCAGCTTAGTAGTAACACCAAACTCATTCAGTTTTTCCAGTGCGCTGTGAAGCCGCCGCTGTTTTTCTTGACGCTTTTCATAATCACTATGTTCGGTATTGTAATGCTTGTCCGTCACCACAGTAATATCAACACCGCGAGCACGTGCCTGAATCATTGAGTTTAAAAAGCCAGTTTGCTCAAGCATTTGCCAGGTCAACCAAGGAGAGACAATGGTAATGCTCTTCTCGATTGTACCCAATGTCTGATTCAGAAATGCATCATGCTGATCTACCCCATGTAGCGTAGAAACGGGCATCTGGGCTGCGTTCAAGTCTTTACGTACCTGAAATTCAAACGCTAATGCGTTGCTGTCTTGTGCAAACAAGTATTTTGCCAATAATCCTCTTGGCGAAGAGGCAGGTTGGATCTCAAATAAATCCATGTCCCCAAAGACCAGGAAACTATCTTTAGCGCGGGAGACCGCAACGTTCAACATGCTGCTGTCGCTGTCGATAAATCCACCATCCTCATGTTTGGAATAAACTGGGGAGAAGATCACGATTGCTCTTTCTGCACCTTGCAGGGAGTGAACAGTGCCGACGGTCAGTGAATCATCATCTCCACCACAGTTAATACCCAGCTTACTCAATGAGGCTCTAATAGCGTTCACCTGCGCCGAAAATGGCGTTACGATTCCCACCGTTTGATGCAGTGGTTTGTCATAATGATGCTCTATTTCTTCTTTATGGGTCGCCAGCCAAGCCGCTATTGTCTCGGCTTCACAAGTGTTGTATCGGCTGCCACCGTTTGCCCGTTTACCCAACCCATTAATATGCAGATAACCCATCGCTGGAAAAAGTGTCTCTTTTTCACCGCCCCGTTTTGGCTGTAACTTGCCGTGGTAGCAGAGCGCGTTACAGTAACCGATGATGTTATCGAAACAGCGGCGATGCTCATACAGATACATGCCGCGGGCCAGATCCGGGTCATACTGGTAGCGCGAGCTAAATTGGGCGATTTTCATCACGCTGCCCGATGCCGAGCTTTTCCCTGAATCACATATAAGCGCATAAGTCTCCGCTAGCGCTTCCTGTGTACCGACAGGGAGGAGGTTCTCCTCAACCATATTGCCGATATCAATGCCCGGCAAACTGTTCCAGATGGGTGCGATCTGTTCCGTATCGCCAATTACTAACGCTTTTTTTGCTAATGCGAAGGAGGCTGCGGCTACCTCCGGCAATACCTGCCCCGCTTCATCAACAATTAATAAATCGGCAAAATTATAAAAATATCCGGATTCAAATTTCTTAGCGCCGCCAACATGTTCGCTGATGACCATATGACGAGGCAGCATGTAACAGGTCATCACCACACAAGGGGTGAGCTTCATTCTTCGATGCCAGCGAGCCAGGGTAGCTTTCGCCCCCTTACGACCTTTTTCCTTTCGAAGATCGCCAATGGCGGCCATGTCCATCAGCCATCGCCCCTCCCAGTAGTGAGATGCAGTAAGAAATGCCGGGAATCGGATAGCCGTATCGGCGAGCGCATCAGCCACAGCAAGGGTTATCTCATCTTTGCCCGCATGTCCCAGGGAAACCGAGAAACCATGCCAAACTCGCAGAGCTTCGCTTTCACGTCTGGAAACGTCCTGAGCAAAATCAATCTGCTGCTGGTACTTGGCCTGCTCTTTTTGGGCGCGAGCAATAAGCCCGTCGATATAAGCATCAACATCTTCCGGCGCTGAGCCCTTAAACTCGGCCATTCTTGTACCAAACGTAGTGTCGAGTAAGAGGTTAATCTGATAGTGGCGCTTTGTACGAACCGCGGGAATCCAGGAGAAGATCGCATAGAGCATCGACTCGCTGGCACGATACTGTTGCCACTGCTTTTTACCCTGAGTTAACAACGCAATGTCTTTTGTGCTATCGAGCAGTAGCTTACTTTTATCGTGAATATAAAGGTCGAGGTCTTCGCTAAGGTGGATCCGCTCCTCGCGAATGCGGATCAAATTCCCCCAAGCCTGCTCAATATGTTTAAGCTGAGCTAACTGCGTGGTTAATCGCTCATGTAGTAGATTCACAACTTGTTCTGGAGAACGGCATTCCGCAGATGGGAAGGCTACTTTTGCCCTCTCCAGATAAAGTACCAGCGCATCTTCAACGTATTCGGTAGATTCCACACGGTTGAAAAAGTCTTCAGTCTGGTACTTTTTAGCGGCCTCAGCTTCACGCATTTGAGAAGGGAAATAAGCACCATAACTTTTTAGTTCCGGTAGCCAGCGCCCGGCCATAGCCCCTGTTCCAGTGGAAAAGTCTTTACCGAAGGCCTCAATGATATTGGTAACGGCTTGGTTGTTGGTTGAGGTGGCAATCACTACCGGTGGTTCAGATTTGTTAAATGCCGCTTTAACCCATTCAGTAGCAATGATTGAGAGAACAAGTGTAGTTTTTCCAGTTCCCGGCGGACCATTGACGGCAAGGATATCGCCCGACTGCTGCGTGAGATAATGGTTAAGAGCGTCGCGCTGCGCCACAGCAAGCGGGAATTCATCTCCTGAATGGCCTAATCGCTCGCTGAATTTCGCATTAGATGCAAGCAACGGTTCCAGGATCGGCCTGGCAGTCGAAGCAAAGCGTGTTAATAGCGGAACCTCTTTCTTGCACACCCGAAGATGATCATACAGAGGGAGGATATGGCGGCTGGCACCGCCGGGCTGGTTGGCTTTTATAACGTAACCATATTCGGCGAGTTCATATTGCTCGTGGGTGGCGACCCATTGTCCTATTACGTATTCCAGCAAATTGCTTATTTCAGTCTGAAATTTTTGCCACTGCAGCTGATGCTTCTCATACCGCTGGGCTCGCTGCTCGTCATTTTCCTCTTCGTATTGCTGTTCGTAATCCACTTCAAAGGTGGTCGAGTTATGCGTGGTTTTATATCTATCATATTGCGCCATCTCGCCAATTGAGAAGGTGCCTTTTGGGAGAGGCTCTAATAGATCACGGGGGATAGTGGCCGATGAAGTAGGGAACAAAAAACCTTCGCGATTAAGTAGCGCAGATGATACCAGCGGTGTGACTATTCCAGGAGCGCCTGCCGTTCGCTCTTTGCCGTGCTGTAGCAAACGTAACCAGGCTATAGGTCGTAGCACTACCTCAACGGTTTTTACCGTGTCACCTTCACCCTCAAAAAACGCATTAACAGTCTCTTCATCCAGCCGTCCCGTGCTGATGTCCACCCAACGAGTAAATTTATCCGCATCCTTACGCTCAAATGCCCCTTTCCCTGATTCGGCATCGGCTAAAGAATTACGCCAGTATGATGTGAATCCCTGAGTATTCCTGTCCATTATCCATCCCTTGACATAATAAAATTATTGATTTAATTGATATTAACGCAACCCATGGTTGAACATTGTCCACGATGAGAACGCGATCGCAATAATTTGTTTATGTTGCTAAGGGAGTGAGATTAGGTAAAAAGCCAGATTTCAGACACAAAAAAAGCCGCTCGTAAGCGACTTAATTTTGCATCAATCGATGGTGCCGAAGGCCGGACTCGAACCGGCACGTATCTCTACGGTTGATTTTGAATCAACTGCGTCTACCGATTTCGCCACTTCGGCACTGAAGAGGATGCGGAAAACGTTGGGGATTATACCGTTACGAACAGCGTGCGCAACCGGAATCGTTAGGGATGTGCGCTAAGCGTTGAAAAAAACAGCATTTCGCGGATAACTGCTTGTTATACCGTCGATCCCGCCAACCGACGTTCAAAAATTAAAACCCAGAACGGTCCCAATTTTCCCCAATCAGCCCGGTTAACTGGAACTTTCCGAATTCAAACCTCTCTTAACCAAAACTGACGCAGTCAGAACATAAAAGACAACGAGGTTGAGATGAAAGTACAACGCATGATTTGGGGATGGGGCATCGCGGCAGCCATGGTTGCGGGGAGCGCATCGGCAGCAAGCTGGCAGGATCAGCTGAGCAGCGCGGCATCGCAGCTGTCACAGCAAAACACCAGCACCAGCAACACCAGCACCAGCACCACGCAGAATGGCGGCATGTCGCTCTCATCGCTTACCGGCCTGCTCAACGGCGGCGATAAAGCGGTGAGTTCCAACAGCATGACCAACGCCGCAGGCGTGATGTCCTACTGCGTGCAGCACAACGTGGTGGATAACAACGTGAAGTCGGTAAAAGATCAGGTGCTGAGCAAACTCGGCCTGAACAGCACCACCGCGCAAGAGCAGAAAACCGATTACCAGCAGGGTTTGCAAGGCTTGCTTAACACTGGCAACGGTCAGCAACTGAATTTGCAAAGTCTGAGCAACTCGCCGATGGGTGAGAAGCTGAAAACCAAAGCCTGCGATGTGGTTCTGAAGCAAGGCAAAAAATATATCGGCATGTAAGGACGCGCCGATATCAAGGCGCGAGCTGTCCCTCGCGCCTTTTCTTTAGTCCAGTAACGCTCGCGTCTCCAGCACCGTTCTCTGCAACAACTCCCGCGCCTGGTCCAGCGACCGAATGTTGGTATAGCCAATCACCAGGCCATAGCGTTTCTGCGTCTGCATATACCAGCCGGAAAGCGGCAAGACGCGCAGCTGATTTCGCTGCCAAATCTCCGCCAGCGCTGTGTCCTGCGTGCCATGCGGCAGGAAGGCGACAATGTGCATGCCGCCATCCGTCAGTTCAAAATCAAACACATCCGGGAAACATGCCTGCAAGGCATCCAGCATCATGCGGCGTCGCTGCTGATAAAGCGTACGCATCTTTTTGATGTGGCGATAGAAATGCCCTTCGCTGAGGAACTGCGCCAGAATCTTTTGCGGCAGCAGCGACATACCGGTTTCAAGGATTTCCCCCAACTCGCTGAAGCGCGCGATGGTCTCTTTCGGCATCACCAGATAACCCACGCGCATCGCCGGCATGATGGTTTTGCTAAAGGTGCCGGTGTAAATCACCCGATCGTGCACATCGAGGCTTTTCAGCGCCGGAATCACTTTGCGCGTGTAGTGAAACTCGCCGTCGTAATCATCTTCAATAATCCAGCTGTCATTGTGCTGTGCCCACTCCAGCAGTTGATGTTTGCGCGGCAGCGATAAGGTTACCGCCAGCGGGCTGTGATGCGTAGGCGTGACGATGGCGAAACGCGCATCGGCGTGATAGCGCAGCAGATAATCCACATCCATGCCTTGCCGATCGACCGGCACGTAATGCAGATTCGGCGCGATGCGCTTCAGCAGTTTTTGCCCGAAGAAATAGCCGGGATCTTCAAACAACACCTTGTCGCTTGGCTGCGCCAGCACCGCCAGAATCAGTCGCAGGTTGGCGCGATAGCCGCTGGTGATGAAAATCTGTTCCGGCTGGCAGTTAAGTCCACGCGAAATATTCAGGTAGCTGGCGATGGCTTCCCGCAGCGGCTGGAAGCCCATAACTGGCGGCAAAATCATCTCATCCGCGCGCAGGCTGCGCGCCGCTTTGCCGGAAATCAGCAGCCATTTTTTGTGCGGAAACGCATCCAGCGCCGGGATGCCAAGCCGCAGCTCGCCTTTGCTCTCACGCTGGGTTAACGCGCTCACTGGCGGCGCGGGCACTGCCGTTTTCCCGGTTGTGTCCGGCAGAATCAGTTCGGGATTAACCCGCGTGCCCTTCGCGCCCTGACTGACAAAATAGCCTTCGCCGATCAGGATTTCATAGGCGGCTTCCACCGTTTTTCGCGCCACCTGCAACTCACTCGCCAGCGTACGGATCGCCGGTACGCGGTCGCCCGGCTTCAGTTGCCCGGCAAGAATCTGCTGGCGATATCGCGCATAAATCTCTTTATAACCCACGCCATGTCCTACCTGTTTTCACGTTTTTTGACCCTTTTCACTCAGACATGGAAGTTTAAGATGCCCGCATCACCTTCGCATTGAAAAACGACTGACCTGAGGATAAAAACATGACTGCACGCGTTAACCACTTCAAAACCGTTCCGACACTGGTCAAAGCCATGTCCGATCTCTCCATGAACGTCAGTAATGTTTCATTAGAAACCTCACTGAAGCATCTGGTCGATCTGCGCGCCTCGCAGCTCAACCAATGCGCGTTTTGCGTCGATATGCATGTGAAAGAAGCCAAACTGCACGGCGAGCGCGAGCTGCGCCTGCATCACGTGGCGATCTGGCGCGAATCACCGCTGTTCACCGCCAAAGAGAAAGCGGCGCTGGCGCTGACCGAAGCGCTGACGCGTCTGGGCGATCACGGCATCGACGAAGCGCTGTATAGCGAGGTGCGCGCGCACTTCTCCGAAGTGGAGACCAGCGAGCTGACGTTCTGTATCGCGGTGATCAATACCTGGAATCGCCTGATGGTGCTGTCGCAGATGACGCCGGGCGCACTGGACAGCGCTTATGGGTTGGATCGTGCTGATTTACGTTAATTTTTACCGCCAGTCGCTCATGCTGCTGGCGGCACCATGTTCATCTGCGCTGCCTGAGGCTATAGTGAGATTTTGCACCACACAGGACAGCGCACATGAAAGGCATCAACATTGCGATTTACTTCGATCCCGACCAGATTCACATCTGCGTTCACCAGCAGGATGACAGCTATCTCAGCCAACACTTTATTTACGACGACAGCGTAATTGAAGAGATCTATCAGTGGCTGGAGCAGTTCACGCCTAATCGCACCCACATTTGCCTGATTGAGCACGATACCGCCGATATCCTTGCCGATGAGTTGGTGGATAACGGTTATCACGTCCATCAGGTGACGCAGCACGATCTCTTGACCTGGTTCGCCAACGAACCGCCTGCCGAACCCGATGGTTCACCGGTGCGCGCGCTGCTGCGTTATCTGGAGAACGAGCAGCCATCCGAATACCAGTCACGCACGCCGCAGATTGAAGCGTTGATGGATCTGCTGGATGAGCTGGACGATCTCGAAGGTGTGGATGAAGTTGAAGATGAAGACAATCTGCCGGATGACGTGCTGCGCCTGATGAAGCAGAAGAAGATCAGTGCGCAAGACGCCGCCCAACGCCTGCTGCCGGATGTGAATGAGCGCATTCGCGAGCATTTAATCAATTATCCCGAACTGATGACGCCTGAGCTGCTGCAGGATTTCTTCCCTGAGCTGATCGAGGCGCTGGATACGCCGAAGCATTGATGTTTGGGTAGGTGCGGTGCCTGACACGGTCGCCATTTGTGGCGACCTGGAATTCTGAGGAAATTTCATGCTGGAGTTGTTTAAAGCCATCGGGCTGGGATTGGTGGTGATTTTGCCGCTCGCCAATCCGCTGACCACCGTGGCGCTGTTTCTCGGCCTGGCCGGTGAGATGAATTTCCAGGAACGTAATCGCCAGGCGATGCAGGCCTCGATCTACGTGTTCCTGATCATGATGGTGGCGTGGTACGCCGGCAGCGCGGTGCTGCACACCTTTGGTATCTCCATTCCCGGCCTGCGCATGGCGGGCGGATTGATTGTGGCGTTTATCGGTTTTCGCATGCTGTTTCCGGCGAAACCGGTGGGACATTCGGTCGAAGCAGAGCATAAACAGGATGAACTGGACGCGACCGACAGCAATCGTGAAACCGTAAACATTGCGTTTGTACCGCTGGCGATGCCGAGCACCGCAGGGCCGGGCACCATTGCGATGATCATCAGTTCCGCGTCGACGGTTAAATCGGGCGTAGATTTCCCGGCGTGGGTAGTTGCCGTCGCGCCGGTGCTGACGTTTTTGGCCGTGTCGGTGATTTTGTGGATTTCGCTGCGCAGTTCGGGCGCCATCATGAAGCTGGTTGGTAAAGGTGGCATCGAAGCGATTTCACGTCTGATGGGCTTTTTGCTGGTGTGTATGGGCGTGCAGTTCGTGATTAATGGCGTGTTAGAAGTGATTCATAATTATCATTCAGTCGTGCCATAAAAAAAGGTCGCCATGAATGGCGACCCTACGTTATTTGTATAGGCGCGATTTACTCGCCTTTCAACGTTTTACGCACTTCTGCTACCTGATCTTTCGTCACCGCTGGCGCATTGTTGCTCCAGCCCTGACGAATGAAGGTCGCCAGTTTAGCCACTTGATCATCATCCAGACGCTTAGCAAAACCTGGCATCGCCAGCGTTGATGGCGCCTTCTCGGTCGATGGCTGCTGCGCACCGGCCAGAATGGTGTGGATCAAACCACTTGGATCTTTAGCATTAACGATCGTCGCCTGATCCAGCTCCGGGAAGATCCCCGGCGCGCCTTTACCAGTGACAAAGTGGCAAGCGCCGCAGTTGTCGATATACAGACGCTCACCTTCCGACAAACCTTTCGCGGCAGTCAGTTTCGCTTCCGTCGCCTGCTGTTTCTTCACGTCATACGCCTGCAGCGCCGGGTTGCCGCCAAGGAACTTCAGATAGGAGGCAATCGCTTTCAGGTCAGCATCGGTCATGTGCGAGCTCGAGTGCTCAATCACTGACTTCATCTCACCGCCCACCGCCGCTTTATCGTTACGACCAGTTTGCAGGTAATCAACGATCTCCTGCTCGCTCCAGCGCGGCAGACCGCGCAGTGACGGTACATCCCAGCTGTTCAGGCTGCCACCGGCAAGGAACTGATCGTCGTCGCTATCCAGCGCTTTCTCGTTCATGCCGAGGCCACGTGGCGTATGGCAGCTGCCGCAGTGCCCCAGGCTTTCGACGATGTAAGCACCGCGATTAACCTCTTCTGACGCGCCGCCAATTGGCTGGAATGGCTTGTCAGAGGTGAACGCCCAGTTCCAGAAGCGCATGCCCCAGCGCTGGCTGAACGGGAAGCTCAGATCGGTTTCCGGCGGCTGCTCGCTGCTTGGCTTCACGCCTTTCATGAAGTAGACGTAAAGCGCGTGCATATCGGCGTCGGAGATTTTGGCGTAATCCGGGTACGGCATCGCCGGATAGAGACGCGACCCGTTCGGCAATACGCCTTTGCGCACTGCGTCGGAGAACTGCTGCTCGCTGTAGTTGCCGATGCCGTGCTCTTTGTCCGGCGTGATGTTGGTGGAGTAAATGGTGCCGAGATTCGACTCAATCGCCAAACCACCAGCGTAATCCCCTTTACCGGAAACGGTATGGCACGCCATACAGTCGCCGAGACGCGACAGGTATTCACCCTGCTTGATCAATTGAGCTTCATCTTCCGCGTGTGCCTGCAGTGCAAAGCTGCCCAGCAGCACGGCGTTGGCGATTAACAATGATTTTAATTTCATGCGCTTATGCCTGTACCAGTGGACCGGGATTTTTCAGATAATGTTCTTTAATGGCTTGTGCCGCCATCAAGGTGATCGCGCCGATGGTATCGGTCGGGTTCGCCTGGAAGTTTTGCGGGAAGGCGTTGCCGCCCGGCACAAACACGTTATGAACATCCCAGCTCTGCAGGTACTTGTTCAGTGCAGAAGTTTTCGGGTTATCGCCCATCACCGCGCCGCCCACATTGTGGGTCGAAACGTATTTGGTGAGGTCAAAGTCCGCGCCCATTGGCAGGAAGCTCATGCTCATGCTGTCTGGGTTCAGCTCTTTGGCGATGTTGCCGACGATGCCTTTCAGGTGCTGTTGCAGCTTCAGTTCGTTCTCTTTCCAGTTGAACGTCATGCGCAGCAACGGCTGACCGCGATGGTCGGTGTAATTCGGATCCAGATCCAGATAGATATCGCGATACGACTGGCAGGTAGTGGTGATGCTGATCTTCATGGAGTGGTTGTACCACTCCTCCAGACCTTCCTTGTAACCCATGCCCCAGCTCGGTGTGCCTTTCGGCAACGCCGCCGCCATTGGCGTACCGGTGGCCTGTGAACTGTGGATCTTGGCGCCGCCAAGGAAGCCGAGGCCCGGACCGTCGAAGTTGCCTGGCGAGATGTCGTTGAACATCTGGCCGGTGGCGCCGGCGGTGGCGTAAGAGTTGAAGTTTTTGTCTTTGAAGAACAGGGTTGCGCCGCCGTTTGACAGGAACGCGTAGTTACGCCCCACCACACCTTCTTCGGTGATTGGGTTATACGGCTTGCCGATACCGGAGAGCAGCATCAGGCGCACGTTGTAGAGCTGGAAGCTGGAGAGCACCACGATCTTCGCCGGCTGGAACACTTCGTTGCCGTCCACATCGTAGTAAATCACGCCCTTGGCGGTTTTCTGGTCGTCATGCAGTACCACTTTCACCACTTCCGCATGCACTTCGTAAGAGAAGTTCGGCATACGTTTCAACGCATCCATTACCGCCGTTTGTGGTGAGGCTTTTGAATAGTTGAGGCACGGATATTTCGAGCAGTAGCCGCAGTAGTTACACGGCGCGATCTGGTTGCCGTAAGGGTTTTTCCACGCGCGTGATACGCACGCAGATGGGTTCGGGAACGGATGGTAGCCGAGTTTGGTGGCAGCTTCTTTGAACATCACGTTGTTCAGCGTATCTTCCAGCGCAGGCAACGGATAAGGTTCAGAACGCGGACCTTCAAACGGATCGCCGCCCGGCAGAATCTGGCCGCGCAGATTGCCGGTGGTGCCGGATTGACCGCAGATCAGCTCAAACTTGTAGTAATACGGCTCGATCTCTTCCCAGGTGAACGGGAAGTCCATCACGCGCATATCTTCCTGCAGGATGCCCGGCTTGTAGGCCTCATCGACGTAAGTTTTCAGCTTCAGGTCGGTTGGGGTTGGACGAATCAGCACCGCCGTCCAGTGCATGCCCGCGCCGCCCACGCCGGTTCCCGGCGCAAACGCGCCCCATTTACGGGTCGGCAACGCCGTCTGGCTGCTGTTGTAACGCACAGTGACCGCCACTTCTTTTGGCGTAGCGAACACTTTGTTACGCACGTTGTAGGCGTATTCATCAGCCGGTTTCGGATAAGCGAAATCCGGGTAATCACGCTCGCCGCCACGCTCCAATGCGCGCACTTCGAGTCCCGCCATCGCCAGTTCAATACTCATCAACGAGCCGGCCCAGCCGAGGCCGCAAACGACGACGTCGACTTCTTTCTTTGTAATCTGTGCCATGTTAATCCTGTCTCACATACCAAAAACGGGGGTGTGCTTACGCGCTTTCACCCAGGAGGCTGACCGGTCCCAGCGGGTACGGCACGTTGTGCTGCTTCACCCATTCGGTAAAGCTGGCGCGTGCGCCCGGGAAGCCGATGGCAATCCAGGCTTTCATGCCTTTGTTGCCGCCGTACATTGGGTCAGCGAGGTAGCCATGTTTGGTATCTGAGAGCAGTTGGCCGAAGAACTGCGAGGCCTTCAGGTTCTCTTCGCCCAGGGCGGCGAAGTCAATGCCGTCGTTTTTGTTCACTTTGGTCAGCACCGCATCTTTCTCTTCCAGTGACAGCTCATGGAACGGTTTCTGGAAGTTGCTTTGCGTCCACTGATTCACCAGCTTGATACCGGTTTGGTACATCTGCTGTGGCGTGAACGGGATTTGATAACCCATGGTGGCAGGCGCATGCACGTTGAAGGGACCTTGCATGTAGATCTCTGCCCCGAACTCCGGGCTGTGCAGCTGCTGATCGATAAAGATCGGCACGTTGGTTTCCAGTGCACCTGGCGCTTTACCTTTGCCGCCGGCTGGAATCAGGCGATCGGTTGCGGCCAGAATAAATTGCCACTCATCGGCACTGAAAAAGATCGGTTTATAGTCGGCGAGCTCGGGTGCTGCCATTTCCGCAGCTTGCGCCGCAGTCAATCCCTTAAATACCAGGTCACTTAATGGCAAAGCCAAAAGCGACCCAAGTAAAAACTTACGTCTGGTGGTCGGTTTATTTAGAAGCATGGCGCGACGACTCTCACTTGCTAAGAAAGATAATTATTTTTGTTAATAGCTTTATAAATCGGTAAATAACCTGGCAATCTTAGGGATATAGGTATTTCAGAATGTAAAAATTCAATTATGGATGTGTTTTGATGAAATTCAGTCATCATGTTGAATTTAGGTTAAGGCTTGGTAAAAGGCTTTCGAGGCGAAAAAACAGGGTTTAACCGTACATTTGATGGGAAAGTGGCACTAATCAGTGGGCATTTGACCAGGAATTATCGCGCAAAGAAATAATCGCAGAAATGAATCAATGAAAAAAAATCATACTTCCATACCAGAGAACTATTCTCATTTATAACATCTTATTTACTTTATTGACCAGCAGATGAACGATCTATTTCGCGGAAATGACAAGTCGCGCACAAAATAAACGCAATAATTCCCCAAGGTAATCAATTGTTATATTCCGGCACAGCTCAGAACAAACCGGCATTTCGTCAAAGCGACGGCAGAGATAGAGTGAATTTATCTATCACTCAGGACAATAATAATGCGCTCACTGATTTTGCTCGTCGCTTTATGGGGCAGCAGTTTTGCACTGCACGCCGCCACACCGAAAGATACCCTTGTCGTCGCCGTCCCGCTCGACGGCATTATTAGCTTCGATCCCGCTGAAAGCTTCGAAACCGTCAGTAACAGCGTGCAGCGCAACATCTACCAAACATTAGTGGAGGCAGATCGTCATGATCCGCAGAAGCTGGCACCGCTGCTGGCCACCCACTGGCAACAAGGCAGCACGCCGCACAGCTTAGTGTTCAACATCAAACCCAACGCACACTTCTCCAGCGGCAATCCGGTGACGGCGCAGGATGTGATCTTCTCACTGACGCGCGCGGTGCAGCTGAACAAAGCGCCCTCTTTCATCCTCGCCGAATTTGGCTGGACCAATGAAAACATCGCCAGCCAGTTCAAAGTGCTGAATGACCATCAGCTGGAGATTCAGTGGCCAGCGCAGATTGGTCAGAACCTGGCGCTGCGCCTGCTGACCGCGCCGGTGGCCTCGGTGGTGGATAGCAAAACCGTGCAGCAACACGTCGCCAATAACGATCTCGGCAACGGCTGGCTGCATACCCATTCCGCCGGCAGCGGCGCATTTATCCTTCAGCAATATGTGCCACAGCAGGCGCTGGTGCTGAGCGCCAACCAACAAGCGAATCCGCAGCCGAAGCTGAAACGCATTCTGCTTAAAGGCGTGGCGGATGCCAGTGCGCGTCGTCTGCTGATTCAGCAAGGCGATGTTGATGTGGCGTATCAGCTTGGCCCGGATCAGATTGATGCGCTGAAGAGCGACAAGAATCTGCGCATTGAAGCCTTCCCTTCCAGCCTGGTTTACTACCTCGGTTTCAATACCAAAGATAAAGCGCAACCGGCCTTGGGCAATCCGGCGCTGTGGCAAGCCGCGCGCTGGTTGGTGGACTACAACACCCTCTCGAAGGATTTGCTGAAAGGTCAGTACCGCATTCATCAGAGCTTCCTGCCGCAGGGTTTTGACGGCGCGCTGGACGATCAGCCGTTCCACTACGATGTGGCGAAAGCCAAAGAGATTTTAGCCAAAGGCGGCATCAAGCCGGGGACGAAGTTTGCGCTGACGGTGATCAATCAGCCGCCCTATATTGACGTGGCGCAGGCGCTGCAGGCCAGCTTCGCCAAAGCGGATGTGCAGATTGAGTTACAGCCGGTGGCGGAATCGGAGCTGTGGAGCAAAATGCGCGGTCGCGATTTCCAGTCGATCTTCATTTACTGGGGCGCAGACTATGTCGATCCAAACACCAACGCCAGCGCCTTTGCCTATAACGTGCCGGGCGGTTCCAAAACCCTGGCGTGGCGCGTCGGCTGGGATATTCCGGATCTGAGTGCGAAAACCCGCGCAGCGGCCGGTGAAAGCGATGCAGTTAAGCGCCGTGCGCTCTATACCGATTTGCAGAAAACAGTGCAGCAGAACTCACCGTTCGTGGTGACGCTGCAGGGCGCGCAGCAAGTTGCGGTGCGGAATAACGTGAATCATGTGCAGCAAGGGATTGGTGTGAGTTTGCTGTTTTTTGATACGGTGCAGAAATAGTTTTGGATTGTGCTCGCTTTCCCCCTCCTCGGTCCTCCCACCAAAATTGTGCTCGCTTTCCCCCTCCTCGGTCCTCCCCCATAAATGGGGGAGGAAGATGCTGCCACATGTCAGTGCTAAAGCTGCATGTGGCAGCATCTCCTTCCCCCGTTTACGGGGGAAGGTCGGGATGGGGGGCAGCACGCACCTAACCTCCTTCCCCCGTTACGGGGGAAGGCCGGGATGGGGGGCAGCACGCACCTAATTCCCCCTTTTTCGGCACAATCTTCATCCCTCCTCGCGCGCCGCTTGCTATTCTTTCTGGCATAACCTATTGCCTGAGAGCGAAAAAATCATGACCACTCCGTTACTGATTGCCCAAACGCCTGACGTTCAACTGCATCTTCTCTCCAATATGGCGAACCGCCACGGTTTGATCACCGGCGCTACCGGCACCGGCAAAACCGTTACGCTGCAAAAGCTGGCGGAATCCTTCTCCGATATTGGCGTGCCGGTGTTTATGGCCGATGTGAAAGGCGATCTCACCGGCATTTCCGCTGCAGGCGAAGGTTCCGAGAAGCTGCTGGCGCGTCTGGCGAAGATTGGCGTCAGCGACTGGCAGGCGCAGAAAAATCCGGTTATGGTGTGGGATATTTTTGGTCAGCAAGGCCATCCGGTGCGCGCCACGGTATCCGATCTCGGCCCGCTGCTGCTGGCGCGGCTGCTCAACCTTAACGACGTGCAATCGGGCGTGCTGCAAATCATCTTCCGCATCGCCGACGATCAGGGCTTGTTGCTGCTGGATTTCAAAGATCTGCGCGCCATGACGCAATACATCGGCGACAACGCCAAAGCCTTCCAGACGCAATACGGCAACATCAACAGCGCGTCCGTTGGGGCGATTCAGCGCGGATTACTGGCGCTGGAGCAGCAAGGTGCCGAGCACTTCTTTGGCGAGCCGATGCTGGATATTCGCGACTGGATGCGCTGCGATAGCAACGGCAAAGGCTTTATCAACATCCTCTCGGCAGAAAAGCTTTATCAAATGCCAAAACTCTACGCCACCAGCCTGCTGTGGCTGCTGGCCGAGCTGTATGAGCACTTGCCCGAAGCCGGCGATCTCGATAAGCCGAAAATGGTGTTTTTCTTCGACGAAGCGCATCTGCTGTTTACCGACGCGCCGCCGGTGCTGCTGGAGAAAGTTGAGCAGGTGATTCGCCTGATCCGTTCGAAAGGCATTGGCGTCTATTTCGTTACGCAGAATCCCGCCGATATTCCCGATAACGTGCTGGGCCAGCTCGGCAACCGCGTGCAGCATGCGTTGCGCGCCTTTACCCCGAAAGATCAGAAAGCGGTAAAAAGTGCCGCCGAAACCATGCGCGCCAATCCGGCGTTTGATACCGTCGAGGCGATTCAGGCGCTCGGCACCGGCGAAGCGCTGATCTCCTTTCTCGATGAAAAAGGCAGTCCATCGATGGTGCAGCGAGCGATGGTGATTGCGCCCGGCTCGCGCATGGGACCGGTTACGCAGGATGAACGCAATGGCCTGATCAACAATTCGCCGCTGTACGGTAAATACGATAGCGAAGTCGATCGCGAATCGGCGTTCGAAATGCTGCAAAAAGGCGTGCAGGCAACCCCCCAGCAAGCCAATGCGCCGGAAGCCAAAGGCAACAATGTTGCCGTTGATGACGGTATTCTCGGCGGCCTGAAGGACATCTTGTTCGGCAGCACCGGCCCGCGCGGCGGCAGGCGTGACGGCGTGGTGCAGAGCGTGGCGAAGAGTGCCGCGCGCCAGGTCACCAATCAGATCATTCGTGGTGTGCTCGGCAGTTTGTTAGGCGGACGTCGCCGCTAAAAACTCTTTGCGACCCTCTAAAATGGGAGGCATGAATGCCTCCCCTACAAAGGATTTATGGATAAATATCAACAACTCAAACGCAGCAAACGTCTGGCGCTGTCGCTGCTGCTGATTGCGGCAGCGACTTTTGTCGTAACGCTTTTTTTGCCCCCCAACTTTTGGGTGCTCGGACTGAAGGCAATCGCGGAAGCGGCGATGGTCGGTGCATTAGCCGACTGGTTCGCGGTGGTGGCGCTGTTCCGTCGCGTGCCGGTGCCGTTTATCTCGCGTCATACGGCGATTATTCCGCGCAACAAAGATCGCATTGGCGAGAATCTGGGTCGCTTCGTGCAGGAGAAATTCCTCGATACCGATTCGCTGCTGGCGCTGATTCGCCGCCACGATCCGTCGCAGATGCTGGCGCAGTGGCTCAACACGCCGGGCAACGCCGATCGCATTGGTCGCCATCTGTTGCAGGTGATGCGCGGTTTTCTCGATCTCACCGATGATCAACGCATTCAGCGCTTTCTGCGCCGTGCGGTGCATCGCGCGCTGGATAAGGTCGATCTCACCCAATCCAGCGCGCTGCTGCTGGACAGTCTGACGAAAAATAATCGCCATCAGGAGCTGCTGGATGCGGCGGTACAACAGCTGCTGCGTTTGCTGCACAAACCCGGAACGCGCGAGTTTATCGCCGCGCAGATTGTGCGCTGGCTGAAGCGCGAACATCCTATCAAAGCCAAAATGCTGCCAACCGAATGGCTTGGCGAGCACAGCGCCGATATGGTGGCGAATGCGGTGGATTCGATACTCGATCAGGTGGCGCTCGATCAGGGACATGAGTTACGTCTCGGCTTTGACCGCGCGGTGCAGCGGCTGATTGAGCGACTGAAAAGCGATCCCGAAATGGCTAAACGTGCTGAAAGCATCAAGAGCTGGCTCAAGGAAGATGAGTCGTTCAATCGCTACATTGGCGAGCTGTGGCAGGATTTACGTGGCTGGCTGAAAGATGATCTGAATAGCGAGGATTCACGGGTGCAGGAGCGCGTCAGATTGGCTGCGCTGTGGCTGGGCGAAACCCTGGCGGCCGATGAAGCGCTGCGCGCCTCGATGAATCAGCATCTGGAGGATGCCGCACGCAGCGTGGCGCCAGAGTTTGCTGCCTTCCTGACGCGCCATATTAGCGATACGGTGAAAAGCTGGGATGCGCGCGATATGTCGCAGCAAATTGAGTTGAATATTGGCCGCGACCTGCAGTTTATCCGCATTAACGGCACGCTGGTTGGCGGGACGATTGGGCTGATTTTGTATGTGTTGTCGCAGGTGCCGGGTTGGATCGAGCGTATTCAGTAAAAAGGTCGCCATGAATGGCGACCTTACAAGGCTTAGCGGCGTTTCATCAGCAGGAACAAGCTGATGGCGAAGAATGCACCGCTCGGCAGAATCGCACCCAGAATCGGCGGCAAACCGTATACCAGGCTTAGCGGGCCAAAAATCTGGTCCAACACGTAGAACAGGAAGCCAAAGCTAATCCCCGTCACCACGCGCACGCCCATCGATACGCTTCGCAGCGGACCAAAGATAAACGACAGCGCCATCAGCATCATCACCGCCACAGAGAGCGGCTGGAAGATTTTGCTCCACATATTCAGCTGGTAGCGCCCTGCAACCTGGCCGCTCTGCTTGAGGTATTTGCTGTAGTTATACAGGCCGGTGATCGAGAGCGCGTCCGGGTCCAGCGCCACTACGCCGAGCTTGTCAGGCGTCAGGTTGGTTTTCCATTCGCCGCTCAGGCTTTGCGAGCCGGTAATTTGTTTGGCATCTTGCAGATCCGATTCATCGACCTGCGACAGCGCCCAGACCTTTTTATCCGCATCCCAGGCGGCACTCGCCGCATAGCGTACGCTGAGTAAACGGCGCTGATCGCTGAACTTGTAGATGCTGACGCCATCAATCTCGTTATCACCTTTGATGCGCTCGATGTAGATGAAGTCGTTGCCGTCTTTCGCCCACAGGCCGTTTTGCGTTGAAACCAGCGAGCCACCGTACAGCTGCTGCGCACGGTAGTTACGCGCCATCTGCTCACCCTGCGGTGCAACGAATTCGCCCACCGCCATGGTCAATAGCACCAGCGGAATCGCGGTTTTCATTACTGCCAGCGCCACCTGCATGCGGGTAAAGCCCGATGCCTGCATCACCACCAGTTCACTACGCTGCGCCAGCGTGCCCAAACCGAGCAGTGCGCCCAGTAGCGCCGCCATCGGGAAGAAGATTTCGATATCTTTCGGTACGCTGAGCAGCGTGTAATAACCGGCGTCCAGCGCGGTATAAGCGCCCTGCCCGGTTTTCCGCAGCTGATCGACGAACTTAATAATGCCCGACAGCGACACCAGCATGAACAGCGTCAGCATGATGGTGTTAAAGATGGTTTTGCCGATATAGCGGTCAAGAACCTTAAACATCAGACCGATCCTCCACGGCTAAAGCGCGCGCGGATGCGACGCATCGGCACGGTATCCCACATGTTCAGCAGCACCGCCAGCGCCAGATAGGAGAAGTTCACCACCCACATCCAGATGGCCGGATCGAAGCGGCCTTTCGCGGCGTTGGAACGCAGAGAACTTTGCAGTAAGAAGAAGATCAGATACAGCAGCATGGCAGGCAGCATCGACAGCACGCGGCCCTGACGCGGGTTCACCACGCTAAGCGGCACCACCATCAACGCCATAACCAGGACGGCAAAGATCAGCGTCAAGCGCCAGTGCAACTCCGCCTGGAACTGCGGGGTTTTGGTCTTGAGCAGCGTGCTAATATCCGCCTGATCGGCATCGTTCGGATCGAGCGTGGCTTCTTTGTAGCCTATCACCGCCTGATAGTTGACGAAGTCCGTGATGCGGAAGTCACGCAGCAAGGCGGTGCCTTCAAAACGCGTGCCTTTATCCAGCGTCACCACCTGCGAGCCATCTTTGTGTTGCTCCATGTGGCCGCTATCAGCCAGCACCACCGAGGGACGCGCGTTGCCTTTCGGACGCAGCTGCGCCAGGAACACGTTGCCGAAGGTATTGCCCTTCACATCTTCAACAAACAGCACCGCATTGCCGTCGCTAGAGGTCTGGAACTGCCCAGCCGCCAGCGCCGCCGCGCCTGGGTTAGATTTGGCGTTTTGCGTCACTTCCTGCTGATAACGTGATGACCATGGCCCTAACCAAATGACGTTGACTGCCGCCACAAGCGAGGTGAACAGCATCAGGATCATCGCGGCTTTAATCAGCACACTTTTGCCCAGGCCGCAGGCATGCATCACCGTGATTTCACTTTCGGTGTACAGCCGCCCAAGGGTCATTAAAATCGCCAGAAACAGGCTTAGGGGCAGGATAAGTTGTGCCATTT
Source organism: Pantoea sp. DY-5 (assembly GCF_019795955.1). Taxonomy (NCBI): domain Bacteria; kingdom Pseudomonadati; phylum Pseudomonadota; class Gammaproteobacteria; order Enterobacterales; family Erwiniaceae; genus Pantoea; species Pantoea sp. DY-5. The sequence goes on from NZ_JAIMIE010000003.1 coordinate 264,660, forward strand.
CAGGCACGCCGAGTCCTAACAATGTCAGAACTAAGTTTGTTGGGATTTCGCCATCCACCGCAGCTCCCAAAATCCGCACTAACTTCTGACAAAAGAAGATCAGCAGCAGGATGAAGAGGATAGCCAGCTGGCTTTTGAGCGTTTCCCGAACCAGATATCTAATGATGATCACGCTTAGTACGCCTGTGATAACTTGTCTTTTTGCAGGAAAATCGCTAGTTTCAACGCTTATCAGCCATTTTTCTTCATCAATGGCCGTCATCGTAGCTAAAATAGTATGACGAACGCGTTAGTGTGGTGAAAAAACAACATACTTGTCACCACCACTCATTATGACTACCGGCGTTAAATTGTCATGGCGTCGCAACGAATTAATGAGTTACGAGCGCGCTACATTCTAACGACAGCCAAGGCCGTTGTCTTTAAGATTCAGGAGAGTGCATGGAGTTCAGTGTAAAAAGCGGTAGCCCGGAAAAACAGCGTAGCGCCTGCATTGTTGTTGGCGTTTTCGAACCGCGCCGTTTGTCACCCATTGCTGAGCAGCTGGATAAAATCAGCGATGGCTACATCAGCGCCCTGCTGCGCCGCGGTGAACTGGAAGGAAAAGTGGGCCAAACGCTGCTGCTGCACCATGTGCCGAATATCCTCTCCGAACGCATCCTGCTGATCGGCTGCGGTAAAGAGCGCGAGCTTGATGAGCGCCAGTATAAGCAGGTCATTCAGAAGACAATCAATACTTTGAACGACACCGGCTCAATGGAAGCGGTGTGCTTCCTGACTGAACTGCACGTCAAAGGTCGCAATACTTACTGGAAAGTGCGCCAGGCGGTCGAAACCTCTAAAGAAGCGCTCTACAACTTTGATCAGCTGAAAAGCAACAAAGTCGAGCCGCGCCGTCCGCTGCGTAAACTGGTGTTCAACGTGCCGACCCGCCGTGAACTTACCAGCGGCGAGCGTGCCATTCAGCATGGTTTGGCCGTAGCTGCCGGTGTGAAAGCCGCCAAAGATCTTAGCAATATGCCGCCAAATATTTGTAACGCCGCGTATCTGGCGTCGCAGGCGCGTCAGCTGGCGGATGCGTACAGCAAAAATGTCACCACCCGCGTCATCGGCGAACAGCAGATGAAAGAGTTGGGGATGAACGCCTATCTGGCGGTTGGCGCAGGTTCGCACAATGAATCGCTGATGTCGGTGATTGAGTACAAAGGCAATCACGATCCAGAAGCGCGCCCCATCGTGCTGGTTGGCAAAGGCTTAACCTTTGATTCCGGCGGTATCTCGATCAAACCGGCCGATTCCATGGATGAGATGAAGTACGACATGTGCGGTGCGGCGTCCGTTTACGGCGTGATGCGCATGGTGGCGGAACTGAATTTACCGCTGAACGTGGTTGGCGTGCTGGTGGGCTGTGAAAACATGCCTGATGGCAAATCGATGCGTCCGGGCGACGTGCTGACCACTATGTCAGGTCAAACCGTTGAAGTGCTGAATACCGATGCCGAAGGCCGTCTGGTGCTGTGCGATGCACTGACCTACGTTGAACGCTTCGAGCCAGAAGTGGTGATTGACGTGGCCACGCTGACCGGCGCCTGCGTGATCGCGCTGGGTCATCATGTCAGCGGTTTGATGTCGAACCACAATCCGCTGGCGCACGAGCTGATCAGCGCGTCTGAACAGTCCGGCGACCGCGCCTGGCGTCTGCCTATGGCGGATGAGTATCAGGAGCAGCTGGAATCCAACTTTGCTGATATGGCGAACATTGGCGGCCGTCCTGGCGGTGCGATTACCGCCGCCTGCTTCCTTGCTCGCTTTGCGCGTAAGTTTAACTGGGCGCACCTGGATATCGCCGGTACTGCATGGCGTTCCGGTAAAGCCAAAGGCGCAACCGGCCGTCCGGTACCGCTGCTGTCGCAGTTCCTGCTGAATCGCGCAGGGTTGAACGGCGACGATTGATTTGGTGATGGCTGTCCCCCATCATTGATTTGGTGATGGCTGTCCCCCATCCCGGCCTTCCCCCACAAGTGGGGGAAGGAGACGCTGCTACATGCGAATTCACAACTAACATAGGGCAGCATCTTCCTCCCCCACTTGTGGGGGAGGACCGAGGTGGGGGACAGCAAGCACCAAGCACCCCCCTCTCATCCAAAGGATCCCATGAAAAACGCCACTTTCTATGTGATGGAGTCTGAGAGCGCCGACGACGGCCTAACCGCCATCGAAGCGTTGGTGTGCTCTCTTGCCGAAACACGCTGGCGTGACGGCAAACGCATCCTGATTGCCTGTGAAAACGAAGAACAAGCCAATCGGCTGGATGAAGCGCTCTGGCAACTTCCGGCAAACGCTTTTGTGCCGCACAATCTGGCTGGAGAAGGCCCGCGCTACGGCGCTCCGGTTGAGCTGGCCTGGCCACAGCGTCGCGGTAGTTCACCGCGCGATCTGCTGATCAGCCTTCTGCCACAGTTCGCAGATTTTGCTACTGGTTTCCATGAAGTGATAGACTTCGTTCCTTATGAAGAATCTCTAAAACAACTGGCGCGCGATCGCTACAAAGCCTATCGCAGCGTTGGTTTCCAATTGAATACGGCGACGCCACCCTCGCCGCAAACGACAGTGTAGAAATGGAAAAGACATATAACCCGCAAGATATCGAGCAGCCGCTCTACGAGCACTGGGAACAGCAGGGCTACTTTAAACCGAATGGCGATACCAGCCAGGAAAGCTTTTGCATCATGATCCCGCCGCCGAACGTCACCGGCAGCTTGCATATGGGTCACGCTTTCCAGCAGACCATCATGGATACCATGATTCGCTACCAGCGCATGCAGGGTAAAAATACCTTGTGGCAGGCCGGTACCGATCACGCCGGTATCGCCACGCAGATGGTGGTAGAACGCAAAATCGCCGCTGAAGAGGGCAAAACGCGCCAGGATTATGGCCGCGATGCGTTCATCGACAAAATCTGGCAGTGGAAAGCGGAATCCGGCGGCACCATTACTCGCCAGATGCGTCGTCTCGGCAACTCGGTTGACTGGGATCGCGAGCGCTTCACCATGGACGAAGGTCTGTCCAACGCAGTGCGCGAAGTGTTTGTCCGCCTGTACAAAGAGAACCTGATTTACCGTGGCAAACGCCTGGTAAACTGGGATCCAAAACTACGTACCGCAATCTCCGATCTGGAAGTGGAAAATCGCGAGAGCAAAGGCTCGATGTGGCACATTCGCTATCCGCTGGCTGACGGCGTGAAAACCGCTGAAGGCAAAGATTATCTGGTGGTGGCGACTACGCGTCCGGAAACCCTGCTGGGCGATACCGGCGTCGCGGTTAACCCGGAAGATCCGCGTTATAAAGATCTGATCGGCAAAGAGCTGATCCTGCCGCTGGTGAACCGTCGTATTCCGATCGTTGGCGATGAACACGCTGATATGGAAAAAGGCACCGGCTGCGTGAAGATCACGCCTGCGCATGACTTCAACGACTACGAAGTGGGTCGTCGTCATAAGCTGCCGATGATCAACATTCTGACCTTTGATGGCGACATCCGCGAGCGCGCGGAAGTGTTCGACACCAATGGCGAAGTCAGCGACGCGTGCGCAGACGACATCCCGGCACAGTTCCAGAAAATGGAGCGTTTCGCCGCGCGTAAAGCGATGGTTGCCGCCATTGATGAGATTGGCCTGCTGGAAGAGATCAAACCGCACGACCTCACCGTGCCTTACGGCGATCGCGGCGGCGTGGTGATCGAGCCAATGCTGACCGACCAATGGTATGTGCGCACCGCACCGCTGGCGAAAGTCGCGGTTGAAGCGGTAGAAAACGGCGACATCCAGTTCGTACCGAAGCAGTACGAAAACATGTACTTCTCATGGATGCGTGACATTCAGGATTGGTGTATTTCACGTCAGCTGTGGTGGGGACACCGCATTCCGGCGTGGTACGACAACGACGGCAACGTCTATGTTGGCCGCACCGAAGACGAGGTGCGTCAGGAAAACAATCTGGCCGCCGATGTGGCGCTGCGCCAGGACGACGACGTGCTGGATACCTGGTTCTCGTCCGGTCTGTGGACCTTCTCGACGCTGGGCTGGCCGGAGAACACCGAAGCGCTGCGTACCTTCCATCCAACCAGCGTGCTGGTGAGCGGCTTCGACATCATCTTCTTCTGGATTGCGCGCATGATCATGCTGACCATGCACTTTATCAAAGATGAAAACGGCAAGCCGCAGGTGCCGTTCAAAACCGTTTATATGACCGGTTTGATCCGCGATGAAGAAGGCCAGAAGATGTCCAAGTCGAAAGGTAACGTCATCGATCCGCTGGATATGATTGACGGCATTTCGCTGGAAGATCTGCTGGAGAAACGTACCGGCAACATGATGCAGCCGCAGCTGGCTGAGAAGATCCGCAAACGTACCGAAAAGCAGTTCCCGGACGGCATCGTGCCTTCAGGTACCGATGCGCTGCGCTTCACCCTTGCCGCGCTGGCTTCTACCGGTCGTGACATCAACTGGGATATGAAGCGCCTCGAAGGCTACCGCAACTTCTGCAACAAGTTGTGGAACGCCAGCCGCTTCGTGCTGATGAATACCGAAGAGCAGGATTGCGGACAAAACGGCGGCGAAATGAAGCTGTCGCTGGCGGATCGCTGGATTCTGAGCGAATTCAACCGCAGCGTAAAAGCCTACCGTGAAGCGCTGGATAACTATCGCTTTGATATCGCGGCCAACATTCTGTACGACTTCACCTGGAACCAGTTCTGTGACTGGTATCTGGAGTTGACCAAGCCGGTGATGACCAGCGGTAGCGAAGCGGAACTGCGCGGTACGCGTAATACGCTGGTCACCGTGCTGGAAGCGCTGCTGCGTCTGGCGCATCCGATCATTCCTTACATCACCGAAACCATCTGGCAGCGTGTGAAAGGCCTGAAAAACATCGATCACGATACCATCATGCTGCAGCCGTTCCCGCAGTATGACGCGGCGAAAGAGGATGCCGAAGCGCAAGCCGATATCGAGTGGATGAAGCAGGCGATCGTCGCGGTACGTAATATCCGTGCTGAGATGAACATCGCACCAAGCAAGCCGCTCGACGTGCTGCTGCGTGACTGCTCTGCCGCCGCGCAGCGTCGCGTCGAAGAGAACCGCACCTTCCTGTCGCGTCTGGCGCGTCTGGAAAGCCTGACCATTCTGCCTGCAGGCGAGAAAGGCCCGGTTTCGGTCACCAAGATTGTTGAAGGCGCTGAGTTGCTGATCCCGATGGCGGATCTGATCAACAAAGAAGCCGAGCTGGAGCGTCTGGCGAAAGAGCTGGTGAAACTTGATGTCGAAATCGAGAAGATCCAGACCAAGCTGGCCAATGAAGGCTTTGTCTCACGTGCGCCGGAAGCGGTTGTCGCCAAAGAGCGTGAGCGCGTGGCTGAGCTTGAGCAATCAAAAGCAAAACTGTTTGAACAGCAGGGCGTGATTGCGGCATTGTAAGCGCTTCAGTCCAACTGCTTAATCGAAGCCGGGCACTGCCCGGCTTTTTTATACCGGAAGATAATGATGACCACCGACGCTCCCATCAATTTAAAGGTGCGCCCCATTTCAGCCGCCGATAACCCGCTGATCGCGCAGGTGATCCGTGACGTATCAGCTGAATTTGGCCTGACGGCGGATAAAGGCTACACCGTGTCCGATCCCCATCTCGATCGCCTGTTCGAACTCTACAGCGAAGTCAACAGCGCTTACTGGATTGTGGAACATGACGGTGTGGTGGTGGGCGGCGGCGGCGTTGCACCGCTGGCCTGCAGCGCGCCGGATATCTGCGAGCTGCAGAAAATGTATTTCCTGCCGCAGGTGCGCGGCTTAGGTCTGGCGCGCGATCTGGCGCTGCGCGCCATGGAATTCGCCCGTCAGCAGGGTTTTCAGCGCTGCTATCTGGAAACCACCGGCAGTTTGACGCGTGCGATTAAGTTGTATGAGTCGTTGGGATTTGAGCTGATTGATAGCGCGATGGGTTGTACCGGGCATGTGGATTGTGAAGTGCGGATGCTGAAGCTGTTGTGATTTGCTCGCTGTGTGTGCTCGCTGTCCCCCTCCTCGGTCCTCCCCCATAAATGGGGGAGGAAGATGCTGCCACATGTCAGCGTTGAAGCTGCATGTGGCAGCATCTCCTTCCCCCGCTAGCGGGGGAAGGCCGGGATGGGGGACAGCGGGCACAAACCTAAACCGCCGGCACCCCACTATGAAACCGCAGTTCGCCATCCGGCTCGCTGATTAAGCGCGCTTCTGCCTCGCCAAACACCTGCACGCGCGGCGCAATCTCCTTCGGCGAAATCTGCTGCGCCAGCTTCAGGTAATCCTGATAGTGACGCGCTTCCGAGCGCAGCAGCGAAATATAGAACTTCTCCAGTTGCTCATCCAGATACGGCGCCAGGCTGGCGAAACGTTCGCAGGATCGCGCTTCGATGTACGCCCCGCAAATTAGCTTATCCACCAGCGCTTCCGGCTCGTATGTGCGAATCTCGCGAATCAAACCTTTGGCATAGCGGCTGGCAGTGATTTTGCGATACGGCAAACCGCGCGACTGCATGATTTCCCACACCTGATAGAAGTGGTGCAGCTCCTCTTTCACCAGCAGCACCATCATCTCCACCAAATCATCGGCCCACGGCAGCTCGTTGCGCACGATAATGCTTTTGGTCAGATTCTTGTGGGCATTGATAAAGTTACCGTCCTGCTCGTCGCGGTAGATAAAATCTTCATACGGCTTGAGCCACGCCAGAATGGCATCACCACTTGGCTTATCCGCCACGTATTTACGGATGATGAACACCGCGGTTTGCGCGGCTTTCAATTCACAAACCATGTGATCGGTGAGCAGCAACGTCAGATTTTCCGGCTTGCGCGCTTCATCAATCCACGCTTGTGGCGTGCGGCAATGCAGGAATTGATAGATCGGTTCTAATAGCGGAGCGTAATTCATGGGCAGTCTTTTGTCTTACGGGGAAACGTGTTCAGGGCGGCGAGTGCCGCCCATTAATGCTTAGTGACGCACACCGTTGTCTTCTTCGTCGTCGATGAACTCGCCATCGTCATCTTCATCTTCGGCATCAGGATCTTCAAAGTAGGTGCCCCACCCGTCGTAATCGACGTTGTAGCTGCCTGCCAGATTCACCAGCTGCTCAACCTGCGCATCAATCAGCTCTGGCTTCAACGCGCCTTCGCTCAGGATATCCACACACATTACGGTGGTGCCGTCTTCCAGCTCCAGCTCTTCTGGCTCGCTCACTTCGTAGCCCAGCTTGAAGGCATCAACCGCGACCTTCTCCAGCGAGTCGAAGTTGTTGCAGGAGAGATGATGCTCAATAGTGTAAAGCGCATCTGGATCGCTGCCGTCTTCCAGCAACTCTTCAATGATCAGTCGCGTCTCTTCGCGCTGTTCTTCCAGCAATGCTTCATATGCCATGGGTGTGTCCTCAAATATTCGGCTGAATTCAATTATTTTCCCACACTGCCTCGCGCGCCACTACACAAAACAACAAGTTTCTTAACGTCGGGGTTGAAAATGCATATTCATACGGTTAAATTGAATTTTAATTCATTTAATGTAGGCATCCGGAGCGCTGTATGAGTCAGCTACATCAAAGACATTTCCTGAGATTGCTGGATTTCACCCCAGCCGAAATCGATTCTCTGCTGAGTCTGGCAGGTGAATTAAAACACGCAAAGAAAAATGCCAGCGAAACGCAGTACCTGAAAGGCAAAAACATCGCGCTCATCTTCGAAAAAGACTCGACTCGTACCCGATGCTCTTTCGAAGTTGCCGCTTACGATCAGGGCGCTAACGTCACCTATCTCGGCCCAAGCGGCAGCCAAATTGGCCATAAAGAGTCAATGAAGGACACCGCGCGCGTGCTGGGACGCATGTATGACGGTATTCAGTATCGCGGCTACGGCCAGGAACTGGTGGAAACCTTAGCGGAATTCGCTGGCGTGCCGGTGTGGAACGGCCTGACCACCGAATTCCATCCCACGCAACTGCTGGCCGATCTGCTGACAATGCAGGAACATTTACCGGGTAAATCGCTGGATGAAATGACGCTGGTTTACGTCGGCGATGCGCGCAACAACATGGGCAACAGCATGCTGGAAGCCGCTGCGCTGGTCGGTCTGGATCTGCGTCTGGTGGCACCCAAAGGCTGCTGGCCGGAAGCGGAACTGGTGGAGCAATGCCGCGTGGCCGCACAGCAAACCGGTGGCAAAATCACCCTGACCGAAGATATCGCTGAAGGGGTGCAAGGTGCCGACTTCATCTACACGGATGTGTGGGTGTCGATGGGCGAAGCCAAATCGGTGTGGGAAGATCGCATCGCCCTGCTGCGTCCTTATCAGGTTAATAGCGCGATGCTGGCGCTGACCGGCAATCCGCAGGTGAAGTTCCTGCACTGCTTACCGGCCTTCCATGACGACAAAACCACGCTGGGCCGTCAAATGGCCGAGCAGCACGGTTTGCACGATGGCATGGAAGTGAGTAATGAGGTGTTTGAATCTGCGCACAGCATCGTGTTCGATCAGGCTGAAAACCGCATGCACACCATTAAAGCGGTGATGGTCGCGACGCTCGGCAAGCTATGATTGGTGGCGCCGCAAACGTTTACCTCGCGCGCGATATTTGCTTGATGCAAATCAGTGAATGCGTATAATGCGGCCCAATTTGCCGGAGGAAACATGCAACAGCGCAGCGCACAATTTGACGCTCAACGACGCCTGACAGCGGGCGGCGCATCTGTTTCTTTCCGTCATCAATCGATCGTAAAAAAAGCCCCTTAAGCAGGGGCTTTTTTTTGTCCGCAATCCGGCAGCGCAGAGGAGAACGCTATGGCCAACCCGCTATATCGCAAGCACATTATTTCCATCAACGATCTCAACCGCGACGAGCTGGAGCTGGTGCTGCATACCGCCGCCCAGCTGAAAGCCAATCCCCAGCCGGAGCTGCTGAAACACAATGTGATCGCCAGCTGCTTCTTTGAGGCTTCAACGCGCACGCGTTTGTCGTTTGAAACCGCGATGCATCGTCTCGGCGCGTCAGTGGTGGGCTTCGCCGACGGTAGCAACACCTCGCTCGGCAAGAAAGGCGAAACCCTCGCCGATACCATTTCGGTGATTGGGACTTACGTTGATGCCATCGTGATGCGTCATCCGCAGGAAGGCGCCGCGCGTCTGGCGACGGAATTCTCCGGCGGCATTCCAATCCTCAACGCCGGTGATGGCGCTAACCAGCATCCAACGCAAACGCTGCTCGATCTCTTCACCATCCGCGAAACGCAAAATCGCCTGGATAACCTGAATGTGGCAATGGTCGGCGACCTGAAATATGGCCGCACCGTGCATTCACTGACGCAGGCGCTGGCGAAGTTTGATGGCAACCGCTTCTTCTTTATCGCGCCGGATGCGCTGGCGATGCCTGCGTACATCACCGATATGCTGGATGAGCAGAACATTGCCTGGTCACGCCACGACACCATCGAAGAAGTGATGCCACAACTCGATATTCTGTATATGACGCGCGTGCAGAAAGAGCGCCTCGATCCGTCGGAATACGCCAACGTTAAAGCACAGTTCATTCTGCGTGCCGCTGATTTAGCCGGTGCGCGCGACAACATGAAAGTGCTGCATCCGCTGCCGCGTATCGACGAGATCACCACCGACGTGGATAGCACGCCGCACGCCTGGTATTTTCAGCAGGCTGGAAATGGCATCTTCGCTCGCCAGGCGCTGCTGGCGCTGGTACTGAATCGCGAACTGGCACTGTAAGGAGAAAGCGATGACTCACGATAATAAATTGCAGGTTGAAGCCATCAAACGCGGCACGGTGATTGACCATATCCCGGCGCAGGTCGGCTTTAAGTTACTTTCGCTGTTTCGTCTGACCGAAACCGATCAGCGCATCACCATCGGCCTCAACTTGCCGTCGGGCGAGATGGGCCGTAAAGATCTGATCAAGATCGAAAATACCTTCCTGACCGACGATCAGATCAATCAGTTGGCGGTGTATGCGCCGCTCGCCACGGTAAACCGCATTGACGAATACGAAGTGGTGGCGAAGATCGCCCCCACCTTGCCGGATCGTATTGACCGCGTGCTGACCTGCCCGAACAGCAACTGTATCAGCCGTAACGAGCCGGTGTTCACCAGTTTTGCGGTGAAAAAGCGTGAAGATGATGTGCATCTGAAGTGCAAATATTGCGAGAAAGAGTTCGCGCGCCACGTGGTGCTCGGTCACTGGTAATCGCCCGCGTCGTCCCTATAATGGGACGATTCATTTCGCGGCGGACATCGGTCGGCCGCGCACTTTCAAGGAGAAACAATGTCTCGCGAAATCAGTACTTCAAACGCACCCGCAGCGATTGGCCCTTACGTGCAGGGCGTGGATCTCGGCAGCATGATCATCACTTCAGGCCAGATCCCGGTTGATCCCGCCACCGGCGCCGTGGCCGACGATGTCTCCGCGCAGGCACGTCAATCACTGGAAAACGTGAAGGCGATTGTCGAAGCCGCCGGCCTGAAAGTGGGCGATATCGTGAAAACTACCGTGTTTGTGAAGGATTTAAATGACTTCGCCACGGTGAACGCAACCTATGAAGCGTTCTTCACCGAGCACAACGCCAGCTTCCCAGCGCGTTCTTGCGTGGAAGTGGCGCGTCTGCCGAAAGATGTGAAGATTGAAATTGAGGCGATTGCGGTACGTCGTTGATTTGGTTGGTGCTGGCTGTCCCCCTCCTCGGTCCTCCCCCATAAATGGGGGAGGAAGATGCTGCCACATGTCAGTATTGAAGCTGCATGTGGCAGCATCTCCTTCCCCCGCTTGCGGGGGAAGGCCGGGATGGGGGACAGCCAGCACAATATTTATTTAAACGATCGCAACAACTTCTCCAGCGGCCGCACCAGCGCCAGCACGGTTTCATCCTGCACCTGCGCTGCCGCATCCAGTTGTGAATGCATCTGCGCCACCTCACCTGCGCCATACGCCTGATTACGCTCCAGCGCATTGACCAAATCCAGCCCCATCCGGCTCAGTTCCGCCACTTGCTGCACCTGCTGCTGCAGCGGCTTGAGCTGATAGCTGCCCAAAATCAGCGGCATCACCGCATCGCTATTGTTCTGCCAGCGCTGCAATTGCTGACGGATGGCATGCGCCGCCGCATGATCGGCGCGATTGGCGATCAAGCGATCCACCTGCTTATCCAGCACACGCACCGCATTGCTCTCGGCCGGCAACACATCCGCCAAACGATTGAGCGGTTCAAAATAGTCGTAATGTCCCGCCTGAAATTTCAGATGCTGGCGCGTGTAGTATTGCGCTGGCTCCAGCACTTCGGCCAATATGCGCAGCGGCGTGATGTCACTGCTGTTCGCCAGTCGCATCATCTGCACTTCAGCCTGCTGATGCTGCTGCAAGCCGACAGAAATAGTGCCCCAGCGATCCACCGCGCTCAGGCGCTGATACATGTTATCGCTGTCGGTGACATCCTTTGCCGACCATAACCGCTCCGCCACCACAAAAGCGCGCGGCCACAGGCGCGTGTCGATCACCCGGCTGTTAACATTCTCCGCCCACAGCGCCGCTTCGCCGCCAATCAGGTTGTTCTGCATCTGTTGCGGCGTCGGCAGCGATGGCGCAATGCCGGCTGGCACCTGCGGCAACTTGCTGCCTTCTGCGGGATAGCGCACGTTGCCCACCAGCATATAACCGGTCAGCTTGTCTTGCGTTAGCGTCACCATCGGCTGGAATGGCCCCATCCACGTATCGACGCTGAACGTCAGCTGTGTGGGCGACAGCCAGCGAATATCACTGACCATGCGACGCGCTTTGCCGCTGAAATCGATAAAGCCGCTCCAGCCGTTTTTCCCTTCTATCAGGGTAAAGCTGCCTTTCAGCGCGCTGCCTTTCAAACGCGGCATGGTGAATTGCCAGCTCTGCGCCTGCTCACCAGCCTGCACCTGATCCGCGCCGTTGAGCCCCTGCGGCCAGGGTTCATTGCGATAGTGGTAAGCGGCGGTTTGCGGCTGATCGAGATAGAAACCGGTGGAGAGGATGCCGCGGAAGTCGTTTTTCGCCACCGTGCCCAACGCATCCTGTCCTTGCCACGATTGAATCAGAATGCTTTTAGGCAGATCAGGATGGTAAACCTCATCCCAGCCGATCATGCGGCGCTGATGCGCTTCGAGGATTTTCTCAACGCGCTGATTAAACCAGGCTTGCAGCGCATGCGTATCCTTTAAACCGTGGTCGCGCATAAACTGCTGAATGCGTGTGGAATCATTCCACTGGGTTGGATCAACCTCATCACCGCCGATGTGGATGTAGGGATCGGGGAAGATCGCCGTCACTTCGCCCATTAAGGTGTCGATAAAGCGGAATACCGCTTCGTTGCTGGGATCGAGCAGCGGCTTAAACACGCCCCAGCCGCGCTCCATCTGATACGGTCCCGGCGCGCTCATTAACTCCGGCATCGCTACTGCTATCGCCGACGCATGACCGGGCAGATCGATTTCCGGTACCACGCGTACGCCGCGCTGCGTGGCGTAGCGCACCACATCGCGCATCTGCTGTTGCGTGTAGTACAAGCCGTCGCTGGCTTTCTCCTGCAGCTGCGGATAGTGGCTGGAGGCAAATCGCCAACCTTGATCGTCGGTTAAGTGCCAGTGAAACACGTTCATACGCGCGGCGGCGATGCCGTCGATTTGTCGTTTCACGGTTTCAATTGGCAGGAAGTGGCGCGCCGAATCGATCAGCACTCCGCGCCACGGAAAGCGCGGTTTGTCGTCAATGGTGACGTAGGGAATTTCGGTGCCGTTTTCGGTGTTTTCAATCAGCTGCAGCACAGTTTCCATGCCGCGCATCGCGCCGAAGCGCGTGTTGGCTTTCAGCAAGACGCCATCGCTGTTAACCAGCAGATGATAACTTTCGTCGCTGTCTGGTTGGGGAAGCGGATCAACCGCCTGCGCGATTTGTACCTGAATGCTGGGATGATCGCTGGATACGCTGGCCGGCAGCAGCGGCCAGCCGGTTTGCCGCGCAATGCGCGCGCGCCAGCGCGATTCAGCACCTTCCAGATGATCGCCCGAGATATGTAACCTGAGTTGCGGTGTTAACGCATACGCCCCGCCGCCGCTTGGCTGCACAACGCTTTGTGGCCACGGCATCAGCGGTAAATCTCCAGCCGGTGCGGCGAAGGCGGAAAAAGTCATGGATAAACAACAGGCAAGCAGAGTTCTTTGCAATGGCATCTGGGCATCCTTGTAAATGAAACAACGGACCAAAATGGGCAAAAGGCCCATTAAACCTGTTTCGCATTGCAAAGCAAGTGGCCGCAAACCGAAATCTAGGCGAGTTAATACTTTTGTATTTTAGCCAGATTAACCATTGCGCGGCTTTCAATCCTGGTTGTGGCTTCTTTGCTGTAGGTCAAAGCGGAAGCGATTAATTAGCGCGTAAACACCATATATAGCGATTACACTCCTTAAAATTATCTACATATAGTTTCATGGAGAAGAAATGGCGACGGTGGTGATTAAGCGTGACGGCTGCAGAGTGCCGTTTGATGCGCAGCGGATCGAGGCGGCAGTCAACGCGGCAGCCGCTGCAGCGCAAATCGATGATACGGCGTGGTGCGCGCAAGTGGCGGCGCAGGTCAGTCAACAGCTGGCTGACAAGACCGAAGTGGATATCCGCGACATTCAGTGTGCGGTGGAAGAGACGCTGATGAGCGGACGCTGGCCGCAGCTGGCGCGCGCCTACATCGAATATCGCCATGACCGCGATTTAGCACGCGAGCAGCGCGGTAAGCTGCATCACGCCATCCGCGGCTTAGTGGAGCAAACCAACGCCGCGCTGCTCAATGAAAATGCCAATAAAGACAGCAAAGTGATCCCCACCCAGCGCGATCTGCTGGCCGGCATCGTCGCCAAACATTACGCTCAGCAGCAACTCTTGCCACGCGATGTGGTGCTGGCGCATGAACGTGGTGACATCCACTATCACGATCTCGACTATTCTCCGTTCTTCCCGATGTTTAACTGCATGCTAATCGATCTGCACGGCATGCTGACCCACGGTTTTAAGATGGGCAACGCCGAGATCGAGCCGCCCAAATCAATCGCCACCGCCACGGCGGTGACCGCACAGATCATCGCGCAGGTCGCCAGCCACATTTACGGCGGCACCACCATCAATCGCATTGATGAAGTGCTGGCACCTTTCGTTACGCTCAGTCTGGAAAAACACCGCGCGGTGGCGCTGGAATGGCAGATTCCGGATGCCGAAGCCTATGCGCGCGTTCGCACCGAGAAAGAGTGCTACGACGCGTTTCAGTCGCTGGAATATGAAGTGAATACGCTGCACACCGCCAACGGCCAGACGCCGTTTGTCACCTTTGGCTTTGGCCTCGGCACCGACTGGGCCGCGCGCCTGATCCAGCAATCCATTCTGCGCAACCGCATTGCCGGATTGGGCAAAAATCACAAAACCGCGGTATTCCCGAAACTGGTGTTTGCTATCCGCGAAGGCGTGAATCGTCGGCCTGGCGATGTTAATTACGATATCAAGCAGCTGGCGTTAGAGTGCGCCAGCAAGCGCATGTATCCGGATATCCTCAACTACGAAAAAGTGGTGGAAGTGACCGGCTCGTTTAAAACGCCGATGGGCTGCCGTAGCTTCCTTGGCGTCTACGAGGAGAACGGCGAGCAGATTCACGAAGGCCGCAACAATATTGGCGTCATTAGCCTCAATCTGCCACGTATCGCGCTGCAAGCCAAAGGCGATGAAGCGCAGTTCTGGCGCTTGCTCGATGAACGTCTGGCGCTGGCGAAACGTGCCTTAATGACGCGTATAGCCCGGTTGGAAAAAACCAAAGCGCGCGTAGCGCCGATTCTCTATATGGAAGGTGCCTGCGGCGTGCGCCTGAAAGCGGATGACGAAGTGGGCGCCATTTTCCGCAACGGCCGCGCCTCAATTTCCCTTGGCTACATCGGCTTGCATGAAACGCTGAATGCGCTGAGCGGCAACCAAGTGCATCCGTATGACGCCGATTACCTGCGGGAAAAAGGCGTGGCGATTGTCACGCACCTGCGCCGCGCGGTGGATGCGTGGAAAGCGGAAACCGGCTACGGCTTCAGCTTGTACAGCACGCCGAGCGAGAATCTGTGCGACCGCTTCTGTCGCCTCGATGCCGCCGAATTTGGCGTGGTGGCCGGCGTTACCGACAAAGGGTATTACACCAATAGCTTCCATCTCGACGTGGAGAAGAAGGTCAATCCGTACGACAAGATCGACTTTGAAGCGCCCTATCCCGCCATCGCTAACGGCGGATTCATCTGTTACGGCGAATATCCCAACATCCAGCACAACCTCAAGGCGCTCGAAGATGTCTGGGATTACAGCTATCACCGCGTGCCCTATTACGGCACCAATACGCCGATTGATGAGTGCTACGAATGCGGCTTTAGCGGCGAGTTCAGCTGCACCAGCAAAGGGTTTACCTGCCCATGCTGTGGTAATCACGATCCGGCGCGCGTGTCGGTGACGCGCCGCGTGTGCGGCTATCTCGGCAGCCCGGATGCGCGTCCGTTTAACGCCGGTAAGCAGCAAGAAGTACAGCGGCGCGTTAAACATCTGGAGACAGGAAAACTGGGATAATGCGCATCCACGGCTATTATCCGGTTGATATCGTTAACGGGCCCGGCACGCGCTGCACGCTGTTTGTCGCGGGCTGCGAACATCAATGTCGTGGCTGCTACAACAAAAGCACGTGGCGGCTGGATTCCGGCGTGCCGTTTACGCTGGAGATGGAAGAGCAGCTGATCGCCGATCTTAACGATCGGCGCATTGCGCGTCAGGGCTTGTCGCTGAGCGGCGGCGATCCGCTGCATCCGCACAACGTGCCGCATATACGTCGTCTGGTGAAACGCGTGCGGCGTGAGTGTCCGGATAAGGATATCTGGCTGTGGACCGGATATGAAATGGCAGAACTCAGTGCGGCGCAGCGCGAAGTGGTGGAGGAAATTGATGTGCTGATTGATGGACGCTTTATCGAAGCGGAGAAAGATGCGCGGCTGCTGTGGCGTGGCAGCCGCAATCAGAAGATTTGGTGGTTACGCCAGCCACAAAGCGAGCACGCCGAGCAGCATGCCGCTGCCTGCCACGCCGATCAGCGCGATCCACAGCGCCCGTGCGGGAAAGGCGCGATGCAGCATCAATAACGACGGCACACTCACGGCGGGCAGCGTGACTAATAACGCCAGCGCGGGCGCAATGCCCATGCCCGCCAACATCATGGTCTGCACAATCGGGATTTCCGCGGCGGTAGGAATCACAAACAGGCAGCCGGCGATTGCCATCAACATCACCCAAAACAGCGTATTACCCACCGCGCCATCCGCGTGCGGGAACAGCCACACGCGCGCGGCGCCGAGCAACAATACCGCGACGATATACAGCGGAATGGTGTTGCAGAACAGTCGCCACATCACCCGCAGCCAGCGTGACAGAAACGGCTGCTCATCGCGGGCCGGGATAACGGGGGCGGTAACGGCCTGATCCGGCACGCTGCGCTGCACCAACCACGCGATGCCTAACACCATCAGCAAACCCGCTACCAGCCGAATCGCCGCAAAATGCCAGCCGAGCACAAAGCCCATAAAAATCAGCGTGGCAGGATTGAGCAGCGGATTCGCCAGCCAGAACGCCATCGCCGCACCGCTGGAAACCTGTGACTGACGTAAGCCAGCGGTTACCGGCGCCGCACAGCAGCTGCACATCATGCCCGGCAAACCTAATCCAGTGCCCATCAGCGTCGAGCCAAAGCGTGAGCTGCCCATCAGACGCAGCAGCCAGGCGCGCGGAATCAGCACCTGCACCAACGATCCGAGGATCACCCCGAGCACGGCCGCTTTCCACACGGCGAGGAAATAGACCATGGCGTAATCAAGCGCCGCGCGCCACGGTGAGTCCGCCGCATTGGCCAGAATCGATTTACCGATGGAATGCGTTTCGGCAGCAGTAAAGGCTTTGCCGTAATAAGGCTGCCATTTGACATACCACAGGCCGATTACTACCACGGCGAGGAACAGCAGCGGTTTCCACCAGGCGAAGCGTGTCGCCGGGGCATGAGAAGGGAGTTGGGTCATCACGGAATTCCGTATTCAACTGAATAACGATGCCGCATTAGGATACGCGGCGGAAAGGCCTTAGTGTCATTCAGGTCATTTCATTGCGCCATGTGGAAATCGCCTAAACTTGATCCGGCGCGGAAATTTACCTCCCGGAAGAATTGCCGGCTGGCTTGCTTTTTGCGACATGGCTACCAGGCTTGTTGGGTTAGAAGTGCAACGAACATAAGGTTCGTGATCAACAAGGAGGAAAAAAGATGAGCAAGAAAATAGCGGTACTGATTACCGATGAATTTGAAGACTCAGAGTTTACCTCACCGGCGGAGGCTTACACTCAGGCGGGCCATGAAGTGGTTACCATCGAGTTTAAGGCCGGCAACATCGTTAAAGGGAAACAGGGTAAAGCTGAGGTCAACATCGACAAGGCTATTGATGATGTGAATGCAGCCGAGTTTGATGCGCTGCTGCTGCCCGGCGGACACTCTCCCGATGCCCTGCGCGGTGACGATCGCTTCGTCAACTTCACCAGGGAGTTTGTCGCCAGCGGCAAGCCGGTGTTTGCCATTTGCCATGGCCCGCAACTGCTGATAAGCGCGAACGGCGTGCGCGGCCGCAAAATGACCAGCGTAAAAGCCATCGCCATCGATCTGCGTAATGCCGGTGCGGATTTTTACGATAAAGAAGTGGTGGTGGATGATGACAAGTTAGTTACCAGCCGCACGCCTGAAGACCTGCCCGCGTTTAATCGCGAATCGCTGCGGATTTTGAACGCGGCCTGATAGTTTTTCCTGCATTGGGGTCGCCGTGAATGGCGGCCCTAAGGCCGGGTCCAGATAATCTTTTTGCCAAAGCCCAGCGCATTGTCGGTCATCTTCACTTCGTCGAGCACGATTTCCCACAATGGTGCGGTGACCTTCTTTGCCACTGGAAAACGCTTCTGATAGGCGTGACGCGCAATAACTTCCCTGTCTCCGCTTAGCAGCTGAATCACGCCGCGATACTGCACGCCTTTAATCAGCAGCACACTTTTGGGCTGGCCATTCACCGTGCCCGCCACGCGCGGATTTGACTGGATTAATGCGCCATGGCGCGTGTCCGGTTCAGTCATCAGCCAGAACGCCATGTTCGCGGCATCAAATACATAAAAGCAGTTGGCACACCACAGATCGTCGCCATGGCTGGCAGATAACGACAGCACGTGCTGTTTTTTTAAGTAGCGAATCAGATGAGCATGGTCGGACAAAATTGGACTCCGTGCGGCGAATAGCGATGCAGCCTGAAGCGCGCTACACTGCCTGCCAGCTAATTTTCGGGATAAGTATGATGGAACAAGGCTGGCAGCTTTATCTGCTACAAACCGCCGCAGGGATGCTATATATCGGCATCACCACCGATGTTAATCGTCGGCTGCAACAGCATCAGCAGGGACGCGGCGCGCGTTCGCTACGTGGCAAGGGCCCGCTGACGCTGGTGTTTCACTGCGATGCGGGCGATCGGGCGGCGGCGTCACGCCTGGAATATCAGGTGAAGCAGCTGAGCCGCGCGCAAAAGCTGCTGCTGGTTGCACAGCAGCCGCCCTGTTTAGTGGCCTGGTTTAGTCGAAACGGTTAAACGGCAGCGCGAATTCGATCAGCCCTTCTGCACCGACAAACGCATCGTCGGCCAGTTTGTAGACCTGAAAGGCCGCTTCACTGCCTAACCAGCGACAGTGCAAACCATGACGTGCCGCCGGTTCAAAGCCGAGTGGATTGTAGAACTCAGGATCGCCCAGCACCACCACGGCGCTGTAGCTGAACTCATTCAGTGAATCCAACCCTTCATACACCAGCCGTTTAGCAAGGCCCTGTTTGCGCACCGATTCATCCACTGCGAGCGGCGCCAAAGCGACCCAGTTGCGGTCTTCTCCCTGCAGGGTCACCGGACTGAAAGCGGCATAACCCAGCACCTGACCTTCATCATCTGTGGCAACTACACCGAGAGTCAGCAAGCCATCTTCGCGCAGTTGCTGTATCAGTTCCGCTTCGGCAGCGGTAGCAAAACTGCGCTTTAACAGGCTATCGATGCCTGCTGCATCAACGCCAATTTCAGTACGAATCAACATGAGATCCCCGCGCGCGCCTCAGCGGCCTTCGCGTCCTGTTTCATTCCTGCCTCAATAAAAGCAGCGAGCTGCTGCAATCCCGTGCGTAATGGCGTGGGCATGGCATCCAGTTCAATGGCATCCATCAGGTTTTTCACCTCAAGTCCCAGCTCAGTGTCACCTTCAATCACCAGACGGCGTTGAAAGAACAACATATCGGGATCCGCTTTGCGTGCTGCCACCAGCAACAGATCGTTGGCTTCACCGCGAAACCAGACATCAGCCTCGGTGTCGCGCGAAACGGTCAGGCGCCCTGCTTGCAGGGTGGTGATCCAGCGCAGATTCACATCGGCAACCTCAATCCCCAGATAACGCCCTTCCAGAAAGTCTAACTCACCTTCAGACAAAGCATGACGAAATTGCCAGTTTAGGAGTTGTTGCAGAATAGCTTTTTTTAGCGGGAAAGGGGTAATGGAAACAGGTAAAGCAAGGAATTCTGGCCCTTTTTCAACAATCAGACCGCGTAAGCGCGCAAACATCATCGTCATTCCCTTCAGAAAGTTTCATCTATTTTGCCACATCTGACCGGCTTCGCCTCCACTGAGATCAAGGAAATCGCCGCCTGGCTGGACGAAAAACCTTCACTCCCGATCATCAATGCCGCTTTCACTGCCTTAAATCAACATTGCTGTCGGGTCAGTTATTTACACTCTTCGGCTTCAGAATCCGGGGAGGAAAATGTATGGAACTGCTGTGTCCGGCGGGGAATTTGCCTGCGCTGAAATCGGCGGTGGAGCATGGTGCTGACGCGGTGTATGTCGGCCTGAAAGACGATACCAATGCCCGCCACTTTGCTGGCCTCAATTTTACCGATAAGAAACTGGCTGAAGCCGCACGCTATCTGCATCAGCATCGGCGCAAACTGCATGTGGCAATCAACACCTTCGCCCATCCTGATGGCATCAATCGCTGGCAAAGCGCGATTGATGTTGCCGCTCAGAACGGCGCGGATGCGTTGATTCTGGCCGATATTGCCACGCTGGAGTACGCGGCAAAACATTATCCGCAGGTTGAGCGTCATCTTTCGGTACAGGCCTCCGCCACCAATCTGCAGGCCATCCATTTTTACCATCGTCATTTTCAACTCAGCCGCGTGGTGCTGCCTCGCGTGCTGTCGATGCATCAGGTCAAACAGCTGGCGCGTGAAACGCCGGTACCGCTTGAAGTGTTCGCCTTCGGTAGCCTGTGCATTATGGCTGAAGGCCGCTGCTACCTCTCTTCCTGGCTGACCGGCGAGTCGCCTAATAGCGCGGGAGCCTGCTCGCCGGCGAAATTTGTCCGCTGGCAGCAGACGCCAAAAGGCATGGAATCGCGCCTGAATGAGGTGCTGATTGACCGTTACGCGCCCGACGAGAGCGCTGGCTATCCCACATTGTGCAAAGGCCGTTATGAAGTGGATAACCAGCTCTATCACGTACTGGAGGAGCCCACCAGCCTGAACACCTTGTCGCTGCTGCCTGAACTGCTGCGCGTCAACATTGCCTCGGTGAAAATTGAAGGACGCCAGCGCAGCCCGGCCTATGTGGCGCAGGTAGCGAAAGTGTGGCGTCAGGCCATTGATCGCTGCATGGCATCGCCGGGACAGTATGCCGTGCAGGAACCTTGGATGCAGGCGCTGGGCGAGTTATCAGAAGGCAGCCAAACCACGCTCGGTGCTTATCACCGTGACTGGCAATAAGGAGATCGCATGAAATACGCCATCGGGCCGGTGCTGTGGTACTGGCCAACTGCAACGCTGGAAACCTTTTATCAACGCGCCGCCGAGAGCAGCGCGGAGATCATTTATCTCGGCGAAGCCGTCTGCAGTAAAAGACGCGCCACCTCGTTCCATCAATGGATGGACATCGCGCGCATGCTAGCGCAGCAGGGCAAGCAAGTGGTGCTGAGTACGTTGGCACTGCTGCAGTCGCCATCGGAAGTCAAAGAGCTGCGCCGCTATGTCGAGAACGGAGAGTTCCTGCTGGAGGCCAATGATATCGGCACCGTGAATATGGCGGCGGAGCGCAAATTGCCGTTTGTCGCCGGCCCAACGCTGAATGTGTATAACGCGCAGACGCTGCAACTGTTGCTGAAAGAAGGCATGACGCGCTGGTGCATTCCGGTGGAGATGTCCCGCGACTGGCTGATTCAGTTGCTGCAACAGTGCGATGCGGCGGGTGTGCGCGAACAATTTGAGGTGGAAGTGCTTGGCTATGGTCATCTGCCGCTGGCGCTGTCAGCACGCTGCTTTACCGCACGCGCCGAGAATCGTGGCAAAGATGATTGCCAAACCTGCTGCATCAATTACCCAACCGGCCGCCGCGTGCTCTCGCAGGAAGGCCAGCAGGTGTTTGTGCTCAACGGCATTCAGACCATGAGCGGCTATTGCTACAACCTCGGCAATGACCTGAGCGGCATGCATAACTGGATCGACATTGTGCGTTTGTCGCCCCAGGGCGAAAGTACGCTCGCCGAAGTGGATCGCTTCCGCGCCAACGAAGCCGGTCAGGCACCGCTAATGATGGCGCGCGGCAGTGATTGTAATGGTTATTGGCGTCGCCTGGCGGGAATGGCACTGGAAGGCGGCAGGTAAAGGCACATTCCGGCTATATTCCTGCTGTTATTAGCAGTTTTAATATAGGTAACGATGAGTAATACTCACAAGCGCAGGTCCGACTAAACACCTGCGCCATCCCTATTTGGAGTGCCCATGTCTGAGAAAAAAACTGTTCGCCTGTCCGTGTTGGATCTGGCCCCTATTCCACAAGGTTCCACTGCACGCGACGCGTTCCATAATTCGCTGGCACTGGCCCGTCAATCCGAAGCACTGGGCTTTCACCGCTACTGGCTGGCGGAACACCATAATATGACGGGGATTGCCAGCGCCGCGACGTCAGTGCTGATTGGCTATTTAGCGGCTAATACCGAAACGCTGCGCCTCGGTTCAGGCGGCATTATGCTGCCCAATCACGCGCCGCTGGTGATCGCCGAACAGTTTGGTACCCTCGAGTCACTCTATCCTGGGCGCATCGATTTGGGACTGGGCCGCGCGCCGGGTTCCGACCAACGCACCATGCTGGCGTTGCGTCGTCATCTTTCCAGCGGCCAGGCAGATAGTTTTCCAGAAGATGTCTCTGAACTGATTCGCTGGTTTGACGCCGAAGAGGGAGAACATCCGCCAGTACAACCGGTTCCAGGTTTAGGATTGAAAATTCCGGTGTGGCTGCTCGGTTCCAGCCTGTACAGCGCGCAACTGGCCGCTCAGCTGGGTTTGCCGTTTGCATTTGCCTCGCATTTCGCGCCGGATCTGCTGTTCCAGGCGCTGCATCTCTATCGTGAGAAATTCAAACCTTCCGCGCGTCTGGCGAAGCCGTATGCGATGGTGTGCGTCAACGTCGTCGCAGCCGATAGCGAACGTGACGCCCGCTTCCTGTTCACCTCGATGCAGCAGCAGTTTATTAACCTGCGTCGCGGCAAACCGGGTCCGCTACCTGCGCCGGTGGAGAACATGGATAATCTGTGGTCGCCGTCCGAGCAATATGGCGTGCAACAGGCACTCAGCATGTCGATTGTCGGCGATAGCGATAAAGTCCGCAGCGGCCTCGCCGCGCTGATGCGTGAAACCCAGGCGGACGAGATTATGGTTAACGGCCAGATTTACGATTCGCAGGCGCGTCTGCGCTCCTTCGCGCTGGCAATGGAAGCAGCGCGCACGCTGTAAACCTCATTGCGGTGGGTTTAACCACTCTGGGCCCACCGCAATGGTTCGCACGTCTCGCGCCGGTGACTGACCGTGAAAACGGCTGTATTCGCGACTGAACTGCGAAGCACTTTGATAACCCACCCGATAACCCGCCGTGCCGGCATCCAGCTTCTCAATCAACATCAAACGCCGCGCCTCGTTGAGCCGCAGCTGCTTTTGATACTGCATCGGCGTCATCGCCGTTACCGCTTTAAAGTGATGATGCAGCGACGAAATACTCATCCCTACGCTGCTCGCCAGAAAATCCATTTTCAACGGCTGATGAAAGTTTTCGCGTAGCCAACGCGCGGCGCGCGCCACTTTGTTGCCTGGCCGTTCCGTCAACGCCATGTTGAGAATGCGCGGCCCTTCGGGTCCAGTCAGCAAACGATAGAAAATCTCCTGCTCAATCAACGGTGCCAGCGCGGCTATGTCCTGCGGGTGATCCAGCAACTCGACTAAACGCATCACCGCATCCACCAACGGTGGCGCGACTTTATGCACGGCGATACCGCGCTCGCTCACCGCCGTGCTGCCGAGTTGATGGTGCGGAAAGTGTTCCAGATAACGCATCAGACGCGTTTCGTTAATGGTGATGCCCACACCAAGATTCGGTTTCTCTGGCGTTGCCATGACCACGCAGGATTGCACCGGCATATCAAGCGTCACCAACAGTAAATCGCCCGGCCCGTAATGCATCACTTCATCACCCATGCGCAGCGCTTTTTGCCCCTGCGCGATCAGGGCAAAGCTCGCCCAGGTCGCCACATGCGCCAAACTGGTGGGCTGAGAACTGCGGCCGAAAGAGAGAAAATCGATTGGGCAATAGTGACGACCATCCTGCGGTGCGTGGCGAGCAATAATTGCCACCAACTGCTGCCATTGTTCCTGATGAATCATGCGCTCGGTGCTCCGCGGTAAGAAATCACTGATTTGATATTCTCGCTTGTGGTTGGCGCTGCGACTAGTCCTTGAACAGCAGATTTGCAGGATCGTGCAAGAAGCTTGCAGGATTGCGCTACCACCCGATTGTATGGACAGCGCATGCTTTATTTTCCCCGAAATCTCAGGTGGAGAGACACGATGAAAACACTTGAAGGCAAAATTGCGCTGGTGACGGGCGCTTCGAAAGGCATTGGTGCCGCCATCGCCATGACTTTCGCGGCGGCCGGTGCTCGGGTAGTGGTGAATTATCTTCAGGACGAAGTGGGTGCGGCGGATGTGGTGACCGACATTCAGGCGTTGGGTAGCGACGCCATCGCCGTACAGGCTGATATTTCACGCGAGGCCGATGTGCAGCGCTTGTTCGCTAGCAGCATTGAGCAGTTTGGCGCGCCCGATATTGTGGTGAATAACGCCGGCATTTTTCACCACGGTGACTTTGCCGAGCTTAGCCTCAGCGAGATGCAGCAGCAGCTGAATGTGAATCTGCTGGGCACCTTGCTGGTGTGTCAGCAGGCGGCAAAACATTTCCCCGCACGCGGCGGTTCCATCATCAACCTTAGCGCTTTAAATAGCCAACGCAGCACGCCCGGCTCGGTGCTTTGGGCGGCAACCAAAGGCGCGATCGATACCTTAACGCAGGGCCTCGCACGCGAGCTTGGGCCACGTAATATTCGCGTCAATGCGTTAGCACCCGGCATTATTTTGACCGAAGGTTTGCTGGCGGCGAAGAAGATGCACCCGGAGTTGAAAGCACAGCTGATAGCGACAACGCCGCTCGGACGATTTGGCTTGCCGGAAGATGTGGCGCAGGTGGCGCTGTTTCTGGCGTCAGAAGAGTCAGCTTACGTCAGCGGTGAACGCGTGCTGATTGCTGGTGGCGTGTAAAATTTACTTTCCACAGGCATAAAAAAAAGGGACGCGTTAGCGTCCCTTTTTGCTTTTCGCGTTTATCGCTTATGCGTCACGACGACGTGGTGCAGCAGCGCCTTCTGGACGCGGGCCACGACCACCTTCACGGCTGAAGCGTCCGCCTTCACGGCCACCTTCACGACGTTCGGAGAAGCGACGTGGAGCGCCTTCGCCACGTGGAGCACCATCACCGCGCGGTGCGCCATTGCCACGACGTTCGCCGCCAGCAGATGGACGACGTTCGCTACGCTCGTGCACTGGCGCATCACCCATCAGCTGCATATTCATCGGTTTGTTCAGAATACGCGTACGAGTAAAGTGCTGCAGCACTTCGCCCGGCATGCCTTTCGGCAGCTCGATGGTTGAGTGAGTACCAAACAGCTTGATGTTACCGATGTAACGGCTGCTGATGTCACCTTCGTTAGCGATCGCGCCAACGATGTGACGAACTTCAACACCATCATCACGGCCCACTTCAATGCGGTACAGCTGCATTTCGCCAACGTCACGACGTTCACGACGTGGACGATCGCCATCGCGGCTGTCACGGCTTTCGCGTGGACCACGAGAATCACGTGAATCGCGACGCTCACCACGGTCAGGACGATCGCTGAACTCGCGACGCGCTGGACGCGGTGCTTCTGGTGGCAGAATCAGTGGACGTTCGCCCTGAGCCATTTTCAGCAGTGCTGCGGCCAGCGTTTCGATATCCAGATCTTCGCCCGGCTGCATTTTACTCAGCAGTGCGCGGTACTGGTCCAGATCGCTGCTTTCCAGCTGCTGCTGTACTTTAGCCGCGAATTTAGCCAGACGACGCTCACCCAGCAGTTCTGCGTTAGGCAGCTCAACTTCTGGAATAGTCAGCTTCATGGTGCGTTCGATGTTGCGCAGCAGACGACGCTCGCGGTTCTCAACGAACAGCAACGCACGACCTGCACGACCAGCACGGCCGGTACGACCGATACGGTGAACGTAAGACTCTGCATCCATCGGGATATCAAAGTTTACGACCAGACTGATACGCTCAACGTCCAGACCACGTGCTGCAACGTCGGTCGCGATCAGGATGTCGAGACGACCATCTTTCAAACGCTCCAGCGTCTGCTCACGCAGTGCCTGGTTCATGTCACCGTTCAGTGCTGCACTGTTGTAACCGCTGCGCTCCAGCGCTTCGGCCACTTCCAGCGTGGCATTTTTGGTACGCACGAAGATGATGGCTGCATCGAAATCTTCCGCTTCCAGGAAACGAACCAGCGCATCAGTTTTACGGCCGTATGCGGTCCAGTAAGACTGAGAAATGTCTGGGCGCGTAGTCAGGCTTGACTGAATGCGCACTTCCTGTGGATCTTTCATGAAGCGCTTGGTAATACGACGAATCGCTTCTGGCATGGTGGCTGAGAACAGCGCGGTCTGATGACCGTCTGGAATCTGCGCCATGATGGTTTCAACGTCTTCGATGAAGCCCATACGCAGCATTTCATCAGCTTCGTCCAGCACCAGACCGCGCAGGTTAGACAGATCTAACGTGCCACGCTTCAGGTGATCCAGCAGACGACCAGGCGTACCCACAACAACTTGTGGTCCCTGACGCAGTGCGCGCAGCTGTACGTCATAACGTTGGCCGCCGTACAGGGCTACAACGTTAATGCCACGCATGTGTTTAGAGAATTCTGTGACGGCTTCAGCAACCTGTACCGCCAATTCGCGGGTAGGTGCCAGCACCAAAATTTGCGGTGCTTTAACAGTAGGATCAATGTTGTTTAGCAGCGGCAGTGAGAAAGCCGCAGTTTTTCCACTACCGGTCTGCGCCATACCCAACACGTCACGGCCAGCCAGCAGGTGAGGAATACACTCAGCCTGGATTGGAGAAGGCTTTACGTAGCCCATACCGTTCAGTGATTCGAGGATGTCGGCGTTCAGGCCAAGGTCAGCAAAAGTGGTTTGAATATCAGTCATGTAGTACACGTGCCTCTTAGATTGCGGCGGCCAGTCTACATAACTCGTCGTGAAAACTTTCAGTCATTTTCATCAAAAAGTGTGAACCGGCTCAAATTAGAAGTTTTGACGAACAGAAAAGCCCTCATCTCTGAAGATGATGACTTTACAGGTATTCAGGCAATAAAAGTTCGTCAGCTATTGCTGGTCAGATTCTGATAAATCGTCTTGTGTCTGGCCGAGTTGCGCCAGTTCCAACAATGCGTATCGGTGCTCAACAAAGTTATTTACGTTGTTGGCCACCGCCAGTTTGAACAACGCTTTCGCGTCGTCCTTCTCCCCCAGACTTAGGTAGTACTTACCTAAATAGAAGTTGGTTTCACTGAGATGTTCAGCGAGCGAGGTGTTATCCGTTGCGTCCGCCTTGAGACGTTCCATCAGCGTTTTTTCACTGATGTCGCCAAGGTAGAACTCGACAATATTCCATCCCCATTGATCGCGAACCGCTTTGTCATGACGCTGTCTCAGCGTAACTTTTGCCTTGTCGGCATCCATATCGCTTTCAACGAGATAGAGCCAAAGGCTGCGGAATGGATCGTTAGGATCGTCTTGATAAAACGCCAGCAGATCATCTTGCGCTAACTTGTATCGACCGCCGTAATAGAGGGCGATACCACGGTTTAAATGCGCATAGTTGTAAGTTGGATCAAGCTCAAGTACAGAATCAAACGCTTCATAGGCAGCATCAAAGTTGCCTGCCTGCGTTAAGTATATACCGAGATAGTTAAATACCTCTGGCATATCTGGTCTTATAGACAGCGCTTGCGAAAAATCGTTCCGCGCTAATGCCCTCAGACCCAAACTATCATACAACACTCCGCGCTCATATAATAGCTGTGCGCGTTCATCATCGGTCAGGGCACGACTGGCAAGAATTTGTTCCATTCGCGCCAGGATCACCTCTTGCTGCAGTGTGGGCTGCAAAGGTACTGCCAGAACTTCGTTCTTACGCCAATTGGAGTTGCTGCATCCTGCCAGCGTGATAGCTGTCGCAACAAAACACCAGCGCAAAAAAGGCTTCATTTCCCACTCCCGAATACAAACATTGGGACAACCATCCTGTCATCCTCCTGCTGTGCACAAGGATTCCCGCCCTCGCGATGATCTAAACACCTCTCCCCGCAAAGCAGGGAGAGGTAAATCGGTAAACGCTTACTCGGCGTCAGATGCATCAGATGCAGCGGTAGCAACTTCTTCCGCTGGTTTCTGCTCTGTCGCTTCTTTGATGCTCAGGCGTACACGGCCCTGACGGTCCACTTCCATGACTTTTACTGGAACTTCCTGGCCCATCTGCAGGTAATCGGTCACTTTCTCTACGCGCTTGTCGGCGATCTGAGAGATGTGCACCAAACCTTCTTTACCGCCGCCGATTGCCACGAAGGCACCGAAATCAACGATACGTGTCACTTTACCAGAGTAAACGCGACCAACTTCGATCTCAGCAGTGATCTCTTCGATACGACGAATGGCTTCTTTGGCTTTCAGGCCATCAGTAGCAGCAATCTTCACGGTACCGTCATCTTCGATTTCGATGGTGGTGCCGGTTTCTTCGGTCAGCGCACGGATCACTGAGCCGCCTTTACCGATGACATCTTTGATCTTGTCTGAACTGATTTTGATGGTGTAAATGCGCGGCGCGAACTCAGAAATTTCCTGACGCGGCGTGCTGATTGCCTGTTCCATCACGCTCAGAATGTGCAGACGCGCACCCTTCGCTTGGTTCAGAGCAACCTGCATGATTTCGCGGGTGATGCCTTCGATTTTGATATCCATCTGCAGCGCAGTGATACCATCGCGGCTACCCGCTACTTTAAAGTCCATATCGCCGAGGTGATCTTCGTCACCCAGGATGTCAGACAGAACCACAAAGTTGTCGGCTTCTTTAACCAGACCCATCGCAATACCGGCTACGGCAGCTTTGATCGGTACGCCAGCGTCCATCAGTGCCAGAGATGCACCGCACACGGAAGCCATTGAAGAAGAACCGTTAGATTCAGTGATCTCTGAAACCACACGCACGGTGTAGGGGAAATCAGCTTGCTTAGGCATTACTGCCAGCACGCCGCGCTTCGCCAGACGACCGTGACCAATTTCACGGCGCTTCGGTGAGCCAACCATACCGGTTTCGCCCACGCAGTATGGAGGGAAGTTGTAGTGGAACAGGAAGCTATCAGTACGCTCGCCCATCAACTCATCCAGATTCTGCGCATCACGTGCGGTACCCAATGTTGCGGTAACCAGCGCCTGCGTTTCACCACGGGTAAACAGTGAAGAACCGTGCGTGCGTGGCAGTACGCCAGTGCGCACATCCAGGCCACGAATCATATCTTTCTCACGGCCATCGATACGCGGTTCGCCACGGATGATGCGGCTTCGAACAACACTCTTCTCAAGGTCGTGAACGATGTCAGCGATATCGCCAGCATCCAGCGTTTCATCTTCAGCCTGCAGTGCAGCAATGGTCGCGTCTTTCACTGCGCCAACCTGAGTGTAACGCTCTTGCTTATCAGTGATGCGATAGGCATCGCTGATGCCCGCTTCTGCCAGTGCAGTAACGCGTGCGATCAGTGCATCGTTAGTTGGCAGTGGCTGCCAATCCCAACGTGGTTTACCCGCTTCGGCAACCAGCGCATTGATGTTTTCGATAACGATCTGCTGTTGATCGTGGCCATATACCACAGCGCCAAGCATCTGCTCTTCAGTAAGGATGTCAGCTTCTGATTCCACCATCAGCACCGCGTTCTGGGTACCGGCAACAACCAGGTTCAGACGTGATTCGTTGATTTCATCAGCAGTTGGGTTCAGTACGTACTGATCGTTGATATAACCCACGCGCGCTGCGCCGATTGGGCCATTGAACGGCAGACCTGACAGAGCCAGCGCAGCAGAGGCGCCGATCATCGCAACGATGTCTGGGTTAACCTGTGGGTTAACAGAAACAACGGTTGCAATAACCTGCACTTCGTTAATGAAGCCTTCCGGGAACAGCGGACGAACTGGACGGTCAATCAGGCGTGAGATCAGGGTTTCGCCTTCGCTTGGACGGCCTTCACGACGGAAGAAGCTACCCGGGATACGACCAGCAGCGTAAGTACGCTCCTGATAGTTAACCGTCAGCGGGAAGAAATCCTGACCTGGTTTAGTTTTTTTCTGGCCAACAACAGTAACGAATACAGCAGTGTCATCCATGCTCACCATTACTGCAGCGGTAGCCTGGCGCGCCATCATGCCGGTTTCCAGCGTGACGGTATGCTGACCATATTGGAATTTGCGTACGATCGGGTTCAGCAAAATTTAAGTCCTTAAATTCAGAGGCGCAGCCCATTCTGGCGCGCCGGGGATTACCGATCTTCAGTTGCATCCTCGCGACTAATGACAACCTTAACCGCCCATGCGGTAAAGCCTCTCATTAGCCGCGCGAACCTCTGCAAGCAAAGATCACTCTCTGCAACAATACATGAGTTTGGTCCGGATTGCTGCGGATTGCTCGAAAAAAGGGGCCATAAAGGCCCCCTTTTCGCGAAACTCGCACAAATCTGATCGTCAGATGCGTTTTTTTGCATGGTGCATGCGCTACATCCTTGATCAGATTCTTCAGACTTAGCGACGCAGACCCAGGCTTTCGATCAGACCGGTGTAGCGAGCAACGTCTTTACGCTTCAGGTAATCCAGCAGCTTACGACGCTGAGATACCATGCGCAGCAGACCGCGACGGCTGTGGTGATCTTTCTTGTGCTCAGAGAAGTGACCCTGCAGGTGGTTAATCTGAGCAGTCAGCAGAGCAACCTGAACTTCAGTTGAAC
This sequence comes from Pantoea sp. DY-5, assembly GCF_019795955.1. Taxonomy (NCBI): domain Bacteria; kingdom Pseudomonadati; phylum Pseudomonadota; class Gammaproteobacteria; order Enterobacterales; family Erwiniaceae; genus Pantoea; species Pantoea sp. DY-5. The sequence goes on from NZ_JAIMIE010000003.1 coordinate 295,323, forward strand.
CGCTGTCGTTGGTACCACGACCGTATTTAGCAACGATCTCTGCTTTAGCTTCTACGCTTAGAGACATAATAAACTCCGTTGGATAATGAATGTATGGGTGCCGATCTCTAATTCAGCAGCCCGCTTTTAAAGCCGCGCCATTCTACTCTTCGCCTGATAGCAACGCAAATGCGCCGTTAGGTCAAATGCGGGAGGCTTGATTACGCAGGAAATTCTACCACCAGACGACGCGGCGCCACGCGTCCATCGTCGGCGATTTCGGCCATACCAATGAATTTTTGCTCATCACCTTCCGTCACGCGCACCAATCCCTGTTCCGGCGCATCCGCCACCTGAACCGGCATACCTTGTTTGAAATAAGCCGCCACCGTAGGCAGCAAATTCACTATCGGGAACTCTTCTGCCGGACTATCCATCGGCAGCAATAACGCATCGAGCGCACTGTAATCCGGCGTTTCCGCCATGTTGACGGTGGCCGCCACTTCCTGCAGCTGCTCCAGCGTCACCATTCTTTCGATCGGATAACGCGCCACCTGCAAACGACGCAGCATGATAACGTGCGCACCGCAGCCAAGCCGTTCACCGAGATCGTCGATGATAGTGCGGATGTAAGTGCCTTTAGAGACGTGAATCTCCAGCTCCAGTTCATCACCTTCCCAGCGAATAAACTGCAGCTCAAAAACTTTGATCGGGCGCGCTTCACGCGGCACGGTTATGCCTTCACGTGCGTACTCGTAAAGCTTGCGTCCCTGATACTTCAGCGCGGAGAACATGGTCGGCACCTGCATGGTGTCGCCACGAAAATAGTCCAGCGCTGCATCCAGTGCCGCCTGATCAAAAGTAATCGGACGCGTCTCAACAATATTACCGTCGGCATCAGACGTATCGGTGCGTTCACCCAGGCGAGCAATGACGCGATAACGCTTGTCCGAATCGAGCAGATACTGCGAAAACTTGGTGGCTTCGCCGAGGCAAACCGGCAGCATGCCGGTCGCCAGAGGATCGAGGGCGCCGGTGTGGCCCGCTTTGTTCGCGTTGAACAGACGTTTTATTTTCTGCAGCACATCATTGGAAGATGCGCCTTGGTGCTTATCCAGCAGAAACACACCGTGGACGTCGCGACCGCGACGACGAGGACGACTCATTAGTCCTCCTTGTCATCTTCCGCCGGGCTATCGCCACGACGCTCAACATCGCTCTTAATAACGTTGCTGACCAGGTTCGACATGCGCATACCTTCGATCAGCGAGTTGTCGTAGAAGAAGGTTAGCTCCGGCACGATGCGCAGGCGCATCGCTTTACCTACCAGCGTGCGGATATAGCCAGAGGCTTCTTTCAGCGCCTTCAGGCCGTTTTGCACTGCTTCTTCATCTTTATCATTCAAAAAGGTCACAAACACCTTGGCATAGGCAAGATCGCGCGACACTTCGACGCCCGAAACCGTCACCATCATACCGAGACGTGGATCTTTAATTTCGCGCTGCAGGATAATTGCGATCTCTTTCTGCAACTCCTGAGAAACGCGCTGTTGGCGGCCAAATTCTTTTGCCATTATTCTTTCTCCCAAATAATTCGGGAGGCCAGAGGCCTCCCAAATTGCAACACATCAAATGATGATCAATCGATGGTGCGTTTAATTTCAATCACTTCGAACACTTCGATCATATCGCCAACGCGAACGTCGTTATAGTTCTTCACGCCAATACCACATTCCATGCCGTTACGAACTTCGTTGACGTCATCTTTGAAGCGACGCAGAGATTCCAGCTCGCCTTCATAGATAACCACGTTGTCACGCAGTACGCGGATTGGGTTGTGACGTTTGATGATACCTTCAGTGACCATACAGCCCGCGATGGCACCAAATTTCGGTGATTTGAACACGTCACGTACTGCAGCCAGACCGATAATCTGCTGTTTGAACTCTGGAGCCAGCATACCGCTCATCGCAGCTTTCACTTCGTCAATCAGATTATAGATGACGGAGTAGTAACGCAGGTCAACGTTTTCAGCGTCAATCACGCGGCGAGCAGATGCATCAGCACGCACGTTGAAGCCGAGAATGATGGCGTTGGATGCTGCAGCCAGCGTGGCGTCGGTTTCGGTGATACCACCCACGCCTGAACCGATAATGCGTACTTTCACTTCGTCGGTAGAGAGTTTCAGCAGCGAATCAGAGATGGCTTCGACAGAACCCTGTACGTCAGATTTCAGCACGATGTTCAGCTCAGACACTTCGCCTTCAGTCATGTTGGCGAACATGTTCTCCAACTTAGACTTCTGCTGACGCGCCAGCTTAACTTCGCGGAATTTGCCCTGACGATACAGTGCAACTTCACGCGCTTTCTTCTCATCACGTACTACAGTCGCTTCATCACCCGCAGCCGGCACACCGGACAGACCGAGGATTTCGACTGGAATGGATGGACCCGCTTCCAGTACTTCACGACCCAGTTCGTCACGCATCGCACGTACACGGCCATATTCGAAGCCGCACAGCACGATATCGCCTTTGTTCAGCGTACCTTCACGTACCAGCACGGTAGCAACCGGGCCACGACCTTTGTCGAGGAACGATTCAATCACCACGCCGCTGGCCATACCTTCACGGATAGCAGACAGTTCCAGAACTTCAGCTTGCAGCAGAATCGCATTCAGCAGGTCGTCGATACCGGTACCGGCTTTCGCAGAGACGTTAACGAACATGTTCTCACCGCCCCACTCTTCCGGAAGAATTCCGTACTGGGTCAGTTCGTTCTTAACGCGGTCTGGATCAGCATCAGGCTTATCAATTTTGTTAACCGCAACAACCACTGGCACACCGGCTGCTTTCGCATGCTGGATAGCTTCAACGGTCTGAGGCATCACGCCATCGTCAGCAGCCACAACCAGGATAACGATATCCGTGGCCTGCGCACCACGAGCACGCATTGCGGTAAACGCGGCGTGTCCCGGGGTATCGAGGAAGGTGATCATACCGTTGTCAGTTTCAACGTGGTAAGCACCAATGTGCTGGGTAATACCGCCCGCTTCGCCTGATGCCACTTTCGTTGAACGAATGTAGTCAAGCAGGGAGGTTTTACCGTGGTCAACGTGACCCATGATGGTGACGACTGGCGCACGGCTTTCCTGCGCAGCATCGGTGTCACGATCGTCCATTACCGCTTCTTCCAGCTCATTCTCACGGCGCAGGATCACTTTGTGACCCATCTCTTCCGCAACCATCTGAGCGGTTTCTTGATCGATAACCTGGTTGATGGTCGCCATGGCGCCCATCTTCATCATCGCTTTAACGACCAGAGAACCTTTGATCGCCATTTTGTTGGCCAGTTCAGCAACGGTGATGGTTTCACCGATGACAACATCGCGGTTAACCGCCTGAGCCGGCTTGTTAAAGCCCTGCTGCAGGGTGCTTGGCTTACGATGCTTACCGCCTTTGCCGCCACGCACCTGAGCACGCGCTTCTTCGCGATCGGTTTTAGCTTCAGAATGCTTGTTGCCTTTCTTAACCGGACGAGCCGCTTTGGTGGTGCGAGCACGTGCACGGCCAGCTTCTACCTGGCGATCGTTCTCGTCTTCTGCCTGACGGGCGTGAGTAGAGGTAGTGACGTGATAATCGCCTTTATCCTCTTCTTCAGGTTTTGCCCATTCAGCGCCTTTCTCTTCAGCCAGGCGGCGGGCTTCTTCAGCCACGCGGCGCGCATCTTCTTCCAGCTTACGGCGTGCTTCTTCTTCTGCTTTACGTTTCAGTTCGGCAGCTTCTGCTTCACGACGGGCTTTATCAGATTGCGCAGCCTTGGCTACTACATCGGTAGGTTGATTAGTCAATTTCTCTTTTTCCGCTGCTTCACGTTTAGCCTTGTCAGCGGCTTCGCGCTTGGCTTTGTCTTCGGCTTCACGTTGCGCTTTCTGTTCAGCTTCGCGACGGGCTTGTTCTTCCGCCTCGCGACGCGCCTGCTCTTCCGCTTCACGCTGCGCCTCGGCTTCTGCTTCTGCCTGAGCTTGCTCAGACTCTGCATCGCCTTTCACGTATGTGCGCTTTTTGCGGACTTCGATTTGTACCGACTTACTTTTACCCCCGGTGACGGGAATATTCAAGGTGCTGCGCGTCTTGCGCTGCAAAGTCAGCTTGCTTGAACCGGTCTGACCGTGCTCACGATTCAGGTGAGACAGTAAGGTTTCTTTCTCTTGCTGGGATACCGCATCGTTTTCAGACTTACGAATCCCTGCATCAGCAAATTGCTGTACCAGGCGATCGACCGGGGTCTGAATTTCGGCGGCCAGCGATTTTACGGTTACATCTGTCATGCTGTTCCTTCCTGTTATTACGCGTCATCGCCGAACCAGCAGATATTACGTGCAGCCATAATCAGCGCACCGGCTTTCTCGTCATCCAGCCCTTCAATATCTGTCAGATCGTCAACACCTTGCTCAGCGAGATCTTCCAGCGTGCAAACGCCTTTCGACGCCAGGCGATACGCCAGCGCACGATCCAAGCCCTCAAGATTCAGAAGATCCTCAGCGGGCTCCTGATTACCAAGGCTCTCTTCTTTCGCTAATGCCAGGGTGGTTAACGCATTTTTTGCTCGTTCACGCAGGGCTTCAATGGTCTCTTCATCGAGGCCGTCGATTTCCAGCAGCTCGTTGATTGGCACATAAGCCAATTCTTCCAGCGAAGAGAAGCCCTCTTCCACCAGAATGGTGGCGAACTCTTCGTCGATGTCGAGATGTTTGGTGAACATATCGATCGCTGCATGGGCTTCAGCTTGGTGCTTAGCCTGCAGATCATCGACGGTCATCACGTTTAGTTCCCAACCGCTCAGTTGGGAAGCCAGACGCACGTTTTGGCCGTTACGGCCGATCGCCTGAGCCAGATTGCCGGCTTCAACAGCGATATCCATGGTGTGATTGTCTTCATCCACCACAATTGACGCCACATCGGCTGGCGCCATGGCGTTGATAACGAACTGCGCCGGGTTGTCGTCCCACAGCACAATGTCGATACGCTCGCCACCCAGCTCGCTCGAAACCGCCTGGACACGCGCACCGCGCATACCGACGCAAGCGCCCACTGGATCAATACGTTTATCGTTGGTCTTCACCGCGATTTTGGCGCGTGAACCCGGATCGCGCGCTGCCGCTTTGATCTCGATAACTTCTTCGCCAATTTCTGGCACCTCAATGCGGAACAACTCGATCAGCATTTCTGGTTTAGAACGGGTGACGAACAGCTGCGCGCCACGCGCTTCAGGGCGAACGGCATACAGCACACCGCGGATACGGTCACCTGGACGGAAGTTTTCACGCGGCAGCATGTCTTCACGCAAAATCACGGCTTCAGCATTGCTGCCGAGGTCCAGTGAAATGTTGTCACGGTTCACTTTCTTCACCACGCCGGTGATGATTTCGCCTTCGTGTTGACGGAACTGATCAACCACCATTGCACGCTCAGCTTCACGTACTTTTTGTACGATAACCTGCTTAGCAGTTTGGGTGGTGATACGGTCGAAGGTGACAGATTCAATCTGATCTTCGACAAATTCGCCCAGATTGAACGCTTCGTCTTCATAACGGGCTGCATCCAGCGTGATCTCGCGAGTCGGCTGCGTGACTTCTTCTACAATCTGCCAGCGACGGAAGGTGTCGAAATCGCCGCTGCGGCGATCTATGCTGACACGCACTTCGATCTCTTGCTCATACTTCTTTTTGGTCGCAGTGGCCAAAGCGCTCTCCAGCGCTTCGAAGATTTTCTCACGCGGCAGGGCTTTTTCGTTAGAAACGGCTTCTACTACAGCTAAGATCTCTTTGTTCATCCTGGTTAGCCTCAATCCGGACTTTTAAAAGTGGGGGACCAGGTTCGCTTTCTGAATGTTGCTCAGCGCGAACACTTCATCGTTACCCTCAACGGTCACCGTGATCATCTCGCCTTCAACAGACTTGATGATACCCTGCCATTTACGGCGGTTTTGTACGGCCATGCGTAGTACCAGGCTCACCTCGTCACCGACAAAACGTGCATAGTGTTCAGCAGTGAAAAGAGGACGTTCGAGACCCGGCGAGGAAACTTCAAGGTTGTAAGCCACGGTAATTGGATCTTCCACATCCATTACTGCGCTAACCTGGTGGCTAACATCGGCGCAATCATCAACATTGATACCCTCTTCACTATCAATATAGATGCGCAGGGTTGATGTGCGACCACGAATAAACTCAATACCGACTAATTCGTAGCCAAGCGCTTCTACTGGAGCAGAGATCAACTCTGTCAATTTTTGCTCTAATGTGGACAAGCCCACCCCCAAGACATAAAAAAAGGGCCTATAGCCCAGTGTTTCGATTTCCTGATAACAAAAAACCCCGAATATTCGGGGCTTTTTGTGACTGGACCCTGTACGCCGCATAGCGGCTTCGGAGCACAATCCAAAAGAATTTTTTTCAAAAATCACTGAGATTGCGTCCGTCGATGCATACAGTATATTTGAAAAAGAACTCTAAGGGAAAGTGGTTGCGGGGGCCGGATTTGAACCGACGACCTTCGGGTTATGAGCCCGACGAGCTACCAGGCTGCTCCACCCCGCGTCCGAAAACGTGGCGAATAATACGCCGACCTTGCAAAAAATGCAAGTTAAACTGAGATTTGGTACCGAGGACGGGACTTGAACCCGTAAGCCCTTTCGAGCACTACCACCTCAAGGTAGCGTGTCTACCAATTTCACCACCTCGGTACATCACTAGACTGCGACGTTGTTTTATCGCACTACAGCGTTGACGATCTTACTGCGGGATATCATTGCCCGGCGTTGCCGGTTTAGCTGGCTGAGTCTGCTGTTCAGACTGCGCCGGCGCAGTGAGGTTATCCCACTCGCTACCTTTGGCTGTTTTATTACTGTTCAGGTTACCCAGAACCAGGCTGATGATGAAGAACAGCGTAGCCAGTACCGCGGTCATGCGAGTCATAAAGTTGCCAGACCCGTTTGAACCGAACAGCGTACCAGAAGCGCCTGCACCGAATGAGGCTCCCATATCAGCGCCTTTGCCTTGCTGCAGCATGATCAAACCCACGAGGCCAATCGCTACAATAAGGAAAACAACTAACAGAGCTTCGTACATAATCAACCTGTTTCCTTGCGCGTATCTGCACAGTTAAAGCTTCAACCAATATCGATGGGGAGTCTCGTCATCACCCATCAGAAGCGGGTGTGAATACTAACCAAAGGCACATACCTCTGCAAGTGCAATTTTCACCATCGCTTTCGATTGCGGAAAAAAGCACCATCCCGGTGATTTTGCAGGCGGAAAGTTTAAAAACTCCCCGCCTGAAAACTTACACCGCTTTTACTGCATCCGCGATTTTATGCGCCAGCGCACTGACCTGCGCCTCATCTTCACCTTCCACCATCACACGAATCAGGGGTTCAGTGCCGGATTTGCGCAGCAACACGCGACCGCGTCCCGCCAGCGTTTTTTCAGCTTCCGCAGTGACAGCTTTCACGCTTTCGTTTTCCAGCGGATCGTGCTCGCCAGCGAAGCGCACATTGACCAAAATCTGCGGCAGCATTTTCATGCCGCTGCACAGGTCATGCAACGTCATATGATTGCGCACAATTGCAGTGAGCACTTGCAAACTTGCTACGATGCCGTCGCCGGTGGTGGTTTTGTCCAGCAGAATGACGTGACCGGAGTTTTCCGCTCCTAAACGCCAGCCCTTCTCCTGCATTTTTTCCAGCACATAGCGGTCGCCCACTTTTGCACGGGTAAATGGAATACCCAGCTGTTTCAGCGCCAGTTCCAGACCCATGTTGCTCATCAGCGTGCCTACCACGCCACCACGCAGTTGGCCCTGACGCAGCCCTTCACGCGCAATGATGTAGAGAATTTGATCGCCATCGACTTTGTGACCTAAATGGTCAACCATCATGATGCGGTCGCCATCACCGTCGTACGCCAGTCCGAGATCGGCCTTCTCTTCCAATACGCGATGCTGCAGCAAACGCAGATCGGTCGCACCGCAATCTTTGTTGATGTTCATGCCATCCGGCTGCACGCCGATAGCAATCACATTCGCACCCAGCTCGCGCAGCACGTTAGGCGCAATGTGATACGTCGCGCCATTCGCGCAATCAACCACAATCTTCAGCCCATTCAGGCTCAGCTCGCTTGGGAAAGTCCCTTTGCAGAACTCGATGTAACGACCAGCAGCATCGACAATGCGACTGGCGCGGCCCAGTTCAGCCGACTCCACGCAGGTGATTGGCTTTTCCATCTCCAGTTCGATGGCTTCTTCAACTTCATCCGGTAGCTTGGTACCTTCAGCCGAGAAGAATTTAATGCCATTGTCGTCAAAGGGATTATGAGAAGCTGAAATCACGATGCCCGCTTCAGCGCGGAAAGTGCGAGTCAAATAGGCAATTGCAGGCGTCGGCATCGGGCCGGTGAAAGCCGCCGACAATCCCGCCGCCGCCAGACCCGCTTCCAGTGCCGATTCCAGCATATAGCCTGAAATACGCGTATCTTTACCAATCAATACTTTGCGTGAACCCTGGCGCGCCAGCACCTTACCGGCCGCCCAGCCCAACTTGAGGACAAAATCAGGGGTAATCGGTGCTTCACCGACTTTGCCGCGAATCCCATCTGTACCGAAATATTTACGATTACTCATGCTTTATCCTTTTGCTCTCCGTGTCGCTTCGACGACGCGCATCGCTTCGACAGTCTCTTTCACATCATGTACGCGAATAATTTGCGCCCCTTGCATGGCGGCAATCACCGCACAGCTGAGGCTTCCGGTCAGGCGCTGCGCCGGACCGACATTTAGCAACTGCCCAACCATCGACTTGCGTGACATTCCTACCAACAGCGGTAAGCCGTAGTGGTGGAAATGGCTGAGGTTGGCCAGCAGTTCATAGTTGTGGCTGAGATTCTTACCGAAACCGAAGCCAGGATCGAGCATCAGATTATCTTTTTTGATGCCGGCGGCTTCACATCGCGCAATCTGTGCAGCGAAGTAAGCGTCCACTTCGCCCACGATGTGGCTATATTCCGGTGCCTGCTGCATGGTGCGCGGTTCACCTTGCATATGCATCAGACACACCGGCAAGCCTGTTTCTGCCGCCGCCGCCAGCGCGCCCGGTTCGGACAAAGAACGAATGTCATTGATAATGTGAGCACCCACTCGCGCCGCTTCACGGATCACTTCTGGTTTGGAAGTATCGACCGAAATCCACACCTCAAAACGCTGCGCGATGGCTTCCACCACCGGAATAACGCGTGCCAGCTCCTCTTCCACGCTAACTTCATCAGCGCCCGGACGCGTTGATTCACCGCCCACATCAATAATGGTGGCACCGGCATTCACCATTTCATTGGTGTGCGTCAGCGCTTCGACCAACGTATTGTGGCTTCCACCATCAGAGAAAGAGTCCGGCGTGACATTCAAAATACCCATCACATGGGGAAAAGAGAGATCGAGATGGGAATCACGGGCGAACAACTTCATGGTGAGAATCTCCTTGAGGAATTACTGAATCGCGGAATGTAAAAAACCCCGGACTGGCCGGGGTTTGCATTGTAACAAGTATTGCGGGCGGGAGATCTGGCGGTGAGCAACGCATCCCGCCAGAATGCCATCACATGATCTTGTCTGAACCCGGCGTTTTCGGGTCATCAACAGGACGTGGAGCCTGCGTAGAGTCGCCGTTACCCACAGCAACTTTCGCCTCTTCCCAACCTGCTGGTGGACGCACTTCGCGGCGTGCCATCAGATCGCTGATTTGCGGTGCATCAATGGTTTCATACTTCATCAGCGCGTCTTTCATCGCGTGAAGGATGTCCATGTTTTCATTCAGAATACGGCGTGCACGTTGATAGTTGGTATCGATAAGGTGTTTAACTTCCTGATCGATAATGCGCGCCGTTTCATCTGACATGTGTTTTGCTTTCGCCACTGAACGACCGAGGAACACTTCGCCCTCTTCTTCAGCGTAAAGCAATGGACCCAGCTTCTCAGAGAAGCCCCACTGCGTAACCATGTTGCGCGCTACGCTGGTCGCCATTTTGATGTCAGATGAAGCACCGGTAGAAACATAATCCGGACCATAAATGATCTCTTCCGCCAGACGTCCGCCGTAAGCCACAGAAATACGGCTTTCCAGCTTCTGACGGTTGGCGCTGATCTCATCGCCTACTGGCAAGAAGAAGGCCACACCCAGAGCACGACCACGCGGGATGATGGTGACCTTGTGCACCGGATCGTAACCCGGAACCAGCGTACCGACGATCGCGTGACCCGCTTCATGATAAGCCGTCGATTCTTTCTGCTCTTCGGTCATCACCATGGAGCGACGTTCCGCACCCATCATGATTTTGTCTTTGGCTTTTTCAAACTCAACCATCGAAACAACACGCTTGTTGCCGCGAGCAGCGAACAGCGCAGCTTCGTTGACCAGGTTAGCCAAATCCGCACCGGAGAAACCAGGCGTACCACGTGCGATGACTGATGGATCCATATCGGTTGCCAGCGGCACACGACGCATATGGACTTTCAGAATCTGCTCACGACCACGCACGTCTGGCAGACCCACCACAACCTGACGGTCAAAGCGGCCCGGACGCAGCAGCGCCGGGTCAAGTACGTCTGGACGGTTAGTTGCCGCGATGACGATGATGCCTTCATTACCTTCAAAGCCATCCATCTCAACCAGCATCTGGTTCAGCGTTTGTTCACGTTCATCGTGACCACCGCCTAAACCGGCGCCACGCTGACGGCCAACCGCATCGATTTCATCGATAAAGATGATGCACGGTGCCGCTTTCTTCGCTTGTTCGAACATGTCACGCACACGAGATGCACCTACACCGACAAACATTTCCACGAAGTCAGAACCGGAAATGGTAAAGAACGGGACTTTGGCTTCACCAGCAATCGCTTTCGCCAGCAGCGTTTTACCGGTACCCGGAGGGCCGACCATCAGGACGCCTTTCGGAATTTTACCGCCCAGCTTCTGGAAACGGCTCGGCTCACGTAGATACTCAACCAGCTCACCAACTTCTTCTTTGGCCTCATCACAACCGGCCACGTCAGCAAAAGTGGTTTTGATCTGATCTTCGGTCAGCATGCGGGCTTTGCTCTTGCCGAAGGACATCGCGCCCTTGCCGCCGCCGCCCTGCATCTGCCGCATAAAGAAGATCCACACGCCAATCAGCAGCAGCATTGGGAACCATGAGATGAAGATGGAAGCCAGCAGGCTTGGTTCTTCAGGCGGTTCGCCAACGACTTTGACGTTTTTGGTCAACAGGTTATCGAGTAACTTAGGATCGTTGACGGGGATATAGGTGGTGTATTTATTGCTGTCTTTTTTGACAACGTTAATCTCACGCCCGTTAATTCGTGCCTCGCGGACCTGATCTTGGTTCACTTCCGATAGGAAAGTTGAATAATCAACCCTACGGCCATTCGACTCGCTGGGCCCAAAGCTCTGGAATACAGACATCAGCACGACCGCGATGACTAACCAGAGAATCAGGTTTTTCGCCATGTCACTCAAGGGATTAACCTCATATTACAACGATGTTAACAGACAGCGTAGGGTACTATAGATCCTTCATACCTGGAATCGCAGTGCGGATGATTTTGCTTGTTTACCCTGAAACTCAGAATTACACATCAGAGTAAACGCATTGGTCGTCTTGCTTTGATTCCGGCAATTCGGGCTAAAGTTTGCGCCCCGTCGCCACAATGTACACTTCGCGCGAACGTAATCGCGAAGCGTCCGGCTTACGAATTTTTACTTTCGTAAACAGGGAGCGAATTTCCCGCAGGTATTCATCGAAGCCATCTCCCTGAAACACTTTCACGACAAAACTGCCGCCTGGAGCCAGGATATCCCGACACATTTCCAGCGCCAATTCTACCAAATACATCGAACGTGGAATATCAACCGCAGGTGTACCGCTCATGTTGGGTGCCATATCAGACATCACCACCTGCACCTTTTGGTCGCCAACGCGCTCCAGTAAGGCGTTAAGTACCGCCTCATCGCGAAAATCGCCCTGCAAAAAATCAACGCCGACAATCGGATCCATTGGTAACAGATCGCAGGCGATGATACGACCACTTGATCCGATAAGCTGAACCACGTATTGCGACCAACCGCCGGGTGCCGCACCGAGATCAACAACCGTCATCCCGGGTTTGAAAATCTTGTCACCCTGCTGAATTTCTTCAAGTTTAAACCAGGCACGCGAACGTAACCCTTTTTTCTGTGCCTGCAGCACATATTTATCGCTAAAGTGTTCCTGTAGCCAGCGACTGGAACTGGCCGAACGCTTTTTACCCGTCATAATTTTTCCAATTAAATCGTCATCGTAGCGATAAATCAGCACGCAATGGTCGCGTTGATTTGGCGATATACCCGAGATGGCGGTAGAATGAACCGTTTTCAATCCCTGAGTAAGCAAAAAAATACGATGAATCTGAGTACCAAACAAAAACAGCACCTGAAAGGCCTTGCCCATCCGCTTAAGCCGGTTGTCATGCTGGGCGGAAATGGCCTGACCGAAGGCGTGCTTGCCGAAATCGAACTGGCGCTCGAGCATCACGAATTGATCAAGGTAAAAATTGCCTCGGAAGATCGTGAAACTAAGCAGCTGATCGTGGACGCTATCGTGCGTGAAACTAAAGCAGGCAACGTACAGGTAATCGGCAACACGCTGGTGCTGTATCGCCCTGCCAAAGAGCGTAAAATTACTCTTCCGCGTTAATCATGCCTTTAAAGGCGGCGACGGGCAAAGAAAGTGCCACGCTCCTGCATGTGATAAAAGGCCGCAATGCGGCCTTTTTCCTTTCTTTACAAAATGCAGCGACATATTGCAAAGCGTAGCAATATCTTAAAGGTATTCCACCTTCAGGACTTCATATTCCACATCCCCGCCTGGGGTTTTCACAATCGCGACATCGTCGGCTGATTTTCCAACCAATCCACGCGCCATCGGCGAATTCACTGAAATCAGGTTCTGCTTGAAGTCAGCTTCATCGTCACCCACGATGCGGTAGGTGAACTCTTCATCCGTATCCATATTCAGAATGGTCACGGTAGCGCCAAAAATCACGCGACCGGTTTTCGGCATAGCAGTCACATCAATGACTTGCGCATTAGAAAGCTTGGCTTCAATCTCCTGAATACGCCCCTCGCAGAAACCCTGTTCTTCGCGAGCCGCATGATATTCGGCATTCTCTTTCAAATCGCCGTGCTCACGGGCCGTGGCGATGGAGGCGATGATGCGCGGACGCTTCACAGTTTTCAGTTCGTTCAGCTCTTCGCGCAGCTTCTCAGCGCCTTTCAACGTCATCGGAATCTGATTCATTTTGGCTCCTCGTCATCTATCCTGGTTAACGGCGTCATCCTGACCGGTGACAGCAGAAAACAGCTTCTGCAGCGCGTTACCTCTTTTCACAAGCAAAAGAAGCCTGACCCGGAAAGCTTTCCGGGTCAGGTTCGGTTTTGCATTTTGATACGTATTTTACCCCAGAGTTCCCTGTGGGTCATCGTTTACTTTCCACCGTCCGGGGACGTAGTATTGACGCCCTCACCCGTCAGTTACCGCGAGATTATGCGATTTTCACGACTTGTTACCGGATTAACCTGTGCGTTTATGCTGCAGGCACAAGCAGCTCCCGTTGAAGAATACATGCAGTATTTGCCAGACGGCGCAAACCTGGCGCTGATGGTACAAAAAGTGGGCGCATCCACCCCGATAATCGATTATCACGGCAAACAGATGGCGTTACCGGCCAGCACCATGAAAGTGGTGACAGCGCTGGCGGCTTTATTAGAGCTCGGGCCCGATTTTCGTTTCCAGACCACTATGGAAACCAAAGGAGCGGTCAATGACGGCACCCTAAATGGTGATTTAGTGGCACGATTTGGCGGCGATCCTACGCTGAGCCGCCAGGATCTGCGCAACATGGTCACAGCGCTGAAAAAGCAGGGCATCACCCATATTAAGGGCAATCTGGTGATCGACACCTCGGTGTTCGCCAGCCACGATATGGCGCCAGGCTGGCCGTGGAACGATTTGACGCAGTGCTTCAGTGCGCCACCCGCAGCGGCCATCGTCGATAAAAACTGTTTCTCCGTGTCGCTGTATAGCGCCAATACGCCGGGCGAAAACGCCTTTGTGCGTATCGCCTCCTATTATCCGGCCCACATGTTCAGTCAGGTGCGCACCATTGGCCGCAACAGCGGTGACGGACAATATTGCGAGCTGGATGTGGTGCCAGGCGAGCTCAATCGTTACACCTTAACCGGCTGCATGCGTCAACGTTCAGAGCCGCTGCCGCTGGCCTTTGCCGTGCAGGATGGTGCTGCGTGGGCCGGTGAGATACTTAAAGCCGAGCTGCGCGCCGCCGATATTGATTACAGCGGTCATCTGGTTCGCCAGGCGCAAGTGACGTCGCCGGGTACCGTGTTGGCTTCAACGCAATCAGCGCCGCTGCACACGCTGCTGCACACCATGCTGAAGAAGTCGGACAACATGATTGCCGACACCGTGTTCCGCACCATCGGCCATCATTACTTCAACGTGCCGGGCACCTTCCGTGCGGGTTCAGATGCGGTACGTCGTATTCTGCGCGAAAAAGCCGGGGTCGATCTGGGCAACAGCATTCAGGTTGATGGTTCCGGGCTGTCGCGTCATGACCTGATCGCGCCAGAGACCATGATGCAAGTGCTGCAATACATTGCGAAAAATGATTCGACGCTGAATTACATTTCGATGTTGCCGCTAGCCGGTTACGACGGCACGCTGCAATATCGCGGCGGTCTGCATGAAGCAGGGCTGGATGGCAAAGTCTCGGCGAAAACCGGTTCGCTGCAGGGCGTCTATAATCTGGCAGGATTCATCACCACCTCCAGCGGCGCGCGCGTCGCCTTTGTCCAGTTCCTGTCCGGTTACGCGGTACCGCCGGAAAATCAGAAAACGCGCCGCATTCCGCTGGTACGTTTTGAGAGCCGCCTCTATACGGATATCAACAAGAACAACTGATGAAACTGCTAATCGTTGAAGATGATGCGCTGTTGCAATCGGGCCTTGCGCAGGCGTTAAGCTCGCAAGGCTACGCCATCGACTGCGCCAGTACCGCCGCAGAGAGCAACGCGCTGCTGCGTAGCGGTCAGTACAGCCTGATCGTGCTCGATCTCGGCTTGCCGGATCGCGATGGCGCATCACTGCTGCGACAATGGCGACGTGACGGCATTGCGGTGCCGGTACTGATCCTCACGGCGCGCGATGCGCTGGAGGATCGCGTTGATGGTCTGGATGCCGGCGCTGACGATTATCTGGTGAAGCCGTTTGCGTTGGTTGAACTGAAGGCACGCGTGCGGGCGCTGATCCGCCGTTATCAGGGCCACAGCGACAACCTGCTGCAACAGGGCGATCTGACGCTCAATCTCAGTTCACAACAGGTTTTGCTTGAAGATCAGCCGCTGGAGATCACGCCCAAAGAGTTCGCACTGCTCACCCGCTTACTGATGCGCGTGGGGCAAAACGTACACCGCGAAACGCTGCAGCAGGATCTCTACAGCTGGAATGACGATCCCGGCTCCAACACTCTCGAAGTTCACATCCACAATTTGCGTCGCAAGCTCGGAAAAGATCGCATCAAAACCGTGCGCGGCGTCGGTTACCGTCTGGAAATCCGCGAATGAACAGCATGCGTCAGCGGTTATTGATTATGCTGGCGCTGATTCTCCTCACCTGTCAGGTGATGAGCGCCATCTGGCTGTGGCATGAAAGCCGCGAGCAGATCAGTTTTTTAGTCAACGAAACGCTCTCTGCGCAGGCGCGTAACGATCGGGTAGAAAACGAGATCCGTGAAGCCATTGCCTCGTTGCTGCTGCCTTCCTTAGTCATGGTCGCCCTCACCTTGCTGCTGTCGTTTTGGGCGATTAACTGGATTATTCGTCCGCTGAAATCGCTGCAGGACAGCCTTGCGCATCGTTCAGCGGATAATCTGACACAGTTGCCGATCTACTCCGAAATGGATGAGATCGTGGCGGTAACCACCTCGATCAACCAACTGTTTTCACGCCTCGATCACACGTTGCAGCAGGAACGCCTGTTCACTGCCGATGCGGCGCACGAGCTGCGCACGCCGCTGGCCGGATTACGCCTGCATCTCGAGCTGCTCCACCAGCAGAACGTGCCGCAGAGCGAGATGCTAATTGAACGTATCGATCAGTTGATGCACACCGTGGAACAGCTGTTGATGTTATCGCGCGCCGGGCAAGCGCTGGCGGGCGGTCACTATCAGCAGTTGCAGTGGCAACAGGACATCATGCAGCCGCTGGAGCCAGAAATGACCGAGCTGTATCAACAGCGTCAGCAAATCCTGCACTGGCCGCAGAACGACGATGTGCCGCAGCAAGGTGAAGCGGTGCTGCTGCGCCTGATGCTGCGCAATCTGCTGGAAAACGCCTCGCGCTACAGCCCGGAAGGCAGCGAAGTCGCGGTGAAGATGCAGCAGGACCAGCAGCAGGTGATCATCGAAGTGTGGGATCAGGGTCCCGGCATTGAAGCCGCCGCTGCGGAAGAGCTGACGCAGGCGTTTCGTCGTCGCGATCAGCGTTATGGCGGCAGCGGTTTGGGTTTGAATATCGTGCTGCGCATCGTGCAGATGCATCGCGGCAGGCTGGAGCTGGTGAACCGTGAAGATCGCAGCGGGCTGATTGCCCGCTGCTATTTACCGCATCAACTGATTGGCTAAGCGCCGTTAGAAGTGGGTATTCAGGCTCATAAAGTAAGTACGCCCAGATTCGTTGTAGGTATTCGCACCCGCTCCATACAGATAAGAGTTGGTGTTGGCGTTACCGGTGGTTTGCGCATTACCTTCGCGATAGTGACGTTTATCGAACAGGTTATCAATGCCCACCGTGACGCTGGCGTACTTGTTGATATCGTAGGTACCGCTCATACCGATAATTGAGTAAGGACTCACTTTATCCGTTGCGCTGCCGGTCGAAAGATTCCCTTTGTAATCATACTTCTTCGGCGTCTGCGTGCCGTACCAGGTCAGCGTGGTTTGCAGCGACAGATCCTGCGTCGCCTGCCAGCTCAGCGTCGAATTCAGCGTGTATTCCGGAATCACCGATAAACGATCGCCGGTCTCTTTGTTCTTACTCTGCAGCATATAGGTGAAGTTGTTATTCCACATCACGCTGTCGGAGAACGGCACGTTGACGGTGCCTTCCAGCCCTTCCACCACCGCTTTCGGTACGTTTTCCCACTTATAAATATCTGTGGTGCCATTGGATGCTTTGCTCACTGGCGAGTAACCGGCTTCGATCTTGTTGCGATAATCATTGCGGAACCAGGTTAAACCGGCCTGATAACCTTCGTGTTTCCACTCCAGACCAATCTCTTTGTTGATGCTGTTTTCCGCTTTCAGGTCGCTGTTACCCTGCAGATAACAGGCGCCGGTGCTGGCCGCACAACCCTGACCGTTGCTGTACAACAAGTAGTTCGGGTTGGTCTGATACAGGCTCGGCGCTTTATAGGCGCGACCAATCCCCATCTTCAGCGTGAAGTCATCGCCCAAACCTTGTGACAGGTTGAGCGACGGGCTCCAGTTATTGCCAACAATCGAGTGATGATCGAAACGCAGGCTTGGCGTCAGCATGGTGCTATCGGTCAGCTCCATGTTGTCTTCCGCAAACAGCGAGAAAATCTCTGCCTGGGAATACGGGCTGCGACCGGTGTTATCGATGCCCGGTACCGCACCGTAGCTCGCCGCCTGCGTGTTGGAAGAGCCATCCTTCATGCGCTGCTGGTTCCATTCGGTACCCAGCGTCGCCGTTTGGTTAAACAGCAGCTCAAACGGAATGCTGACTTCGCTATGCAGCAGCACGTCATCCAGCTGAATGGTGTTGAAACCGCTGTTAGAGAAGATGCCTTCGGTGCCGCCGGCCAAACCTTCATTGATGCGCGAGTTGCGGGTTTTCTCGTAGCGCGCGTAAGTATTGGTGCTGACGCCGTTATCCCATGCGCCGGTCCATTTCAATGAGACGTTCTGGCGATACAGGCGGTTAGTTTCATCACCGTACAGACTTTTCACCAGCGCGCTGGTGTTGGTGTTCTGCGTATCACCCGCATACAGGTTGCCCTGACGGCTGTAACCGGCCTGCAGCTCCAGCGTCTGCATCGGTGCAAACGCCCAGCTCAGCAAAGCATTAATATCTTTATTAACCGAACCTTCACGACCGGCCGGATAGCTGCCCGCATAGCTGCCAGTGCGCGCCGCCGCATGCCCTTCGTTGATGTCATAGGCATCGGCCTGGGTTTTGGCTAAACCACCGTACAAACGGAAGTTGAAATCATCGCCCAGCGGCCCTTCCAGACTGAAGTTAGTGCGCTTAGTGGCGCCTTCCGCTTTATGTTCCGGCACGTTGTAATAGGTGTTCCAGGAACCGTGCCACTGCTGATCGGTCTGTTTTTTGGTGATGATATTCACCACACCGCCCGCCGCGCCGTTACCGTAACGCACCGCCGCCGGTCCACGAATCACGTCGATGTGATCGATCATCTCCGGCGGCACCCAGTTGGTGTCGCCACGCGTATCACGCTCGCCACGCCAGCCAAGGCGCACCGAGTTGCGGCTGGTGATCGGCATGCCGTCCACCATGATCAAGGTGTTTTCCGGGCCCATACCACGAATATCGATCTGGCGATTGTTACCGCGCTGGCCGCTGGTGGAGTTGCCGGTCAGGTTAACGCCTGGCATGGTACGGATAATTTCAGACACATCACGCGCGGGCGGATGTTTTTTGATTTCGTCGGCGGTAATGGTTGAGACGCCCGGCGCTTGCAGGTTCTGCTGCTGCGCGGTGACCATCAAGGTGCCGCCGTCCATTGATTGTGCGTCAGTCGTGCTGGCTGAGGTTTTGCTGGAGGAAGTCTCTGCTGCCCAGGCGCTGCTGGAAAGCAGTGAGGCGCTGAGCCCCAGTTCAATCAGAATGGCTAACGATAACCGTGAGTAATTTTTCATTTTATACGTTCCTGGATGGCCAGCAAAAAGCCGTTGGATGCTTAACTGGCGAGCCGGTGAGAAGATCCCTGTCCATATCGCGCCCAGTTCCAGACCCTTCAAACCATCCGTAGCGCAACCTTACCGAACGGTAAGCCTCTGGCGGAACAGGCGTGCTCATTTTTGAGCGCAGTCACCCTATTGCAAATGCAAATTATTATCAATAGTATTATTCATCAAGCTTATGTAAATCTCCGCGTAAACACCGACTGGCAGCCCTATGACCTGGCGAAATGATGTAACCGGCAGTGCGGCCTGGTGGCAGGCGCAACAATCCCAAGGTATTCCCCGCATTGAGTTAGCAGACGATGGCCAATGTCAGGTCACTTTCTTCTGGCGTGATCCGCAAGGCGATGAGACGCAATCGTCGACCCAGCGCGTGTGGATTAACATTACCGGCGTGACCGATCACCACCAGCGCCGCCCGCCGCAGTCGTTAATGCGTGTGGCGGGCACCAACGTCTGGTATTGGCAGACCTCGCTGCCCGCCAACTGGCGCGGCAGTTACTGTTTGATGCCCGATGAGCAGGCCACGGACTTCACTGGCGTTGCCGAGATGTCCACGCTGCGCAACTGGTGGCGCGACAAATTCCCGACGGCGCAGGCCGATCCTTTGAACAGCTTACGTGGCTGGTCCGGTGGTCGCGGCATGGGCGTCTCGCCGCTGCATCTGCCTCACGCGCCCGATCAACAGCTGTGGCAAGCGGTGGATAACGGCACAGCGCCAACCCTTGAACTGCAACAGCAGCAATGGGATAGCGCGCTATTAGGCAACAGCCGCAAGGTGTGGATTTACACCACCGGCGCAGCCAATCCCGCACAGCGTCCGCTGGCCATCATGCTTGACGGGCAATTCTGGGCGCACAGCATGCCGATTGCCGGACCGCTGCAGCAGCTCACTGATGCCGGTTCTTTGCCGCCAGCGGTGTATCTGTTTATCGACATCATTGATCGCGAACACCGCAGCCGCGAGCTGCCGTGTAACGCGCAGTTTTGGCAAGCCATTCAGCAAGAACTGTTACCGCAAGTTGCACAATCAACGCCTTATCGCCAGCAGGCGCACAGTACCATCGTCGCCGGACAAAGCTTTGGCGGCCTGGCGTCGGTGTTTGCCGCGCTGCACTGGCCGGAAACCTTTGGCAACGCGCTCAGCTTATCGGGCTCCTTCTGGTGGCCGGAACGCGGCAATCCGCACGGCTGGCTGCTGCAGGCGCTGGATAACGGTCTTGCACCGCGTCAACCGCTGCGTTTCTGGCTCGAAGCGGGCAAACGCGAAGGCTTGATTCTGCAAGCTAATCAACAACTTCAACAGCAGCTTAGCGCTGCCGGCTATCAGGTGAATTACCTGCCGGTGGAAGGCGGCCATGACGCGCTCTGTTGGCGCGGCGGCCTGCTGAATGGCCTGCAAGCGCTGTGGAGCAAACCGGAGCATCCATGTCCGAATCCCTGATGAATAAGCCTATGACCGACCAACAAACCTTGCCGTTAGTCGCGGCACAGCCCGGCATCTGGATTGCCGATCAGCTGTCACCTCACCACAACGCTTACGCGGTGGCGCACTTTGTCGAACTGCGCGGTGAGATTGATAGCGCCCTGTTGGCGAAGGCGATCGTTGCGGGCATGCAGGAAGCCGACACGCTGAACATGGCCTTTGGTGAGGTGGAAGGCGAAGCGTTGCAGTGGCCGCAGCCACACGCCTTTAGCCTGCCGCAGATTGTCGATTTGCGCGCGGAGGCCGATGCGGCCGCCAAAGCGCGCGCGCTGATGCGTGACGACATGAATGGCGATCTGCGCGTATTGAGCGGCGCAAAGCTGTGGCATCACCGCCTGTTCCGTCTCGACGATCAGCATTGGTTTTGGTATCAGCGCTATCATCATTTGGTGGTGGATGGCTTCAGCTTTACCGCGCTGACGCGCCGCATCGCCAATCTCTACAGCGCGGCCGTACGCCAGCAAGCCGCTGAACCGACGCCGTTTATTCCGTTTAGCGAAGTGGTGGACGAGTATCAGCGCTACCGCGAATCCTCCTCTTTTGCGCGTGACAGCCAGTTCTGGCGCGAAAAAGGGGCGGCGCTGCCCTCACCGGCTTCGCTCTCGCCGCTGCCGCTCGCCGGTCAACACGCCAGCACCGATCTGCTGCGCCATAGCGTTACGCTGGATCGCAGCACCTTCCAGAGGCTGGTGCAGCAGCATCCGCACGCCAGCGCGGCCGATCTCGCCTTTGCGCTGGTGGCGCTGTGGCTGGCGCGTCTCAGCGGGCAAAACGACTTTGCCGCTGGCTTCATCTTTATGCGCCGCATCGGCTCGGCCGCCTTGTGCGCCACCGGTCCGGTGATCAACGTATTGCCGATGGCAATCCATTACGATCCCGTGCAGCCGATCGGCGCGCTCGCCGCGCAGCTCGCGGGTGAAGTGAAAAAGATGCGTCGTCATCAGCGCTATGACGCCGAACAGGTGCAGCGCGATCTCGGCCGCCTCGGCGATGACGATCCGCTGTACGGTCCGGTGATCAACCTGAAGATGTTTGACTACCAGCTCGATTTCGCTGGCGTGGAAGGCATCACCCATCAACTGGCGTCCGGGCCGGTGCGCGATCTGGAGATCGCCATTTACATCAGCGAGCACGGTGAACTGACGCTGGAGCTGCTGGCCAATGCCGAACGCTATAGCGAACAAACCTTGCAGCGTCATGCCAGCCGCTTTGCCCTGCTGCTCGATCAGTTGGCGCAACAGCCGCAGCGGCCGTGCGGCGAACTCGATCTGCTCACTGCCGAAGAGCATGCGCAGATTGCCGCGATCAACCAAACCGCCTATCCGCTGCCAGCAGAAACGCTGGCTTCCCTGTTAGCGCAGCAGGCGGCACGCACCCCCGATGCACCGGCGCTGGCCGATGCGCAGCATCAGCTTAGCTATCGCGCGATGCAACAGCAGGTGTTTGCGCTGGCCGCCGATCTCAGCGCCGCCGGCGTTCAGCGTGGCGATATTGTCGCCGTGGCGCTGCCGCGTTCGGTGCAGCTCTCCCTGGCGCTGCAGGCGATTGTTTCGCTCGGCGCTGCCTATTTGCCGCTCGACACCGGTTATCCGGATGACCGCTTACAGCTGATGCTGGAAGACGCCGCGCCAAAAACGCTGATCACCTGCGCAGCGCTCAGCGCACGTTTCAGCGCCATCGCGTCGGTCAATCAGCTGCATTTTGATGTGCTGTATCACAATGCCCATGCACCGCAGCCGGCCAGCGCGCCGACGCCGCAGGATGGCGCCTACATCATTTACACCTCAGGTTCGACCGGTCGCCCTAAAGGCGTGCTGGTGGGGCATGAAGCCATCGTCAATCGCCTGTTGTGGATGCAGGATCGCTATCCGCTGCAAGCCGACGACGTGGTGCTGCAAAAAACCCCGAGCAGCTTCGACGTTTCGGTGTGGGAATTCTTCTGGCCGCTGCTGGTCGGTGCGCAGTTGGTGATGGCACCGCCAGAAGCCCATCGCGACCCGGAAGCGCTGCAGCAGCTGTTTGCCCGCTACAAAGTCACCACCACGCATTTCGTTCCCTCGATGCTGGCGGCCTTTGTCGCGGCGCTGGATGATCAACCGGCAATTGCCTGCTGCGCCAGCCTGCGTAACGTGTTCTGCAGCGGTGAAGCGCTGCCGACGGATTTATCGCGCGAGTGGGAAAAACTGACGCGCGTGCCGCTGCACAATCTGTATGGCCCAACCGAAGCGGCGGTGGATGTCAGCTGGTATCCGGCGTTTGGTGCTGCCCTGGCCGCCGTCGAAGGTGCCAGCGTGCCGATTGGTTTCCCGGTGTGGAATACCGGCCTGCGCATCCTTGATGCCCGCATGCAGCCGGTGCCGCCGGGCGTGGCGGGCGATCTCTACTTAACCGGCGTGCAGCTGGCGCATGGCTATCTCGGCCGTCCCGATCTTACTGCCAGCCGCTTTATCGCCGATCCTTTCATGCCTGGCGAGCGCATGTATCTTACCGGCGACGTAGCGCGCTGGCTGGATAACGGCGCAGTGGAATATCTCGGTCGCAGCGACGATCAGCTGAAGATCCGCGGTCAGCGTATCGAACTGAATGAGATCGATCATGTGCTCAGCGCGCAGCCCGGCATTGAGCAGGCGGTCACACACGCGGTGGTGCTTGGCGGCACGGCAGCGCAAGGTGATGCGCGTCAGCTGGTTGGCTACGTGATTGCCGGGCAGCCGGTTGATCGCGACGCGCTGCGCCAGGCGCTGGCGCAACGCTTGCCCGCGCATATGGTGCCGGTAGCCATTGTGCAGCTCGATGCCTTCCCGCTCAGCAGCAATGGCAAGCTGGATCGCAAAGCGCTGCCGTTGCCCGCATCCGCCAGCGCCCACACGGGACGGGCACCGCACGCTGGGCTGGAAACCACCTTAGCCAATGCTTTCTGTCAGCTGCTGGCGCGCGAGGAAATCAGCGCGCAGGATGACTTTTTCGCCCTCGGCGGCCATTCGCTGCTGGCGATGCGCTTAGCGGCGCAGCTGCGCCGTGAGCTGCAACAGCCGGTGTCGGTGGGACAAATCATGGTGGCCTCAACGGTGGAGAAGCTGGCAACGCTGCTCAGTGATACGCAATCCCATCAGCAAGCCGGTTTCGAAGCGGTGCTGCCGCTGCGTCAGGGCAACGGACCAACGCTGTTCTGCTTCCATCCGGCGTCAGGGTTTGCCTGGCAATTCAGCATCCTGCAGCGTTATCTCGATGCGCGCTGGTCGCTGGTCGGCATTCAGTCGCCGGATATCAGTAGCCCGCTGAACCAAAGCGCGCATCTGGATGACGTGTGCGACGCCCATCTGCAAACCCTGCGCGACGTACAGCCGCACGGACCTTACTATTTCCTCGGCTATTCGCTTGGCGGAACCCTGGCGCAGGGCATCGCGGCACGGCTGGAAGCGGCCGGTGAAGAGGTGGCGTTCCTCGGCCTGCTGGATACCTGGCCACCAGAAACGCAAAACTGGGATGAGAAACGCGGCGAGAACGTGCTGGATCCGGCGGTGCTGGAAGAGGTGAACCGCGAGCGCGAGCAGTTTATCGCTGCGCAGCGCCATCAGGCCGGTGAAGAGATGCGCGCGATGTTCGATACCATCGAAGCCAACTACGCCAGTTCGGTGCGCCTGCTGGCAACCGCACGCAGCGCGCGTTTCAACGGTCGCGCCACGCTGTTCCTCGCCGAACAGACGCAGCAGCCAGGACAAGATGCGCGCCGCGTCTGGGCACCGTATGTCGGTGAACTGGAAGTGTGGCCGATGGATTGTGCCCACGTGGAGATCATTTCACCGCAGATGTTTGAGCAGATTGGGCCGTTGTTGCAGCGGTTATTGGGTTAATTTGTAAGAAGGTCGCCATGAATGGCGACCTTACGCAGGGCCGGTACGATGTTGTAGGGTCGCCATTCATGGCGACCTCCTCAATTATCCGCCGCGCCCCAGCGGCACAATCATCGGCGTATGCGCCACCGGATCGTCCACAATAACGCAGCGCAAGCCATACACCTGCTCGATCAACGCGGGCGTCACAATCTCCGACGGCTTCCCTTCGGCAACAATCCTGCCGTCACGCATCGCAATCAAATGCGTGGCATAGCGACAAGCGTGATTAAGATCGTGCAGCACCACCACCAGCGTTCGCCCATGCTGTTGATTCAGCTCCTGCATCAATTCCAGCAGCTCAATTTGATGGGTGATATCCAGCCAGGTGGTCGGTTCATCCAGCAGCAGCAGCGGCGTTTCCTGCGCCAGCACCATGGCAATCCACACGCGCTGACGCTGACCGCCCGATAGCGTATCTACCGACTGCTGCGCCAAATCGGCCACGCCGGTGGCGCGCATCGCGTTCTGCACCGCCGCTTCATCTTCCGCACGCCAGCGACCAAACAGCGCCTGATGCGGATAACGTCCGCGCGCCACCAGCTCGGTGACGCTGATGCCCGCTGGCGCATTGGAACTTTGCGGCAGCAAACCCAGACGCCGCGCCACCTCTTTGGTGGGATAGCTGGCAATGGCCGCACCATCCAGCAACACTTCACCTTTTAACGGCGTATGCAAGCGACTCAACGTGCGCAGCAGCGTCGATTTTCCGCAGGCGTTAGGGCCGATAATCACCGTCAGCTCACCTTGCGGAATCGTCACTGACAGATTCTCTGCCACCACCTTTTTGTCATAGCCCAGCGTCAGGCTATCGCCGCGCAGACGTGAAGGGATATCGGTCATTGGCGTCGCGCCTCCCGCACCAGTAAAGCGATCAGATAAAGTCCACCGAGAATGACGGTTATCACGCCAACCGGTAATTGATAAGGCAGGAACAGATGCTGCGCGGCGAAGTCTGCGGCAATCAGCAACAGCGCGCCGCACAGCGCCGCCAGCGGCAAGGCACCTTTAACGCCGCCGCCAAGACGACGGGCAATCTGCGGCGCCAGCAGCGCGACAAACGAAATCGGCCCGACCAGCGCGGTTGACGCCGCCGTGAGCACCACGCCAATCAGCATCAGCCACATGCGGCTGCGCTCCACCGGCACGCCAAGCGCGCAGGCGGTATCGTCGCCCATCTCCAGCAAACGCATCCGCCGCGCCAGCAGCGCCATCAACAGTAACGCCAGCAGCAGCACCGCAATCACCGGCGGCGTTTTTGCCCAGGTAATGCCGTTGAGCGATCCGGCGCTCCACAAGCCCGCACTCAGCGCCGACTCCAGCGAGGCGCTGATAATCAGCCAGGAATTCAACGCCATCAGCAGCGCGCGCACGCTGATGCCGACGATAATCAGCCGGAAGGTCTCTACGCCGTTGCGCCAGGCAAACAGATAGACCAGCGCCGCCGTGGCGATGCCGCCAATCAACGCTGCGCCGGTCATCGCCGTGACGCTTTGATTAAACAGCACCAGCGCCACCAGCACGCCGCTGTAAGCGCCGGTGTTGAAACCGAGAATGTCCGGGCTGCCAAGCGGATTACGCAGCAGCGACTGGAAAATTGCGCCGCTGATGCCTAACGCCGCACCAATCAGCAGCGCCATTAGCACGCGCGGCAAGCGCCATTCCAGCACGATCAGTTTGACGTTGCTGGCGCCCTGCCCGAGCAGAATTTGCCAGATTTGATCACTGCTGATCTGCAATGCACCGCGCGTCATCGCCAGATAAGCCAGCAGAGCGCAGGCGCACAGCAGCCACAGCGTATGTAACCCGACACGACGCGTCATAGTGCACCCCGGCCCAATTTACGGCGCACCAGCACAATCAGCATGGGCGCACCGAGCATCGCCGTGACGATGGAAACCCGCAGCTCACCCGCCACCAGCAGGCGGCCAAGGATATCGGCGGCGAGCAGCAAAATCGGCGTGATCAGCGCCGTCGCAGGCAGCATCCAGCGGTGATCGCTGCCCACCAGCCAGCGGGCAAAGTGCGGCGTCATCAAACCGACAAACGCAATCGGGCCCACCGCCGCCGTGGCTGCGCCGCACAGCAGCGCAATCGCCAGCAGGCCCAGCAGTTGGGTGCGCGCCACCCGCGTACCGAGCGCGGTCGCCATGTCGCCACCCATACTCAAACTGTTCAGCGCCTGCGATAGCGCAATGGCCACCACGCTGCCGATCAGCACCGCCGGGAACAGCGTGCGCAGCGTGGTGAAATTGCGAATATCCAGCGAGCCGCTGTGCCAGAAGCGCAGATGATCGTAGATGTCGGGATTGAGCAGCGACAGGCCAGAGGTTAATCCTTCCAGCACCGCGCCCAGCGCCACGCCGGCCAGCGTCAGACGCACCGGATTGACACGCCCGCCGCCAATCGCGCCGGTCATCGCCACCAGCACGGACGCCAGCAGCGCGCCGCCAAAGGCGAAGCCGAGCCAATCCACCGGCGAGTCAGCACCGAACAGCGCAATGCCAATTACCACCGCGAAACCTGCTCCGGCGTTGACGCCAAGAATGCCGGGATCGGCCAGCGGATTGCGCGTCAGGCTCTGCATCAACGCACCAGCGAGGCCGAGCGCCACGCCCGCCAGCAAACCGGCCAGCGTACGCGGCAGACGCGCGTCACGCACGATGACGCACTCCGCGCTGTGACAGGAGGTGGTAAGCGAATGATAAACATCGGGAAGCGGTATTGATTTTGCCCCCAGCATTAAGCTGAGTGCAATGAGGAGCAAGAGCAGAATCCCTGAGCCTGCTAATGCACGAATCTGGCGCATAGCGTTCTAAACCTTCACTGTTCAACGTCGTCGCATGCGCGATGTAACTTGATAATGGTTATCGTTATTACTCGCGTTTAGCTATGTTACCATGACTCGCCTCGCGGACGATGAGGAAAATTGGTGCAATAAGGCGAACACATGAACAAATCTTCCCACTTTATCGATCTCTCGCTGCTGAAAACTCACCCGGCTTTTCGCGCGGTGTTTATCGCGCGTTTTATCTCGATTGTCGCGCTCGGCATGCTCGCTGTGGCGGTGCCGGTGCAGATTCAGCACATGACCCATTCACCGCTGCTGGTGGGCTTGGCGGTGACGCTGGCCGCTGCCGGCATGTTTATCGGCCTGCTCACCGGCGGCGTTTTGGCGGATCGCCATGAACGCAAAAAGCTGATTTTGTTTGCCCGATCCACCTGCGGCTTAGGTTTTATCGCGCTGGCCATTAACGCCGCGCTGCCAGAACCCTCTCTGATCGCGGTTTATCTGCTGGGTTTCTGGGATGGTTTTTTCGGCGCGATTGGCGTCACCGCGCTGCTGGCGGCGACGCCCGCGCTGGTCGGTAGGGAAAACATTATGCAGGCGGGCGCTATCACCATGTTGACGGTGCGCTTCGGCTCCATTTTATCGCCCGCGATTGCTGGTCTGGTGATTGCTCACGGCGGCGTGACGTGGAACTACGCACTCGCTGCCTTTGGCACCTTACTTACCGTGTTAACGCTGCTGAAATTGCCCACTTTGCCGCCGCCGCCACAACCGCGTGAACATCCGCTGAAATCCCTCGCCGCTGGCGTGCAGTTTCTTTTCGCCAGCCCGATTGTCGGCATGGTGGCGCTGATTGGCGCATTAGTCACGCTGGCCAGCGCGGTGCGCGTGCTCTATCCGTCGCTCGCGCCGCATTGGTCAGTGAGCGCTGACCAGCTTGGCCTGATGTATGCCGCCGTGCCGCTCGGCGCAGCTATCGGCGCGTTCACCAGCGGTAAACTGAAACACGCCGCGCGTCCCGGACAGCTGGTGCTCGGCAGTGCGATTGCAGCGTTTGTCGCGTTGGGTTTGTTTAGCCTGATGCCGAACCTGCCGCTGGCGTTAGGCTGTTTAGTCGCTTTCGGTTACTTCAGCGCCATCAACAGCCTGGTGCAGTACGCGATGATTCAGGCATTAACGCCAGATCATCTGTTAGGCCGCATCAACGGCTTGTGGACCGCGCAGAACGTGACCGGCGATGCGATTGGTGCGGCGGTGATTGGTGCGATGGGTTCATGGTTGCTGCCACCGCAGGCCGCCGCGGTATTTGGCTTTACGGCGGCGCTGCTCGGCATCGTGATGTGGTGGGTTATGGGCCGTTTACGTCGTTACCATCCGCCAGCACCGGAGCTGACGGAACAGGCATCATGATTTAACGAACAGCTTCTCCAGGCGCGCCAGCAGATTGCTGGCGCTGTAGTAATCAAGACGGAAGGAATCGACGCCCAGCTCGTAAACCTGCTTGCCCTGCACCGCCGCGTTTTGTGCAAGGAACGGATTGTTCAACACCGATTGCGTGGTTTTATCGTCAGCGGCGAACAGCAGGAAGGTTTTACCGGTCAGGCCGCTGGCAACGTTTTCGCCCGACAGCTGAATGATGTCTTTGCGCTGTCCCATGCTGTGTCCCTGCTCAACCGTCGCCGGTGGCGTTGCCAGGGTGAAGCCAAGTTGTTCCAGCAGCTTGCCCTGCGCCGAAGCCGCGGTCCACACATTGACTGCGCGTCCGCCGCCGTTCCACACCATGGCGGAGACTGGCTGCGGTGGCAGCGTGATGGCTTTTTTCAGCGCCGCTTCACGATCGTCGAAAGCTTTAATACGTTGCGCCGCCTGCGCTTCATGCCCGGTCGCCTGGCCTAACTGCGTGACGACATCCTGCCAGCTTTTGTCGTCGTAATTGACCACCAGCGTCGGTGCAATAGCCGAAAACTGTTCGGCGAGCTTGATGGCAGAATCGTTGCCGGTGGCGCTGACGATAATCAGGTCCGGCGCTTGCGCGGCAACCGCTTCGGCATTCGGTTCACCGATGTACAGGCGTTGAAGATGTTGCTTTTTAGCAACGTCGCTCCACTGGCGGAAGAAACCCTGATCGTCGGCCAGGCGACTGTTCGGCGCAGTCGCGCCGGAAGCAATCACCGGCGCATCAATGGCCAGCAGCGATCCGGTCAGCGTGACGCTGGTCGAGACAATGCGCTGCGGCGCGTGATTGAGCGTGATCGATCCGTTGGCACCCTGAACGGTACGCGGCCAACCCTGTTCGGCATGAGCGACGCTAGTGAAAATCTGGAAAACACCTATAAGGGCTGCAATGCCCCAAAAACCGCATTTATTCATAAGTTTTGGTCCACTTTTTAGCATATTGCCCTGCTGAGCGTCAGCGCCTGATTACGGCTAAACGCAGCTGAAATCCCGCGAATGGATTGACACTTTTGCCCAATCGACGTAGGTTACAGGCCCATAATAAAAATGATAATCATTCTTAATAATCTTATCATTTATAGGTGAAAATTATGGTGGAATCTTCCACGTTTGAAAATGCCTGGCTGAAGGATTATTCCGCGCTAAGCCGTGGTTTCCTCTTTACCTCGCCGTGGCGTAGTTTGGCAACGCAAGGATGCTATACCACCGTTACCGCGCCGGTAGATGACGCCGCGTCGCTGGACGGTGATTTCCAACAACAGTTACGTCAGCATTTTGCCGCGGCGAAAAAACAGGGCATCGACAATCCGATTCTGGTCGGGGCGATCCCGTTTGACGTTAGCCAGCCCGCCGCGCTGTTTATTCCTGAATCCTATCAGACGTTTAATCGCGCTGACCTGCAAAACGCGTTGCCGGAAAACGTCAGCGATCTGCCGCAGGTGCGACGTCGCACCGCAGTGCCGGATCACGATGTGTTTACCACGATGGTGGCAGATGCGGTGGCGGCCACGCAGCGCGGCGATCTGGATAAAGTGGTGCTGTCGCGTCTGATGGATATCGTTACCGAACAGCCGGTTGATA
The DNA here is from genome assembly GCF_019795955.1 of Pantoea sp. DY-5. Taxonomy (NCBI): domain Bacteria; kingdom Pseudomonadati; phylum Pseudomonadota; class Gammaproteobacteria; order Enterobacterales; family Erwiniaceae; genus Pantoea; species Pantoea sp. DY-5. The sequence goes on from NZ_JAIMIE010000003.1 coordinate 325,613, forward strand.
CCGCAGCGCTGATGCAGCGCGTGATTGCGCAGAACCCCAATAGCTACCATTTCCATCTGCCGCTGCCGCAAGGCGGTGCGCTGATTGGTGCCAGTCCGGAGCTGATGCTGCGCAAACAGGGGCGCGATTTTAGCTCTTGTCCGCTGGCGGGCTCAGCGCGCCGCAATCACGACGATGCCCAGCAGGATCGTGCCGCTGGCGATACGCTTATGGATTCCGGCAAAGATCGTCATGAGCACAAACTGGTGACCGACGCGATGCGCGACACCTTGCAGCCGCGCAGCCGTTTGCTGTCGGTGCCGACCATTCCGTCGCTGATTACCACCGCCACGCTGTGGCATCTCGCCACGCAAATCGACGGCGAAGTGCAGGATGAGCGCGAAAATGCGCTGTCGCTGGCCTGCCTGCTGCACCCGACGCCTGCGTTGAGCGGTTTCCCCCATCAGCGCGCGCAGCAGCTTATTCAGCAGCTGGAACCTTTTGATCGCCAACTATTTGGCGGCATCGTCGGCTGGTGCGATAGCCAGGGCAATGGCGAATGGGTGGTCACCATCCGCTGCGGCACCGTGCATGGCACGCGGGTGCGCCTGTTTGCCGGTGCGGGCATCGTGGCCGACTCACAACCCGAATCAGAATGGCGTGAAACCGGCGTGAAGCTGGACACCATGTTGCGCGCCTTTGGACTGCAATAAAGGAAAGAACATGAGCATTCCCTATACTCGCTGGCCGGACGACCTGGCTGCGCGCTATCGCGAAAAAGGTTACTGGCTGGATGTGCCGATGACCGACATTCTGGCGCGTCATCAGCATAATGATGCCATCGCGGTGATTGATGGCGATCGCCAGATCAGCTATCGCGAAATGGACGTGCTGAGCAGCAACCTGGCCGCCGCGCTGCAGCGTCGTGGCCTGCAAAATGGCGATACTGCGCTGGTGCAGCTTGGCAACGTGGCCGATTTTTATGTCACGGTATTTGCGCTGTTTAAGCTCGGCGTAGCGTCAGTATTTGCGCTGTTCAGCCATCAGCGCACCGAACTAAGCGCCTATGCGGCGCAGATCGAACCTAAACTGCTGATTGCCGATCGCACTCACGCGCTGTTTGCTGATGATAGCTTTATCAACGCGCTGTGCGCCGCGCAGCCTTCGCTGCAGCAGGTGATTCTGCGTAATGACAACCAGCCGGAAAACACGCTGGAAGCGCTGATGGCGGAAGTCGCGGGTGATTACGTCGCCACACCAACCGCCGCTGATGAAGTGGCGTTTTTCCAGCTCTCCGGCGGCAGCACCGGCACGCCGAAGCTGATTCCGCGCACCCACAACGACTATTACTACAGCATTCGCGCCAGTGATGAGATTTGTCAGGTGACCGCCGATACGCGTTATCTCATCGCCCTGCCCGCGCCGCATAACTTTGCCATGAGCTCCCCGGGTTCGCTCGGTGTGTTTTATGCCGGTGGTCAGGTGATTCTGGCTGCCGATCCCAGCGCCACGCTCTGCTTCCCGCTGATTGAGAAGCATCAGGTCACCGATACCGGTTTGGTGCCGCCGGCGGTGAGTTTGTGGCTACAGGCGATTCAGGAATGGGGCAGTAATAAACAGCTGGCTTCGCTGCAACGCATTCAGGTGGGCGGCGCCAAGCTGGGCGAAACCCTTGCGGCACGTATTCAGCGTGAAATTGGCTGTCAGCTGCAGCAGGTTTTCGGCATGGCCGAAGGTCTGGTGAACTACACGCGCTTTGGCGACGATGAGAACATCATTCTCACCACGCAAGGCCGCCCGATCTCTGAAGATGACGAAGTGTGGGTCGCTGACGAGCACGGCAACGCGCTGCCCACCGGCACCATCGGTCGCCTGATGACGCGCGGCCCCTACACCTTCCGTGGCTACTACAAGAGCCCGGAACATAACGCCGCCAGCTTCGACGCCAACGGGTTTTACTGTTCGGGCGATCTGATTGAGATCGACGCGCAGGGCTACATCACCGTGCAAGGGCGCGAAAAGGATCAGATCAATCGCGGTGGCGAGAAGATCGCCGCGGAAGAGATCGAAAACCTGCTGCAACGCCATCCGGATGTGATCCACGCCGCGCTGGTGTCGATGAACGACGAATTGATGGGTGAAAAGAGCTGCGCCTTTATCGTTGCCAGCCAACCGATCAAAGCAGTGGCGTTGCGTCGTCACCTGCGAGAACTGGGCGTGGCCGAGTTCAAATTACCTGACCGTATTACCTGCGTCGATGCCCTGCCGCTGACGCCTGTCGGCAAGGTGGATAAAAAACGTTTACGCCAACAGCTTGCCGACCAACAAGCGCAAGCCTGACCTGTTCCGGAGATTGTAATGGCTATTCCAAAACTGAACTCTTACGCGCTGCCCGCAGCGACTGAACTGCCAACCAACAAAGTAAAGTGGGCGGTCGAGCCTCAGCGTGCCGCGCTGCTGATTCACGATATGCAGGCTTACTTCCTCAATTTCTGGGGCGAAAACAGTCCGCTGGTTAATCAGGTGGTGGAAAACATCGCTCGCCTGCGCGCTTACTGCAAAGCGCAGGGCATTCCGGTGTTCTATACCGCTCAGCCGAACGAGCAGAGCGATGCCGATCGCGCGCTGCTTAACGACATGTGGGGACCGGGCCTGAACAAACATCCGGATCAGCAGAAGATCGTTGATGCGCTGGCACCGGATCAGGACGATCAGGTACTGACCAAATGGCGTTACAGCGCCTTCGTGCGCTCACCGCTGGAATCAATCCTGCAGGAGATGGGCCGCGATCAGCTGATCATCACCGGTGTGTACGCGCACATCGGTTGCCTGACCACCGCGACTGACGCATTTATGCGTAATATCCAGCCGTTCATGGTGGCGGATGCGCTGGCCGACTTCACGCGCGAAGAGCACATGATGGCACTGACTTACACCGCAGGCCGCAGCGGTAAAGTGGTGATGACCGCCGATCTGATGCCACTGCCGTTGAGCAAAGACGATCTGCGTGCGCTGATTCTGCCGCTGCTGGAAGATGACGATGTGCCTGCAGATGACGAGAACCTGATCGATTACGGTCTGGATTCAGTACGCGTGATGGCGCTGGCGGCGCGCTGGCGTCAGGTGCACAGCGACATCGATTTCGTCAGCCTGGCAAAAAATCCGACCATCGATGGCTGGTGGGCGCTGTTATCACGGGTGCCAGCAAAATGAGTGCGACTTTCGATTTCTGTGGAAAAATCGTCTGGGTAACCGGCGCAGGCAAAGGGATTGGTTATCACACCGCGCTGAGCTTCCATCAGGCGGGCGCGCAGGTTATCGGCTTCGATTTGCGTTTCGATCAGGCCAACTATCCCTTCGCCACGCAGGTGCTGGATGTGGCGAATGCTGCCGAGGTGAAGGCGGTTTGTCAGCGTTTGCTGGCAGATCAGCCACGTCTCGATGTGCTGGTGAACGGTGCCGGCATCCTGCGTATTGGCAGCACCGATGAACTGTCGTTCGACGATTGGCAGGCGTGTCTGGCGGTGAATGCTGGCGGCGCGTTCAACCTGTTCCAGCAAACCTTGCCGGTGTTTCGCCAGCAGCGTGCGGGTGCGATTGTGACTATCGCCTCTAATGCGGCGCATGCGCCGCGCCTTGGTATGTCCGCTTATGGCGCTTCCAAAGCGGCGTTGCGCAGCTTGTGTCTGACCGTGGGTTTAGAGATGGCGCCTTACGGCGTGCGCTGCAATATCGTTTCTCCGGGTTCCACCGATACCGATATGCAACGCAGCCTGTGGCATACGCCAGAAGCCGAGCAGGAGATGATCAATGGTTTCCCGGATCAGTACAAGCTGGGGATCCCGCTGCGTAAGATCGCTAAACCGCAGGAGATCGTTGCTAACGTGATGTTCCTCGCGTCGGATCTTGCCAGCCACGTGGTGCTGCAGGATATTGTGGTCGACGGTGGCGCAACGCTGGGATCCTAAGTTATGGCAATCTGGAAACGTTCGGTCGATGTTGAAACGTTGAATAAGATGGGTGAAAACTCGCTGGTGGCACACGTTGGCATTGTGTTTACCACCATCGGTGAAGATTATCTCGAAGCCACCATGCCGGTGGATGCCCGCACGCATCAGCCGTTTGGCCTGCTGCACGGCGGCGCTTCTGTGGTGCTGGCGGAGTCGATGGGATCGATCGCCGGTTATCTCAGCATCGAAGAAGGTAAAAGCGTGGTGGGGATTGAGGTGAGCGCCAGCCACCATCGTGCAGTGAGCAGCGGTGAAGTGCGCGGTATCTGCCGCCCGCTGCACTTGGGCGCCCGCAATCAGAGCTGGCAGATTGAGATTCGCAATGCCCGCGACCAACTGTGCTGCACGTCGAGATTAACGGTGGCGGTGTTGGGTTAAGAGATAAAAAAAGCGGCCTTCTGGCCGCTTTTTTTGTGCGATTAACGCTGGTAAATGATTTCGACGCCTTCGTCGTCTTCTTCGTCCCAGTCGTCATCCCAATCGTCGTCTTCTTCCACTTCCTGCGCCGTTTCCATGGCTTCACGATGATAATCATCCCACATGAAGGCCACTTTCTCTGGCTCTTTAGTTTCTTCTTCGGCTTCTTTTGGATTTTCGATGATAAAGCTCATCACATCCCAGCAAAGATCTTTCACGCCATCATGGCTAGCCGCAGAGATTAGGTAATATTTTTCTTCCCAGCCTAATGCTTCCACTACCGCTTTGGCACGGCTTTCCGCTTCTTCGCGGCTCAGCAGGTCACATTTGTTGAATACTAACCAGCGCGGCTTCTGGAACAGTTTATCGCTGTATTTCTCCAGTTCGCCGAGAATGATGCGGGCATTTTCTACCGGATCAGATTCATCGATAGGGGCAAGATCGATCAGGTGCAACAGCACGCGGCAGCGCTCAAGGTGCTTCAGGAAGCGAATACCCAGACCTGCGCCATCCGCTGCGCCTTCAATCAGGCCCGGAATGTCGGCGACAACAAAGCTCTTTTCATTGTCCATACGCACCACGCCAAGGCTTGGCACCAGCGTAGTGAACGGATAATCCGCGACCTTGGGTTTCGCTGCGGATACCGAGCGAATAAAGGTCGATTTACCGGCATTCGGCAGACCCAACATACCAACGTCAGCCAGCAGCATCAGTTCCAGTTGCAGATCACGCTTCTCGCCCGGTGTTCCCATGGTTTTTTGACGCGGGGAACGGTTAACTGAGGATTTAAAGCGCGTGTTACCAAGGCCATGCCAGCCGCCTTTCGCCACCATCAGCTTCTGCTCATGACGCGTCATGTCGCCCAGCGTTTCGCCGGTACCCTGGTCAATTACGCGGGTACCAACGGGCACTTTAACGATAATGTCTTTACCACGTTTACCGGTGCAATCACGGCTTTGGCCATTCTGGCCACGTTCGGCACGGAAAGACTTTTCAAAGCGATAATCGATCAGGGTGTTGAGGTTTTCATCCGCCAACAGATATACGTCGCCGCCGTCACCGCCGTCGCCGCCATCCGGGCCGCCTCTTGGAATATATTTTTCACGGCGGAAGCTTACGCAACCGTTGCCGCCATCACCCGCGACCGCAAGGATCGTCGCTTCATCTACAAACTTCATTTTATTTCTCCGTCACGCTGTCGTTCACGGCAGCTTGCAGGCCGCAAACGGGTCCGCCAGGGTCTTCTGCGCTGACCGACGGCGGATAATACAAGATTGGCAAAGCCAAGAGTACATAAATTGTACAACAACTGTGCTAAAGCGTAACTGTTATCCAGCAACCTCAGTAGCAGAATGTAAAAAGCCCCGCAAAGCTGCGGGGCCTTTCATTCGTGTATTCAGACGTTAAACGTCTGCAGCACGACAACCTTACTCAGCAACGATGCTGATGTATTTACGGTTGTTCGGGCCTTTAACCTCGAATTTTACTTTGCCGTCTGCGGTTGCAAACAGGGTGTGGTCACGACCACAACCTACGTTGCTACCTGCGTGGAATTTGGTGCCACGCTGACGAACGATGATGCTACCTGCCAGAACAGATTCGCCACCGAAACGTTTTACACCCAGACGTTTTGCGTTGGAGTCGCGACCGTTACGGGTCGAGCCACCAGCCTTCTTATGTGCCATTTGTCAGATCTCCTCTTACGCGCCGATCACAGTGATTTTCACATCTGTGAACCACTGACGGTGACCAGCTTGCTTACGGTAGTGTTTACGACGACGAAACTTAACGATCTTAATTTTCTCGCCACGACCGTGAGCAACAACTTCTGCCTTGATCACACCGCCTGAAACCAGTGGCGCGCCGATTTTCACGTCTTCGCCATTTGCGATCATCAGAACCTGGTCAAACTCAATGGTTTCACCGGTTGCGATGTCCAGCTTTTCCAGGCGAACGGTCTGACCTTCGCTTACTCGGTGTTGTTTACCACCACTTTGGAAAACCGCGTACATATAAAACTCCGCTTCTGCGCGTGCCTTTCTTGTTCATCAGGCGGCGCGATAAATATTCACAATAGGGCGCGAATTCTACGCAATACTCCAGCAGAAGACAAGAGCACTTTGCACTCTCTTGCAGAAAAAAAGCGCAAGGCGAATGCAAACGTTTCGCAACCCGATTTTTCAAGTACAATCAGTAACAGATTACCTGAACTCACGCTGTTTAAAGCGCTTACCATGCAAAAAACGAGTAAAGCTGAAAAGACGAATGAACTTAGAACAGATTAATGAATTAACCGCGCAGGACATGGCGGCCGTCAACCAGACCATCCTCGAGCAGCTGAATTCAGAAGTCTCACTGATTAACCAGTTGGGCTATTACATTATCAGCGGCGGGGGCAAACGCATCCGCCCGATGATCGCTGTGCTGTCGGCACGCGCGCTGAATTATCAGGGATCGTTGCACATCACCAATGCGGCGCTGATCGAATTTATCCATACGGCGACGCTGCTGCATGATGATGTGGTGGATGAATCCGATATGCGCCGTGGCAAAGCCACCGCGAACGCCGCGTTTGGTAATGCGGCTAGCGTGCTGGTGGGCGATTTTATCTATACGCGCTCTTTCCAGATGATGACTAGCATGGGATCCTTGAAGATCCTTGCGCTGATGTCGGAAGCGGTCAACGTGATCGCCGAAGGAGAAGTGCTGCAGTTAATGAACTGCAACGATCCCGATATCACGGAAGAGAGTTACATGCGGGTGATCTACAGCAAAACCGCCCGCCTGTTCGAAGCTGCCTCGCAAGCGTCGGCGATTTTAGCTGAGGCGACGCCCGCGCAGGAAAAGGCGTTACAGGATTATGGTCGCTACCTTGGCACCGCTTTCCAGTTAATTGATGATTTGCTGGATTACAGCGCAGATGGTGAAACGCTGGGCAAAAATACCGGTGATGACCTGAGCGAAGGTAAACCGACGCTGCCGCTGCTGCACGCGATGCACAACGGAACGCCTGAGCAGGCGCAAATGATCCGTAAAGCCATTGAAGAAGGTAACGGTCGTCACCTGCTGGAACCGGTGCTGGCAGCAATGCAGCAGACTGGCTCGCTGGAGTGGACGCGCAAACGCGCTGAAGAAGAAGCGGATAAAGCCATCGCAGCACTTCAGGTGTTACCCGAAAGCCCTTGGCGCAGCGCACTCGAAGCGCTGGCTCATATGTCAGTACAGCGCGACTTCTGATTTCAACGGGGCCTTCTCTGGCTCCGTTTCCTTCCTCACTCTTCTCCTTTTTACTTACATCTCTTGCATCGCTTTTGCGAAAAGCGACGCAGTTTCGTGCGTCGGCCAAACATTTACTGGAAAATTACTGGAAACATTTGCTATAAAAATGCGGATTTTTTCCAGATCTCTCTGCGACGGGAAAGCTTTTTTCAGCGGAGATGAAGTAATAACACGGACATGGAGAAGAAAGTTATGTACCCAAGGAAAGCGGATTGGCACCCGGCAGATATCATTGCTGCATTACGTAAGAAAGGCACGTCACTGGCAGCGCTGTCCCGCGAATCAGGGCTTAGCTCCTCAACACTGGCCAATGCACTGTCGCGTCCCTGGCCCAAAGGGGAGTGGCTAATCGCCAATGCGATCAAGGTTCATCCGGCCGATATATGGCCGAGCCGTTATTATGATCCTGTTACCGGCATGCTGATGGATCGAAAGCAGCGCATACGAACGCCGAAGGATCGTAAAAAGATCTGACTGTAATACCAATGAAAAAAAACCAGCCGCGTTGCCGTGACTGGTTTTTTTGATCTACGAAGCAGAAATTATTCGCCGCTTACGCGCTCGATATCTGCACCCATCGCTTTCAACTTATCTTCGATGTGCTCGTAGCCACGGTCGATGTGATAGATACGATCCACTATCGTGGTGCCTTCCGCGATACAACCCGCCAGCACCAGACTCGCTGATGCACGCAGATCGGTGGCCATCACCTGCGCGCCCGACAAGGTTTCTACGCCATGACAAATCGCTGTATTGCTCTCAATTTCCGCGTGCGCGCCCATACGAATCAGCTCAGGGATATGCATAAAGCGGTTTTCGAAGATGGTTTCGGTAATCACACCGGTTCCTTCTGCCACCAGGTTCAACAGTGTGAACTGCGCCTGCATGTCAGTAGGGAAGCCAGGATGCGGCGCGGTACGGATATTCACCGCTTTTGGACGCTTACCGTGCATATCCAGGCTGATCCAATCTTCGCCCACTTCGATCTCTGCACCAGCCTCACGCAATTTAGACAGCACGGCATCCAGCGTATCTGGCTTCGTGTTGTGGCAAACAACTTTGCCCCGTGAAATGGCTGCTGCGACCAGAAAAGTACCGGTTTCGATACGATCTGGCAGCACGCGATAAACGCCGCCGCCCAGACGCTCAACACCTTCAATGGTGATTTTGTCTGTGCCCGCGCCGGTGATTTTCGCACCCAGCGTGTTCAGGAAGTTTGCCGTATCGACAATCTCCGGCTCACGCGCGGCGTTCTCAATGATGGTGATGCCGGTGGCCAGCGTGGCCGCGCTCATGATGGTAACGGTAGCGCCGACAGACACTTTATCCATCACGATATGCGCGCCCTTCAGACGGCCATTGACAGAAGCTTTAACGTAGCCCTCTTCCAGCTTAATTTCCGCACCCAGCTGTTCCAGGCCAGTAATGTGCAGATCGACCGGGCGTGCACCGATAGCGCAGCCGCCCGGCAGTGAAACCTGGCCCTGACCAAAACGCGCCACCAGCGGACCCAGCGCCCAAATCGAAGCACGCATGGTTTTCACTAAATCGTATGGCGCACTGAAAACATTAACTTCGCGAGCATCAACGTGGACCGAACCATTGCGCTCAACGCGCGCACCCAGCAGATTCAGCAGCTTCATGGTGGTATCGATATCACGCAGCTTCGGTACGTTCTGAATCTCTACCGGCTCTTCAGCCAGCAGCGCAGCAAACAGAATCGGCAACGCAGCATTCTTCGCCCCGGAAATGGTCACTTCACCACTTAAACGGGTGGGGCCTTGCACACGAAATTTGTCCATTAACACCGCTCTCAATTATCTATCAATAAAACAACCGGTGAGGCACTTAGAAACCGTTGAGTTTACGGTCGCGCGCCCACTCGGCTGGGGTATAAGTTTTGATGGAAACCGCATGAATACGGTTATCCGCAATATATTCCATCAGCGGCGCGTACACAGCCTGCTGCTTCTTCACGCGGCTCAGTTCGCCGAACATTTCGCCCACCGCGATGACCTGAAAATGGCTGCCATCGTTGCTGAGTACGTGTACTTCTTCTAATGCCAGCGCCTGCATCAGCACGGCCTGAACTTCACTATTTTCCATCGCTCGTTACTTCGCTTAATAATAATAAGGCAGACATCTTAGAGGAAAGCGCCTGACTCTTAAATACGCAAAAGCCCCTGAAAAAATCAGGGGCTTAGCATCGACATCATTCGATCAGGCGATTTTTTCCGCAGAAACAATAATCTGCTGCAGGTTATACAGCGTGATCAGTGACTGGAGTTTATCGGAGATCCCAGAGAAAAGTGGTGCGCTGCCTTGAGCACGCGCAATTTCACGCAGATGCACCAATAGCGCTAAACCCGCTGAATCCACCCTTTCCAGCCCGGCGACATCAATGGTGGTGATATCAGCCACCGCAGTGTCACGTTCCTGCCACAAAGTCAGCAAAGTATCACGATCTAATTTGCCGCTTAAGGCCAGCGTGCTGGCAGTGCGCTGCCAGCGTAACGGTTCACTCATTATTGCTTTTTATCCAGGGTGATCGGCTGTGCGGCATAGGTTTTCAGCTGAGCCGTCAAGCCATCAATGCCTTTGGTACGCAGCAGATCGCCCCACTCATTCTGTTTCGTGGTGATCATGCTGATGCCTTCGGCCACCATATCATACGCCTGCCAGTTGCCAGTTTGGCTGTTCTTACGCCACTGGAAATCGAGACGCACAGGCGGACGCCCATTAGGATCGATGATGGTGACGCGAATCGCCACGATATTGGCATCGCCAATCGGCTGCTCCGGCTGAATCTGGTAGGTTTGACCGTTGTAGAGCGCCAGCGCCTGGCCGTAAGCCTGCGCCAGATAATCGCCGAACGCGGCAAAGTAGGCATCACGTTGCGCCGGTGTCGCATCGCGATAATAGCGACCAAGAACCAACGCACCGGCATATTTTACCTGCACGTACGGCATCAGTTCCTGACGTACCACTTCACGCAGATAGTTCGGATCCTGCTTAATCTTCGGCTGTTCGTTTTTCAAACGGGTAAAGGTCTTGTCCGCCGCTTCGTTCATCAGCTTGTAAGGATTAGTTTGATCCGCTGCAGCGTTGGCTGCCAGCGGTGCGATTGCCAACACGGCAATCATCAGTAAACGTTTAAACATCATGTTTTACCTCGTAGGTTATTCCGTTGTTGCTGGTGCTGCTGGTGCGCTCTCCGCACCCTGTGATTTATCGTCAGATTTGTTATCGCCGCTTTTATAGAGGAATTGACCGATCAGGTCTTCCAGCACCAGCGCCGACTTGGTGTCACGCAGCGTGCCGCCATCTTTCAGCATAGAAGAGCCAAGCTCGGGATCGTCAAAACCTAAATTCAGCGCCAGGAACTGCTCACCGAGCAGGCCTTGAGTGCGGATGGCTAATGAGCTGGTGTCGGGAATCTTATCAGCGTATTTATCGCTAATATCCATGGTCACACGCGGTGAGAGGGTTTTCTCATCCAGCGCAATATCTGACACCCGGCCAATCAACACGCCGCCAATTTTCACCGGAGAACTGACTTTTAGTCCGCCGATATTATCGAAGGTGGCATACATCTTCCACGTTGGTTCGGTGCCGATAGTTTTGAGATCGGCAACGCGCAGGCCGAGGAATAACAGCGCCAGCAGCGCAGCCAGCATGAAGACGCCAACCCAGATTTCGTTTTTCTTGCTTTGCATTGCATCAATTCCCAAACATCAGTGCTGTCAGCACAAAATCTAAACCGAGTACCGCCAGTGAAGCGTGCACCACGGTACGCGTTGTCGCACGGCTGATCCCTTCCGAGGTCGGGATGGCATCATAACCATTAAACAGCGCAATCCAGGTTACCGTGACGGCAAAGACTGCGCTTTTGATCATGCAGTTAACGACATCAGTGCGGAAATCTACCGCGTTCTGCATCGCCGACCAGAAGAAACCGGGATCGATCCCTTTCCAGCTCACGCCAACCAGCGCGCCACCGGCAATACCAACGGCGGTAAAGATCAACGCCAGCAACGGCATGCTGATAAATCCGGCCCAGAAGCGCGGTGAGACCACGCGTCGTAGCGGATCGACGGCCATCATCTCCATGCTGGAGAGCTGTTCGGTGGCTTTCATCAGCCCGATTTCAGCGGTTAACGCTGAACCCGCACGGCCTGCAAACAGCAACGCCGTGACGACCGGACCGAGCTCACGCAGCAGCGAGAGCGCCACCAGCATGCCAAGGCTGGTTTCCGCATTGTAAGTGGTGAGCACCAGATAGCCTTGCAGCCCCAGCACCATGCCAATAAACAAGCCAGATACCACGATGATCAGTAACGATAACACGCCCACGCTATATAGCTGTTTCACCAGCAGCGGCGCATGGCGACGAAACGCCGGCTTACCGACTAACGCATGAAATAACATGAGGCCTGCGCGGCCAAAAGCGGCACAGGTATTGATTCCCTGACGTCCAAATGACGCTAGCGCCTGTAACAACATCAGTTTACGTTCTCCCTGAGCGGGTCAAGTCGCTGAGATAATCGCCAGCGGCAAAGCGGAAAGGCACCGGACCATCCGCATGACCCTCGATAAACTGGCGCACACGCGGATCGGGATTTTCCCGCAGTTCCGGCGCGCTACCCTGAGCAATGATTTTTTGTCCGGCAACAATATAGGCATGATCGGCAATGCTCAAGACCTCAGGCACATCGTGTGAAACCACGATGCAGGTCAGGCCCAGAGCATGATTCAGTTCATCAATTAACTTCACCAGCACGCCCATGGTAATTGGATCCTGGCCGACAAAAGGCTCATCAAACATGATCAATTCGGGTTCCAGCGCGATAGCACGCGCCAGCGCCGCACGGCGTGCCATACCGCCAGAGAGTTCGGCAGGCATTAGTTTAGCGGCTCCACGCAAACCCACCGCTTCCAGCTTCATCAATACGGTGCTGTGCAACAGCTCTGGCGGCAGCTGCGTATGTTCACGCAACGGCCAGGCAACGTTTTCATACACGTTGAGATCGGTAAACAGCGCGCCGGACTGAAACAGCATGCTCATTTTTTTACGCGCTTCGTACAATTTGGTGCGGGAAAGCGTCGGGATATTTTGATCGCGGAACCAAATCTCGCCTTTATCGGGCTGTAATTGCCCACCGATCAGACGCAATAATGTGGTTTTGCCAATTCCGGACGGGCCCATAATCGCGGTGACTTTACCGGCAGGTACCGTTAACGAGATGTCGTCGAAGATAGTACGATCTCCGCGCGTGAAACTGACGCCACGAACCTCAACCAGATTCGTTTGCTGCTGGATCATCTTTACCTCTTTATGCGGATCGGGCGCTATCAAAGCTGTGGATGGTAGCCTGGTAGCCTCGAATGCACGATAGTTTTACAGAAACTTACCCACTTAGTGTGGCGAAAACGGCCTTAAAATTTACTTTTGCCTCTCAGACAGTCAAAATCAGCGCCTGTTAGTGCGTGCAGAATGTTTTTACCCGTCGGACAAGGTTCGCCGACACCTCCATCCATCAAGGATTTTTAATGTTCGTAGCCTCTGCCTTGCTGTTTATCGGATTGATTTTACTGGTTTACGGTGCCGACCGTTTGGTATTTAGCGCCGCGATCCTCTGTCGATCCTTTGGCATCCCACCGCTGATCATTGGTATGACGGTGGTAAGCATTGGCACATCATTACCGGAATTGATCGTCTCGTTTTCGGCCGCACAGCATGGGCAGATGGATTTAGCGGTTGGCACCGCGTTGGGCTCGAACATCACCAATATTCTATTAATTCTGGGCGGCGCGGCACTGCTCCACCCATTGACAGTACACTCCAATCTGATCCGGCGCGAATTGCCATTAATGCTGCTAGTCTCACTGCTCAGCGGCATCATGCTGTTTGATAACTATTTAAGTCGACTCGACGGCATCGCGTTACTGCTGATTGCATTGGGTTATCTGCTGGTGGTGATTCGCATTGCTCGCCATGCTGAACGCGATAACAACGACACGCTAACCCGCGAACAGCTGGCGGAGCTGCCGCGCGATGAGGCAGGCAACACCGTGGCCTTTCTGTGGCTGGCGGTTGCACTGATTATTTTGCCGATGTCGACGCGTATGGTGATCGACAACGCTACCGTCTTTGCCGACTACTTTGGTGTGAGCGAACTGGTGATGGGCCTGACGCTAATCGCCGTCGGCACCAGCTTGCCCGAACTGGCCACCGTGGTGGCTGGCGCGCTGAAAGGTGAGGACGATATCGCGATCGGTAACCTGATCGGCGCCAATATTTTCAATCTGGCGATTGTTCTCGGCCTGCCGGCGCTGGTTCATCCCGGCAGCGTTGATGCGCATGCCTTCGCACGTGATTACTGGGTGATGCTGGCAGTGAGCGTACTGTTCGCCTTGCTCTGCCTGCTGCGCAAACGCCGTATTGGTCGTATCGCAGGCACACTATTATTAGGTGGTTTTATCGCGTGGGTGCTGTGGCTATGGCTGAGCCCCATGCTTATCACAAGCTATTAAGGACGGACTGACCATGTCACATCAGCAACCGGATTTCGATTTTCAGCAAGCAGGCAAAGCGGTGCTGCGCATCGAACGCGAAGGGCTGGAGCAGCTTGATCAATATATCAATGATGATTTCGATCGCGCCTGCGCGATGATCTTTGCCTGCCGCGGCAAAGTGGTGGTGATGGGCATGGGCAAATCCGGGCATATCGGTAAAAAAATGGCCGCGACTTTTGCCAGCACCGGTACACCTTCGTTCTTTGTGCATCCCGGCGAAGCCAGCCACGGCGATCTCGGCATGGTCAGCACCAATGATGTGGTGATCGCGATTTCTAACAGCGGTGAATCCGGAGAAATTCTTGCGTTGGTGCCGGTGTTAAAGCGCCAGAAAGTGCAGCTGATTTGTATCACCGGCCGTCCTGAGAGCGCGATGGGCCGCGCTGCAGATGTGCATCTGTGCGTGAAAGTGCCGCAGGAGGCTTGTCCGCTCGGCTTGGCACCGACCACCAGCACCACCGCGACTTTAGTGATGGGCGATGCGCTGGCCGTGGCGTTGCTGGAAGCGCGCGGATTTACCCAGGAAGATTTTGCGCTGTCGCATCCCGGCGGTGCGCTGGGCCGCAAACTGCTGCTACACGTTAGCGATATCATGCACAGCGGCGATGAGATCCCGCACGTAAGCCGTGATGCGTCGATGCGGGATGCGCTGCTGGAAATTACCCGTAAGAATCTCGGTTTGACGGTCATCGTCGATGACCTAATGAAAATCGAAGGCATCTTCACCGATGGTGACTTGCGTCGCGTGTTTGATATGGGCATCGATTTCCAGAAAGCCACCATTCAGGAAGTGATGACCAGCGGCGGCATTCGCGTGCGCCCCAATATGCTGGCCGTTGACGCCCTTAATTTGATGCAAAACAAAAACATCACCGCCCTGCTGGTGGCCGATGACGATCGCCTGCTCGGTGTGGTACATATGCATGACATGCTGCGCGCTGGCGTGGTCTAACAGGAAGAAATAATGAGTGCTGAAACGGCGATGGTCGAGACTTGCTACGGTCCGGTGAGCGCGGACGTCATGGCGCGTGCTGCGAAGATTCGCCTGCTGATTTGTGACGTTGATGGCGTGATGTCCGATGGCGTCATTTATATGGGCAACAGCGGTGAAGAGCTGAAAGCTTTTAACGTGCGTGATGGTTATGGCGTGCGTTGCCTGCTGACCTCCGGCGTCGAAGTGGCTATTATTACCGGCCGCAAAGCAAAACTGCTGGAAGATCGCTGTAAGACGCTCGGCATTACGCATCTTTACCAGGGACAATCGGATAAGCTTTTGGCCTGGCGGGAACTCCTGGATAAACTGTCATTAACGGCCGATCAGGTCGCCTACATTGGCGATGACCTGATCGACTGGCCGGTAATGGCGCAGGCGGGTTTGAGCGTTGCCGTTGCTGATGCTCACCCGATTTTACTGCCGCGCGCGCATTATGTGACCCGCATTGCTGGTGGCCGCGGTGCGGTACGTGAGTTGTGCGATCTGATTTTGATGGCGCAGAACAAATTTGAGGATGCCAAAGGGCAATCAATATGAGTAAGAGCAGGCGTTGGATGACGCTGATCCTGGCCTTGATCGCCTTAGTGCTGATCGGCTGGAATCTCACCAACCAGGATGACGACAGAACGCCGGTGGCAACCAACGATCAAGCGCCAACCTACACCAGCGAGAAATCGAACACGGTGGTGTATAACCCCACAGGCGCGCTGGGCTATAAGCTGGTCTCCGATAAAGTGACCTACTTTGCTGCCGATGAGATAAGTTGGTTCGATAATCCGGTGATGACCACCTATGACGTAAATAAAGTGGCGACATGGTCGGTACGCGCCGATAAGGCAAAGCTGACCAAAGATCGTATGCTTTATCTTTACGGCAACGTTGTTGTCAATTCTTTGACTCAGGATTCACAGCTTGAGCGCATCCTTACCGATAACGCTCAGGTTAATTTGGTCACCCAGGATGTGACATCTGACGATCAAGTCACCCTTTTTGGCCGCAGTTTTAATTCCACTGGCATGAAAATGCGCGGCAATTTACGGACGAAACATGCTGAGCTGCTTGAAAAGGTCAAAACTTCCTATGAAATTCAAAATGAACAAAAATAGCCTTAAGTTATTGCTGGTGAGTACGCTGCTGGCAACGAGCCTGCCTGCGCTGGCATTAACCGGTGACTCAGACAAACCGGTAAATATCGACTCCGTTAACCAGGCGCTGGATCTGCAGGGCAACGTTGCGACCTTTACCGGCAACGTAATTGTGACGCAGGGTTCCATCAAGATTACCGCCGATAAAGTGGTGGTCACTCGTCCGGGCGGCGATAGCAAAAAAACCATTGTTGATGCTTACGGCACGCCAGCCACCTTCTATCAGATGCAGGATAACGGTAAGCCGGTGCAAGGCCACGCCAGTAAACTGCACTATGAATTGGCGAACGATTTTGTTGAGCTGACCGGCAATGCCTTCATTCAGCAGCAGGACAGCAACATCAAAGGCGACCGCATCACTTACCTGGTGAAAGAGCAGAAGATGCAGGCGTTCAGCCAGGGCGACAGCAAGCGCGTGACTACCGTTTTGGTACCGTCGCAGCTGCAGGACAAAAACGGTTCGTCCGCGAGCCCTAAAAAGAGTAACTGATTGCTATGGCTACACTAATCGCTGAAAACCTGGCGAAAGCCTACAAAGGCCGCCGCGTGGTGGAAGATGTTAGCCTGCAGGTAAAATCCGGCGAGATTGTCGGCCTGCTGGGCCCAAACGGTGCCGGTAAAACCACCACCTTCTACATGGTGGTGGGCATTGTGCCGCGCGATGCCGGCCGCATCGTGATTGATGATGAAGACATCAGCATTCTGCCGCTGCATGCGCGCGCCCGTCGCGGCATCGGCTATCTGCCGCAGGAAGCTTCGATCTTCCGTCGCCTGAGCGTGTACGACAACCTGATGGCTGTGCTGCAGATCCGTGATGATTTAACCGAAGAACAGCGTCAGGATCGGGCCAACGAGCTGATGGAAGAGTTCCATATTGGCCATCTGCGCGACAGCATGGGCCAGGCGCTGTCGGGTGGTGAACGCCGTCGTGTGGAAATTGCCCGCGCGCTGGCGGCTAATCCGAAATTCATCCTGCTGGATGAGCCTTTTGCCGGTGTTGACCCGATCTCGGTTATCGACATCAAGAAAATCATCGAGCATCTGCGTGACAGCGGCCTTGGCGTGCTGATTACCGACCATAACGTGCGTGAAACCCTCGCGGTGTGTGAACGCGCTTATATCGTCAGCCAGGGACATTTAATTGCCCATGGCACGCCTGATGAAATTCTTGTAGATGAGCAAGTTAAGCGTGTTTATTTGGGCGAAGAGTTCAGACTCTGATAAGGTGTTGTAACACCCTACGTTTGCTTAGGAAATTCTTACCGAATTATGAAGCAAGGTTTGCAACTCAGGCTCAGCCAACAGCTGGCGATGACTCCACAGTTGCAGCAAGCCATTCGCTTGCTGCAACTCTCTACGCTTGAACTCCAGCAAGAACTGCAACTGGCGCTGGAAAGCAATCCGCTGCTTGAACAAACCGAACTGCACGAAGAAGTTGACGCACGTGAATTTCAGGATCAGGAAAGTGATTCGTTAGACACGCGCGAAGCGCTTGAACAGAAAGATATGCCTGAAGAGCTTCCGCTCGACGCTACCTGGGACGAAATCTACACCGCAGGCACACCGTCAGGCACCGGCACCGATTACCAGGATGACGAACTGCCGATCTACCAAGGCGAAACCACCCAATCGCTGCAGGATTACCTGATGTGGCAGGTTGAGTTAACGCCGTTCACTGATACCGATCGCGCGATTGCCACGTCAATTGTTGATGCCATTGATGACACCGGCTACCTCACCGTCAGCTTACAAGACATTTATGACAGTATTGGTGATGAAGAGCTGGCGCTGGAAGAAGTCGAAGCCGTGCTCAAGCGCGTGCAGCGTTTTGATCCAATCGGCGTCGGTGCGCGTGATTTGCGTGATTGCCTGTTAGTCCAGCTGTCGCAATATGCTGCCGACACGCCCATGCTGGCGGAAGCACGCCTGATTGTTAGCGAACATCTCGATCTGCTGGCCAACCATGATTTCCGCAGCCTGATGCGCGTAACCCGTCTGAAGGAAGAGGTGCTGAAAGAGGCGATGCTGCTGATTCAGTCCCTCGATCCGCGCCCAGGCCAGTCGATTAACACCAGTGAACCGGAATATGTCATTCCCGATGTGCTGGTCCGCAAAATCAGCAAGCGCTGGACGGTTGAACTCAATTCCGACAGCATGCCGCGCCTGAAAATCAATCAGCAGTATGCGGCGATGGGCGGAGCTGGCCGTAATGAAAGCGATAATCAGTTTATTCGCAGCAACTTACAGGAAGCCAAGTGGCTGATAAAGAGCCTGGAGAGCCGCAACGACACGCTGCTAAAAGTGACACGCTGTATCGTTGAGCAGCAGCAGGCGTTTTTTGAGCAGGGTGAGGAGTACATGCGTCCGATGGTGCTGGCGGATATCGCTCAGGCTGTTGATATGCATGAATCCACCATTTCCCGCGTGACCACGCAAAAGTATTTACACAGCCCGCGTGGCATCTTTGAACTGAAGTATTTTTTCTCCAGTCACGTCAACACCGAAGGCGGCGGCGAAGCCTCGTCCACGGCAATTCGTGCATTGGTGAAAAAATTAATCTCAGCGGAAAACCCCGCAAAACCCTTGAGCGACAGCAAACTGACCTCCATGTTATCCGAACAGGGCATTATGGTAGCGCGACGTACGGTTGCTAAATATCGCGAGTCTTTATCGATACCGCCATCAAACCAGCGCAAGCAATTGGTTTGACCGAACGAAGAAGGAAGACCTATGCAGCTAAACCTTACCGGACTTAATGTTGAAATTACCGAACCTCTGCGTGAATTTGTAAATACCAAATTTGCCAAACTGGAACACTATTTTGATCGTATCAATCAGGTTTATATTGTTCTGAAGGTAGAGAAGGTGACGCAGATTGCGGATGCAACACTGCACGTCAACGGCGGGGAGCTGCACGCCACATCGGAAGCGGAAGACATGTACGCGGCCATCGACGGGTTAATCGATAAGCTTTCCCGTCAGCTGACCAAACACAAAGACAAACTGAAAAAACACTAACCTTCACGCTTGCAGAGTGCTGACTGATTCGGCACTTAGAGCATAAATGGGGCGGAACTTACCGCCCCGTTTTGTCATCTGCGCAAGCGCCAGCGGGCGAACGGCAATGAAATCAATTGCCTGAAACTCGTGGCTATGTGAACTCGCAAGTGAAACGATGATGAACAACGATCTAACACTGGAATTGAGCTCGGTCCTTTCACTGGACTGTACCCGTAGCGGCGTACACTGCCAGAGTAAAAAACGCGCGCTGGAAATTATCAGCGAGCTGGCAGCGAAGCAGCTCAATCTGCCGCACCAGACGCTTTTCGAAGCCATCCTGACCCGCGAACGCATGGGCAGTACCGGTATTGGTAACGGCATCGCCATTCCACATGGCAAGCTGGAAGAGGACACCTTACGCGCTGTCGGCGTGTTTATTAGCCTCGATCAGCCTATCGCTTTTGATGCGGTAGATAATCAGCCGGTTGACCTGCTGTTTGCCCTGCTGGTACCTGCGGACCAGTGTAAAACCCACTTACACACGCTTTCGCTGGTTGCCAAACGCCTCGCAGATAAAACCGTCTGTCGTCGTTTGCGCGCGGCACAGAGCGACCAAGAGCTCTACGCCATTATCACAGAAGCTCAGGAAGCACACTCTTAAGCGAGAAACACTTTTACCGGCGTATTCGCCGGTTTAAAACGGGAGAAATGTGATGGTGCTGATGATCGTTAGCGGTCGGTCAGGCTCAGGAAAATCAGTCGCGCTGCGTGCCCTCGAAGATATGGGCTTTTACTGTGTCGACAACTTGCCGGTAGTCCTGCTACCGGAGCTGGCGAATACCTTAACCGAACGCAATATTTCTGCGGCAGTCAGCATTGATGTGCGTAACATGCCGGAATCACCGGAAGTCTTTGAAGCGGCGCTCAACAATCTGCCCGATGCCTTTTCGCCGCAGCTGCTGTTTCTTGATACCGATCGCAACACGTTGATTCGCCGCTACAGCGATACGCGTCGCCTGCATCCGCTCTCCAGCAAAAACTTGTCGCTGGAGAGTGCTATCGATGAAGAGAACGATCTGCTGGAGCCACTGCGCTCACGCGCCGATCTGATTATCGATACCTCTGAGATGTCGGTTCATGAGCTGGCGGAGATGCTGCGTACCCGCTTGCTGGGCAAGCGCGAGCGTGAACTGACCATGGTGTTTGAGTCATTCGGCTTCAAACACGGCATTCCGATCGACGCCGATTATGTCTTCGATGTGCGCTTCCTGCCGAACCCGCACTGGGATCCTAAGCTGCGTCCGATGACCGGCCTGGATCGTCCGGTGGCCGCCTTCCTCGATCGTCACACCGAAGTGCACAACTTTATCTATCAAACGCGCAGCTATCTGGAACTGTGGCTGCCGATGCTGGAAACCAATAACCGTAGCTATCTCACCGTCGCCATTGGCTGTACCGGCGGTAAGCATCGTTCGGTGTATATCGCGGAACAACTGGCGGATTATTTCCGTTCACGCGGTAAAAACGTGCAGTCTCGTCATCGCACTCTGGAAAAACGCAAATCATGACCGTGAAGCAAACCGTTGAAATTCGTAACAAGCTGGGCATGCACGCGCGCCCAGCGATGAAGCTGTTCGAGCTGGTGCAGAGTTTTGATGCTGAAGTGTTGCTGCGTAACGAATCGGGCACCGAAGCGGAAGCCAGCAGCGTGATTGCGTTGCTGATGCTCGACTCAGCGAAAGGCGGTCATATTGAAATCGAAGCCAGCGGCCCGCAGGAAGAGCAGGCGCTGGCAGCGGTCATCGAACTGTTTGAAGCGGGCTTTGACGAAGATTAAGCCTTTCAATGCAGCTTGTAGCGATTCAGGAAACCCTCGCCGCCTAACTGGCGCATCTGCCGCATAATCCACTGCTGGCGCTGTCGCGTGTAGCCTGAAGGCGCATCGGCACGGAAGCGGATCGGATTGGGTAGAACCGCCGCCAGTAACGCGGCTTCAGACATCGTCAGGCGGCTGGCGGGTTTATGGAAATAGCGCTGTGAGGCCTCTTCCACGCCAAATACGCCATCGCCAAATTCTGCAATATTGAGATAAACCGTCAGGATGCGCCGCTTGGTCCACACGGTTTCGATTCCCACCGTGAGTCCCGCTTCAAGCCCTTTACGCACCCAGCTGCGGCCATCCCATAGAAACAGGTTTTTCGCCGTCTGCTGAGACAAGGTTGAAGCTCCGCGCATGCGTTCATTGCCATCGTTATCCAGCACTGATTGAATGGCATCAACATCAAAGCCCCAATGCTCGGGAAACTTTTGATCTTCAGAAGCGATAACCGCTAAAGCCATCCACGGCGAGATCTCGTCCATGCCGACCCAATCCGAGTGCGCCACATAATCAAAACGCCCTGTAAACCAGGCACCGATTTGCCGCTCCATCATTACCGCCGAAAACGGTACCGGTAAAAAAGCAAACAGCAGAATGCCCGCTAACCAGATGCCGAGCCAGGCCAGCAGCACTTTAGCAATCAGTACTTTAATACGTTTTCCCAACGTCCCTTTACTCTTGCTCATGCAATTTTCTCTTACCTGTTCCCTGTATTAATCAATCACCCAAGTCACAATAGCTAACACCAACGATTAACCACTAAATTTTATCCTCTGATTGGCAAAAACGTCAGTGAAATTGTTGCCTGCGCAATCAACGTTCCTCTATTAGAGCCAATCACATCAAGCACTTCCGCCAAAAAGGAATCGGTTCCATGATGTTAAATGCACCAGGCGCTGCGTGCATGAACACTTAACTGAATGTGATATCGCTCACGCAAAAGCTTTCATGAAGCTTAACTATAATTTTTTATGATGTTCGAACTTGTTCATTGATTACAGAGACCAATCTGAAAAATGCGACCAAATCTGTATGATCCTGCCTGCATTGGGCCTCAATGATGGTAAAGCGATTTACCGCACAATTGGTTTACATCATTCAATAAACTATAAACTGGAACTTTCCGTTTAAGGTTTCCAAAACGTTTTGGATAAGCCGTCAGAAAACCTTACTTTATTCATCAATATCAGCATGTTAATCTAACTTAACTTCAATTTTTTGTCAGAATCATATTTTCCATGCTCGTGTCAGGCTTTTCCTGCTAACGACTGAAGCAAAACCAGGCAAAAAGCAGAACAATTGGTCAAAAAAGGTGCAATATGGCAAAGAAATTAATTCCTTGCTTGACTGTGTCAGCAAATTAATGTTTTCTGTATTTAATCGCTGCTCAACATCACACAATTTAATGAATCTTGTCGCAAGCATTGGCGAATTTGTTAAGGTGATTTGGAAGCGTTAACCAATACCGAACTGCTGCTTTCTTATTCGATTTCTAATAATAGCAGCAATGCCCATTTCCCTGGTGTTGGCGCAGTATTCGCGCACCCCAGTTTCGACTGGGGTCATTTTTTTCTAACGTCCTGTAATTTTTCCCGCTCCGCTACCCATTCACGTAACACGTTCACGTCTTTCAGCCACTCTTGTTTTAACTCATCGACCCACTCTTGCACGTTGTCCCACCACGCTGGCAATTCCGGCGACTGAATCTGCTTCGCCAACTGCTGTATATGCAGTAAGCCAACCGAACCTGCCGCACCTTTGATCTTGTGCCCTTCTTCAGCAATGCCTTTTTGATCGCGCGCCATCATGTTGGAATCCAGCACCTCGAGGTAGCCCGGCATCATCTGCTCAAACATGGTCAGGCTTTGGGTAATCAAACCAGGGCCAACCAGTTCAATGTATTGCTCCAGCATCGCCACATCTAGCAGCGTGCGCGACTGCGCGTCTGATGATTCGGTGGCGATCTCTTCCAGCTCCGGCTGATAATCCCAGAACTTCTTGATCACCGCCGTAAGCGCTGGCACAGCAAGCGGTTTGCTCAACACATCATCCATGCCGGCATCGAGATACTCTTTTTTGTCTTTCAGCACATTGGCGGTCAATGCCACCAGCGGCGGCAGCGCCAC
Organism: Pantoea sp. DY-5; assembly: GCF_019795955.1. Classification (NCBI taxonomy): domain Bacteria; kingdom Pseudomonadati; phylum Pseudomonadota; class Gammaproteobacteria; order Enterobacterales; family Erwiniaceae; genus Pantoea; species Pantoea sp. DY-5. The sequence goes on from NZ_JAIMIE010000003.1 coordinate 349,018, forward strand.
ATCTGCGTAACGCTGATGGATGGCACGTGACACGTCGAGGCCCGTCATATCCGGAAGCTGAATATCGAGCAGCACCAGATCGAACTCCTGCGGATCAAACATCGCCAGCGCATCCGTACCGGTCATCGCGACTTCGACGCTGCAACCCAGCTTCTCCAGTACCGAGCGCGCAACGATGACGTTGAGTTCAATATCTTCCACCAGCAACACATGCAGCGCCGGCAACGGCATACTGTCATCCAGATTGTCGTCTTCCACTTCCTCAGCGACGCGTGGCGCGTTGATCTCCACGGTGAAGCAGGAACCCTGCCCCGCGACGCTACTCACGCTGATATCGCCGCCCATCGCCTGGGCTAAACGACGCGAGACCGCTAAACCGATGCCGGTGCCCGTTGCCGGCTTGCCGCCGTGCTGATCTTTCACCTGGTAATACATGGCGAAGATCTTATCCTGCTCTTCCTGCGGAATGCCCATTCCGGAATCCTGCACTTCAAAGTGCAGCGTTTCATCCTGACGATAGGCAACGCGCACCACAATCTCGCCCTGCTGAGTAAATTTCACGGCATTGCCGATCAGGTTCCACAGAATCTGACGCAGACGCGTGCCATCCGCCGAAATTTTATGGGGCAGCGGCAGCTCCGGCGCCATGACAAATTTCAGCCCTTTTGGCTGCGCCAGCAGACCGGAGAGGTTTTCCAGATCGGCGAGGAAACCGGTGAAATCCAGCGGCTGATTATCCAGCTGCACTTTGCGGCGTTCGATTTTGTCCACTTCAATTACATCATTGAAGATGTTGCCCAGCGTGATGGCCGACACGTGGATGGTTTTGAGGTACTTCAGCTGCTCCTGATTGAGATCGGTATCCAGCAGGATGCGGCTCAGCCCGACGATGCCATTCAGCGGCGTACGCAGCTCATGGCTGATAGTCGAAATAAAGGTAGTCTTCTCACGGCTGGCGTTCTCCAGCGCGTCCTGATAGCGCTTACGCTCGGTAATGTCGCGGCCAAAGCCCATCAGGCCACTGCGTTTTCCGACACGGTCGTAATAGGGCACTTTACGGATTTCGAAACAGGCTTTGCGCCCGTCGGGATATTGCAGCCACTGTTCGTAGGTTAGCGACACATTGTGGCGGAACACCTTCTCATCGGTTTCCAGCACTTTGGTGGCGGCTTCATCATTGTAGATATCGCGTGGTGTCAGGCCAATCAGCTGCTTTTCACTCATGCCGGTTAGCAGTTCCATGGCGCGATTACAGCCGGAGAACTGCTTATCAATGTTGCGGTAGAACACCAAATCCGGTGACGCATCAAGGAAGGAGCGCAGGAAGGAGGATTGCTGTTCCAGCTCAATTTGCGCCTGCTCGCGTCGTGCCATCTCTTCGCGCAGCTTATCCATCACCTGCTCGCGCGCTTGCTCGGCTTTAATACGGTCGTTAATTTCCTGATTAAGCTGGGTGATGGTCTCTTTCATCTGCTGGTTAAGCTCGAGATCGCGCGTACGCATCTCTTCCAGCTTATCCACCAGTTTCGACAGGCGCTGGCGCGACTCTTCCAGCTGATCGACCACCACTGAGAGGAAATAGACGGCCCAGGGCGTAATCAACAGACCGAAGAAGATGGAGCGGACGACGTCGATGCTCTCCACATGCCCACGCAATACCATGGTGACGGCCATCTGTACCACCATCGCCAGCACCACCAGCGCTGAGGCTAACAGCAGCGAAAAGCGTACCAGGCCGAGTTTGACCATCAAATCAACGTAGTACTGCGCTAAAAGACGAATCTGTTTCATTACGAGCTCCCTGAACGAAATCTGGCTCATGATAGCGTAATTATCGCTGCGCTGCCCCGCTTCACCCGGCCATATCGCGCAGGTTATGCCCTGTAATGGTGCATCGCAGCGTGATTTCGCCGACGTTCCCTTCTATATGCGCAAAGCGCTTGACTAATTCTGCCAACTGAATAATCTGGAGGGCCGCACTTTTGCGGACCTTTCCTCAACATCCGGTGCTAATCAGCACCCTGGCAGCCATTCATCCTGATGGTTGCACCTCCTTATTGCATACCCATTCATCTTAAATGACTTTCTACGCACGCTTTGCGTGATTAATTTTACTAATGGCAGCGCCATTTTGATTCAAATATGACGCCATAAGAAAAACAGATACATGCTGTGTATCAACTGCCCCTAACAGCATTAAATGCTGTTATAACCCTTTCTGCCAGCATTGTTTGGATATTAGAGGGCTGGGTCACAGTGAGACGGCTCACACTTCCTGGGGGAATGCGCAGCGGGATATTGACATAAATTTACGCAATAAATTCTTATTAATCATTTAATTAAGTGACAAGAAAGCCTATTACCCGCATCAAAGCTGGCTATTTGACCTGAGTTCGCTTTCCCGATAAGTTGGAATTCCACTGGAAGCTTTCCTGGTGGGCCTGTGTCTCGGCATATCTATGCAGCAAGAAGCCTCCCTCTGGATGCAAGCTATCTCCCGAAAGAGACCGGAATAAAAAGAGCAGCTCATTAAGGACGTGACAACAGTGTCTTGAGAGCCCTTGCTCGGTGCTGCGACGCCTGCTCTTTACTGAGCGGCACAAGAATTGATACCGCCGCGCTGGCTTACATTGTCACGCTGCGGTACGCGAAATAATGCAGGTAATGTCAAAAGAAGTTTAAGGAGACTCTCAATGTCCACGCAAAAACCGAATCCCTATGGTTTGTATGACCCATCAGCTGGCAGTGACAGCTGTGGTGTAGGTTTCATTACCCGTAAGGACGGCGAGCAGACTCATGAGATTCTGCGGATGGCCCATAGCGCGCTGTGCACGGTTCCGCATCGTGGCGGCATGTCTGCCGAAGGCGTGGGCGATGGCGCGGGTGTGAACGTCGATCTCTCCCTGAACTTCTTCCGCAAGGTCACCGGTCTGGCGCTGGAAGCCGGACGTTTTGGCGTCGGTAACTTCTTTGTGCCAAAAGACGCAGAGCTGCGTGCAAACGCTGAGCGTCTGGTTGAAGAAACGCTGGCGGCGCATAACTTCCCGGTATTAGTGAAACGCGATATGCCGCTGGACGGCAGCGTGACGCGCCCGGCCGCCCTGCAATTCCAGCTGCCGATTGTGCAGTGGATTTTTGCCGCGCCGCAGGAAGTGACTGAACAACTCGAATTCGAGCGCCAGATTTATCGCGCGCTGCTGGATATCGAAGCGCGCGCCTTTACCGAAAGCGAATTCGGCGGCCTCTATCCGCTGTCGCTCTCTTCGCGCACGCAGGTATTTAAAGCGCGTCTGAACTCCAACGAAGTGATTCCTTACTTCAAAGATTTGACCGATGCCGATCATCAGGTGCGCGGGCTGTTCTTCCACACCCGTTTCTCGACCAACACCGATCCGCATACCACCATGGCGCAGCCATTCCGCTTAATGGCGCACAACGGCGAGCTGAACACCGATCGTAAAAACCGCATTGCCGAAGCGGCACTGATGCTGGCGCGCGGTAAAAAAATCGTGCGTCCAAAAGGTCAGTCCGACAGTTCGCGTCTCGACCAGAGCATCCATAGCCGTTTGATGGAAGATAACCTCGACCTGATCAACGCCGTAGTTTCGATGATGCCGCCAGCGTGGGAGAACGATACCTCGCTCTCGAACGAAGTGCGCGCCATGCTCGAGTACTTCTCTTTATATGAAGAGAAGAACGATGGCCCAGCTGCGCTGATCTTCGGTAACGGTGAAGTTATCGGCGCGCGACTTGACCGCCTCGGTCTGCGTCCGCTGCGTTCCGTTGAAACCGCGGAGTACATCGGAGCGATGTCTGAAGCGGGCCAGATCGCCTTCCCACCGGAAAGCGTGCTGCGTCGTGGCCGTATCGAAGCGGGCGGCATGCTCTATTACGATCACAAAGAGAAACGCTCTTACACCACGGTTGAAGCGCTGGAAAAACTGGCCGCTGAAAAAGATTATCTGTCACTGCTGAGCAAAGCGCGTATCGATCTCGCCGACCTGCCAGAAATTCAGGCAGAGCAGCTCGGCTCGCCGCTGCGTTATCGTGGTGACCTCAAAACCTATCAACGTTTTGTCGCCTACTACTACAACCAGGAAAGCTTCAAATTTATGATGGATCCGATGCTGCAAACCGGCGCTGAGAAGATCTCAGCCATGGGGTATGGCAACGCCATCAACGGCCTGTCTGACCATGAAGGCGGCATGGCGCACTACTTCTCACAACGATTTGCCCAGGTTACCAACCCGCCGCTCGACTCCATTCGTGAAGCGGACGGCATGACGCTGCGTGTTGCGCTGGGTGCGAAGCCGCATCTCGGCCGCAGCAAAGGTCAGCAAATCATTGTTCCGACGCCAATCCTGACGCACCTCGACATGCTGCGCCTGCGCGAGCAAACCGTCGCTCCTTATGCGCGTTTCGAGATGCTGTATGAGCCGGTGGTCGGCAAAGATATCGTCAGCCGTGCGGCCAACGCCAACGCGCTGGAAAAAGCCATTGATGACTTAGCCCAGCAGGTTGTCGATTTCGCACGCCAGCAAGGCGGCATCGCGGTGATCACCGATCGTCATATCTCTTCAACTCACGCAGCGATCCCGATGCTGCTGATGGTGTCGGCGATCAACCAACGTCTGGTGCAGGAAGGTCTGCGTCTGGATGTTTCGCTGGTGGTCGAAAGTGGCCAAAGCATCTCTTCACACCATATCGCGGCGACGCTGGGCTTCGGTGCTTCTGCCGTTTACCCACTCGGCGTGCAGATGCGTGCGGAAGAGAAATTCGGTGAAGGCGAAGAAGGAAATAAAGCCTTTAAACGCTATGCCAAAGCAGCCGAAAAAGCGCTGATGAAAACCATGGGTAAAGTCGGCCTGTGTACCGTTGAGAGCTACAGCTGCGGCGAGTTCTTCGAGCCGAACTTCCTGAATACCGACGATCCGGTATTGAAAAAGTATTTCCCGAATATCAAAACGCCGGTCGGCGGCGCGGGCTTCCCGGCGATCGCCCAGATGGCGGTAGACTGGCATCAAAGCGCATTAAAAATTCAGGGCGAAGCGGAAGTGCCGTTGCTCGGCCTGTTCAAAGAGCGTGCTGAAGGCGCGGGCCACTCATACGGCACCATCGCGGTGCGTACCTTCATTGATATGACGGAACAACCCATTCGCTTTGCTAACAAAGAGCGCGAAGAGGACAACTTTATTCGTTTGATGACGCTGGCCAAACTGGATAACGCGTTCAACATCAAAGCCGAAGCCTTTAAAGACAGCAGCTTTGAGCGCATCCCAAATGATGTGATCGACAGCTTTGCCATCACGCCAGATTATCGTCAGTTCTCCAGCCTGATGCATGCCGAACGTAAACGCCGTCCTGCGGCGCTACGTGACATCCTCGCGCTGCCGTGCGATCTGACCCACGTGGACAGTGAAGCCGAATTCGGCCGTAAACTGGGCCGTTACTCGCTGGTGAACAACGGTTTCGCTACGCGTGGCCTGAAATGTGAGGCAGTGAACGGCAGCCTGAACCAGTTCGAGCTGCGTCTGATCGATGCCATTGCTGGCCTGAAACCGGAAAGCGAGCGCCTGGAAGCGCTGGCGCGGGCGCTGAAAACCCGTTTCACCGACGATATCGAAAGCAGCAACGTAGCGAATGGCGTGCTGCATATCACCGCTTACGGCAAAGCAGCCGATTATCTGTCGCTGATCTTCACCGCGCTGCCATCGCTGCCGCTGGAAGAGATTCAGCCAGCCCACGAAATCACGCGTACCTTTGCTTCCGGTGCGATGAGCCACGGAGCGCTGGTTGCGCCGGCGCACGAAGCTGTCGCGCACGGTACCAACATGGTTGGCGGCATGAGTAACTGTGGTGAAGGTGGCGAGCACTATTCACGTCACGGCACCATCCGCGCGTCACGTATCAAGCAGTTGGCATCCGGGCGTTTCGGCGTGTGGGCGGCTTATCTTGCTGATCCAATGCTGGAAGAGCTGGAAATCAAAATCGGTCAGGGCGCGAAGCCTGGTGAAGGCGGCCAGTTGCCAGCACCAAAAGTGACCGTTGAGATTGCCGCAGCGCGTGGCGGTACGCCGGGCGTTGAGCTGGTTTCACCGCCGCCGCACCACGACACTTACTCCATCGAGGATTTGGCTCAGCTGATCCACGACTGTAAAGCCGCGCGCGTGCGCGTCATCGTCAAACTGGTTTCCTCTGAAGGTATCGGCACCATCGCCGTTGGCGTGGCGAAAGCTGGCGCAGATGTCATTAACGTCGCGGGTAACACCGGCGGCACCGGCGCAGCTTCCGTTACCAGCCTGAAATATACCGGCCGCGTGGCGGAAATCGGCATCGCTGAAGTGCATCAGGCGCTGTGTGCCAACGGCCTGCGCGACAAAGTGCAGCTGCGCTGCTCCGGCGCGCAGCAGACCGGCAGCGATGTGATCAAATCTGCCCTGCTCGGTGGCGACAGCTTCGAGTTCGGCACCACCGCGCTGATGATGCTGAAATGCGTGATGGCGAAAAACTGTAACGTCAAATGCCCGGCCGGTTTAACCACCAACGCCGAAGCGTTTGATGGTGATCCGCGTCAGTTGGCGCAGTACTTCATCAACGTGGCGCAGGAAGTGCGTGAGTTCCTCGCCCGCCTCGGTCTGCGTTCCCTGCGTGAAGCGCGTGGCCGTTCGGATCTGCTGCACTTGATGGATCACCCGCTGGAAGTCGGCAAACTGGATCTGCGTGCGATGTTGACCGTGGTGCCAGAGCAGAAAATTGCTAAGCCGGTGTATCTGGAAAAAGACTTTGAACTGGATGATGGCTGGGTCAACGAACTGAAAACACAGCTGGTTGGCGCGGCAAGCCGTGAAATCGCGCTGGGCGCGGGCATCACGCTGAACAACCGTAACAAAAGCGTCGGTGGTCAGCTGGCGATCGATATCGAACGCATGCTGAACCATGAACTCTCGACAGAGCAGCTGGCTGCATTACCAGCGGTGCTGAAAGACGATCGCGGTCGTCACTATCTGGCGCCAGCCACCGTGCTGATTAACACCAGCGGTTCTGCCGGCCAGTCGTTCGGCGCGTTCTGCAACGACGGCATGCAGATGAAGCATTACGGCACCTGTAACGACGGTGTCGGCAAAGGCCAGTGCGGCGGCGAGTTGGTGGTGATGTCACCAGGCGGCGGCGCACAGGATAGCGATGGCAACGTGTTGATCGGTAACTTCGCGCTGTTTGGCGCCACCGGCGGCCGTCTGTTCGTTCAGGGCCAGGCGGGTGACCGCTTCGCCGTGCGTAACTCCGGCGCAACCGCGGTAGTGGAAGGCGTTGGTGACTTCTGCTGCGAATACATGACCAACGGCGCCATCCTCAACCTTGGCACCTTTGGTAAAGGCTTTGGCAACGGCATGAGCGGCGGTTTCGCTTACCAGTACGATCCGTATGGATCGCTGGCAGCCCACGCAGCAGGTGATTCGGTGCTGTTTGGTTCTATCGCCGATGAAGATGAAATGGCGCAGGTGCACAAACAAGCGGTGCTGACCATGCTGAACTGGCATCTGGAAGCAACCCAATCGCCACGCGCGGCCTGGCTGCTGGATAACTGGGAAACCGAGTGCCACCATTTTGTTTATGTGATGCCGCGTTCGCTGCTGCTGTATCAGGATGGCACCGAGATCCTGAAAGCCAAATCACGTAAAGACCTGCTTGAAGAGCTGTCAACCTCGCTGGCTGCGCATCAGGTTGCGAAGTTCAAATCAGCGTGGCGTGACGGTAAAACCATTGCCAACGGCGCAGTTCCGGCTTATGGCGCGACCGATACGCTAGAGATGTTTGTTCTGCTGAACAACTACACCGTTCTCAGCCTCGCGCAGCAGCTGGCGCTGGGCAAGCTGCCGAAAGGCACGGCGGTGGAAGATCCAGCAGTAGAAAAAGCGGTACGCAATCTGCTGATGACCGAAGATTTCACGCTCATCAGCAAGCTGCAACGTCATGCACGCTCGGCGATTGAGAGCTACAGCGATGACGAACTAGCAAGCCTGATCGCCGCGAAACGAATGTCAGATTACAAAGCGGCATTAACGCAGCGCAACATTCGCTCGATGGACAGCCTGGCGACTTACGGCTGGATCATCTATCAGGATGCCTGCAACCGTGAAGTGCTTGGTCATCTGCCTGATTTTGAAGAGCTGTTTGCGCGTGCTGCCTTGCCAGAAATCGCTGCTGCAGTCGGGAAACTTTCCTGATTACAGTGCTACTGAACATGTGTAATTTAGTTTTTATATTTTGATTGAACAGGATTGAGTGCCTTACCGATGAAAATTCCTTACATTCCTGAAGATGCACCGTTTAACGGTGAGCAGAAATACTGGCTGGCGGGCTTCCTCGCCGGTCTCCATTCGCGCCTGCTGGTATTAGAAGACAAGCAGAGCGCACCGGCTGCAGGTGCCAGCACCAATACGCAGTTGCACATCCTGTTCGGTTCACAGACCGGCAACGCTGAAGCGCTGTCGCAAACGGCCGCTAAAGCCGCACGCGCCAAAGGTTTGGTGCCGGTGGTTCAAGCGCTGGGCGAAGTGGATCTGGATGTGTTCGCTACCATGCGTCACGTGCTGATCGTCACCTCGACCTACGGCGAAGGCGAAATGCCGGACAACGCCCAGCTGTTCTGGAACGCGATTTCAGCCAGCACCGCGCCGCGTCTGGAGCAGATGCACTTTGCGGTATTGGCGATTGGCGACACCGGCTACGACGGTTTCTGCCAGGCAGGTAAATTCATCGATATGCGTCTTGAGCAGCTCGGTGCAAAACGCGTCGCCGATCGTATCGACTGCGATATCGACTTCGAAGAGCCATCCAGCGCGTGGATTGGTACGGCGATGCCGCAATTCGCCGCCAGTGCAGGCAGCAGCGGTACAGCATTAGAAAGCGCGCCAGAAGCGCCGGTCATTCCGGGCAGCAATAAGCAAAACCCATATGCGGCTGCGTTGGTGACTAACAAGCGTCTTTCGGCAGAAGAGTCGGCGAAAGATATTCGTCACTTCGAATTTGATCTCACCGACAGCGGTTTGAAATATGAAGCGGGCGATGCGCTGGGTGTGATCCCGGTGAACGACGCAGCACTGGTTTCACTGCTGCTGACTCAGCTGAAAGCAGATTACGAAACGCCAGTTCCCAGCTTTGATCGCAACCTCGGCGATCTGCTGACTTATCAGTTCGAAATTTCCGAGCCGTCACGCAAACTGATTGAGTGGGTTGGCCAGCACACCACCAACCAGGAACTGCGTCACGTCTTGCAGCACGACGATAAAGATACCCTTGCCGTTTGGCTGTGGGGCAAAGACACGCTGGATCTGCTGCAGCTTGAGCTGACCCGCAGCCTGTCGGTACCGGAATTTGTTGCCATGCTGCGTCCGTTACAGCATCGCGCCTACTCCATCTCGTCGAGCTCGAAAGCCTATCCAAATCAGGTCCATCTGACCATCGCTTCCGTGCGCTATCACAGCGGCGGCCGCGAGCGTAAAGGTGTGTGCTCAACCTATCTGGCTGAACGTGTACGTCGCGGCGAAAAGCCGGCGATCTTCATCTCGCCAAACAAAGCGTTCCGTGTGCCGTCAAACGGCAATGCGCCGCTGATCATGGTTGGACCAGGCACCGGTATTGCACCGTTCCGCGCCTTCCTGCAGGAACGTCAGGCAACCGGCGCAGAAGGTAAAAACTGGCTGTTCTTCGGTGACCAGCATCAGGCACATGATTACATCTACGAAGAAGAGTTGCAGGCATGGCAGGAGAAAGGTCTGCTGACTCATCTGGATCTGGCCTTCTCGCGCGATCAGGAAGAGAAGATCTACGTGCAGAACCGCATGCTGGAGAAAGGCGCAGAGCTGTATGCCTGGCTGCAGGATGGCGCGTACTTCTACGTGTGTGGCGACGCATCTCGCATGGCAAAAGACGTTGATGCCGCGCTGTATGAAGTGGTTCGTCAGTTCGGTGGCTTGTCCAGCGAGCGAGCGGCGGCTTACGTTGATCAGCTGAAGAAAGATAAACGCTACCTGCGCGACGTCTACTAAGACGCGCAGGCATAAAAAAACGGGCCAATCGGCCCGTTTTTTATTGCACGTTTTACTTCACCACACGCAGTGAAGGTCGTCCGCCACGCGGCGGCGGCTCATCATCTGGAGAGTGGTCGTCGTCAGTCGCATCATCCGGACGATCGCCATCAATCACAGACATCATCGTCTCTTCCTGACCGCTACCATCCTGCTCGTCCGTCGCCAGCTCATAAGCCGGTTCCGGCTCGAACATGGTGCCAGCGCCGTTTTCACGGGCATAAATCGCCAGAACCGCAGCCATCGGCACAGAAACCTGACGCGGTACGCCACCGAAACGCGCGTTGAAACGCACTTCATCATTAGCGAGGTCAAGATTGCCTACCGCACGCGGCGCGATGTTCAGAACGATCTGCCCATCACGCGCATATTCCAGCGGCACCTGCACACCAGGCAGATTGATGTCGACCACCAGATGCGGCGTCAACTGATTATCCAGCAACCAGTCGTAGAACGCCCGCAACAGGTAAGGACGACGCGCCGTTAGTTGCGACATTTCCATACATTAGCCCCGAGCTTGCAGGCGCATTTCACGTTCTGCTTCCGTCAGTGACGCGAGGAAAGAGTCACGTTCAAACACGCGCGTCATATAGCCTTTCAGCTCTTTAGAACCCGCGCCAGACAGGTCAACACCCATCTGCGGCAGACGCCACAGCAGCGGCGCCAGATAGCAATCCACCAGGCTGAACTCTTCGCTCATGAAGAAAGGCGTACGTGCGAACAGTGGCGCAATCGCCAGCAGCTCTTCACGCAGTTGCTTGCGCGCTGCATCGGCTTCGGCACCGTTGGCGGTTTCTATGGTGCGCATCAGGCTGTACCAATCCTGCTCGATGCGGTGCATCATCAGACGGCTTTCACCGCGCGCGACCGGGTAAACCGGCATCAGCGGTGGATGCGGGAAACGCTCATCGAGGTATTCCATGATGATGCGTGATTCATACAGCGTCAGTTCACGGTCGACCAGCGTCGGTACGGTGCGATACGGGTTGAGGTCAATCAGATCCTGCGGCAGGTTATCCGTTTCAACCTGCTCGATCTCCACGCTGACGCCCTTCTCAGCCAGTACAATACGTACCTGATGGCTGAAAATGTCAGTCGGACCAGAAAACAGCGTCATTACCGAACGTTTGTTGGCAGCGACAGCCATGAAAACCTCCAAGTTTGTTCACAAAAAGATACTGCGAATAGCCAACCACGCGGCGACTCACCGGCTCATCAGATTCGCCTACCGTCAGCGTCAGGAGCATCGACCGGTCTTCCGGACAGGAACGACATGCACAACGCTGCGTCTTGCAGGCGCAAAGTGACAGTGAGTTTACCAGATTTTAAGCAGCTTGTGGGGCGGGCGTGATGATTTGCGGGCAAAATGCGGGTAAAGCTCGCGTTTTTCGTGGGAAAAAATCATAAATGCAGGCAATAAAAAACCCGCCGAAGCGGGTTTTTTGAGCCAACTGCCGCTGCCGAAGCAGCAAACAATTAACGCTTGGAGAACTGCGGACGACGACGTGCTTTACGCAGGCCGACTTTCTTACGTTCAACTTCACGCGCATCACGGGTAACGAAGCCCGCTTTACGCAGTTCAGAACGCAGAGACTCGTCGTACTCCATCAGAGCGCGTGTGATACCGTGACGGATCGCACCAGCCTGACCAGAAATACCACCACCTTTAACGGTGATGTACAGGTCAAATTTACCAACCATATCAACCAGCTCCAGCGGCTGACGCACGACCATGCGTGCAGTCTCGCGACCGAAGTACTGCTCCAAAGAGCGCTGGTTAATTACGATGTTACCGCTACCCGGCTTGATGAAGACGCGAGCGGCAGAGCTTTTGCGGCGACCAGTGCCGTAGTTTTGAGTTTCAGCCATTGCCTATAATCCCGATTAAATGTCAAGAACTTGCGGTTGCTGCGCCGCGTGGTTGTGCTCGTTGCCTGCGTAAACTTTCAGTTTACGGTACATAGCACGACCCAGTGGGCCTTTCGGCAGCATGCCTTTAACCGCGATTTCAATCACACGCTCAGGACGGCGCTCGATCATCTCTGCAAAGGTCGCTTGCTTGATACCACCGATGTGGCCAGTGTGGTGATAGTAAATCTTGTCAGTACGCTTGTTGCCGGTTACAGCAACTTTTTCTGCGTTCAGAACGATGATGTAATCACCGGTATCAACGTGCGGAGTGTATTCCGCTTTGTGCTTACCACGCAGACGGCGCGCCAGTTCAGTCGCCAGGCGACCCAAGGTTTTGCCCGTTGCGTCAACAACATACCAGTCACGCTGTACGGTTTCTGGTTTAGCTGTAAAAGTTTTCATTGAAAAGCTTACCCAAATAAAAAGTTACACGTTGGTGAAATCCCAAACGCTAAGTAAACGATTGAGGCTCACACGACCATTTTGCCCAGCAAGCCACCCCTTCAAGTGAGTTACCGGATCACATCGAGTTCTTGGGAAAGAAAACCGATGCTGTAACGTGGGGTCGCAAGATTATAGAGAAGTCGAACTCAAAGATCGAACCTTTTTGCATCTAAAACCTACGATTTATGCCACGTCATCAGGGCAGATGCGGCAGACGCAAATACTCTTCGCTCTGCATCTCCTGCAAACGCGACAAGCAGCGCTGATACTCAAACTTCAAGCGTGTGCCCTGATAAATTTCAAACAGTGATGTTTCAGCCGCGACAACCAGTTTCACGTGGCGTTCGTAGAACTCATCGACCAACGCAAGGAAGCGGCGCGCCTGATCTTCGGTCTTATAAATCATCACCGGCACATCATACAGCAAGACGCTGTGAAAACGGCGCGAGAGCTCAATATAGTCGTGCTGACTGCGCCCTTCGCCGCACAGCGTCAGGAAATTGATCGCCAGCACGCCTTCATGCACGCCCAGCGTGGGCATCTGGCGATGGTTGATTTCCAGCACCGGCGCGTCTTCACGCGCTTTGCCGGACAGCGCGCGGAACATGCGCTCCATTTCGCTATGCGTGGCCTCGTTGAGCGGGAAGTTCCACAAATGCGCCGAGGTTAAGGTGCGCAAACGGTAATCGATACCGGCGTCCACGTTCATCACTTCACAATGACGTTTGATTTGTTCGATGGCAGGCAGGAAACGCGGGCGCTGCAGGCCGTTGCGATAGAGCTCATCCGGCGGAATGTTCGAGGTGGCTACCAGCGAGATGCCGCGCGCGAACAGCGCTTCCATCAGCGTGCCCAGCAGCATGGCGTCGGTGATATCCGAGACAAAAAACTCATCGAAACAGAGAATGTCAGTTTCCGCTTTAAAGCGATCGGCGACAATCAGCAGCGGATCGCTGTGGCCTTGCAGCTGCGTCAGCTCCTGATGGACACGCAGCATAAAGCGGTGGAAATGCAGGCGCAGCTTACGATCACCAGGAATTGACTGAAAAAACAGATCCATCACCCAGGTTTTACCGCGTCCCACACCGCCCCACATATACAGGCCGCGCACTGGCGCTTCGCGGGTGCTTTTCTCTTTATTGATCATCTTAGACAAGCGGCCAAACAGACCTTTGGCAGCCGGTTCAACCTGTTGCTGGCGGGCAATCAATCCTTGCTGGATGGTATCTAAGCGGGTAATCGCTTCTCGTTGTACGTCATCCGGGCGAAATTCGCCCTGCGACAGCGCCTGCTCGTAGCGTGCAAGCGGAGATGAGGTTTGCATGGTTCTCTCAGAATCCCTGAAAAAGTCCGATTCACGGGTCGGTTGACGAAAATTAGGCCGCTCTACACTAAGCGATGCAGCCCGATAGTTCCACTTCCAATAGATTATTGGGTATAGTGGCTGCTATTGAAGTTGATGTTGCAACAGAAGCAATGCCCTACGAAACAACGGAAATTACACGGGAGTCATTATGACCTGGGAATACGGGCTGATTGGTTTAGTGATTGGCATTATTGTCGGCGCAGTCGTCATGCGTTTTGGCAACAAGAAGCTGCGCGAGCAGCGTAGCATGCAGTATGAACTGGAAAAATCGAAGGCCGAGCTGGCGGATTACCGCGAGGAGCTCACCAACCACTTCGCCCGCAGCGCCGAGCTGCTGGACAACATGGCGCATGATTATCGCCAGCTGTATCAGCACATGGCGAAAGGGTCTAACGACCTGCTGCCAAATCTGCCCGGCGAGAAAAATCCGTTTGCCTACCAGTTAACGGAAGCCGAAGCGGATAACGACCAGGCGCCGGTGCAGATGCCGCGTGATTACTCTGAAGGCGCATCCGGCCTGTTACGTGGCAGTGACCGCGCTCCGCGTAATTAATCCTTTTGGGGCACAGCTTAGCTGTGCCCTTTTTGTTTTCGAACACAAACCACAAACTACTGTCACACTTCTTTTATCCCTTTCGCAGCGAGAGCGTTGTAGCAATGAAAAAACAAGCACGTCTGTTAAGCGCATTAGCCTTAGGTATCGGGATGAGTTTGGCTGCGGCGCCGAGTGCGCTGGCAACTCTTCCCGCCCAGATTCAGGGACAAGCATTGCCAAGCCTGGCACCGATGCTGGAAAAAGTTCTGCCCGCAGTAGTGAGCGTGCGTGTTGAAGGTACCGACAGCGGTCAGCAGGCGCAGGATATTCCTGAACCGCTGAAGCGTTTTTTTGGTCAGGCACCGGGACAATCGCAGCCGCAGCCTTTTGAAGGTCTGGGTTCTGGCGTGATTATTGATGCCGCTAAAGGCTATATCCTCACCAATAACCATGTGGTCAGCAACGCCGATAAAATCAGCGTGCAACTGGGTGACGGCAACGAATATGACGCTAAGTTAATTGGTCACGATGAACAAACCGACATCGCCTTGATCCAGGTTGAAGGCGCGAAAAATCTGACACAGGTGAAAATTGCCGACTCTGATTCGCTGAAGGTGGGTGATTTTGCCGTGGCCATCGGTAACCCGTTTGGTCTGGGTCAAACCGCCACGTCGGGCATCATCTCTGCGCTCGGTCGTAGCGGCCTGAACCTGGAAGGACTGGAAAACTTCATTCAGACCGATGCCGCGATTAACCGCGGTAACTCCGGCGGTGCGCTGGTGAACCTGAATGGTGAGTTGATTGGTATCAACACCGCGATTCTGGCGTCAAGCGGCGGCAACATCGGCATTGGCTTCGCCATTCCCGCCAATATGGCGATGAACCTGGCGCAGCAGCTGATTCAGTTCGGCGAAGTGAAGCGCGGTCAGCTTGGTATCAAAGGTACGGAAATGACCGCCGATATCGCCAAAGCGTTTAACGTTGATGCGCAGCGCGGTGCCTTTGTTTCGGAAGTGCTGCCGAAGTCAGCCGCCGAGAAAGCGGGCATCAAAGCTGGCGATATCATCACCTCCATCAATGATAAGCCAATCACCAGCTTTGCTGAGCTGCGTGTGAAAGTCGGCACCACACCGCCGGGCCAGGACGTAAAAATCGGCCTGCTACGTGAAGGCAAACCGGTCAACGTCACCGTCACGCTGGAACAAAGCGCGCAAACCACCGCCAGCGCGCAGCTGATGTCGCCTGCACTGCAAGGCGCAACGCTGAGCGACGGCGCGACTAAAACCGGTGATAAAGGCGTGAAAGTCGATGCCATTGAAAAAGGCACGCCAGCGGAGCAAGTCGGTTTGCAGAAAGATGATGTGATCATCGGCGTAAACCGCAATCGCGTCGCTTCTATTGCCGAAATGCGCAAAGTGCTGGAAGGCAAACCGCCGGTGCTGGCACTGAACGTGGTGCGCGGCGAAGAGACGATTTACCTGCTTCTGCGATAATCCTCGCAACAGGCGGACAAGCAGGTGTTTGTCCGCCTTTCTCATGCTATTCTGCCCTGCGATCTCACCTGGCTTGAAATAACACCATGTTTCTTAAACTTTTGCGTTCTGTGGTGATGGGCCTGATCGTGGCTGGCTTACTGCTCGTCGCGATCCCTGCGCTGCGTATGGGCAGCAACGTCACCTTTGATCATGACAACAGCGACGATGAAGCACCCGTTAGTTTTAACCAGGGTGTGCGACGTGCCGTGCCCGCGGTCGTGAACGTCTATAACCGCAGCGCCCATGGCAACAATAATCGCGGCATCACCACGCTGGGTTCCGGCGTGATCATGAACGGCAAAGGCTACATCCTCACTAACAAACACGTGATTAATAACGCCGACCAGATCATCGTCGCGCTGCAGGATGGACGCTTTTTCGAAGCCACCTTAGTGGGTTCCGATGCCATGACCGATTTAGCGGTGCTGAAAATCAGCGCCTCCAACTTGCCGGTTATCCCTATCAACGCCAAACGTATCGCACACATCGGCGACGTCGTCATGGCGATCGGCAACCCGTACAACCTCGGGCAAACCGTGACGCAAGGCATCATCAGCGCCACCGGACGCGTTGGCCTGAGCTCATCCGGGCGACAAAACTTCCTGCAGACCGATGCTTCGATCAATCAGGGCAACTCGGGCGGCGCATTGATTAACTCGCTGGGTGAACTGATGGGCATTAACACCCTGACGTTTGATAAAAGCAGCGATGGCGAAACGCCGGAAGGAATTGGTTTCGCCATTCCCACCGCGCTGGCGAGCAAAATCATGGATAAGCTGATTCGTGATGGTCGGGTGATTCGCGGCTACATCGGCATCACCGGGCGCGAACTGCCGCCGCTGCACGGCCAGGGCAGTAATCTTGATCGCGTGCAGGGCATTATCGTCAGTGACGTCACGCCTGGCGGCCCCGCCGATAGCGCCGGCATTCAGGCCAATGACGTGCTGCTGGAAGTGAATGGTAAACCGGCGCTCTCGGCGCAGGAAACCATGGATCAGGTGGCAGAAATTCGGCCGGGCTCGGTGATTGACGTGCAGATCTTGCGTAATGAAAAGAAAATGACCTTGCCGGTGACGATTCAGGAATTCCCGGAAGTGACCGCGCCCGCCACCACCACGCCATAAGGGCGCTTGCGCGCCCTGATGATTTAGCTGCGATCGACCGGGAAGGCGATCACTTCGCTTAGCGAGCTGGCTTTCAGCGCCAGCATGATCAAACGATCCACGCCCAACGCCACGCCAGAACAGGCAGGCATACCGTGCGCCAGCGCATCCAGCAGATAGGTATCGATAGGATGTTGCGGCAGGCCACGCGCAGCACGACGACGATTGTCTTGCTCAAAGCGCTGACGCTGCTCGCGGCTATCGGTTAATTCACGGAAACCGTTCGCCAGCTCAATCCCTTTGTAATAGACCTCAAAGCGCTCGGCGACGCGGTGATCTTCCGTACTGATCTCCGCCAATGCGGCCTGCGTCGCAGGGAAATGGTAGACGAAGCACGGCTTATCGTTACCAATCTTCGGCTCAACGCCCAGCATAAACAGCAGCTGCAGCAGCGTATCGCGGTCTTCTTCACGATTGGCCAACTCGCCCTCGCCCAGCTTCTCCGCCACTTCGCGTAGCTGCACTTTATCAGCCGATAACGGATCGACTTCCAGATGGCGGATAAACGCCTGCTGATACGACAGGGATTCCGCGCTGTCGCACTCCAGCACCTGCTGCATCAAATCGTCCACCTCGTTCATCAGGCGGTACATGTCGTAGTGCGGACGATACCACTCCAGCATGGTGAACTCGGGATTGTGGTGACGCCCGGCCTCCTCATTACGGAAGCTGCGACCCATCTGGTAAATCGGACCACTTCCGGCCGCCAGTAGGCGCTTCATGTGATATTCCGGACTGGTCATCAGCCACAGATCGCGCCCTTCGGCTGCGCCTGGCCCAACAAAACGCGTCTGGAACGGCACCAGATGGATGTCAGTGATGGTCGCCTGGCTCATCGCCGGGGTATCGACCTCCAGCACGCCGCGATCGGCAAAGAAACGACGTATTTCCGCCATAATAGCGGCGCGTTTCAACAAATTGGCAATGGGTGCGCTCGGCTGCCAGCTTGCCGTTTCGCTCATGTTGATGACTCCTCATACAGATAAGGGGTGGAAGTCTACCCGCAATGCCGATGGCAAACAACGGCAGCGGGCCAAGGCAGCAATTTGCTATCGGGCAGCTATACTTAACCCATTAAAATTGTAAAGGAATCCCACAATGTCCCCATGGAAAACCCTGCTCGCCAGCCTGAGCGCTTTTCTCTCCGTTGCCTGCTCAACCGCGCCGCCCAAAGGCGTGACGGTGGTGGAAGGTTTCGACACTCAGCGCTATCTCGGCCAATGGTATGAAATCGCTCGCCTCGATCACCGCTTTGAGCGCGGATTACAACAGGTTACCGCTAATTATAGTCCGCGCGAGGATGGCGGTTTGAAGGTGATCAATCGCGGCTACAATCAGCAGAAACAGCGCTGGCAAGAGAGCGTTGGCAAAGCCTACTTCACCGGCGATAAACAGCGCGCCTCGCTGAAAGTGTCGTTCTTTGGCCCGTTCTATGGCGGCTACAACGTGATCGCACTGGATCCTGACTATCGCTATGCGCTGGTATGCGGACCGAATCGTAGCTACTTGTGGATTCTGTCACGTACGCCGCAGCTGGATGAAAGTGTTAAGCAACGCCTGGTTGAACAGGCCAGAAGTGCCGGATTCCCGGTGGATGAACTGATTTGGGTGGAGCAGAAATAAGGAGGACCGGTGCGAAAGCCGCTTTCGCACCGGAATAGCTTACTGTGCGCTGCGCTGAATCGCTTTGCCGCCCGCCTGAACGTCTTCGCCAACACCACGCGTGGTGTTACAAGCGGTCAGAACGGATGAGAGCACCAGCACGGAAAAAATCGCGACAATACTTTTCTTTAACATAGCCATATCCTTTTTGGTTGCAGTAAAAGTACAGCTCTTAAAGCATAGTCTTGATCTGTAAAACTGCGGATTAGGCGGATGAAAAAAGAGAAGGGAAACACACAGAGAGAAAAAAGGCGCATCGATGATGCGCCTGATTTGACGATTATTTTACGCGAGAAACGTATTCGCCAGAGCGGGTATCTACTTTTACCACTTCGCCAATCTGTACGAACAGTGGCACTTTGATCACCGCACCAGTCGACAATGTAGCTGGCTTACCGCCGGTACCTGCGGTATCACCCTTCAGGCCTGGATCGGTTTCGATAACTTCAGCTTCGATGAAGTTTGGTGGCTGAACAGCGATCGCTTTATCGTTCCACAGGGTAACGATACAATCCGCATTGTCCTGCAGCCACTTGGTCACGTCATCCAGCACTTTAGATTCGATCTGATACTGCTCGAAAGATTCCGGGTGCATGAAGTAGTAGAAGTCGCCGTCGTTGTAAGAGTATTGCAGCGTCATATCACGAACGTCTGCGCCTTCGGCAGAGTCAGTAGATTTGAAGGTCTTCTCAACGCGAGAACCGGTCAGCAGACGACGCATTTTAACGCGCGCAAATGCCTGGCCTTTACCCGGCTTAACGAACTCACTGGCTTCGATGGCATATGGCTCGCCTTCGAACATGATTTTAAGACCGGGACGGAAATCGTTGCTAAGATAAGTCGCCATAAAGGCCCTCTGTAAATATTGAACTGGTAAATAGCCAAAAAAATGGCACACATTGTAACCCTAAATCCCCCCGTCAGAGAAGATTGGTTGCAGCAACTAGCTGATGTTGTCACCGAACCTGCTGAATTACTGCAACTTTTATCTCTTGATCAGCATGCTGATCTGGCTGCAGGCGCTGATGCACGCAAGCTTTTCGCCCTGCGCGTACCGCGCGCCTTCATCGCACGCATGAAAAAAGGCGATGCGACGGACCCGCTGCTGCTGCAAGTGCTCACCAGCCGTCAGGAATTTATTGATGCGCCAGGTTATAGCACCGATCCGCTGGATGAACAAAGCAGCGTGGTGCCGGGTTTACTGCATAAGTATAGAAACCGTGCGCTGCTGCTGGTAAAAGGCGGCTGTGCGGTTAACTGCCGCTACTGTTTCCGCCGTCATTTCCCCTACCAGGATAATCAGGGCAACAAGCGTAACTGGCAGGCGGCGATCGATTACATCGCCACGCATCCGGAACTGGATGAGATTATCTTCTCCGGCGGCGATCCGCTGATGGCGAAAGATCATGAGCTGGCATGGCTGGTGGATGCGCTGGAGAAAATCCCGCACCTCAAACGTCTGCGTATTCACAGCCGCTTGCCGGTAGTAATCCCGGCGCGTATCACCGAAGGCTTGTGTCAGATTCTGGCGGACACGCGCCTGCAGGTATTGATGGTGAGCCATATCAACCACGCGCAGGAAGTTGATGACGAGCTGCGTTACGGCATGCAGATGCTGAAGCGTGCCGGCGTGACGCTGCTTAATCAGAGCGTGTTGCTGCGTGATGTGAATGATGATGCGCAGACGCTAGCGGATCTCAGTAATGCGCTGTTTGATGCCGGCATTCTGCCTTACTACCTGCACGTGCTGGATAAGGTGCAAGGCGCGGCGCACTTCTTTGTGTCAGATGAGGAAGCGCGGGGGTTGATGCGTCAGCTGCTGCCGATGGTGTCTGGTTATATGGTGCCGAAACTGGCGCGCGAGATTGGCGGCGAGCCAAGCAAGACGCCGCTGGATTTACAGCTGCGTCAGGAATAAAAAAAGCCGCATCAGCGGCTTTTTTTACGACTGCAACTTACGGGCACTTATACACCTGACCGGTCATTTTGCTATCGAGCGGCGCGAAAGCTGACAGCAGATTCTGCGTCGGGCTGGTGGCACCATAAATCACGTTGCCGCCCATTTCTGCCGCGCGGTTGCGCAGGTCGTTGGCTGCGCCACGCAGTGAACTGCCTTCACCGCCTGAACCGCTCAGCCAGTTGCTCTGAGAGCCGGTAAGCGTTCCCAGCAGCTGACATTGACTTGCGGGTTGTTGGTCGACGAAGGTCACACGTTCGCCGCCAGCACTCAGTTGATTGGAGCTGCTACAGCCCGCCAGCAGTAAAGTTCCGACTGCCAGACCGAGCAAGAGGTTAATCCGCATTGTAATCCCCATTTATTATCATCAGTGTCGGGCGGCAGCGTAGCAGAAAAGCGCACTTTTTTTCTGAACATTCATTGCCCTAAACCCGTAAAGCCGAAGTATTGCGCCCTTACTTATACCTTGTTCCCCAGCAAAAGAAAAACCCCCGACCGTTTCCGATCGGGGGTTTTCCAGATGACTTAAGCAGTCAGGGGCAATTACATCATGCCGCCCATTCCGCCCATGCCACCCATACCGCCAGCGCCGCCTAAATCAGGTGCTTCGCTTTTTGGCAGGTCAGTCACCATCGCTTCGGTGGTGATCATCAGGCCCGCAACCGATGAAGCGTACTGCAGCGCAGAACGAGTCACTTTGGTTGGATCCAGGATACCGAAGTCGATCATGTTGCCGTACTCTTCGGTCTGCGCATTGTAACCGTAGTTACCGTCGCCTGCTTTCACGTTGTTAGCAACAACTGAAGGCTCTTCGCCGGCGTTGGAAACGATCTGACGCAGTGGTGCTTCCATTGCGCGCAGCGCAACTTTGATACCCACGTTCTGATCTTCGTTATCGCCTTTCAGGCCAGATGCGGCGATTTTCGCTGCAACGCGAACCAGCGCCACACCACCACCGGCAACTACGCCTTCTTCAACCGCAGCACGGGTCGCGTGCAGGGCATCTTCAACGCGTGCTTTCTTCTCTTTCATTTCAACTTCAGTTGCTGCGCCCACTTTCAGCACGGCTACGCCGCCTGCCAGTTTCGCTACGCGCTCCTGCAGTTTCTCTTTGTCGTAATCAGAGGTTGCTTCTTCGATCTGCTGACGAATCTGCGTTACGCGGCCAGAGATAGCGCCTTGATCGCCCACGCCATCAATGATGGTGGTGGTGTCTTTGTTGATCACAACGCGTTTTGCCTGACCCAGATCTTCCAGGGTAGCTTTCTCCAGCTCCATACCGATCTCTTCAGAGATCACGGTACCGCCGGTCAGGATAGCGATATCCTGCAGCATCGCTTTACGACGGTCGCCGAAGCCAGGTGCTTTAACCGCAGCCACTTTGACGATACCGCGCATGGTGTTCACCACCAGCGTTGCCAGGGCTTCACCTTCCACGTCTTCTGCAATGATCAGCAGTGGCTTACCGGCTTTCGCAACGGCTTCCAGCACTGGCAGCATTTCGCGGATGTTAGAGATTTTCTTGTCAGCCAGCAGGATGAACGGGGTTTCCAGCTCAACTGCGCCTGTTTCTGGCTTATTGATGAAGTACGGAGACAGGTAGCCGCGGTCAAACTGCATACCTTCAACCACGTCCAGCTCGTCTTGCAGGCCGGTGCCTTCTTCAACGGTGATAACGCCTTCTTTGCCCACTTTGTCCATCGCGTCGGCAATCAGTTTGCCCACGGTTTCATCGGAGTTAGCAGAGATGGTACCAACCTGTGCAATTGCGCGTGAATCCTGGCAAGGCACAGACAGGGTTTTCAGTTCTTCAACGGCGGCGATAACGGCTTTATCGATACCGCGCTTCAGATCCATCGGGTTCATGCCCGCAGCGACGGCTTTCAGGCCTTCGGTGATGATGGCCTGAGCCAGTACAGTTGCGGTGGTGGTGCCGTCGCCTGCTGCGTCGTTCGCTTTAGAGGCCACTTCTTTCACCATCTGTGCGCCCATGTTTTCGAACTTGTCTTCCAGCTCGATTTCACGCGCAACAGAAACACCATCTTTGGTGATGGTCGGTGCACCAAAAGATTTATCCAGAACCACGTTACGGCCTTTTGGGCCCAGGGTAACTTTTACTGCATCTGCCAGTACGTTTACGCCACGCAGCATTTTTACGCGTGCGTCATTACCGAATTTTACGTCTTTAGCTGCCATTTCAAATATCCCTTAAATTCGTTTCGTTCAGTGAATTACGCGTAAATTACGCTTCAACAACTGCCAGGATGTCACTTTCGGAGATGATCAGAACTTCTTCGTTGTCGATTTTCTCGGTTTTAGCACCGTAGCCTTCGCTGAAAATCACCAGATCACCCACTTTTACGTCCAGTGGCTTAACTTCACCGTTTTCCAGGATGCGGCCTTTGCCAACAGCCAGGATTTCACCGCGGGTAGATTTACCGGCAGCTGAACCGGTCAGCACGATGCCGCCCGCTGATTTAGCTTCGACTTCTTTACGCTTGACGATAACGCGATCGTGCAATGGACGAATTTTCATTTGATAGCTCTCCTTTAGAAAGTCCAATCATTCATTTTTGGGGTTGAGCCGGACAGCAGGGCTTCCAGCCTCGTGCTGGAAGAGATAGGGGCAATAAGTGGGCTTTCAAGGGCAAAAAATATAAATATTTTCGTTTCTGCAACAGACGGCGAAAAAAGCAACAAAAAGGCGGCTTGCGCCGCCTTGATTATCTAATGGTCTTTGTCATGACCTATTTGGTCCTGATCTTTGCGCTCATATTCACCGTCCACGGTGAAACCCGCATCCGGACCGGCGCCCGGTCCGCGCCATACGCGCAAGTGCGGCATCAGCTTCAAAGTCAGATGCTTCTGCACCGGCGGCAACAGCAGCAGTAAACCGAGGAAGTCGGTGAAGAAACCGGGCAACAGCAGCAGGAAGCCGGAGATAATCAGCGAAACGCTTTTGGTCATCTCAGCCGCCGGGCTTTCGTTACGCGCCAGCTTCTCCTGCATCAAACGGAAGTTCTTCATGCCCTGATTTTTCACCAGCGACACACCAATACACGAGGTGAAGATCACCAATAGCATGGTGAGCAGCACGCCCAGCGCATGCGCGACCTGAATGAAGATTGAGATCTCAATCCAGGCTAAAACAAAAAAAATCACGAACGGTAACCAGCGCACCGAGTTCTCCTGTGAGTTGGAGCTGCCCCGCAAATTGCCAGGCAGCAGAAAGGGAGGGTCTGTATGACCGTATTGATAGAGATGGGCATTTGAACCGGCATTTTCAACCGATCCTGCCATTTTTTTCCCACTGACTTAAAATTGCGAAGTACATCACATATCGTTATTACCGCTGGGCCTGTAAAAGCCCGTAAAGTGATCTGTGCACAAACAATTCTGTAACATCAGAATATGATCGTGCCCGTCAGTGCGAAGATGGATAATATGTCGGCGCTGACATTCCACGACAATATAATCGCTTCACCTGCACGTTGTTTGCCGCCCGTCCATCCCGACGCCCGGCAGTAACCAGGCAGCAATAACAAGAAGGTAATCATGGCGAATAACATTCGTATCGAAGAAGACCTGTTAGGCATGCGCGAAGTTCCGGCAGACGCTTACTACGGTGTTCATACTCTGCGTGCGATTGAAAACTTCTATATTAGTAATAACAAAATCAGCGACATACCGGAGTTTGTCCGCGGTATGGTGATGGTGAAGAAAGCAGCCGCGCTCGCCAACAAAGAGTTGCAGACCATTCCCCGCAATATCGCCAACACCATTATTCAGGCCTGTGATGAAGTGCTGAATAACGGTAAATGCATGGATCAGTTCCCGGTTGACGTCTATCAGGGGGGCGCGGGCACCTCGGTCAACATGAACACTAATGAAGTGCTGGCCAACATCGGCCTGGAGCTTATGGGCCACCAGAAAGGTGAATATCAGTACCTCAATCCCAACGATCACGTGAACAAGTGTCAGTCCACCAACGATGCTTATCCAACCGGTTTTCGTATCGCGGTGTACGCTTCGATCCTGAAACTGCTCGACGGCATCAATCAGCTGAGCGAAGGTTTCCAGCGAAAAGCGGTTGAATTCGAAAGCATTCTGAAAATGGGCCGTACTCAGCTGCAGGATGCGGTGCCGATGACGCTTGGCCAGGAGTTCCACGCGTTTAACGTGCTGCTGAATGAAGAGACTCGCAGCATTCTGCGCACCGCTGAACTGCTGCTGGAAGTGAACCTCGGCGCCACCGCCATCGGCACACGTCTCAATACGCCGGATGGCTATCAGCAGCTGGCGGTACAGCGTTTGGCGGAAGTGAGTAATCTGCCGGTGGTGCCTGCAGAAGATTTGATTGAAGCCACCTCCGACTGCGGCGCGTACGTGATGGTGCACTCGGCGCTGAAACGCCTGGCCGTGAAACTGTCGAAAATCTGTAACGACCTGCGCCTGCTCTCCTCCGGTCCGCGCGCCGGCCTGAATGAGATCAACCTGCCTGAACTGCAGGCCGGTTCATCAATCATGCCCGCCAAAGTCAATCCGGTGGTGCCAGAAGTGGTGAATCAGGTGTGCTTCAAAGTGATCGGCAATGACATCACCGTCACCATGGCGTCAGAAGCGGGTCAGCTGCAGCTCAACGTGATGGAGCCGGTGATTGGCCAGGCGCTGTTCGAATCGATCAGCATCCTGACGAACGCCTGCTTCAACCTGCTGGAAAAATGCGTCAACGGCATCACCGCCAACAAAGCGGTGTGTGAAGCTTACGTGTTCAACTCGATTGGTATCGTCACTTACCTCAACCCGTACATCGGCCATCACAACGGCGATATCGTCGGTAAGATTTGCGCCGAAACCGGTAAAAGCGTGCGTGAAGTGGTGCTGGAGCGTGGCCTGCTAACGGAAACCGAACTGGATGACATTTTCTCCATTCAGAACCTGATGCATCCGGCGTACAAAGCCAAACGTTACACCGACGAAAACGAACAGTAATCCGTTCCGGATCAAGTTGCCAACAGCACGCCCATATACAATGCGGCGTGCTTTTTTCATTTTGGCGGCTACAACTTTAAGAGTCGGGATTTCTCCGCGGCTCAGGGAGTGGAACGAATGGTAGTAGTGGAGTTGGTTATTGTCCTGCTGGCAATCTGGCTCGGTGCGCGTCTGGGCGGCATCGGTATTGGTTTCGCGGGCGGTTTAGGTGTGCTGGCGTTGACGCTGATGTGCGGCTTAAAACCCGGCGCGATTCCCTTTGATGTAATCGAAATTATCATGGCGGTGATTGCCGCAATTGCCGCGATGCAAATCGCCGGCGGTCTCGATTATCTGGTGGGATTGGCGGAACGCCTGCTGCGCCGCCATCCACGCTATGTCACTTTCCTTGCGCCGCTGGTCACCTATGTCATGACGCTGCTAGCCGGCACCGGTCACACCGCGTTCTCCACCTTGCCGGTGATTGCCGAAGTGGCGAAAGAGCAAGGCGTGCGTCCGTCGCGTCCGTTGTCGATTGCGGTCGTCGCCTCGCAGATTGCCATTACCGCCTCGCCGCTCTCGGCGGCGGTGGTATTCTTCGCTTCAATCCTGGAACCGCATGGCGTGAGTTATCTGGCGCTGCTGGGTGTGGCGATTCCCTCTACCATGGCAGCGATCTTCTGCGCCGCCATCATCACCAGTTTTCTCGGCAAGGAGCTCAGGGATGATGAAAAATATCAGGCGCGTTTAGCGAAAGGTGAAGTGAAACTGCGCGGTGAGCAGGTTTATGACATCAAACCGGGCGCGAAGCGTGCCGTGTTGCTGTTCCTGATCGGCATCGCCGCCGTGGTGCTCTACGCCACCGCAATTAGCGACAGCGTTGGCCTGATCAGCAATCCCGTGCTGCCACGCAACGAAGCCATCGTGGTGTTTATGCTGACCGTTGCCACGCTGATCTGCCTGACCTGTAAAGTCGATACCGGTGAAATCCTCAGCGCCAGCACCTTTAAATCGGGCATGAGCGCCTGTATCTGCGTTATGGGCGTAGCATGGCTGGGCGATACCTTCGTTAAAGCACACCTCAACGACATTCAGGCGTTAGCCGGTGACATGCTGCAAGGTTATCCGTGGATGCTGGCGCTGGTGCTGTTCTTCGCCTCCACGCTGCTCTATTCGCAAGCCGCCACCACTAAAGCGTTGATGCCTGCCGCGTTGATGCTTGGCGTCTCGCCGCTGGCCGCCGTCGCGTCCTTTGCGGCGGTTTCCGCCCTGTTCGTGCTGCCGACCTATCCTACGCTGCTGGCCGCGGTGGAAATGGATGACACCGGTTCAACCCGTATCGGCAAGTTTGTGTTTAACCACTCCTTTATTATTCCCGGCGTGATGGCGATTGCCTTCTCGGTGGCGTTTGGCTTCCTGTTTGGCAGCCTGATTCTGTAGCGCCGTTACATCCTGAAAACCTCGTAGCGAAGCGGTCGTGCTATTATCGCGGCCTATTCGCCACCGGAGCTCATTCATTCGCTATGGCTGCACGACTCTTTCGCCTTGCCGGCTTTTGCCTGGCGCTGGTTTTCTGCCTTTCGGCACAGGCCTCACTCTTCTCCCCGAACAACAACAGCCGCTTTGTGCCGGTTGATCAGGCGTTTGGCTTCGATTTCACTCAGCATGGCAATCAGCTGACGCTCAGCTGGAAAGTGAAGGATGGCTACTATCTCTATCGCCAGCAAATCCACGTCACGCCGCAAAAAGCGCAAATTGCTCCACTCACGCTGCCGCCGGGCCAGCCGCACGAAGATGAGTTCTACGGCAAAAGTGAAATCTATCCGCAGGATCTGCAACTGCCGATCACGCTGCGCCAGGCCGCTGCCGGCGCGACCGTCACCGTGACCTATCAGGGCTGTGCGGCTGCGGGCTTCTGTTATCCGCCGGAAACCCGCGCGGTGCCGCTGAGCGCGGTTGCCGCCAATCAGGCTGCGCCTGCGGTCAGTGCGCAGCCCGCCAATCACAGCACGCCGCTGCCGTTTTCACCGCTTTGGGCGCTGCTGATTGGTATTGGCGTCGCTTTCACGCCGTGTGTGCTGCCGATGTATCCACTGATCTCCAGCATCATTTTAGGAGGCCCGCGCCGCTATTCGATGGGGCGATTGTTCGCGCTGGCGATGGTGTATGTGCAAGGTATGGCGCTGACGTACACCGTGCTCGGCATGGTTGTGGCAGCGGCCGGATTACGCTTCCAGGCGGCGCTGCAACATCCTTACGTGCTGATTGGCTTATCGGCGCTGTTTATCGTGCTGGCGCTGTCGATGTTTGGCCTGTTCTCGCTGCAATTGCCTGCCAGCCTGCAAACGCGCCTCACGCTATGGAGTAATCGCCAGCAAGGTGGCTCGCTGCCGGGCGTATTTATGATGGGCGCACTGGCCGGATTAATCTGCTCGCCCTGCACCACCGCACCGCTCAGCGCCATTCTGCTGTACATCGCGCAGAGCGGTAATCTGTGGGCCGGAGCCGGCACGCTGTGGCTGTATGCCTTCGGCATGGGCCTGCCGCTAATTGCCGTGACGATGTTTGGCAACAAGCTGCTGCCAAAAAGTGGACCCTGGATGCAAACCGTCAAAGAGGGTTTTGGCTTTGTGATTCTGGCGCTGCCGGTATTCCTGCTGGAACGGGTGATTGGCGATCTGTGGGGCATCCGTCTGTGGAGCCTGCTCGGCGTGGCATTTTTTGCCTGGGCATTCAGCCTCAGCCTGCGCGCCAGCGGCAAATGGCGCGTGCTGCAAGTCATCATGCTTGCCGCCGCGCTGGTCAGTGCGCGCCCGCTACAGGATTGGGCGTTTGGCAGCAGCAACAGTGCGCAAGCCGTGGCGCATCTGCCGTTCCACACCATCAATAGCAGCGAGCAGCTCGACAGCGCGCTACAGCAGGCGCAAGGCCGCATCACCATGGTTGATCTCTACGCCGACTGGTGTGTGGCCTGCAAAGAGTTCGAAAAATACACCTTCAGCGATGAGGGCGTGCGTAACGCGCTAAGTCAGGTACAACTGCTGCAAGCCAATGTCACCGCCAATAACGCGCAGGACAACGCGCTGTTGCAGCATCTGCAGGTTTTAGGTTTGCCCACCATTCTGTTCTTCGATGCGCAAGGCAAAGAGATCCCCGATTCGCGCGTCACCGGCTTCCTCAACGCCGCCGATTTCCGCGCACATTTGCAGAATGTGTCACGTTAAACGACACTGTCAGCAGGACACTGCCCGTTCGTCCGCGAGCGGGCCCGCATTCCAGAGGAGAGTCACTTGCAACGTGAACAAATACTCGAGCATGCGTTGAATGTGCTCGAACAAAGCGGCCTGGCCGCCACCACTTCCCTAACTCAGCTGGCTGGCGCAACCGGTCTTGAAGCGGAACATCTGACGCGTTTCTGGCCCGATCGTGATGCCTTGCTGTATGACGCGCTGCGCTATCACGGCCAGCAGATTGACAGCTGGCGTCGTCAGGTGCAGCTCGATGAACACCTCAGCGCCGAACAAAAGCTGTTAGCCCGCTACGAAGTGCTGAGTGAACACGTCAGCAAAGGACGCTTTCCCGGCTGCCTGTTTATCGCCGCTTGCAGCTTCTATCCGCAACCCGATCAGCCAGTGCATCAGTTAGCCGAACAGCAAAAGCGCAGTTCCTGGCAATTTACCCATGAAATTCTGGTCGATTTAGCGCTGGATAATCCCGCCATGGTGGCCGATCAGCTGGAGCTGATTCTGGAAGGTTGCCTGAGCAAACTGCTGGTGAAACGCAACGTGCAGGATGTCGCGACTGCGCGCCGTCTGGCGGAAGATGTACTCGGCATCGCGCTGTGCCGCAAAAATGGTGCGCTGGCGTAGCCTTTTTATCCATCTTGTCTGAAAAGCAAGCAATCAATCACGATTACACCGCTTTTTTGACGAAAGCCGTTGACGGCTGTAAGCCATTAGGGTTTAATGCGCCCCGTTGCCCGGATAGCTCAGTCGGTAGAGCAGGGGATTGAAAATCCCCGTGTCCGTGGTTCGATTCCGCGTCCGGGCACCAACATTCTGAAAACCCAGCTTATGGCTGGGTTTTTGCTTTTCTGCGTTTGCTGATTTCTGCACATACCTCCGCCCTTGTTATCTTTGAAAATAGCGCTTTGTTACTTCATGGTTTAATCCAAGGCTACAACTGAACGGATTCCATTTTTTCGCCATATGGCTCTTAGAGTAGTGCGAATTTTCGCATCTCAGCGCAGGTGTTACGCCATATATCACCACCGCTGGCAACTAGTCGCTGGCAGCTTATCCTAGATTAATTCACATCTTGCTGTATTACCCTTCTCGTTAATTATGTCCCCCCTCCTTCACTATTGAGATTGAGACTGGTCTCACCTAGCTTTTCCTGCCACTTACGTGAAAATCCCCCCCTCACCGCCCAGGCACCGTAGTACCGGATCAAATTCCCTGTACCGCGTCCTGTTTTCCCGCACCTTTCAAGTTTTTGCGGACGGTGAAAAAACCCCTTTCCACATCCGCGCTAAAAGGCGTAATTCACGAGAAGACTTATGGACCACATTACCTGCCGTTCAGCCACGCGCGCTGAAGGCCCCTCGCGCTGGACCCGGCGTTTCGTCTTTGCACAGATTGCCGTTCAGGTGGGCATGGCGCTCACCCCCTTCTGGGCCCTCACCGTCGAAGCTGCAACTCGCTCCGATGAAGACGCAGCGCTCAGCACCACCGCCCAGCAGGCCAGCAGCCTCGCCCAGGCACAGCAGTCAAGCAGCCTCGGTGGCTACCTCAGCCAGCAGGCGACCAGCGCCGCGGCTGGCCAGGCTCAGCAGTGGCTGGAGCAGTTCGGCACCGCCCGCGTCGAGTTCGGCGTCGATGAACATTTTAAACCGCAGACCGGCTCGCTCGACCTGCTGCTGCCCCTCAGCCAGTCTCCTGAGCGCCTGTTCTTCACCCAGCAGGGCCTGCGCAACAAAGACGGGCAGATCACCGGTAACCTCGGCCTCGGCCAGCGCCACTTCACCGATCGCTGGATGTTCGGCTATAACGCTTTCTACGATCAGAACTTCAGCCGCGGCCACAAACGTATGGGCGTTGGTGCCGAAGCGTGGCGCGACTACCTGAAGCTCTCCGGCAACGGTTATTATGGCCTCTCTGACTGGCGCGATTCGGGCGACGTGGAGGATTACGACGCTCGCCCAGCCCACGGTTTTGACCTGCGTGCCGAGAGCTGGCTGCCAGCCTATCCGGCCATCGGCGGTCGCTTTATGTATGAAAAATATTACGGTAACGAAGTGGCACTGTTCAGTAAGGATAAGCGCCAGAGCAACCCGGCCGCCTTCACCGCCGGCCTGAGCTACACCCCGGTGCCGCTGGTTTCCCTCACCCTTGACCACAAAAAAGGGGGCAGCCAGAGCGAATCCCAGATTGGTCTGCAGCTCAACTACCAGCTCGGTCAGCCCCTCGCCGCCCAGCTTGACCCGAACGCTGTTAAACTCGGCCGCACCCTCGCGGCCAATCGCATGGCCCTCGTTGAGCGCAACAACAATATCGTGCTGGAATACCGCAAGCAGGAAGTTATTCAGCTCGGTCTGCCCGCAGAGATCAGCGGACGCAGCGGCAAAACGGTGGAGCTGAACTATAAGGTCATCAGCAAACATGGGCTGGCCGCTATCATCTGGAACGATGCCGAACTGCTCGCCGCCGGCGGACGCATCAACGACCTCGGCAACAACCAGTACCAGATCGTGCTGCCGCGCTTCGTGGCGGGCGGCAAAAACAGCTACACCCTGAGTGGCGTGGCGGTGGATACGCGTAAAAACCGCTCGAAGGTCTCCTCGACCCTCATCAATGTCGACTCCCCGGCAGTCAGTACCGATGCCAGCACCATCAGCGCTTCGCCGGATGTTCTTCTCGCCGACGGCAAATCTACCTCGCAGGTCAGCATCGTGCTGCGCGACGAGAGCGGCCAGCCGATCACCGACCTTGCTTCAGCTATCCAGCTTACCGCCACCACGGCAGACACCGCAGTGAAAAGCAAGGCCCGCGCAAATGTCGCGGCCGCACCGGCACAGCCGCCGGTCCTGAGCGCCGTCACGGAAAAAGGCAACGGCGAGTATCAGGCCACGCTGACGGCCGGAACGCGCGTGGCGAACATCACGCTCAGCGCCAGCATTGATGCGCAGCAGATTAATACTCTGACGATTAAGCAAATCAGCGACGCCGCCAGCGCCGTGGTCGCCGACGGCGATCTGCGTATGCTGCTCGACAGCATGGTAGCTAACGGCAACGCGTCCGCACGCGCTCAGGCTCGCGTCACCGACGCCACTGGCAACCCGGTCGCGGGCGTAACCGTCACCTTTGCACTCAGCGGCAGCGCGCAGGTCGCGGCCGGCAGCGCCCTGACCGCCGTGAGCGATGAAAACGGCTACGTCGCCGTGGCCTTCACTGACACCGTCGCCGAAGCGATCACCGTCACTGCCACAACCGCCAACGGCGGCAGTGCGAAGGTCGAGGCAAACTTCATCGCTGACGCGGCCACCGCCACGTTGGACAAAGGCAGCCTGACCGCCGATCGTACCACCGCTGTCGCCGACGGCGGCGACAAAGTGACCTTCAACGCGCTCATCAAAGACGCCAACGGCAACGCCGTATCCGGCGTGAAGCTGAACTGGCACAGTAACGGCGGTACACTGAGCGCAGCCAGCAGCCAGAGCGGCAAAGACGGCATCGCCGCCATAACCCTGAGCGATACCGTTGCGCATGAAGTGCAGGTGCAGGCTCAGCTCGGCACGCAGGCGGCGCTGGACGCGCCCAAGGTCAACTTTACCGCCGATGTTTCCAGCGCGGGAATCGACTCGCGTGACTTTATCGCCGATAAAACCCACGCCGTCGCCGATGGCAGCGACACCGTCACCTATACCTTAACGGTGAAAGATAAGAACGGTAACTTGCTGGCCGGGCAGAGCGTGAACTGGCAAGCGACGCTCGGTACGCTGAGCGGCGTGACGAGTATCACTGGCGCGGACGGCAAAGCGCAGGTCAAACTGACTTCCACCCAGATGGGTCTGGCTGGCGTCACGGCAACCCTGCCGAATAAGCCAGCCGTCAGCGCTGTGGCGGTGACCTTCGCCGCTGACGCCAGCAGCGCACGCATCGACAGCGGCAGCCTCACCGTCGACAAAACCAGCATCACCGCCGGTACCACCGATGCAGCGACCTTCCGCGCCGTAGTAAAAGACGCCAACGACAACCCGGTGGCGAACCTGCCGGTCAACTGGGCGACCAACAGCGGTACGCTGAGCGGCATCATCTCCACCACCAATGCCGCCGGTGAAGCCACCATCACGCTCACCGCCACCCAGGCCGGATCGGTGCAGGTAACCGCCCGCGTGAACAGCAGTGCGCCAGTGAACGCACCGCCGGTGACGGTCATGGCAGATGTGTCGGGTGCGCAAATTGGCAGCGGCGATATCACCGCAGATAAGGCCAGCGCTATTGCTAACAGCGGTGAGAAGATCACATACAGCGCCACCGTGAAGGATGCCTACGGCAACCTGTTGCAGAATGTGCAAGTTAACTGGACCACCGACCGTGGTGATCTAGTAAAAACCACCAGCATGACCAATGCATCAGGCATCGCCAGGGCAGAGCTGAGCTCGAAGGTACTGAGCAGCGCCATCGTCAGCGCGCAGCCCGGCAGCGGCAGCGCCGTTGCAGCCAACACGGTAGAGTTTATTGCCGACGTCAGCAGCGCGGCATTGGCCGCCGGTGATCTGACCGTGGATACAGTACAGCTCCTGGCCGATGACAGCACACCAGCGAACTATACCGCAATGGTGAAAGATCAGTACGGTAACGTGGTGAAAGGCGTCAGCATCCATTGGGGCACTAATTTTGGTAAGTTAGCGGTAACGAACTCGATAACCGATCAGGACGGCAAAGCCACTGCTGCATTAAGAAGTAACGCGGCGGGCAAAGCGGTTGTCACCGCGACGTTAAATGGCACGACCGTTAATGCGTCAGAGGTTGAGTTTGTTCTGGATACCGTAGCGGCCACCATCACCGTCATGAACTCATCCAAGGACACTGTTTATGGCTTTGGCACCCAAAACCCAATTATTACCGTCGAGGTATACAACCCGGCAAATCAGCCTATCCCGAATTATAAAGTGAACTGGTCGACGACTCTCGGCACCATTGGCGGTGAATCCATCACAAACGATAAAGGTAAAGCCACCATTACTCTGAACAGCCTGCTTGAGAATCAGGATGGCGGAATTGCAACGATTGAGGCTACCCTGCCTAATGGCAACAAAAAAACGTTAATACAGAGAATTTACCCTGTGTATAAAGTGGGTAACAGCCAATATGTTAGCCAATCGATTGGAGGAAATACCACCAGGGCAGATGCAAGCGCCCAGTGTGCGAGTATCGGGGCCAAGCTGGCAGGTTCAGCGCAATTAGCCGAGTTTGCCAGCGCAGGTGGCGACTTTGCTGAGGCTAGGATGCTTATGCCAAACGGGCGTTTTTCATACTTGTGGCATCATTTAAGTAGCAGTTGGGATGGGGCTAAAGGCAACTTCGATTCTACATCTGGAACGGTTGGTGATAAAGCTGATAAAAATACCGGCATTGACGCAGTTTTTGTATGTTACAATTGACCTGATCTAACCGGGTTACTCGCGGGTCGGCAGCAATGCCGACCCGTTTTTTTTGCATCAAACCTGGTCATGACTGAACCAACCGCACACTTTCGCCATAAAGATCGTCAGCCTGATAGGGAAATGCGCGGCAGGTCACGCGCTAGCGCCTGACGCAATGTTAGTAGGATGTTACTTTGAGTGCCGGATAACAGCGCTCACCGGCCTTTTACTCGTTCCCATCATCGCCAACTCGAATGAGTGAATCACACCCTATTTGCCTGATATCCGGTATGCGTTCTATTGGAGAAAGAGTTGATGAATCTTCGTCGCCTAAAGTACTTTGTTAAAATTGTTGATGTCGGCAGCCTGACTCAGGCCGCCGATATTTTGCATATTGCCCAACCCGCACTGAGCCAGCAGTTGGCTACGCTGGAAGGGGAAATGAATCAGCAACTGCTCATTCGTACCAAGCGCGGCGTGACGCCAACCGAAGCCGGTAAAACGCTCTATTCACACGCGCAGGCGATTTTGCGCCAGTGCGAGCAGGCACAGAGCGCCATTGAGCTAATGGGTACTTCACTCAGCGGCAGCGTCTCGGTTGGCTTAGCGCCGGGCAGCGCGGCGCAAAATCTTGCTTTGCCGCTGATGATGGAAGTGCAGCAGCAGCATCCCGGCATTGTGCTCTCCTTCAATGAACACTTCGGCACCACGTTGACCGAACTGATCGTCAATGGCCGCATGGATATGGCGGTGATTTACAAACACCCCCCCCTTCACGGCCTGCGCTTTATGCCGCTGATGAAAGAGGATCTCTACTTCGTCTGCCCGCTCAGCCTCGCGCAACCGCGGAAAGAGATCCCGCTGACGCAGGTGGCGCAATACGATCTGTTCCTGCCGCGCGTCTACAACATCATGCGCAAAGTGCTCGATGATGCCTTCGTACACAACAATCTGCAGTACCGCGTGAAATGCGAGATCGAGTCGCAAACCACGCTGAATGCCGCACTGAGCGCCGGGCTCGGTACCACCATCATGCCGGAATCCGCTGGGCGCGCGATGCTGAAAAGCGGCGAGGCATGGATGGCGAAGATCGTCGATCCGGATGTGCAGGTGTCGCTGTCGTTCTGCATGTCGGATCACCTGCCGCTGTCGCAACCGGCCGAAGCGGTGAAATCGATCCTGCTATCGCTGATGTCGCGCCGCAACGTTGAGAATCATCCTCTGACGTTGGTGGGATAAATCCCGCTTATTGCCGCAAAGCGAAACCCTCTTACTGCCCGTATTGCAAACGCACTTGATTACGATTTTGCCCGCTCCGGCGGGCGTGTTTCGCTTTGACGGGAATTCCATGGATAAAACCGCAACAGAGCTTCAACCTGTTCCCGCATGTTTCGGTGGCCGAGAACATCATGATGTCGTCACAGATTCTGGAGAAATCAAAGCCGGAACATTTTCCACCCAGCCGCAGCACCCGCGCGTGCAGCGCTTTTTAAGCGATTTGCGATCGCACTGAGGAGCTTTTTTTCGGTATCGCTATTTTTTAATTAAAGTTTGGCACTATTTTGTCGTTTTAAATTATGCCAACACCAGGAGAATACCGATGAAAACAGCATTCGTATTATTTTCTGGCTTGCTGTTTGCCCAAGCCGTTCTGGCAGAAGGCGGCACCGTTTCTTTTACCGGTGCGATAGTTGAGCCTGCTTGTACGACGATGACCAATAGCCAGCATGCCGCAGTGCAATGCAGTCAGCATGGCGTCGATAAAGTGCGTCAGATTAGATTCAATAAGCAACAGCAGACGCTACCGTTTCAACTCGGCGATGTCAGCGTGCAATCATCGGGTAATATTAAAGCGGTTCAAGTGATTTATCGTTGAGTCATAACGCATAATCTTCCCCCGCAAGGGGGGAAGATTATTTATTGATATGTCAGAGTGAAAGTGGCTGAGCTGTTAGCTGTCCCAGGAGTAATCGTTGACGTCGTTTGATAATAACGTGCCTTAAGCGGAATGTTATAACTTCCCGCACTGGCCGACGTCCCCGCAAAAATCGTAGCCCCCAGCTGTAAAGGTGCATTGTTAAACAGCAACTGTACACCCACTCCCATCGCCGTATTGGCGCCAGATGTCAGGTTTAATACGCCTTGAGCGGCATTTTGCGCATTACCTTCAATCCTCACGTTAATACGGGTTCCCGCATTACAGTTAAGCGGAATAGTAAAATCGCGCGTAAAACTGGCATCAGGTGTACTGCCTGTTCCACTGAATGCACGCTTATTTACGCTGCCCATATTCACGGCGATGGCAGTATTGCTTACTGAACAAGCCAGCGTTGTGACACTAAAACCGTTCATAAGAATAGTCGATTCCGGTGTATGCCAGAGCGCCTGATCGTTGCGCAAAATAAACTGTCCTGCTTGCTGCGCGGTCACCATCCCCGATCCGGTTGGTCCCGTTTTATAGAACTGTAGCAACGCTTGCTCGCGCAAAGGTTGTCCCCCCAGTAACCCATTGGTCGAACAAAGCAGCCTATTGTTCGCATTGCCATCTCCCGTGTTGGTTCCATCAACCCAGCCACTGAAGTTACTACAGTTGTTCACTGTGATGGCACCGATAGCAAAACCAATTCCCGCAATATTGGTACTGTAAATTCGTCTGCCACCAATGGTCGTGACATAGTTACCGGAGCCTTTCACGCCCACACTTTGGTAAGTTAATGACGGTGCCGTGTTGTTAGCACAGTTAAACGTGTTCACCGCAGCCGAGGTAATCTGGCTGCCAATTAACGATCCCACCGGCAAATCGCGTTGAATCACTATCGCAGGTGGAGAAACTGTCGTCGCTGCTGTGGTGGTAGTACAGGTATAAGCCTGCGCAAAATTAGCGTAAAAACCAATAAAAAAGATGCCAGGTAATAAAAGAAATAAACGCATTAACGCTTCCTTTAGCGGCATTGAGCCGTCACTGAATTTACACCGACTGTAGCCTTCTCTAATGTGAATGGAGCCTGACATTCGCCGCCCTTCCAGTTCACTTTTATTACACCTGTCGCAGGCGCTCCGCTGAGATAAACCCGCTGTCTGTCATCAACAATGCCTTGAGAAATCGCCTCGCCGTTGATGACCTCAGCCCGCGCACCAAAGGGCACCTCGCGTCCACGTAAGGAGACAAATATTTTTGATCCCGACACGGTTGGATAGTGCGCTAATGCTAATGCACTCTGCGTAGGCACGATCGTCTGGCTATCACTCAACAGATCAACGTTATCACCCAGTGAATTTGCATCTAGCGAAAGCGACGTACGGCGATAAGGTGTCACGTTCGGTACAACGGCATAACCTCTGCTATCAGTCAGCACACCGGTTTGGTTGAGCACGCGAACCTCACCCGCGTCTTCTGCACGGACTAACGCCATCGTGTCACCCAGCGATTGGCTCAAGGTCACACCATAGGGATGCACCACAATGCCGCCTGTCGCGCCATAATTCAGCTGTCGAGTATTACGCGTGTAGTTGTAGCCAGCCTGATACTCACCAAAGCGCGCTTTATAGTTCACTGACGCATTGCCATTTGCGCCACTCCCCTGATTGGTATAGCCCTGCTGCACGCTATAGCTCAGGTTATTATCTGCCAAGGCGGTACCTGACAAACCCAACGCGCTGGTAGTTTTGTCGTGATTGTCGGTACTGGCAGAGAAATTAAGCCAGCTTTTTGGCACAAACCTTTCAAAGGGAATCTGCACCGCCAAAGAAAATACTTGGTCGGCGCTGGTGTAGAACGGTGTCTGTGAATAGCTGTAGTTCAAGGAGTAATTGATCGCGTTAAAGCTGGTGTTATAACCCACCGTCAAACTGCGCTCTTTCTCTGATACGCCCCAATATTGTTGCTGATACGCGGAGAGAAAAAGGCTGCCATAATCGCCCAACGATTGATTAACATTGAGCTGGGATTTACTGCGTTTGTTATGGCTGTAACGCCAGCTTTGCCAATCGCGTCGAGCTTGCTCAACTTCATCCCGATTATTGGGATCTCCACGAAAACCCGGCGGCAGCGTATTGGCGTAATAACCATTAGCTTCATTGAAGTCGTAATATCCGGATGTGGAGTAACGGTAACCTGCCAGAGTAAAAGTGGTGCCGCTCATGGCGACATCTTTTGCATACTGGAAACGAAAAGAGCCTCCCCGATAGGTCTCCTCCATCACACGGGTATTAGCGAAGGTGCCATCCAGCGAGATGGAACCCAATGTGCCGAGACCTTTTCCCATCCCAATCGATGCAGACGTATAGTCACCCGATAAAATAGAGCCGCCATAAATGGTTGAACTATATGGTAAACCATAAATTCCCGTGCCTTGTAAAAAGCCTGGTTTTTTTGCCGAGCCACCCGTTGAACGATATTGACCGGCAGTAAAAGCATATTTGAAACGCCCTTCACGCTGCATGATAGGCACCGCTGAAAAAGGCTGAACGAACTGCCGGATACTGCCATTCGCTTCTTTAATTACCACCTCGAGATCACCGCTGGCGGAGGTGGGATAAAGATCGTTTATGGAGAAGGGTCCGGGTGGCACATAGGATTGCCAAATGATGTTACCGTCCTGACGAATGGTAACTTGCGCATTGCTCTGCGCAATACCACGTACAACTGGTGCGAATCCTCGTAGGCTTTCGGGCTGCATGTTGTCGTCTGAGTAGAGTTGGGCTCCGCGAAAGGCGAAGCTATCAAACACCTCTGATGGCGTGTAGCTCTCTCCCAGCACGAGCTGGCTTTTCCAGGGCTTGATATCACGCTGTACATAGGTGTTGATGCTGTTCCACTTATCTCTCCCCTGACTATGGCTATAGGTTGTGTAATTGCGTAGGCGCCAGGCACCAAGATTGAGGCCGCTACGTAGGTTGAGATAGGTATTGTTAGTACTGCCTTGCCCATAGTCGCTCCAGTTGTTAGCACCTGAATA
Organism: Pantoea sp. DY-5; assembly: GCF_019795955.1. Classification (NCBI taxonomy): domain Bacteria; kingdom Pseudomonadati; phylum Pseudomonadota; class Gammaproteobacteria; order Enterobacterales; family Erwiniaceae; genus Pantoea; species Pantoea sp. DY-5. The sequence goes on from NZ_JAIMIE010000003.1 coordinate 388,255, forward strand.
GCCATAACTTAAAAAGAGCGCGTTAACACCGTCGTCCCACTCCTCCGGGGCCACATACCCCTGAGCATTTTGGCGAACATACTCCTGCGGAATAGAGACATTCAAGCGCTGCTGGCTTAAATCGAAACTTGTCCGAGCCTGCGGAATGGCACTGGCGATATTGGTTACCGTCTGGGCTGGCGCGATTTTCATAAAATCTGTCGTGGCATTATCTTTAACACCCCAACGCACAAAATCGGCTTTCATTAATTGGGGCTGCAGACCATTTGCCCCGGGTTCAAAACGAATGTTTTTGGTGCCGACAAAATTTTCGTTCAGGTATACGTCCGCGTTGTATACCCCTGCTGCCTGCCCGCCATTGTGGTTAAAACTGGAAAGATCAAGATTGGAACGTTGGCCACCGGGCTGTTCCACCGTGTCAGGGTCAAAGTAATCCTCTGCGGCCACATCACTGATTGGCATCGCGGCCAGTATTACCATGCTAAGTAAGGAGCGCTGAAAAGCAGGACTCAGCGTTAAAGGTCTATTTTGTCCAGTCGTCATGGTCTTCTCCTTCAATCGGTGACCACTTTTAATTTTTGTTCTGCGGTAATGCCGCCAAAATCGTTAATCGCACGCCAGGTAACCTGGCTGCCCACTTGCACCTTCTGGCCCAGTACTACTTCTTGCGAAGGAAGTACCATTGGCGGTTTGGTCATGTTGGAACCGTTTACGGTTAGGTCGTAGAGCGAAACGCTGTACGGTGTAGGATTGAACACCGCAAGCTTGCCATCACGCTGGCGGAATTTGAGTTGGGTAAATGCCAGTGCCGGGTCGCCGGTTAACTCTGCGGGCCGGTAAAATAGCTTCATCTTATTTTTTATGGTGATGACCAGATCATTACTGGCTTGGCGATTGGCGGTAGGAATGATCTTGATATTCAACCAGTAAACTGATTCCTGATCGGTGGCCAATGAATTACCGCTGTAGACGACGCGCACAGAATTCTGGCTGTTAGGCTCAAGGCGAAATAGAGGGGGCGTGGTGATAAAGGTATCATCAGCGTTATCACTCTCTTCCTGATTGCTAACCCAGGATTGAATCAAATAGGGACGATCGTCTGGATTCGTCACACTGATTGTGGCCAGCTTGTTTTTGCCGTCATACACCAGGCGTGTACCGCCAATTTGCACCCCCGCCAGAGCCATGGGTGACAGGCACAAAAGTGCCAAGGCCAGAGGCCAAAGAGCTTTCTTAGACATTCATCTCTCTCCGTGACGAAAGAAAGAGCCGCAAAGCGCGGCTCTGAGACTACTTAGTTGTAAGCAATGGTGAAGGTCGCCGTGGAGTTTGCTGTACCCGCAGTCACTGGCGTGGCTGTAGCGTAATATTTCGCTATGTAAGTCAGTACATTAGGGCCGGTTGCCGTGATTGGACGATCGGCCGATTTGCTGGCGATAGGGATGAGAGTAGAACTGTCTTGCTCATAGAGCGCGACACCCACATTGGTAGCGGTTTGCCCTGAGTTCAGAGCGAGGATTTGGTTATTTGCCGCAGACGTAACGCCATCGAAACGCACGTTTGCCGACGTGACTGCAGCAGGACAACTGGTCAGATTAATGTTGAAGCGAGTCGGCGCGGCGGTGACGCCTGCGCCGGTGAAGGTTTTACTTGAAACGGTTCCCAGATTCACTGTTTGGTTAGAAGATCCGGCATCTACCGTGCAAGCATTATCGGTAATTGTACCCGTGAAGTTAATCGTGCCATCAGCAGCAGTTGTCGTACCAATAAATCCAAGAGACGCCGTAATTGCAACCAGTACCGCGAACTTACTTTTCATGATTAAGCCTCAAAAATCGTCATAAAAATGTTTCTGCTAGTGCCATGAAAATTCATATTCACAGCAGAAAAAACATTAGCCGAAGTGATGCAGCCTCCCCTCGACCGTTTTAAGTAAATGACAATTTTTAACCTAATGAAAGTTTTTTTGATTATTCGTGCTTAATTTGAAATATAACCCTAAAAAATTTAACACAACCGACAATTCACAGATCTTTGATCTTTTTTAAGGTTATTTATTAGAATAAAAAACTTAACATTTGCTATTTGTCGATCTAAAGATCTAAAAAATCACATAAGACAGTATTTTGTTCGATCAAGACAAGGTCCGGCATCATCAGGACCTGTCTGTATTTACAAGCGATAAAACCAAAAAGAGCAATTGGATTTTACGTTATCAAAATAAATTTGGTTTTTATTTGTACAGTTCTTATAACGAACACTTAACTGTTTCAGAAATAAAACTGTTATATTACGATGCGTTAATTGAACGTTTAGTGATTATTTAGTTTGGGGGGATAAATTCGCGCTCTAAATAAAGAGCGCGAAAAGGGGTTAAAAATCACTCATAAACTCGAGTGAACTCTCTTTTAAAGTGGTAGTGAAATCTGCAGTCGAGAGGGGCGTAAAGTGACAGGGGGAAGATTGAGTAAATAACGCTTTCTTGCTCCGCACAATAGCAAGGCCCATTCAATACGCTATCCATGTGGCTCCAGCATCTGCAGACTTCACGCACTGCTCTACCCAACGCACGCCCATCAAACCGGCATGCGCGTCCGGATACCAGAAGTCCTTGAGGAACGCCTGATCGTCACGATCGGTGGCATCCATTGCCAGCGCAAAACGGCGATAAAGATTGGACCAGGCTTCAAACAATCCTTCCGGATGCCCGCCGCCAATACGATCGTCCGCCAGCGCACTCTGATGCAGATACCCCATGCCGCGCTCGAGAATCTTCACCGGCTCGCCCTGCACTTCATAGCGCAGCTGATTCGGCTGCTCATCCCACCACTCCAGGCTGGCTTTCTCGCCGATCACCCGCACCTTCTGGCCGTGCATCGAACCGCAGTTCACCGCCGATGCCCACATAGTGCCGACTGCGCCGTTGTCGTACTCCATCATCACGAAGGCGTTATCCTCCAGCGGCGCACGGGTTTTGACAAAGCTCTGGCGGCTGCACAGCAGGCGTTTGACCTGCAGATGCGGCACCATGGTTTCGGCGATAAACAGCGGATGCGTCGCCAAATCGCCCAGCACATAGCTCGGCCCGACGAAGCGCGGATCGACGCGCCACTTGGTGCTTTCGTTCTGCAATTCAACCGCTTCGTTATGGAAGCCGTGCGCGAACTGCATGTTGATGATGCGGATCTCACCCAGCAAACCTGCGGCGATCATCTCGCGCGCTTGATGAATCAGCTGATGCCCGGCGTAGCCGTAGGTCACGCCGATGATTTTTTTCTTCTCCGCACACAGCTGTTCCAGCTCATCGGCTTCTGCCGCGGTAAAGCACAGCGGCTTCTCGCACACCACATGCAAACCCGCATTGAGCGCGGCGCGGCAGATGGTGAAGTGCGTGTTATTTGGCGTGGCGATCGACACCGCTTCGATGCCGTCAGCGCGCGCCGCTTCTGCCGCAAACATCGTTTCGTAATCTGCGTAGCAGCGATCGGCATCGATACCCAGCGACGTGCCAAAAGCGCGGCCGCGTTCGGCGTTGATATCGAATGCGCCCGCCAGCAGCGTGAAGTTGTTATCACGCGTGGCCGCCGAACGGTGAATGTAACCAATCTGGCTGGTGCCGCCGCCGCCGACCATGCCCCAGCGCAGCGAGCGATCCAGAGCTTTAATACCGTTGATCATACTGTTCTCCTCAGAATCCGACCGATTGCAAATAGTGCAGGCTGGCGGTGACGTCACGCAGGCTGGTGTCGGCATCGCGCGGATCGCGCTCCTGCTCGACGGTGATCCAGCCCTGATAATTGCGCTCCGCCAGGAAGGCGCGCACCGCTGGATAATCAATTGCCCCTTTGCCAATCGGGCACATCACGCCTTCTGCGCAGGCGGCAAAGAAATCGACGCCGCGCGCAATCACGTCGCGCCATACCGCATCGTTAACGTCTTTGAAGTGCAGATAATCGATGCGATCCCAGTAGCGGCTGAGGTAAGGAATCGGATCCATGCCGGAGTAGTACAGATGGCCGGTGTCGAGGCACAAACCGGCAATATCGTGCGGGATCTCTTCCACCAGCAGTTGCAGCTCGTCGGCAAACTCAATGCAGCCACCAGCATGCGGGTGGATCACCGCGCGCACGCCGTATTCGTTCCAGGCAATCTGGCTCAGCGTGGTGATGTGCTGCATCATGCGCTGCCACGCTTCAGCTGACAGGCGCGGCGCCTTGGCGGATTGACCGGCGTATTTGGCGCGTTCTGGATTACCGAAGTCGATAATCACCAGATAAGGTGCGGGCTTGTTGTCCGCATGGGTTTTGGTCGCGGTCGGTACCAGAGACAGGTTACGACAGATGTTGTGCGTCAGCTCAACCATCGCTGGAAAATTGGCTTCACTCACCAAATCATCAAAAATGGTGCCCGCCACCAGCGACAAGTCGTGCGCTTCCAGCTGCTGACGCAGTGCGGCAGGCTCAACCGGCAGATAGCTCCATGGGCCCAGCTCAATGCTTTTATAACCGGCCTGCGACGCTTCACTCAGGACTTTCTGCCACGGCGGCAGGAAGGGATTTTTCGGGTCATCAACGCCCCAGCTACAGGGCGCGTTAGCAATATGGATAGTCATGATCGTTCCTTGCGGTAGTGGATGCCGCAAGTATCAAATAAATATTTCATCATCAACAACCATGAAACATTCATTTTTTGATAGCGATCATAGTATTTCGCATCATTAAAATGATAGAAAATATATCAAATACAGCAACGACGCGGCCTACAGGTTTTCACGCGTGACGATATCAAACGGCAGGATGATCTGGGAGAAATGATCGCCCGGCTGCGCATGATGCTGCTGCACCATCTGCGCCAGACGCATGGCCATTTCGTCGATGCGGTTGCGGATCATCACCGTAATGGTGCCATCAATCAGCGCCAGCTCGCCCTCTTTCACCGGACCGTGACATATCAACGCCACCTTACGCTGCGGCTGCTGGCGCAACGCATGAATCACGCCCTCAATGCCGCCGCAAGGCGCGAAGATCAGTGCCAAATCGGCATGCTCTTCCAGTAACTGACGCGTGGAACGGTAGCCGCCATCAATCGATTCATTGGTTTTCAGCGGCTCCAGCACGCGTCGCGCGCTGTCCTGCTCACGCAGATAGGAGCGGAAACTGATCTCATTGCTCTCCTGACAGATAAAGCGATGGTCGCCCACCAGCACGCCGACCGAACCCGGCTGATGCAACAGATGCGTGGCAATCCACGCGGCGGTGCGTCCGGCTTTCTGGTTATCCAGACCAACGTAACCGGCGTGACCGCACGGCGAAAAGTTGGAAAACAGCGCATAAACCCGCACGCCCTGACGCGATATGTTTTCTATCGCATGGCGAATCAGCGGGTGGTCCAGCGCGACTAAGCCAATCGCATCCACCTGCTCGGCCAGCGCATACAGCGAGGCCACCACCGCTTCCACATCATCAATGTCGTGCCAGGTAAAAAGCGGTTCGCTGCCTGCCGGATGAAACGGCTGCGTATGCTGGCGCAGCGCATCAGTGAGGGAATGATAGAACGAGTAGGATTTTGACAGCAGGATAAAGCCCATGCGCAGCGTCACGCTGGCGGCAGGCGCGGTGCCGCTCAGCAGCGGCACATTGCCGATGCGATAACCGAGGCGATTAGCGGCTTCCAGCACCTTCTGCTCTGTTGCGGCGCGCACCGGTGCACGACGGTTTAACACGCGATCGACGGTCGCCACGCCAACACCGGCGGCGGCGGCAATCGCGGTCATGGTGATTTTACTCATGCGCTACTTCCCTGAATGAAATGATAATAAATTATCAAAAATAATGCCCTAACCTGCGGTAAATCACCAATCATCCCGCACAGAAATCATCAGTAAATGGCTCCGAGTGATAGAGAATCTCTCAGTATTTTGATCGCTCTCGCAAAAATGAAATAACTTATTTCATCTTAATACCATTCAGAATAAATGTTTGATATTCATGTGCGTATTCAAAGCGGTCTGGCTGATGGTTTCACATCAGAATACGTGATGAAGCGCGGAACAAGATCGGTATGGTCATCATCAAAGTCCGCACCGCTTAACGCTCAGGAGAAAACAATGAAAATCGCTTTTGATGTGGATGTAATCAGGGATCTCGGCATCACGCGCATGGTGCATCAGGTGGCGGAATGGGGCTACAAGTACATCGAGCAGTCGCCGCACCCGCAGATCAACCCGTTTTATAAACATCCGAAAGCCAGTCGTGAAATCATGCGCGAATACAAAAACGCGCTGAATGCCACCGGGCTGGAGATCTCCTCGTTTATTACCGTATATCGCTGGTCTGGCCCGGATGAACTGCGTCGTCAGGCGGCGGTGAAGAACTGGAAACGCATGATCGAGATTGCCGTCGAAATGGGTGTGCAGGTGATCAACACCGAGCTGTCGGGCAATCCCAACGAGCCAGAAATTTGTGAAGAGATGTTTTATCGCTCGATGGAAGAGCTGCTGCCGATCATCGAACGCGAAGGCATCCGCGTTGAAATTCAGGCGCATCCGTGGGATTTCTGCGAGCAGAGCAACGAAACCGCGGACATTGTGAAGTCGTTCCGCAGCGAAAACGTGAAGTATATCTACAGCGCACCGCACACCTTCTATTACGACAAAGGTGTGGGCGATGTGAAGAACATGCTGCATTACGCCGGCGACGATCTTTCACATATGCTGATCGCCGATACCATGAACCACACCAAGCACTGCCGTTATATCGTCAACCCGCCAGGCGTGGATGCCACCATTCACCAGCACGTGGCGGTCGGTGAAGGCGAAGTGAATTTCGATGCGCTGTTTGAAGCACTGCGCGAGATGAATTTTGCCAACCGCACCTTTAAGGTTGGCGGTGAGTCGATTATCTCGGCGGCGCTGTTCGGTTATCCGGAGAAGATGAAGTATCAGGCGGTGGAAACCCGCGAACTGATTGAGCGTGAGCTGTTGGGATAGTTGAGTGCGCGCTGATGCCCTCTCCCACCGGGAGAGGGAACTGGATGGTGCGGCTTGCTCGATCGGTCCCTTCTCCCGCTGGTGGGAGAAGGTTAGGATGAGGGCCCGCCCTATTGGAATGCACGTAACATGAAAGCAGTGACGCTGGCCGAGCTGGCAAAACAACTGGGCGTCGGTGTCGCCACGGTTGACCGGGTACTCAACGATCGCGGTGGCGTATCGCCCGCCATGAGCAAAAAAATCCTGCAGGCCGCGCGTGACGCCGGTTTAAAACGCATTTTGCCCGAGGAACATCGCCATCCGTGGCAGATCGAAGTGCTGCTCAGCGGCAACGCCTCCTTCTTCTTTCAGCAATTAGCGCAAGACTTTGCCAAACTCGCCGACCAACTCGGTTATCGCCGCCTGCGTCTGCATCGCACGCTGATCCCGGAAAATGCACCGGAAAAACTCGCCGCACACATCACCACCAGCAGTAAAAAGATGGATGCGCTGATCGTCTTCGCCCATCAAAACCCGCTAATCTACGATGCGCTCGCCGCCTGTAAAGCGCGCGGCGTGCCGGTGATCACGCTGGTCGCCGATCTGCCCGATGCCGCGCGGCTGTGCCACGTCGGTATCGATCAATACAAAGCCGGGCGCACCGCCGGTTTGATGCTCGGTAGCATGCTGTCGCAGCCGGGTGAAGTGGTGTTGATGAGCGGACGCGCGGATTACGCTGCCCACCGCCTGCGCATTGAGGGCTTTCAGGCGGTGCTGGCCGAACGCTTTCCGCAGCTGCGCCTGCGCGAGATTCTTGCCGGTCAGGATGAGCGCGAACGCATTAGCCGCCTGTTAGAAAAAACGCTGGCCGCCTCGCCGCCGATTGTCGGGCTGTATAACACTGGCATTGGCAACACACAGGTGCACGAAGCGCTGGCGCGTCATCGTCTCGACGGTAAAGTGCTGTACGTCACGCACGAGTTGTACAGCACCACACGCCGACTGTTACAGGATCGCGTGCTGAACCTCACCCTCGATCAAAACACCCTGCGCCATGCTCAGCTCGCCTTAACGCTAATGCTGCGGCATCTGGAAGAGGGCGACATTCCCGACACCTATCAGCCTGGTAGAGTGGACTTTATGCTGTTTACGCAAGAGAACTTTACATAATCGGACTTTGCGTCCCACCGCCAGCGCGGTTAAATCGCCTGTATCACGCACTGCTACACTCAGTAGCAGCAAAAATACAATCACAACAAGGCGAAACCACTATGTCGGAACATCAGTATCAGCCCGCGAAAGTCTGGACCTGGGACCCGGAAGCCAAAGGTAACGGCGCGAAAACCAACCGTCCAACCGCCGGGCCGACGCATGACAAAACCTTGCCGGTCGGCAAACATCCGCTGCAGCTATACTCGCTCGGCACGCCAAACGGCCAGAAAATTACCATCCTGCTGGAAGAGTTGCTGGCGGTGGGTGCCAAAGACGCCGAGTACGATGCCTGGCTGATCCGTATCGGCGATGGCGATCAGTTCTCCAGCGGTTTTGTAGATGTAAACCCGAACTCGAAAATCCCGGCGCTGAGCGACCATTCCGTCACGCCACCGCAGCGCGTGTTTGAATCCGGCAATATCCTGCTCTATCTGGCCGAGAAGTTCGGTCACTTCCTGCCGACCTCGCTGGCAGGCCGCACCGAAACCCTGAACTGGCTGTTCTGGCTGCAAGGTTCTGCGCCGTACCTCGGCGGCGGCTTTGGTCACTTCTATCACTATGCGCCCGAGAAAATCGAATACGCCATCAACCGCTTCACGCTGGAAGCTAAACGTCAGCTGGACGTGCTGGATCGTCAGTTGGCCGACCATCGCTTCCTCGCCGGTGACGAATACACCATCGCCGATATCGCCACCTGGCCGTGGTACGGCAATCTGGTGCTGAATAACCAATATGGCGGCAGCGAATTCCTTGATGTGCAGTCGTACAAAAATGTGGTGCGCTGGGCGAAAGAGATTGCCGAGCGTCCGGCGGTGATTCGCGGGCGTAAAGTGAATCGCGCTTTTGGTGCCGAGCCGCAGGATCAGCTGCTGGAGCGCCATGATGCCGCCGATTTCGATAACAACACTGAAGACAAACGCCAGGCGCGAGGAGAGAAATAATGGCTGCATATGTGGTGTTTATTAAGGACGAAACCTTAGACCAGGACGAGATGGCGACGTATGCCGAGAAAGCCGGACAGGCGCGCGGCGACCATCCCATCACCCCGTTGGCGTTTTATGGCGCCCTGGAAACGCTGGAAGGCCCGGAAGCGGAAGGCGTGGTGGTGCTCGAATTCCCGGATGCTGAGGCGGCGAAAGGCTGGTATTTCAGCCCGGCGTATCAGGAAGCCAAAGCGCATCGCCTGAAAGGCGCGAAATACCGCGTGCTGCTGGTGAACGGCGTAGAGTAATTGACGTAGGGTCGCCATTCATGGCGACCTTCTTAATGGCCGCACTTACCCCAACTTAAACAACGAAATCGCCTGCTTCAGCGCATTGGCCTGCTGCTGTTGCTGCTGCGCCACTTGCAGCGTTTCTGCCACGTGCTGCACGTTATGATGCACGCTGTGATCAATGCTATTGATGCTCTGCTGAATCTGCTCAATGCTCAAATTCTGCTGCTCACTCATCGCCGACAGTTCCGTCACCAGCTGCGATAACCCGCTAATACTGCTGTGAATCTCGCGCATGGTTTGCGCCGCATGCTCCACCTGCACGGTGCCGTGTTCGGTGCTGGTGGAACTGGCATCCATCAGTTGACGAATTTCGCGTGCCGCACTTTCGCTGCGCATCGCCAGATTACGCACTTCGCTGGCGACCACGGCAAAACCGCGTCCCTGATTACCAGCACGCGCCGCTTCCACAGAGGCGTTCAGCGACAGAATGTTGGTCTGAAACGCAATGCCGTCGATCAGCTCCAGGATGATCTTCACCCTTCTCGACTCTTCGCTGATTTTCTCCATCGAGCGAATCGCCGACTGGATATTCTCTTCACCACGCGTCGCCACCGCGCGGGTTTCACTCGCCAGCTCGCACGCGCTTTGCGCTTTGTCCCGGGTTAAGCTGGCAGCGATACTGATTTCGCTCATAGCGCTGGCCGCCACTTCCAGCGCTTGCGCCTGCTCGTCGGTACGCGTCGAGAGCGCGGCGTTGCGCTCCAGAATGCTGTCGGATTCCGCCAGCAGTTGACCGACGCCGTCGCTGACCTGATGCAAAGTGCCGTGTAGGGTCCCAAGCGTAGTACTGAAGGTGCGCGCGAACGGCGTTTCACTCCGCTGAGTATCGGCACGCAGCGTGAGATAACCGGCTTGCTGATTAATGTGTGCCGCCAGTTGCGCCACTTCGCTGGCCGAGCGCGCATCCGCTGCCATCTGGCGCGCGATTATCAGCAGCATCGCCGTTTGCACCACCACAAACAGCGCATGGAAAAACACCATGTCCCAGCCGGGATGATGAAACACCACCACGCCAAACAGATCATTTTCCTGCAGATAATTGAATAACACATGATGCGTGGCTGCCGCCGCAGCGCCCATCACTAACGGGCGCACATCTCGCCACGCCAGCAGCGCCGACATCAACACAAACACTGAGAAGTGGTACTCGGTTGCGCCACCGCCAACCTGAATCAGCAAACCGGCCCAGCCGATTAACAGCGCAGATAACACCAACCGCGACGTGAGCGTGCCGCGCAGCGCGGTGCCGAAAAACGTCGCCAGCAGCGCCAATACCAAACCCGCAATTAGCGCCACCAGCACGCTGTCATTAAACCAGCCAACGCCAAGTGCAATCGGCAACAGCGCCCAACTGAGGATCACCGCCAGGCTATCCGCGCGCTGTGCGATACGTTTGAGCGAAACCATCTCCACCGGCGAAGCCGCCGGGCCTGACAAGGGCGTTGCGATCATGACATTTTTCCACACCAGAAGTTGATCGTAGAGCCCCAAAATCGTGGGGCGAAGCGCACGGACTCAGTGGTGAAAAATATCGGCGCAGCGGCGAGAAAGTTTAGTTACGGTAATTAATGATGCGTGGAGTTGTGAGGAGGATCACCGAGGTCGTGCAACACAATTTCATTCCCTTCAGCACAGAAAACGATAGACTTGTTCGCCACACAGGCTGTTAACGGATAGAGGCTAATGATGGATTCCCCCTGCACACTCAGCGTCCTTCTCACGGCTCACAATTGCGAAAAGTATATTGCCGAGACATTAACCAGCCTTAAAAAGGCCTGCACGGGCGTTGAGGATGCTGTCGAGATTATTTTGGTGAATGACGCATCCACGGACAATACCGGCGAGTTGCTGCATACCTTTGCCGCCTCATTCAGCCATGTGAAAATCTTTGACGTGATGTTCCGCAACATTGGCAAAGTGAGAAATTTTGGCGTCAGCAAATGTAGCGGCCACTTCGTCACGATGCTGGATGGTGACGATCAGCTTCTCCCGAACTCTTTTGCTGACATCGTGCTTTTTTTACAGGCACAGCAACCCGATATTCTGCTGGCGCCGCTGAATGAGGTGTATGAAGGTAAGGCGCAGCCACAACAGTGGAAAGGTTTGCAGGTTACCGCCTTGTCGCAGCATCAGGTGATTGAAAAGTTTCTTATCCATCGCGATATTCAGGCGCATTTTATTGGCCAGTTTATTAAACGAACGCTGCTGGTAGATAACCATTTCCCTGACTTCAGCTGCTACGAGGATGCGTATTTATTCCCCTCGATACTGAAAGCCAGTGAGAAAATCTCTTTTGCTAAGCAAAGCCCGTATCTCTATTTCAAAAGAGGGCAAAGCCTCTCCAGCTCGCTGGATGCCGAAAAAATATCGATGCTGATTAAAGCCACGCAACAGATGGATGTGGTGCTCGGCGAAACCTACCGCAACCTGCTTGCTTGTCATTGGATCAACCTGGCGCATAAGTTTTATCCACTGATTAACGATGAACATGAGAAACAGGTGGTGAAGCAGGCGATAAAAAACGTGCCTTTGGTTTCATTCCTGATGGATAGCAAAGTCCGATTTAGTTTGAAGAAAAAATATCTAAGAATAAAACTCACGGGGCTTTTTAGTGAAAATTAAAGCTCCTTAGCGGAGCTTTTCATTCTTCTCTATCAATGTTAACAACGTAACCAGCACACTAAACATTGCAATAAACTCAATGGAAGTCAGTACCACATCGGTCATGCCATATAAAAGAGTAGCAATACTAGCAGCAGCAATTGGAGTTAATTTTTTCTTCACTCTCAACTCAGCAATGATAAAAATGTAGAAAAAATAAAATAATACTAAAACACCTTGCACACCAAACAAAGAAGCATACTGAATAAATTCATTGTGGAGATGTACATTAATATAAATAAGTGCCCAGGAATCTTTTTGGTTATGTGCATCGAGATAAGTTGTTATATAATTATTACGTTCAACTTGTGACTGCCCAAAAGGAGATTTTTCAAATGTTAAAACACCCATCTTCCACATGGTAAAACGCGACCCCAATGAGGTTTTATCATTACCATGTTCATAGTCTCTATACTCTTGCACTGTAGTATCGAAGCGCGTTTCAATAACTTTATAACTCAGGCCGACGGCAATAAGCATCAGTACTGATACAAGACTGATAAACTTAATATTCCGCGTTACAGCGAAAAGTCGAAATGTCATATACAATAAAAATAGTGTATGAATTACCATTGCCGAGCGTGTTTGCGTCAGCATAATCACATAAAGTGAGATAATTGATATTGATAAGAAGTAGAATTTTTTATACTTATTTTCCAGCGAGTGTAAAATAAGTGCAATTAACGCTAATGTTACCGCAGAATAAGCATAGGCCGTAAGTGTTGCACGATTGATTCCGAGCACAACTCTTTCGTCAGAAGTGAGCGCCTGTATGAAAGCAAAGGAGCTTGATGTAAGAAAGGCTAAAGCAAGAGATAAGATACAACTCTTAATTAAAAAAGATTGACCAAGGTATTTTTCACGATAGACATGAAAAATATAGGTCATAATAATGAAAGCCAGAACACACCTTTTCCCAGCAGTGAAGTAAAGCTCGCCTTTTTCCCCATGTAAATATTTTGCATATAAAGACCAGCCAATAAATATCGCGCCCAGCATGAGCATGGCCAGTGCTTTTAGATCAGTTAACAATATTTTTTTCTTTCTAAAAAAATCGACAACCAAGCCCGTTAAGCTAAAATAAGCACAATAATAAAAGATTACGCGCCCACCTTTTTCATAAAGAAAGGCTAACGGCAAAATTGAGATAAGTGAAGTAAATGCCAGCCACGGAAGCAGCATAATAAGATTATTTCTATTTAAAACTGACATTGACATCCTTTAGCTCTGTTTAACTTCAAAAAATGGACGAATAAAAATTCGCCATAAGGCGTTTTTCAGTTTAATATTCATAGCACGATTTTTTCTAATCTTACTCACTGCGATTTTGCGTAGTTCTCTGACGATTTTTTTTCTTTCAAGTTCGGCTTCGCAATGCCAAATCGTTGATTCATGACTCAACTCGGATAAATGACCGACTGCAGGAATAACGGCTTTGATATTTACCACATCACATTCAATCAGGAAAGTCCAGCGATCGGCTTCCAGCCAAACTGGGTACATAAAAGCATGCATTTTTTTTGCAGCAGCCAGATTAATAATATACGCATGAGCAAGTGCAGCCTGACTAACACTGACCAATTTATGTTCAGAATGAGGTATATTGTTACCATCACGTATATATTTACGCACATCACTCAACAAATATACTGTAGGCTGTTGCGGGATATGTTCTTTTAGATAATTGATGACATTCCTTGAATGAGGATCAAATTGCACATCATCCTCTAATATTAATGCAACCTCGATATTATCTTTTATCATCCGCTGATAAACACCGAGATGGCTAAGTGCGCATCCGATTTCACTTTCAGTTAACCCTGCGGAGAGCTCTGGATGAGTTTTATCAGCAATCTCCTGAGATGAGAGTGAACGTCCATCAATTGCATTAAAAATCTCCGCGCTTAAACCAATGTTCTGGCATTGAGTCAACGCGTGATTTTTTCGTGCCACATATTTTTCCAAATTGATGACAAAAACCTTCATCTACGCCTCAGCATTAAGCTAAAAAAAAGACAAAATCATGCAAAAACTTAATCGTTTTTAACGGAGGAATTTTACACGAACATCCACGATTTTCAGCTCTTTTTGCTAAATTGGCTCGTTGAATGTTGTAAGCAAAGTGAAGAATTGATTCTGGGGATTAACAAAAGGAAAGGAACGTTGATGGCACATGTTCAGCCTAAACTGTTCCCTCTCCCGCCTGCGGGAGAGGGTTAGAGTGAGGGAGCAAACTATTTCACCACAAACTGCGCATAGTTCTCAGGCGTGATGGTTTGATACGGGATCCAGTTAAATTCCTGCACTTTCTGCTTCTCCAGCAGCGCTTTGGTCACTTGCACCGCGCCGGTCGCCTGCCCTTTTGCATCCTGGAAAATGGTCAGCGTCATTTTGCCGTTCTTCACGAACTGTTGACCATCCGGCGTGCCGTCGATACCGGCGACCAAAATCTTCTCATTCTTCGCCTGATTGAGCGCCATGATAGCGCCAATCGCCATCTCATCATTATTCGCTGCGATAGCGTCAATCGGGCGCTGATTCAGCAGCCAGCTCGATACCACATCCACCGCTTCGTTGCGCTGCCATTTGGCGCTCTGCTTCTCAATCACCTTCATATCTTTGTATTTAGCGATCACCGCTTCCACCGCGCGGGTGCGTTCGCGCGCTTCCTCGTTCGATAGCGCGCCCATCAGAATCGCCACGTTGCCTTTGTAGTTCATCTTCTTCGCCAGCGCTTCCATCTGCATTTCACCGCCCAACGCCGAATCTGAGCCGACATACGCCATGTCGGTTGGCAGCTTCACTTCGGGCTTACGATTGACGAAGATCAGCGGAATGCCAGCCTTTTTCGCCGCGGTAATCATCGGCAATACGCCTTGGGTATCCACCGGATTGAGGATGATGGCATCGACGCCCTGATTAACAAAATCATCCACCTGCTGCACTTGCAGCGCGACATCGCCTTTGGCATCGACAAACTGGCTGTTGAGTTGGTTAGCTTTCAGCTCTGCCTGCATCTGGGTACGCAGAATCGAAACGAAGTTGAGATCGAAGTTAGCCAGCGCGACGCCGACGGTGAAGGTTTTAGCGCTCGCGCTCAGGCTGAGCAGCAGCGCGCAGAGACACAGCATCACATTTCTGATGTTCATGGCTTAATCCTGTAGGGTTGAGATATTATTATTTATTTCATGCAGTTAACGCCGGGCAACAGGCAAATACCCGGCGGCAGAACAGCTAAAGGGTGAAATGATCGCGGAACTGCTGCAGCGCGGCATTGCTTTCACCGCTGGCCCAGCCTTCCAGCGCCACGGTGCCCTGATAGCCGACATCGTGTAGCGCACGGGCGATGGCGCGATAGTTAATCTCGCCGGTGCCCGGCTGCTGACGCCCCGGCACATCGGCCACCTGAATCTCACCAATCGCCGAATCACAGCGGCGAATAAGTTCGATCAAATTGCCTTCGCCAATCTGCGCGTGATACAGGTCGAGGTTCATCTTCAGCGCCGGACTGTTAACCGCTTCCACCAGCGCCAGCGTGTCGGCGGCCAAGGCGAACGGCGTGCCGGGATGATCAATCGGCAAGTTAAGGTTCTCCAGCGTGAAGACGCGTCCGGCGCGCTCGCCGAGCTGCGCCACTTTGCGCAGCGTGTCGGCCGCTTTCAGCCACATCGCGCCGGTAACCACTTCTACCGGTTTAACCGGCAAACCTTTGTCGTCCAGCCCGGTGCCATGCAGGTTTAACGCCGGACAGTTGAGCCGCTCGGCCACCGCCAGCGACGCTTCGGCACTTTGCAGCAGCTGCTGAATCTCGTCATCATCAGTCAGGTTGCCGCTGAGGTAGCCGGTCATCGAGGTGAAACGCGCGCCGGTCGCCGCCAGCGCATCGATATCTTTGTTGGCCCAGCCCCAGATTTCGACGCCAAAGCCCAGTTCATGAATGCGTTTCACGCGCTCGACAAAAGGCAGATCGAGAAACACCATTTCGGCACATACCGAAAGCTGATAACCGGCCATTAGCGACCTCCCAATTTGATGGGTTGCTGCTGCTGCACCGAATCAATACAGGCCAGCGCGATTTCCAGCGCGTTACGCGCATCCTCACCGGTGGCGCGCGGCATTTCGCCACTGCGAATGCAGCGGGCAAACTCGGCCATCTCCGCCACATAGGCTTCGCGCAGCAGGTCTGAATCCATGCGTGAGGTTTCAATCGCGATGCCATTCTGGTGATAGCGCACGCAGTGATTGGCGTTGATGTGGCCCGCCTGCAACATGCCTTTGCTGCCGAACACTTCGCCGCGCACATCGTAGCCGTATACCGCCTGGAAGTTGGCTTCAGCGGTGGCGATCGCGCCGTTATCAAAGCGGATGGTAACCACCGAGGTGTCGAGCAAGCCTTTGTCTTTGAAATCCGGACGCACCAGCGCATCGGCCAGCGCATAGACTTCCACCGGCTTCGCGCCAGGGTTGAAGTGCAGCAGCGTGTCGAAATCGTGGATCAGCGTTTCAAGGAAGATCGTCCACTGCGGGATACGCGAAGGATCGTGCAGGCCCGGATCGCGCGTCAGCGATCGGCTCAGCTGCGTGGTGCCATTTTCACCCGCTTTCACCGCCGCGATCGCTGCAGCAAAGCCGGAATCAAAGCGGCGGTTAAAACCGACCTGCAACACCACGCCAGCCGCTTTCGCGGCGGCAATAGCGCGATCCGCCTCATCCAGCGTCACCGCCATCGGCTTCTCGCAGAACACATGCTTGCCCGCCTTCGCGGCAGCGATCACCCATTCGGCGTGGGTACGCGCCGGTGCGGCAATCGCCACCGCCTCAATTTCGGGATCCTGCAGCAGCGCATGCAGATCGCTATAGGCTTTAGCGACGCCGAGCTTATTGGTCAGCGCGTCGGCCGCGCCCGGTTGCGGATCGGCCACCGCTGCGAGGATCGCACCCGGCACGCGCCAGGCCAGGTTTTCCGCGTGGAAGCTGCCCATGCGTCCGGCGCCAATCAGGCCGACGCGTACTGGCTTAAGATGAAATGTCATGACCTAGTCCTTATTGTTTTGGATATGCTCATTCGAGCGCAGGGATGTGCAATCGCTAGTGCAAAGGCGATGCCAACTGCAGCACCGCGTTTTATGTGAGGCATAACACAGATATAGCTCACAATCTGGCAACAAAATTTACATGTCAACTTCACATGTAAATAAAATGGACATTCCATCTTGATCAGGAGTGTGACATGCGTGCCAGTGAGCGTTTGCCGTTTAAAGATGAGAGCGATCCGATCTTCAGCTTGCCGGACAGCGCGGAGGTGGGCGAATGGGACACGTTGTTGTGGCAGGGCTGGCACAGCTTCGAACGCGGTGAACAGCCCGGCTGGATGCGGCACAGCATTTTGCAGTCGTGGCAACGATCGCAGCAGCGCGCGATCGATCCCGCCACCTTTACCTATGTCTCGCCGCCCGCCGCAGAACTGGCGGCGATCCTTGAGCATAACGCCGAGTTGATCCTCGTGGCGCGCAGCATCATGGAAAACCTGCTGGCGTATAACCCGGATGGCCACATCAATCTGACCGATGCGCAAGGCGTGACGCTGCACTTCTGCGGCGCGGATCTGACGCCGGTCGGCAGCATCCTGCGCGAAGAGGTGCTCGGCACCAACTGCACCGCGCGCTGCCTGATTGAACAGCGGCTGGTGTATGTGCTGAGCGGCGAAAACTGGAAGCTCGATCTGCGCAAACGCCATCGCCAATGTGCTGCCGCACCGGTGCGCGATGCCAGCGGCCAGCTGCTGGGCGTGCTAACGCTGACCGCAACGCCCGACAACTTTAATGCGCATACGCTCGGCACGGTGCAGGCGGCAGCCGAAGCGGTTGGTCAGCAGCTGATGCTGCGCCGTTTGCTGGCCGAGCAGCAGTCGATCCTCGAAACCCTGAACGAAGGCGTGATCGTCTGCGATCGTCACGGCCGCATCAAAACGCTGAACCGCTATGCGCGCCAGATCTTTAGCGGCCTCGATCCCAGCGCCGGGCCGATCGACGTGCTGCTGCAACCGCAAGGCGGATCGCTGCTCACCATGCCGTTTTGCAATGACCGCGAGCTGCAATTTATGCCGGATGGCGTGAATCCGCTTTCCTGCCTGATTTCGCTGATGCCCGCACCCGACGGTGGCCGCGTGCTATCGCTGCGCGAGAATCAACGTATCCGCGCCATTACGCGCCGCGTGATGGGCGTGGGCGCCAGCTACACCTTTGAGATGATTCGCGGGCACGCGCCGCGCGTGCTGCAAGCGATTCAGAAAGCGCGCGCCAGCAGCCGCAGCGACAGCACGGTGTTATTAACCGGCGAAAGCGGCACCGGCAAAGAGCTGTTTGCGCAGGCGATTCACAACGCCAGTCCGCGCCAGCAGGAAGCGTTTATCGCGCTGAACTGCGGCGCGCTGCCGCGTGATTTGGTGCAGAGCGAACTGTTTGGCTATGTCGACGGCGCTTTTACCGGATCGCGGCGCGGTGGCTCGGCGGGCAAATTTGAGCTGGCGGATGGCGGTACCTTGTTCCTTGATGAGATTGGCGAGATGCCGCTCGAGGCGCAAACCAGCCTGCTGCGCGTGCTGCAGGAGGGCGAAGTGGTGCGAATCGGCGCGGCCCATCCCATCAAGGTCAACGTGCGCATCATCGCCGCTACCCACTGCAATCTGCTGGATGCGGTGGAAAAAGGCGCGTTCCGCCGCGATCTCTACTATCGCCTGAATGTGATTTCGCTGGAGATCCCGCCGCTGCGCGAGCGTCAGGAGGATATTCCCGGCCTGGTGAATACCTTTATTCAGGCGCTCTGCACCCGGCTGAAGCGCATCGCGCCGCAGCTCTCCACCGAGGCGATGAGCTTTTTACAGGCGTGGCATTGGCCCGGTAACGTGCGCGAGCTGGAAAATCTGGTCGAGCGCATGGTGAATTTGTGTGAAGGGCTGGAGATTGATCGCCACGATCTGCCGGAAGAGATGGTGCAGCGTAGCGCGCCTGTCGCCAGCGAACTGACCTCGCTGCAGGAGAATGAGCGTCAGCATGTGATGCAGGTGGTGCGCGAGCAAAAAGGCAACCTGCGCCAGTCCGCGCAGCTGCTGGGGATTTCACGCACCGCGCTGTATAACAAGCTGAATCAGTGGCAGGTGGATGTGGCGGGATTGCGGCGTGGGTAGGTGCGGCTTGCTTACCCTCGCCCATCTACAACGCCACCTGCAAAAAATCCACAAACGCACTAATCCGCGCCGGCAGCTGACGCTGCGGCTGCCAAACGGCAAAAATATCGCCATCGGCGGCGCTCCACGCTGGCAGCACGTGCAACAATTCACCGCGCTTGATGCTGTGCTGCGCATCCCACCACGAACGCAACAGAATGCCGTGCCCATCCAACGCCATTTGCATCGCCACTTCACCATCGTTGGTGATTAAGCTGCCGCGCACCTTCTGCGTCAGCTGCTGGGTGCCATCGCCTAAACGCCACAGCGCGAAATCACTGTCAAACTGGCGCAGCAAAATGCAGTTGTGCTGCGCCAACGCGGCGATGCTGGCAGGCATGCCGTGGCGCGCGGCATACGCTGGCGAGCAGCACAGCACGCGCGGATTGGTGCGCAGCTTACGGGCGATAAGTCGCGCATCGGGCGGCTCGCCGACGCGGATATCAATGTCCACGCGCGCATCAAGAAAATTGAGCGGCTGGCTGCTGAGCTGCAAACTCATCGCCAATTCCGGATGCAGCGCGGCAAAACGTGACACGCAAGGTGCGACGTGACGTCGACCAAAGCCGAAAGAGGCGTTGATGTTGAGCGAGCCGCGCAGCACCGACGTTTGGCTGCTCACCGACTCTTCCAGCTCCGCTAGCTGATCGAGCAGCGGACGCGCACCCTCCAGATAGCGTTTGCCCTCCGCCGTCAGCTCCAGCCGCCGCGTGGTGCGCTTAAGCAGCTGCACGCCCAGCCGCTGCTCAAGCTGGCTCAGCCGCTTACTCACCGCCGGTAACGATAAGCCGAGTTCGCGTGCGGCGGCGGTTAAGCTGTCCAGCGCCGCCACGCGCACGAAGAAGGCCAGATCGTCGGTTGAAGTGCGCGATTCTCTACTTTTATTCAACATTGGCTTATCGCTCAGGCTAATTATTTCCCACAGATGCAGGGTTATACTGCGTACAGAACATCAACAGCAACCTGCGAGAACCTCTATGAGCGGCAAAACCTATAAAATCGCCGTCATCCCTGGCGATGGCATTGGCAAAGAAGTAATGCCGGAAGGCATCCGCGTGATGGATGCAGCGGCAAAGAAATTTGATATTGCGCTGGAGTGGCAATGGTTTGATTTCGCCAGCGCCGAATATTGGCAGCAGCACGGCAAAATGCTGCCCGATGACTGGTTCGCCACGCTCAGCCAGTTCGATGCCATCTACTTTGGCGCGGTGGGCTGGCCGGATGTGGTGCCGGATCACGTGTCGCTGTGGGGATCGCTGCTGCAGTTCCGTCGCGAGTTTGATCAGTACGTCAACCTGCGCCCGGTGCGCCTGATGCCGGGCGTCAAAGCGCCGCTGGCCAATCGTCAGCCGGGCGATATCGATTTCTACGTGGTGCGTGAAAACACCGAGGGCGAATACTCGTCGGTGGGCGGCACCATGTTCCCCGACACCGATCGTGAAGTGGTGATTCAGGAAACGGTGATGACGCGCATTGGCGTCGATCGCATCCTGAAATTTGCCTACGAACTGGCGCAAAAGCGCCCGAAAAAGCATCTTACTTCTGCTACGAAATCCAACGGCATCGCCATTACCATGCCGTATTGGGACAGCCGCGTGGAAGCGATGGCACCGAGCTATCCTGAAGTGAAAGTCGATAAATATCATATTGATATTCTTACCGCCAACTTCGTGCTGCACCCGGATTGGTTCGACGTGGTGGTGGCAAGCAACCTGTTTGGCGACATCCTGTCGGATCTCGGCCCGGCTTGTACCGGCACCATTGGCATTGCGCCCTCGGCCAACATCAACCCGGAAGGTAAATTCCCCAGCCTGTTCGAGCCGGTGCATGGATCGGCGCCCGATATCGCCGGTAAAGGCGTTGCCAACCCGATTGGCCAGATTTGGTGCGGCGCGATGATGCTGGAGCATCTCGGTTACGCCGAAGCGGGCGCGGCGGTGTTGGATGCCATCGAGCGCACGCTGGCAACGGGCAACAGCCTGACGCGCGACCTTGGCGGCAGCGCGTCAACCGAGGAGCTGGGCGCGGCTATCGCACAGGCGCTGTAATATCCAGGTGCGCATAAATGCCCGCCATGCCGTTGTAGGGTCGCCATTTATGGCGACCTCACTACAGGTGCGCACCCTACGAAATCTGCACCGTTTCCGCATGCCAGCCGGGCGGCAACGGCTGCGGACGCGTAATCGCCACGTTATTTAACTGCAGATTCTCCACGCCGCGCGCAAACACGCCCGGCAAGCCATCCGGATAAGCGGCGACGCCGTACGCTAAACCGGATGCGCTATCCAACTTGTACGCATTGTCGAGGCCCATGCCGGTCGGCGATTCCGGATTACACGGCGGGCGCACATCGTAATGCCCTTGATCCGCACCTGTCGCCACCACTTGCCGCAGCTGCACATTCGTCAGCATCACATCACGAATCTGTCCCGGCTGTTCCGCATGCAGGTTAATTGCCCCTTCCATCACACCGCTGACGTTGCTGAATTGCAGTTGCTCAATGCTGCCCGGCGCTATCGCTGGATCACGCGCGCGCACTGAAACAAACAGCGCATCAGCCTTCCCCCAATGGCACGGCGGCGCGTGACGGCAGGCCAGCGTGATATTGCTGAACAGCAACCGGCGGAACTGGCCGCCATCGCGCGACAGCAAGCCAATCGCGCGGTTGGAATCAAAGATGGTGCAGCCGGAGACGGTGACATCTTCCACGTCGTCGAAGGTTTCGGTGCCGATTTTGAACGCGCAGCTGTAGGAACGCAGCAGGCAGTTGCTGATCATGATTTGTCGCGCGGCACGTCGCAGATGCGCGGGTTTTTGGCTGGTTTTGATGCAGATGGCATCATCGGCCGCGCTCAGGTAGCTGTTGCTGACAAACACCGCTTCACAGCTGTCGATATCCAACGCATCGGTGTTCGGCATGCTCATGCTGTTATTGATGGTGAGATGGTCGACATGTACATGGCGGCAACTCACCAGATGTACCGTCCACATCGGCGCCTGGATGATGGTGAAATCTTGCAGCGTCACCTGCTCGCAATCCTCAAACACCACGATGCGCGGGCGCTGCGCACGCGGCAGGCGATAACCCTGCTCGTCCTTTTCCGCAGCAAACCACGCATCGCCTTTACCGTCGATCACCCCTTTGCCACTGATGCTGATATTGCGCTGCCCGACGGCGTACAGCAGCACATGCTGCGACAGTTCAGCCTGGCTCTGTGCCAGCTGCTGCTGATAATCCTCAACGCGTGAGCTGGCGAGCAACGTGGCGCCCGCTTCGAGATGCAGATTAATGTTGGAACCCAGCGTTAGCGTGCCGAGATGATAGCGGCCAGGCGGCACTGATAAGGTGCCGCCGCCGCGCGTTGCCAGATGATTGAGTGCGCGCTGGAAGCAGTGTGTATCCAGCGTTTCGCCATCGGCGATGGGATAGAAATCAGCCAGTGAAACGTGCATGCGGTTCTCCTGAATAGCGGCGATGCGCTATTGCAGCACGCGCCGCATGACCAAAACCTTTTGCTGGTGGACAAGATGGTTATTTCACCGCGCCTTCGGTGACGCCGCTGATAAATTTGCGCTGGAACACCAGGAACACCGCCACCAGCGGCAGGATGACAATCATCGCGCCCGCCATCAGCACCGGAATATCGATGGTGTTTTTGTTCTGGAAAAACATCATGCCGATCGGCAAGGTGCGCAGCTCATCTTTATTCACCAGAATCAGCGGGATAAGGAACTCGTTCCACGTCCAGATGAACAGCAGCAGCGCCAGCGTGGACAGCGTCGGCCAAATCGCCGGCACCAGTAGGCCCCAGAGAATTTTGCGGCGTGAGGCACCATCCATCACTGCCGCTTCCACCAGCTCGCGCGGCACCTGCTGCAACGCGGTGGCAATCATCAGCGTGGTAAACGGCAGCGACAGGGCGATTTGCGGCAGTATCAGCGCCAAATAGGTATTGGTGAGGCCCATCCAGCGCAGCTCGTGATAGAGCGGAATAATAAAGGCCTCACTCGGCAGCACCATGCCAAGGCCCAGCAGCGCGGCAACCATCGTTTTGCCGGGGATCTTCAGCCAGGCGAAACCGAATCCCGCCAGAATGCCGAGCAGAATGCTGCA
This sequence comes from Pantoea sp. DY-5, assembly GCF_019795955.1. NCBI lineage: Bacteria > Pseudomonadati > Pseudomonadota > Gammaproteobacteria > Enterobacterales > Erwiniaceae > Pantoea > Pantoea sp. DY-5. Next base: position 411,710 of record NZ_JAIMIE010000003.1, read on the forward strand.
GATCACCACCGGAATCACCACCAGCACCGAGTTCATGAAGTAGACGTTGAAATGTCCCTGCTGCCACGCGGTGACATAGTTTTTAAAATTGATTGATGAGGGCAAAGTGAACACGCCCTGAAACAGCTCCATCTGGGTTTTGAACGAGGTCATCAGCGCCATTAAAAACGGCAGGATGGTCATCAACGCGACAATCCAGATCAGCGCGCGTGAGACAGTTGGCGTGCCGCGCATCAGTGACGCTCCCGTAGACATAGATGAATTAAGCCGTTGATCATTAACACAATCAGCATACTGAACACCGCCACGGCGGAGGCATAGCCGAAGTAGTGCAGGTCAAAGCCCTGCTTATACATAAAGATGTTGGTCACCATAGTGGACGTGCCCGGCCCGCCTTGCGTCATCACGTAAACCAGATCAAAGGCTTTCAGGCTGGCGATCACCGTCAGCAGCAGCGCGATACGCAGTTCCGGACGCAGCGACGGCAGCGTGATGCGCATAAATTTCTGGCGGCGTGATGAACCATCGAGATCGGCCGCTTCCAGCAGCGACGGATCCATGCGTTGCAAGCCAGCCATAAACAGCACCAGGCAGAAACCGAAGAAGTACCAGGTGGCGACAAAACCGACCGCGGGCAGCGCCCAGGTAAAATCCCCCAGCCATGACTTCGCCAGCTGTGGCAAACCGATGGCGCGCAGAAACTGATCGATAGGGCCAAACGCCGGGTTATACAGCCAGCGCCATACCACGCCGAGCACCGCCATCGGCATGATGTACGGCAGGAAGAAGAGAATACGCAGCACGCTACGCTCTTTGTTATTGCGCGTCTCATACAGGAAGCTGCACAGCAGCAGTCCAACGCCAATTGGAAACAGCGTGTAGAACAGCATCAGCAAGGCATTATTGCCGAGCGCCACCCAGAACACCGGATCCTGGAACATGCGCAGATAGTTACCCATGCCGATGAAAATCGGCCACGAGGTGCCGTCCCATTCGGTGAAGCTGATCCCTAACGAGGCCAACAGCGGCAGCAGCAGAAACACCGCATATACCAGCACCGCGGGCAGAAGATAGAGCGCATTGCGCCAGGCAGATTTATTCAGCATAACCGTACTCGCTTGCGGGCCTGTTCGCGGCCCGGCCACTTGCGCCGGGCCGTACGTCATCAGTGCTTGAGGGTTTTCAGGTAACGTTGATAGTTGTTATCGAAGTTGATCACCATCTGGTCGGCGGTTTGACGTCCCGCCAGCAGCAGCTGCACATTCTGATTCAGCTCGGCGTTCATGGTTGGCGTGGCCCAGTCGAGATAATGGCCGAGACCATCGTTGTCATTCAGCGTCACCCACACCTGATACGCTTCTGCCAGCAGCGGGTTATCCGCCGGAATCTGCGCATTTTTGCTGGTGCCGGCCGGCAGGAAGCCCACTTTCAGCCAGCGGTTCGCCATCTCATCTGAGACGATGTAATCGATGAACTTCGCTGCGGCATCCTGCTGCGCTTTGTCTTTGGCGGTGCTGGTGATGGAGAACGCCAGATCGGTGCCACCCACCATCAGCGGATGCTGCACGCCCTCGCCCGCTGGCATCGCAGCGAAGTGCAGATCTTTGTTGTCTTTAAACTGGCCGAGATACCAGGTTCCGCTCACCAGGAACGCTGCCTGACCGTTCTGGAACAGGGTCGCGGCATCGTCGTGCCCAATGCCCTGGAAGCCGGGGAACAGATAGCCTTTGTCGTTCCAGCCTTTCATCAGGTTGGCGGCTTTCACCAGCTTGTCGTCTTTAAACGTGCCGCCTACGTCGTAAATCAGATCGTCGAGTTTTTTCCGGTCACTGCTCTCAATCTGCGCTTCCCACAAGGTGCTGAGCAGCTGCTGGCCCATGTTGCCGTCGAGCAGGCCGAGCATCATCGGCGGTGTGCCAGCGGCTTTGAGTTTCTCCATCGCCTGTTCGAGTTCCGGCAAGGTTTTAGGCACCGCAACACCGGCTTTATCCAGCAGCGCTTTGTTGTAGTACAAACCCACCATTTCGCCAAGGCTCGCCACGCCGTAGAGTTTGCCGCTGCCGAAATCTTGTTTATCTGACCAGCGGTTACGTTTCAGGATCGAATCCGGGAAGCGCGTGGTCCAGCCGTAAGTTTTGGCGTAATCATCCAACGGCCACAGCAGCTTGTCTTTCACCAGCGAGCCCATATCGCCGCCGCCCTGATTCACCTGGGCGATTTGCGGGCCGTCACCGGCGGTCAGCGCCAGCTTAAGTGGAATGCGCGTGTCTTCGAAGGAGTGCACCGAACGCTGAATCACAATGCCCGGATTCTTTTGCTGGAACGCTTTTACCGCTTCATCCACCGCTTCGGTCTGCTGCGGATAGTTGTAAATGTCCCACTCATTCAGGGTAACGGCCTGCGCGGCTGCCATGGTCGCACCGAGCAGAATCCCGGCGGAGACCAGACGCGACACGGTGCGCAGTGAACTTTGCAAACGGGAAGGACGATTGGTTGAATCACACATCATGCTCGGTTTCTCCAACAGATGACTGGCATCCCTTCATCTCGACACCTGCGATTCCCGGCAGGTTGATTCAGCAGCGACAACGCACATAATTCATACTTACTTTATGCACAAAAGAAAGTCAAACATCACCACTGCGGAATTTTTGCTCTGTGATACAGTGCAAAGAGTAAGAAGAAAAGCCGCCAGAACAGCAGAGGATGCTGCGATTCAGCGCGCAAACCGGACAGCGCCGCACAGTAAAGCCTGAGCATCGGTATAAATCACTCAGCCAAGAGAGACGCATTAACTCACTGATAGAGCATACGAAAATCCTATAGTTATCATCACAGCAATAGGTGAGCGAAAGGCAATGTGCTTTCAACCAGCGCTCATACCGGCGTTGCGCGTGAGTTTGTCAGCCGCCCAGTCATGCTTTGTGGTTATAGTTCGCATCAGCTTTGTGCGCCAGCGCAATTATTACACCTTGAAAACTAAGTCGGCTTTCTTTACCGTAAAATCTGTTCATCTCCTGACCACAGAGGCTCCACCATGACGGCTGAAGGTGTTATTCGTCGCGCCAGCGAGGCAGATTTTCCCGCCTTGTCGCGCATCTGCTTAGAGACCGCCAATGCCGGCACCGATGCCAGCGCGCTCTACTCCGATCCCGCGCTGCCCGGCCTGCGCTTTGTCATTCCCTACGCGCGCTTTGCGCCCGAATTTGCTTATGTGCTGGAACAGCACGGCGAGGTAGTCGGCTACGCGGTCGCCGCGCCCGATACGCGCGCCTTCGAAGCAAAGTTGAATACTGATTGGTGGCCACAGCTGCAACAGCAGTATCGCGATTACGCGCCGCAGGCGCCGCTCGACAGCAAAGTGCTGGAAGCGATTCATCAGCCCGATGCGGCAGCGGATCAGCTGGTGACGCAGTGGCCTGCGCATCTGCACATCAATCTGTTACCCGCCGCGCAGCAAGGTGGCTGGGGCCGCAAGCTGATTGAACAGCTGCTACACGATCTGCGTGCTGCGGGCGTGCCGGGCGTTTATCTCGGCGTCAGCCTGCAGAACGAGCAGGTGTGCGGCTTTTATCAGCGCCTTGGCTTCACGCCGATTGTGCGCAGCAACGCCATTTATATGGGCCAACTTCTCTGAGTCGAGGCATCGCATGACCAGCCTGCATCTGCAAAACGTTAAAAAGTCCTACGAAAATGTAAACGTGATTCATGGCATCGATCTCACCATTAACAGCGGCGAATTCGTGGTGTTTGTCGGCCCTTCCGGCTGCGGGAAATCTACGCTGCTGCGCATGATTGCCGGGCTGGAGGAGATCACCGACGGTAAGTTGCTGATTGAAGGCGCCGATATGACCGATCAGCACGCCACCGAGCGCGGCATCGCCATGGTATTTCAGTCCTATGCGCTCTACCCGAACATGACGGTGCGCGGCAATCTGGCCTATCCGCTGGAAGTGATGAAGCGCCCGAAAGCGGAAATTGAGCAGGCGATCAAACAGACCGCGGCGCGCCTGCATCTGACCGAATTTCTTGACCGCTTACCGCGCGCGCTGTCCGGCGGACAGCGGCAACGTGTGGCGATTGGCCGCGCGATAATCCGCCATCCGCGCATTTTTCTGTTTGATGAGCCGCTGTCGAACCTCGATGCCGAGCTGCGTTTGCAGATGCGCATTGAGATTGCTCGCCTGCACGCTTCGCTGGGCAACACCATGATCTACGTGACGCACGATCAGCTGGAGGCGATGACGCTGGCGGATCGCATCGTGGTGCTGCGTCAGGGCCGCATTGAGCAGGTCGGCGCACCGATGGCGCTGTATCGCGATCCCGACAACCTGTTTGTCGCCGGGTTTATTGGCTCGCCGAAGATGAATTTCCTCACTGCCGAAGTGGCCGCGATCGCGCCGGGCGCGGTGCAACTGCGGGTGCCGGCGCTGGGCATTAATCAGCTTACGTTGCCGATCGCCGCGTCGTGCCGCGAAGGGCAGAAAATCACGCTGGGCGTACGTCCAGAGCATTTCCAGCCAGTGAGCAGCAACGATGATGTCCTGAGTTTTAGCGGCGAGTTGTCGTTTAGCGAGATGCTGGGACACACCAATTATCTCTATCTCGATATTGGCGAAGAGAAGCTGCTGGTGATTGAGGAGCGTAACGTGGCGGAACACGCGATTGGCGAGCGGCTGAGTTATCAGCTGCGTGCCGAGCATTGTTTATTGTTTGATGAGCAGGGTTTGCGACTCAGATAAGGTAAAAGCCGCATCTTTTCGTCGCGGCGCGATAAATCGCGCCGCGACAGAATGGGCGGGGATTTATCGCGTGATTCATTATTGCGGTGCGATCTCTTCATCGGCCTGTGCGGCCAACAAATCCAGCAGCTTATTCACCGCAAACCCGGCAGCGCCCTGCGCCCACATGCGGTTGGATTCCGTAAGGAACTGCAGCGGCGTCATGTGCGGCGTCAGCTTCAAACGGTAAGTCTGGAAACTCTGCGTAACGTGGTCGAGCAAAATGCGCGAAGCCATTTGCGGCTCCATCGCCAGATACACCACGTCCGGATCGTAAGCCACCGACAGATTCGCCAGCGACATTCCCAAATGCTGCCCGGCCTCGGCCAGCGCGCTCAGCACCTCCGGCGTTGGACGCACATCGAGATCGCGCAGCGTGTGCGGCACCTCTTCTTTGCTGGTGGACGCCACGCGCTGCAGAATCGCCTGTGACGACGCCACATCCTCCAGCAGACGCTCAGAACCATCGCCCAGCAGCGAAACGCCAATCTCTCCGGCTTTGCCGTGACGACCGCGATAGAGCTGGCGATCAAGCAGAATTCCCGCGCCGATGCCTTTGCCAAAGGTGGCAATCACCGCCGACTGCGCATGGCCGAGCTGACCAAACACCAGCGCCGCCATTGCCAGCGCGTTCGCGTCATTTTCAATAAATACCGGCAGCGAGAAGCGCTCTTCCAGCAGATGGGCAATCGGCACGTTATCCCAGCCCAGCGCGCGTGACAGCACGCAAACACCGTTGCTGGCATCGACTAAGCCCGACAGCGCCAGACCAATCGCCCCAACCTTTTTGCCCTCAACGCCGCGCAAAAACTTCGCCAGCGCATCGCCGAGCTGCTTGGGCGTCATCGCGCCGGAAGGAATTTGCTGCTCGCCGATGATGTTGCCGCTGAGATCGGTCAGCACCATCAGATTGCGTTCGGCGTTGAGCTGAATCCCCACCACGCTGGCGTGATCCGGATTGAGGCCGAGCAGCGTTTTGGGCCGTCCCATCGAGACGCGACGCAGCCCTAACTCCTGCACGATGCCGCCGGTCAGCAGACGATTGGTGGCTTGCGACACCGTCGACATGCTCAGGCCGCTGCGCACTTTGAGATCGGATTGACTAATAGGCGCATTTTCGACAATCAGCCGCAGAATGCGCGCGGTTACGTTGGGAGCGCTCATGAGCCTCTTTATCTGAAGTTAAGCGGGAAGTGTCAGGCTGAACTGCGTGGCCAGGCGAAGCGCACCGCTTAGCGCATCGCCCTGCGGCGGCACCAGCAGCGCGGCGATATCCGCCGGTAGCCACGCCTGAATGGGCGCGGCTAATCCGCCCATCAAAGCCAGCTTGCCGTGGCTGCGCGCCAGCAGCGGCTGCACCATCTGCACGATATCCGCGGCGGATTGCTGCACCAGCGCTGTGCCGTTCACATCGCCCTGCTGCGCGGCAGCGAACACCTCAGGCACCACGCGGCCCCAATCAGCGGGTGTCGCCTGTTTCGACCACATCAGCAGCTGTTCCGGGCTGTTTTGATAGCTTGCCATGATGCGCTGCGTTAACGCCGAGGCGGGCACAATCTCTTCGTGCGCCAGTAGCGCCAGCCGCAGCGCGCGTTGGCCGAGAATCGCACCCGAACCGGCATCTGACAGGGCAAAACCCCAGCCGCCGAGCAGCGTGAAGTGCGTGCCATCCCAGGCCGCGCCCTGGCTGCCGGTGCCAATAATAAACACCGCGCCTGGCGCACCGGCGTGCGCACCGGCACAGGCGATTTCGACATCGGTAAACAGATAGCGCGCCTGACAGCGTGGCTGCCAGCTGGCGAGACGGCTTTGCACCGAGGCGACGTTCGCGCCCGCCAAACCGGCGACGATCACCGTGCGGTCGCGCGCTTCAACGGGTAAATTCGCCTGCGTAAATAGATCGTCAATGACCTGATCAATGGCCACGATGGCGGCATCAAACTGCGACCAGACGTTAGCGGGACCGCCTTTGGCTTCCGCCAGCAGGCGTCCGGCGCTGTCGGTCAGGCGTCCACGACAGTGCGTACCACCGCCATCAATACCCAGCATTAGTGATTGCACGCGCTTCCTCCTGCCAGTCCGAAACGGTATGACGCTTATAGATGTGCGAAAGATAGGGGAAAAAAACTTAAATCGCAATAATAAATAAATAGGCAATCCGTATAGTTAATTAAAATTTATATAAATCAAATGAATAACAATTTTTCACCATTTGAGATCCGCCACACGGATTGACATTAGTTTTTCTGTCGTAATAAGTTAGCGGTCAGATTATCAGCAGCCTGACAGGTCGGGCGGCTTAAAGGCAACGGGCTTCAGGGGTACAACATGAAAGTGGGCATTATTGGTCTGGGCTTTCGTCTTTCCCATGTGGTGAAAGAGTTCAACAAAGCCGACACAGCGTTTTCCGTGGTGGGTTATGTCGATCCCGCTCCGGCGGGATTACCGAATCTGCACAGCTTTGGCATCGAAGCGGGCACCGCGTTTGCTAGCGTGGATGCGCTGCTGCAACACGGCGGCTTTGATCTGCTGCTGGTGGGTTCGCCGAACTTTATGCACCTTGAACACATTCGTCAGGGCTTAGCGGCGGGCTACACGGTGTTCACCGAGAAGCCGGTGGTGATCAACGAAGAGCAGACCATGGCGATGGCGCAGCTGGTGCAGCAATATGGTCACGAGCGCATTCTGGTCGGTTTGGTGTTGCGCTACTCGCCGCTCTATCGCGACCTGCTCACCGCGCGTGATGAAAATCGCCTCGGCGAAATCACCTCAATTGAAGCCACCGAACACATCAAGCCGTATCACGGTGCGTTCTTCCAGCGCGACTGGCGTCGTCTGGAGAAGTACGCCGGCCCGTATATTCTGGAAAAATGCTGCCACGATATCGATCTTTACCAGGGTTTGGTCGGCGAGCGTCCGGTTCGTGTTGCCAGCTTTGGCGGACGCAAAAACTTCACCCCACAGCACGCGCCTAAAGGTGCGGTAACAGCGCAGTCAGAGGTGTATCACGTTAAACCGAGCGGCTGGTCGAGTACCGATGCGGTGTTTGACGGCGATGCCGACATCGTCGATTACCAAACCGCGCTGATTGAGTATGCCGGTGGCGCGACCCTCGCCTTCCACGCCAACCTTAATGTACCGGATGAGTTCCGCCGCTTCTGCGTGATGGGCACCGATGGCATGGCCGAAGGTGACTTCGTGCGTAACTACTTCCGCGTGCACAACGCGCGCACCGGTGCACGCGAAGTGGATACCGAGTATGACGGCAACGCCTATGACGGCCATTACGGCGCGGATGCGCTGATGGCAGAAGAGATAGTGAAACACATTACACAGGGAACGCCGCTGAAGGTTTCAGTGGTGGACGCACTGGAAGCGGGCCTCACTGCGATCAAAATCGATGAAGCGCGTAAATCGAAAACCGTGGTGGATATGACGGAGAGTTGGAAAAAATTTGACGCCAACCTGGGGAAAGCAGCAACCGCGTAAGACACGCGCAATAAATTGCGCCGCTACAATCCGTAGCGGCGCGATTCATCGCGCGATGTTGAAGTTAGGTAACGGTTTCGTTTTCCAGCTTCTGCCGCTTACGCAGATGCGGGAAAATCGTCATCCACACGCCCACCACGATCAGCGTGCCGATGCCACCAATCGCCGCCGCGGGCACTGCGCCCATCCATGCCGCCAGTAAACCTGACTCAAACTCGCCGAGCTGATTCGAGGTATTAATGAAGATGGCGTTGACCGCATTCACGCGGCCACGCATGTCATCCGGCGTATCGAGTTGCACCAGCGCGCCGCGAATCACCATGCTGACCATATCGAAGCCGCCCAATGCCGCCAGCGCGATCACCGACAGCCACAGCTGCGTGGAGAGCGCGAACACCAGCGTCGCAACGCCAAAACCGGCCACCGAGCCGAACATGATCATGCCGACGTTCTTTTCCAGCTTGTGACGACTCAGCCACACGCCAACCAGCAGCGCACCGACCGACGGCGCGCCGCGCAGGATGCCCAAGCCCCACGGCCCGGTATGCAGGATATCTTGCGCGAAGATCGGCAGCAGCGCGGTGGCGCCACCTAGCAGCACGGCAAACAGATCAAGTGAAATCACGCCGAGCACATCTTTGCGATCGCGGATAAAGCGCACGCCAGCAAACAGGTTCGGCAGATTCATCGGCAAGCGCGCCTGCGGCGGCCGCTCGTAGCGCAGTCGGCTCACCAGCACGATGGAGAACAGATAGAATAGCGCCGAGACGCCATACACCACTTCCGGACCGGCGACATATAGGAAGCCACCGAGCGTTGGGCCGATAATCACCGCCGCCTGTCCGCCCACCGAACTGGCGGCCATAGCGCGCGCCAGAATCGGCGGCGGTACCAGCGCCGGCAGCATCGAGGTAATCGCTGGCCACTCAAGCGCCTTGGCGACGGAGATCAGAAACACCAATCCCCAAATCTCGATCTTGCCCGCCCAGTTCATCAGCGTGAGCGCAACCAGCCCCAGCAGCGCCAGCCACTCAATAAATTGTCCGAGCAATACGATACGACGACGGTCAAGCTGATCGGCCAGATGCCCGGCGGGCAGCGCCAGCAGTACAGAAGGCAGAAACTGCATCAGACCGATCATGCCGAGCGCCATCGCGCTGTGGGTCAGCGCGTAGATTTGCCAGCTGACCGCGACCGAAAACATTTGAAAACCAAACGATGAACAGGTGCGCGCCAACCAAAAGGCGACAAACGACCTGTGCCGCAGCAATGAATCCTCTGCTGCGGAGACTGGAGAACCCATAGTTTTATCCCATCCTAAACAATTACATCGGTTAGCGTCGTTGCACCAACCTGGTGAAAAGCCACATTGCGGCTTCCGCTTTATTTTTTCAGGCCACAGAGTGCGGCATCTTACTGAGCCAGGCAATGGCTAGCCGTGCTGTTTAAAAACAGAAGCTTATCCAAAAATTAGCTAAGCGTGGAGCTCTTAATATTAGCAGGCTGATGGTTATGAGATGAAAATATCCAAAAGTTTCCCAATGTTGCAATAGCCGATTAATTCATCCTGCGTGGCGCCTAATATCTCTCTATCAGTGACAGTTAAAAAAAGGTGATCTTGATAAACAAAACGATCTATATTGACTGTGTTTAGATTTCATTATCCCGCCGTCCTTATAATAATTAAGACGCTCCAGTTAATTAATTTATTCACAGAGATAAATGGAAAACAGTTCTTATAATCCTTATGTTACTGAGCGCATCCATCGCTTCGACGGGGCGCTAGCTGGCGTGTGTTATTCAGCCCCCTTTATGCATTGCGAACAGGAAAACACAGCAATACTTAATGGACGCAACATAATTTCGCTGCATAATCAGTTGCCGAATACACCCGAATTAATAATCATCCCGTTAACGGGAAATAACCTTATGCGTTTTTTACAGGATCCGGAAATTTATTCCAGCCTGCAGGATGAGAATGTACAGCTGGCAATCAATTATGCCGATTTAGTTCAGCAAGATAGTGCTTTACGTAGGGCCGCAGAGCGTTTCTCATTTTGGCTCTATGATTTGGCACCGCCCGGCACCTGCTGGAAGAATATCGCTGCGTTTCCCTTTAGCGGTATTGCGCTGACCGAGGAGTTTTTTAATGATAATTATCTCAAGTTCAGCTTTCCCTTTCTGCTGGAATCCTGTCGTGAAAGAGAAGTGGAAGTAATATTACGTACGCCACAGTTAACGTTGCCTGCTGAGCACTATGCGCAACTTAATTTGAGCGGCTGGCAGGAACAACGCACCAGCAGCACGCTGTTTGAAGGGTAAACGTTTACACGAAGTGTTGCTCTTAGGTGTTATGGCCCGATCTAACCGGACATAACACCTTTATTCCCTCATAAAATGTCGCACTACTTCCCCTCAACGAGTGTAAAGCACTAAAAATATCAAACCCTTTAACGTTTTTAAGATAAAATTTAACGCAAAGGGAACATCTCGCCGCACGGAAAGCGTCGCTCGAACCGTTTCGTTATTTCGTACTCTATGTCGGGAAGCAACCCAACGCGTTGTTTCCTTTTTAGTTTTTAATGGCAAAGAAAGAGGTCAATATTATGGGGAAAGCTTCCTCATCTTTTGGCGTAATCCGTTTTCTCACAGTGCTGTTTGCACTGCTGACGGGCGCGTTTATGCTGGTTGGTGGCGTTTGGTTAGCCGCCATTGGTGGTTCCTGGTACTACGTTATTGGCGGTGTGGTCATGCTGATCACCGCTATTCTGCTGTGGCGCCGTAGCGGCTCAGCATTACTGCTGTACGCATTGCTGCTGTTGGCAACGCTGGTGTGGGGCGTGTGGGAAGTCGGTTTCGACTTCTGGGCGCTGGCACCGCGTACCGATGTGCTGGTGATCTTCGGCATCTGGCTGATTCTGCCGTTTGTGTATCGCGGTCTGAATAATGCCGGCAAAGGCGCTCTGGCGCTGCTGTCAGTGGCGCTGCTTGCCAGCGTGCTGGTGCTGGCGTGGGCGGTATTCCACGATCCGCAAGAGCTGAACGGTGAAATTCCAGCGGCAGCAGCCAATGCTCCGCAGGCACAGCCGCTGAGCAACATCGCTGATGCTGACTGGCCGGCGTATGCGCGTGACCAGCAAGGCACCCGCTTCTCCCCGCTGAAGCAGATCAACGCCGGTAATGTGAAAGAGCTGCAGGTTGCCTGGCAGTTCCAGACCGGCGATTTGAAGACGCCAAACGATCCGGGCGAAATCACCGATGAAGTCACGCCAATCAAAATCCGTGACACCCTGTATCTCTGCTCACCGCACCAGATTCTGTTTGCGCTGGATGCCAAAACCGGTAAGCAGAAGTGGAAATTTGATCCGGGCCTGAAGCCGAATCCAACCTTCCAGCACGTGACCTGCCGTGGCGTTTCTTACCACGAAGTCCCTGCTGCAGCTGATGCGGCTAATACCCAACCTGCGCTGTGCTCGCGCCGTATTTACCTGCCGGTAAACGATGGCCGCATGTTCGCTCTGGATGCGGAAACCGGTGAACGTTGTGCTGCCTTTGGCAACAACGGTGAACTGGATCTGCAGCACAAGCAGCCGGTATTGACGCCAGGCCAGTATGAGCCGACGTCGCCGCCTGTCATCACCGACACCACCATTGTGGTAGCGGGTGCGGTCACCGATAACTACTCTACCCGTGAGCCGTCAGGCGCCATCCGTGGCTTCGACGTTAACACCGGTAAACTGCTGTGGGTGTTCGATCCGGGTGCGAAAGATCCAAACGCGATTCCAGCGGATGAACACAGCTTCACCATGAATTCACCGAACTCATGGGCACCGGCGGTGTACGATCCGAAACTGGATATCGTTTACCTGCCGATGGGTGTGTCAACGCCAGATATCTGGGGCGGCAACCGCACACCAGAGCAGGAACGTTATGCAAGCAGCGTACTGGCGCTGAACGCCACCACCGGTAAACTGGTGTGGTCATATCAGACCGTGCATCACGATCTGTGGGATATGGACCTGCCGTCGCAGCCGACGCTGGCTGATATCACGACTAAAGATGGCAAAACCGTACCGGTGATTTATGCACCGGCGAAAACCGGTAACATCTTTGTCCTGGATCGTCGTACCGGTGAGCCGGTTGTCCCTGCGCCGGAAACTCCGGTTCCACAGGGCGCCGCCAAAGGTGACCACGTTGCACCTACTCAGCCGTACTCCGAACTGACCTTCCGTCCGAAACAGAATCTGACGGACAAGGACATGTGGGGCGCGACCCTGTACGACCAGCTGGTGTGCCGTGTGATCTTCAAGCGTCTGCGCTATGAAGGCCCGTTCACCCCGCCGTCTGAGCAAGGTACGCTGGTGTTCCCAGGCAACCTTGGCATGTTCGAATGGGGCGGTATCGCAGTTGACCCACATCGTCAGATTGCGATTGCTAACCCAATGGCGCTGCCGTTTGTGTCGAAGCTGATTCCGCGCGGTCCGGGCAACCCGATCGAGCCACCGGCTGACGATAAAGGCGGTTCAGGTACCGAAACCGGTATCCAGCCACAGTACGGCGTACCGTACGGCGTGGAACTGAATCCGTTCCTGTCACCGTTTGGTCTGCCATGTAAACAACCGGCGTGGGGCTATGTCTCCGCAGTTGATCTGAAGACCAACGAAACCGTGTGGAAAAAACGCATTGGTACGGTTCGCGATAGCGCGCCAGTGCCACTGCCGTTCAAAATGGGTATGCCAATGCTGGGCGGCCCAATCACCACCGCCGGTAACGTGTTCTTCATTGGTGCTACCGCAGATAACTACCTGCGTGCGTTCGACACCAACACCGGTGAAATGTTGTGGCAGGCACGTCTGCCAGCAGGCGGCCAGGCAACGCCGATGACCTATGAAGTGGATGGCAAGCAGTACGTTGTTATCGCTGCCGGTGGTCACGGTTCGTTTGGCACCAAGCTGGGCGATTATGTGATTGCTTATGCACTGCCTGATGCGAAGTAAGTTTTCGCGTTGAAGTAACAAAGCGGGCTTAGGCCCGCTTTTTTGTAGGGTCGCCATTTATGGCGACCTTTGCGAAAACCGCACAATATTATCTCGTGCGGTCATCATGAAGGTCGCCATAAATGGCGACCCTACGGGCGCGAGTGGTCATCATGTCGAACGGTTAGCGGTTACGCAGCACCCGCGCGTTTAACAGCGCGCACAGCGCCATAATCACGCAGGTCGCCAGAAACACCGGGCGCATGCCAAACGCACCGCCGATAAAGCCGCCAAACAGCGGACCTGAAACCTGGCCGACATACTGCGCCGAAGTGGAATAACCCAGCATCTTACCCACCTGCGACTGCGGCACGCTGTGGCGAATCAGCGCCGTAACGCACGGCATCAAGCCACCCAGCGCCATGCCCATCAGAAAACGCAGCACCACCAATTGCCACGCTTCGCGGATAAACGCCTGCGGGATCAGCAGCAGCGCGCAGGCTATCAGCCCATACACCAGCACGCGACCATGCCCGACGCGATCGGCCAGCCGTCCCAGACGTGGCGCGGAAATAATGCTGCCGAGCGCGGCGGCTGCCATCACCAATCCGGCGGTGACGGTTATTGCGTGATCGCCACTGACAAACTGGCCGATATACAGCGTGATGATTGGCTCAATCGACATATTGGCGAAAATCAGCAGCATGCCCGACAGCCACATCAGGCGCACCACCGGCAGATTCGGCGGTGCCTCATCGGCTGCACTGCTTTGCACGGTTTTCTTACCGGAGGAGCGCGGCACCTCTTTCAGTAAAAAGGTGGTGGCGAGGAAGGCGAGGAAAATCACCGCGCCGGTCAGCCAGAAGGTGTGACGAATGCCAATCAGCGGCGGCAACACGCCGCCCAGCAGCGGCCCCACCACGTTGCCCGCCATAATACCGGACGACAGCACGCCGAGCGCCCAACCGGTTTGCTCTTTTGGCGTTTGCGCCGCCACCAGAATGGTCGATCCCGAGGCGTAGCCGCCAAGCAAACCCGCCAGTAAGCGAAGCGCCACCAGCTGCCACGGCGCGGTGGCCATGCCAATCAGCGACATCGCAATCGCCATGCCAAGGCTGGCGCGGATCAGCATCAGTTTGCGGCCATAGCGATCGGCCAGTTTGCCCCATAACGGCGCGGTCAGGGCGGCGCTGAGGAAGGTGGCGCCGTAGGCCGCACCCGACCAGCGCGCAATCGCCGCGGGTTCCTGCACGCCGAGTTGCTGCACGTAGAGCGGCAGAAACGGCAACAGCAGCGTCATCGCCACAATGGTGCTGAACGAACCCAGCACGCAGACACACAAATTTCGCTTCCAGTGTTGCTGTTCGGGCGCTAACGCGAGTGGAGGTTGCTGCATGGTGATATCCCTGTTTTTTGCTTTTTTAGCAGGCTAACAGTGACGCTTCGCAGAAAACAGAGTAGCGCGGATAATTGCCAGGCGGCGCAGCATTGTTGCCAGATAACAACAATCACGCCGTGCTGAGGGTGTTGATTAACGCATCGCACAGCAAGGTGACCGGCGAAGAGGGTTGCGGCTGCTCTTTCAGCAACAGATAGCTGTGCAGGCGATCCATTTGCCACTCCGGCAGCACCTGCTGGATTTCGCCGCGCGCTAAGGCATCTTGCGTCATATAAGCGGGCAGATAAGCGATGCCGGTGCCTGCCAGTGCGGCATTAAGCAGCGCCATACTGTTGTTGGCGCGGAAACGGCTGTGCACATCCAGCGCCAGGCGCTGTTTATCACGGCGAAACGGCAGCGCGGCGGTGTGCGCGGGGCCGTGAAACAGCAGCAAGTCGTGGCGCATCAGGCGGTCGGGATGATCGATGGGCGCATGCGCCGCCAGATAATCTGGCGTGGCGTACAAGCCCCAATCAATGCTGGCGAGTTCACGATAGTTGGCCGCGTCGGGCGCACGCGCGCGGATCACAATCGCCACGTCGGCGCTGGGTTGCGGGTCATCGCTGGTGGTGAGGTCGAGATCGACGTTGATGTGAATATGGCGGCGAATAAAGTCATTCAGCGTCGGCACCACGCACTGACAGCCGTAGGTGATCGGCGCCTGCAAGCGCACGTTGCCTGCGGGCAGTTGATGTACCTGCTGCACAAAGGCGTCGGCGCGATGCATCTCTTCCAGCATGCGCACGCAGAACGGATAGTAAGCCTGGCCGAGCTCCGTCAGCACCACTTTGCGCGTGGTGCGCTGCAACAGCTTGATGCCGAGGCGCACTTCCAGTCGCGCCACTTCACGGCTGACGTGCGATTTGGAGACGCCTAAGGTGCGTGCGGCTTCGCTAAAGCTTTGCCGTTCCACGACGCGTGCAAACAGCATCATGGCGGAGAGATTGTCGCTGTTATCCATGTTCTCTGGCAGTTAAGAGAGTGAGAACAGCAGCTTACAACAAATCTCCGATCCCGGTCGCCATGAATGGTGCCCCTACGCAACGGCCAATGGGAACAATAAACGATCCGGCTCAACGCGACGCTGGCGGCGCAGCTGGCCTGGCGTCACCATGAAGTAGTTTTTGAAGGTGCGAGTATAAGCCTGCTGCGTATCGAAGCCGTAACTCATCGCCACCTGCAAAATCGCCTCATCGCTGTTAATCAGCGTCAGCGCAGATTCGGTTAACCGGCGCTGGCGAATGTACTCGGCCAGTGAAAAGCCGGTGTGCTGACGGAACAGACGTTGCAGATGCCAGCGGGAGTATCCCGAGCGGCGTGCGACTTCATCCAGATGCAGATCGTGCCCTAAGTTATTCTCTATCCAGTCCAGCAAACTACGGATAAATTCGCGCTGATTCATGGGATTCTCCTGCGTTGGCAATATGTCCAGTGCCGCCACAATAGCGCGTTAAATTTATCCCTTAATTAGCAGAAAATTAGCGCAGAATTAGCAAGCGGGAAAACGGGTATAATTCTGGCCTAATTATCTGTCGCTACACTGCGTTCAGTTAAGTTGGAGGGCATCATGCGTGTGCTGCTGGTAGAAGATGACGAAATGATTGGCGCCAATCTGCAGCAAGCGCTGGAAGCGGCAGGTTGGTCGGTGGATTGGGTACGCGACGGCGTGTATGCCAGCAATGCCTGGGCCGAAGGCGGCTATACCTGCGTGTTACTGGATCTGGGCTTACCGCGTGAAGATGGCCTGCAGGTGCTGCGTCGTGCGCGCACGCGCGGCGACATGACGCCGGTGCTGGTGCTCACCGCCCGCGATACCGTGCAGCAACGTATTCAGGGATTGGACAGCGGCGCCGACGACTATTTGCTGAAACCCTTTGATCTGCAAGAAGTGCTGGCGCGTATGCGTGCCATTACCCGCCGTCGCCACGGTGCAGCAGATTCTCTGCTCGGCAGCGGCGATGTGCAGATCGACATCATGACGCGCGAAGTGCTGTACAAAGGCCAGCGCGAACAGCTCACCGCACGCGAATATGCCCTGCTCTACGCCTTGCTGGAGCGGCCGGGCGCCATTCTTTCGCGCGAACAGTTAGAAAACCGCATTTACGGCTGGGGCGAAGAGGTCAGCAGCAACGCGGTGGATGTGCTGATCCACGGAATGCGTCGCAAACTGGATAACGAAGTGATCCGCAACGTACGCGGACTTGGCTGGCGGGTACCGGCAATATGAAACCTTTCACCTTTATGCGCTCGCTGCGTAACAAGCTGCTCGCCACGCTGGTGATTCTGCATCTGGCGATGATTGGCGGCGTCACCTGGTATTTCTATCACTGCTACGGCGACATGATGGGCACCATGAAAGACGACCAGCTCGCCAAGATCGCCGATGCGTGGGCCAGCAGCCAACGTATGCCGGCCCTAATGCCGATGGTGATGCATGAAGAGAAACTGAAAAGCACCTATATCGTCCAGCTGTGGGACGAAAGCAATCATCTGCGCGCCAGCTCCTGGCCGGGCCTGCATGCGCCATTGCAGCTGAAAAAAGGCTGGACCGATTTGAAAGTCGGAGACTGTGGCGACGACTGCGAATGGCGTGTTTACACGCGGCCCGGCGAGCTGGGCAGTGAAATTGGCAACATTCAGGTGCTACACAATATCGGCTACATGAAAAGTATTATGGTCAAGCGAGCGCTCTCCGCCATCATTCCGCTGGTGCTGATGATGCCGCTCTCACTGATTGTGATATGGCTGGTGGTGCGTGCTATTACGCGCGATTTACGCGTGGCGTCGCGCCATATCGCAGCGCAGGAAACCCTGCATCCGCATAGCGTTTCACCTGATGGTTTACCGGATGAAGTGCTGCCGCTGGTGGCAGCTTACAACGCCTTGCTGGATCGACTGCGCGCGGCATGGTCATCGCAGCGCCAGTTCCTTGAAGATGCGGCGCATGAGCTGCGCACGCCGGTCACCGCCGTGACTTTGCAACTGGAGAATCTGCGGCAACATATTCAACCCGGTGAAGCCAGCCGTCAGTTTGACCAGCTGGAAGCGGGCGTGACGCGCACGCGCCATCTGGTGACGCAGCTGCTGAATATCTCGCGTCAGGAAGATCAATCGGTGGTCGCCACAGTGGAAAGCATCGAACTGGACGACCTGCTGAAAGAGAGCATTGAGCAGCTGATGGTGGTGGCGGATAAGCGCGGCATCGATATCGGCTTCAACGGCACCACACACTATCGGCTGCACGCCAGCCGCTCCGATCTGCGCAGCCTGTTCGATAACCTGATTGGCAATGCGATGCTGCATACGCCAGAAGGCAGTTTGGTCGATGTGCTGCTGCATCGCGTCGGCAATCACACCGTGGTGGATATCGTCGATAACGGTCCCGGCATGGCGGAATCCTTTATCGAGCGTGCCTTTGACCGCTTCACCCGTTCGCCGGATGTGCAGGCGCAAGGCAGCGGACTGGGCTTGTCGATTGTGCGCAGCGTAGCGCAGAAACATCAGATGCAGGTTGCGCTGTCGAACCGCCACGATCCGCAGGGGCAGATTGCCGGCCTGCAGGTGCGCGTGACATTGCCATAAACTTCACCGTGCCGTAGCGGCGCAATTTATTGCGCAAAGTTGCTGTGGGCACGGTGCGACATCAAAACAACGCGATAAATCGCGCCGCGACATCCCTTTCCTATATCAAACACGTTTCCTGCTGTACGCGACACGTAAACGGTTGCGGGGTTCCGTTCGCTACACGGGTTTAATGTGATGGCGATCACATTTCCAGTGAATCAAACTGCAACACTTTTTGACAAACGTGACCAAAATCTATTTTCTATGCCTCTGTTACAGGCACATTACGCAAGCTTGAAAATCTGGCGATGCAGACCGGATACGACAACTCACTGCCCATCCCCTGGGATCAATTTCACCCGATCGCGGCGACGGCTCGGCGATCAAAAGCATGTGGTTAACAATAATGAAATATAAAGCGTTGATAGCAGGGGCCTTATTGGCCAGCAGCTGGACTGGTGCGGCACAAGCGGCAGACAGCGATCCGCAGTACGTTTCTGACTGGTGGCATCAGAGCGTGAACGTGGTGGGCAGCTACCACACCCGTTTTGGACCCCAGTTCAACAACGACGTGTACCTGGAATATGAAGCCTTTGCCAAAAAGGATTGGTTCGATTTCTATGGCTACCTCGATCTGACCAACTTCTTCGGCGTGGGCAACAGCAACGCTAACGGCGTGTTCGACCACGGTTCGCCGATGTTCATGGAAATTGAGCCACGTTTCTCCATCGATAAGCTGACCGGCACCGATCTCTCTTTTGGTCCGTTTAAAGAGTGGTACTTCGCCAACAACTACATCTATGACATGGGTCGCAACAGCGATAACCGTCAGAACACCTGGTACATGGGTCTTGGCACCGACATCGATACGCACAGCGATATCGGCCTGTCGCTGAACGTTTACGCTAAGTACCAGTGGGAAAACTACGGTGCGGCGAACGAAAACAGCTGGGATGGTTATCGCTTTAAGGTGAAATACTTTGTGCCGATTACCGATCTGTGGGGCGGCAAGCTGAGCTATATCGGCTTCACCAACTTCGACTGGGGTTCAGATCTGCGTGATAAGTCCGATCGTTCGCGCACCAGCAACTCGATTGCGTCGAGCCACATTCTGTCGCTGAACTACGATCACTGGCATGTTTCAACCGTGGCGCGTTACTTCCACAACGGCGGCCAGTGGGCTGATGGACAGGAGCTGAACTTCGGTAACGGTCCATTTGAAGTGAAATCGACTGGTTTTGGCTATTACCTGGTAGTGGGTTATAACTTCTAATTGAGTGTAACGGTCGTCATGAGATGGGTGCGGTTGGTGAAACGGTCGCCATGAGATGGTGCGGTTGGTGGAACGGTCGCCATGAATGGCGACCCTACACGTAGGGTGCGCATTTATGCGCACCTGGTTGAACACCGCACCCACCTAAATCTGCGGCTTATACGCATTCACCATCCACGGCACGCCGAACTTATCGGTCAACATGCCAAAGCCATTGGCCCAAAACGTCGGTGCCCAGCTTTTCGTCACCTCACCGCCCGCTGACAACGCATCAAACCAACGCTTGCCCTGCGCCTCATCCGGCGTGGATAAACTCACAGCAAAACCGCCATACGCCGCCTGCGGTGCGCCGTCACTCATCATTAATTCGCCCTGCCCGATACGCAGATGGGCATGCATGATCTGCTCCGGCGAAAAGCTCACGCCCGAGATGCAACCTTCATCCTCTACCGGCGTTTCATCCGGCATATCGCCATAGGTCATCTTGAACAGCAGCTCGCCATCGGTGGCGTCGAGGTAGAAGGCAATCGCCTCTTCGCAGCGACCGCTGTAAAACACATACGGGGTAACTTGCATGGTCTGTACTCCATAAGGGAACGTCCACTGCAAGTGTAGTGCGCATTATTTATACAGTTGCGAGCCGGGCCGCACTCTTACCTTTGCTGACAGTAGCGCCGGAACAGCTGCGCCATGTAGGCGCTCATCGGCGTCAACGCGGTGTCTTTGCGCTGGATAAGATAGAAAGTGGCTTTCGGTAAGGGTTCGTCGAGATCGAGGGAAATCAGCTGGCCGCCATGTGTAGGATCTTCAATCACATCGCGCGAAATAATGCTGACGAAATCACTCTGCGCCACCAGGCTGGTGCATGCCATAAAGGTCTCGCAGGTGACGACGATTTTCGGCGCCATGCCGCGCTCGCCAAACAGATCGTGCAGCAGCCGATAATAGCTTCCCTGCGGCGTCGGCATGGTCCAGTCGCAGTGCTGCAGCTCGGCCAGCGTGCGCGCGTGCGCCATCGGATGCCCTTTGCGCATCACCACTTGATAGTCGCGCTCCATCAGCCGTTCAAAAATTAACTCCTGATCGAGATGATTTTTATCGTAGGTATTGATGGTGAAATCCAGCTCGCCCTGACGCAGTTCATGCACCATCGAAACCAGCTGGCCTTCAACAATTCGCACCTTTACCAGCGGATACTCGCGATGAAACTGATTGATCACCTGCGGCATAACCGTGCGCGCAATACTGCCGCCCACGCCGATGTTGACGCGCCCGCCGGCTAATCCCAGCCGCTGCTGAATATCCTCCTGCGCCACCCGCAGCTCTTCCAGCACCAGGCTGGCATGCTTAAAAAAGTTATCACCGATATCGGTCAGCGTAACGCCCTGCTGTCGCCGCTCGAACAGGCGCGCGCCCAGCGCCAGCTCCAGTTCCTGAATCGCTTTGGTCAGCGCAGGCTGTGAAAGCCCGGACAAGCGGCTGGCGGCGCGGATGCTGCCCTGACGCGCCACGTCAACAAAAGCGCGCAGCTGATGAAGTTTGAGATTCGCAGACATAGTTTGGTGATAACCGTTGTTTATCAGTAGCAAGATATTCGCATCTTATGCGCGGCAAAACCAATGTGTAGATTCGGATGAATGCATAAAAAACCAACACAAAGGAAATGCCGATGAAAACCCTTTCTGAGCTCGTCAACGCGCGCATCCCGCAGATGCAGACCTGGCGACGCGATCTGCACCACTTTGCCGAATCGGGCTGGCTGGAGTTCCGCACCGCCACGTTGGTGGCTGAAGAGCTGCATCGTCTTGGTTATCAACTCAAGCTGGGCCGCGAGGTGATCGATGCCGACTCGCGCATGGGATTGCCCTCTGATGAAGTGCTGGCGCAACAGGAAGCGCGCGCGCTGGAGCAAGGCGCGCTGCCGCAGTGGATTAAACACTTCTCCGGCGGATTTTGTGGCGTGGTCGCTACACTGGAAACCGGTCGTCCCGGCCCGGTGATGGGTTTCCGCGTGGATATGGATGCGCTCGATCAGAACGAAAGCCACGCCGCCGATCATCTGCCAACGCGCGAAGGCTTTGCCTCCTGCAATCCCGGCATGATGCACGCCTGCGGTCACGACGGCCACACCACCATCGGCCTGGCGCTGGCAGGCGTATTGATGGAGATGAAAGCGCAGCTGAGCGGCACCATCAAAATCATTTTCCAGCCAGCGGAAGAAGGCGTGCGCGGTGCGAAAGCGATGGTAGCGGCCGGCGTGGTGGATGATGTCGATCTGTTCACCGCCATTCATCTTGGTACCGGCGTGCCCGCCGGCGAAATCGTTTGTGGCAGCGACAGCTTCCTCGCCACCACCAAACTCGACGTCAGTTTCACCGGCGTCGGCGCGCACGCCGGCGGCAAACCCGAAGAGGGCCGTAACGCCCTGCTGGCGGCGGCGCAGGCCACGCTGGCGCTGCACAACCTGCCGCAGCACAGCGGCGGAGTGGCGCGCGTCAACGTCGGCGTATTGCAGGCGGGCAGCGGGCGCAACGTGGTGCCCGATTGCGCGCTGATGAAGGTGGAAACGCGCGGCGTCAGCAATCAGGTCAACGATGATATCTATCAGCAGGCGCTGCGCGTGATCGCCGGTGCGGCAGCGATGTACGGCGTGGAATATGAGGTCAAACTGATGGGCGGCGCGCGCAGCTGCACGCCGAGCCCGCCGTGGGTGGCGTTCATCCACCAGCAGGCCGAGGCGCTGGGCATTTTCACCTCAGTGGTCGATACGAAACAGCAGGCGGCGGGCTCGGAAGATGCCACTTACATGCTGGAACGCGTGCAGCAGCGCGGCGGCCAATCCTCCTACGTGATTTTCGGCTGCGATCTGGCGGCGGGCCATCACAACGCGAAGTTTGATTTTGACGAAGCGATCATGGCGACCGCGGTGCAAACGCTGGCGACGCTGGCCCTCAATCACGCACAGTTTGGAGGCCAGCGATGAGCCACAGCGAATTTATTGATCGCTACATCAACCAAAATCAGCCACGTTTTGCCGCCCTCAGCGATGCCATCTGGGACGTACCGGAAACCCGTTTTGAAGAGACAAAGTCCTCCGCACTGCTGGCCGATGCGCTGGAGCAAGAAGGTTTTCGCGTGGAGCGCGGCGTCGGCAACATCGACACCGCGTTTATCGCCAGCATTGGCAGCGGCAAACCGGTGATCGCCATTCTCGGCGAGTTCGATGCGCTCGCCGGTTTAAGCCAGCAATCGGGGTGCGCCACGCCACAGCCGCTGGTGGAAAACGGCAACGGCCACGGCTGCGGACACAATCTCCTCGGCACCGCCGGTTTGGCCGCCGCTTTCGCCATCAAAGCCTGGTGGGCGCAACACGGCCAGCGCGGCACGCTGCGCTTTTACGGCTGCCCGGGCGAAGAAGGCGGCTCCGGCAAAACCTTTATGGTGCGCGAAGGCTTGTTCGACGATGTCGACGCGGCGGTGACCTGGCATCCTGAAGGTTTCAGCGGCATGTTCAACCTCAGCACGCTGGCCAATATTCAGGCCGCCTTCCGCTTCAAAGGCGTGGCGGCGCATGCGGCCAACTCACCGCATTTAGGGCGCAGCGCGCTGGATGCGGTGACGCTGATGAACACCGGCGCCAACTTCCTGCGCGAGCACATCGTGCAGGAAGCGCGTCTGCACTACGCGGTGACCAATGCCGGCGGCGTCTCCCCCAATGTGGTGCAAGCCGACGCCGAAGTGCTGTACCTGATTCGCGCGCCGCAGCTCGATCAGGCGCAGGATATCTATCAGCGCGTCATCAACATCGCCAAAGGCGCGGCCCTGATGACCGACACGCAGATGACGGTGCGCTTCGATAAAGCCTGCTCCAATTACGTGCCGAATCGCGCGCTGGAAAGCGTGATGGAGCGCTATTTGCATCAGTTTGGTTTGCCTGACTACAGTGAAGCGGAGCAGGCGTTTGCCGCCGAGATACGATCCACGCTAAGCAAAGACGATCTGCGCAACGCGCGTCTCAATGCGGCGCGCACCGGCGGTGAAGCGGGCGTTGCCTGGACAGAGGCGCTGGGCGACAAGATTTTGATGGATGAAGTGGCGCCCTATGCGGTGACGCGCGAGATCCTTTACGGCTCAACCGACGTCGGCGATGTGAGTTGGGTGACGCCCACTGCGCAGTGTTTTGCGCCCTGCTTCGCCTTTGGCACGCCGCTCCACACCTGGCAGTTGGTGGCGCAGGGCCGCACGTCCATTGCGCACAAAGGCATGTGTCTGGCCGCCAAAGTGATGGCCGCCACCGCGCTGACCTTGCTGCAGGATGATGAGGCGCTGGCGCGCTGCCGCGACGAGTTCCAGCGCGTGCGCCGCGAGCAGCCTTACGCCTGCCCGATTCCAGCGGATGTCACACCGTCGAAGTTGAAATAACCATGCGTTTTCCCGGCGCACACCTTGCGTCGTAGGGTCGCCATTTATGGCGACCGTCACCATGAACGCACGAAACAAATCGCCATTCCTGGCGACCACTGAAATACCAAAAAAATACAAAAAATATAGCCCCCAGCGGGCATGCAAACACAATAAGACGACATATGAGGACCTGCCATGGAAATAACAACGGAGAACCGCAGCCCCGGAAAGCTGTTTAGCTGGATTGAACGCGTTGGCAACAAAGTGCCGAACCCGTTTTTACTGTTCGTCTATTTGATTGTGGTGCTGATGGTCGCCACCGCCGTGCTCAGCAGCCTTGACGTAGCGGTGAAAAACCCGGCCAACGGCGAGCTGGTGCGGGTCAACAACCTGCTGAGCGTTGCCGGGATTCAGTGGATCCTGCCCAACATCATCAAAAACTTCAGCGGCTTCACGCCGTTGGGATCGATTCTGGCGCTGGTGATTGGTGCCGGCCTGGCAGAAAAAGTCGGCCTGCTGCAGTCGCTGATGGTGAAGATGGCTTCGCGCGTCAGCCGTCGCTACGCCAGCTACATGGTGCTGTTTATCGCCTTCTTCAGCCACATTTCCTCCGATGCCGCACTGGTGGTGATGCCGCCGCTCGGCGCGCTGATCTTCCTCGCGGTGGGACGTCATCCGGTGGCGGGATTGATGGCGGCGATCGCGGGCGTGGCCTCCGGTTTTACCGCCAACCTTTTGATTGTCACCACCGATGTGCTGCTGTCCGGCATCAGTAGCGAAGCCGCCAAAGCGGTGAGCGATACCGTACACGTTAGCGTGATCGACAACTGGTACTTTATGGCCAGTTCGGTGATTGTGCTGACCATCGCCGGTGCGCTGCTAACCGATAAGTTTGTCGAGCCGCGCCTGCCCGCGTGGAACGGCGGCAATAGCGATCGTCTGCCGCCGCTCACCGCGCTAGAGAATCGCGGCCTAAAAGCCGCCGGTATCGCCGCGCTGGTGTTTATCGCGCTGATGGTGCTGCTGGTGGTGCCGGAACACGCGCCGCTGCGCAATCCAAAAACCGGCGGCATTATTCCCTCGCCGTTTATTCAGGGCATCGTGCCAATCATCATCCTGTTCTTCTTTGTGGTGGCGATTGCCTATGGCGCGGTAACCAAACAGATTCGCCGCGCGGATGATATCCCGCAGCTGCTGGTGGATCCGATGAAGAGCATGGCGGGCTTTATTGTGATGGTGTTTCCGCTGTCGCAGTTCGTGGCCTTCTTCAACTGGAGCAACATGGGCAAGTTCATGGCCATTGGCCTGACCGATGTGCTAGAGAGCGCGGGCATCAGCGGCGCACCGGCGTTTATGGGCTTGATGTTCCTGTCGGCGTTTCTGTGCATGTTTATCGCCAGCGGATCGGCCATCTGGTCGATTCTGGCGCCGGTGTTTGTGCCGATGTTTATGCTGCTTGGCTTCCATCCCGCCTTTGCGCAGATGATCTTCCGCATCGCCGATTCTGCGGTGTTGCCGCTGGCACCGATGTCGCCATTCCTGCCGCTGTTCCTCGGCTTCCTGCAGCGCTATCAAAAAGATGCGCAACTGGGCACCTATTACGTGCTGATCTTCCCCTATCCGCTGGTGTTCTTCACCACCTGGATTGTGCTGCTGCTGGCGTGGTACGCGCTGGGTTTACCGATCGGTCCCGGCGTCTACCCAAGCCTGCACTAAGCCTGCGCCACGGATGGCGATCACTTTTCTGTGAACTGCAACGTATGTTGCCAAAATGTCACCGTCCCGCCTCTCGGCAACTCTCAGCGAATTTATTATCCTGCTATTCCTTCGCTTGCTAACGGTTAATTATTTTTAAAACCCATCTCAGCCGTCAGCGGGTTCTGCAAACACCGAGGTATACATAATAATGACAACCATCACGTCGACAGGGATGGCGAACGATCACATGAGCGCGGATCGCCGCACCTTAGCCGGGCGCATTGATGCGCTACCCTCGTCCGCCGGTCTGTGGCGCTTTATCACGCTGCTGGCGCTGGGCGGCTTCTTTGAGCTCTACGATCTGTTTGAAACCGGCTATATCAGCTCCGGCCTGGTGGCGGCGGGCGTGTTTCATACCGGTTCTGCGGGCGTGTTCGGCATCGCCGACCAGGCCGCATTTGCCTCCGCTACTTTCCTCGGTTTGTTTGTCGGCGCGAGTTTGCTTGCGCCCTACGCCGACCGTTTTGGTCGCCGCCTGACCTTTATGTGCGCGCTGGCGTGGTACGGCGCGTTTTCGCTGCTGATGGCGTTCCAGCAGAGCGCAGAGATGATTATCCTGTTCCGCTTCCTGGTCGGCATTGGCCTCGGCGTTGAGCTGGTGACCATCGATACCTATCTTTCCGAATGGGTGCCAGCGCATCTGCGCAGCCGCGCGTTCGCTTTCTCCTTCTTTATCCAGTTCCTGTCGGTGCCGACGGTGGCGCTGATGTCGTGGTGGCTGGTGCCGCAAACCATTCTCAGCCTTGAAGGCTGGCGCTGGGTGGTGATTGCCGGTGCGGTCTGCTCGCTGGTGATCTGGCTGATTCGAAAAAACCTGCCCGAATCGGCGCGCTGGCTGGCGCAACAAGGACGACATCAGGAAGCGCATCAGGTGCTGAGTGCGATGGAAAAGCGCTGTGGTATCGCTTCTCCCCTTCCCCCAGTTGTGGGGGAAGGCCGGGATGGCGGACAGTTCGCACCTGAGCAACCTAAGCAAGGGCGTTTCAGCGAGATTTGGGCACCGGCCTATCGCCAGCGCACGCTGATGCTGGTGGTGATGAACTTCTTCCAGGCGATTGGCTTCTTTGGCTTCGGCAACTGGCTGCCGGCGCTACTGTCGGGCAAAGGCGCGACCGTCACACACAGCCTGCTGTATGCGTTTTTCATTACGCTGGCCTACCCGCTCGGCTCGCTGATTTGCAGCCGCTACGCCGATAAGCTCGAGAATAAATGGCAGATCGTGTTTTCATCGCTGATGACGGTGGTGTTCGGCACGCTGTTTGCGTTTATGACCAATCCGGTGCTGATGATCATCTGTGGTTTCCTGATCACTTACAGCAATGCATGGCTAACCTTCAGCTATCACGCTTATCAGACCGAGATTTTCCCGACGCACATTCGCGCCCGCGCGGTGGGTTTCTGCTACTCGTTTAGCCGCCTGTCGACGGTGTTCAGCAGTATTTTGATTGGCCTTATTTTGCAGTATGCCGGCAGCCAGGGCGTGATCGCCTTTATCGTGCTAAGCATGCTGATTGTGATGCTGTCGGTGGGGATTTACGGGCCGAAAACCCGTGGGATGGATTTGGAGAATATTTGAGGGTTGAGCGTGCTGGCTGTTCCGGATCGTGCTGGCTGTCCCCCATCCCGGCCTTCCCCCGCTAGCGGGGGAAGGAGACGCTGCCACATGCAGCTTCAACACTGACATGTGGCAG
Organism: Pantoea sp. DY-5; assembly: GCF_019795955.1. Taxonomy (NCBI): domain Bacteria; kingdom Pseudomonadati; phylum Pseudomonadota; class Gammaproteobacteria; order Enterobacterales; family Erwiniaceae; genus Pantoea; species Pantoea sp. DY-5. The sequence continues at coordinate 439,084 of NZ_JAIMIE010000003.1, forward strand.
CATCTTCCTCCCCCATTCATGGGGGAGGACCGAGGAGGGGGACAGCGAGCACAGAACGAGGGACAGCGAGCACAGAACGGGTTACTGCCCTTCCAACACCTTAATATCCGCATTACCCTGCTTCGGCTGCACGGTTTCGTCTTTACGCAGCTCGGCCACATCCTTCGCCGACACGCTTGACTTCACGCCATTGCCCCAGCTGCCACGGATAAAGTTCACCACATCCGCTACCTGCTGATCGTTCAGGCGCCAGCCGAACGCCGGCATGGTGATCGCCGTTGGTGCGCCTTTCACGCCAGGCAAAGTGCCGCCGACCAATACGATGTGAATCAGCGAGGTCGGATCGTCTGCCATCACCACCGGATTGCCGCGCAGCGCCGGATAGAAGCGCTGATAGCCGCTGCCGTCGGTTTTGTGGCACGCCGCGCAGCTATCGACATAAGTCGAGGCACCTGGCTGGCTGTCGTCACCTTTCCACAACGCCTGAGACACCGCATCATCCTGCTTAAACACCGCCTGATTCGGATCTTTCGCGCCGAGGGATTTCAGATACTTAGCAATCGCGCTGATATCGTCATCGCTCAGGTACTGCAGGCTGTGCTGCACCACATCGGTCATGCCACCAAACACCGCGGTGTGATCGTTGCGGCCAAAACGCAGGAACTGCCTGAGATCCTCTTCGCTCCAGCGGCCTAAGCCATCGCGGTTATCGCCACGCAGGTTGCTGGCGGTCCAGCCATCAATCGGTGCGCTGCTGCCGGCGAGATAGTTATTGCCTTCGCCATTGTTGAGCGCTTTTTCCTGCATGGTGATGCTACGCGGCGTATGGCAAGCGCCACAGTGACCGAGACCTTCCACCAGATAGCGACCGCGTGCCAGTTGCGGATCTTCCTGTGCCGCCGGCTGGAACGCTTTCACATCCGGCGCAAAGATGCCGCGCCAGATGGACAACGGCCAGCGCATCGACAGCGGCCACGGAATGTCGCTCTCTTTGTTGGCCTGCGCCACCGGCTGCACGCCATGCATGAAGTAGGCGTAGAGCGCCTTCATGTCGTCATCGCTGACCACCGCGTAAGACGGATACGGCATCGCCGGATAAAGCGTGTCGCCGTTTTTCGCTACGCCGTGACGCACCGCTTTCTGGAAATCGTCGTAGCTGTAGTCACCAATCCCGGTGGTTTTATCCGGCGTGATGTTGGTGGAGTAAATGGTGCCGATCGGCGTCGCCATCGGCAGTCCACCGGCAAACGGCTGGCCGCCCTGCGCGCTGTGACACGCCACGCAGTCGCCCGCGCGCGCCAGATACTCACCGCGCTTCACCAACGCGTCCGAACCTGCTTCGTCCGCCACTGCGGCGAACGTCATGGTGCCCAGAAACAGGGCTAAAATGCTTTTGATCATCGCCGTGTTCCTTATGCCTGTACCAGCGGGCCGGGATTTTTCAGATACTGTTCACGAATCGCTTTGGCTGACCAATATGTCAACGCGGCGACCATGCCCGTTGGGTTGTAGCCGAGTCCCTGCGGGAACGCCGACGCACCTGGCACAAACACGTTTGGCACATCCCAGCTCTGCAGGTAACGGTTCACCGCGCTGGTTTTCGGATCTTCACCCATGATCGCGCCGCCGCTCATGTGCGTGGTTTGATACACGGTGGTGTCGAAGTGCGAGCCCGGCCCTTTCGCGCCGCCGATGATCATTTTCGGGTTCATCGCTTCGGTGATTTTGCGCATCTTACCGATCATGAACTGCGCCATTTTGATGTCGTTATCCTGCCAGTCAAAAGTCATACGCAGCAGCGGCTGGCCGTAGGCATCTTTGTAGTTTGGATCGAGATCGAGATAGTTAGCGCGATAGGACTGGTGCGCGCCGTGCGCATCCATCGAGATGTGATGGTTGTAGGTATCGGCTACCGCAGATTTCCACTGGCTGCCCCAGTTTGGCGTGCCTTTCGGCGTCGGCAAACCGGAAATCGGCTTGGTACCGGCTTGATTCACCCAGAATGGCGAACCGCCAACGAAGCCGTGCGGACCGTGATCGAAGTTGTCGGCATTGAAATCATCCACCGCCACACCTGCGCCACCGGCACCGATAAACGGGTTGGTGGTGGTGTTTTTGTCGAACAGCGCTTTCAGCGTCGAAATGTTCTGATAGGCGAAGTTACGGCCCACCACACCTTCGTTGGAAATCGGGTTATACGGCTTGCCGATACCGGAGAGCAGCATCAGGTGCACGTTGTGGAACTGGAACGCCGACAGGATCACCAGATCCGCAGGCTGCACCACTTCGCGGCCCTGACCATCGAGATAGGTCACGCCGGTGGCGCGCTTTTTATCGTCGGTCAGATTAACGCGCAGCACGTAAGAGTTGTTGCGCAGTTCGAACTTCGGTTCCTGACGCAGCGCGGGCAGGATGTTGACGTTTGGCGATGCTTTGGAATACATGTAGCAGGCGTAACCGCTGCAGAAACCGCAGAAGTTGCACGGGCCCATCTGTGCGCCGTAGGTATTGGTGTACGGGCCTGAGGTGTTGGCCGACGGCATATCATAAGGGTGATAACCCACTGATTCCGCCGCTTGCGCGAACAGCTGTGCCGAGTAGGTACGCTTCTGCGCCGGCAGCGGGAAGTCGCTGGAACGATCTGGCGCGTACGGGTTGCCGCCCTTCTCTTTGCCCAGCAGCTTGCCTTTGATCGACCAGGCGCTGCCCGAGGTGCCAAACACTTTCTCGGCCTGATCGAAGAAGGGTTCCAGCTCGTCATAGTTGACGCCGAAATCCTGAATCGTCATGCCTTCCGGGATGAAGTTTTTACCGTAACGCTGCTCGTAATGGCTACGCAGATTCAGCTCCACCGGGTCAACGCGGAAATGCACGCCCGACCAGTGCAAACCTGCACCGCCGGTGCCGGTGCCGGGCAGAAATGCCGCCAACTGGCGATAAGGTACGGCAGTTTGCGAGGCATCGTGACGGATGGTCACGGTGCTTTTCGACAGATCCTGGAACAGCTTTTTGCGGATGTTATAGGTCAGTTCGTCAATCGACTGCGGATAAGATCCATCTGGATAAGTATCGCGATGCGGACCGCGCTCTAGCGCTACTACATTCAGGCCAGCTTCGGTGAGCTCTTTCGCCATGATGGCGCCCGCCCAACCGAAACCAACCACCACCGCATCCACTTTTTTCAATTCATTTGCCACGCTTACGTCCTCTCCCCGCGAATATCCACTGACGGGAACGGATAACGTTCACCGCGCTCCACCCAATCCATAAAGTCAGCGCGCGCGCCTGGGAAGCCAATCAGCTTCCAGCCCACCATGCCCTGGTTGCCGCCGTGGATGGGATCGCTGAAATAACCCTCGCGGGTGTTTTGCAGCAGGAAGGAGAAGAAGGTTTTAGCCGGCAGCTGCGGGAACTCGGCGGCGCCGCTTTCAAACGCGGTGAGCAGCGCGTCCTGCTGTTCGCCCGTCAGCTCGGCAAACACTTTGCCATGCTGTTTTTTGCTCCAGCCATCGGCATCGGCGAGGCCGAGACGGTAGATCTGCTGCGGCACCAGCGGCAGCTGATAACCCAACTCTTTTGGCAGATCGGGATTGAACGGGCCTTGCATGTACCAGTTGTTACCGGTGGCATACGGCGTGTTCATTTGACGGTCGATAAACTCCGGCACGCCAGCTTCAAGTGCGCCAGGACCGCGTTCGTCGTTGGGGATCAGGCGCGCCACGGCCGCAGTGATAAAGGCAAACTCTTCGGCGGTGAACCAGGTTGGCTGGTAGCTACGCGCCTGTTGTGGTGATGCGTTTTGTTCTGCTGCCCCAGCGGCCATCGGTGCCACCAGTGCGCCCATCGCCGTACTGCCCACCGCCATTGCCGGCGCCAGGGTGATGGTTCTCAGCAGAAAATCCCTGCGAGTGTGACCATTTTTTTGTTCTGACATGACATTGCCTCAGTACCACATATAATGCGGCATGAAAGTTAAGTAGTTGCGTTGTATTGTTTTTTTATTGATAGCTTAAGGGATACAGCAGCACTGTTACCGGTAACAGTGCAAATATTGTAACACCATTGCTGTGGATAATTCAGTTGTTAGAAACAAATTCGCACTAATTACTTAACAATTGCCGCTGTCGTTTTACATCGCAGCGGCGAAACTGACATCGTCTGATACAACCCACAACAGACAGATAGAGGTCTGAAGCGGTATAAAAGCGTACACACAACAGCGGAGTGCCTATGTTTAAGTCCTTTTTTCCGCGGCCAACGCTGTTTTTCAGCTCAGCTGCGATTTGGAGTTTGCTGGCGATTTTTGCCTGGTTTGGCTTTTTCAGTGATTTCCCGGCGCGCTGGCCTGCACTGCAGGCGGCGATGCACCAACCTTTGCCAACCAATGCCAGCCGTTTTATTCACATCAGCCAACTGTGGTTTTATGCCTATTACTGGATCGTTGCCGGGATTTTTGGCCTGGCGTGGCGCGTGATTGATAACCATCCATGGCAGCGCTGGTCGGTTTGGGGGGCTGCGTTAATCATCTTCATTACCTGGTTTAGCGTGCAGGTGAGCGTGGCGATCAATGCCTGGTATAATCCGTTTGGCAATATGATCCAAAAAGCACTGAGCAAGGCGAATGCCGTCACTATTGAGGAATTTTACCATCAGCTCACCGCTTTCCTCGGTATCGCGCTGATCGCGGTAGTGATTGGTGTAATAAGCTCCTTCTTTATCAGCCACTGGATATTCCGCTGGCGTACTGCGATGAACAACTACTACATGCATAACTGGCAACGCTTACGCCACGTGGAAGGTGCTGCGCAGCGTGTCCAGGAAGATACCATGCGCTTCGCCGGCACACTGGAAGATTGGGGAGTGAATTTTATTCAGGCTATCATGACGCTGGTGGCATTTCTGCCGGTGTTGGTCGCACTGTCACCCAACGTTAAAGAGGTGCCAATTCTTGGCAATCTTCCTTACGCGCTGGTCATCGCCGCCCTGCTGTGGTCAATTTTTGGTACGGGTTTACTGGCGCTGGTGGGTATCAAGCTACCCGGACTGGAGTTCCGCAATCAACGGGTTGAAGCGGCCTATCGTAAAGAGCTGGTGTACGGGGAGGATCATGCCGATCGGGCGGCTCCGCCAACGGTGGCAGAGTTATTTAGCCGCGTACGCCATAACTATTTCCGCCTCTATTTCCACTATCTGTACTTTAATATCACCCGCATTCTTTATCTGCAGGTCGATAATCTGTTTGGACTGTTTTTACTGTTACCGTCGATTGTGACCGCATCCATTACGTTGGGCATGATGAACCAAATTACTAACGTGTTTGATCAGGTGCGTTCGTCATTCCAGTATCTCATTACCTCTTGGTCGACGCTGGTTGAGCTGATGTCGATCTACAAACGTCTGCGCAGTTTCGAGCAGATTTTGCAGGATATTCCGCACGAAGAGATGATGCGCGAAGCCGCGGAGTAAGGTGCGGTTTTTGAAACGGTGCGCATAAATGCGCACCCTACGGCGTAGGGTCGCCATTAATGGCGACCTTGCTACATCAACCCGCCAACACCGCAAACACCTTCTCAATCGCATACGCGCCCGGATCTTTCACGCCATCCAGACTCTGCTGATTCAGATATGCAGAACGCCCCGCTTTGGCGCTCTGCATCTGCGCGGTGGCGTCGGCGCCTTTCTGGGCCGCTTCTGCCGCCGCAGCCAGCGACTCGCCCGCCACTAACGCTTCCAGCGCCGGTTGCAGCGCATCCACCAACGTACGATGGCCCGGCTGTGCGCCGCCGTAATGCTTCATGCGTTCCAGCCCGTGCATCAACGCCTGCGGCAGTGCGCTGCCCTCTTCCAGCTGCTGACCGGCGCTGGTAAACAGAATCGACATCAACACGCCGCTCGATCCTCCCATCACCGTCGCCAGCTGCTCGCCAATCAGCGCCAGCAAGGTTGGCAGCTCATCCAGCGGCAGCTGTTTTTCCTGCAGGCCGCGCTGAATTTTCTTCGCCCCGGCGGCAAAAGTTGAGCCGGTATCGCCATCGCCCACTTTGGCATCCAGCGCGTTCAGCTCGCTTTCCAGATCGATCAGCGTCTGCGTGACGCTGGCGACGATGCGTGCCACCTCCGCATTCTCAGAGGCATCAAAATCCAGTACGCTGCCGATTTTCTCTGCACGTTGCAGGCTGATCGGCGCAAAGTCATATACCGGCACCCAACCCAGCACCTGAACCGGCGCGTTTAACGCTTCAAGGAACGACTCCTCCAGCGCCAGCAGCGTCAGCGAGAAACCTTTCATATCCAGCGCGCTGACCAGTGTTGCCGGCCCCAGCAGATGCGTAATGCGCGCCGCCAGCGGCGACTGCAACACTTCACGCGTTAGCAGCGCCAGCTCCAGCTGCGAGAAGCCGCCGAGATTGTTGATCAGCAGCAGCGCCTGCTTGCCGTCCGGCAGCGCCTGCGCCAGTTTATCGGTCATGATGCTGGTGATTTGGCGGCTGTCCTGCGTATCCAGCGTGATCACGCCTGGCTCGCCGTGAATGCCCATGCCGAGCTCGCTGTGCCCAGGCTCGACGCGCTCATCGCGTTTTTCGCCCGGCACATGGCAAGTGGCAAAAGCCAAACCAATGGACGATGTGGCATCAATCGTGCGTTGCGCCAGCGCTTTGACTTCATCCAGCGATTGTCCCTGCTCCGCCGCAAAGCCAGCAATTTTGTGCACCAGCACAGTACCGGCGATGCCGCGCGGCTGCGGGTTTTCCGGCAGCGCGATATCATCCTGCACCATAACCAACTCAACTTTGTAGCCGAGGTTTTTGGCTTTCTCTGCCGCCAGACCAAAGTTGAGGCGGTCGCCGGTATAGTTCTTCACAATCAGCAGGCAACCGGCATCGCCGGTGACGTTAACAATGGCGTTCAACACCGCATCGACGCTCGGCGAGGCGAAGATATCGCCGCACACCGCCGCCGTCAGCATGCCTTTGCCGACAAATCCGGCATGCGCCGGTTCATGGCCGGAACCGCCGCCCGAGATCAGCGCCACTTTGCTTTTATCCCAGTCCGAACGCACCACCACGCGAATCTCATCACCGAGATCGAGGCGACTAAGGTTGTGCCACGGCGTGCTCAGCAAAACCCCTTCGATGGCTTCGTTAACCAGATCGTTTTTCTCATGCATAAAAAACTGGCTCATTGCATCCTCTCCATTGGTGTTGTCGTCCTACAAGGTAGCGTATGTGCGCACAGAAGAGGCGCAGCGAAGTGCGGAAATGCAAAGGGCGGCACAAGCCGCCCTTTAATTCAGACTATTACCGCTTATAAAGCGATACGCAGAACGCTGTCTGGATTCTTCGGTGGTTCTTTGCGAGAACCCGGCTGCTTGATGCTGACAAACAGGGTTTTGCCATCGGCGGAAACTGCCAGGCTGTTTGGCAGGCCCGGCGCTTTCACCGTGCGTTTCACTTTGTAGCTATTAGCGTCGATGATGCTGATTTCGCCCGCTTTACGGTGCGTAACGTACAGTTCATCACGATCGGCATTGAACAATACCGCCAGCGATTCCGGCACATCGATCTTGTGGATCACCTGCTGGGTGCGGGTATCCAGCACCAGCACCTGCGACTGTTTGGAGTCGCTGAGGAAGGCGCGATGGCCTTTGGTATCCAGCGAGATATTGAGGAAGAAGTGATCTTTGTCGCCATCGATTTTCTGACGCTTTTCAATCGCGTTCAGGCGCGTATTGATGGTCACCAGTTCGCCATCGGAGTTGGTGACGTAGAGTTTCTGCGCCGCAGAATCGATCGCCAAACCGGTGCCCATTTTGCCGGTGTTCGGCACGGTGCTGATCAGTTGCAGGGTTTTGCCATCCACCACCCACACCACGCTCTGCTCACCGAGGCCGGTGATGTAGACGCGATCGGTAGCCGGATCAACCGCCAATTGACGCGGCTGCAGCGGACGCACAGTTTCACTGCGCTTACGACCATCCAGCACCAGCGTGTTGATCACTTTGCCACTGGTGGCATCCACTGCAGTCAGTGCAGCATCGCGCGTGTTACCGAAATAGAGAATGTTGGTTTTCTGGTTGATCGCCGCGCCAAAGGTCGGCAGATCGGTGTTGATGGTTTGTTTTACCGCCAAATCCTGCGGATCGAGACGATAAACGGTGCCGCCTTTTTTGTCGGTGGTGCTCTGCGCGGTCGCCAGGAACAGCGCGTTATCGCTGTTGCTGAACGCCAGTTCGTATGCGCCTTTTGAGATCACCTGGTTGAACGGCTGAGACTCCGCCGCCATCACCGCAGAGGTTGAGAACAGCGCCGTTGCCAGCAGCAGTGGACGCAGCGCCCACGATTTTTTATTCGCCTTCATAACTTCTCCATAGCAAAAAACACCGCCTGATGGCAGTGAAGTGAAAGCCCGACATTACAACCAATGTTAAAAAGACAGCCCGAGGCGAGCCGACGAAGGATGCTACTTTTTGAGAATAGTAATCATTTCGAGGGGAAAGTGACAGGATTTTATCCGCTTACAAACGCCGCCAGGGCGCCCGAAGGCACCCTGTCAGCACAGAACGTTAACGCAACTTATTTGGTCAGTTCGGCAGTCATGTGCACGCCGTTGTTGAAGTTGGCTTCGGTCACTTTATAGGAAGCACCAGCTTCGTGCGCCTGAGCAGCGATTTGCGCTTCTGCACCATCCAGCGTTGAAGCGGTTGCAGTGATGCTTTGCGCAAAGCTAGCGAATGGCAGAACGGTCAGAGCAACAACAGCAGCAAAAGTTTTGATAGTTTTCATGGTCAATTCCTTAATGTACGTTTGATTGAGTAAGGCGTCATCGCCTTGTTGAGAGATATAATAGGCGCAGAATTGATCAGTAAAAAGCGGAGAGATTTGCCGTTGTTGTTCGAATATTTTGAACTTAAAAAGCACGTTTGGGTTAACCTTTGTGCAAAGGGTTAAAAATCTGACATTTAATAAAAAGGCAGGATTTATGGCTGCGATAGGTGAGCTTTCGTAGGGTCGCCATTCATGGCGACCGATTTACGCGTATGTAATAAAGATGACGCCATAAATGGCGACCCTACGGGGTTATCCGTGGTGGCGGACACGGGTGAAGATGGTGATGGCGGCGAGCAGCATTAGCACGCCGCTGGCGAGGAATACGCCGCCTGCGCCTTGCAGATCAAACATCCAGCCGCCGGCTGCCGCACCGGCGGTAATCGCCAGCTGAATGGTGGCAACCAGCAAGCCCCCGCCCGATTCCGCATCGTCCGGCACCGCGCGGGAAATCCACGTTGACCAGCCGGTTGGCATCGAACCAAACGCCAGGCCCCACAGCGCCACGCCCGCCGCGACCAGCCACGACACATCGCCGAAACTCACCAGCAGCAGCGCGGTCACGCTCATCACCAGCGCCATCGCGGTTAACGTCAGCGATACGCTGCGCGTCACCAGATATCCCGCCAGCGAAGTGCCGAAGAAGTTCGCCACGCCAAACGCCAGCAGCACCAGCGACAGCTGATTGACGTTCAGCTGCGCGCTGCCTTCGAGGAACGGACGCAGATAAGTAAAGAAGGCGAAGTGGCCGGTAAACATCATGATCACCGCCAGCATGCCCCAGCGCATCACGCTTTTACGCAGCAGATCCAGCACGCCACCGCTGCGCGCTTTATTCACCGGCGGCATCGCCGGCAAGGTGAAGAACTGCCACAGCAGCGCCAACACGCCCAATGCGGCGGTCAGAATAAAGATGTTACGCCAGCCAATAATGCCGCCCAGATAGCTGCCAAGCGGCGCAGCAATAATGGTCGCCAGCGAAATACCGCTGAACACGATGGAAAGCGCGCGCGGCACCTGATCGCTCGGCACCAGACGCATGGTAATCGCCGTCGAGAGCGTCCAGAAACCCCCAATCGCCACGCCAAGCAAGACGCGGGCCAGCAGAATCATCGGCAGATTCTCGGCAAAGGCCACCAGCAGCGCGGAGGCAATCAGCAGTAGCGTAAAGGCCAGCATCACCACGCGACGATCGAGCTGACGCGTCACGTTGCCAATCACCAGACTGGTGAGCAGCGCCACCAGCGCCGTGACAGTAACGGTTTGTCCCGCCTGCCCTTCGCTGATGTGCAGCGTATCAGCAATTGGCGTCAGCAAACTCACCGGCAGAAACTCTGCGGTAATCAGGCCGAACACACCAAAGGCCATGGCAAACACCGCGCCCCACGCCGGTTTCTCGACTTCTAAAGGTGTTTCAGCTATTTCAGTATCCAGGCTCATCTGTGATCCCCATCACAAAATATTTAGCGTTAAGCATAGTGACTGATCATCAGACGATCTATGATGCAGAAACTTTGTTTTTTGATTATTCGTCTGGGATTGGTATGAGCCGCTATGAAGATCTGACCAGTGAATTGCTGATGGGCATGCGCCTATATGGCGTCAAATACCAGCGTATTGCGCTGCACGCGCCTTTTGGCCTGCAATATGACGACGCGCCCGGTCGCGCGCAGCTGCATTTTGTTGGGCGCGGATCGTTAATGATCCGTTCGGCGTCGGGCGTGATCTATCCGCTACAGGCCGGCGATGCGCTGCTGATCCCGCACGGCAAACCGCATGCACTGATCTCCAGCGAAGAAGCCATTTGCGAACCCATTTCGACATTTAATAGCCGCCCGATTTGCGCCAGCGTCTGCGCCATCGACGACAGCACCGAACTCTGCCCGGATAACAGCGATGTGATTCTATTCAGCGCCTGCATGGCGTTTGAGTTGGGCGGCATGCAGCCGCTAGTGCATACCATGCCAGATGTGATGCTGGTGAGTACGCTGCTGGCGCAATACCCGGAAATCCAGCCGATTCTCGATGCGATGGAGCGCGAAACGCGGCAGCGCAAAGCCGGTTTCGCCGGAATTTTATCGCGGCTGGCGGATGTGGTGGCGGCGCAGATTGTACGTGGCTGGGTAGAGAATGGCTGCGGCAAAGGCAGCGGACTGGTGCAGGCGCTGCGCGATCCGCGTCTTAGCCTGGCGATGGCAGCGATGCATCGCGCACCCGGCGAAAACTGGACGGTGGAACGGCTGGCGCGCGAATCCGGCAGCTCACGCTCGGTGTTTGCCGCGCGCTTCCAGACGGCAACCGGCATGACGCCGCTGCGCTATCTTACCGAGCTGCGCATGCGGCTGGCGGTGGAACGCATCGTGAATGAGGGCGAAGCGGTGGAAAGCGTCGCCTTCCACCTTGGTTACGGTTCACTGGCGGCGTTTAGCCGCGCGTTTAAACGCATTGTCGGCACGCCACCCGGCGCACTGCGCGCCGAACGCGAAATGCGTTAGCGGAACACGCTGATCGCTTCCACCAGACGATTGGCCTGATGCTTCATACGGCCCGACGCTTCGGCGCTTTCCGCCACGCGCGCGGCGTTTTGATGGGTGATATCGTCGAGATCTTCCACCGCGGTGCTGACCTGTGTTAGGGCGATGGCCTGCTCGGCGGTCGCGCCGCTGATTTGCGCGATCAGCGCAGTGACATTCTGCACCTGATCGACAATCTCCTGCATGGTATGCCCGGCTGCATCGGCGTGATCGCTGCCCGATTGCACGCGGCTGGCGCTGGTTTCCACCAGATGTTTGATTTCGCTGGCGGCTTTGGCGCTGCGTTGCGCGAGATTGCGCACTTCACCGGCCACCACCGCAAAGCCTTTGCCCTGCTCACCGGCGCGCGCGGCTTCCACTGCGGCGTTGAGCGCCAGAATATTGGTCTGAAAAGCGATACCGTCAATCACGCTGGTGATGTTGGCGATGCGCTTCGAGCTGTCGGCGATCTCCGCCATCATGCCCACCATCTCCTGCATCACTTCGCCGCCTTTGATCGCCGCATGACTGGTGTTTTCCGACAACCCATTCACCTCTTTGGCGGTGTCGGTGTTGCTCTTTACCGTGGCGGTCATTTCGTTCATGGTGGCGGCGGTTTGCTGCACGTTGGCGGCAGCTTGTTCAGTGCGGCGGCTCAGTTCGTCGTTGCTACGCGCAATGGCATCGCTGGCGCTGAGTACGTTAATTGCCTGGCCGCTGACATCATCCACCAGCCAGCGGAACATCAGGCCGAGCTGGCCGATGGCGCGCAACGTCACGCCGATCTCATCGACGCGATCGATCTGCTCCACTTTATGGCTGGCGCCGGTCGCCACGCTTAATGCCTGACGGCACATGCGCTCCATCGGACGTGAAATTTGCTGCTCCAGCCACAGGCTCGCCAGCAGTAAAAGGCCCGCCATGCCGCCGGCAAAGCAGCCTATCGCCAGCGGTGCCAGGCCCAGCAGCCAGACGCCGATTACCGAGAGCGGCAGTAGCGTTAATAAGGTTGAGCGAATGCGCCAGCGCAGCGGCAACGTTTTCAGGATCGAACCCAGGCGACGCCAGCCAGTGCCGACCATCAAGCCTTTATGGAAGCGACGACCTTTGGCGCGGCCTTCGCGGAAGTCGCGGTATAGCGCTTCAGTCTGGCGCACCTCCTCCGCTGACGGTTTGGTGCGCACCGACATAAAGCCCTGCACTTTGCCCTCACGCACCACCGGAATGGCGTTGGCGCGCACCCAATAATGATCGCCATTCTTACGCCGGTTTTTTACCAGCGCCGTCCACGGCTCGCCCTGTTTGAGGGTCGTCCACATATCGGCAAAGGCTTCCGGCGGCATATCCGGGTGGCGCACCATGTTGTGTGGCTGGCCATTCACCTCTTCTGGACTGAAGCCACTGACTTCAATAAAGGCGTCGTTGGCATAGGTGATGTAGCTGTTGAGATCTGTAGTCGACATCAATGTGGCGTCATCGTCAAAAGCGAATTCACGCTGAGAGACGGGCTGGTTGTTACGCATGTGTGTGTCCTTGCAATACGCAGGCGAAAAGAAACAATCGATAATACTTTTTTATCTTTTCGGCATCGTACGGCTTGAGCTTTAGCACCAGTTTCAAATTCAGGCCAATAAAAAAGCCGCTTTGCAGCGGCTTTCACACTTTTTCACTTAGCTCATCGATTAACCGGGTTTTACAGTAAACCAAATCAATCTTTAATTTAAACGCATTCATCAGACCTACAGGGCGAAGGGCAATAGAGTGTCCCAAAGCCATTTGTGTTGCAGGAAGGCGGCAAGCTCGCTCATCCCCGGGAGCAGAGTGAACTCTGTGACCGGGATGAGCGAGCGCAGCCAACGCACCTGCAGCGCAAAGGGCGCAGGGAGATGGGATTTCCCAAAGCCATTTGTGTTGCAGGAAGGCGGCAAGCTCGCTCATCCCCGGGAGCAGAGTGAACTCTGTGACCGGGGTGAGCGAGCGCAGCCAACGCACCTGCAGCGCAAAGGGCGCAGGGAAATCAGAATTGCCAGCGAACCCCCACGTTATACCGCCACCCTTTAGCACCATTGCCAGCGATCTCTTTGCGATAATCCGCTTCCGCATACAACGAAACATCCTTCTGCAGGGTTGCGGTGCCGCCTGCGCCCAGTTCCCACATTTGACCAAACTTCCCGCTGCTGAAGGTTGCGCCAAACGCTGGATTATCCACCGATGACACCGAGGTATCCGCGCTGCCGCCCCAACCTTTGTAGTAGTTCGCGCGCAGATAAGGCGTGTACTGGCGATTGCTGTCGTCGATCCAGGTGCGATCGAGGCGTGCGCCGACACGACCAATGGTTTGGTTATAGTCGCCGTAACGCACTTTGTTGCCGTCTTCATCGGTGAAGTCATTCATATTCAGCTTCATGTACATCAGCTGCGCCTGCGGCTCCAGCTTGTAGCCATCGCCCAACTCAAACGGATAGCCGCTCTCCAGCGATGCCGTCCAGCCGTTGCCTTTCAGCTTCGCCACCTTTTGCGTGCGGGCAATGTCGGTTTCGCCGCGATGCCAGTCAAATGACAACACGCCGTCCAGATAGAAACCGCTTTGACGCTGCCAGGTGCCGTAGAACGCCAGGCTGTCGCTGTCGAAGGTGGTGCTGCTGTAGCCGTCGGCCGCATGCGGACGAATGCGCGTGTTGCCGCGCGTATAAGCTACACCGCCGCGCAGGCTATCCTGCTCGCCGTCAAGTCGCAGCAGATTGCCGCCCACCTGCACCGCGCTGTAATCGAGGTCAAAGTCATAACCGAAGTCGCGGAAACTCTTATCGCTCTTGTACTTCAGATTTGAGCCGATATAGCGCAGGAACATCTCGCCGCCGTTGCCTTGCGGACGCGTCTGCTCGTGGCGCAATTCACCGAGACGTTTATGCAGATCATCGATAATCGCCGAGGTGTAATAGGCTAAACCGACCGGCGCAGAGACATACGATGGTACTTGCGGCACCACCGCTGGACGCGAATCATAGCTTTGCGGCGTACCAAAGGCATCGGTGACAAAGGTCGGCTGACAGCTGGCGCTGTCTTCGCACACGTAGTAATTCGCCAAGCGGTAATCCCAATAGTTATTACCGCTGCCGCTGACTAAACGTTGATTGGGATCGCTGCTGCCCGGCGCAAAGGTGTAGAGCCGATATTGCCACGGCCCGGCGCCGAGATAGCCATCTTTCAGCGCGAAGCTGTTGGCGCTGGCATTGCCGCCGACCTGCGCCAGCGAGATCCCTTCGTTGCCCTCAACGCCACCGTTTTGATTGAGATCGGTTAGCGCGCCGGTGCTGGCATCCGCCAGTTTCACATTCACCAGCGTGGTGCCGCTGGCATTACCGGTGACGTTGAGATGGTCGGTGAACTGATTGCTCAGCGCGCCACCTTGGTTGAGGTTAGTGACCAGATTGAGCTGGCCGCCGCTCGATGCCAGCGAGCCAGCAATATCCAGCGTGTTGCCCGGTGAACCCGCGCCGTTGGTGAGATCCAGCGTACCGGCGTTGTTCACCAGCAGCGAATCGGCGGTGCCGCCGGATAGCGTTGGATGCACGTTATCGCCGGCATACAGCGTGGAATCCGCATCGACATTGATGGTGCTGTGCGCCAGCTGCAGGTTATCGGTTAGTGTCCATTGGGTATTGGCGAAGTTGATGGTGCTCCAGCCGCTGCCAAGATTAACGCCTTTGCTGAGATCGTCGGCGCTGAAGCTGCCGCCGCGCGAGTCGATCTGGTTGAAGGTCAAGGTGTTGCCGGTGCCGCTACCGCTGGTGAGATGGTAGGTGGTGCCGAGATCGACATTGCTCACTTCGGCACGGTTGTTGTTGTCGTTGCCCATCGTCAGGCTGCCGTTGAGCGTGCCGCTCGTCCAGCGAAACCGATCCGATCCGCCGCCCGGATTGATATCGCCCTGCACCGCGCCTTCCGTCAGCAGGATTTCGTCATCGGCGTTGCTGCCCGCTACCGCCACGGTTTGTGGATTGGCGGTGATGATGTTGCCGAGGTTCTCGAAGATGGTTTTACCGCCGCGCAGATCCACCACCGGCGCCGTCAGGCTGTTGGAGGTGAAGTTGCCGGTATTGACGATGGTGCCCGCCGTGCTGGAGACCAGCGCCGATCCGCCCGCCGCATTATCGATATTCACATTGGCGGCGGTGGTGACATTGCCGGTGGTATTGGCGCGAATACCGGTGCCGCCTGCGCCGGTAACATTAAATTGATAGCCCGACCCCAACGTCAGATCGCCGCGGGTGGTGGAGCCATCGGCATTGGCGATATTCAGGCCGCTGCCGCTGCCGGAGACGTTGGTGGTCACCGTCGAAGCCGGATCAAATGGTACGGCGGTGCGAATCCCGTTGCCGTCGCTGACGTTAATGGTGAGATTGCTAAGACCAACGTTGCTCAGTTCGGCGCGGTTTTCGATGCCGTTGCCGCTTCCCACCACGTTCACCGTGGCGTCGCTGGCGCTGAGAGCGGCCGCACCGCTGTCCAGCAGGATGCCGTGCGCATTGCCGCGCGTGGTAATCACCGTGTCGCTGCCGGTAAGCGCCAGCTGCGCGCCGTCGCTGATGCGCACGCCCGCGATACCGTTATCGACATTGATGGTGCCGCCTTTCGCCAGCGTGCTGCCGCTGCCGGAGACATCCAGCCCGGTGCCGTTGGCTACGTTGACCACGCCGTTGTTGGTCAGCGTGCTGCCGGCGCGCGAACGGATCCCAATATTGTTGCTGCCGGTGAGGTTCACATTGCCGTTGTTGACCAGCTCTGCGCCGTTAGTGACATCAAAACCCATCGCGCCATTGCCCGCGCCGCTCACGCTGCCGTTGCTGGTAACGCGGGTGGCCGCCGCGCTGCCATCCAGCGCGTTACTCAAATCGGTACGCAGATTATTGACCAGCACGCCGACCGCATTGCTGCCGCTGAGATTGATGCTGCTGCCGCTATCGAGCGTGGCGTTCGCACCGCCCTCAGCACGGATCGCCGTACTGCCCTGGCCGCTGGCGGTGAAGTTGGCGTTGCTGCTATTCAGGCTGCTGCCGCTGCCGGAGATAATCGCGCCGGTGCTGTTGCTGGCGCTGGCGGTGAGGGTGGTCGGCGTGGTGAAACTCAGCGCCGCGCCGTCATCAATGCGATAGCCGGTTGAGCCGCTGCTGTTAATATTTAACGCTTTGGTGGCGGAGCTAATGCGCGATCCGCTGCCCGCCGCGTGATAGGCAATTTGGTCACTGTTGTTGAATACCGGCGCTGAACCGGCGGCGATATTCACCAGCGCACCGTTGAGCGCTTCCGCCCCAATCGCGCCGGTGCCGTTGAGATTCAGCGTGCCGCCATTCAGGTTGGCTATCGCGCGATTGCCGCTGGCGCTGACGCCGCGGCTGCGATTAGTGGTGCTGCCGCCGTTAACGTTAATGGTGCCGGTGTTATTGGCGGTGGTGGCAAAGGTGCTGCTGCCGCTGTTCACCGCGATGCCGGTGCCGCCATCGTTGATATTGATATTGCCGCTGTTGGTGCCGGTTGCGCCGCTCTCGACGCGAATGCCGGTGGAGTTGGCACCGCTGAAGGTGATATCGCCGGTGTTGGTCAACTGCGCGCGATTGCGTGCCACATAACCGGTCAATCCACTCTGCGACGCATTTAGTGACGCCGCTGAGTTCAGGCTGGTGCTGGTCACTGGCGAGCCGCTGTTTCTACCAAAGATATCGTGTTTTTGTCCGTCAACAATCGCGCCAATCGCGTTGCTGCCGGTGAGATTCATAGTGGTTGCCGCATTAATGACGCCATTTGCGCCGCCTTCCACCGTGATGCCATTGGCACCGCTGCCGCTGACGTTGATCACTGCCGCGCCGCTGTTGACATCGGTACCTGCGCCGCTACCGAGCACGGCGGTAGAACCCGCGCCCGACGCGGTGAGCGACAAAGCGTTACCGTTAAAATCTGCACCCTGCTCAACGCGGAACAGCGTGGAGTTCTGCGTAGTGACATCAAATGGATTATTGCCCAACACGTTGATCAGCGCATTCGGGCCGTAAGCAAAGAAGGCAATCTGATTGGTGCCGTTAGAGAAAGTGGGCACCGCAGCCGGATCCACCGTAACCGTAGAATTCCCGCGCGCATGCACGCCAATCGCGCCATTGCCGCTGAGGTTAATCGGGCCATCGACGGTGGCCTGCGCCGTGCCCGTTCCTTGCCCTTCTACCCACACGCCATAGTTGCGCGTGCCGCTGGCCGGATCGGCCCCGCCTGCCACGTTGATGGTGCCGGTTGAGGTGGCGCTGGCGGCGTTGCCGTTGGTGGCCAGCACTTTCAGGCCGGTGCCATTCACGCCATTCAGGTTGATGGTGCCGGCGTTATTGATGTTGCCAGCACTGTTGGTCACCAGCATGCCGACGTTTTCACGCGGAATGGTGGCAGCCGTACCGTTCACATTGATGGTGCCGTTGTTGATCATGGTGGCGTTATTGGCGCCGGTCGCCGACATCCCCGCCGCGTTTTGCGTTTTAGTGCCAATGGTAATGTTGCCGTTGTTTACCGCGTTGCCGTTGGCGACCAGAGCGATACCGCTGGTTAAACCGCTCTGGTTCATCGCGGTATCCGCCGTCGCCTCACCCAGGCTATTCTGCGGTCCTCGACCAATGTAGATATTGCCGCTGGCGTTATTGGTGAAGCTGGAAGTGGCATCGGTCAGTAACACACCAGACGCGGTGCCGCGGGCGCTGGAACCGTTGACGCCGACGTTAATATTGCCGCTGTTGTTGGCGGTGGAGGACACACCAAGATTGATGCCCGCCACGCCATACTGTGAATTGCTGCCGGTGGTGGCGAAGTTAAGGATGCCGTTGTTGTTGAAGGTACTGCCGGTTTGCACGGCTACGCCGTTAGCACCATAGCCGGTTGAGCCAATGCCGGTGCCATCCTGACGATTGAGGAATCCGCCATTAATCACACCGTTGTTAATCCCGCTGCTGTTGTCGGTTAGCACCAGCGCCGTGCCGTTATTGGTGATGCTGCCGCGGCTCGCCAGCTTGCCATCAATCACTGCTTGCGCGCCGTTCGAGGCTTTGATTGCGCCGCCCGTCGCGCCGACCACTTCCAGCGTTTTACCCGCAGCCAGATTGACTCTCGCGCCCGCGCCATTGGCATTAATCACAATGCGATTGCCAATAGCTTGCGTCACCTCGTCAGGCGGCGTGGCGCTGACGTTGTAGACGATGTTGGCATTGGTGAAGGTGACGGCTTTGTTGAATTCGGGCAGGTAGCGGGTTTTATCAAGATTGCCCGCCTGCAGCTGACTGATCAGCCAGTTGTTGTAGCTTTGCAGCTGGCTGGCGTTGGTGACGGTAAAACTGGTGCTTTTGCCATCCAGCGTCTGCACGCTGAAAGCGCCGTTATAGGTGGCGAGGTTTTGTACCTGATAGCTGCTGGTGGCCGATCCCGCGCCGTCCGGCGTGGCGGTGGCACCGAAAAAGCTGATGCGGTTATTGCTGTTCCAGTTCACCGTGCCGCTGCCGCTCACATCAAACAGCTGTGTCTGTTTGGCGGCCATGGTCCAGCTATTGGTGCTGGCGCTGCTGAGCGCATTCGCCTGGCCGATATTCACATCCAGCGTGCCGCCGGTGACATCGGCAATACGCGCATCGATGTACTGCGCATCATTGACATTTTGCACATCCGGCACGCTGGTGGCGCTGGTGACAGGCGCTAATGCGACCAGACTGGCAGAGTTATAAACCTGGAAAGTGCTGTTGGTACCGGTTGCGGGATCAGGCGTGGTGATGGCGAAGTTTTGCGGGCCGGGATCAAGGCGATCCTGATTGAGATACTGCGATCCCGAGGTGATCGCCACTTGCCCGAGCGTGGTGGTGACCGCGCCATCCGTTCCTGCCGTGAATGCCTGATTGCCGGTCAGCGTTTCATTGCCGCTGCTGACGGTAATTTTACCTGTTTGGTTGTCATTATTTTCTGGTGTGTAAGTCCCCAAGGTCACAGCCTGACTTTGCATTGCTGGATAGATCAGCAATTGCGCTGCCAACATCCCTAATGCGATAGGATTTAATTTAAACCTCATACTTCCTCCAGTGGGCGTGCAGCGTCCGCGCTGTTTTTGCAACAGCGTTAAATTCATCGCGAGGGGATAAAACGGCAGATAATGACCAATCCCGTGTAGCAATCTAATTTGAGAACAACTGTGTGAAGAAATACGTTGCAGCGAAAAAAGGGATAGAATTGTTGTTATAGATTAATTGGCTTTAGGTATAGACTTTTTTACTGTCAGGTGCAAAAGGCAATTGTGGGTAACTTATTGTGTTATTGGGCAAATAATTGCGAGGCAGGTTAAATATTATAAATAAATTGAGGCCATTTTAAATTTAAGGTCTAGCTTTCTATCTCCTTAATAAATCCTTTATTTTCTGCTGACGCTTTACTTACAAACGGTACTTAATGAGTTAACGGCACAGTGCCAGGGTAAGCGATACGAGAGAGTTTAAAAGTGTGAACGGAGTCACAGTTAGAGCAGGTCGCCATGAATGGCGACCCTACGGGGAGTTGGTTTGTAGGGGCGCCATTTATGGCGACCGGGTCGATATCCGCACTGCACTCAACTCAAATCCACATCGCGGGTGCCGCCCCACCAGGTAAAGGCAAACCCGCCAATCCACGCCACGATCAGCCCGGCGAGATAGACCGTCATACCGGCAAAAATGCCCTGCGATGAGGTCATTAGCGGCAGCGTGACTAAACCTGACGGGCCAAACACGGTGTTCATTCCTACTGGCAATCCCAGCCACGCCACCAGTCCGATAAAGAAGCCGCCCAGCGCGCCGCCAAAACAGGCGGTGATAAAGGGCTTCAGGCGCGGCAGCGTCACGCCATAAATCAGCGGTTCGCCGACACCGAGCAAGCCCGGCACAATGGCGCCTTTGATCTGTTTACGCAGCAGTGAGTCTTTATCCGCTTTGCACCATAACGCCAGCGACGCGCCGACCTGCCCGGCGCCGGCCATCGCCAGAATTGGGAAGAGCGAGTTAAAGCCCTGGGTTTCCATTAGCGCGAAATAGACCGGAATAAAGCCCTGATGAATGCCAAACATCACCGCGATCAAAAACAGTCCGGCCAGAATAGCGCAACCAAACGGATTGTTATTCAGATGAATGAACAACCACGACATGCCTTTAAATAATTCGCCGCCGATTGGCATAATCACCAGGAAAGTCACTGCGCCGGTAATTAATAACGTCAGCAACGATGTCAGGATCATATCGAGATTATCGGGAATCATTTTCCGCAGCTGTTTCTCAACCCAGGCACCAAATATCGCCGCCAGCAGCACGCCAATAATATTGCCGCGCGGATCGATCACCATGCCGAAGAAATCCTGCATCCCGCTGTAATAACCAACCTTCGCGTCAGGGACATAACCGAGCACAAACAGCGCGGCGATAATTGCCCCGTTCACGCCGGTACCGCCAAAGGCTTTCTGCGCGTTGTAGCCGATCAAAATACTCAGGAAGGTGAACAGCCCTTTACCAAACACCTTCATGTACGCCACGGTATCCAGCAGCCAGCGTGCATGATCGCCCGGCTGGTTGAGATGGAAGATCTGCTCAATCAGCGTGGCAAAACCCAGCAGCAAACCGGCACCGATAAAACCCGGGATCAGCGGCGTAAAGATGGTGGCAAAGCAGGAGAGAAAACGGTGCAGCGCGCTGGTCTGCTTCGCCTTCATCTGCTGTTTTTGCGCGCTGGCGATGGCCTGCAGATCGCCCGGCTCCTGCTGATTAAGCAGCGCCTGCATCTTCTCCGCTGCGGTTTGCGCTTTGCCGGGACCGAGCACGATCTGCAGCTGTGCATCGCTGTCAATCACGCCCAGCACGCCCGGCAGTGTTTTGAGTGTGCCGCTATCCACTCGCGTGGCATCGGCAAGCGTCAGACGCAGGCGCGTCATGCAGTTGCCGCACTGCACCACATTATTGGCGCCGCCCACCGCCAGCAAAATGTCGCGTACCAGATCTTCGGTAATGGCCGCCATTATTGCGCTCCTGCGTCACGCAAAGCGTTGCGAATGAAGCCCTGATTCTGACTCAGCAGCGATTTCGCTTCATCGGCCGTTAATCCCGCCAGCACCATTACAATCGCGGTTTTACAATGCCCATTACACGCCGCCAGCGCCTGCTGCGCGGTGGCATCGTCACAGTCAGTGGCTTGTTTGACGATGTTCACCTGGCGCTGCACCAGCTTCTGGTTGGTGGCTTCCACATCGACCATCAGATTGCCGTACACCTTGCCGCTGCGAATCATCGCGCCGGTGGTGAGCATATTCAGCACCAGTTTCTGCGCCGTGCCGGCTTTCATGCGCGAAGAACCGGTGATCACTTCCGGGCCCACCACCGGGGTCAACGCCACATCCGCGGCCTGCGACATTGGGCTGTTGGGATTACAGGTTAACGCTGCGGTAAATGCGGCTTGCTGACGCGCATACGCCAGCGCGCCCAGCACATAGGGCGTGCGGCCGCTGGCGGCAATCCCGACCAGCACATCATTCGCGTTGAACTGGATATCCCGCAGATCCTGCGCGCCCTGCTCCACATTGTCTTCGGCGTTTTCCACCGCCTGCAAAATCGCAGTGTGGCCGCCGGCAATCAGCCCAACAACCTGGCTGCGCGGCGTGCCGAAGGTCGGCGGACATTCGCTGGCATCCAGAATCCCCAAACGACCCGAAGTGCCCGCGCCGCAATAGATCAGGCGACCGCCTTTGCTGAAGGCAGCAGTGATGGCATCCACCACCTGCGCAATCTGAGGCACGATGGCTTCCACCGCCAGCGCCACTTTTTTGTCTTCATCATTGATCACCCGCAGCATCGCTTCGGTGGTCAGCTCATCGATGTTGTGGCTGGCGGGATTACGACCTTCAGTGATCATCTGGCTCAGATCGATCTGCATGAGACACTCCTGTGTGAGAATAATTTATTCGTAAAACTATATATCACACAGAATTGTTAATTCCTCTGCTGCGCGGGATTTTTTTGCTTTTTGCCGCAGCGGACATAAAAAAACCCGCCGAAGCGGGTTTCTGTGCGTAGCGGTCGCCATGAATGGCGAGGTTTTCGTAGGGTGCGCATTCATGCGCACCTGGAAGATTAGCTGGCGCTTTGCGTGCGCAGCTGTTGCTCGTAGGCGGCAGCTTGTTTGGTGTCGAACTGGTCTTCCCAGCGCGCAATCACCAGCACCGCCAGCGCGTTACCGATCACGTTCAACGCGGTACGCGCCATGTCCATGATGCGATCCACACCGGCGATAAATGCCAAACCTTCCAGCGGAATGCCCACGCTGCCCAGCGTTGCCAGCAGCACCACGAAGGAGACGCCCGGCACGCCAGCGATGCCTTTCGAGGTCACCATCAGCGTCAGCACCAGAATGATCTCGTCGGTCAGCGACAGGTCAATGCCATACAGCTGGGCGATAAAGATCGCCGCGATGCTCTGGTACAGCGTTGAACCGTCGAGGTTGAACGAGTAACCGGTCGGCACCACGAAGCTGGTGATGGCTTTCGGCGCACCGTAGGCTTCCATCTTCTGCATAATGCGCGGCAGCACGGTTTCTGAGCTGGAGGTGGAATAGGCCAGAATCAGCTCGTCTTTCAGAATGCGCATCAGCGTGGTAATGCGCAGCTTACAGAAGCGCGCCACCGTGCCGAGCACCACGAAAGCAAAGAACAGAATCGCCACGTACACCAGCAGTACCAGCTTGGCGAGTGGATAGAGCGACGCAAAACCGAAGTTAGCAATGGTGACCGCAATCAGCGCAAACACGCCGACTGGCGCATAACGCATGATCATGTGCGTCACTTTAAACATGGTTTCGGAAATCGAACGGAATACCGTGACCAGCGGATCGCGATGTTCCGATGGCAGCGCCGACAGGCCCATACCAAACAGCACCGAGAAGAAGATAATCGGCAGCATGTCGCCCTTCACCAGCGAGGCGAAGATGTTCTGCGGGATCAGCGACAGAATGGTGGTGACCAGACCGTGCGGTGCGCCCTGAACCGCTTCCGTTGTGGCTTCGTATTTAGAGATGTCCACCGTTGCCAGCGTTGACATATCAATGCCGCTGCCGGGTTGGAATACGTTGGCCAGCGTGATGCCGACCACAATGGCAAGGGTGGTGATCACTTCAAAATAGATAATGGTTTTGACACCAATACGTCCGAGCTTTTTCGCATCACCCACGCCAGCAATGCCGACAATCAGTGAGGAGATAACAATCGGTACCACAATCATCTTGATCAGATGAATAAAGATGTCACCCGCTGGCGTCAGAATGTTAGTGATTAACCATTCACGATCGTCGGGCTGATTATGCAGCACGGTTCCCACAATCACGCCCAGAATCAGCGCGACTAAAATCTGCCATGCAAGGGTGAACTTAAAACCTTTCATAACGCGTTATTTCCTCAGTTAAAAACCCCTTTGCTCTGCTGCGAAGGTGCAGGAGAAATGTCACACAGGGAAGTGAGCAAAAGCCCGATAAAATAGAGGGTTATTTATGACTACGTCGGTTACAGCTGTGCAGGCATTTTGCGCCTGCGGGGTGATGCAGTCTGAGTTGATACCTGCTGAACAGGGCCGAGATAAGTACCATTTTCACTACGGTAAATGCAACCCCCGGCGCGATAGCGCAAATCTTATTCAGGTTAGTAGCATAAAATGCTGACAAAGGTTAACAGTCATAACTCGCTGTTATGAAAAGTGTTAATTCGATAAGTTTCAGCATAGCTATGCAATATTGCGCAAAAAGCGGCCCGGCGCGTTTGCTGATTATTTGCACAGCAGAGGCTGAGATCTCTTAGGCTTAAAGCAGAAGATCGCGCTACTGGCGCGGCGTTTTTACCCGCCGATCGCCGGGGATTTGCTGGTGATAAAAGGTCGTGATCCAGACTACAAAACAGAAACAAAGCCCTGTCGTGGTCTTCAATTAACCATTGATTGACATATGATTAACATCTTCAAGGAGGTCAGCCATGAGCCAAATACACAAGCATCCCGTACCCGCTGCCATTGCAGCGAATGCTCTCATTAATGCCGATCAGTATGCGGCGCTGTATCAACAATCGGTTGACGATCCCGACACCTTTTGGGGTGAGCAAGGCAAAATCCTCGACTGGATTAAGCCTTACAGCAAAGTGAAAAATACCTCCTTTGCCCCCGGCAATATTTCAATTCGCTGGTATGAAGATGGCGCACTGAACCTCGCCGCGAACTGCCTTGATCGCCATCTCGCCACGCGTGGCGACCATCCCGCCATTATCTGGGAAGGCGACGACGCCAGCGAAAGCAAAACCATTACTTTCCGCGAATTGCATGCGGACGTCTGCCGCTTTGCCAATGCGCTCGATAGCCTGGGCGTGAAGAAAGGCGACGTGGTGGCGATTTACATGCCGATGGTGCCTGAAGCCGCCGTTGCCATGCTGGCCTGTGCGCGCATTGGCGCGGTGCATTCGGTGATCTTCGGTGGCTTCTCACCGGAAGCTGTCGCCGGGCGCGTGGTCGATTCCAACGCCAAACTGATCATCACCGCCGATGAAGGCGTGCGCGCCGGACGCAGCATTCCGCTGAAGAAAAACGTCGATGATGCCCTGAACAATCCAAACGTCACCACGGTGAAAAATGTGGTGGTGTTTAAACGCACCGGTAAAGACACCGGCTGGCGCGAAGGCCGCGATCTGTGGTGGCACGATCTGGTGGCGAAGGCCAGCGATCAGCATGAACCGGTTGCCGTCGATGCCGAACATCCGCTGTTTATCCTTTATACCTCCGGTTCCACCGGCAAGCCGAAAGGCGTGCTGCACACCACCGGCGGTTATCTGGTTTATGCCGCCAGCACCTTTAAGTATGTGTTTGATTATCATCCTGATGATGTTTACTGGTGTACCGCCGATGTCGGCTGGATCACCGGCCACAGCTATCTGATTTACGGCCCGCTGGCGTGCGGCGCGACCACGCTGATGTTTGAAGGCGTACCGAACTGGCCAAAACCAAGCCGCATGGCGGAAGTGGTGGATAAACATAAGGTGACGCTGCTGTATACCGCGCCAACCGCGATTCGCGCGCTGATGGCCGAAGGCGATAAAGCGATTGAAGGCACCGATCGCAGCAGCCTGCGCATCATGGGTTCGGTGGGTGAACCGATCAACCCGGAAGCCTGGGAGTGGTATTACAAAAAGATTGGCGACAGTCGTTGCCCGATCGTCGATACCTGGTGGCAAACCGAAACCGGCGGCTTCATGATCACGCCGCTGCCGGGCGCGACCGAACTGAAAGCCGGTTCCGCTACTAAACCGTTCTTCGGTGTGCAGCCAGCGCTGGTGGATAACGAAGGCAATCCGCTCGAGGGTGCCACCGAAGGAAACCTGGTGATTGTCGATTCCTGGCCAGGCCAGGCGCGTACGCTGTATGGCGACCACGATCGTTTCGAACAGACCTACTTCTCCACCTTCAAAAATCGCTACTTCAGCGGTGACGGCGCGCGCCGTGATGAAGAGGGTTATTACTGGATCACCGGCCGCGTCGATGACGTGCTCAACGTCTCCGGCCACCGTCTCGGCACCGCCGAGATTGAATCGGCGCTGGTGTCGCATCCGAAGATTGCCGAAGCCGCGGTGGTGGGCATTCCGCACAGCATCAAAGGCCAGGCGATCTACGCTTATATCACGCTCAACCACGGCGAAGAGCCGTCGCCAGAGCTGTATACCGAAGTGCGTAACTGGGTGCGTAAAGAGATTGGCCCGATTGCTACGCCTGATGTGCTGCACTGGACCGACTCGCTGCCAAAAACCCGCTCCGGCAAGATTATGCGCCGCATTCTGCGCAAAATCGCCGCGGGCGATACCAGCAATCTCGGCGATACCTCTACGCTGGCCGATCCGGGCGTGGTAGAGAAATTGCTGGAGGAAAAACAGTCCATCTCAATGCCGTAAGCGGCTTCTGTTGTAAGGGCGGCCATTTGGCCGCCCTTATATGCCACGTAGTTCTGAGTTCGCACAACTTATAAAACTAGAATATTCAGCCAGTTAAATCATTTAATCGTGAGTATGCTGGCCGCCTTGCCTCTGGAGAAAATGTGATGAACGAAACCCCTGAACAGGAAGCAGTCTGGCAACAAGTCGAGAATAATCCGCGCTTTCATGAACTGGTGCGCAAGCGCCAGGCGTTTGCGCTGCTGCTCAGCGTGATCATGCTGGTGCTCTATATCGGCTTTATTTTGTTGATCGCCTTTGCGCCCGCCTGGCTCGGCACACCGCTGCACGCGGGCACTAACGTCACGCGCGGCATTCCGATTGGTGTCGGTTTAATCGTGATGTCATTCGTGCTGACCGGCGTCTACGTGTGGCGCGCCAACGGCGAGTTTGATCGTCTGACCAAACAGATCCTGAGCGAGGTGAAATCATGAAGCGCCTGCTTTCGATGTTTTTAGCCATCGTGCCCGCCAGCGTGTTTGCCGCTGATGCCATTACCGGCGCAGTGCAACGGCAAGCCACCAACTATGAAGCGATTATCATGTTCGTGGTGTTTGTCGCGGCGACGCTCGGCATCACCTATTGGGCCTCGAAACGCACCCGTTCGCGCAGCGATTACTACACCGCAGGCGGCAACATCACCGGTTTCCAGAATGGCCTCGCCATCGCCGGTGACTTTATGTCTGCCGCCTCCTTCCTCGGTATTTCTGCTCTGGTTTACACCTCCGGTTACGACGGGTTGATCTACTCGCTCGGCTTCCTCGTCGGCTGGCCGATGATCCTGTTTTTGATTGCCGAACGTCTGCGTAACCTCGGACGCTATACCTTCGCCGATGTCGCCTCCTATCGCCTCGCGCAGAAACCGATTCGAACGCTGTCGGCCTGCGGCTCGCTGGTGGTGGTGGCGCTTTATCTCATCGCGCAGATGGTGGGTGCCGGTAAGCTGATCCAGCTGCTGTTCGGCCTCGATTACCATATCGCGGTGGTGATGGTCGGCATTCTGATGGTGCTGTACGTGCTGTTTGGCGGCATGCTGGCGACCACCTGGGTGCAGATCATCAAAGCGGTGCTGCTGCTGTTTGGTGCCAGCTTTATGGCGATTATGGTGATGAAAGCCACCGGCTTCAGTTTTAACACGCTGTTCACCGAAGCGATGGCGGTGCACCCGAAAGGCGCGGCGATTATGCAACCGGGCGGGCTGGTGAAAGATCCGATCTCGGCGCTGTCGCTGGGGCTAGGTTTGATGTTCGGTACCGCCGGTTTGCCGCATATTCTGATGCGCTTCTTCACCGTGGCCGATGCGCGTGAAGCGCGTAAAAGCGTGTTCTGGGCCACCGGCTTTATGGGCTACTTCTACTTCCTGACCTTTATCATCGGCTTCGGCGCGATTTTGCTGGTGGGATCGAATCCGGCCTTTAAAGACGCCAGCGGCGCGCTGCTCGGCGGCACCAACATGGCAGCGGTGCATCTGGCGAACGCGGTCGGCGGCAGCCTGTTCCTCGGCTTTATCTCGGCCGTGGCCTTCGCCACCATTCTGGCGGTGGTCGCAGGTCTGACACTGGCGGGGGCCTCGGCGGTTTCACACGATCTCTATGCCAGCGTGATCCGCGAAGGTAAGGCGACGGAACGCGATGAGTTGCGCATCTCGAAGATCACCGTGCTGGTGTTAGGTGTGGTGGCGATTGCGCTGGGGATTTTGTTTGAGAAACAGAATATTGCCTTTATGGTCGGCCTGGCGTTCTCAATTGCCGCCAGCTGTAACTTCCCGATTATTTTGCTGTCGATGTACTGGTCGAAACTCACCACGCGCGGCGCGATGGTGGGCGGTTGGCTGGGACTCATTACTGCGGTACTGCTGATGATTCTTGGCCCAACGATTTGGGTTCAGGTGCTCGGGCATGAGAAACCGATCTATCCGTATGAGTATCCGGCGCTGTTCTCAATGCTGGCGGCGTTTATCGGTATCTGGCTGTTCTCGATTACCGACCATTCTGCTCGCGGTGCGCAGGAACGTGCCCGCTTCCGTGGGCAGTTTATTCGCTCACAGACGGGGATTGGGATTTCGCAGGGTAAGTCGCATTAATTCCGTGCTGGCTTCCCCTCACCCTAACCCTCTCCCATAAATGGGAGAGGGAACAGACCGGCGCGATTTTCTCCTTCTCCCGCTTGCGGGAGAAGGCCGGGATGAGGGGCAGACCGCACCCAAACAAAAATGGCGACCCATTGGGCCGCCATTTTTCATTCTAATTTAAACAATTAGAAACGCAGTGACGCGCCAACATACGGGCCGTCGACCAGTACGTTATCTTTGCGGCTGCCTTTGTTGTTCAGCTCGATGTACTGATAACCCACACGCAGGTTCAGCAGCGAAATCGGCGTAAAGCTCAGGCCGCCTGAGGCTTCCTGATAGCTATCCAGACGATCGGAGAAAGCTTCTGGCGCATAGTAATATTCGCCGTACAGGCCCCACATGCTGTTGAAGCTGTACTGCGCTGCGCCACCGACTGCCACGGTGAAGCCATCACGACCATCTTCCGGATGGGTGAACAGCGCTTTCGCGGTCGGTGCGATGCGGAAATCGCCCACGTCGATGTTATAGCCGAGGCCCGCACCGTAAGTGCTGCCATCGTGATCGCTGCGCAGCCAGTTGCCTTTCAGGAACAGGCCTGGTGAAGTGGTGCCGAGGCCAAGGTTCAGGTTGGTGCTATGCTCACCCACGTCAACACTGCCCTCAATTGCCTGTGCGCCGCTGCTCAGCAGTGCCAGACCCAATACGCTTCCAGTAACAAGTTGCTTTAACATGTGATTCCACTCCATGAAGGACAATTAATTCGGCGGCAAGGGTACCAGCCTGGTGACGAGAGACAACATTATTTGGAAAGCTTTACGTAAAAATGGATTACCGCGGAGAAAAAAGTGGCCCCGCAAGGCCACTTTTCAGACTAGAAACGCCAGGCTGCGCCCATAAACAATCCATCGATCAAACGCTGGTCATTTTCACCATATTTTCCATCACTCGACAGGTAACGATAACCCGAACTGAGCGTTAGCCAGTTAGCTGGTTGGTAATAGATACCTACCTCTAACTGATGCAGATGGTGCAGATGATAGGTCGCAAAGTCTGGCGCCATGCTGTAATCGAGATACAGCCAGGTTTGACCCGCTTTGGGTAACGGGGCCATCAAGCGAATGCCCGCATTCGCGCCCTGACTTTTGGATTTATCGTTATCGAGATCAGCCCAGAAAAGCCCTACACGTGGCGCCACATGCAGTGCTCCGAGCGTAAAGCCATAACCCAAATTGGCTTCCACCAGTTGCGTTTGATGTTCGCCCTTCACATATTCTGCGCCGTATTGTAGGCCTGCCGCGTTTTTTTCACTATTAATCGCTGCAGCAAAAAAATCGCTGCTCCCTTTGATGCCGGTTTCAGTCGCGCCGATTCCGGTAGAGGCCAGCATCAGGCCCAATGCTAAAAAGTGCTGTTTCATTGTCGCTTCCTTGTTATTTGCGCAGGCAAACACTACGCAAAGCGACAAAATACGAATACGAGTCCTGACTCAAAAACGCACGATTACGTGGCCCACAGTAAGTGGCTTAACA
Organism: Pantoea sp. DY-5; assembly: GCF_019795955.1. Classification (NCBI taxonomy): domain Bacteria; kingdom Pseudomonadati; phylum Pseudomonadota; class Gammaproteobacteria; order Enterobacterales; family Erwiniaceae; genus Pantoea; species Pantoea sp. DY-5. The sequence goes on from NZ_JAIMIE010000003.1 coordinate 469,056, forward strand.
GCGGCGCGAGAATCACCGTCACCACGCCAGACAGCATCATCACCAGGCTGGATACCACGCCTTCCTGCTGGCCGAGTTGATACGCGCGCGCGGTGCCTGCGCCGTGCGATGCCGCACCAAAACCCGCGCCTTTGGCCACGCCCTGCTTGATGGCGAGACGCAGAAACAGCACGTCTCCTACCGCCATGCCGAACACGCCGGTGATCACCACAAACAGCGCCACCAGATCCGGCTGGCCACCAATCGGTTGAGCGGCTGCAAGCGCAAACGGTGTGGTAATCGAGCGTACCGCCAGGCTGCGCTGGATGGTTTCTGGCAGCGTCAGCAAGCGCGCCAGCCACACCGAACTGCATACCGCCACCAGCGTGGCCGTCAGCACGCCTACGCTCAGCGACAGCCAGTGTCGCTTGATGATGTCGAGGTTCTCATACACCGGCACGGCAAATGCCAGCGTCGCCGGGCCAAGCAGCCAAATCAGCCAGTGGCTTTCAGCGATGTAATTTTTCCAGCTAACGTGAGTGAGCAGCAACAGCGCCACCAGCACCAGCGGCGTCAATACCAGCGGCATCAACAGCAGCGTGCGCCAGCGGCGATAAAGAATTTTGTTGAGGTAGTAGACCAGCAGCGTGAACGCCAGACACAGCAGACTAATCAGCAGATCATTCATGATGCGCCTGCTTGCGTGCGGCGCGCGCCAGTTCGAAGCGATACAAACGATCGACCACCAGTGAAGTCGAAGCCAGCACCAGCAAGGTACTGACGCCAATCACCACGCAGATGCGCCAGCCTTCGCTGCGCAGCAAATCGCTGTAGTTCACCACCGCCACCACTGCCGGAATAAAGAACAGCAGCATTTCCGCCAGCAGCCAGTTGGCGCCGGCTTTCACCCAGCGCAGCGGCACGATGCGCGTCATGATCAACACCAGCAGCAGCACCATGCCCACCACGTTGGCGGGCAGCGGCAGATGCAGCCAGCTCACCAGCCTGTCGCTGAAAATAAACAAACCGACATACAGCACCAGCTGCAGCGGAACAAACGTACGTTGCAGGAGATCCGTTCTGCGCGGGCTTAATGCCATCATAGCCTTGCACCCTGATGAAGAATTGAGGTGCCCAGTATAAATCCGCCGCAAACTGTGAAAGAAATGAATTAAAATTATTCAAACTATGCCAAAAAGGAATGTTTATGGATGTGCGCGCCCTGCGCTACTTCACTGAAGTGGTGCGCCAGCAAAGCTTCACCCGCGCCGCTGAGAAGCTGTTCGTGACACAGCCTACTATCAGCAAAATGCTGCGCCAGCTGGAAGAGGAGCTCGGCTGCACCTTGCTGCTGCGTGAAGGCCGCAAACTGCATCTTACCGATAGCGGTCAGGCGGTTTATCAGCGCGGATTGGTGATTCTGCAGGAGTTCCACCAGCTTGAAGCGCAGTTAGGCGACATCAACCAGCTGAAAACCGGCGAGCTGCGGCTGGGTATTCCGCCGATGGTCGGCATGCAGATGGCCGGATCGATTTCCGCCTTTCGCCGCCGTTATCCCGGCGTACAGCTGAAAATATCAGAGTTCGGCGGACTGACGGCGCAGCAAGCGGTGCTGAGTGGCGCGCTGGATATCGCTCTCACCGCGCTACCGATTGAGTCAGAACTGCCGCTCAATACGCTGGAGCTGATGCACCATCCGCTGTGCGTGCTGCTGCCGCGCAGCGAAAAATGGCGCGATCACCATAAAGTCGGATTGGCAGAGTTAGCCGAACATCCGCTGCTGATCCTCAATGAAGAGTTCGCGCTGAATCGCCAGATCCGCAAAGCGTTTCAACGCCAGAACCTGACGCCGACAATTGCGTTGCGCAGCGCGCAGTGGGATTTCCTTGCCGCGATGGTACAGGCGGGCATGGGATTGGCGATTCTGCCGGAGCCCATTTGTCAGCGGCTGGATAAGCAGTCGCTGCTGTGGCTGCCCCTGGAATCGGAGCTGCAGTGGAGCTTAGGGCTGATTTGGCGGGAAGGCAGTTATTTGTCGCGCAGCGCGGAGGCGTGGATTGAATGTTGCCGTGAACACTGGCCGGATAGTGCGCCGCGGTTGTCGGTGTAAAAACAACCGCAGCACATTAGCGTAGCGGCGCAATGTTTTGCGCCGCTACCGATGAACAATATGGCTTACTGCTATTCCTCTTTCTCAATCAGCAACGCTTCCAGCAGATCAAGATCGTGCAGCAGTTTCTGCATTGTCTCGTTGGAGATCTCCTGCGTGGCGCGCAGATGATAGACCTCGGCGCGCTCGGCGCGCAGCGCATTGAGGCGGAAACGACGCTCAAGATTTTCGGCAAATTGCGCCTGCTCGATATCGTTTTTCCCCTCCGCACGACGACGCAGATTACCAATCACGCGCAGGCTGACCTCTTTCAGCAGCTCAGGATCGATGTTCTCTTCGGTATCGCTCTCAAGACGCTGCTCCATTTTATGCAGGCTCTCAATCGCCACACCCGCCATCGCGGCACGCGCAAACTGAATCTCACGACGATGGCCGACCTTATCGATGCTTTCTACGTCGCGCAGCAGAATCGGCAGCAGCACCACGCCAACTAGCAGCGACACCAGAATCACGCCGGTAGCGATGAACACCAACTCATAGCGCGCCGGGAACGGATCGCCGTTGCTCAGGAACAGCGGAATCGACAGCACACCGGCCAACGTAATGGCACCGCGCACGCCGGCAAAAGAGGCAATCAGCAATTCACGCAGCGAGTAATTGGTAAACTCTAGCGGCTTCTTCTTCAGCAGACGCATGCTGGTGCGCTTCATGATCCACAACCAACCGAAACGCACCACCATCAGCGCGGCGTACACCAACAGAACGTCGGTAAACAGCATCCACAGTTCCACGTTAGGATCGGCTTGCGCCTGCGCAATCGAGGTGGAAAGGATGTCGGGCAGCTGCAGGCCGAGCATCAGGAACACCATGCCGTTGAACACGAATTCCAGCATCTGCCACACGCTGTTCGCACGCAGACGCATCGCCAGCGGTGCCTGGCGGATAATGCCGGAACGCGTAATGGTCATACCGGCGGCGACGGCGGCGAGAATGCCCGACACGCCAAGGTGTTCCGCAATCAGGTACGAGGCGAACGGTAACAGCAGCAGCAGCACGGTCTGTGTTGCCGGGTCATCCCCGCTCCAGCGGCTCAGCAGACGCAGCGAGCGGCCATACAGCCAGCATATCGCCACACCGGCGACCAAACCGCCGACCGCCACTTTGAGAAACTCAACGCTGGCGCCGCCCCACGTAAACACCATGGTGCCCATCGCCACCGCGACAGCAAACTTCAGCGATACCAGGCCCGATGCGTCGTTCATTAGGGCTTCACCCTGCACAATCGACATGATTTTTTTCGGGATGCGCCCTTCACCGACGATGCCGGACAGCGCCACGGCATCGGTTGGCGAGAGTACCGCCGCCAGCGCAAAGGCGGGAATCAACGGAATCCCCGGCACCAGCCAGTAAATCAGGTAGCCAATCCCGACTACGGTGATCAGCACCAGAACCAGCGCCAGCCCCATGATTTCGCGACCGTGATGGAGGAACTCGTTGATCGGCGTTTTCCAGCCATCCGCAAACAGCAGCGGCGGAATGAACAGCACGAGGAACAGTTCCGGATCAAAATCGACATGCAGGCCGAAGACGGGAAATGCGAGTAAAGCACCGGCGGCAATTTGCACCAGCGGCAGGGGAATTTGAAACGGCAGAATACGTGCCGCCACGCTGGAGAGTGAAACCACCAGCGTCATGATGAGAATAGTAAAGAAGATTTCCATGCTTTCCTTAGGCGAATCAATTTCATTAAAGCGATGTTGTTGCGTGGGAAAGTGTAAAACAAAACGCCGCACAGCGGAGCAACCCGATGTGCGGCGTGATGCAGAAAGCGAATAATCCTGGAATTATTCAACTTTCAGGTCAGATGGCCCAGCCACCGGCATAGAACGCGACCAGCGCGACAGCAATCACCACGGTGCCCACGTTCAGCTTGCGCCACTCACCGGCAAACAGGCGTCCAATCACCAGTGAAGCGAAGCCGAGCATGATGCCGGTGACGATGTTGCAGGTCAGCACGATGAACACGGCGGTCAACAAGCCGGACATCGCATCAACGAAATCGTTGAAGTCGATTTTTGCCACGTTGCTCAGCATCAGTAAGCCAACGTACATCAGCGCCGGCGCGGTCGCGTAAGCCGGAACCAGATAGGCCAGCGGCGACATAAACAGAATCACCAGGAACAGCAAACCGACCACAATCGCCGTCAGACCGGTTTTTCCGCCCGCCGCCGTGCCCGCCGCCGATTCGATATAGACCGCAGCCGGCGAAGCGCCGACTAAACCGGCAAACAGGCTGCTGACGGAATCGGTGGTTAACGCACGACCGCCGTTAATGATCTGCCCCTCTTTATCCAGCAGATTCGCCTGCCCTGCTACCGCGCGGATGGTGCCGGTGGCATCAAAGACCGCGGTCATCACCAGCGCCAGCACGCTTGGCAGCACCACCGGTTGCAGCGCGCCCATGATATCGAGGCTAAACATCGCTGATTGCCCGTTGGCATCCTTCAGGCTCGGCATCGCGAACAGACCTTGATAGGTCACTGCCGGATCGAAAATCAGGCCGAGAATCGAGATGGCGATGATGGTCAGCAGAATGCCGCCCGGCACGCGGCGTTTTTCCAGACCAAAAATCGCCGCCAGTCCCACCAGCGACATGATCACCGGGAACGAAGCGAACTGACCCAACGCCACTGGTAAGCCCGGAGCCGGATTTTTCACCACTAAACCAATGCCGTCAGCGGCGATCAGCAGCAGGAACAGGCCAATACCTACGCCGGTTCCGTGCGCCACGCCCATCGGTAAGTTCCGCAGAATCCATGCGCGGATGCCGGTGACCGAAATCAACGTGAACAGCAAGCCCATCAGGAACACCGCACCAAGCGCCACCGGCACGCTGATGTGCTGGCCGAGCACCAGACTGAAGGCGGTGAAGGCGGTCAGCGAGATGGCGCACCCAATCGCCATTGGCAGATTGGCCCACAAACCCATGATGATCGAACCAAAACTGGCGACCAGACAGGTGGCAACGAACACCGCCGTTGGCGAGAAGCCCGCTTTGCCCAGCATGCCGGGCACCACGATGACGGAATACACCATCGCCAGAAACGTTGTCAGACCCGCCAATACTTCCTGACGCACGCTGCTGCCGCGTGCAGAGATATTGAACCAGGCGTCCAGTTTTCCACTGGCCGGGCGCGATTCGCCAGACATAATTCTTCCTCAATATTTTTGTGATGTGAGTCGCCGCGCGGCGCACGTTTGCCGTTCGCTGATGGCGGATTTTCATGATGAAAATCCAGGCAAACGTTTACGTCGCCGCTTATTCCATGCCGTAAAGGGGGACGCGGAAAAAAAGGCAAACGATTATCTGGCGTTTGCCCTGGGGTTTTCAACTCTTAATCACGGGTATGACAGGATAAATCCAGGCAACTCACCCCGCAGGGCCACCAATTATGGCGACCTGGCTGAACTTAGCGGCTTAACTCAATCGCGCCGCCCTGCCGGATCGCGCGTTGCCAGGCCGCGCGCTGCTGCATGGTTTCCAGCCAGCGGGCGGTGGCGGGCGTATCGCGTAACGAGCCACGCAACTGCAGCGCCAGCAGCGGAAAGCTCATCTGCACATCGGCGATGCTAAAACGTGAACCGGCAAAAAATGCATGCTGCGTGAGATGCTCTTCGATTACGCGGCCGTGCAAAGCCAGCTGCTTGTTCAGCCAGGCTTTCTGAATCCCTTTGCTCAGTGCGATGCCGGCCGGGCGCAGCAGCCACGGCACCGGCTTCTTGCCCAACTGCGCAAACACCAGTTTCATCACCAGCAGCGGCATCAGCGAACCTTCGGCATAGTGCAGCCAGTAGCGCGCCTGAATCTGCTCATCTTCATGACTCAACGCCAGCTGATGTTCGCTGTCGTACTTCAGTTGCAGGTATTCGAGAATCGCGCCTGACTCGGCAATCACGCGATTGCCGTCGGTAATCACCGGGGATTTGCCCAGCGGATGCACTTTCTTTAAGGAATCGGGTGCCAGCAGGCTGTTTTCACGCTGATAGCGTTTGATTTGGTAAGGCACCGCAAGCTCTTCCAGAAGCCATAACACGCGATGCGAGCGGGAGTTTTCCAGATGGTGAACGGTGATCATACGGTTTCCTTGCCGGTAAAAGTGTTCCGCCAAGTATAGTCGATCAGCGTTTTTGCTCGTCCTGTTCCGGATCGAGTAGTACCGCGCCCGAACCTTGCTCGGCCAGCCGGTCACCGGGGTTGCGCAGCGGGCAATCGCGCATCGATAAACAGCCGCAGCCAATGCAGCCATCAAGATCGTTACGCAAGCGCGTGAGGGTTTCGATGCGTTTATCCAGCTCCTCGCGCCAGTGTTGCGTCAGCGCGTCCCACTCCTGCGTCGACATCCGTTTATTAGCCGGCACATGCGTCAGGCTGTCGCTCACCGTCGCCAGCGGAATGCCGATGCGTTGCGCAATTTTGATGATGGCAACGCGACGCAGCACGTCGCGGCTGTAGCGACGTTGATTGCCGCCGTTGCGCGAGCTGAAGATCAATCCCTTGGTCTCATAGAAGTGCAGCGCCGACACCGCCACGCCGCTGCGCTTCGCCACTTCGCCCGGCGTCAAAACCGGCTTCGGGTAATTGCGTTCTTTTTTCATTTAGGGCCTTTACCTCAAGTTAACTTGAGGAATTATACTCGCACCCCAGCAAAACTTCGAATTTCTCACCAGGCAAAAAACATCAGAAGGATGAGGCTATGATGCAACAGGAAATCATTCATTCGCTGTCCAACTGGATCGATCAGAATCTGGATAAAGCGCTGTCTATTGATGAAGTCGCGGCAAAATCAGGTTACTCAAAATGGCATCTGCAGCGTATGTTCCGTGCCGTCACGAAACAAACGCTGGGTGGCTATATTCGCGAACGTCGTCTGACGCTGGCCGCGGAAGCGCTGCGTCAAACCCAGCGTCCGGTGTTCGATATCGCGATGCAATACGGTTACGATTCGCAGCAGACCTTCTCGCGCGTGTTCCGCCGTCAGTTCTCGCAAACGCCAACCGCTTATCGTCATACCATGCGTCGTCAGGCGATGATTCAGCGTCCGCGCTTGCTCAGTTTTGACTGTGCAGACAACAACATGACCAGTTTTGCCCAGCGTACAACCGGCGAGTGCTGCCCGGTTAGCTAACCTTTTCTGCGCGCCCTTTGCGGGCGCACCTTCCTTTTTCCCGCCAGCCTTCAATCCCTTTCGATAAAAATCTTTCTACCTGACCCGGTATAAATTTTGTTCAAAATTTAAAATCGAGTGATATAATGTGAGCCAAGTCACACTTTCCTGTATTCAGTAAGACGGCCAGAAGGACTTCCCTGACCTTCCTTCTCAGCCGCCAGTGATGTCGATTGAATGTCGGGGATATCACTGATTCTAAGAGGTTTTTGCAGATGGCCACCCTAACCACCAGTTTGATTGTAATGCGCTGGGAACTCCTGAGTGCGGTAATGATGTTTTTCGCCAGCACCATGAAAATTCGACTGCGTCAGAACAGTCACCACGTGATGGCGCTGCTGTGCGGTGGCATCGGCGTTGGCATGTCATGCTGGTTTGTTACTGGCCTACTCGGTATCACGCTGAGCATGGAGAATCTGCATAACTTTATGGAAATCTCCAAAAACGCCTTTATCGAAGTGATGAGCCAGACGCCAACCGATTGGCCAATGCCTTAATCGCCGCCAATAAAAAACCCCGCCGAAGCGGGGTTTTTTATTTTGCTGTGTGATTCTAAATTTTCTTCAATACGGCCGGAATGGTCACTTCCGCCACCGTGATGCCCGGTATCTTCGTACCGCGGCGATCCTGAATCCACATATCACCCATCATCTGATTTAACCCGCGATCCAAACCGGTCACCAAACCGGCGCCCGGCGTGAAGGTTAATTCGCCGAAGTAGATCTGCTCGTTATCGATGTACCAATCCACGCGCACATAATCGAAATCGCTCGCCAGCTTTTTACTCAACGCCAACGCGTGCTGCAACGAGGCCATTTGCGGCGTCACGTCCAGGCCGGTATCACGAATTTTGTGATACGCCTCGTTGAGGTTGTTGACGTAGAAGTTCATCGACAACAGCGGATTGCAGCGGTTGTAGATCACCTGCAGCACATACTCAAAGCTACCGTCGCGCTTGTTGAACATATGGAACTTGTAGTCAATCGGTGCCGATTTACCATCGCCAATGTACTGCTCCACCAGAATGCGTGGCTTGATGTAGCGATAGTGAATCTCGCGCGCTTCGTTGGCGAAATCGGTCTTCAGCCAGCGATGGCAATCGTTGATAATCTGCTGCTTCTTCAACGCATCCGGCTCTTCCAGCAGGATCTCCACCATGTTGGAGGCGTGATTCGGCTTGATAACGGTATTTTTCCAGCTCGGCAGCGTGTGCAATGAGCTGGGATCGCTGGTCTCGTAAACCAGCGGGATCAGGTATTCGCTGCCCACTTTCTCGGCGATATATTCACGCACCGAATATTTGTCCGACAGACGACCATAAATCTGATAATCGCCATGGATGAATTTGCGATACAGCACCTTCTCGTTAAACACTTTCGGCTCGCGCAGATTAGGCAATTTGCGGAACTTGTGAAAATAGTAGATACGATCCTGGTATGCCCAGGGCATCTTCTTGATGAAGTACTGAACGCTTCTTCTGAGTTCATCTTTCAACTTGAGCATATCTGACCTCATTTGTAGGTTTTGTAGTTGAGTGAGGAAACCTGGATTTTTTGGATGACGCCGTTTTTGAAGAAGTAATTCATTACGGTAAGAGACAGCAATTCTGAGATGAAAACGCTCCATGCGGCACCCATGATGCCGTAGCTCTGGATCAGCCACCACGACAGCGGCAAGCTGATGACCATCAGGCAAACGATTTTCTTCAACAGATAATTAAACCCGCCTTCTTTGACCATGTAGCGATACGCTACGGTCCCCATCGCCGAAAAGCAGGTTGCTAACGACAACAACGTAATGAGACTTCCTGACTGTGTGTACTCGTGACCATATAAAGCGATGATGATTTTTTCGCCGTACATCGCGATCACCGCTAACAACAACAATGAAACACCCATGACATAACCATTAAGCCGTGCTGTCAGCTTGATGGCGGTTTCTCCACGCTCACGGAAGATTTCCGAAAAGCAGGAAGTGATGATGGCGACCGGGATAAAAATCCAGGAGGCCGAAATGGTATTGGCGGCGGCAAACAGCCCGAGATCGCGCGCCGAGGCGATGCCCGCCAGGAACATCTGTGCCGCTTTCACCTGCACCGAGATAAAGATGCTGGAGATGGCCAGCGGTAATCCGGCATACAGCAAATAGCGCAGATAGGTGTTGCGCTTATCCTGCGGCGGCGCCACGTCCTGATTTTCGCGGTAAAAGTTAAAACGCTTAATCACATACGGCACCAGCGTGACGGCGACAATCGATACGGTCAGCCACAGCGGATTGAGGTGCAGCCAGGCAATGGTGAAACTTAAGCTGAAGCCCAGCAGCAAACCGACAGAGTTGGCGAGGGTGTTCAGTCGCGAGGCTAAGCGCGCATTGTTGTAGACGCTGAAGGTGTCCTGCGTTACGAAAACCGAAGAGATAAACGAGGCCAGTGCAAAAGCGAGGAAGTTTTCCTGCATGTTGTACCAGACCCAAATCAAGACGGGCAGCGATGTGAGCAACAGCAAAACCATGCGCATGTTGCGCGCTACGGTCATCAGGCGCAGCCCTTTCGGCGCACTCTTACTGATACGTTTAAACAGAATGGTTTCCGTACCGAAAATCGCCACGGTCTGCACCATGGAAAACAGCGAGGTCGAAAACGCCATTTGGCCAAAGATGGTTGGACCAAAGGATTTTGCCACGTAGGAGGTCACAAATATGACGCCGAACACGGAGACGATCTTTTCAGACATCATCCAGGCGGCATTAGACATTACGCTCAATTTCATTGACTGATCCTTAGTATTACGAACTACAACAACTTTCGGTACAACGTCCTTGAAATGAATTAACAAGCGCTCAGTGGGCCTGACTTAAATTATTAACTTCAAACCAAACTGGTCCGAAAAATGAGACTCGCGTCAGCAATTAGGAATTATATTCAGGAAAATTCCGATTATATCCGGTGCGAAACTCGGTGGATGTAAACGATTTCAGCTTAAATTCTAAGCAAAGGTTTACTGGCACACCCTGACATTTCTGCAAGTGGTTTATGCCGATTTTCCAATGAATGTAGTATTTTTCTGCATTTGGGATGGAGAGAATTTATATCAAAAACCTAAAGCCAGGAAGGCGTTCAATGCCATTCGGAATAAAATAAGATTTATCCCATGATGATATTTCTTCTAAATATCTTAATTTAACCCTCGCAATTCAAATCGCGCACTTTAATACTGAATTAATAGTGTTTTTGCAGTGCCAGATATTAATACAGTAATTCTCATCCACTAATTGATAAGAAAGGTAATAGCATTTATGAGAAAGTCACGATATAGCGAAGAGCAAATCACAAATGCCATTAAAGCTTCTGAAACGGGAGTGAAAGTCAGGGAGATTTGTGAGGAGCTTGGCATTTCCGAGGCCACTTTCTATAGCTGGAAGAAGAAGTTTTCTGGGCTCTCTTCCGAGGAAGGTCGCAAAATCAAGGAGTTGGAAGATCAGCTTCTTAACCTCACGCGTGAACTGCAATCTCTGAGTTCCGATAAAGAGATGCTGCAAAGCGTATTGAAAAACTTCTTTACCACGAATGAAAAGCGTCAGGCGGTTAACTTTCTGCAAACGACATTCGACATAGGTACCCGTCGTAGCTGTCGTTTACTGGATATTAGCCGTAGCGTTTATCATTATCCTGCAGGTACAGATAATCGCTAACACCATTAAGGCCGATGTTATTTGACTTAATGCTGAGATTTGTTCTTACCAGAAGATATGAAGATCATTTAATACGGCGTTCACAACATAACAATTCGCTCCAATTTTTCCTGATGAATACCATCGCGGAATTGCTTCCTTTTTTGCGGTAAAATAGATTCACATCAGCAAAAGTCTCTCTATTCAAGCCATTCAAACGAAGTCCAATCTCATTTCGGTGAGATTGGCGCTTCAATTATTACTTTACCAACATTAATCATCAGCCCTGAATGCAGACAATTCTGTTAAGCATTAATGAACAACGTCGTGTAACCGCTCACACATAACCTCTGTTTTTAACTGGATCTATTCTGAGATTCATTGGTCAGCTGGTTGACGCGCGTAGACCATAATTCCCTATCCTGTTGCCAGGAATAATCCTGATAAGAAAGGTTATCTACCCTAAACAATAACAGCCAAAAAGCAGGAGATAAGTTAAATTCCTGCACCCTATTCATTGTTACGCTTAATGGTTTTTTGCCAACGGTTAATGGAATCTTTCTTAACATCGCCCGATTCCCTTAAGCAAAAAGTGGCTTTCGAGTGCCAATCTTCAGTGCCAAACGGCAATAAACGGTAGGTTAGATGCATGTTTTTCCGCCTTAACGCGCCGCTTTTTTCCGCTTTAGGGCCTGCGATAGCCAGGAAGATCGGAGATTAGTGAAGGTTTAAGGAGGCTTATTACCCTTAAACGCTCAGGCACCGGACGTAACGGTATGACTTGTTATGACAAATCAGGGCTAAAAAGGCGGCTGAAATTAGCCGAAATGTTATATCGACGGCAAGGCGAGCGTAGGAATGGGCCTTGAGGCGTGTGATAGGGGTTGGTCAAATTCTTAAAATACAGCGTAGTACGCTGCCGAAATGATTATTCAGCAGCGCTATTTTGATGATTTATACCGCAGTGATGTGCGGCTGGGGTTTAATACGCATTGCGTAGATGACGCCAATAATCAGACAACCAATGCCGACAGCGGTTAACAGCGGCGGCCAACTTTGTCGCCACAGGAATGTCCACAGCAAACCGGCTAAGGTTTCGAACACAATCAGCGGCCCCATGATCACCGTCGGCACGCGTTGGCTGGCCGCATTCCAGCACAGTGTGCCCAGCCATGAGCAAATCAGCCCGATACCTAACATCAATAATAGAAAGCGTTGCGGCTGCGGCCCGAAGGGCAGCGCAAACGCAGGTTGCTGCCAGTGGAGTTGCACGCAGACTAATAGATAGAACACCAACGCCTGCGGCAGCGTCACCAAACCTTGCGCCGTCGCCCAGCTGGATGGCTTGTGCTGGGGATGCGCGCGTAACCATAAACCATTACGCAGCGGATACCATGTCCAGCATGCCACCGCCAGAATCGCTAACCCTAAACCGGTGAGATAGCGCGACCAATCAAAATCGGGACCTTGCGTCTGGAGTTCGGCGGCATTCACGCAAGCCAGGCCGGCAGCAATAATCAGCAACGCCGGCGTCAGCTTGCGCCACGGCAAGCGCCCTTCAAGATGGCCATAACAGAGATTGGCCGTCACGGTAATCACCACCGGCAAGGTGCCGATAATCATGGTGGAGATGGGCGCGCCGGTACGTTGAATCGCGCTGGCGAGAAACGCGTAATAGAGCAAATTGCCAATCAGCGACAGCTTCAGCGCTTCAATCCAGTCTTTGCGCGCCAGCTGACGCAAACGACGGCGATCCAGCCAGGCGAGCGGCAACACCACCAAACCAAAGGCGACGTAGCGTCCGGCCGATTGTAAGGTGCCGGGATAATCCGGTATCAGCAGCGGGCCCACAAAGATCAATCCCCACATCAGTCCCGCCGCCAGCGCAAACAGTATTCCAGCAAACATAAACTCTTCCTTTATATGCATTCCGCTGCAGTGTGACGCAGGCGCAGGCTAAAGGCTTGTAGCAGATTGCGGTTAGCGTGAAGGGAACACCTGTTTTTGATAGCGGCCCGGCGTGATGCCGTAGCGATGCGCGAAGGCGCGGGTAAGATGTGCCTGATCGGTAAGACCAACCGATGCAGCGACGGTTGCGGCACTGTCGCCGCGTGCCAACTGCTGCTTTGCGGCGAACAGGCGAAAAGCCATCAGCATTTGATGCGGCGTGACGTGGAAGTGTTGTTTAAAACTGCGCAGGAAATGCCACGGCGACAGTGATGCCAGCGCAGCCAGTTCTTCGAGGCGCACCGGTTCGGCGAGATTTTCACGCAAATAGTCTCTTACCGCATCAAAGCGATGTGCGCCTTCGACAGGTCGTTGCTGTCCCTGACGCGCCAGCGGACGCATTAACTCCAGCAGTTCGAGCAAAATGCTTTCACGCTCCAGCGTGGTTTCCGCCTGCCACATCTGCGCCAGCAATTGAGAAAACGGCTGCGCCAGACGCGCATCGGTGCGCAGAGCGTCGGTGAACCACCAATGACGATCGCCGGTCAGACGATCCATCTCCTGCGGATCGATATAGATCATGCGATAACGCCAGCCTTCGTCGCAGGCAGATTCACCGGTGTGCAGCTCGTCAGGATTCATCATCACCAGCGAATGCTGCGGCGCGGTGTAACTGGCGCCGCGATAGCGAAAGCGCTGGGCGCCGGATTCGATAGTGCCGATACCAAAGGCTTCATGAGTATGCGGTTCAAAAGCGTAGCGGGAGATGTGCGCCTGATACAGCTCGATGCCCGGCAGCTCAGCGAAATGCTGAAACTGCGCACGATCTTGCTCACAAGGAAAGATTTCAGGAACCACCTTCACGACACACCTCCGGAATAAATCGCTTATAAGCATGCGCGGCAGTGGCGATAAATGCAAAGCGGATTTGCTTTACCTCGTTGCGAGTTAACCGGACACTGACAAGACTTAACAGGAGATAAAAATGGCTAATCGTGTGGTTGTGGTAGTGGATATGCAAAACGGCGTGCTGGCATCGCCGCGTTTTGATCGTGCCGGACGCTGCGAGCGGATCAATCAGTTAACCGCTGCGGCCGATCAGGTGATCTTCATCCAGCACGTTGGGCCAGGTTTAGAGGTCAATTCAGCAGGCTGGGCCATCGTCCCCGAGTTGAATCAGCCGGCCAACGCCATCTTTGTCAATAAAACCGCCTGCGACAGTTTCTGGCAAACCGATCTCGCCGCTCAGCTCGACCAACGCGGTATTAAAAGCTTCGTTATTTGCGGCTGCGCGACTGATTACTGTGTCGATACCACCATCAAAGTCGGCGCCAGTCTTGGCTATCACATCACCGTCGCCGCCGATGCGCACACCACCGCCGACCGCACCTATGTTTCCGCACAACAGCAAATTAATCAGCACAACGAAGTGTGGGCCGATTTGATTATGCCGGGCAACCCGGTGCTGGTACGTGAGACGGAAGCGTTATTGCGGGAATGGCGACCGCATTAAGGCTGCACCTTGTTTGGCTTGAGATAAAAAATGCCACTCCTCGCGGAATGGCATTTCTGGATTCGATAACGTCCGGCCTGAGATAGCTCAGGCGGATTATCAGAACGGAATATCGTCGTCAAAATCCATTGGCGGTTCGTTGTTAGCAGGCGCGCTCTGCTGCTGTGGACGCTGCTGCGCACCGCCGCTGAACTGGTTGCCACCGCCCTGCGGCTGCTGTTGTGGCTGCTGTGGCTGGCCCCAACCATTGTTATTGCCGCCGCCCTGGCCGCCCGCCGGTGCGCCACCTGCGTTCGCGCCCTGCTGACGTCCGCCCAGCATCTGCATGGTGCCGCCAACGTTAACCACCACTTCAGTGGTGTATTTTTCCTGGCCGGCCTGATCGGTCCATTTGCGGGTACGCAGCTGACCTTCGATGTAAACCTGAGAACCTTTACGCAGGTATTCGCCAGCCACTTCCGCCAGCTTGCCGAACAGCACAACACGGTGCCATTCCGTGATCTCTTTGTTTTCACCGGTTGTCTTATCGCGCCAGCTTTCTGACGTGGCCAGCGTAATGTTGGCTACCGCGCCACCATTTGGCATGTAGCGCACTTCCGGATCCTGACCCAGATTCCCGACTAGAATCACTTTGTTTACGCCACGACTGGCCATGTTGCTGTCTCCCGATGAGTTGATGCTAAAAGTCTAAGCGAAAAATTGTATCACGTCACATTGGCGTGTGCCCACTTTAGAGCGGGATTCCAAAATTTATCGGCGGACAGAATAGCAAAAACACTGGATATTTATTCAGTTTATTTTTTGTGCCATAATGGACCGTTTCTGCTGGTCGTGCTGGCAAGGCATGGCGAGTGTTGTTCAATCCGGGAAAGGTGAATGGATAAGATCGAAGTCCGCGGTGCTCGCACCCATAATTTGAAGAACATCAACCTGATCATCCCTCGCGATAAGCTCATTGTGGTCACCGGTCTGTCAGGTTCCGGTAAGTCTTCGCTGGCGTTTGATACGCTGTATGCGGAAGGCCAGCGTCGCTATGTTGAATCGCTTTCGGCCTATGCGCGCCAGTTTCTTTCATTAATGGAGAAACCGGACGTTGACCATATTGAAGGTCTTTCGCCCGCCATCTCCATTGAGCAGAAATCGACTTCGCATAACCCGCGTTCCACCGTCGGCACCATTACCGAAATTCATGACTATCTGCGCCTGCTGTTTGCACGCGTGGGTGAACCGCGCTGTCCGGATCATGACGTTCCACTGGCGGCGCAAACCGTGAGTCAAATGGTCGATCAGGTGCTGTCGCAGGAAGAAGGCCGTCGTCTGATGCTGCTGGCGCCGGTGGTGAAAGATCGCAAAGGCGAACACACCAAAACGCTGGAAAACCTCGCCGCGCAGGGCTATATCCGTGCGCGTATCGATGGCGAAGTGTGCGATCTGTCGGATCCGCCGAAGCTGGAGTTGCAGAAGAAGCACACCATCGAAGTGGTGATTGACCGTTTCCGCGTGCGCGAGGATCTTGCAACGCGTCTGGCCGAATCCTTCGAGACCACGCTGGAACTGAGCGGTGGTACCGCGATCGTCGCCGATATGGACGATACCAACGCCGAAGAGATGCTGTTCTCGGCTAACTTTGCCTGCCCGATTTGTGGCTACAGCATGCGCGAACTCGAACCGCGCCTGTTCTCGTTTAACAACCCGGCTGGCGCCTGCCCGACTTGCGATGGCCTGGGCGTGCAGCAATATTTCGATCCCGATCGAGTGGTTCAGAACCCCGAGCTGTCACTGGCGGGCGGCGCCATTCGCGGCTGGGATCGCCGTAACTTCTACTATTTCCAGATGCTGCGCTCGCTGGCAGAGCATCTGCAGTTCGATGTCGAAGCCCCGTTTAACAGTCTGAGCGACAAAGCGCGCGATGTGATTCTGTACGGTTCAGGCAAAGAGAATATCGAATTCAAATACATCAACGATCGCGGTGACACCTCAGTGCGCCGCCATCCATTTGAAGGCGTGCTGCACAACATGGAGCGCCGTTATAAAGAGACGGAATCCAACGCGGTGCGCGAAGAGCTGGCGAAATTTATCAGCAACCGCGCCTGTGCCAGCTGTGAAGGCACGCGTCTCCGTCGCGAAGCGCGCCATGTTTTTGTTGAAGACACCAACCTGCCGACCATCTCAGAAATGAGCATCGGTCATGCGATGGATTTCTTCGCCAACATGAAGCTGAGCGGTCAGCGTGCGCAGATTGCAGAAAAAATCCTGAAGGAGATTGGCGATCGCCTGAGCTTCCTGGTGAACGTCGGCCTGAATTACCTGTCGATGTCACGTTCGGCGGAAACGCTCTCCGGCGGTGAAGCGCAGCGTATTCGTCTGGCCAGCCAGATTGGTGCCGGTTTGGTCGGCGTGATGTACGTGCTGGATGAACCCTCAATCGGCCTTCACCAGCGCGACAACGAACGCCTGCTTGGCACGCTGATTCACCTGCGCGATCTCGGTAACACGGTGATTGTGGTGGAGCACGATGAGGATGCAATTCGTGCCGCTGACCATGTGATCGATATCGGTCCGGGCGCGGGCGTGCACGGTGGTCAGGTGGTTGCCGAAGGTGATGTGCACGCGATTATGGCGAATGAAAATTCCCTGACCGGCCAGTTCCTCAGCGGCAAACGTGAGATTGCGATCCCTCAAGAGCGCGTCAAAGGCGATCCGGCCAAAGTGCTGAAACTCACCGGTGCGCGCGGTAACAACCTCAAAGATGTCACGCTGACGATTCCGGTCGGCTTATTTACCTGCATCACCGGCGTGTCCGGATCGGGTAAATCGACGCTGATCAACGATACGCTGTTCCCGATTGCGCAGCGCCAGCTCAACGGCGCGACCACCATCGAAGCCGCGCCTTATCGTGAAATCGCCGGCCTGGAGCATTTCGATAAAGTGATCGATATCGATCAGAGCCCGATCGGTCGCACACCGCGTTCGAATCCCGCGACCTACACGGGCATTTTCACTCCGGTGCGCGAACTGTTCGCCGGCGTGCCGGAAGCGCGTTCACGCGGCTACAATCCGGGGCGCTTCAGCTTCAACGTGCGCGGCGGACGCTGCGAAGCCTGTCAGGGTGACGGCGTGATCAAGGTAGAAATGCACTTTCTGCCCGACATCTACGTGCCGTGCGACCAGTGCAAAGGCAAGCGCTATAACCGCGAAACGCTGGAGATTAAATACAAAGGCAAGAGCATCCACGAAGTGCTGGATATGACCATCGAAGAAGCCCGCGAATTTTTTGATGCGGTGCCGGCGCTGGCGCGTAAGCTGCAAACGCTGGTCGATGTCGGCCTGTCGTATATCCGTCTGGGCCAGTCAGCTACCACGCTTTCTGGTGGTGAAGCGCAGCGCGTCAAGCTGGCGCGTGAGCTGTCAAAACGCGGCACAGGCCAGACGCTCTATATCCTCGATGAGCCGACCACCGGCCTGCACTTTGCGGATATTCAGCAGTTACTGGAAGTGCTGCATCAGCTGCGCGATCAGGGCAACACCATCGTGGTGATTGAGCACAACCTCGACGTGGTGAAAACCGCAGACTGGATTGTCGATCTCGGCCCGGAAGGCGGCAGCGGCGGCGGTGAAATTCTGGTGTCCGGCACGCCAGAAACGGTGGCGGAGTGTGAAAAATCACACACGGCGCGTTTCCTTAAGCCAATGTTGAAGAAGTAAATTTCTCTCAGGCCCGCCATTGCGGGCCTGTTTTTTTCTGTCGGATTCCGCAACGAAATGCAGGAACAGGCAAGAATCAGACAACTTCAGGCATATACGCATTCCCCCCTGCTGACTATCCTTACAACGTTCCTTTTGGCGTCCCTTACGCCCTTTATCCCTTCAGTGTGCTGAACGGGATCCCGCATAGAAATCACGACACATCCTACTGGAGACACCATGAATATTACGCATGCCTATGCCGCACAGGACGCGAAAGCAAAACTCGCCCCGTTCGATTTTACGCCACGCGAACTGCGCGCTCATGATGTGCAGATTGAAGTGTTGTACTGCGGCGTCTGCCACTCGGACCTGCATACCGCGCGCAACGAATGGCGCAACACCATTTTTCCTGTGGTGCCTGGCCATGAAATTGTTGGTCGCGTGACGGCCGTTGGCGCTCACACCCACAACTACAAAGTGGGCGATTTGGTCGGTGTTGGTTGTATGGTTGATTCCTGCCGCAGCTGTCCAAGCTGTCAGGAAGGGCTGGAGCAGTATTGCGAAAATGGCTTCGTTGGCACCTACAACGGCGAAGATCGCGAAACCAAAGCCATCACCTACGGCGGTTACTCCACCAGCATGGTAGTAGATGAAAGCTTCGTGCTGCGCGTACCAGAAAATCTCGATCTGGCGGGCGTTGCGCCGCTGCTGTGTGCCGGTATCACCACTTACTCACCGCTGCGCCACTGGAATGTCGGTCCGGGTAAAAAAGTCGGTATCGTCGGTTTGGGCGGCCTTGGTCACATGGGCGTGAAACTGGCGCATGCGATGGGCGCACATGTGGTGCTGTTCACCACGTCACCGTCAAAAATTGAAGATGGTAAACGCCTGGGTGCAGATGAAGTGGTGATCTCGAAAGATGCCGATCAAATGGCCGCGCACACCAACAGCTTCGACTTCATCCTGAACACCGTTGCGGCACAGCACGATCTCAACCCGTTCATCGCCCTGCTGAAGCGTGATGGCAATATGACGCTGGTCGGCGCGCCGGAGCACGATCACCCGGCACCGCAGGTCTTCAACCTGATCTTCAAACGTCGCAGCATTGCAGGTTCACTGATTGGCGGCATCGCGGAAACCCAGGAAATGCTGGATTTCTGCGGTAAGCACGGTATCACTTCAGATATCGAACTGATCGCGATGAATCAAATCAACGAAGCCTACGAACGTATGCTGAAAAGCGACGTGAAATACCGCTTCGTGATTGATATCAATACCCTGCGCGAGGAATCTGCGGCTTAATTCGCCTCAGTGTTCATCATGGTTGACGCCCGCCGCGCGCGTGGCGTCAGCCTGTTGCCAGGATGCATCCACCAGATAGTAAATCTGCGAATCTTTCAGCGAACCATCCAGCCACAGCGTGCTCCAGTGCGACTTGTTTAAATGTTCGCTGGGAAACACATCGTTGTGCTCCTCCCGTAATAACTCCGCCAGCGCAGGCGTGGCTTTCAGCGACAAGGCCGGACGCCCTTTTACCTCATAAAGCATGGCAAACAGCACACCTTCACTCTTAATCTGCGTCGCCTGCCAGCACTCTTTAAAGCTTTGCTCCGCGCCCGGCTTGCTCATGCAGTACGTCAGTAAATCCGAAGTATTCATCTTTTATTCCCCTTGTAAGGTCGCCACGATACGCCGCACACCGCCCTGCACCCGATGTTCACCCAACCAGATTCCCTGCCATGTGCCTAACATCAGGCGACCACGGTTGACCGGAATCAGGAGCGAAACGCCGAGTAGCGACGATTTGATGTGTGCGGGCATGTCGTCAGCCCCTTCGTAGTCGTGCTGATAAGGCGCACTTTCCGGAACATGGCGTAAGAAATGCTGCTCCATATCGCTGCGCACGGTGGGATCGCAATTCTCATTGAGCGTTAACGACGCCGATGTGTGTTGCAGCAGGAGATGCAGCTGGCCGACGCGCACATCGGATAAGCCGTGAAGCTGGCCGACAATCTCGTCGGTGATCAGATGAAAGCCGCGCGCTTTAGCGCCAAGCGTAAGCGTTTGTTGATGCCACATGCCAGAATCCTAAAAGTAATCACACCGTTTAAGTGTGCAGCATGTCGGCGAAAGGTAAACCCTGAAGAGAGGAAAAAGCGGCAGAGCGTGAACTCTGCCGCCTGAAGGTTAGTCGCTCAGCTTAGCGGCCATGGTTTTGATGCTGCCCACATCATCTTTAGTGATCGCAGCCAGACGCTCGCCGTAATCTTTGTCAGCCTTGTAGAAGTACGACAGCATAATGGCGCGGCTCTGCACATCCACACCTTTCAGCGCGCCGCCCAGAGAATTGATCAGATCGGTTTTCTCTTTGTCGTTAAAGGAACGATACAGATCGCCCGCCTGCTTAAAGTTCTGCGTTTTAGCAATCATCGCCTGCTGCGTGATGCCGCTCAGCGGGCTGTGGCTGTAACGGGCGCTCTGCAGCTCTTCGCGCGGATAGATACGGCTTGGCTGATAGTTCACGCCATGATCGTCAGCTTTGCCGCTGTTCATCGCGCCATCCTGATTACCGTTACTCACCGGCACGCGCGGCGCGTTGACCGGCAACGTCAGGCCATTGGCGCCCAAACGGTGCATCTGGGTATCGGCGTAAGAGAACAGACGACCTTGCAGCAAGCGATCTTCCGATGGCTCAATGCCCGGCACCAAATTCGATGGCGCCATCGCCACCTGCTCGGTTTCCTGGAAGAAGTTATCCACGTTGCGATTCAGTTCCATCTGGCCGACTTTCACTTCTGCAATACCCGGCCAGATTTTGGTGGCGTCCAGCGGGTTGAAGTCGAACTTATCCAGATCGCTGGCTTTAATGGTTTGAATGTAGAGATCCCATTTCGGGAAAGCTTTGTTGTTGATCGATGCCACTAAATCTTCGGTCATGTGGCTGAAGGTGCCGCTCTGAATGGCCGCCACTTCGCCTGGATCGAGGTTTTTCTCGCCCTGCAGGGTTTTCCAGTGGAATTTCACGTAGTGCACTTCGCCTTTGGCGTTGACGAACTTATAGGCGTGCACGCTGTTGCCATCCATCTGGCGATAGTTTGCTGGCGTTCCCATGTTGGAGAACAGCATGGTCAGGCCGTGCGTGGCTTCTGGGACGTGAGAGAAGAAATCAAAGGTGCGCGCGTCGTTGCCAAGATTGGTGCGTGGATCGGGCTTAAACGCATGCACCATGTCCGGGAATTTAATCGCGTCGCGGATAAAGAACACCGGCAGGTTGTTACCCACTAAATCCCAGTTGCCCTGGCTTGTGTAGAACTTGGTGGCAAAACCGCGTGGATCGCGCAGCGTTTCCGGTGAATGTTTACTGTGCACCACGGATGAGAAGCGCACAAATACTGGCGTCACGCTGCCTGGTTTAAAGACTTCGGCAATGGTTAAGTCGCTGATGTCTTTGCTGGCGCGGAACTCGCCGTGCGCGCCGGTACCGCGTGCATGTACCACGCGCTCTGGAATGCGTTCTCGGTCAAAGCGTTGCAGCTTTTGGATCAGCTGCACGTCCTGCAGCAGCACTGCGCCGTGCTCGCCTGCGGTTTGTGAATTCTGGTTATCACCCACCGGCGCGCCGTTATCGCGCGTCAGTTCGGTACTGTAAGCCGGAACGGTGAAGGCTAACGCAAGCGCAATAGCCGTAGGTTTGAGTAAATAAGAACGGGCGGTCAGGGTCATGAGCATGCTTCCTTGTGCATAAAAATTCGCGATGAAGTTGTCGCGCTCGGCCATTTTTCGGCTGGAGAATCTTTACATTCAAGGAGTTAAGCATTAACAAGACCAGTCTCGTTTATCCTTAACAAAAAAGTAAAAAAAAACCGCCAGCCTGAGCTGACGGTTTTTTAATCATCAAATCCTGGCTTACATCACTGCGGCAAACGCCTCAGCAACCTGGTTAACGTTACGGCTGTTCAGGCCAGCAACGCACATGCGGCCGCTGGCAATCAGGTAGACCCCGAACTCATCGCGCAGACGATCAACCTGCTGCGCGCTCAGGCCGGTGTAGCTGAACATACCGCGCTGCTTGAGCAGGTAATCGAAGTTTTGACCCGGCAGCTTGGTGCTCAATACATTCACCAGCGACTGGCGCATTTCAATAATGCGTAAACGCATCGCTTCAACTTCTGCCAGCCAGTTGTTAAGCAGCGCTTCGTCATTCAGCACGCAGGAAACCACCTGCGCACCAAAGTTTGGCGGGCTGGAGTAGTTACGACGCACGGTGGCTTTCAGCTGGCCCAGCACACGAGCGGACTCTTCCGCGCTGTCGCAGACAATGGACAGGCCGCCAACGCGCTCGCCATACAGCGAGAAAATCTTGGAGAACGAGTTGCTGACCAGCGCAGGCAGACCCGCAGCCGCAATCGCGCGAATCGCATAAGCATCCGCTTCCATGCCCGCGCCAAAGCCCTGATAAGCGATATCGAGGAACGGAATCAGCTCCTGCGCTTTCAATACTTCGGTGGTTTCATCCCACTGTGCGTTGGTCAGATCGGCGCCGGTTGGGTTATGGCAGCACGGGTGCAGCAGCACGATGGATTGCTTCGGCAAGGTTTTCAGTTTGGCGATGAACGCATCAAACTTCACGCCGTTGGTTTCTGCGTCGTACCATGGATAGGTATTCACCTCGAAACCGGCACCGTTGAAGATTGCGACGTGGTTTTCCCACGTCGGATCGCTCACCCACACGTTGGACGCCGGGAAGTAACGCTTGAGGAAATCAGCACCGACTTTCAGCGCGCCTGAGCCGCCCAACGTCTGGATGGACGCAATGCGGCCCGCTTGCAGCATCGGATGTTGTTTACCGAACAGCAGCGGTGCAATGGCGTTACGGTAAGCGTTCAGACCTTCCATCGGCAGATACAGCGACGCCTGATGCGGCTGCGCCTGCAGGCGATCTTCTGCTGCGGCAACCGCCTGCAGCTGAGGAATGATGCCCGCTTCGTTGTAATAGAGACCAATGCTCAGGTTTACTTTGTTATCGCGCGGATCTTGTTTGAAGGTTTCCATCAACGACAGAATCGGATCGCCGGCATAGGCATCAACGTTTTGAAACACGGTGCAGATCTCCATGATTGGTCATAAATAAGAGGTAAAGATGCGTCATCAAACCATGTAACGGCCGGGACGATGATTCATTGCGATGATGAGATTGAGGATCACCGCGCCCGCGATTGAAGCAAACAGCATCGGTAACGACACCACAAATAGCGACGCTAATACCACGCAGGTATCGACCGCCATTTGCAGTTTTCCGGCACGCAGACCGATGCGATCCTGCAGCCAGAGCGCCAAAATATTGATGCCGCCGAGGCTGGCTTTGTGACGGAACAACACTATAAACCCAATGCCCATCACCACGTTACCGAACAGTGTCGCATAAAACGGATTTAGCGCAGAAAAATGCACAAACAGCGGATGCAGATGGGTGAACAGCGACACCAGGCCAACCGCGCAGAAGGTTTTCAGGGTAAATTCCCACCCCATGCGTCGCACGGCCAGCCAGTAAAATGGCAGGTTGATCAGGAAGAAGGCGCTACCGAAGGAGAGCGGTGACAAATAGCTGATTAAGAAAGCAATACCGGCAGAACTGCCGGTGAGTGCGCCCGCCTGTTTCAGCATAATGACGCCGAAAGAGACCATTAGCGTGCCGAGGACTATCGCCAGCGCATCTTCAATCAGCGAATGCGGAACTTTAGTGGGTTGAACAACGTTATCCATGGGTTAATCTCATTGCAAATGATGCGGTTCAAATGCAAAAAACGCACCACATCGGCGGCGTACGCTCGCCGCCGATGGGTGCCAGTGATTATCCAATTGATAACTAAGGCGCTTTATTGCAGGTTTTTGTGCATCAGTTGCGACTTAAACCATCAACCCATGCACAAATCTGTTTTCTGGTGCGCGTTTTTTGCATTATTGAGGCAATAATTGCACCAGATTAGCACATCACGCACTTTTTTGGCGCGTTTTGTGCTGCGGGATCATCATCAAACCGTTCTCTTTTAAACGGCTCAATACCACGGAAGTTTTCACGTGCGCCACGCTTTGATGGCCAGCGACTAACTGGCTGATCAGCGCGCTCAGTGAGGCCAGATCGGCCACCGCCACTTTCAGCAGATAATCGGCATCGCCGGTGGTTTTGAACGCATCAACAATCGCGGCTTCTTCTTCCACCATGCGATGAAAACTCTCTTCATAATCCGGCGTATGGTTTTTCAATCGCACTTCAATCAATCCCACCATGCCAAGGCCCACCGCGTCGGGCGAGAGGCGTGCGTGATAGCCGAGAATGAGATTGGCCTGCTCAAGATTGATGCGGCGGCGTGAACATTGCGACGCCGAAAGTCCGACTAAATCACTGAGTTCCTGGTTGGTGAGGCGTCCGTTAGATTGTAATAATGTCAATATCTTAAGGTCGTGATCGTCTACCTGAGTCATTCTGTTTCCACAGCGTAATAAGGGGCGCTTTGCTACAGATAACCTGATTAAAGCCGGGGTTGTCCAACACTATTTTCTGATGACGTGAAATGCATGCACAAAACGTGCATGCATCCGGAATGAAAGGGTTATTCGTCGTCGTATTGCGGGCCAGCGTAGTTATCAAAGCGCGACCATTGGCCATTAAAGGTCAAGCGTACCGTACCGATCGGGCCGTTACGCTGTTTACCAAGGATGATCTCGGCGATGCCTTTAAGATCGCTGTTTTCGTGATACACCTCGTCACGGTAGATGAACATGATCAAGTCGGCATCCTGCTCGATCGAACCTGATTCACGCAGATCCGAGTTCACTGGGCGCTTATCCGCACGTTGTTCCAGTGAGCGGTTTAGCTGCGACAGCGCCACCACCGGCACATTCAGCTCTTTCGCCAGCGCTTTAAGTGAGCGCGAGATCTCGGCGATCTCCAGCGTACGGTTGTCCGACAGCGCAGGCACGCGCATCAGCTGCAGGTAGTCGATCATGATCAGGCTCAACCCGCCGTTTTCGCGGAAGATGCGGCGCGCGCGTGAGCGCACTTCGGTGGGCGTCAGGCCAGAAGAGTCATCGATAAACATGTTCTTCTTCTCAAGCAAAATCCCCATAGTGGCGGAAATGCGCGCCCAATCTTCATCTTCCAGCTGACCGGTACGAATGCGCGTCTGATCCACGCGCGACAGCGACGCCAGCATACGCATCATCAGCTGCTCGCTGGGCATCTCCAGGCTGAAAATCAACACCGGCTTGTCCTGCAGCATCGCGGCGTTTTCGCACAAATTCATGGCGAAGGTGGTTTTACCCATCGAAGGACGCGCCGCGACGATGATCAGATCCGAGCCCTGTAAACCGGCGGTTTTTTTGTTCAAATCCTGATAGCCGGTATCGACGCCGGTGACGCCGTCGTGCGGCGTTGAGACCAGCGACTCAATGCGCGATACCGTGGCTTCCAGAATCTGCTCGATATTCTGCGGGCCCTGATCTTTATTAGCGCGCTGTTCAGCAATTTTGAAAACGTTCGATTCAGCAAAGTCGAGCAGATCTTCACTGCTACGTCCTTGCGGATCGTAACCGGCATCGGCGATTTGGTTCGCCACAGAAATCATTTCGCGCACTACCGCACGTTCACGCACGATATCGGCATAGGCACCAATGTTCGCGGCACTTGGCGTATTTTTTGCCAGTTCGGCCAGATAGGCGAAGCCGCCGGCCATCTCTAATTCACCCAGCGTTTCCAGCGATTCAGAGAGCGTAATCAGGTCGATCGGCTGGCCAGCTTCCAGCAAACGCTGCATTTCCGTGAAAATCAGACGGTGCGAGCGGTTGAAGAAATCACTGGCGACGACGCGTTCAGAAACGTTGTCCCAGCGCTGGTTATCCAGCATCAACCCACCGAGCACCGACTGCTCCGCTTCTATGGAATGCGGCGGCATTTTCACGCCTTCCAGCTGCCGATCGCGGGGTTCGTTCGATTTGTTGGTGGGTTTATTTCCTGCCATAGTGAATGCATTACCGATCGTGAAAGGGACGCGCAAGTATACCGTCCCAGGATGAACAATCACAGGAGTCAGAATGGCAAAGCGTATTCAGTTCAACCAACACGGCGGCCCAGATGTACTGCAATGGGTCGATTTCGAACTGGCCGATCCCGCCGAACATGAAGTGCAGGTGGAAAACAAGGCGATTGGCATTAACTACATTGATACCTACGTGCGCAGCGGCTTGTATCCGCAAAGCAGCTTCCCTTCCGGTTTGGGCACCGAAGCCGCCGGCGTGGTGAAGCGTGTCGGATCGGCGGTGACGCGGTTTAAAGCGGGAGACCGCGTGGTCTATTGTCAGGCCGCGCTGGGCGCCTACAGCGAAGTGCATAATGTGGCGGAAGATCGTCTGGTGATCCTGCCGGACAGCATCTCATTTGAACAAGGCGCGGCCTCTTTCCTCAAAGGCTTAACCGTGCAGTATCTGCTGCGCCAAACCTATAAAGTGAAAGCCGATGAAATCTTCCTGTTCCATGCCGCTGCAGGTGGCGTGGGGTTGATCGCCTGCCAATGGGCCAAAGCGCTTGGCGCACATCTGATTGGCACGGTAGGTTCCGCAGAGAAAGCGAAGATAGCTAAAGATGCCGGTGCCTGGGCGACAATTAACTATCGTGAAGAGAATATCGCGAAGCGCGTCAGCGAGTTGACCAATGGCGAGAAAGTGGCCGTGGTGTATGACTCGGTGGGGAAAGATACCTGGGAACCTTCGCTGGATAGCCTGCGTCGCCACGGATTAATGGTCAGCTTTGGTAATGCTTCGGGGCCGGTAACCGGCGTTGATCTCGGCATTCTGAACAAGAAAGGCTCGCTGTTCGTCACCCGCCCTTCGCTGTTCGGCTACATCACCAACCGTGAAGAGCTGGATGCCGCCAGCAATGAATTGTTCTCACTGATTGCCAGCCGGGCGATTCAGCTTAACGTGCCCGAGCAGCAGAAATTTGCCTTAAGTGACGCGGTGCGCGCGCATCAGGTGCTGGAGAGCCGCGCAACTCAAGGTTCCAGCTTGCTGATTCCCTGATCGCTAAATGCAAACGGGGCTTCCCGTAGGAAGCCCCTTTTTCTTTCTTTTTTATAGTTCGCGCTGGTGTAGGGACAGCGGCGATGAATTCGTTTGAAACAACGCCAATCATCCTGACAGAAAACATAAGTAAAAAATATGTTTAAATGCGGAATTATTCTAAGCAATTTCCGAGTCTGTGATCGTCACCGCAATTAGCGCCAGTCCCTTCTATCTAAGTCGCTGATTTTTCTTTTCAGCCTGCGTAATTTTGCCTCACCTGTTGGCGTGGTAAATGCCCGATAAAGCCATACAGCGACAACCGCCATAACCAGCCATGGCAACACTTTAATAACAATTGCCAGCAATCCGCCAAAGAACATCAAAGCGGTCGCCACCACCAATGCTGCAATAACGCCCAGCAGCGAAACGCCGGTGAACAGCAGCATCAGAAAAAAGCCGATAACAAATAGAATTTCCACGAAGGCTCTCCTGTGTAAGTAACATCAGGAACATTACAAGATACGTGCCAACTTATAAATCTGGCTAACTGTTTGAAAGCATTGGATAAGGGATGAATGAAGGATTAATCAGATGATGCAAAAAACTAATTTATGGCGCAGAAAAAACCACCCCAATGGCTTTCCGGTGCGCATTAATGCGCACCCTACAAAATCCCGAATTGCGCAGGTTTTCGTAGGGTGCCATTTATGGCGACCTCATAACAACGATGATTACATCACTTCCTGCGGAATTTTATCCGCTACCAGCGCTAACGCCGCTTCCAGCACGCGCACATCGGCGCCGGGTTTATGGGCATTTTCACTTAAATAGCGACGCCACTGGCGCGCACCCGGAATGCCCTGGAACAGGCCAAGCATATGGCGCGTCACATGGCCGAGATACATGCCTTTGGATAATTCAGCTTCAATGTACGGATACATCGAGCGCACCACCGCCACTGGATCGACGCGCGGCGTATCGCGGCCAAACAGCTCGCGGTCAACCTGCGCCAGAATGCCCGGATTCTGATAGGCTTCGCGCCCCATCATCACGCCATCCATATGCTGCAGATGCAGTTTGGCCTCTTCCAGCGTTTTGATGCCGCCATTAATCGCCATGGTCAGCGCCGGAAAATCGCGCTTCAGCTGGTAAACGCGGGGATAATCGAGCGGCGGAATCTCGCGATTCTCTTTCGGGCTTAAACCCGACAGCCACGCTTTGCGCGCGTGGATAATAAAGGTATCGCAGCCGCCCTGTTGCGCCACGGTGCCAATAAAATCACACAGGAATTCGTAGCTGTCCTGCTCATCAATACCGATGCGGGTTTTAACCGTCACCGGAATGCTCACCACATCGCGCATCGCTTTAATGCAGTCGGCAACCAGCGCCGCATCGCCCATCAGGCAGGCGCCAAAACGGCCGTTCTGGACGCGATCGGATGGACAACCCACGTTGAGGTTGATCTCATCGTAGCCACGCTCTTCTGCCAGCTTAGCGCACTGCGCCAGCGCGGCGGGATCGCTGCCACCCAGCTGCAGCGCCAGCGGATGCTCTTCCTCGCTGTAGGCCAGATAGTCGCCTTTACCGTGAATGATCGCGCCGGTCGTAACCATTTCGGTGTACAGCAGCGTATCACCGCTCAGCTTACGGTGAAAATAACGACAGTGACGATCGGTCCAATCTAGCATTGGGGCGATGGAAAAACGTTGCGAGGAGAAAGTATCGGTCATGAAACGCAGTAAATCCGCAGTAAGTAAGTGATGAGAAACTGCACAATCATATCACAGCAAAACGGGCGGCACAGCCGCCCGTTATCAGACGGGTAATTAGAAGTTGAATCCGAGCTGCAGCATGGCACCTACGGTGTTGTCTTTACCTACAGAACCGGCCAGGTCCAGATGGACAGCATTGTTGAACGGTGACACACCCAAACCGGCGGTGAACACGTCAGTATCGGTCGACTTCAGATCGGCGCGATAGCCGGCACGCAGCGCCAGCCAATCCAGCACACGATATTCCGCACCTACGCCAGCATATTGGCTGGTGTCTTCCGACTTGAAGCGCTTGGTTTCAGTCAGATCAACATCCCCAGCCAGCGTAAACGGCCCGTTATTCCAGGAAAGCCCTGTAGTGACCAACGGACGAATTTGATAAGTATCGCGGTAACCGTTCACCTCTTTGGTATCGAGATCGCGCGAGATCAGGTTTTGTCCGGTCACGCCAAAGGTCCAGTTCTCACCGAAATCTGTTGCGACACCCGCATCCATGTTGAAACCGGTATCGCTGCTACGGTAGCGGCTGCTGTTGATGTCGCTCTTGTCGTAGTTGTAGATACTCGCGGTGTAGTTATACAGCCAGGTTTTCTGCAGCTTTGGCGTCACGCCGACAGAAACCGGATGGCCGGCAATCGAGAACTCATGCGCGACTGACACACCATAATCGGTGACTAATGCCGCCAGGCCATTGGCACTGGAGCGTAAGTTATTTTCATCACCCGGCACAGGCACTCTCGTGCCATTGGCAACCGCGCGCAGGTAGGCAATATCGCTATCTGCCACGTTGGCGCGCACAATCGCAGTGCCGTAAGCCTTGGTGATAAAGGCAAAAGGTAAGGTTTCATTCGGAACGGTGACGGCCACGGCCACGCCGGCTGTTGCGTGAGCTTTATTACCACGCAGGTCGCTGAGCTGGTTAGCCATATCGCCCGCGGCGGCCTTCAGCTGCGGGTAACCATTGAGGTAATCCTGAAAGGTCAGGTTATCGATCACGTCCTGATAACGATCAACGGTATCGGTAATGTCGTCAACGCGATCGATCAATTTGTCTTTATCGGTAACCTGTGCGCCGGCTGATGGAAGAATGATGCTGACGTTATCTTCAGGCTGCGCCTTGGTCATCAATGCTGGGTTAGCCAGCACCGCTGAACTCCAGGTGGAAGAGGCTACGCCGGTACCGCCCATTGCGTCGTTACGCGCGTCGTACCATGTACCTGCTGCCAGAGCTGAGGAAGAGAGAAATACTGCATTCAAACCAACAAGATAAGCTACTTTTTTGTGCCTGAATAATGTCTTCGCCATGAGCCTGCCATCACCTTTGAAATGTCGCTGAATCACTCACCGACTGAAAGTTTAGTTAGCCGCTATTCTGAACCCTGGCTAACGCTTCATTGCTGTGAATTAAAAGGAAATAGCACTGCTATTCGCAGAATTGGACGCTTCCACGCCATTCCGCTGTGTTTTTATGCAGAAAAATTAACAGTGAGTTAAATGAGACCAGAAATTACTTAAGACCTTTTGAACCATAGCCGCTAACCCGGTGAGT
Organism: Pantoea sp. DY-5; assembly: GCF_019795955.1. Lineage (NCBI taxonomy): Bacteria > Pseudomonadati > Pseudomonadota > Gammaproteobacteria > Enterobacterales > Erwiniaceae > Pantoea > Pantoea sp. DY-5. The sequence goes on from NZ_JAIMIE010000003.1 coordinate 499,564, forward strand.
TGCAAAGCAAAATCCGTGCAGGCGTTGCGCTGCCTGGCCGGACGCATTTTGCAGACATAAGGGTTGCAACAATATTGACGGAAAAATGGCGAAGGTAATCTATTGATTGGGGGGAATTTTCTTAGGGATTTTAAGGATAATAAGCAATCACAGCAGCGTAAAAATTTGTGTGATAAAATAACATCACCTGCAACCCGGAGAATGCTTATGTCAAACCTCACGCCAGAACAACTTCTTACCCAGGCTGAATCACTTTGCCTTGATCGCGGCGTGCGCCTGACCACTCAACGCGCCGAAGTGTTGCGCTTAATGGCAGAGCAGAATGGTTCGATAAGCGCTTACGATTTGCTGGATCAACTGCGTGTCAGTGAACCGCAAGCAAAACCGCCCACAATCTATCGCGCGCTGGATTTCCTGCTGGAACAGGGATTTATTCATCGCGTAGAGTCGAATAACAGTTACGTGGTTTGCCATCATTTTGATGAGCCGGCACATACTTCGGTAATGCTGGTGTGTGACGGTTGTGCGGCAGTTAGCGAAAAACATGCTCATGGCGTGGAAAAGACCATTGCTGCTTTAGCGGATCAGGCGGGATTTTCTCTGCGCCATACCGTGATTGAGGCACATGGTCTGTGTGAGAACTGCGCAGAAGTGGCGGCTTGCACGCATCATGAAAGCTGCGAGCATGATCATCAGGTCGAGAGTAAAAAGCGGGTTAGAAAATAGAGAGGCACTTCCTTGTGCCGGGCCAATCACTACGCTAAATGATTGGTGGGTAGGAGCATCATCCGTAAGGGAGATTACCAGCGGTAATCTTTATTGGTTGTTTCCCAATCTTTTACTTCTTTCTCGGCCTGGTCTTTACCATAACCGTAGCGTTCCTGGATTTTACCAACCAGCTGATCGCGTTTACCTTCGATCACGGTAAAGTCGTCATCGGTCAGCTTGCCCCACTTCTCTTTAAATTTGCCTTTGAACTGCTTCCAGTTTCCGCTCACTTCGTCTTTGTTCATAATAATCCTCCACTACATCCTGAGTGAGATAGATATATGGCCTGCTAAGTTGGCGATATACCCAGACAACGCGCTACTCATGTGCGCCGTATAAGGTAATTGTAGTAGCCGCTTCGCAGTTTGCAGAGAAATACAGATTAATCTGTAGGTTACGCTTCGCTTATTCAGGCGTTGAACCAGCTATCGCGCCGCCAGTGACCACGCCAAATGAGCCACAGCGTCAGTCCGCGTAACGCGAGGAATACCGTCACCGCCAGCCATAAACCGTGATTACCGAGCCACGGCAGCGTGAGCAGCGAGACGCCGTAGCCGATCGCCGCCATCACCATGCTGTTGCGCATCTCACGCCCGCGCGTCGCGCCGATAAACATGCCGTCCAGCAGATAGCACCATACGCCAACCAGCGGCAGAATCACCTGCCAAATCAAATAGCGGTCGGCCATCTCTCGTAGCGCTTCCAGTGACGTCAGCATTGCCACAATCTCCGGACCGGTGAATGCATAAGTCAGCGCAAAGATCGCGGCGACGAAGCATGCCTGGCGACAAGCCGCATGCCAAATCAGCAATAGTCGGCTGCGATCTTTGGCCCCAACCGCTTCACCCGAACAGGCTTCAACCGCGTAGGCAAATCCATCCAGCGCGTATGCGGTGAAAGTGAGGAACATCAGCAGCACCGCATTGACTGCCACTACATCCGGCCCAATGCGTGCGCCAAGGATGGTGAGCGACGCGAAGCAGATTTGCAGCATCAAAGAACGCAGCATAATGTCGCGATTGAGGCGGAATAGCCGCGCCGCATCGCCGCGCCAGCTGTTTTTAAGTAAAGTAAAATGGATACCGCGCATCTTCAGCACCCGCACCACCATCCACAAACCCACGCCCAGCGTGACATATTCTGCCAGTGCGGTAGCCGCCGCCGCTCCGGCGACACCCCAATGCAGTTTGAGCACGAACAGCAGATCCAGCAGGATATTCACCAGGTTGCCGATGATTAGCAGCACCATCGGTGCCCGCGCATACTGCACGCCCAGCAGCCAGCCAAGAATCACCAAATTGGCCAAGGTTGCGGGCGCACTCAGCCAGCGAATCTCAATGAATATTTTCGCCTGTTGCTGCACTTCCGGGCTGCCACCCATTAAAGCTGCCGCCAGGCTGCTGACCGGTGTTCGCAGCACCATAAACAGCGCACCAAAAACCAGCGCAATCAGTAGCGGTTGTGTGAAAGCGCGCGCCAGCGCGGTTTTGTCATTGGCGCCAAATGCCTGAGCGGTGAGTCCGGTGGTGCTCATGCGCAGGAACAGCAGGAGCATAAAAATGAAGCTGGTGGCGGTTGTGCCCACGGCGACGCCACCGAGGTAGATCGGGCTATCGAGATGACCAATAACGGCGGTATCCACCACACCCAGTAATGGGACGGTGATATTTGACAGGATCATCGGCAGCGCTAGCCGCCAGAGCGTTTTATCTGAAGAGGAAAACAGCTGCATTAGCCCATTCCGTTGTGTGCGGTAATCAGCGTAACGGCGCCAGAATGAGCCGCAGAAAGAGTCACAGAGAAGTAAAACAGCAGACTGCGGTCAGCGCAAACACACACCGCCGCAGTTGAGGAGGATCAGAAACTGATCAGAGCCACTCGCCGTTGCGCACAATCCCGACAGCTAAACCTTCAACGGTTAGCGACTGCTCACGGGTATCAACAACAATCGGCTGGAAATCGGTGTTTTCCGGCAGCAGATGTACAATCGCACCCTGCTTTTTCCAGCGTTTCACCGTGACTTCATCATCAATGCGCGCCACGACAACCTGGCCGTTACGCACTTCCTGCGTTTTGTGTACCGCTAACAGATCGCCATCCATAATGCCGATGTCTTTCATCGACATGCCGCTCACGCGCAGCAGGAAATCGGCGCTCGGTTTAAAGAGGTTAGCATCCACCTGATAGTGGGCTTCGATGTGTTCTTGTGCCAGCAAAGGTTCACCGGCAGCGACGCGGCCAATCAGCGGCAGCCCTTCGCTCGGTTCTTCTTCCATCAGCAAACGAATCCCGCGCGATGCGCCGGAAACAATTTCAATTACGCCTTTACGCGCCAGCGCTTTCAGATGCTCTTCGGCAGCATTGGGCGAGCGGAAACCCAGTTGCGCAGCAATTTCCGCACGCGTTGGCGGCATGCCCGTCTGGTTAATATGGTCGCGAATCAGGTCATAGACCTGTTGCTGCCGTGCAGTTAACGCTTTCATCCCGCCCCCTGGTTGTTTATACAGTCGCTGTGAGTATATACAGGTATTCGCGAAATGAAAACCGTAACAGAGGGAAAAATCAGCGGTTTGATGAATCTGGAATCCCTATCTCAAATGCGTCCAGAGCAGCGCGATCCAGACGAACAGAGCCAGTAAGATAGTCAGCAATACGGCAGCCGATCCCATATCTTTGGCGCGGCCCGCGAGCGGATGTTGCTCCTGCCCGATGCGGTCGACCACCGCTTCGATAGCGCTATTAAGGATCTCAACGATGATAACCAGCACTACCGAGCCAATCATCAGGATGCGGGAAAGGATATCTACATCCAGCCAGCAAGCCACGAGAATGGCCACCAGCGCGGCAATGGCTTCCTGCCGAAAAGCGGCTTCGTGCTGCCATGCGGCACGCAGGCCCTGCCAGGAATAACCGGCGGCTTTCACTATTCTTACTAAACCGGTGACGTTATTTGCCATGTCTATGGAACCCTTGAACTATTTTGACGTCAATGTGTGGGCAGTTTGAGGCGGCAGAGCCACAGACCTTCGCTGCGCTTTCTGGTATGCTTGCCGCGCTTTGCTAACAAGAGGCTTAAAGTTGTCTATGTCAGGTTGGCGTAAACTCTATTACAAATTATTGAATTTACCACTCTCTATTTTGGTAAAAAGTAAGGTCATTCCGACCGATCCTATCTCTGAACATGGGATCGATCCCACACGTCCGGTGATGTATGTTTTGCCTTATGATTCAAAGGCTGACCTGCTCACACTGCGTGCTCAATGCCTGAAACATGATCTGCCCGATCCGCTGGCTCCGCTGGAGATTGATGGCACCTTGCTGCCACGCCATGTGTTTATTCACGATGGCCCACGCGTGATTCCCTATTTCGTGGCCAATCCCGAATCGGTAAAGCTGTTCCACGATTATCTGGATTTGCACCGCAGCAACCCGCAACTCGATGTGCAAATGCTGCCAGTCGCGGTGATGTTTGGCCGTGCGCCAGGACGTGAAACCGCCGGTGAGTCCACGCCGCATCTGCGCGTACTCAATGGCGTGCAGAAGTTCTTCGCCATTTTGTGGCACGGCCGCGACAGCTTTGTGCGCTTCTCGCAAACCGTTTCGTTGCGCCAGATGGCGACCGAGCACGGCACCGATAAGTCGATTGCCCAAAAGCTGGCTCGCGTGGCGCGCATTCATTTTGCCCGCCAACGTCTGGCTGCGGTCGGCCCGCGTCTGCCTGCGCGTCAGGATCTCTTCAACAAGCTGTTACAATCCAAAGCGATCGAAAAAGCAGTAGAAGATGAAGCGCGCAGCAAAAAGATTTCGCATGAGAAAGCCCAGCAGAACGCCATCGAAATGATGGAAGAAGTGGCGGCGGACTTCTCTTATGAAGCGATTAAAGTCACTGACCGCGTGATGGGCTGGCTGTGGAGCCGCCTGTATCAGGGCATCAACGTGCATGGCGGTGAGCGCGTGCGTCAGCTGGCGCAGGATGGTCATGAGATTGTCTATGTGCCCTGCCACCGCAGCCACATGGATTACCTGCTGCTCTCCTACGTGCTTTATCATCAAGGCCTGGTGCCGCCGCACATTGCTGCCGGTATTAACCTGAACTTCTGGCCAGCCGGCCCGATTTTCCGTCGTCTGGGCGCCTTCTTTATTCGTCGTACCTTTAAGGGCAACAAACTCTATTCCACCGTGTTCCGTGAATATCTTGGCGAGCTGTTTAGCCGGGGTTACTCCGTTGAATACTTTGTGGAGGGCGGACGTTCACGTACCGGTCGTTTGCTGGATCCAAAAACCGGCACCCTATCAATGACGCTGCAGGCGATGCTGCGCGGCGGCAGTCGTCCAATCACCTTCGTGCCGATTTACATCGGCTACGAGCATGTGATGGAAGTGGGCACGTACGCCAAAGAGCTGCGGGGTGCGGCCAAAGAGAAAGAGAGCTTCCTGCAGATGGTGCGCGGTTTACGTAAGCTGCGCAATCTCGGCCAGGGCTACGTTAACTTCGGTGAACCCCTGCCGTTGATGAACTATCTGAACAAAAACGTGCCCGAATGGCGTGATGCGATTGATCCTATCGAACCGCAACGCCCTGCCTGGATGACGCCCGCCGTGAATGACATTGCGGCGAAGCTGATGGTGCGCATCAACGAAGCCGGTGCAGCCAACGCCATGAACCTGTGCGTCACCGCACTGCTGGCGTCACGTCAGCGTTCACTGACCCGCGAACAGCTGATTGAGCAGTTAGAGTGCTACACCCAACTGCTGCGCAATGTGCCATATTCGCCGGAAGCCACGGTGCCTGACATGAGCGCCGAAGCGCTGCTTGATCACGCCATGGGCATGAACAAGTTCGAGACCGAGCAAGACAGCATTGGCGACATCATCATTCTGCCGCGCGAGCAGGCGGTGCTGATGACCTACTATCGCAACAACATTCATCACATGTTGGTGATGCCATCGTTGATTGCCGCCATCGTGCAGCAACATCGTGAAATCAGCGAAGCAGAGCTGCTGCGTCAGGTTAGCCTAGTATATCCGATGCTAAAGAGCGAGTTGTTCTTGCGCTGGGACAAGGCGGAGTTGCCTGCGCTACTTAACGCACTCTGTGCAGAGATGGCGCGTCAGGGCCTGATCACCTTGCAGGATGGTCAACTAAGAATGACGCCGGCACGTCACCGTTCGCTGCAACTGCTGGCGGCGGGTATTCGTGAGACGCTGCAGCGCTTCGCGATTACCTTCGCTATCCTCAGCGCGAAACCGGCCATCAACCGTGGCACGCTGGAGAAAGAGAGCCGCACGCTGGCTCAACGCCTGTCTGTGCTGCACGGTATCAACGCACCAGAGTTCTTTGATAAAGCAGTGTTTACTGCGCTGGTCCTCACGCTGCGTGATGAAGGATATATCAGTGACAAAGGCGATGCCGATGCCGAACGCAGTCATATGATGTGGCAGATGCTGGCGGAACTGGTAACTAGCGACGTGCGTCTTACGATTGAAAGCGCGGTCACCCACGATTAACGCGGCGACAAGCTAATAAAAAGGCGCACTTCAGTGCGCCTTTTTTGTTTATAACAGATCCGCGAACGGCACGGTGCTGAGCAGAATGCCGAGAAACAGCACCATGCCCACATAGTTGTTATTCAGAAACGCCTGGAAGCAGGGATCGCGCTCGCGCTGGGCAATTAGCTTCTGCTGATGCACAAACAAGCCTGCTGCCAGCAGCAGCGACCAGTAAAACGCCCCATTCAGATGAAGCATCATGCCCACCAGCGCCATCAAACCGAGCGTTGCCAGCTGCAGTAAACCGATAATCAGTTTGTCGTAACGGCCAAACAGAATCGCCGTCGATTTTACGCCAATCTTCAAATCGTCATCGCGATCGACCATCGCGTACTGCGTGTCATAGGCCACCGTCCAGCAGATGTTCGCCAGGAAAACCAGCCAGCAGACTAAAGGTAAGGACTCACTAACTGCTGCCCATCCCATCGGAATCGCCCAACCAAACGCTGCGCCGAGCACCACCTGCGGCAGATGCGTGTAGCGCTTCATAAACGGATAAACCCACGCCAGCGCCAGGCCGCCAAACGACAGCAAAATGGTCATGGTGTTCATGGTCAACACCAGCATAAACGCCAGCAAACCGAGACCGGCAAACAGCAACTTCGCCTCTTTCCCGGATACCGCGCCGCTGGCCAGCGGACGTGACGCCGTGCGCTTGACGTGACCATCGATTTTGCGGTCAGCGTAATCATTGATGACGCAGCCAGCAGCACGCATCACGATAACGCCGAGCACAAACACCAGCAGCACCGGCAGCGGTGGAATCGCCATGCCGGAGAGCCACAGTGCCCACAGAGTTGGCCACAGCAGTAACACAGTGCCGATGGGTTTATCGATACGCATCAGGCGGCAGTAAGCCTGCCATTTGGTCATGGGTAAGGTGTTTTGCACAGTGGTTTTATCCTTGATCCAGCGCGCGATAGAGCGGCGACGCCGGTAAAAACAGTTCAGTTAACAGCAGCGGCTTGCCCGACAAACGCAGGCGGGAACGGCGTCCCCATAAATCGCCAACCTGACCGGGATTGATAAAATCGCGACTCAGGGTAGATGAAGAGAATAGATAGCGGCCAAGCGGGCGCGTACCGAGCTGTTGCAGCATCTGCTCGGGGCCGTTCAGCGTGCTTTCTGGCACCACGGTGCGGCCAATCAGCCAAGGTTCGCCATCACCGCACAGCACAATTTCACGTAACCAGAAGCGCGGGTCGGCGGGCAAAAATTCCGCTTCTTCCGAGATCTCTTCAGCGCCAATAAACGCTTCGCGGATCAGTTTTACGGTCACTTGCTGGCAATGCTGCTCGAAGCGACGCGTCATGGAGTCTTCTTCCATTAACCAGTCAAGTAGCGGGGCAGAAAGCTGCGGTGAAGAGGCTGGCAGCCAGTGCAGTGCGCGTAACTGGCGCAGCGCGTCATGCGACATCAGGACATCTCCGGGAAAAAAGTTGCCCTAGTTTAGCGCAGAGGAGAATGCGTGGCACGGCTCGTTGTGCCACGCGATATTATTACTCGCGTTTCAGGCGGTTACTGTTCGCTAGCCACAGCGTCACCACCAGAATCAAAATCGCCGCCGAGTAGTAGAGCGTATCGAACGGATTTTTATGGTCGACGATGATCAGGCGGATAATCGCCGTGATGCCAATGTAGATGAAGTAGCGCAGCGGGAAGTGATAGCCAGACTGAAAGTACTTCACAATCAACGCGATAAATTCGAAGTAGAGGAAATAGATAACGATGCCTTCAATTAGCAGATAGGAAGACGTCTGCTCACCGGTGCTCAACAGCACGTTGGCCAGATGAATGGTTTCTTTACCGAGGAACACCACCAGAATAATGGCCAGAATGATCAGACCAATATTCAGCACCCACTGCAATGCTAAAGAGATGTACTGCCCAACCCCTGTTTTTATTGTCATTTTTGCGCCTCACGCTCTCAATTACTTACTGGCGCTATCATGCTGTAGTGTGATCAAAATCACAATATTTATACTTCGACATCCACGCACAGCGCGTCATAGCGCCAGAACTCGCAGTCGCAATCAATCACGCGCTTGTGCTGATCGCGATTGATGCGGGTAATCAACAATCCGGGCGTGCCGCTCGCCACGTTGAGCGCAGGCGCAGCGCGCACCGGCAGCGGTCCCGGCAAAATGGTAAAACGCGCGCCGCCGTAGCGAATGCCATAGCGCTGGTCATAAAGATCGGTGAGTGAACGCGTCAGGTCTTCATCCAGCAATCCCGGAAAGAAGGCGGGATTGAGGTAATGCTCGACATACAACACGGCGCGGCCATCAATACGGCGCAAACGGCGAATGCGGTAAACCCGATCGCCCTCCAGCAGTTGCAGATGACGCGCGATGGCTAATTGCGCTGGCACTTCGCGCGCCTCCAGCACTTCAGTGCTGGCAATACGGCCTTGCTCAGCGGCCATGGCGTGAAAATGGCTGTGATGAGAGGGGTTGTAGACCAGCCGAGGCGGTGCGAGAAACCAGCCACGACGCAATTCACGATAAATAATGCCCTGCGCTTCCAGCAAACCCAGCGCCTCACGCAACGTAATGCGCGTGGTGGAATAGTGTTCGCTTAAGCTGCGTTCGGCGGGCAAACGACCGCTGGCAAATTCACCGCTATCAATGCGTTCCCGCAGCCCTGCTGCAATCACATCCGCCGTTTTCGACATCATTTTTCAGCCTCATTTTGGGGCAAATCTGCACTATGACAGTTCGATGACTACAATGTGACAGAGAACAACCCACGCTTTAGCGCTCTGTAACCGCATGTGGATCGTCGCGCCACACCCCGTTTCACCACCATGGTCATAAAACCTTCATCTATTCGGGCTACATTGGCTCGGTTCTTGCTGGACTAGACCAAGAAGTCCCACAACATATACCGGGAGCAATCGAGATGAAAGCGTTTATCGCCTCTGTAGTAGCCAGTGCCGTACTGCTTGCGCTGCCCGCCGCGCAAGCCGCAGATAATGACCTCGCCGCGTTAGAAAAAGCCGCGCGCGCCGAAGGTCAGGTCAACAGCGTCGGCATGCCAGATAGCTGGGCCAACTGGAAAGATACCTGGAGTGACCTCAACAGCAAATATGGCCTGAAGCACAGCGACACCGACATGTCCTCGGCGCAGGAACTGGCAAAATTTGCTGCAGAGAAAGAGAACGCCAGCGCCGATATCGGTGATGTGGGCGCTGCTTTCGGTCCGATTGCCGTCGCTAAAGGCGTGGCGCAACCGTATAAGCCAACGCATTGGGAGCAAATCCCGAGCTGGGCGAAAGATCAGGATGGCAACTGGATGCTGGCGTATACCGGCACCATCGCGTTCCTGGTGGATAAGCAGCAGGTCAAAGATGTGCCGCACAGCTGGGCCGATCTGAAGAAAGGTAAGTATGTGGTCACTATCGGTGACGTCGGCACTGCGGCTCAGGCAGCGAACGGCGTGTTAGCGGCCAGCTACGCGTTAGGCGGTGACGAGAAGAATGTAAAACCGGCGTTGAGCTTTTTTGGCGATCTGGCGAAAGAAGGCCGCCTTGGCGTGACCGATCCGGTGATTGCCAACATTGAAAAAGGCGAAATTCAGGTGGCGGTGGTGTGGGACTTTAACGGTCTGAACTACCGCGATCAGATCGACAAAAACCGCTACGAAGTGGTGATCCCTTCCGACGGTTCCGTCACTTCTGGCTACAGCACCATCATCAATAAATACGCCAAACATCCGAACGCCGCCAAGCTGGCGCGTGAATACATCCTGTCTGATGAAGGCCAGATCAACCTGGCGAAAGGCTATGCGCGCCCGATTCGTGCCGAGCATTTAACTCTGCCCGCCGACGTGCAGGCCAAGCTGCTGCCACAGTCTGAGTATAAGAATGCCCGTCCAATCAAAGACCAGGCCGCGTGGGATAAAACTTCGAAAATGCTGCCGCGTCTGTGGCAAGAGAACGTCATCATTAATATGAAGCAGTAAGGAGCGAGGGATGAAAACGATCCTGGTGGTGTTGGATGGGCTGAGTAATCAGGTAGCGCAGCACGCAATGGGCTATCTGTTTGCCGAATGCGCGCAGGGCAACGGCCAATATTACACGCTGACTTGCGAACTGCCTTCGCTGTCGCGCCCGCTGTACGAATGCATTCTCACCGGTATTCCACCGGTGCGCAGCGGTATTATTCACAACGGCGTCAGTCGCATGAGTAATCAGCGCAGCATCTTCCATTACGCGCGTGCCGCCGGTCTCACCACCGCGGCGGCCGCCTACCACTGGGTGAGTGAGCTCTACAATCAATCCCCGTTCAACGCAGCGCGCGACCGCCACACGGTCGCGCCCGATCTGCCGATTCAGTACGGGCATTTTTACTGGGACGACGGTTATCCGGATTCCCACCTGTTTGAAGACGCAGAAAGCCTGCGTTTGCGGCACGATCCCGACTTCCTGCTGATCCACCCGATGAACATTGACGATGCCGGACACAAGCACAGCCTGTCATCGCCGCAGTATCGCAACCGCGCGCGCATGGCCGATGGTTATCTGTCGCAGTGGATGCCGGACTGGCTGGCGGCCGGTTATCAGGTGATTGTCACCGCCGATCACGGCATGAACGATGACCGCTCGCACGGCGGCATTTTGCCGGAAGAGACGCAGGTGCCGCTGTTCGTGTTTGGCAAAGGTTTCTCGCTGCAGCCGGATCTCCAGCCGCAGCAAACCGAACTGTGCGGCATCGTGTGCACCTTACTCGGCGTCGAACATGACAAACCGCTATGTCGCGCGTTACTGGCGGAGCGGCAGTAATGAAGGGCAAAACGCTCGCCGCGCTATTGCTGCTGCCGTTTGCGCTGTTCTGGATGGCATTCCAGCTCGCGCCGTTGCTGTGGATTGCCATCAACAGCTTCTGGAGCGACATCAATGAGCGTTGGGGCTTCGACAACTACAGCGATATCCTCACCTCGCCGTTCTATTTGCAGGCGTTTCGCCTGTCGCTCGACATCTCCATCTGGTCGAGCATTTACGGCCTGCTGATCTCACTGGTTGCCGGATATTCGCTGCATCAGCTCGGCAGCGGCCGCTTTCAGCGCTTTTTGATGTCATTTACCAACATGACCAGCAACTTCGCCGGCGTACCGCTGGCGTTTGCCTTTGTCATTCTGCTCGGTCTGAACGGTTGTCTGACGCTGCTGCTGCGCCATTACGGCGTGCTGGAAGGCTTCAAACTGTTCTCGCGTGACGGCATGGTGCTGGTGTACACCTGGTTCCAAATCCCGCTCGGCATTTTGCTGCTCTATCCGGCGTTTGATGGCTTGCGACAGGATTGGCAAGAGTCCGCCGCGCTGCTGGGTGCAGGCCGCTGGCGCTATTGGTGGCACATCGGTTTGCCGATTCTGTTCCCGGCGCTGCTCGGTACTTTCGTGATTTTGCTGGCGAACGCGCTCGGCGCTTACGCCACCATTTACGCGCTCACTACCGGCAACTTTAACGTGGTGCCGGTACGCATTGCCGCGCTGGTCTCTGGCGACATCTCGCTTGATCCCAACACCGGCGGCGCGCTGGCGATGTTGCTGGTGCTGATTATGGCGCTGATTACCGTGGTGCAGCAGTATCTGGTGCGCCGCAGCTATCTCAACGCCAAACCTTCCTGAGGAGCTACACGTGTCGCGCGCGGAAAAATTTTATCATCGCCTGATTGTCTGGCTGCTGCTGGCCATTTTAGCCGCGCCGCTGCTGGCTACTTTACTGTACGGCATTTCCACCAGCTGGAGCGACACCATCCTGCCGCAGGGCTTTACGCTGAAGTGGCTCAGCACGCTGTGGAGCGATGCGCGTTTCCTGACCGCGCTCGGTCATTCACTGCTGGTTTGCTGCGGTGCGCTGTTGTTCTCGCTGGTGCTGGTGCTGCCTGCCATGTTTGTAATCGCTTACTATTATCCGAAACTGGATGCGGTGATGAATGTGCTGATCCTGATGCCCTTCGCCGTACCGCCGGTGGTGTCGTCGGTTGGGCTGCTGCAACTCTATTCGTCGTCGCCGCTGATGCTGACCGGCACGCCGTGGATTTTGATCGGCTGCTACTTCACCATCGCCTTGCCGTTTATCTATCGCGCCATCTCCAACAATATGCAGGCCATCAACCTGAAAGAGCTGATTGATGCCGCGCAGCTGCTCGGTGCCAGCACCTGGCAGGCGGCGCTGTTTGTGGTGTTGCCAAACCTGCGCAAAGGGGTATTTATCGCGGTGCTGCTCTCCTTCTCCTTCCTGATTGGTGAGTTTGTCTTTGCCAATATGCTGGTCGGCACCCGCTATGAAACCTTGCAGGTATATCTGTTTAACATGCGCAACGGCAGCGGCCACTTCACCAGCGCGCTGGTGATCTCCTATTTTGCCGTCGTCCTGCTGGTTACCTGGCTGGCGAATGCCCTCAATCCTGAACGAGGCTGACCATGAGTTATTTGAGCGTCACCCAGCTGACTAAAAGCTACGGCCCGACCGCCATTTTTGAAAACATCGATTTCAGTGCCGAAGAAGGCGAGTTTGTTACGCTGCTCGGGCCCAGCGGCTGCGGCAAATCGACGCTGCTGCGCTGCATCGCCGGATTGACCGAAGTCGATAGCGGCAAAGTATTGCTGCAAGGTCAGGATATCGTGCCGCTGCCGCCGCAGAAGCGCACCATCGGCATGGTGTTCCAGAGCTACGCGCTGTTCCCCAACATGACGGTTGAGAAGAACGTGGCGTTTGGCCTGAAGATGCAGAAGCTGGCGAGCAGCGAGATTCAGAAACGCGTGATGGAGGTACTGGCGCTGGTGGAACTCACCGACTTCGCGCGGCGTTATCCGCATCAGCTCTCTGGCGGACAGTGTCAGCGCGTGGCGCTGGCGCGTTCGCTGGTGACGCGTCCACGCTTGCTGTTGCTGGATGAACCGCTGTCGGCGCTGGATGCGCGCATTCGTCGCCATCTGCGTGAACAGATCCGCAATATTCAGCGCGAGCTGAAACTCACTACCTTGTTTGTTACCCACGATCAGGAAGAGGCGTTGACCATGTCCGATCGCATCGTGCTGATGAATCGGGGAAAGATCGTGCAGAACGGCAACGCGGAAATGCTCTATACCCAACCGGCCGATCTATTTGCCGCCGGCTTTATCGGCAACTACAACCTGCTGAGCGCCGAGCAGGCAACGCAGCTGACCGGACAGGCGTTTAGCGGCCAGGTAGCGATTCGCCCGGAGTCGATCCAGCTGTGCGCACCGCAGGCTGGCATTCCCGCCACCATCCTCAGCCACAGCTTGCTTGGCAACGTGATTCGCTATCGGGTGCGTGCGCAAAACGTGGAACTCTCGATAGATGTACTCAACCGCAGCGTGGCAGATTTGCATCCCGCTGGCATGCAGATTGGGCTACAGTTAGAGATGTCGACGTTGCGCCAGGTTGCTTAATTTAAACGAAAAAAGGCGACACAACGCGGCGAAGGTTTTACCGGTTGTGCTCACCGTCAGGCTGGCAATCGGTGTGGTTTGAGCCTGACGGATGAGGAGCCTCTATACGTGTTAACTCTGCTTAATCTACTCTCTGCCGTTGCACTGCTGGTGTGGGGCACACACATTGTGCGCACCGGCATCATGCGCGTTTACGGTGCCGATCTGCGTCGCGTACTCAGTCGCAGCGTCGAAAAAAAACCGATGGCGTTTCTTGCCGGCATTGGCGTCACGGCGCTGGTGCAGAGCAGTAACGCCACCACGCTGCTGGTTACCTCTTTTGTTGCGCAGAATCTGGTGAGCCTGACGCCTGCGCTGGTGGTGGTGCTGGGCGCGGATGTCGGGACCGCGATCATGGCGCGCATCCTGACTTTTGATTTGTCGTGGCTGTCGCCGCTGTTTATCTTCTTTGGTGTAGTGTTCTTTCTCAGCCGCAAGCAAACGCGCATTGGGCAGCTGGGCCGCGCCAGTATTGGGCTTGGCCTGATTCTGCTGGCGCTGCAGCTGATTGTCGCGGCCGCCAAACCGATCACCCAGGCGGCCGGAGTGCAGGTGCTGTTCTCGACGCTGACCGGCGATGTGATGCTCGATGCGCTGATTGGCGCGGTGTTCGCCATCATCAGTTACTCCAGCCTCGCGGCGGTACTGATTACCGCCACGCTGACCGCCACCGGTGTCATCTCCTTCAAGGTGGCACTCTGTCTGGTGATTGGTGCCAACCTCGGTAGCGGCCTGCTGGCGATGATCAACGCCAGCGGCTCCAACGCAGCGGGCAAACGCGTCGCGCTCGGCAGCCTGCTGTTTAAGCTGATTGGCAGCATCGCCATTTTGCCGTTCGTCAATGTGGTCGCCGATGTGCTGGATAAGCTGCCAGTCAATGATGAAGAGCTGGTGATCTTCTTCCACGTCTTCTACAACCTGATTCGCTGCTTAGTCATGGTGCCGTTTGCCGATCCAATGGCGCGCCTTTGCCGCCGTATGATTGCCGATGATCCCGAAAACGAAGCCCATCTCAAACCCAAACACCTCGACAGCAGCGCGCTGGATACGCCGGCGTTAGCGCTGGCTAACGCCTCACGCGAAACACTGCGCATCGGCGATGTGGTCGAGCAGATGATTGAGTCATTCAATAAGGTGGTGCACGGCGACCTGCGCGAAGAGCGCGCGGTGCGGCGGCTGGATGATGATGTTGATGTGCTTTACACCGCGATCAAACTCTATCTGGCGCGTATGCCGAAAGAGGATTTGCCGGAGGATGATTCGCGCCGCTGGGCGGAGATCATTGAGATGGCGCTCAACCTGGAGCAGGCGGGCGACATTATTGAACGCATGTGCGCCGACGTAGCGGATAAGTCACTGACCGCGCGCCGTGCCTTCTCTGCCGAAGGACTGGAGGAGCTGCAAACCTTGCAGGAACAGGTGCTGTATAACCTGCGTCTGAGTTTGTCAGTGTTTTTGTCGCACGATGTCACCAGCGCCAAACGCCTGCGCCGATCCAAGCACCGCTTCCGCATCCTGATTCGCCGTTTCTCCCACGCGCACGTCGAGCGCTTGCATCTGCAGAACGTACAAAGCATTGAAACCAGCTCGTTGCACCTTGGCTTGCTGGGCGATTTGAAGCGTTTAAATTCGCTGTTCTGCGCCGTGGCGTACACGGTTTTAGATCAGCCGGATGATGAGCGGGAAGAGGATTAAGAAGGTCAGAATCGCGCGATAAATCGCGCCGCTACAAATCCGCGTAATGGTCCGTAGCGGCGCAATGTATTGCGCTGGTTTTACATCACGACAGCAAACTGAACGCAATCATGCCAACAATCGCGCCGGTGGTGCCCAAAATGGTTTCCATCAGTGTCCATGTCTTCAGCGTTTCGGCTTCGGTGGCGCCGGTGAAGCGGCCAAACAGCCAGAAACCCGCATCATTCACGTGACTGATAATGATCGAGCCACCGCCGATACAGATCGACAGCGCGGCCAGCTGCGCGCCGCTGTAGTGCAGCGGTTCTATTACCGGCATCACTAAACCGACGGTGGTTAAACAGGCCACGGTGGCCGAACCCTGAATCACGCGAATCGCGCCAGAAAGGATGAAACACGCCAGCGCAATCGGCATGCCTGCGCCGGTCAACGCATGCCCTAAAACCGGGCCAACGCCCGAATCCACCAGCACCTGCTTGAACACGCCGCCCGCACCAATCACCAGCAGGATAATGCCCGCCGGTTGCAGCGCGCTGCCGCATACCTGCATCACCTTCTCTTTATCCATGCCCTGACGATAAGCCAGGCCATAAATCGCCACCAGACAGGCCAGCAAAATCGCGGTGAACGGATGGCCGATAAACTCCAGCCACTCATACAGATGGGAACCCGGCGTGGTGAAGCGTGCGCCGATGGTTTTCAGGCCCACCAGCAGCAGCGGGAACAGAATCAGCGCCAGACTAAAGCCAAACGACGGCAGTTTGCCCTCTTCCACTTCCGGCTGATGATCTTCCGGCGGTGCACTAAAGCTGACATGTCGGGCAATAAAGCTGCCAAACAGCGGGCCCGCAATCAGCATGCCCGGAATCGCGGCGCACAGGCCCAGCAGAATCATCCAGCCAAAATCAGCGTGCATCTGCGCGGCCAGCAGCATCGGCGCAGGACCCGGCAGCAGAAACGCGGCGGACGCCGCAACACCGGCAAACAGCGGGATCACCAGTTTAACTAAATTGCCTTGGGTGCGACGCGCCACGGCGAACGCAATGCTGATCAGCAACACCACCGCCACTTCGAAGAACAGCGGCAACGCACAGATCAACCCGGCGACGCCCATCGCATAGTGCGCGCGGCTTTCCCCAAAAGTTTTCAACATGCGGATGGCGATCTGATCGACGGCGCCGGTTTCATGCAGGATCTTGCCGAACATCGCGCCCAACGCCACCACAATGGCGAGAAAGCCGAGCGTTCCGCCCATGCCTTTTTCCATGGTTTGTGCGATTTTATCGAGCGGCATGCCGGAAAACAGACCGGCACCAATGGAGACTAACATCAGGGCAACAAAGGCGTGCATACGCGCTTTCATCACCAAAAACAGCAACAGCAGGACAGAGCCTGCTGCGGTTAACACTAGCGTTGCGGTACTCATGACTAACCCTTGTTGATTGCACCCTCAATGGTCGCAACCGTGGCCGCAACTACCTCATCCAGTGAATGATTGATATCAACCACCAGTACATCGGGCTCATCCGCGCCGGGTTCCTGCAGCGTGGCGAACTGCGTCACCAGCATCTGCGGTTTGAAGAAGTGACCTTTACGCGCTTTCAGGCGGGATTCAATGGTTTCGAAGTCGCCCTGCAGATAGATAAATTTCAGATTCTCGTTGCCCTGACGCAGGATGTCGCGATAGGACTTTTTCAGTGCCGAACAGACGATGATGGAGATCTCCTGCGTGCGCTGCATGGCAAATGCCGCATCATTCAGCGCCTGCAGCCACGGCTGGCGATCGTTATCGTCCAGCGGATGGCCATCCGCCATTTTCATGATGTTGCTGCGCGGATGGAGGAAATCCCCATCGAGGAATGCAGTGTTTAACTGATGAGAGACCTGATTGGCGACGGCAGATTTTCCGCTGCCGGAAACGCCCATCAGGATAAAGACGTGGTGCGATGGAGATGGCGTTGTCATTGTTTTGCGCTCCGGCAGTGAATTCTGCCCAATGTTACCGATAACAAATCGAGCTGCCATTGTCAGAGCCCACTGAAAGGCTGGCAACCCTTCTCAGGTGGAAAAGCACGAAAGTGTGAACTGACTCAAATAATCGCCAAAATCAGATGCTGTCACCTTCGGAGATTTCAAAGCCAACATCCAGCGGTTGCGTTAGCGTGCGATCGCCGCCAATGCGCGCCAGCAGCATCGCTGCCGATTCCCGTCCCATACGCTCGCGCGGCGTTAACACCGTGGCGAGGCGCGGATTCACCACTTGCGTAATGTCATGGCCGTGGAAACCGGCAATCGCCATCTGCTGCGGCACGCGTAATCCCTGACGCTGGCACTCAAACATCGCGCCTACCGCGAGGTCATCGTTGGTACAAAACAGGCTGTCAGTTTCCGGATAACGCTTTTGCGCCTCGCACAGTAGTTGCGCGCCGGCGCTGAAAGAGGAGGCATCTTCCATCATCACGCTGTGTGGCGTGAGCCCCGCTTCGCGCATCGCTTTTTCGTAGCCCTGTTGCTTCTGCAAGGTACGTTCATCAAGTCGCGCGCCGAGATAAACCGTATGGCGATGGCCTTTTTTCAGAATAGCATGCGTCATCTGCCGCGCGGCTTCGACGTTATCAAAGCCCACCGCCATATCGAGGCACGGCGTGACCGAATCCATCATCTCAATCACTGGAATGCCCGCTACTTCCAGCATGCGCAGTGTGCCCGGCGTATGGGTACGCTCGGTGAGAATCACGCCGTCGATGTTCCAGCCGAGCAGCGATCGCAGCTGTAACTCCTCTTTCTGCGCGTTGTAGCCAAAATGCGCCACCAGCGTTTGGTAACCCGCTTCGTCGGTGACGGCCTCAATGCCGCGCAATACGTCGGCGAAAACCTGGTTGGTTAAGGAAGGCAGCAGCACGCCGATAGCGCGGCTGGTGGCATTGGAGAGCATATCGGGGGCGCGATTGGGGATGTAACCGAGTTCGTCCAGCGCCACGGCGATCTTATCGCGCAGCGCCGCAGAAACCTGATCGGGATTGCGCAGGTAGCGACTGACGGTCATTTTTGTGATGCCGACACGATCGGCAACGTCCTGTAATACCGGTCTTTTCTTCTTCATCGTATGCGCCTGAAATCAGAGATACGACGAGTTTATCATTTTTTTGTCATGCACTGCTTTTGAGGAAAACCTGCGCGATCAATCGCGCCGCTACAAATACGTGCAGATATTGCAGCGGCGCCATTCATTGCGCGACCTTTAAACCGGTGGCAAATCAAACAGCAGAATCTCTGCATCGCTGTCAGCTTTGATGCTCAGCGCGCTTTCATCCCAAATCGCCAGCGCATCGCTGCTGCCAACCTGTTCGCCATTCACGCTCACCAGCCCTTTCACCACCTGAATCCACACGCGACGACCGGCTTCAACTGTCACTTTATCGCTTTCGCCCTCAGCAAAGACCCAGCGCGACAACGTCATGTCCTGAAACACCTTGAGCGATCCGTCACGTTCATCCGGCGTCAGCACAAACTGGCGGCCTTTAACATCATCGAAACGGCGTTGCGCGTAACGCGGCTCAATGCCTTTGCGCTCTGGAATGATCCAGATCTGATACAGGTGCAGCGGATCGGTGGCGCTGGCGTTGTACTCCGAATGTCGCACGCCGGTACCGGCGCTCATGATTTGGAACTCACCGCTCGGAATCTGCTCTTTATTGCCCATGCTGTCTTGATGTTCAACGGTGCCAGACAGCACATAGGTCAGAATTTCCATGTCTTTATGCGGATGGGTGCCGAAGCCCTGACCACCATCGATAACATCTTCGTTAATCACGCGCAGTGCCGAGAAGCCCATAAAGTTGGCATCGTGATAATCGGCGAAAGAAAAGGTGTGCCAGCTATCCAGCCAACCGTGATTAGCGTGACCGCGTTCTTCAGCTTTACGTACATAAATCATGTTCAATTCTCCTCAATGTTTTTTACAGTTTGGTACTGCGTAGGATTGATTGATAGCTGAAAAACTTCATCCCTCTGTTCAAAAAAAGTGAATGAAAACGAAAAAACGACCCAGGTTTTACTGATGAGGAAGTGCGAACGAGATTGGTCTTGTAGATAACCCACTACATAACAATGAGCATCACGGACCCTGCAAGCAGGAATAACAAGGAAAAATTATGTCAGAACACATCACTCCACCCGCTAAGCGCCCGATTGAGCGCTTTTTGAATACCGTTGAATGGCTGGGTAATTTATTACCGCATCCGATTACTCTATTTGCCCTGTTTTCACTGTTTATCATTGTTGCGTCTGCCGTTGCCGCAGCGTTTGGCGTCAACGTGATCGATCCCCGCCCAGTTGGCGCGGCAGGACGCACACCAGACGGTGTGATTCACGTGGTTAGCCTGATGAGTGCCGAAGGTTTGCAACGCATCGTCAGCCATCTGGTCACCAACTTTACCGGCTTTGCGCCGCTCGGCACCGTGTTGGTTGCGCTGCTCGGTGTGGGGATTGCCGAACATTCAGGGCTGCTCTCGGCGGCGATGCGCGCGCTGGTGTTTAACGCACCGAAAAAGCTCATCACCTTCACCATCGTCTTCGCTGGCATTATCTCCAACACCGCTTCTGAGTTGGGCTATGTGGTGCTGATTCCGCTGGCCGCGATGATTTTCCACTCATTGGGCCGTCATCCCCTGGCGGGCCTGGCCGCGGCGTTTGCCGGGGTTTCTGGCGGCTACAGCGCCAACTTACTGCTTGGCACCATCGATCCGCTGCTCTCGGGCATTACCCAAAGCGCCGCGCAGATTATCGATCCTGACTACCATGTTGGCCCGGAAGTAAACTGGTACTTTATGTTTGTCAGTACCTTCGTGATTGCCATTCTTGGCACCTGGATCACCAACAGCATCGTCGAACCTAAACTGGGCAAATATCACGACAGCGAAGGTGATGCGGTGCGAGGCGATATGGGCGCGCTGACGACGCAAGAACGTCGGGCGTTGAAAGGCGCGGGCTGGGCGGTTCTTGGCGTTACGCTGCTGCTGATCCTGACCGTGATTCCGGGCTACGGCGTGTTACTCAACCCGAAAACCGGCACGCTGGCGGGCTCACCGTTCCTGAAGGGCATTGTGGTGTTTATCTTTGTCTTCTTCGCCATTCCCGGCATGGTTTATGGCCGCATGATCGGCAATATGCGCAACGATCGCGATGTCATTAACGCCATGTCAGCCAGTATGAGCAGCATGGGCATGTATATCGTGCTGGTGTTCTTTGCTGCGCAGTTCGTGGCGTTCTTTAACTGGAGCAATTTCGGCACCGTGGTGGCGGTAAAAGGCGCCAATCTGCTGGCATCAATCGATATGGGCGCGCCGCTGCTGTTTGTCTGCTTCATCATGATCTGCGGCTTTATCAACCTGATGATTGGCTCCGCCTCGGCGCAATGGGCGGTGACCGCACCGATCTTTGTGCCGATGCTGATGCTGGTCGGCTTTGCGCCGGAAGTGATTCAGGCGGCGTATCGCATCGGTGATTCGGTGACCAACGTGATTACGCCAATGATGAGTTACTTTGGCTTGATTATGGCGGTGGCGGCGCGCTATCGACGCGATATGGGTATTGGTACGCTAGTGGCGATGATGTTGCCGTATTCGGTGGTGTTTATGATTGGCTGGACGCTGCTGTTTGTGCTGTGGGTGTTTGTCTTTAATCTGCCGGTCGGGCCCGGTGCAGCAACCTGGTACACCCTGTAAAAGGCAAAAAAAAAGCCAGCACCCGAGCTGGCTAAATAATACCTGGAAGCAATGTGAGCAATGTCGTGCTTACCCGGTTGTCAGGAGACGTTTCCGAGCTCGCATGACAATAATAATCATTATCATTCGCGTCTGTAAAGCCCTTTTGCGAATTATTTTGCATTGACGAAGAGCGAGAATTCCTTGATGTTAAAGGGGATTTTATCCATTTTGCACAAGGAGTCGCTCATGAGTCAGATCGTTGTTCGTCACGCCATTCCCGAAGATGCAGCTGCTTTAACGTGCATGTACAGCCAGCCTGAACCGCAGGCCAGCACGCTGCATCTGCCTTATCAATCGCCGACGCTGTGGCAGGAACGCCTCAGTAATCTGCGTCCGGGTGTGCATATGCTAGTGGCGTGTATTGACGATCAGATTGCCGGGCAACTCACTGTGGAAGTGCTGTCGGTGGCGCGCCGTCGCCATACTGCGACCTTTGGCATGGGCGTCGATTCTGCTTTTCATCGGCGCGGCGTCGGTAAAGCGCTGATGTCAGCGATGATTGATTTGTGCGACAACTGGCTGCAGGTGACGCGCATTGAGCTGACGGTGTTCGCCGATAACCACAAAGCGCTTGGCCTTTATCAGCAGTTTGGCTTTGAGATTGAAGGTACCGCACGTCGGCACGCCATGCGCGACGGCGAAATGGTGGATACCCATTATATGGCGCGCTTGAAAGGTTAATGTGAATACGCAGATTCTTTGTAGGGTGCGCATTGATGCGCACCTGGAAACCAGGTCGCCATGAATGGCGACCCTACAAGTGATTAATAACCTGCGCTTAAATCATCCACTGAACGCGGATCGGATGCGCCATAGCGCGTGCCGTCCGGCCCAATCATAATGCTCTGCGTGCTGCCCATCGCGGGCATCACTTTCACATGCTGCCCTTTAGCTTCCAGCAGGCGCAGCGTATCCGGACTGAAACCTTTCTCCACGCGCAGCTGATCGGGCAACCATTGATGATGGAAGCGCGGTGCGTTGGTTGCTTCCGCTACGTTCATGCCGAAATCGATGCTGTTCACCACCATTTGCAGCACGGTGGTGATAATGCGGCTGCCGCCTGGGCTGCCGGTCACCAGCCAGGTTTTACCGTCTTTCGCCACGATAGTCGGCGACATCGATGACAGTGGACGTTTGGCCGGTTGCACCGCATTCGCCTCGCCACCGACTAAGCCATAGACGTTTGGCGTGCCCGGTTTGGCCGAGAAATCATCCATTTCATTGTTCATCAAAATGCCGCTTTGTCCGGCGACAATGCCGCTGCCGAAGTAGGTATTCAGCGTGTAAGTCACCGCGACCGCGTTGCCATCTTTATCCACCACCGAGAAGTGCGTGGTTTGATTGCTTTCATACGGCGCCAGTTTGCCCGGCTTGATCTCGCTGGATGGACGCGCTTTGTTGACGTCAATCTGCTGCGCCAGTGTTTTGGCGTAGGCTTTGCTGGTTAGCGCCTGCTGCGGCACTTTGACGAAATCAGGATCGCCAAGGTATTCTGAACGGTCGGCGTAAGCGTATTTTTCCGCTTCCGCCATCACCTGCATCGCATCCGCGCTGCCAAAACCAAACTTCGCGAGGTCGAAGTTTTCCAGGATATTGAGGATCTGCACGATGTGAATCCCGCCGGAGGATGGCGGCGGCATGGAGAACACTTCGTAGCCGCGATAGGTGCCGCTCACCGGTTTGCGTTCTACCGCGCGATAGGCCGCCAGATCCGGCTTGCCGATCAGGCCGCCGTGCTGCGCCATTTCACCGGCAATTTCATCGGCGATTTTGCCCTTATAGAACGCATCCGGCCCTTGCTGAGCAATCAATTGCAGGCTACGCGCGAGGTTTTTCTGCACCAGACGTTCGCCCTTCTGGTACGGCTTGCCGTCGGCTTTGTAGAAAATCGCGCGGCTGTTGTCGTGGTTGATCAGCGTCTCTTTGCCGTAGGTGGCGAGATCGTCGGCCAGCGCATCGTTCACTACGATACCGTCACGCGCCAGTTTGATGGCAGGCGCCAGTAAAGTGCTCAGCGGCAAGGTACCGTATTTCTGCGCCGCCAGCGCAAAACCGGCCACGGTGCCCGGCGTGCCTGAGGCTAAGTGAGAAGTGAGTGACAACTTACTATCAGCGTTGCCCTGCTTATCAAGGAACATATCGCGTGACGCGCGCGCCGGTGCCATTTCGCGGAAGTCGATGGCGGTGGTGCGGCCCGATACGGTGCGTAGCAGCATAAAGCCCCCGCCGCCGAGATTACCGGCCTGCGGATGCGTCACCGCCAGCGCGAAACCCACCGCAACCGCCGCATCCACCGCGTTACCGCCCTGCTTAAGAATATCGACGCCGACTTCTGTCGCCATCGCATCCACCGATGCCACCATGCCATGTTTGGCTTTTACCGGGTGAAAGGTATCACTATCAACGCCATACGAAACCGGCGGCGCGTTAGCGGGCGCAGCGTGTGCGCCCTGCACCACGGTCAAACTCATCAATAATGCCCAGCCGAACTGACGCACGTTGCCCTGTATCCTCATCTGCCACCATCCTTTTAAAGTTATTTATACCCTTCATACTTCAAGGTGCAGATGCGTTGGCTGCTCTCGTTCACCCGAATCACTTACTTATGTAAGCTCATCGGGACTCTCTCGTTTGCCGCCTTCCTGCGCCTCGAATTATTATGGGTATCCATTTGTTATTTATTGATGCAAGTGTTTGCAAACACGGTAAAAAGCGTAGCAGTAAGCTAAATTCGGCGCACTCCTGGATCATAGGTTTGTGATATCGCATAAACTTATGGCTGCAGCGCGTGTTGCCACTTTGGCAGCATCAGCACACAGCAGGCTGCATGAATGGAGGAAGACCATGAACAAATGGCTAATTGTGATCGCAGCATTGCTGCCGTTAAGCAGCATGGCAAATACGTTGAACAGCACCAACGATCCGAACAAACCCGGCTTCAACCCGAGCCAGCAGCGGATGCAGTCGCAGATGCAGAATCAGCAGCAACAGCAGAAGCTCAGGTTGCAGCAGAATCAGCAGCAGCAAAGTCAGGATGTCCAGCGCAAGGTGCAGGAACAGCGGGATAGCGCCCAGCAGCGGGTGATTCAGTCGCAACCGGGCCAGAAACAGCAGCAGAACTAGCGGAAGTCGGGACCGATAATATCGATGCGGTCGGTGCAGATAGCATCGACGCCCCAACTCAACAGCTCGCGCGCCCGCGCGGGCTGATTCACGGTATACACCAGAATATGCAGACCGGCCGCTTTCAGCTGCGCGGTGCGTTTGGCTTCGAGTAATTTGTGGTTGAGATGGATCGACACGCAATCCAGACGCGCCGTCAGCGCCTGCCAATCGTCGTGCCACTCATCCAGCAGCAACCCGCGCGGCAGTTCAGGTGCTGCCTCCATCGCCGCCTCCAGCGCTGCGTAAGAGAAGGAGGAGAGCAGCGGCGCGGTTTGTCCTTGCCACAGTTCGCGTGCGGCCAGCGCCACATTGCGGCCAGTTTCCACCTCCTGCCCGGTGGTGGGTTTGATCTCGATGTTCGCCATCATCTGATGCTGGCGACAACGCTCGGCCACTTCGCTCAGCAGCGCCAGCGGTTCGCCTTCGTAATCGCGGCTAAACCAGCCGCCGGCATCCAGCTGTGACAGCTTATGCCACGACAGCGCGCCCGCCACGCCCCAACCGTTGCTGGTGCGATCCAGCGTATCGTCGTGCAGCAGGAAAATTTGCTTATCTTGCGACAGCTTGGCATCAAACTCGATCATGGTGTGACCGTGCTGCGCGCCGACATCAATCGCCGCGAGGGTATTTTCCGGAGCCAGTTTGCCGCCGCCGCGATGCGCGACAATGTGCGGATAAGGCCAGTTATGTTGACTCATTCCAGACGCTTTCCATAGGTTGAATCGAAGAAGTGTAACGCATCTGACGGCAGATGCAGCCACAAGGTGCTGCCCGCCTGCGGGCGCTCGCTGTGCGGCAAACGAACCACCATGCGCGCGTTACCGATGCGACCGTGCGCCAGATTATCCGCGCCGAGCATCTCCAGCGTTTCAACCACCATCGGAATGCCGCCCGCATCGCGGCTGCTGAGTTTGATGTGTTCGGGACGAATGCCGAGCGTCAGCGGACGATTGGCCCATTTGGCTCTGCTCTCGCCCAGCAGCAAGCTGTTAAGCGCATCCAGCGTGAAACGCGTGCCGTCGCTGCTGATTTGCCCTGGCAGCAAATTCATGGCGGGCGCGCCGATAAACGAGGCAACAAACTGGCTGGCTGGACGCTCGTAGACTTCCACCGGCGTGCCCACCTGCTCCACCACGCCTTTGTTCATGACCATCACGCGTTGCGCCAGCGTCATCGCTTCTACCTGGTCGTGCGTCACGTAGATGCTGGTGGTTTTCAGGCGGCGATGCAGCTGTTGCAGCTCAAGACGCATCTGCACGCGCAGGCGCGCATCCAGATTCGACAGCGGCTCATCAAACAGGAAAACAGCCGGTTCACGCACGATAGCGCGCCCCATCGCCACGCGCTGACGCTGTCCGCCCGACAGCTCACGCGGGCGGCGATGCAGCAGATGATCCAGCTCAAGGCTGCGCGCGGCTTCCATCACGCGCTGATCAATCTGCACTTTGCCCATGCCGCGAATTTTCAGGCCATACGCCATGTTTTCGCCCACCGTCATGTGCGGATAGAGCGCGTAGTTCTGAAACACCATGGCGATGCCGCGATCTTTCGGCTCCATGTGGGTGACACGTTTATCGTCGATATAAATATCGCCCGACGATACGCGCTCAAGGCCCGCCACCATGCGCAGCAGCGTCGATTTACCGCAGCCGGAAGGGCCGACCATCACCATAAATTCGCCATCGTTAATGGTGATATTCAGGGGTTGAATGATCTGATTTTTACCGTCGTACGATTTGGTAACGGTCTGAAGGGTTACGCCTGCCATTTATTTATCACTCTCTACCAGGCCACGCACAAACGCACGTTGCATCACGAGTACCACCACCACCGGTGGAATCAGGGTTAATAACATTGCCGCCATCACTTCATTCCACTGCGTCGGCCCGCCGCTGCTGTTGATCATGCTTTTCACTCCGGCGACGGCGGTGCTGAGGCTGGCATCGTTGATGATCAGCAGCGGCCACAGATATTGGTTCCAGCCGTAGATAAAGGTGATCACGAAGAGCGCGGCGAGATTGGTTTTGGACAGCGGTAACACAATGTCCCAGAAGAAGCGCATCGGGCTGGCACCGTCGATACGCGCCGCCTCAATCAGCTCGTCCGGCAGTGACATAAAGAACTGACGGAACAGGAAAGTGGCCGTCGCCGATGCCATCAGCGGCAGCGTTAGGCCGCTGTAGCTGTCGAGCATATTCAGCGTCGAAATCACTTCCACCGTCGGAAAAATACGCACTTCCACCGGCAGCATCAGGGTGATGAAAATCAGCCAGAAAAACAGCGAGCGCAGCGGGAAACGGAACCACACCAGCGCGAAGGCGGAGAGCATCGAGACACTGATTTTGCCAATGGTGATGCCGAGCGCCATCAGCAGGCTGTTGAGCATCATCATGCCAAACGCCGGACCGTTGCCATTCACGCCATGTGTCCAGATGCGCGCGATGTTATCCCACAAATGCGTGCCCGGCAGCAGCGTCATCGGCACCTGATACACCGCCTCGTTATCCAGCGTCGCCGCGACAAAAGCGATGTAAAGCGGGAACAGAATGGTCAGCACGCCCAGCACCAGCAAGGTATGGCTGAAGATGTCCAACCCGCGTCGATTCTCAATCATTGGTATTGCACCTTACGCTCGACAAAGCGGAATTGCAGAATAGTCAGGCCAATCACCAGCAGCATCAGCACCACCGATTGCGCGGCGGAGGAAGAGAGATCCAGCCCGGTGAAGCCTTCGCGATAGATTTTGTAGATCAGCGTGGTGGTGGCCTGCACCGGCCCGCCGCCGGTGGCGGCATCGATCACCGGGAAGGTGTCGAAGAAGGCGTACACCAGATTGACCACCAGCAGGAAAAAGCTCACCGGCGTAATCAGCGGCAGGGACAAATTGAAGAAGCGACGCACCGGACCGGCGCCATCGATCGCCGCCGCTTCCACCAGCGATTTGGGAATCGACTGCAGCGCGGCAAAGAAAAACAGGAAGTTGTAGCTCATTTGCTGCCAGATCGACGCCAGCACAATCAGGAACATCGCCTGACCGCTATTTTGCGCGTAGTTCCAGTTGTAGCCCATTTGGTTCAGCAGATGGCTGAACAAACCGAGGCCCGGATTGAACAGGAACATCCACAGCACCGCCGCCACCACCGGCGCCACCGCGTACGGCAGCAGCAGCAAGGTTTGGTAGAGCTTGCGCAGGCGAATCACGTAATCCACCAGCGCCGCCAGCAGCAGGGAAAAGGTCATGCCGCAAATGGTGACCAGCGCACTGAACTCAATGGTGGTCCAGAATGACGCCAGATAGTACTCGTCACTGAACAGGCGTTTAAAGTTCGCCATTCCGACGAAGGTGCTGGAGATGCCAAAAGGATCAATGCTTTGCAGCGAATACCACAAGGCTTCACCGGCTGGCCACAAGAAGAAGATGGCCGTAATCACCAGTTGCGGCAGCAGCAGCAAATAGGGCAGAAAACGGGAGCGAAATACGGGGCGCGATGAGGACATAGCAGGCTCAATCCAGGAGAAAAATCGGGGCGAACGCCAGGCGTCGGCCCCGAGATAACAGCGTTACTTCACTTGCTGCTCAAAACGGCGCAGCAGTTCGTTACCGCGTTTTACAGCGTTATCCAGCGCGGCTTGCGGCGCCTGTTTGCCGGTCCACACGCCTTCCAGCTCTTCATCCACGATGGTACGAATCTGCGGCATGTTGCCCAGACGCATACCTTTGGTGAACGGCAGCGGATCTTTGTTCAGCATCTGACGCGTAGCGATGTCTGCGCCTGGGTTCTTGTCATAGAAGCCCTGTTGCTTGGTCAGCTCGTACGCGGCGGTGGTGATCGGCAGATAACCGGTTTTCTGGTGCCATTCGGCAGCGATTTCCGGCTGGGCGAGGAACTTCATGAACTCCGCCGCGCCTTTGTAGGTGTTGGCATCTTTGCCTTTCATCACCCACAGGCTCGCGCCGCCAATGATGGCGTTTTGCGGTGCATTTGGAACGGTCTCATCGTACGGCATCATGCCAACGCCGAAGTTAAATTTGGCGTAGTGTTTGATGTCGGCCAGCGAACCGGAAGACGCTGTGGTGATGCCGCAATCACCGTTGTAGAACTTGGCGGTGGATTCATCTTTGCGACCGAAGTAGGTGAAATCACCCTTCTTGTTCATCGCTTCCAGCATTTCGATGTGGCGCACCTGCACCGGCTTGTTGAACTCCAGTACCGCATCAGTACCTTCAAAGCCGTTGTTTTTGGTGGCGACCGGCAGCGCATGCCAGGCGCTGAAGTTTTCAATCTGAATCCAGCCCTGCCAGCCGCTGGCGTAACCGCAGGTCAGGCCCGCTTTGCGCAGCGCTTCGGCGTCTTTCGCCAGCTCCTGCCAGGTTTTTGGTGGCTGATCCGGGTTCAGACCGGCTTTTTTGAACGCATCTTTGTTGTAATACAGTACCGGCGTGGAGCTGTTGAACGGCTGCGAGATCAGCTGGCCTTTGCTGTCGCTGTAGTAACCGGCAACGGCTGGCACGAACTGTTTCGGATCCATCTGCACGCCAGCGTCTTTAAACACCTGGTTGACCGGGACGATAGCTTTTGACGCCATCATGGTCGCCGTACCGACTTCGTATACCTGCAGCAGCGCAGGCGCTTTACCGGAGCGCACCGCCGCGATACCCGCCGCTAAGCTCTGCTCGTAGTTGCCTTTGTAAGTCGGAACGATTTTGTAATCGGGATGAGCCTGGTTAAAACGTTGTGCCAGAGAATCAACTTCTTTGCCTAACTCGCCTTCCATTGAGTGCCAGAAAGGGATCTCAGTTGCAGCCAGCGCATTACCGCTGAGCGCCAGACCGAGCACGACACTCATCAGGCGGGGACGAAGCGTAAAAGCGGACATAAGGTTTTTCCTGTGCTGTTAAGTACGCGCGAATGCGCGCATTTTTTAGTTCGCGACGTAACATGACACGGGGAAATGACGGATTAATAACAGGTTTATGACGGGGATGTGACAGGTGGGTTAGGAGTGCTGGCTGGTACGTGCTGGCTGTCCCCCTCCTCGGTCCTCCCCCATTAATGGGGGAGGAAGATGCTGCTATATGTGAGTTGGGAGTGGCATGTGGCAGCGTCTCCTTCCCCCGCTTGCGGGGGAAGGCCGGGATGGGGGACAGCGAGCACTAACTTATGCGCCTAAATACGCACTCCGCACCGCTTCGTTGGACAGCAACGCTTCGCCGCTGTCCTCCAGCACCACGTGGCCGTTCTCCAGCACATAGCCGCGATCCGCCAGCTTCAGCGCCTGGTTGGCGTTCTGCTCGACGAGGAAGATGGTCATGCCCTCTTTACGCAGCTGCTCAATGGTGTCGAAGATCTGCTGAATGATAATCGGCGCCAAACCCAACGACGGCTCATCCAGCAGCAGCAAACGCGGCTGGCTCATCAACGCGCGACCAATCGCCAGCATCTGCTGCTCACCGCCAGACATGGTACCCGCGCGCTGTGCTTTACGTTCTGCCAGCCGTGAAAACAGCTGATAAACGCGATCGATACGCTCCAGATACTGCTGACGCGTGGCGAAAAAACCGCCCATCGCCAGGTTCTCTTCCACCGTCATGCGCGAAAACACCCGACGGCCTTCCGGCACGATGGCAATCGCTTCACGCATGATTTTCGCGGTTTGCCAGTCGGTGATTGTTTTACCATCAAAGGTGATGGTGCCGCTGGTGGCGCGTGGTTCGCCACACAAAGTGCCGAGCAACGTGGTTTTACCCGCGCCGTTGGCACCGATCAGCGTGACGATTTCACCCTGATTGATGTGCAGATTAATGTTGTGCAGCGCCTGAATCGGACCGTAATGGGCGCTGACATTCTGCAAAGTTAAAATCGGGTTTGCCATGTTACGCCTCACCTAAATAAGCACGGATCACATCCGGATTGTTACGCACCTGTTCCGGCGTGCCGTTAGCCAGCGGCGTTCCCTGATTCACCACGTAAATGCGGTCAGAAATGCCCATCACCAGCTTCATATCGTGTTCAATTAGCAGCACGGAAACCTTGTGCTCACTACGCAGTTCGGCGATCAGCTCATCGAGTTCGTGCGTTTCACGCGGGTTAAGACCCGCCGCCGGTTCATCCAGCATCAGGATTTCCGGACGCGTCACCATGCAGCGCGCAATCTCCAGACGACGCTGCTGACCGTAAGCAAGGTTACCCGCCTGACGGTTAGCCAGATCCAGCAAACCGATGCGTTCAAGCCAAGTTGCCGCGCGATCCAGCGCTTCGCTCTCACCGCGACGGAAAGCCGGGGTTTTGAACAAGCCGGAGAACACGCCGCTTTTCAGGTGCTGATGTTGTGCCACCAGCAGGTTTTCAATCACCGTCATTTCACGGAACAGACGCACATGCTGGAAGGTACGCACAATGCCCATGCGCGCAATCTTCTGGCCCGGCAAACCTTGCAGCTGCTGATCGCGTAGTTTGATGGTACCGCCGGTCGGTTTGTAGAAACCGGTCAGGCAGTTGAACACCGTGGTTTTACCGGCACCGTTCGGGCCGATCAGCGAAACAATTTCCTGTGGATGCAGCTCAAGCGCCACGTTGTTGACGGCTAACAGGCCGCCGAAGCGCATCATCAGGCCTTCAACGGCTAATAAAGGCTGACTCATGCCTGCTCTCCTTGTTTACTGCTTTTCATCTTCAGATGCGGACGCTTCATCGGCAGCAGACCTTGTGGACGCCAGATCATCATCAGCACCATCAAACCGCCGAGCACCAGCATGCTGTACTCGTTCAAATCACGCATCAGCTCGCGTGATACCACCAGCAGAATCGCTGCAAGGATCACTGCCAGCTGCGAACCCATGCCGCCCAACACCACAATCGCCAGCACAAAGGCCGATTCGACGAAGGTGAAGGATTCCGGGCTGACGAAGCCCTGACGAGCGGCGAACAACGTCCCCGCGAAGCCGGCGAACACGGCGCTGATGGTGAAAGCAGTCAGCTTGATGCGCGTTGGGCTCAGGCCGAGCGAACGGCAGGCGATCTCATCTTCACGCAGCGCTTCCCACGCGCGGCCCAGCGGCATACGCAGTAAACGGTTGATCACAAACAGCGTCAGCACCACCAGCAGCAGCGCCACCAGATAGAGGAAAATCACGCGGTCGCTGGGATCGTATTTCAGGCCGAAGAAATCATGGAAAGTGCTCCAGCCGCCTTCACTGACGCGGCGGCCAAACTCCAGACCAAACAGACTTGGCTTGGGAATCTGCGCGATGCCGTTCGGGCCGCCGGTGATCGCGGTATTATTCAGCAGCAGAATACGCACGATTTCACCGAAGCCGAGCGTGACGATCGCCAGATAGTCACCGCGCAGGCGCAGCACCGGGAAGCCGAGCATCAGGCCAAACGCACCGGCGACTAAACCGGCCAGCGGCAGACTTTCCCAGAAACCAAAACCGTAATAGTGATTAAGCAACGCGAAGGTGTAAGCGCCGATGGCGTAGAAACCGCCGTAGCCCAGCACCAGCAAACCAGACAAACCCACCACCACGTTCAACCCGAGACCGAGCATCACGTAGATCAGCGTCAGCGTGGCGATATCGACGCTGCCGCGCGAGACCAGAAACGGCCAGATAACGGCGGCGGCAATCACCAGCGCCATCAACAGCTTCTGCTTTGGCGTTGATCCATCAAAACCCGGCAGAACAAAACCTTTGCCGCTGCGTTTGAATTTACCCTGCACCAGCGGACGCAGCAGCTGGAAGACAAACACCACCGCACAACCCATGAAGATCCAGTTCCAGCGCACCGCGCCCGCATTGGCGACCACCAGTTTGGTGCCGTCCAGATCGAGGCGCACGCCCATAAAGAAGGTGGCGAGAATCAGCAACATCACCGTGGAGATCACGGCGTTGACCAAACCGAGGCGTTTCATACTTTCTCCACCTCCGGACGGCCAAGAATCCCGGTTGGCATCACCAGCAGCACCACAATCAGCAGCGCGAAGGAGACCACATCTTTATACTCGGTCGACAGATACGCCGAGGTCAGCGCTTCTGCAATGCCCAGCACCAGGCCGCCAATCATCGCGCCTGGAATACTGCCGATACCGCCTAATACCGCTGCGGTGAAGGCTTTCATCCCGGCCATAAAGCCGATGAATGGGTTAATGGAGCCGTAGAATTGACCGAGCAATACGCCCGCCACCGCGGCCATCGCCGCACCAATGATAAAGGTGAGAGAGATAACGCGGTCGGTGTTGATGCCCAGCAGGCTGGCCATTTTCAGGTCTTCTGCACAGGCGCGGCAGGCGCGGCCCATGCGCGAATAACGGATAAACAGCGTCAGCGCCAGCATCGACAGGAAGGTCACCACCCAAATCACCAGTTGCATGGTGGAGAGCGTGGCCGCAAAGCCGTTGCTTTCGCCCAGCGTCCACTGGCCGGTGATCAGGCTTGGCAGCGCAAGATCGCGCGAGCCTTGCGTCAGGCTGACGTAGTTTTGCAGGAAGATCGACATCCCGATCGCTGAGATCAGCGCGATCAGGCGCTTGGACGATCGCACCGGCCGGTACGCCACGCGCTCGATGCTCCAGCCATAGGCGCTGGAGATGATCACCGCCATCACGAAACCAGCGGCGATCATCAGCCACGAGGTATCGATGCCCATCATCATCAGGGCGGCAATCACGATAAAGGAGACATAGCTACCGATCATGTACACCTCGCCGTGGGCGAAGTTGATCATGCCGATAATGCCGTAAACCATGGTGTAACCGATGGCGATCAGCGCGTAGGTGCTCCCGAGGGTCACCCCGTTGAACATCTGCTGAATAAAATAGAGAAACTGCTCGGACATAGTGAGGACCTGCTCTGGAGCTGAATAATTCCCTCTCCCGCGTGCGGGAAAGGGAATTTTGGGGGATTACTTAACTGCGGTAGAAGAGCCGTCTTTGTGCCATTTGAAGACACCAAATTCGAAGCCCTTCAGGTCACCTTTCTCATCCCAGTTCAGGTTGCCCATCACGGTTGGAACGGCAGCGCCCTCTTTCAGGTTCTTCGCAATCGCATCGGGCTCATCGCTCTTACTGCGCTCGATTCCGGCCACCAGCGACTGAATCGCCGCGTAGGTGGTCCAGACGAACGGACCGGTTGGATCTTTGCGGTTAGACGCGGTGTTGGCTTTAATCGCATCAACAATCGCCTTGTTCTCTGGCAGCTGGTCATAACGTTTCGGCAGGGTCACGAACAGGCCTTCAGACGCATCGCCAGCGATGTTAGACAGAGAAGCGTTGCCCACGCCTTCCGGACCCATGAAACCGGCATTCAGGCCAGCGGATTTTGCCTGACGCAGAATCTGGCCCAGCTCCGGGTAATAGCCACCGTAGTAAACGAAATCGACGTTTTCTTTCTTCAGACGCGCAATCAGCGTGGAGAAGTCTTTATCACCGGCGGTGATACCTTCAAACAGCACCACGTTGCCGCCTTTGGCTTTCAGGGTTTTCTGCACCGATTCCGCCAGACCCTGACCATATTGCTGTTTGTCATGCACCACAGCGATACGTTTTGGTTTGATGTGGTCGAGGATGTAGGTCGCCGCCGTTGGGCCCTGATCGGAATCCAAGCCGGTAGTACGCAGCACGTCAGCATAGCCACGTGCCGTCAGTTCAGGCGCGGTAGCGGCTGGGGTGATCATCAGCACGCCTTCGTCGTTATAGATGTCTGAAGCTGGCTGAGTAGAGGAGGAGCACAGATGACCGATAACGTATTTGATGCCGTCGTTAACCACTTTGTTGGCAACCGCAACCGCTTGTTTCGGGTCACAGGCATCGTCATATTCCACGCCAACCAGTTTGTCACCGTTAACGCCGCCCTTGGCGTTGATGTCCTTAATCGCCTGCGCGGCACCGGTAAACTGCATGTCACCGTACTGCGCGACCGGACCGGTTGATGCGCCTACGATGGCAATTTTGATGTCTTTAGCCAGCGCCGCATGGCTCATCGCCAGGGCAACGCAGCCCGCCAGTAATGCGCGTCCTTTACTCATTTTCATGCGAACTTCCCCATCTGTTGTGTCGTGTTTGTTGTGATTGTTTATTTTCTGCCAGTCAAAGAGGAAAACTCATTCTGCAATAATGGGTTAGCACGCTTTTCTGGCATTTATAGGTAATAAGGCTTTATTTTTCAGGTTATTAAACAGGAACTTTCTTCTGTAAATCAACTGACATATTCAGAATTGACTGAGTGGATCAGCAGAATCGTCTGGTTGTTATGGCCGATTTTTCAGCAGGATACCAGCGCGTTATGCTGGCTTTTTCAACTATCGTTGATGGCTTACTCCACAATCCTGGCAAACTGACTGGCATTTGACCTATTTTCATCAGAAAAAAGTGACAGCGCTCTGACTGTCTAAATTCGCTACACTATCGCCTTTGCACTAGTACAGGTATTAGGTATGAAGCTGACAATCCAGCGCTTAGCATCGTTAACCGCTCAGGATCGTATCGATTTAGCTAAAGTCTGGCCGGAAATCGATATTGTGCAACTGGAAGCACAACTCAGCGACACGCAGCGTTTGTATGCGGCGCGTTTTAACGACCGATTACTGGCGGCGCTGCAGCTGACCCTCAGCGGCACGCAGGGGAAAATCACCCACCTCAACGTTCGCGAAGTCACGCGTCGACGTGGCGTGGGGCAATACTTGCTGGAAGAGACAATCGCGCAGAATAGCGCGTTAGCAGATTGGTGGATTGCCGATGACGGCGACGCCGATCAGGGGGTGCGTGCGGCGTTTATGCAGGCTTGTGGTTTTCGTGCGCAGGCTGATGGTTGGGTACGTTGAAAGGATGTCGCGCGGAATGTCTGAGCATGTTGCGTAGCGACCAGGTAATAAAAAGGGCGACTTAAAAGTCGCCCCGTTTTTCCACCCGATCACTATCAGGCTTCAATCGCCACACGCAGTTTCTTCATGGCGTTCTTTTCCAGCTGACGCACGCGCTCCGCAGAGACGCCGTATTTGTCGGCCAACTCCTGCAGCGTGGTTTTGTTGTCATCGTCCAGCCAGCGGGCACGGATAATGTCCTGACTACGCTCGTCGAGGCTCAGCATCGCATCGCTCAGCTTGTCAGCCGCATGTGCATCCCAGTTGTCCTCTTCAATGCCATCGGCAAAGTCAGAGGTTTTATCCTGCAGATACAGCACCGGCGCCATCGCTTTGCCTTCGCCTGCTTCGTCATCAGACGACATGTCGAAAGTCATATCCTGCGCAGCCATGCGCGATTCCATTTCCAGCACGTCTTTACTGCTCACGCCCAGCTCGCGTGCGACCATTTCTACTTCGTCCTGGTTAAACCAACCGAGACGCTGTTTGCTTTTACGCAGGTTAAAGAACAGCTTGCGCTGCGCTTTGGTGGTCGCGACTTTCACGATACGCCAGTTACGCAGCACGTATTCGTGAATCTCTGCTTTAATCCAGTGCACGGCAAAAGACACCAGGCGCACGCCGACTTCAGGGTTGAAGCGACGCACCGCCTTCATCAGGCCGATGTTGCCTTCCTGAATCAGGTCCGCCTGCGGCAAGCCGTAACCGGAGTAGTTACGAGCAATATGAACAACAAAGCGCAGGTGAGACAGGATCAGCGTCTTTGCTGCATCCAGATCGCCCTGGTAATGCAGCCGCTCAGCCAATGCTTTTTCCTCTTCTGCCGTCAGCACCGGCCAGTTGTTGGCAGCCCGAACGTAAGATTCCAGGTTACCCAGAGGAGCAATCGCTAAAGTTTGCATTTCTTTGGTCATTCAAACCCTCACAAATTCAATGGACTTGCTGCACAGTTCCTTGCGCAAACGCTACATTATGTCAACGTCGCGAAAAAACCAGAAGCAATCTGTGCTACTTGGACGACAAAGTTATCCACAAGTTCAATTATAGCAGTGAATATTTTACACACAGATGACGGCGGGGGATATAGGAGAATTCCTCTGCTCCCAGGTCGTCGGCAGCAGAGGAAGAGTATAGCAAAAAACGTTGCTTTTGGTTACTGCGGCGTAAAACGGCGTAAATGTTGCACTGTTGCCAGCCAGGCGGCAATCCAGCCGATGATGGCGGCGATCAGCAGTAACAGCAACCCTTCATCCCAGGAAAAACCTTCCAGCACAAAGGTGGTACCGAATACGGTTGCTACTTGCGCCACCACCGATTGCAGGCGCAACACCAGCACTTCCGAGAGCAGCAGCGACAGCACCGCACCGCCCAAACCTAACAGCGCACCGCCGTACAGGAATGGACGCAGGATAAAGCCGTCAGTGGCACCAATCAGCTTCTGCACGTTAATAGTATCGCGCCGCGCAAAGATGCTGAGCCGCACGCTGTTGCCGATCA
The DNA here is from genome assembly GCF_019795955.1 of Pantoea sp. DY-5. Taxonomy (NCBI): domain Bacteria; kingdom Pseudomonadati; phylum Pseudomonadota; class Gammaproteobacteria; order Enterobacterales; family Erwiniaceae; genus Pantoea; species Pantoea sp. DY-5. The sequence goes on from NZ_JAIMIE010000003.1 coordinate 536,321, forward strand.
CCAGGAACACCGCAACCACCATCAGCAGGCCAATCATTGAGGCAATCTGCCCCACCAGCCCGGTTAGCGCCGCTAAACGCGCGAACCAGCTGTCATCCATACGCACTTCATCAACGCCCTGCACTTTAGATACGCGATCGCGCAGATTCGCCATGGTGTCCGAATTCTGGAAATTGAGTTTTGGCGTGATGATGGCCACCGCTGGCAACGGATTCTGCTCCAGCATGTCCATCGAACCACCAAAACCAGACCAGTTGCGGAATTCATTCAGCGCTTCTTCACGCGTCAGATAGTTGACGTTGTCCACGCCATCGAGCTGCTTGAGCTGCGCGGTGACGTTCTCCGCCGCGGTGTCATCCAGCGCTTTATCCAGATAAACCGTTAGCTGCGGCGCGGGATACCACTGCGTCGCCGCCTGGCTGACGTTCTTCCACACCATGTAGCATACGCTCGGCAGCGTCAGGGAAATGGCGATCACCATCACCGTCAGCAGCGTCGCCAGCGGCTGACGCCACATATCCGACAGCGTGCCGCGCAGCGCATAGCGCCACTGTTCCTGCCAGCCGCCTTTCAGCGCCTTGCTTTTAGAGGGCTGCTTCGCTTTCGGCGCTGGTGCGCGCTTGTTGCGTTTATTGACCATCGTGGCCTCCGTGCAGACGTCCCTGATTGAGCGTCATCACGCGGTAATTCCGGCGTGCAATCAGCCCGACATCGTGCGTTGCCATCAACACCGTGACACCAACGCGGTTGAACTCTTCGAACAGGCGCAGGATGTCTTCCGACAGCGCATTGTCGAGGTTACCGGTGGGTTCATCCGCCAGCAGCACCGCAGGCTTGTTCACCACCGCGCGGGCAATGCCGACGCGCTGCTGTTCACCGCCAGAGAGCTGAATCGGATAGCTTTTCGCTTTGTCGAGCAGGCCGACTTTATCCAGCGCGGCCGACACGCGCCGACGAATATCTTCGCCGCTGGCACCGGAAATGATCAGCGGGATCGCCACGTTGTCGTAGACCGAACGATCCATCAACAAGTGGTGATCCTGGAAAATCATGCCGATTTGACGTCGCAGGAAAGGCACTTCGCTGTGACGCAGACGCGAAATATCGTGGCCGCTAAACCAGATCTGCCCGGCGCTCGGGCGCTCAATGCCACAAATCAGCTTTAGTAAGGTACTTTTTCCCGCACCGGAATGGCCGGTCAGGAACGCCATTTCGCCGGGACGCAGATGGAAATCCACTCCCTGCAGCGCCTGACGTCCTCCCAGGTAAGCTTTACTGACCTCTTCAAAGCGAATCATCCCAATCATTCCTCTCGGGCAAACAGTGCCTCAATAAAGTCTGCAGCCTTAAACGGCCGTAAATCCTCGATGCCTTCCCCAACACCGATATAACGAATCGGAATGCCGAACTGATCGGCAACCGAGAAGATCACGCCGCCTTTGGCGGTTCCATCCAGTTTCGTCAGGGTGATGCCGGTCAGGCCCACCGCTTCATGGAACAGTTTGGCCTGGCTGATAGCGTTTTGCCCGGTGCTGGCGTCGAGCGTCAGCATCACTTCATGCGGCGCATCTTCGTCCAGCTTCTTCATCACGCGGGTAATTTTCTTCAGCTCTTCCATCAGGTGCGATTTGTTCTGCAGACGACCCGCGGTATCGGCGATCAGTACATCCACATTGCGCGACTTGGCCGCCTGGATGGCGTCAAAAATCACCGAGGCAGAATCTGCGCCGGTATGCTGCGCCACCACAGGAATGTTGTTGCGCTGGCCCCAAACCTGCAGCTGCTCAACGGCGGCGGCACGGAAGGTATCGCCCGCTGCCAGCATCACCGATTTGCCCTGCGCCTGATACTGACGCGCTAGCTTACCGATGGTGGTGGTTTTACCCACGCCGTTGACGCCCACCATCAGGATGACGAATGGCGTTTTGCCACCCACTTCCAGCGGCTGATCCACTTTTTCCAGAATACCGGACATTTCCGCTTTCAGCAGGCCATACAGCGCTTCCGCATCACGCAGCTGCTTGCGGTTGGCCTGTTGTGTCAGATTGGTGATGATGCGGCGGGTGGTTTCGACGCCAACGTCGGCAATCAGCAGCTGCTCTTCCAGCTCTTCAAACAGATCGTCATCGATTTTCTTGCCGCGGAACAGGCTGATAAAGCCAGAACCGAGGTTTTCACGGGTTTTTACCAGGCTGCGTTTCAGTCGGGCGAAGAAGCCCTCTTTGGTCGGACGCTCCTGCTCCTGCGCAATGATTGGCGCAGCGGCCAGCGGCAGATCGCTCACGGTATCCTGCGTGGCTTCGGCTAGCTCAGCATCTTCCGCATAGGTTTCCGCTAACGCCAGCGCTTCCAGTTCTTCGTCAGTTAATGGCGCTTCTTCGTGCAGTTCAGGCTCATTAATCGCCAGCTCTTCCAGCTGCGGCTCTTCTTCGATCGGTACCACATCCGGCGCTGCTATCTCTTCTGGCAGCACCTCTTCAACGATTGCGGTAACCGGCTCAGGCTCCTGCGGCTCGATAACCGGCTCTTCAATCAGTTCCGGTTCAACCTGCTGCTGTTCCGCCACCTGTTCGGTGACGGCGACGGTTTCAACAGCCTGCGCTTCGGCGCGATCGAGCGCACTCTCTTCAACGGCAGGCTCAGCGACCACCTCGGCAGTTTGCTGCTGCTCTTCAGCAGGTTGTTGCGTCTCTTCTTCTTTGCCAAAGCCTAACCAGGAAAAAAAGCCGCGTTTTTTCTCTTTTGCCATTGTGTGACCCTACTCCTCGATGGCTTATTCCCGGTAGCACGCTTGTTCCCAGGGGATAAAATATTCAATTTTAAGCGGGTGAGCGGCGTAAAAATCAGGTAATTACGCGCGCTATACCAACTCAGTAGTCTAACACTTTCCAGCCAGCGCACCACAGCACCCTTTTTTAACGTTTCTTCTGCCCGCTACGCCCGTTAAACTACGCAACAAAATATGACGAGTTGTGAGCGAAATGAGTAAATCCCCCCGCAGCAGCAGCGCTGGCCAGATCCGCATCATTGGCGGTCAGTGGCGCGGCCGTAAATTACCGGTGCCGGATAGCGCAGGTTTGCGCCCCACCACCGATCGCGTACGTGAAACCCTGTTTAACTGGCTGGCGCCGGATATTCAGGAAGCGCGCTGCCTCGATTGCTTCGCCGGCAGCGGCGCGTTAGGGCTGGAAGCGCTGTCTCGCTATGCAGCGTCGGCCACGCTGCTGGAGCTGGAGCGTTCGGTGGCGCAACAGCTGTCCCAGAACCTGCAAACGCTGCGTGCTACGCAGGCAAAAGTGGTGCAAACCAACACGCTGCAGTGGTTAAGCCAGCCGGGCGAACCGTTTGACGTGGTGTTTGTTGATCCGCCTTTCCGTAAAGGGCTGTTACAGGAAACATTGTCGCTGCTGGAGCAAAATGGCTGGTTAGCGGCTGAAGCGCTGATTTATGTCGAGAGCGAAGTGGAAAACGGCGCGCCTTTCGCACCCGCAAATTGGGATTTGTACCGCGAGAAGATTGCCGGTCAGGTGGCTTATCGCTTATATCAACGCCAACAGGAGACGCACGATGTGGCTTAATTTGGGACGTTTGCTGATGATTTGCGTCTGGGCCTTTTTATTGCTCAATCTGGTGCAACCTTTCCCAACGCCGCTGCGCTATTTCGTGCACGTGGCGCTGTTCTTTATGGTGATTATGCACGGCCTGCAGCTGGTGTTGCTGCGCGCCACCCAGCCAAAAGACGCCCCAAAACTGAGCGGCGTAACCCAGGCGAAGATCTTCTTTTTTGGCGTGTTTGAGCTGCTGGCGTGGCAGAAAAAGCATTATCCGAAGATGTAGTTTCGTGCGGTTTATAGCCAGGTCGCCATTATTGTGCGGTTTGTGGCAAGGTCGCCATGAATGGCGACCCTACGGGGCCGGAGTAAAACTCACAAAACGCGTGCCTTTCATCTTCAACTCGCCCTTCGCGCCCTTATCGATCTGGTGATACTGGTTCGCATTCACCGTCACTTTAATATCGCTGGCACCGTTCAGCGGATGGAACCAGGCTTCATATTTCATCTCTTCCGCCACAATCTCTTCGCGCTGTCGTGAACGGCGATTGGGCGACGGAAATTCGCGTTTGGTTTTCACTTCCACGCTCAGCGAGCGCACCGGCGAGGCATCGTTCACCGCCGTTTCGCGGCGCTGTTTAATAAACTGACGGGTCGCCAAAACGGCAATAATGGCCAGTACGATGAAAAAGATTAGCGGTGGTTTGCTCATGATTTATCTCGTGCTTTGCGTTAATTCAGAACGGGTAAAGACGACAAAGCATACAACCAGAGTCGGCTGATTGTCACATTTGGCGCCAGTAACTTACACTGAGAGGGTGATTTTGGGAAAATTCATCAAACTGGCGGACATTTCGTCCAGAAAAGGGAGAAAACATGCTTTGGTCTTTCCTTGCCGTACTTTTTTCCGGCTGGCTTTACGTCGATGCTTCATACCGTGGTCCGCAATGGCAACGCTGGCTATTTAAACCTGTCACCTTGCTGTTACTCGTTGCCTGGGCGTGGCAAGCGCCAACCTTCAACACTACCGATTATTTGATTCTGGCCGGGCTGGTCGCCACGCTGGTGGGTGACGCGTTAATGCTGTTACCGCGTCAGCAAATGCTCTATGCGCTGGGCGCATTCTTCCTGTCGCATCTGCTGTACACCATCAGTTTTGCCGCACACATGACCATGAGTTTCTTCTGGCCGATTCCCCTCACCTTCCTGATTATTGGCGTGATTGTTATCGGGATTCTATGGAGCAAACTGGAAGATCTGCGCTGGCCTATCTGCACCTTGATCGGCATGACGCTAGTGATGAACTGGATGGCGGCGGAGAACTACTTCTTCCGTCCAACTGACTTCAGTTTCTCGCTGCTGGTGGGTGCCGCGTTGCTGCTGTTAGCCAATATTGTCTGGTTTATCTCGCATTATCGCCGCCGTTTCAGCGCCGATAGCGCGATTGTCGCCGCCTGCTACTTCGCCGGTCACTTCATGATTGTGCGTTCACTGTGGCTCTACTGAAGATAACCTTACCTTCCGCTTGACTCTGGAGTCCACTCCAGAGTGTAGCATTAGGGCGCGGGCATCAGCCCGCCCCTGATTCCGGAGGTTACATGCATCAACATGCTCACCCTTGCCGCTGTGGCAAATCACACCGTCAGCCACAGCCGCTATGCTCGATTCGCAGCGTAAAACCCGCAACATTGAACATCTCCGCGGCGCAGCCCATCACGCCAGACAGCGATTGCGGCTGCTGTGACAGCGACAGCGGCTCGCCAGGCGGCGAAAGCGACGCCGAAAGCGACAGGCCCGCCCTCTCTTCACATCAATTCCGCTGGCAGATTGCGGGCATGGATTGCCCCAGCTGCGCGCGTAAAATCGAAACCGCCGTGCAACGTATACCGCAGGTTCAAAAAGCACGCGTGATTTTTGCCAGTGAAAAACTGGTGGTCGATGCCGACCAGGATATCCGCGCCATCATTGAACAGGTGGTGAAAAATGCCGGCTTCGCGCTGAGCGCCAGTGATTCCCCATCGTCGCCACAACCCGAAAGCCGCTGGCAGGAAAACGCCGGTTTGCTGCTGCTTGGCGGATTGATGCTCGCCAGTTGGCTGCTGAGCCAGCTTTCGCCGGTTTGGGGCGATCGCCTGTTTATCGCCACCACGTTGTTAGGTTTAGCGCCGATCGCGCGCAGCGCCTGGAAACTGCTGCGTAGCGGTTCGCCGTTCAGCATTGAGATGCTGATGACCATTGCCGCCGCTGGTGCGCTAGTGATTGGCGCGCACGCCGAAGCCGCGATGGTGCTGCTGCTGTTTCAACTGGGTGAACGCCTCGAAGCGTACGCCGCCACACGCGCACGCCGTGGCGTCACCGCGCTGATGGCGCTGCGTCCCGCTACCGCCACGCGCATCAACGGCACACAGCGGGAAAACGTCCGCTTAGAAGCACTGCAGCCCGGCGATGTGATTGAAGTGGCGGCCGGCGGACGTTTACCCGCCGATGGCGAACTGCTGCACGCCAGCGCCAGCTTTGATGAAAGCGCGCTGACCGGTGAATCGTTGCCGGTGGCGCGTGAGCCAGGCGAACAGATCATGGCCGGTGCCACCAGCCTTGATCGTCTGGTGACGCTGAAAGTCATTTCCCAGCCGGGCCAAAGTGCCATTGACCGCATCCTGCAACTGATTGAGGAAGCCGAAACCCATCGTGCGCCGGTTGAGCGCTTTATCGATCGCTTCAGCCGCATCTATACGCCCGCCATTATGCTGCTGGCGCTGCTGGTGATGGTGCTGCCGCCGCTACTGGGCTTTGGCGCGTGGTTGCCGTGGATTTATAAAGGGCTGACGCTGTTGCTGATTGGTTGCCCCTGTGCGCTGGTGATCTCCACGCCCGCTGCCATCACTTCCGGCCTGGCTGCTGCCGCGCGTCAGGGCGCGCTGATCAAAGGCGGCGCGGCGCTGGAGCGGCTCAGTCGCGTAAATATGATGGCGTTCGACAAAACCGGCACGCTGACCGCCGGTAAACCGCAGATCAGCCACATCCAGCCATTTGGCGTGATGGCGGAAAACAACTTGCTCACCATCGCCGCCGCCGTTGAACAGGGTTCCACCCATCCGCTGGCGCGGGCGATTGTTAGCGAGGCCGAGCGGCGCGCGCTCAGGCTTCCGCAAGCTGCACAGCAGCAAACGCTGGCCGGCAGTGGTATTCGTGCTGCGATAGATGGCGTGACCTATCAACTGCTGACGCCGCGCGAAGTCAGCCATCTTGATAATGCACAACAGCAGCAGATTGCTCAGCTGGAAGCGCAAGGCCAAACTGTGGTGCTGCTGTTGCAGGAGCAGCAGGTTCTTGCCGCGTTAACCTTGCAGGATCAGTTGCGCACTGAAGCCCTCAGCGCGCTGTCTGAACTGAAGAAGCTTGGTGTTAACAGCATGATGCTGACCGGCGACAATCCACGCGCGGCTGCGGCCATTGCCGCTAAGCTCAACATCGATTATCGCGCAGGTTTACTGCCCGCCGATAAAGTTGCGGCGGTGAGGACGTTAGGCACACAGCACGCATTGGCAATGGTCGGCGATGGCATTAACGATGCGCCCGCCATGAAAGCCGCCACCATCGGCATTGCGATGGGCAGCGGCACCGATGTGGCACTGGAAGCCGCAGATGTGGCATTAACGCAAAATCAGCTGGCGATTCTGCCGCGCACCATTGTGCTGGCACGGCGCACGCGCGCCATCATTCGTCAGAACGTGGCGCTGGCGTTGGGATTAAAGGCGATTTTTTTGGTCACCACGCTGCTCGGCTTCACCGGTTTGTGGCTGGCGGTCTTAGCGGATTCCGGTGCCACCGCACTGGTGACAGCCAACGCGCTGCGCCTGCTGCGTCAGCGTTAGGCGCCTTTTTTAATTAGAAACTGGTACGGCAGGCTTTCGGTCTGCTGTGCCAGCAACTCATGCTCCATAAAGCGGCAGAAACCGGGGATATCGCGCGTGGTGGCGGGATCGTCAGCAATGATCAGCAAGGTTTCACCGGCCTGCATGCTGCGCACGGTTTTACGCACCATCATTACCGGCTCCGGGCAGCGCAGGCCAAGGGCATCAAGCTGATGGTCTGGCGCAGAAAAGGGATCGCTCATGATTCTCTGTCAGTTGTTAGGGATGGGCGCTCATTCTAGCGCGCGAATAAGCCAACGCAAGGCGATAACGATTGCGTTAAAATTAACCATTGCATAAATTGCGCAACGCGTTAAGATGCCGCCGATTTTTTATTTACCACCGTGCCAATGCACGAACCTGGGTTCCCTCACCCCATCACTAAAAAGGCTTACAATGATTAACTTCTCTGCACGTCAGCGCATGCATGCGCTGTTTTGGCTATCGCTATTTCATCTGCTGGTGATCACCTCCAGTAACTATCTGGTACAGCTGCCGGTTTCCATCTTCGGCTTCCACACCACATGGGGCGCGTTTAGCTTTCCGTTTATTTTCCTCGCCACCGATCTGACCGTGCGCATCTTTGGCGCGCCGCTGGCACGTCGCATTATTCTGGCGGTGATGATTCCCGCGCTAGTGATCTCCTACATTGTTTCCTGCGTGTTCTATCAGGGCGAATGGCAAGGTTGGGCGTCACTGGAAGAAGTGAATCTGTTTGTTGCCCGTATCGCCTGCGCCAGCTTTATGGCTTATGCGCTGGGACAAATCCTCGACGTCCACGTTTTTAACCGTTTGCGCCGTTTATCGCAGTGGTGGATTGCGCCAGCGGCAGCGATGTTCCTCGGTAATATCAGCGATACGCTGGCCTTCTTCTTCATCGCCTTCTACAAGAGCCCAGATCCGTTTATGGCCACGCATTGGGTCGAAATCGCGCTGGTGGATTACAGCTTCAAAGTGCTGATCTGCATGATCTTCTTCTTGCCCGCTTACGGCGTGCTGCTGAATGCCATGCTGAAGCGCTTAGCCGAACGTTCCGCGCAGCAGCAGATCAATTTCGGCTAATTGCACATACACTAAATGCCGCATTACGCTAAGATTTCCTGACACTCCGGCGGTTGCTTTTGCTAACTAAATCCGCTTGTATAACGGCTGACTGGAATCATGTAAAAGGGAAAAGAATGCGTAACGTAGTGAAATATGTGGGTATTGGCCTGTTGGTTATCGGCCTGGCGGCATGTGACCAGAAGAAAGATGATGCGGCAGCGAACAGCAACGGTGCGAGCGCCAGCCAGTCGGCCCAGACGGTTAACCTGATGGACGGCAAACTGAGTTTCTCTTTGCCGGCGGGCATGTCTGACAAGAGCGGCAAGCTCGGCTCTGAATCCACCAACATGCACGTCTATGCCGACGAAACCGGTCAGCGCGCGATTATCGTGATTGCCGGCGATCCCACCAACGAAGCGCTTGATGCGCTGGCACAGCGTCTGGAACAGCAGCAGCGCGGTCGCGACCCACAGCTGCAGGTGGTGTCTAATAAAGCGGTGACGCTGAAAGACCAGCCGGCACAGCAGCTGGATACGGTGATTTCTGCCAACAATCAGACCTCATGGTCTTCGGTGATTCTGGCGAAAGTGGATGGCAAACTGCTGACGCTGCAAATTACCTTGCCAGCCGACAACCAGCAGCAAGCGCAAAGCGATGCAGATAGCATCGTCAAAAGCATCACGTTGAAGTAAGCCTTAAAACGGTCGCCATGAATGGCGACCCTACAAATGGCTCAAAGCGGTTTTCGTAGGGTCGCCATTCATGGCGACCTGGTTCAACGCTCCCCGCCTTACAATCTCACTGGCGAAATGTGCCAGATCTCATCCGCATATTCCTGGATGGTGCGGTCCGACGAGAAATAACCCATATTGGCGATATTCAGCGCCGCGCTGCGCTGCCACTTATCCGGCTGGCGATACAGCTTGTCCACCTTGTCCTGCGTATCCACATAGCTGCGGTAATCCGCCAGCAGCTGATAGTGATCGCCGAAGTTCACCAGCGCATCAAACAGATTACGGTAGCGCCCTGGCTCCTGCGGGCTGAACACCCCGCTGGCGATTTGCGTCAGCGCCTGATGCAGCTCAGGATCATCCTCATAATACTTACGCGGGTTGTAACCGTCGGTGCGCAGCTTCTCGACCTGCGGCGTAGTGTTGCCGAAGATAAAGATATTCTCCTTGCCGACATGCTCCAGCATCTCAACGTTGGCACCATCCAGCGTACCGATGGTTAACGCGCCGTTCAGCGCAAACTTCATGTTACTGGTGCCAGAGGCTTCGGTACCGGCAGTGGAGATCTGCTCGGAGAGATCCGCCGCCGGAATGATGATCTGCGCCAGGCTCACGCCATAGTTTGGAATGAACACCACCTTCAGCTTGTTCTTCACCTGCGGATCGTTGTTGATCACATTGGCGACATCGTTGATCAAGTGAATGATGTGTTTCGCCACGTAATAGGCCGACGCCGCTTTGCCGGCGAAGATATTAACGCGCGGCACCCATTCGGCGCTGGGATCGGCCTTGATGCGGTTGTAGCGCGTGATAACGTGCAGCACGTTCAGCAGCTGACGTTTGTATTCGTGGATGCGCTTGATCTGCACATCAAACAGCGCATGCGGATCGAGCACGATATCCATGTTCTTCGCCACCCAATCCGCCAGGCGTTTTTTGTTGGCAAACTTGGCGTCGGCGATCTGCTGGATAAAGGCCGGATAATCGATCTGCGTGGTCAATTCGTTGAGCTGGCCAAGATCGGTGCGCCAGTTGCGGCCAATCGCCTCGTCCAGCACCTCGGAGAGCGCCGGATTCGCCAGCGCCAGCCAGCGACGTGGCGTCACGCCGTTGGTTTTATTGCAGAAACGGCCCGGGAACAGACGCGCGAAGTCAGCGAACAGCGATTGCACCATCAAGTTGGAGTGCAACTCTGACACACCGTTAACTTTGTGGCTCACCACCACCGCCAGCCACGCCATGCGAATGCGGCGGCCGTCGTTCTCATCGATGATCGAGATGCGCGCTAACAGCTCCCAATCATCCGGGTAATATTCCTGAATGGTTTTCAGGAAGTAGTCGTTAATTTCAAAAATAATGCTGAGATGACGCGGCAGGATCTTGCCAATCATATCCACTGGCCAGGTTTCCAGCGCTTCCGTCATCAGCGTGTGGTTGGTGTAGGAGAACACCTGACAGGTCACTTCAAAGGCATCGTCCCAGCTGAATTTCTGCTCGTCGATCAGTATGCGCATCAGTTCCGGGATCGCCAGCACCGGATGCGTATCGTTGAGGTGGATGGCAATTTTGTCCGGCAAATTGTCCCAGGTTTCATGCATCTGCCAGTGACGATTGAGAATATCCTGCACCGTCGAGGAGACGAGGAAATACTCCTGACGCAGACGCAGCTCGCGCCCCGAATAGGTGGAGTCATCGGGATAGAGCACGCGCGACACGTTTTCCGAGTGGTTTTTATCTTCAACCGCGGCGAAGTAATCACCCTGGTTGAACTTACCGAGGTTGATTTCGTTACTGGCCTGCGCGCCCCACAAGCGCAGCGTGTTGGTGGCATCGGTATCAAAACCGGGAATGATTTGATCGTAAGCCATCGCCACGATCTCCTCGGTTTCCACCCAGCGCACCCGCGCGCCTTCATGTTGCAGACGGCCGCCGAAGCGCACTTTGTAGCGCGTGTTAAAGCGCTGGAATTCCCACGGATTGCCGTACTCCAGCCAATAATCCGGCGATTCGCGCTGCTGCCCGTCGACGATATTCTGCTTAAACATGCCGTAGTCATAACGAATGCCGTAGCCGCGCCCCGGTAAACCGAGCGTGGCGAGCGAATCCAGGAAGCAGGCCGCCAAACGCCCTAAACCGCCATTACCGAGGCCGGGATCGTTCTCCTCTTCCATCAGTTCGCTGAGGTCGAGGCCCATCTCTTCCAGCGCCTGATTAAGATCCTCATAAATGCCCATCGCCAGCAACGCGTTGCCGAGCGTGCGCCCCATCAGGAACTCCATCGACAGATAATAAACCTGCCGCACATCCTGCGAGAGCTGCGCGCGGCTGGAGCGCAGCCAGCGTTCCACCATGCGATCACGCACCGCCAGCAGCGCGGCGTTGAGCCACTCATGCTTATTCGCGATCGATGGATCTTTACCAATAGTAAACATCAGCTTATAGGCGATTGAGTGCTTCAGTGCATCAACCGTCAGCGTGGGTGAGGCATAGGTGAAAGGTGCATTCATATCAAGTATCCCAATCTCTCATTACAGCAAACGTTGATAAAGATCGCGGTAGGCTTGTGCTGCCACCTGCCAACTAAAATCCATCCCCATCGCCTGCCGCTGAACGTAACGCCAGAGTGCAGGACGAGACCACAGAACAAATGCGCGCCGAATCGCCCGCAGCAGCGACCAGGCATTACTGTCTTCAAAGGTGAAACCGCTGGCGACGCCATCCGCCAGATTCTCAAGCGAGCTGTCTTGCACTGTATCCGCCAGTCCGCCAGTGCGACGCACCAGCGGCAGCGTACCGTATTTCAAACCATACAGCTGGGTTAAGCCGCACGGCTCAAAACGGCTCGGCACCATAATCACATCCGCGCCGCCAACAATGCGGTGCGAGAAGGCTTCGTGATAACCAATCTGCACGCCAACGCGGCCCGGATGCTCCGCCGCCGCCGCAAGGAAACCTTGCTGCAGCTCCGCATCGCCCTGGCCGAGCAGCACCAACTGTCCGCCCTGCGCCAGTAATCCCGGTAGCGCTTCCAGCACCAGATCCAGCCCTTTCTGTTTGGTCAGACGGCTGATGACGCAGAACACCGGTGCTTTGTCATCCACCTTCAGGCCCATGGCAATTTGCAGCTGGCGCTTGTTCTCCGCTTTGCTCTCCAGCGTTTCGCTGTCGTAGCGCGCGGTGAGCAGCAGGTCGTGCGCCGGGTCCCAGATGCCCGGATCGACGCCGTTCAAAATCCCGCTCAGGCGCCCTTCACGCAGTCGCTGTTCGAGCAGTGATTCCATGCCGTAACCAAATTCCGGTCGGGTAATCTCCAGCGCGTAAGTCGGGCTGACCGCCGTAATGTGATCGGCAAAGAACAGCCCCGCCTTGAGGTAGGAAATTTGCCCGAAGAACTCCAGTCCATGCATGTCGAAGAACGCGCGCGGGATCTGGATCTCATCCAGATGACGCGCCGAAAACAGCCCTTGATACGCCAGATTATGCACGGTGAACACCGTTTTCGCCGGACGCCCGCGCGCCGCAATATAGGCGCAGGTTAAGCCTGCATGCCAGTCATGCGCATGCACAATATCTGGCTGCCAGTCGGTATCCAGCCCGCTGGCAATCTCGGCGCCCATCCAGCCCAGCAGCGCAAAACGCAGGTAGTTATCGACGTAAGCAAACTGCGACGTATCGTGATACGGGCTGCCGGGACGTTCATACAATCCCGGCGCATCGATTAAATAAATACCAACGCCGTTAAATTGTCCAAAAAGTAAGCGTACCGGTCCCGCAAAAGTTTGCAACTCCGCCAGGACCTCTGTATCAGGAATCCCTTTACGCAGATCCGGAAAGGCGGGAATCAACACCCGCGCATCCGTACCATCGGCTATTTGCGCCTGTGGTAATGCACCGACGACATCAGCCAGTCCGCCGGTTTTCAACAGCGGGAAAAGCTCTGAACAGACATGTAAAACCTGCATCCTGAACCCCTATTGTTATCGCACACGTTCCACGCGGCAATTTTCTCTATATTCTTTCGTCACTTACTGACCGCCTCCGGCCAATTTGGCCAGCATGGCGCGCGTCACCAGTACGATGCCCTCTTCAGAACGGTAAAAACGACGGCTGTCTTCGTCGGGGTTTTCGCCAATGACCATGCCTTCTGGCAGTTCGCAGGCGCGATCGATCACGCAGCGACGCAGACGACACGATCGGCCAACCACCACATCAGGCAGCAGCACTGCGGAATCAATATTGCAAAACGAGTTGATGCGAATACGCGGGAACAGCACCGAGTTCACCACCACCGAACCGGAGATGATGCAGCCGCCCGAGACCAGCGAATTCATTGTCATGCCGTGGCTGCCGGATCGATCCTGAACAAATTTCGCCGGCGGCAGCGGCTCCATGTGAGTACGAATCGGCCAGCTGTGATCGTACATATCCAGCTCAGGCGTGACCGACGCTAAATCGAGATTGGCGCGCCAGTAAGCTTCCAGCGTTCCGACGTCGCGCCAGTACGGCTCAGCGTTTTCATCAACCTGCACGCAGGAGAGCGTGAAGGAGTGCGCATACGCCTCGCCGCTGGCGACAATTTTCGGCAGCAGATCTTTGCCGAAATCATGGCTGGAATCGGCTACAAGCAGATCCTCTTCCAGCAGCTGATAAAGGTAATCGGCGTTGAACACGTAAATGCCCATGCTGGCCAGCGCGCGGGTATCGTCACCCGGCATTGACGGCGGCTTCGGCGGTTTTTCGACAAAATCGATTACGTTGTTTTCGGCATCCACCGCCATCACCCCAAACGCCGTGGCTTCAGCTAACGGCACTGGCAAGCAGGCGATGGTGCATTTGGCACCGCGATCGACGTGGTCGAGCAGCATGCGCGAGTAATCCATTTTGTAGATGTGATCCCCGGCGAGGATCACGATGTATTGCGCGTTGTAGCGGCGAATAATGTCGAGGTTTTGCGTCACCGCATCCGCAGTCCCGCGATACCAGTGTTCGGTAGCGGCACGCTGCTGCGCCGGCAGCAGATCGACAAACTCGTTCATCTCTTCGTTGAACAGCGACCAGCCGCGCTGGATATGCTGCACCAGCGTATGGGACTGATATTGGGTGATCACGCCGATGCGCCTTATGCCCGAGTTGATGCAGTTGGACAGCGCAAAGTCGATGATGCGGAACTTGCCACCGAAGTGCACGGCAGGTTTAGCGCGTTTCGCGGTGAGATCTTTCAGGCGCGTACCGCGCCCGCCAGCAAGGATCAGGGCGACCGTTTGTGTAGGGAGCTGGCGCGCCAGCATCAGATGATCTGTTCTATCTAATTTCACCATGTCTGACTCCTTATGATTGCTTTAGGAACACACACACACCGTGTGCGGGACCGTGCCAGACAGTTGTCAGGATGGGGTTATCTTCCCCGGCGAAAGGAGGAATGGCACGCCACTCTCCGTCTGGTAAGGCGATATCACTCACCGATTCCGTGGCGTTTATTGTTATTAACCAGCGGCCGGAGAGCAGGATCTGCATTCGGTGCGTCCCCTGTTCCCACTGCTCGGTTTCCAGTGGTGTGCCGCTGGCATTGCACCACTGCACGCTGCCATCGCCCTCCTGCCACCAGCGATCCTGCGTCAATGCGGGAATGCGCTGGCGCAAGCGGATTAACGCAGCAGTGAAGTCGACCAGGCCAAAATCATCCTGTTGCCAGTTCAACCAGGTCAGCGGATTGTCCTGGCAATAGGCGTTGTTGTTACCGTGCTGGCTGTGACCGCGTTCGTCACCCGCCAGCAGCATCGGCGTGCCCTGCGCCAGCAGCAGCGTGGTCAGTAAGCCATGCACGCTGCGCCGCCGCCGTTCGACAATATCGAAATTGACCTGCAGTCCCTCTTTGCCGTGGTTATGGCTGAAGTTACTGCTGCTGCCGTCGCGATTGTCTTCGCCGTTAGCCTGATTGTGTTTGTTGTTAAAACTCACCACATCGCGCAGCGTGAAGCCGTCGTGAGCGGTAATGAGATTGATGCTGGCGTGCGGCAGCCGCGCCTCACGCTGGAAAACGTCGCTGGATGCGGCAAAACGGCGGGCGAAATCGCCATTATTCAGTTGACCATGCAGCCAGTAACGGCGCGCCGCATCGCGAAAATGGTCGTTCCACTCGGCGAAGTCTGGCGGAAAGTTGCCGACCTGATAACCGCCGGGGCCGATGTCCCACGGCTCGGCAATCAGCTTCACCTGCGACAGCAGCGGACAGGCTTTGATGGCGGCAAACAGCGGCGCATCCTGATGAAACTCCGGTGTGCGTCCCAACACGCTGGCGAGGTCAAAACGGAACCCATCAACATGGCAAACACGCACCCAGTAGCGCAGCGCTTCCAGCGCCCACGTCATCACCTGCGGATGACTGAGATTTAGCGTGTTGCCGCAGCCGGTCCAGTTTTGATATTCGCCGTTGCCATCCAGCCAGTAATAGCTGGCGTTATCCACGCCGCGCAGGGAAATCGTTGGCCCGATCTCTTCCAGCTCGGCGGTGTGGTTGAACACCACGTCCAGAATCACTTCGATGCCCGCGGCATGCAGTGCTTTAACCGCCTGCTGAAACTCCTGCAGCGGCGTTAAACCGTTTTCGCCCGAGGCGTAACGCGCATCCACCGCCCACAAGGCAAAGGGGTTGTAGCCCCAGTAATTACTCAATCCCAAACGGCGCAGGCGCGGCTCGCTGGTGAATTGGGCAATCGGCAACAGTTCCAGCGCGGTGATGCCGAGGTGGCGCAGGTACTTCACCATAGCAGGATGACCCAGCGCCGCATAAGTGCCACGCAATCTTTCCGGAATTTCCGGATGCTGCTGGGTTAAGCCGCGTACGTGCGCTTCATAGATCACCGTGTTGCCCCACGGCGTGCGCGGCGCGTGATCGTCCTCCCAGTCAAAATCTTCGGCAGTCACCAACGATTTCGGCGCGATGGCGGCGTTATCCAAACCATTTAGCTCACGTTCGCCGCCGTTGAAACGCGCGTCGTCCGCCACTTCACCCGCCACCGCTTTGGCGCAGGGATCGACCAACAGCTTAGCCGGATTGAAGCGATGTCCCTGCAGCGGCGCCCATGGACCGTGTACGCGATAGCCGTAGCGCTGGCCGGGCTTCAGCGCGGGAAAATAGCCGTGCCAGATATCACCGCTGCGCGCGGGCAGTGCGAAACGGCGCTCAGCACCGTGCGCGTCGAACAGGCAGAGTTCAACGCGTTCGGCATGCTGGGAGAACAGCGTAAAATTAACGCCGTGCCCATCATAGTGCGCACCTAACGGTTCCGGCTGCCCCTGCTCCAGCATCAGTCGCTCTCCCGCACCAGCCAAAGCGTTGCCAGCGGCGGTAAGGTCAAACTCAGCGACTGCGGCCGACCGTGACTCTCCATCTCATCGGTGTGTACCACGCCGTGATTGCGCGTGTCGCTGCCGTGATAATCGTGCTGATCGGTATTCATGATCTCGCGCCAGCCGCCACGCTGGTTGACGCCAAAGCGATAGTTGTGACGCGCCACTGGCGTAAAGTTGCTGGCTACGATGATTTCATTACCGTCGCGATCGCGGCGCACAAATACAAACACGGAGTTTTCGTAGTCATCGACCACCAGCCACTCAAAACCTTGCCCATCAAAGTCGAGTTGATGCAGCGGCGCGTAATGGCGATAGGTGTGATTGAGATCGCGCACCAGACGATGCACGCCGTTGTGCCAGTTATCCTCACCTTCCAGCAGATGCCAGTCGAGGCTGGTGTCGTGGTTCCATTCGCGACCCTGCGCAAATTCATTGCCCATAAATTGCAGCTTCTTACCGGGGAAACCCCACATCCAGCCGTAATAGGCGCGCAGGTTAGCGAACTTCTGCCAGGCATCGCCCGGCATGCGATCGAGAATCGAACGTTTGCCGTGCACCACTTCGTCATGCGACAGCGGCAGCACGAAGTTTTCGGTGTAGTTGTAAATCATGCCAAAGGTCATCAGCTGATGATGATAACGGCGATGCACCGGGTCGAGCTTCATATAGTCCAGTGTGTCGTGCATCCAGCCAAGGTTCCATTTGAACCAGAAGCCGAGGCCGCCATCTTCTGAAGGGCGCGTAACGCCGGGATAATCGGTGGACTCTTCCGCCACCGTGACGCTGCCCGGTGCGGCGCGACCCAAAACGCGGTTAGTGTGACGCAGGAACGAAATCGCTTCGAGGTTCTCGCGTCCACCAAACTGGTTCGGCACCCATTCGCCTTCGGCGCGGCTGTAATCACGGTAGATCATTGATGCCACCGCATCGACGCGCAGCCCATCAATGCCGAAACGCTCCATCCAGTACAAGGCGTTGCCGGAGAGATAATTGCTCACTTCACGGCGACCAAAGTTGTAGATCAGCGTGTTCCAGTCCTGATGAAAACCTTCGCGCGGATCGCTGTGTTCGTAGAGTTCGGTGCCATCGAACTTCGCCAGGCCGAAATCATCGCTTGGGAAGTGGCCTGGCACCCAATCGAGCAGCACGTTAATGCCAGCATCATGCGCGGCGGCCACGAAGTGGCGGAACTCATCGCGCGTACCGAAACGGCGCGTCGGCGCATACATACCGAGCGGCTGATAGCCCCAGCTGCCGTCGAAGGGGTGTTCGTTAATCGGCATCAGTTCGATGTGGGTGAAGCCCATCTCTTTAACGTAAGGAATGAGCTGTTCCGCCAGCTCTTTGTAGCTGAGCCAGAAGTTGTTATCGGTGTGACGTCGCCATGAACCGAGGTGCACTTCATAAATCGAAATCGGCTGGTCAAAAGCATTGGCGGCCTTACGCTGCGGCTGCATCTCGGTTTTCGGCGGCAGCCCGCAGATCATCGAGGCGGTTTGCGGACGCATCTGCGCTTCAAAGGCGAAGGGATCGGCTTTGATGCGCATCTGGCCGGAATTATCCACGATTTCAAATTTATACAGCTGACCGTTTACCGCGCCCGGCACAAACAGTTCCCAGACGCCAAGTTCACGGCGAAAACGCATGGGATGACGTCGGCCATCCCAGAAGTTGAACTCGCCTACCACCGATACGCGACGCGCGTTAGGTGCCCAAACGGCGAACCGCGTGCCGTGCACGCCATCAATGGTGGTGCCGTGCGCGCCGAGGGTTTCGTAGGGACGCAGATGCGTGCCTTCACCCAATAACCATGCATCCATCTCCTCCAGCAGCGGGCCGAAGCGATAGGCATCATCAATCAGGTTTTGCTGGCCGTGCCAGTTCACTGCCAGCTGATAACCAAAGCGGTTTTTACGACGCGGAATCACGCCACTGAAGAAACCGCGTGAGTCGAGGCAGGTAAGCTGAGCACATTTGCGTCCGGTGTTGGTTTCAATGACCCAAACATCGGAGGCATCGGGCAGCAGCGCACGCACTTCAAGGCCTGCAGCCGTTTGGTGCATGCCCAGTAGTGAAAAGGGATCGGCATAATTCCCGGCAAAAAGGGCATTGATCGCCTGGCGATCGGGAAGCTCTGACATGACTTTCTTCCTATGATTTTGCGCAGGCGACCAGAGTCGGCAGGATTATCGCCTCGGGTGCGCTGCTTTTCATTGAGCCATAGGTACACCGTGAGGACACAACCGTCCGTGGGAAAGATCTTCACCGTGTACAACAACCATTCAGTTCGAAAAAACAAAAACAGTTAACAACCGGCACATCTCTGTTAAATCATAGCTTGGGGATAGCAGAAGCCAGGGAGGATCGTGAAAAATACTTATCGGGCAAGCAAAAAAGGGAAGCGGATCACTTGTCAGGCGCAATTTGCATGAATTTTTGCGGCCTGGATAATTAAAAAAAGGCCGGGAAACCCCGGCCTTTCTGGTTTGCCGCTGCGCTTAGTCGATCAGCAGACGCAGCATGCGGCGCAGCGGTTCAGCCGCGCCCCACAGTAACTGATCGCCCACCGTGAAGGCGGAAAGGTATTCCGGCCCCATGTTCAGTTTGCGCAGGCGGCCTACTGGCGTGGTCAGGGTGCCGGTGACGGCGGCTGGCGTCAGTTCGCGCATGGTGATGTCGCGGTCGTTTGGCACCACTTTCACCCATTCGTTATGCGAGGCCAGCAGCTGTTCGATTTCGCTCAGCGGCAGGTCTTTTTTAAGCTTCAGAGTGAATGCCTGGCTGTGGCAGCGCAGCGCGCCAACGCGCACGCACAGGCCATCAACCGGAATCACACTGCTGGTACGCAGGATTTTGTTGGTCTCCGCCTGGCCTTTCCACTCTTCGCGGCTCTGGCCGTTATCCAGCTGCTTGTCGATCCACGGAATCAGGCTGCCCGCCAGCGGTACGCCGAAATTGTCGGTTGGCAAAGTGCCAGAACGGGTGAAATCGGTCACGCTGCGTTCGATATCCAGAATTGCCGAAGCCGGATTTTGTAGCGATTTCGCCACGTGGTCATGCAGCATGCCCATCTGCGTCAGCAGTTCACGCATATGACGCGCGCCGCCGCCTGATGCCGCCTGATAAGTCGCCACCGAGGCCCATTCAACCAGATCGTTAGCAAACAGACCGCCCAGCGACATCAGCATCAGGCTGACGGTGCAGTTACCGCCGACAAAGGTTTTGATGCCGTTATCGAGGCCCTGACGAATCACATTATGGTTAACCGGATCGAGAATGATGATGGCGTCATCTTTCATGCGCAGCGTGGAAGCTGCATCAATCCAGTAACCCTGCCAGCCGCTTTCGCGCAGCTTCGGATAGACTTCACTGGTGTAATCACCGCCCTGGCAGGTGATAATAATATCCAGCGCCTTCAGCGCCTCGATATCAAAAGCATCCTGCAGCGCACCGGTCGACTTACCGCCGAATGTGGGTGCCGCCTGACCAAGCTGTGACGTGGAGAAGAAGACCGGATTGATGACATCAAAATCACGTTCTTCGCTCATGCGTGACATCAGCACTGAGCCGACCATGCCACGCCAACCAATAAAACCTACATTCTTCATTTTCTGTCCGTCTCGGGTGCTCTCGAAAGAGGCCGTGTGGTGCGAGGAAAAGACTGGCCGGATAATCGTGCCGGTCTGCGTAATAATCAGGTTTACCTATGACCGTCAACTCTACAAAATGCAGCACTTCTGGCAAGTGAATTAATTCGATTGCGCCAACTTTTTCAGCAGTACAACTAATAATGGCTAACCACACATGACTGAAATGATATCCGCGACCATATTGCTGTTGTTGATTATGGATCCGCTGGGCAACCTGCCGATTTTTATGTCGGTATTGAAGCATCTGGAACCCAAACGCCGCCGCGTGGTGCTGATGCGCGAAATGCTGATCGCGCTGATTCTGATGCTGCTGTTTTTATTCGCCGGTGAACGCATCCTGGCGTTTCTCAATCTGCGCACCGAAACCGTGTCGATCTCCGGCGGCATCATTCTTTTTCTGATCGCCATCCGCATGATTTTCCCGTCAGAGGAGAGCAGCTCGAGTGGCTTGCCGGCCGGTGAAGAACCGTTCCTCGTGCCGCTGGCAATTCCGCTGGTGGCCGGTCCGTCCCTGCTGGCGACGCTGATGCTGTTGTCGCATCAATATCCCAACCAAATGACGCATCTGGTCGGCGCGCTGCTGATCGCGTGGGGTTTGACGGTGGTGATTCTGCTGATGTCGGGTCTGTTTTTACGCCTGCTGGGCGACAAAGGCGTTAACGCGCTGGAGCGCCTGATGGGATTGATTTTGATTATGCTGGCGACGCAGATGTTCCTGGATGGGATTCGTACCTATCTGAAGCTGTAATACATTCAGAGCGCAGGCAGCGTAGCGGCGCAATTTATTGCGCCGCTACGCTATGTGCATGAATTGAATGTGATGCTTTTTTGAATATTACTTCTGCTTCTTATCGATCGGTTTACCCGACCAGTAACCGGCCAGCAGCGAACCTGACAGGTTGTGCCACACCGAGAACAGCGCGCCCGGCAAGGCCGCTAACGGCGAGAAGTAAAGTTTGCCCAGCGTCGCCGCCAGACCTGAGTTCTGCATGCCCACTTCCAGCGCCAGCGTGCGGCAGGTCGATTCATCGAAGCCAAACAGCTTACCGCCCCAATAACCGCCCAACAGACCGATCGCGTTGTGCAGGATCACCGCCACAATCACCATCAAGCCGACAGAACCGATAAAGCCCTGGCTGCCAGCCACCACCGCGCTAATGATCAGCAGAATGCACACCATCGAAAACGCCGGCAGATAAGGCTCAACGCGGCGCACCACGCTATTCATGGAGTGATGGATAATCAGACCCAGGCTAATCGGAATCACCACGATTTTCACGATGCTGAGCAGCATGCCGACCACATCCACCTGAATGTGGGTATCAACGTAGAAGCGTGTCAGCAGCGGTGTGGCGAATACACCTACCAGCGCCGACACGGATGAGATGGTTACCGACAGCGCCACATCGCCCTTCGCCAGATAAATCATCACGTTAGAAGCGGTGCCGCTGGCCACGCTGCCGACCAGAATCATGCCTGCCGCCAGATCCGGTGGCATCTGGAACAGCTTCGCCAGGCCCCACGCGGCCAGCGGCATCACCAGATAATGCAGGAAAGTCCCGGCGATCACCGGCGCCGGACGCACCAGCACGCGTTTGAAATCATCAATGTTTAGCGTCACGCCCATGCCGAACATAATCAGCATCAGCAGGTAAGTCACCCACGGCCCAATGCCGAGAAAGGTGCCAGGAGAATAATAAGCAGCGACCGAGAGCAGCACGGCCCAGAGCGGGAACAGGCGGGTAAGTTTGCCGAGCATAACCAGACTTCCTTAGGAATTTTTTTATATTGCCACAGATGAAATGTCGCGCAGGGAACGACCACAGCGACGGACGCGGGATCATAACATTTCATTATCTTGACGTAAGGCGGGAAGTCGCTTGCGGGGCAAAATGCGGATCGGCTGCTGCCGATCCGCTGAAATACGGCAAAGTTACTCTGCTTTTTCCAGTGCAAAGCGGTAGATCGCACCACCAATCGCGGCACCGATAATCGGTAACAACCAGAACATCCACAGCTGTTCCAATGCCCAGCCGCCCTGGAAGATCGCCACACCGCTACTGCGCGCCGGGTTGACTGAGGTATTGGTGACGGGAATGCTCACCAGGTGAATCAGCGTTAGCGCCAGGCCGATTGCAATGGGCGCGAAGCCAGCCGGAGCACGTTTATCGGTCGCGCCCATGATCACAATCAGGAATACGGCGGTCAGCACCAGTTCGGCGATCATGCCCGCCTGCAGGCTAAAGCCCCCCGGCGAATGTTCACCGTAACCGTTCGACGCGAAGCCGCTGGCCACGGCATCGAAACCGGCTTTACCGCTGGCGATCAAATACAGCACGCCGGCAGCCGCAACCGCACCCACCAACTGCGCGATAATATAAGGCACAACCTGCGCCGCCGGGAAACGTCCGCCAACCGTCAGACCGATGGTCACCGCCGGGTTAAAATGGCCGCCCGAAATATGGCCGACGGCACATGCCATCACCAACACCGTCAGACCAAACGCCAGCGCAACACCGGCAAAACCAATACCCAATTCTGGAAACGCCGCGGCCAAAACCGCACTGCCACAACCGCCCAACACCAGCACGAAAGTGCCCAGCGTTTCAGCCACTAATCTTTTCATCTCTGTTCCCTCAAATAATTTAATGTTTTCGCGGCGGGATTATCGTTTTTGGCGATTGAAGCGCAACCGAAGAATAAGGTATTAGGGTGATTTTTAGGCGAT
Source organism: Pantoea sp. DY-5 (assembly GCF_019795955.1). Taxonomy (NCBI): domain Bacteria; kingdom Pseudomonadati; phylum Pseudomonadota; class Gammaproteobacteria; order Enterobacterales; family Erwiniaceae; genus Pantoea; species Pantoea sp. DY-5. The sequence continues at coordinate 559,292 of NZ_JAIMIE010000003.1, forward strand.
AGCAGCGTATTTGAGACGGTTCTCGCGAGCCATAATGGGGTTCATCAGAAATGTCTGGAGCGAAGCAGTGAATGCCGCTGGGCTTGAATTATTGTTTAAAAAATTTCACCAATAAAAAAGCCGGACCCGGTCCGGCTTGATTACGCATGCTAAAAACTGGCCTTAAGAACCAAAAAGATTCTTGTGCAGCGCACGTACCACTTCTTCCGCGTCTGGGGTGGGAACCAGGAAGCAAAGGTTATAACTGCTGGCACCGTAACAAATCATGCGCAGGTTGAACGGCTCGAGTGCGCCAAACACTTCTTTGCCGACGCCGCACGCTTTTGACAGGTTGTTGCCAATGATCGCCACCAGCGCCAGATTCTCTTCCACTTCCACACGGCACAGTGAAGAGAGTTCGGTCAACAGCGCCTGGGTCAGCAAGCTGTCGCCGGTGGTGGTTGAACCGGTGCTGTCCAGCGTCAGCGCCACGCTCACTTCGGAAGTGGTCACCAGATCAACGGAGATGCTGTGGCGCGCCAGAATGTTAAACACTTCGGCGAGGAAGCCATGTGCATGCAGCATGTTCAGGCTGTGCAGCGTTACCAGCGTCTGCTTACGACGCAGCGCCAGCGCACGGAACAGCGGTGGATTCTTGGTTTCGTTGCACACGCGCGTACCGCCTGCAGCGGGATCTTTGCTCGAACCGACAAACACCGGAATATCGCTACGCACGGCCGGCAGCAAAGTGGCCGGATGCAGCACTTTGGCACCAAAGATCGCCATCTCCGCTGCTTCTTCGAAGGTAATCTCTTCAATGCGTTTAGCGGTGGACACCACGCGTGGATCGGTGGTGTAGATACCGGCCACATCGGTCCAGATATCAATGCGCGCGGCCTGCAGCGCTTCGCCCAGCAGCGCAGCGGTATAGTCGCTGCCGCCACGACCAAGCGTGGTGGTGCGCCCTTTTATTTCGCTACCGATAAAGCCCTGCGTCACCACCAGCGCTTCCGCAATGCGCGGCTGCAGCTGCGTTGCGGCCAGCTCTTTCAGCGTCGCCACTTCGGGTTCTGCGCGGCCAAAACGATCGCTGGTGCGCATCACTTTACGCACGTCAAACCATTCGCTGTTGACCTGACGCTCGCGCAGAATCTCCACGAACAGCAGCGTCGACATCAGCTCACCGTGGCTCACCAGCTCATCGGTCAGCGCATGTGAGGTCGCCAGCGAGGTGGCTTCAGACAGCATGGTGATGTTTTCCAGCATGCGATCAATCTCATCGCGGATCACATCCGGCGATTGCAGACGATCGATGATGGCATATTGAATACGGCGGATTTCATCCAGCAGGTAAGCGCGCTGCGCTTGTTCCTGGCCTTCAGCAAGGGCAACCAGCAGATTGGTCACGCCAGCGGAGGCAGAGAGCACCACTAAGCGGGTATTGGCGTCCGACAGCACAACATCTGCGCTGCGGTTCATAGCATCAAAATCGGCAACGCTGGTGCCGCCAAATTTAGCCACGATAAGATTTTGGGACATATTACGAACCCCGTGTCAGGTTATCTTTCTTCCGTTTTGGGGCGGAAGACATAGTAGCAGCCTAGGCACAAGAGAAGAGCAGAATTGGGCAGACAAGATCAGTAGTAGACAAGTCACCAAAAGCGCTTCACCTTGCGAACCGTCCGACTGTGGACGATTCTGGTGACAACCCAGAGGATTCAGCCCCTGCAGCCGACAGTGCAACACCCCGCGTGTTGCCCCACCTCGGCGTCACACCCCCTGATGTGTTCTCTGCGGATACGGATCCTCAAACACACTGCCTGGGCGACGCGCCTCTTCTGGCTTACACCCGGAGGTGTAAGTAGCGGGCATAAATTACTGATTATTTTCCCCCCTGTCCATCCCCGCACTTTGAGGATTTCTCACTTTTACACTTCGGTAAACGCATCGTTGAACAAACGCGCCCACCAACAGCGGCCTAAAGTAGTGTCCGAATCAGACAAAAGCGGCTTTTTTCTGATGCGGCACAGGGAATTCTGCTGGCGCAGCACCGACAATCGCTGCCGGATTTACCTGAAACAGTGCGGCCACGGTCACAAATTTTTTCCCTTAGCCAGTAACTGTGGTCATACTCATCCCCGTGCAAGAATGCTATGGATGCCGGGCCAGCAGGACGCCCCGGATGGAATGACGGTTCTTATATCAACTAGAGTGTTGCCATGAAAAATATCAATCCGACCCAAACCGCTGCCTGGAAAGCGCTGCAGCAGCATTTTGAGCAGATGAAATCGGTGCAAATCGCCGACCTGTTTGCGCAAGATGCCGATCGTTTTGCGAAATTCTCTGCCACTTTCGATGACCAGATGCTGGTGGATTTCTCAAAAAACCGCATCACCGAGGAAACCCTCGAAAAATTACAGGCGCTGGCTAAAGAGACCGATCTGGCAGGCGCCATCAAATCGATGTTCTCTGGCGAAAAGATCAACCGCACCGAAGAGCGTGCAGTTCTGCACGTTGCGCTGCGTAACCGCAGCAACACGCCCATTGTGGTGGACGGCAAAGATGTGATGCCGGAAGTCAACGCGGTGCTGGCGAAGATGAAAGGCTTCTCCGAGCGCATCATCAGCGGCGACTGGAAAGGCTATACCGGTAAAGCCATCACCGACGTGGTGAATATCGGGATTGGCGGTTCAGACCTCGGCCCGTTCATGGTGACCGAAGCGCTGCGTCCGTACAAAAACCACCTCAACATGCACTTTGTTTCTAACGTCGATGGCACCCACATCGCCGAAACGCTGAGAGATCTCAGCCCGGAAACCACGCTGTTCCTCGTGGCATCTAAAACCTTCACCACGCAAGAAACCATGACCAACGCCCACAGCGCGCGTGACTGGTTCCTGAAAACTGCGGGCGATCAGCAGCACGTGGCGAAGCACTTCGCTGCGCTGTCGACCAACGGTAAAGCGGTGGGTGAGTTCGGTATTGATACCGACAACATGTTTGAGTTCTGGGATTGGGTTGGCGGCCGCTATTCACTGTGGTCAGCTATCGGCTTGTCGATCATTCTCTCCATCGGCTTCGAGAACTTCGAGCAGCTGTTGAGTGGCGCGCACGCCATGGATAAGCACTTCGCCAACACGCCTGCCGAGCAGAACCTGCCGGTGCTGCTGGCGCTGATCGGTATCTGGTACAACAACTTCTTTGGTGCCGAAACCGAAGCGATTCTGCCGTACGATCAATACATGCATCGCTTTGCTGCTTACTTCCAGCAGGGCAACATGGAATCCAACGGTAAATACGTTGACCGTGAAGGCAATCCAGTGGATTACCAGACCGGCCCAATCATCTGGGGCGAGCCTGGCACCAACGGCCAGCATGCGTTCTATCAGCTAATTCATCAGGGCACCAAACTGATTCCGTGCGACTTTATCGCACCAGCACTGAGCCACAACGTGCTGACCGATCACCATCCGAAGCTGCTGTCGAACTTCTTCGCACAAACCGAAGCGCTGGCGTTTGGTAAGTCACGCGATGTGGTGGAGAAAGAGTTTACCGATGCGGGTAAATCTGCCGAATCTGTCGCGCACATCGTGCCGTTCAAAGTGTTCGAGGGTAACCGCCCAACCAACTCCATCCTGCTGCGTGAAATTACCCCGTTCAGCTTGGGTGCACTGATTGCGCTGTATGAGCACAAGATCTTCACTCAGGGCGCGATTCTCAACATCTTCACCTTTGACCAATGGGGTGTTGAGTTGGGTAAACAGCTGGCAAACCGTATTCTGCCAGAACTGGAAAATGACGCTGAAATTAGCAGCCACGATAGCTCCACCAATGGCTTAATTAATCGCTACAAATCCTGGCGTTAATTTTCCGGCTAATTTACACAAGGCGGCGTAATTGCCGCCTTTTCTTTGTCAACCATGCCATCTCACTCGCAATATTATTAATTACTGCCTTAAACAGGGTTAGAAAATTCTTAAAGTGGCGTAAGGAAATTCGTAATTCATTTCAATTTACCGCACCTTACCTGGCTTAAAAATGGACCTAATTCAGCCCGATAAATAGTTTATCTAACTGATTGATCTATGATTTTAATTTAAGCCTTATAAGTAAATTCCGATTATTCCCATTCCGTACCAATAATTAGTGCAAAAGTGAAAAACTCTGCCGTGAAATGCGCAGCCATTCACTTATCCTATCAGCCTGAAAAAAGGCGTTAAAAAAAAGTAGCTAACGCCAATTCGCCGTATTTATCACCAGAAAAACCCCGACTTCCTGCCCTCTTTTACTCATGCTGAACTCTGGTAATTTGTTGCCCTATACTGAACGCGCCCGAAATCTGGGTAAATCCTACATTCATTGATTCATATAAATGCAGGAAACGTTGTTATGAAAAAACTGATGGTTGCCGGTGCAGCCTTACTTTACGTTGCCGTTTCTTCCGCTGCGATTGCCGCACCGGAAGAAGCTGGTGCTGCAGCAGGCGCGCAGGCGGGAGCAATCTCTTCCGGCGCGTCTACCGCTGTGGGTATCGGCGCGCTCGGTGCGTTAGTGGGTCTCGGCATTGCTGCTTCTGGCGGCGGTGACGGTGCAAATACCGGTACAACAACAACCACCACAACGAGCACCACTCGTTGATGTAGCACCTTTAAGCATAACCACACACCCGTGTGGTTATTTTTTGCTTGGCTTATTTAGACAGGGATACACCGTGCGCCGACTCTCTTTGCTACTTCTTTGCCTGTTGTTGCAGGCCTGCACACAAACACAAAAAGGTCTCGAACAAACCGTGATGCTGGCCGTGAATGGCCCGGATGATGTCACGGTCACCAACGAGCAGGTTGCTAACCTGCCCTACGCCAGCCTCTATGCCCGCATCAATGAAGGACCGCGCATCTTCGTGGTGCTCGGTTACAACGAAAACGGCCAACAGAAGTGGATCACCCAGGATAAAGCGATGCTGGTGATGCAGCATGGCCGTCTGATCAAAACCCTGGGTTTACCGAGCAACCTCGCTGACGTCAGTAACCTGGCGCAGGATCCGCTCGCCGATGCGCTGCATCTGCATAACGGTGCCAGCTGGACGCGCGTGGTGCAGTGGCGCGAGCAAGATAAAGTGCGTGCCGCCACAGCGGTTTCCCGCTTCGAGCGCGGTGACGATACGGTGCTGGATATCGCCGGTGAACGCGTACCGTGCCGCGTCTGGCATGAAACCGTGCGCATGGAGAACATAGGCGCGGAGTGGCAGAACACCTTCTGGATCGATAACCGTGATGGCACGGTATTGCAGGCCAACCAGATGCTGGCCGCCGATGCCTTCCCCGTTGAAACCACCATTCTGAAGCCGGCGAAATCATGAAAAAAATAACTCCAATGCTGGCAGCATTGACGCTGCTCACGGCTGGCCACGCACTGGCGGCGGCGCAAGTCACCGTTCACGATCTGCCGGGAAAAAACACACTGCAAATTAACGATGCGCAGAATCTTAGTCAGTTGCTCACCCATCCTGAACTGCGCAGTTGGTGGCCGGGCACAGTGATTGCCGAACGCGGCGCAACGGCGGTAGCACAGCAACAACAGAAGCAGCTGCTAGCCGATCTGCGCGCCTGGCAAGCAGACAGCGGCGAGTCGTTGGCCGCAACCATCGGCTCGGTTATCCACCAGCTTGGCGCGCTGCAGGTAACGGGCCGCCAGTTCACCTCGCTCGATCCCGATGACGTGCGTCTGCGTCCACAGGATAACCGCACGCTGCAAGGCAGCTATGACCTCTATATGCTGGCGCAGCCGACGCAGGTACTGGTGCTGGGGGCGTTGAGCAATCCGGGTAAAGCGCGCTGGCAGCCGGGCCGCGAAGTGCGTGATTACCTCGAAGGCCACGATCGTCTGTCCGGCGCGGAACGCAGCTATGCCACGGTGATTGCGCCGTCCGGCAGCACCCAGCAAGTTCCGGTTGCCTACTGGAATCATCGCCATATCGAAGTGGAACCCGGCAGCATTATCTGGCTCGGTTTCACCTCATGGAGCTTGCCATGGGGCCAAAGCGATTTGAATGAGCGCATGCTTTCCGTTCTGACTCACCGGATACCAGACTGATGAAAAAACAATTACTTCTCAGCCTGTTGGCTGCTTCTGTTTCCGCCGCTTGCCAGGTGCATGCGGAAACCTGGCCTGAACCGGTCGGTCCTTCTCAATCGGATTTTGGTGGCGTTGGCCTGATGCAGACGCCCACCGCGCGTATGGCGAAAGAGGGCGAATTTAGCGTCAACTTCCGCGATAACGATCAATATCGCTACTATTCTGCCTCGCTGCAGCTGTTCCCGTGGCTGGAAACCACCGTACGCTATACCGATGTGCGTACCCGCCGTTACAGCGCAGTAGAAGGTTTCAGCGGCAACCAAAGCTATAAAGATAAAGCCTTCGATGTGAAGCTGCGCCTATGGCAAGAGAGCTATTGGCTGCCAGAAGTGGCGGTTGGCTCACGCGATTTAGGCGGTACCGGTCTGTTCGACAGCGAATATCTGGTGGCGAGCAAAGCATGGGGCCCGTTCGATTTCACCTTGGGTCTGGGCTGGGGTTATCTCGGCAACAGCGGCACCATTAAGAACCCGTTCTGCTCCTACAGCGACAGCTTCTGTAGCCGCACCGGCGGTGGCGAAGCGGGTTCAATTAATGGCTCGCAGATGTTCCACGGTCCTGCGGCGCTGTTTGGCGGCGTAGAGTATCAAACACCGTGGCAGCCGCTGCGCCTCAAGCTGGAGTACGAAGGCAACGATTATCAGGATGATTTCGCCGGTCGTTTGGATCAGCGCAGTAAGGTCAACGTCGGCGCGATTTATCGCCTCACCGACTGGGCGGACATCAACGCCAGCTACGAGCGCGGCAACACCTTTATGTTCGGCTTTACCCTGCGCACCAATTTCAACGATCTGCATCAGTCGCATATCGATAGCGAGAAGCCGGCCTACAACCCGCAGCCGCAGGGCGATCTGTTGCAGCCAACGGTGGTGGCAAACCAGCTGACCGATCTGAAGTACAACGCAGGACTGAATGGCCCGCATATTCAAACCAAAGGCAGCACGTTGTATGTGTCCGGCGAGCAGACCAAATATCGCGATACGCGCGAAGGGGTCGATCGCGCCAATCGCATTATCATGAACAACCTGCCGGCCGGCATCGATACCATCGACGTCACCGAGTCGCGCTTCAATATGCCGCAGGTGAGCACGCGCACCAACGTTGCCAGCCTGCATAACGAACTCGTGGGTTATCCGCTGGGGCATGAACAGCCGCTGCAGCAGACGCGTGAAAATCCGGTCGATCCCGGTGCCACCGAGCAAGGTTTCTTCATCCGCAAAGATCGTCTGAACTACAGCCTGTCGCCGGTGCTGAATCAGTCCGTCGGCGGACCGGAAAGCTTCTACATGTATCAGGTTGGCGTGATGGCCAACGCCGATTACTGGCTTACCGATCACCTGTTGGTCGGCGGCAGCCTGTTTGGCAACCTCGCCAATAACTACGATAAGTTCAACTACAACGGCGCACCGGCGGATTCAACGCTGCCGCGCGTGCGTACGCATATTCGTGATTACGTTGAGAACAACGTTTACGTTAACGATCTGCAAGCCAACTACATGCAGGCGCTCGGCAACGGTTTCTACGGCCAGGTTTACGGCGGTTATCTGGAAACCATGTACGGCGGCGTCGGCGGCGAAGTGCTGTATCGTCCGATAGATAGCAACTGGGCCTTCGGGGTTGATGCCAACTACGTGAAGCAGCGTGATTGGGACAACATGATGCAGTTCACCGATTACAAAGCGCCAACCGGACATTTCACCGCGTACTGGCGTCCGTGGTTTATGCAGGACGTATTGGTGAAAGCCAGCGTCGGTGAATATCTGGCGAAGGATAAAGGCGTTACCGTAGATGTGTCGAAGCGGTTTGATAGCGGCGTGATGGTGGGCTTCTACGCCACCAAAACCAACGTGTCGGCGGAAGCCTATGGCGAAGGCGACTTCACCAAAGGCTTCTACATTTCGGTGCCGATGGATCTGTTTACCGTGACGCCAACGCGAGGCCGCGCGCAGGTGAACTGGGTGCCGTTGACGCGTGATGGTGGGCAGATGCTGGGTCGTAAATATCAGCTGTATGACCTGACGTCAGATCGTGATGCGCGGTTTAATTAACATCAGCGCGGGTGGTGTGAAACCCGCGCGATAAATCGCGCCGCTACGGAGAGGTGCACATACCGTAGCGGCGCCATTTATTGCGCGTTACCGACTATTAATCTGCGTCATAACCCAAATTGGGTGCTAGCCAGCGCTCAACTTCGCTCACGCTCATGCCTTTACGCGCGGCGTAATCTTCCACCTGATCGCGCTGAATCTGCGCCACGGCGAAGTACTTGCTGTCGGGATGGCTAAAGTACCAGCCGGAAACCGCTGCGCCTGGCCACATGGCGAAAGACTCGGTGAGCTTCATGCCGGTATGTTTTTCCACCTCCAGCAGCTGCCAGATCGGTGCTTTCTCAGTGTGTTCCGGACAAGCCGGATAACCTGGCGCGGGACGAATGCCCTGATAGTTCTCGCGAATCAGCTCTTCGTTGCTGAGATTTTCATGGGCGGCAAAGCCCCAAATCACCTTCCGCACGCGCTCGTGCAGATATTCAGCAAAGGCTTCTGCCAGGCGATCCGACACCGCTTTCACCATGATTTTGTTGTAATCATCGTGCTGCTTGTCATACGCCTCGGCCAGCGCATCTTCCTCAATTCCGGCGGTAACCGCAAACGCGCCGAGATAATCGGCTTTACCGCTGGATTTCGGTGCCACAAAGTCGGCTAAACAGTAGTTGGCGAAGTCGGTTTTCTCGGTCTGCTGACGCAAGTGATGACTCACGCACAGCACCTGATTGCGGTTCTCGTTGCTGTAGATTTCAATGTCATCGCCGACACGGTTAGCCGGGAAAATCCCCACCACGCCGCGTGGATTGAGCGTGCCGGTACTGCTCAGCATATCGAGCATGGCGTTGGCATCGGCAAACAGGCGTTTGGCCTCTTCGCCCACCACTTCATCTTCCAGGATACGCGGATATTTGCCGGCCAGCGACCAGGTCATAAAGAACGGCGTCCAGTCGATGTAATTGCGCAGCGTTTCAATGCTGGCTTCGACCGGACTCACACCGAGACGGTGCGCCACCGGCGGCGTATAGCTTTCCCAATCGATGGAATAATCATTATCGCGAGCAGTTTGCAGGCTCACCGGCGGCGTGCGCGGCTTTTTGCGCGCGTGCTGAATACGCACCGTGTCGTACTCTTTGCGCGTGCGCGCCACGAAATCTTCTTTCAGCGTCTCGGACAGCAGCGATGACACCACGCCCACGGTGCGCGAGGCGTTCTGCACGTAGACCGTTGGTCCGCTATAGTTCTGCTCGATTTTCACTGCGGTATGCGCTTTCGAGGTAGTCGCGCCGCCAATCAGCAGCGGGATGGTGAATCCCTGGCGCTCCATCTCTTTGGCGACGTTAACCATCTCATCCAGCGACGGCGTGATCAGGCCGGAAAGCCCGATGATATCGGCGTTCTCGGCAATCGCGGTTTTGAGGATTTTGTCACTCGGCACCATAACGCCGAGGTCAATAATTTCGTAGTTGTTACATTGCAGCACTACGCCGACGATATTTTTGCCGATGTCATGCACATCGCCTTTTACCGTCGCCAGCACAATCTTGCCGTTGCTGCGTCCGGCCTCTTTGCTGGCCTGAATATAAGGTTCGAGATAGGCCACCGCTTGCTTCATCACGCGCGCTGATTTTACCACCTGCGGCAGGAACATCTTGCCCTCGCCGAACAGATCGCCAACCACGTTCATGCCGGACATCAGCGGCCCTTCAATCACTTCAATCGGCCGCGCTGCTGCCTGGCGCGCCTCTTCGGTATCCAGCTCAATAAACTCGGTGATGCCTTTCACCAGCGAGTATTCCAGACGTTTTACCACGTCCCAGCTGCGCCATTCGGCCTGCTGTTTCTCCTGCTCGCCGTCGCTTTTGCTGCCGCGATACTTCTCCGCCAACTCCAGCAAGCGCTCGGTGCCATCGTCACGACGATTCAGCACCACATCTTCCACCGCGTCACGCAGTTCGGCAGGCAGATCGTCGTAAATCGCCAGCTGACCGGCGTTCACGATGCCCATGTCCATGCCGTTGCGGATGGCGTAATAGAGGAACACCGCGTGAATCGCTTCACGCACCGGTTCATTGCCACGGAACGAGAACGACACGTTGGAGACGCCACCGGAGATCATCGCGTGTGGCAGTTCGCGCTTGATGTCTTCGCAGGCACCGATAAAGTCCATCGCGTAGTTGTTGTGTTCTTCAATGCCGGTCGCTACGGCAAAAATATTCGGGTCGAAAATGATGTCTTCTGGCGGGAAACCGACCTCTTCGGTCAAAATCTTGTAGGCGCGACGACAGATCTCAATTTTGCGCGCCCGCGTATCCGCCTGACCCGCTTCGTCAAACGCCATCACCACCATCGCTGCGCCGTAGCGACGCACTTTGCGCGCGTGCGCGATAAACGGTTCCACGCCCTCTTTCATCGAAATAGAGTTCACAATGCCTTTGCCCTGAATGCACTGCAGGCCTTTCTCGATCACTTCCCATTTCGAGGAGTCGATCATAATTGGCACGCGGGCGATATCCGGCTCACCGGCAATTAGATTGAGGAAGCGCACCATCGCCGCTTCCGCATCCAGCATGCCTTCATCCATGTTGATGTCGATGATTTGCGCACCGTTCTCTACCTGCTGGCGCGCCACATCCAGCGCTTCGTTGTATTTCTCTTCTTTGATCAGACGCTTAAATTTGGCCGAGCCGGTGACGTTGGTGCGTTCACCGACGTTGACGAACAGCGAATCGGCCTGAATGTTCAGCGGTTCAAGCCCGGCTAAGCGACAGGCAACCGGAATCTCAGGCAGCTGGCGCGGCGCAACGCCGTCTACCGCTGCCGCCATCGCCGCGATGTGTTCCGGCGTGGTGCCGCAGCAGCCGCCGATAATATTGAGGAAACCGGCGCGCGCCCACTCACCAATTTGCTCAGCCATGATCGCCGCATCGAGATCGTATTCACCAAAGGCGTTGGGCAAACCGGCGTTCGGGTGCGCGGTGACGTAGCCTTCAGCAATGCGCGACAGCTCCGCCACATACTGACGCAGTTCATCCGGGCCCAGCGCACAATTGAGGCCGAACGACAGCGGTTCGGCGTGGCGCAGCGAGTTATAGAAACCTTCGGTGGTTTGGCCGGAGAGCGTACGACCGGACGCATCGGTGATGGTGCCGGAGATCATCAGCGGCAGCTTCACGCCCATCGCTTCCATCTCGGCCTGCACCGCGTAGATCGCCGCTTTGGCGTTCAGGGTATCGAACACCGTTTCGATCATGATGAGGTCGGAGCCACCGGCGATCAGCGCATGCGTCGATTCGCGGTAGGCTTCCACCAGCTGATTAAAGGTGACGTTACGATAGGCGGGATCGTTGACGTCCGGCGAGATAGAACAGGTGCGGTTGGTCGGGCCCAACACGCCCGCCACGTAGCGCGGACGATGCGGCGTTTTCGCCGTCCATGCATCGGCGCTGGCACGCGCCAGTTTGGCGGCTTCGAAGTTGATCTCCGCCGACAGCGCTTCCATCGCGTAATCGGCCATCGCAATGGTGGTGGAGTTGAAGGTGTTGGTCTCGAGAATATCCGCGCCGGCAGCGAGATAGGCATCGTGGATTTCGCGGATCACCTCTGGTTTGGTTAGCACCAACAGATCGTTGTTGCCCTTCAAATCAGATGGCCAGTCGGCAAAGCGGCTGCCACGGAAATCCTGCTCACTCAGTTTATAACTCTGGATCATGGTGCCCATGCCACCGTCCAGAATCATAATGCGTTGCGCCAGCTGCTGCTGCAGCATTTCTGTTTTGTTGCTCACTCTCGCCTCGTCCACGTCATTGCGTTGGCTAATATGCCAGCCAGTCATACTGGCACAACTTGCAGGTGATCAAAAGTCAGCTCAGATGAGACATTTTCAGCTATTGCCGATGACAGGTCTGACCAGAAAGTCAGCGTTTGCATTAATGCGGTTAAAAACGAAAATGGTTTCCAGCATTGATGCGAATTGGAGACGTTATGGCAACCCCTGCGCCCGTGAAACGCGGCAAGAAACCGCGTGCGACAACGGCTACCACCAGCGCGCCCGTCGGCGGGCAAGTACAATCTTTGACGCGTGGTCTGCGCCTGCTGGAGCTGATTGCCGAATCCCACGGCAGCGTGGCGCTGACCGAACTGGCACAACAGGCCGGTTTACCCAACTCCACCACTCATCGCCTGCTCTCCACCATGCAGCAGCAAGGTTTTGTGCATCAGGTGGGCGACTTAGGTTTGTGGACCATTGGTTCGCACGCGTTTGTGGTCGGCAGCAGCTTCCTTCAGAGCCGCAATCTGCTGGCGATTGTGCATCCGTTGCTGCGCAAGCTGATGGAAGATGCCGGCGAGACGGTGAATCTGGCGGTGCTGGATCTCAGCGATTATCAGGCGGTGATCATCGATCAGGTGCAGTGTACGCAACTGATGCGCATGTCCGCACCAATTGGCGGCAAGCTGCCGATGCATGCATCCGGCGCCGGCAAAGCGTTTCTGGCGCATCTGAGCGATGAGCAAGTTACCGCGCTGCTGCATCAAAAAGGGCTGCATCACTACACGCCGAAAACGCTGATGTCGCCGCACAGCCTGAAGGAGAATCTGGCGCTGATTCGTAAGATGGGCTTTTCGCACGATGATGAAGAGCACGCGCTGGGTCTGCGCTGCGTTGCGGCACCGATTTATGACGAACATGGCGAACCCTTCGCCGCCATCTCAATCTCCGGCCCGATTGCGCGCATGACCGACGACCGTATCACCGAGCTGGGTGCGCTGGTGATCCGCGCCGCGAAGCAGGTGACTCAAACCTATTCTGGCCGCTAAGCGGCCACCGACGCATAGCGCGCGCTGAAACGCTGGCTGGCGCGCCACGCAATTACCTCTTCAATATGCCCTTCACGGATGCGCGTTTGCAGCGCGCGCCACCAGTTGGGATCAAACAGTTGCGGATGCAGCGCCTGCAGCAGTTTGCCGGTCGACGGTTCGCTGCACAGCGCATAGCGGAAGGTTTCCGGGAACACGTCATCCGGCCCGACGCTGTACCACGGCTCGGCCTGCAGCTCATCTTCTTCATAGCGCGCCTGCGGCACATCGCGGAACACCAGTTCGGTCATCGGGCGGATTTCGTCGTAATCGTAAAACACCACGCGGCCGTGACGCGTCATGCCAAAGTTTTTGAACAGCATGTCGCCGGGGAAAATGTTCGCCGCCGCCAGCTGACGAATCGCATCACCGTATTCGCCAATCGCGTGCTGCCGCTGTTCCGGCGAAGCCTGAGCCAGCCATAGATTCAGCGGCTCCATGCGACGTTCCAGCCACAGATGGCGGATGATCACCACGTCGTCGCGCACCTCGATTTTTTCCGGGATATCGCGCTCAAACTCCGCCATCAGCTCGGCCGGAATACGCGCGCGCGGTAACGCAAAGTGCTCAAACTCCTGCGTATCCGCCATGCGACCCACACGATCGTGCTCTTTGACCATGCGATAGCAGTCGCGCACCTGCGCATCGGTGACCTCTTTTTGCGGTGCGAAGCGGTCTTTGATCACCTTAAATACGCGATCAAAACCCGGCAGCGTGAACACCATCATTACCATGCCGCGAATGCCGGGTGCGACGGTGAAATCTTCCTGACTGTGCGCCAGATAGTGCAGATATTCGCGGTAGCATTCGGTTTTACCGTGCTTCTGACAGCCAATCGCCATGTAGCGCTCCGCCACGGTTTTTCCCGGCAGAATCGGTTGCAGCCACGCCACCAGCGCGGCTGGCACCGGCGCGTAAACCATGAAATAGGCGCGGGCGAAGCCAAACACGATGCTGGCATCATCGCTGTCGGTGAGACAGGTATCGATCCATAAACGGCCGGCCTCATCGCGCTGAATCGGCAGTAAACAGGGCACCATGCCATCACTCAGCTGCAGGCGCGCCACGATCCACGCGGTTTTGTTGCGGTAAAACAGTTCGCTGGCGACATCCAGCGTCGCCGTTGCCAGTTGTGCGGCACCAAACTGCTCGTGCAGATGGCGCACAATCCAGCCGATATCGCGCGTTTGATCCTGCCACGTCAGACGCAGCGGAATGTCATTCAGCACCTGACGCAATGTTTCCTGCCAATTCTGCTGCGGACGATAGAGGCGCGACAACGGACGCGGCGCAACCGGTGCGGGCGCATAGGGCTGTGACGGCAAGATGAAGAGGCGTTCGGGCGACAGATGACTGTGGCCCTGCAGGCGACAATAGACCGAGTTGAAGAAGCTTTCGGCGATTTCATGGCGCGGATAGCCGGGCAGCAACGTTTCGTAATGGCTTTTCACCCGTAGCCAGAACGCGTCATCCCAATCCGAAGTGTCATTGAGAATGCGCAGCTGGTTGGTGACCAGGCCAACATGGTGATCGTAAAGATGGATACGCGCCTTCATTGCCTGCTGCACCGCGTGCCAGTCGGCCTGCTCGAAGCGCTGTTGCGCACCGGCGGTAATATCCAGAAAGCGGCCATACTGCGCGTCAAAACCTTGCAGAATGGTGTGGGCGATCAGCGATTCTCTCGGCGTCATCGGCAACGCTCCTTTAGCGGTAAGTGGTCGCCATTGAATGGCGACCTTACAACGGCTTCAGAATTGTGCGGCTTCGGTGGAGCCGGTCAGCGCGGTCACGGAGGATTGTCCGCCCTGGATGACGTTGGTGACGCGATCGAAATAGCCGGTGCCCACTTCCTGCTGATGCGATGAGAAGGTGTAACCCTTATCGCGCGCCGCAAACTCCGGCTGCTGCACTTTCTCCACGTAATGGCGCATGCCTTCGCCCTGTGCATAGGCGTGCGCCAGGTCAAACATGTTGAACCACATGCTGTGAATTCCGGCGAGCGTAATGAACTGGAAGCGGTAGCCCATTTCGCTCAGCGCCTGCTGGAAACGGGCGATAGTGCGATCGTCAAG
Organism: Pantoea sp. DY-5; assembly: GCF_019795955.1. Classification (NCBI taxonomy): domain Bacteria; kingdom Pseudomonadati; phylum Pseudomonadota; class Gammaproteobacteria; order Enterobacterales; family Erwiniaceae; genus Pantoea; species Pantoea sp. DY-5. Next base: position 574,377 of record NZ_JAIMIE010000003.1, read on the forward strand.
GTTCTTCTTCCAGTTGAACGAAGGCGAGCAGTTGTAAGCCAGCAACTTGCCGGGATACTGCGCATGAATCGCGTCGGCAAAGCGCTGCGCCATCTCCAGATCTGGCGTTGAGGTTTCGCACCACAGCACATCGGCATAAGGCGCATACGCTAGCCCGCGGCTGATCGCCTGTTCAATCCCGGCACGCGTGCGGAAGAAGCCTTCCGAGGTGCGCTCGCCGGTGATAAACGCCGCATCGCGCGGGTCGCAATCTGAGGTGATCAGATCGGCGGCATCCGCATCGGTGCGCGCCAGCAACACCGTCGGTACGTTCATGACGTCCGCGGCCAGACGCGCCGCCACCAGTTTCTGAATCGCTTCCTGCGTTGGGACTAATACCTTGCCACCCATGTGGCCGCACTTCTTCACCGCCGCCAGTTGGTCTTCAAAATGCACCGCGCCGGCACCGGCCTGAATCATCGATTTCATCAGCTCGAACGCATTGAGCACGCCGCCAAAGCCCGCTTCCGCATCGGCGACAATCGGCAGGAAGTAATCAATAAAATCACTGTCTTCTGGCGATACGCCGCTGGCCCACTGAATTTGATCGGCTCGCTGGAAGCTCTGATTAATCCGCTCCACCATATTTGGCACCGAATTCACCGGATACAGCGATTGGTCGGGATACATCTGCCCGGCCAGGTTAGCATCTGCCGCCACCTGCCAGCCGGAGAGGTAAATCGCCTCTATGCCGGCTTTCGCCTGCTGCACCGCTTGTCCGCCGGTCAACGCGCCGAGGCTGTTGATGTAGCCTTTGCTCGATTCACCATTCAGCAGCGACCAGAGTTTGGTGGCACCGCGCTCCGCCAGCGTGCAGGCGGGATTGACCGAACCGCGCAGATTGACCACATCCTCCGCACTGTACGGACGAGTAATTCCCTGCCAGCGCGCATCATTCCAGCTCGATTCCAGTTGTTTGATCTGTTGCGTACGATTCATCGTCATATCTCCAGGTTCAAGGCAGCAGGCGGTAGCCCGGCAGAGTGAGGAAGGAAACCAGTTCGTCATCGGTGGTAATTTGCGCCATCAGCGCGGCGGCATCGTCGAAGCGTCCATTTTGAAAACGTTCTGCGCCAACGGTTTGCTGCAAGGTGGCCAGCTCTTCCTCCAGCAGCCGTTCAAACAGCGCCACCGTTACCGGCTGGCCATCGCTGAGAATTTGTTTGTGATGAATCCATTGCCAGATGGAGGTGCGGGCGATTTCAGCGGTGGCGGCATCTTCCATCAACCCATCAATCGGAACGCAGCCGTTGCCGCTGATCCAGGCTTCCAGATATTGCAGCGCCACGCGGATATTGGCGCGCATGCCGGCTTCAGTACGCTTGCCGCGACAGGGCGCCAGCAGACGTTCGGCGGTGATTGGCGCATCCTGCTCACGCGTGATGTGCAGTTGATTGGGCTGATCGCCCAGCCGACGGTCAAACTCCTCCATCGCGATATCAGCCAAGCCGGGATGCGCCACCCAGGTTCCGTCGTGACCGTTGCCCGCTTCTCGCGCTTTATCTTCCTGCACCTTTTGCGTCACCCATAAATTGCGCTCCGCGTCTTTGCTCGGAATCAGCGCCGACATACCGCCCATCGCCAGCGCGCCACGACGATGACAGGTTCGGATCAGCAGGCGTGAATAGGCATCGAGGAATGGCTGATCCATGCTGATTTGCTGGCGATCCGGCAGGATACGATCGGGATGCTGGCCCAGCGTTTTGATGTAGCTGAAGATGTAATCCCAACGGCCACAGTTCAGGCCAACGACGTGATCGCGCAGTTCCCACAGGATCTCATCCATCTGGAATACCGCCGGCAGCGTTTCGATCAACACCGTGGCTTTGATGGTGCCGCGCGGCAGATCAAAGCGATCTTCACTGAAGCGGAAGATCTCACGCCACCACGCCACTTCAGCGGCATGCTCGGTTTTCGGCAGATAGAACCATGGCGCGTGGCCCTTCTCCAGCAGCGCTTCAACGTTGTGGAAAAAGTAGAGCGCAAAGTCGAACAATCCGCCGGGAATGGCCCGATCGCGCCACTCCACATGCTTTTCATTCAGATGCAGACCGCGCACCCGACACATCAGCAGCGCCGGATTGGCGCGCAGTTGGTAGATCTTGCCGGTTTCACTGGTGAAGCTCAGCGTGCCATTGACGGCATCGCGCAGTGTTAATTGTCCGTCGATCAGCTTCCGCCAGGTTGGCGCCAGTGAATCTTCAAAATCGGCCATGAAGACGTTGACGTTCGCATTGAGCGCGTTGATCACCATTTTGCGATCCGGCGGCCCGGTGATCTCCACGCGACGATCTTGCAGCAGTCGCGGAATAGGACGAACCTGCCACTCATTTCCACGAATGGAAGCGGTTTCCGAATCAAAGCCCGGTAACTCACCTTGATCGTAACGCTTCTGCCGTTGCTGGCGGGCTTTCAGCAGGCGTTCGCGCTCTGGTGCGAAGCGCACCACCAATGCGTGTACAAAGTCGATCGCTTCTGGGGTAAGCAGCTGCTTTTCCGCGTGGGTAAAAGGCTGGCTGAAGGTTAGCGTATTGCTGATAACCGAGTCTGTCATGCGGGCTGCCTCCTGGGTTGATCCATCGTTTAACGATCGGATCCGGATGTAGGGTGTTTTATAACCTGCAAGATCAGAGCATAATGATTTTTATTTCAATTTCAAAAACTATTTCCATTTTAATGTTTATATTGATTTATGAGATTGATATTTATGTAATTTAATCTCTCGAAATAAAGGCAATAACTTCCACTGGTTAATTGAAGGCAAAAAAAAGCCGCGATAGCTTTCGGCTAGCGCGGCAGGATCAAACGAGATGTTGGAGCTATTCGAGTGTTGGATTCATCCGGCGCAGATCGAACGGCGTGATCTGATAAACGTAGTAGTTCAGCCAGTTGGAGAACAGCAGGTTGCCGTGGCTGCGCCAGGTGGCGCGCGGTGGCAGCTCTGGGTTGTCGTGCGGGAAGTAGTTGAACGGCACTTCCGGCTGCAGGCCAGCATCGTAATCGCGATGATATTCACCCGAGAGCGTCAGCGCATCGTACTCAGGATGGCCGGTGACAAACGCCAGGCGCTTGTCTTTGCTCGCCATCAGATATGCACCGGTGGATTCCGACTCGGCAAACAGCTCGAGATCGGTGTAATCGCGGATCAGCTGGCTCGGGAAATCAGCATAGCGTGAATGCGGGGCCAGGAAATTGTCGTCAAAACCGCGCGTTAGTAAGGCGTGGGGATGCAGGATTTGGTGCTCATAAACACCGGACAATTTGTTCTGCCGCGTCTGCTTAGGAATGCCATACAGAATGTTGAGTGCCGCCTGAACCGCCCAACAGACAAAGAGCGTGGAGGTGACGTGTTCATTCGCCCAATGCAGTACGCGTTGAATCTGCGGCCAGTAAGCGACATCATTGAAATCGACCAATCCCAGCGGCGCGCCGGTAACAATCAGTCCATCGAAGTTATCGTTTTGGATGTCTTCGAAGTTGCAGTAGAAGTTGTTCAGATGCTCCGTCGGCGTGTTGCGCGACTCGCGACTATCAATGCGCAGCAGCTGCACATCAATCTGCAACGGTGAGTTAGAGAGCAGACGCAGGAACTGATTTTCTGTCTCAATCTTCTTTGGCATCAGGTTAAGAATCAGCACTTTTAGCGGACGGATCTCCTGAACACTGGCGCGCGACGACGTCATGACAAAGACGTTTTCATCACGCAAAAAATTCACTGCCGGTAATTCGTCGGGAATCCTGATTGGCATAACCTACTCACCTCTTACTGATAACCGTATAAACGTTTAGACATCCAGATGCCCGACATTAGCTTGTTATGTCGGGAATGTCGAGTCTTCATGCGGTTTATGAAAATGTTTCAGCTTTAGGTGGGATTTGGGATAAGTCGTGGCATATTTATGCTGGATTAGCTTCTTGAAATGAAGGTTTTGCGGTGAGATTTGCGCGATTTTCATACACTAAATCGCTCTATTCTCTGCGATTTTAGTAAATTTTAGACGTAAAAAAGCCCCGGACTTTCGTCCGGGGCTTCTTCACTGTCTGATGCCTGGCAGTTCCCTACTCTCGCATGGGGAGACCCCACACTACCATCGGCGCTACGGCGTTTCACTTCTGAGTTCGGCATGGGGTCAGGTGGGACCACCGCGCTAAAGCCGCCAGGCAAATTC
>NZ_JAIMIE010000004.1:0-572463 GCF_019795955.1 Pantoea sp. DY-5
TAAGCGCAGCGATGCGTTGAGCTAACCGGTACTAATGACCCGTGAGGCTTAACCTTACAACGCCAGAGGCGTTTTGGTCTGAGAGACCGGATTTTCAGCTTGTTTTACGGATTAAAGATTTAGCGGAAGCGAAAGACATTCGTTTTTGCGCAAAGAATTTGCCTGGCGGCTTTAGCGCGGTGGTCCCACCTGACCCCATGCCGAACTCAGAAGTGAAACGCCGTAGCGCCGATGGTAGTGTGGGGCCTCCCCATGCGAGAGTAGGGAACTGCCAGGCATCAGACAGTGAAGAAGCCCCGAACGAAAGTTCGGGGCTTTTTTACGTCTGTACATAGCGGAATGAAGCCAGTAGATGGCTGAATTTACGTGAAAATCAGCAAGAAATTGCACTAAAAACTCCGCGGCAGTCACATTTTGTACTCCAGGAATAGAGACAATTCCCGCAACCACTTAATAGATGCTTTACTGAATCCTTTGGCGCTAATTATTCGCAAGGAAAAGAGGTAAGCATGACTGACTCACAACAACAAAAAGTAGCACTATCGGAAACGGCAGCCGACAGTAAAAAGCGCATCTGGGCGATTGTCGGGGCATCATCCGGCAACTTAGTCGAATGGTTCGATTTCTACGTCTACTCCTTCTTCTCACTCTATTTTGCCCACGTATTCTTCCCAAGCGGGGATACCACCACCCAATTGCTGCAAACAGCTGGCGTCTTTGCCGCTGGTTTTCTGATGCGTCCGATCGGTGGATGGTTATTTGGCTACATTGCCGATCGTCACGGCCGCAAAACCTCAATGTTGATCTCAGTGTGCATGATGTGTCTGGGATCATTAGTGATCGCTTGCCTCCCTGGCTACAGCGAAATTGGCCTGGCCGCGCCTATCATTCTTCTGCTGGCGCGTATGTTTCAGGGATTATCGGTTGGTGGGGAATACGGTACCAGCGCCACTTATATGAGCGAAGTAGCATTGGAAGGACGAAAAGGATTTTATGCCTCTTTCCAGTATGTGACGCTCATTGGCGGCCAACTGTTAGCGGTGCTGACCGTTGTAGTCTTGCAGCAAATCCTCAGTGATGAAGAACTTCGCAGCTGGGGATGGCGTATCCCGTTCTTCCTCGGGGCGGTGCTGGCTGTGGTGGCATTGTGGTTGCGTCGTTCACTCAACGAAACCTCAGAGAAAAAACACCGTGAACATCGTGACGCCGGCAGCATTACCGGCTTACTGCGCAATCACACCCGTGCATTTCTGATGGTGCTGGGCTTTACCGCAGGCGGTTCGCTAAGCTTCTATACCTTCACCACCTACATGCAAAAATATTTGGTGAATACTGCTGGGATGGATGCGCGCAGTGCCAGTGGATTAATGACCGGTTGCTTATTGGTATTCATGTTGATTCAGCCGATAGTTGGCGCACTGTCAGATAAAATTGGTCGTCGCGCCTCAATGATGATTTTTGGTGCCGGGGCAGCTATCTGTACGGTACCTATTTTGCTATTGCTGCAAAATGTGCAAAGCAGTTGGCTGGCATTTGCCTTGATCATGCTGGCGCTAATCATCACCAGTTTCTACACCGCTATCAGTGGCATTTTGAAAGCAGAGATGTTCCCGCCGGAAGTCCGCGCGCTGGGCGTTGGGCTTTCCTATGCGGTGGCGAATGCTATTTTTGGTGGTTCAGCAGAGTACGTAGCCTTACTGCTGAAAAGGGAAGGTATTGAAACCAGCTTCTTCTGGTATGTTTCGGCAATGGGCGCTTTAGCATTCCTGGTATCGCTGATGCTGCATCGCAAAGGGAAGGGGATTGCGCTGTAGTTACTGACTGAGATTCCACAGTGCGATACCGCTGGCGGCGCCGGCGACATCCCAGCTAAGATCTTTCCAACTCCAGCCGCTCCCCGCTGAGCGGCTGTCATATAACTCTTTCCCCACACCAAAACTCAACGAGAAAAGAAAGCCGAAACGCAAATTCTGCCCGCGGCTGTAATTTTGATGCTGAGAAATCTCGCTACCTGCGGCAGCCAGAACAGCAGAAGAGAAGTAGTGTTGCGCTTTGTCTTTGCCGGTCCAGTTATCATTGGCGACATGCGCACATCCACTACACAGCAAAACCACGCAGAGGATGAGCGCACGCATCGGCTAGAGCAGACGGCTAATCAAGCGATCGATGCGGATACGGCGCAGGCGACGGATCAGCTTGCGAACCTTCGCCGGATAATCGGAAATACTTTCCAGCTCGCGATAATGCTGCACCACGGAAGTATGCTCACGAATCAACGCCAGCTCTTTTTCGCGCTGCTCGACCAATTGATTGAGCGGATCGTGAATCAGCACCGCATTTTCCAGATCCAGTCGCCACGCACGTGGATTGAGGTTATTGCCGGTGATCATCATCCATTCGTCATCCACCCAAATGCCTTTCAGGTGATAACTGTTCTCACCATCTTTCCACAAGCGCACCGTCAGCTGACCGTTATTCACGTAATACTGCAACCGGCTAAGGAAGCGACGCAGGTTAATCTCATAGAGATAAGGCAGCGCACCGATAATCTTAAACGGCTGTTCTGGCGGGATGTAGAAATCATTGGCCGTTTTATCGCCAATAATGATCTCAACTTCTTTACCCTGACGCAGTAATTGAATCAGGTTACGCACCAGAATAGCCGGCAGGTTGAAATAGGGCGTACATAATGTCAGCTTGCGCTCGGCGCAAGGCATCAAATGGAAAATGGTTTTGTTCAGCAGGCTGCGTTTGCCCAGGCCAACCAGCGGCGTGACGGCAAGGGATTCATTATCTGCATTGCCGGTAAACTGATAGTTAAAGCTGCGCAGCTCCTGACGGAATTGACGCGTTTCGTTTTTGATTTCCGGGCTGGAAGGGCGCTCAGTTTTATCGAGGCGGTTAACCGCATCGGAATCCTTGAGATTTTCGCAGATCCACGCATACATGGTATCAGTAAGCTGTGGATTGCGGATCAGTTGATAGCGGTCATAACGGTATTTATCATGCTGATGCAGATAGACATCGTTCAGGCTCGCGCCGCTGTAGAGCAACATATCATCAATGATAAACCCTTTCAGATGCAGCACGCCGAGCGCTTCGCGGGTGTTAACCGGAATGCCGTAAACCGGAATAGCGATATCCGGGTGCTGAGTCGCCATTTCGCAATACCAGTCAGCGTTGGTCACGCCGCGAGCAGCGCCAATACGACCACGCTGCGCACGATGCCAGTCAACCAGAATACAGACATCCAGCTCCGGACGTGCCTGACGCGCTGCGTACAGCGCCTGCATTATTCCCCGACCGCCGTCATCATTCTCCAGATACAGCGCGGTGATACAGATACGCTTTTCTGCTGCGGCAATTTTCGTCAGCAGGGTTTCGCGAAACTCGGCAGGCGAGTAAAGCGTCGTCAGATCCGACACGGATTGTGACAGTTTAGGCAGCTGTGCGAGGTGTTGTTGGTGTTTATTACGTTTAAATTTAGACAACATCACAGTGCACTTCTTCTCTGTTCATTGCATGGCCTTTTGCCATCAAATCATGATCCTAACGGTAAATAATACCATCAACCGGCCTGTAGAGGAGGAATTTTACCTTTCTGTACAGGTTAGCTGAAGACATCACCGAGCGGCAAATTCAGGCTGACAATGCCATCATCCAATTGAATATTCACGCGAAAATTGAGCTTTCGCGCCAGCGTGATCATGCCGCTATTGTTTGGCATGGTGATACCGTTCAATTGTTGCAGGCCATGATCGCGCGTATAGCGAATCATCTTCTCCAGTAAGCGCCTGCCCATGCCCAAGCCTTTCAGGTCAGACCGCACCAGCACGGAGAATTCAGCATCGATATTATCGGCATCGGAGATCGCACGTGTTACGCCAATGATCTCGTCGACGCCGTTGTGCTGCCGTACAGCGACAATCGCCATTTCGCGGTCGTAATCAATTTGCGTCATATTCGCCAAATCTTCATGGGTGAATTCATTGATTTCACTGAAGTAACGATAGTAGAGATCTTCTTTCGTTACCTGGGCGATAAAGGCGCGCAGCTGCGGTTCATCTTCCGGCAGGATCGGGCGGAACAGGCAATATTGCCCATTTTTCAGCTGCACCTGCTCTTCAAGATGATGCGGGTAAGGACGAATCGCCAGCCGTGTTTCGTTATCACCATTGAAAGGCGCCAGCTGCAGCGTGACATCCAGCAGCGTGAATTCGTCAGCTGATGCCAGCAGCGGATGAATATCCAGGCGCTGAATCTCCGGACAATCGACCACCAGGTTTGAAACCTGCACTAACAGCTGGCTAAGCCCGGTGATATCCAGTGGTCGCAACGCACTACGGCTGCGAACTTTGCCGCTTTTCATCGCCTGAATCACCAGATAGCGCGCCAGCGTCATATTCAGCGGCGGCAAAGCCACGGCGGCTTGCTTGTCGGGCTGCCACTCCACGCCGCCTTCGCCCAGCAGGATGATGGGACCAAACAGCGGATCCTGTTCGACCACCACACGCAACTCCTGCGCTCCCGCGCGATTCGCCATACTCTGCACCAACAAGCCATCAATATGCGCCTGTGGATGGGTTTCGCGCACGCGATCGAAAATGGCTTCAGCCGCTTGTTCTACTTCTGCAGCGCTGCGCAGATACAGCATTACGCCTTGTACCTCAGACTTGTGCGGAATATCCGGCGAACGCAGCTTGAGCGCGACCGGATAGCCAATCTGATCGGCGATGCTGGCAGCCGCGGCGCTGTCGCTGGCAATCCAGGTGGGCAGCGTCGCCAGGCCGTAAGCCTGCAACACCGGCTGCACTTCGTGGGTGTCCAGCGTGGTGATGCCTTTATCCAGTGCTTGCTGAATCAACTGATGCGCCTGCGCGCTGTTCTGCGTCAAACCGATCGGCAGCGCGGGCGTCTCACGCAGCTGTTTCTGGTTGCGGCGATATTCCACTTGATGCATGAAGGCGGTAACGGTGCCTTCCGGCGTGCGCCAGGTGGGAATGCCAGCCTGAGTAAACGCGCGCCGCGCGCTCTGCGAGGAGTATTCGCCACACCAGTTCGTCAGCAGCGTGACCTGCTTGCCACGCGGATGTCTGGCAACCGCAGCGATAATCTGCTCGGCGGTTTCGCTCGAAGGTGAAACGGCGCTTGGCGCATGAATGATCATCAGTGCATCGAGTTCATGGCTATCCAGCAGCCGTTCAATGCAGGCGACATAGCGCGCTGGAGTCGCGTCATCTTTCAAATCCAGCGGATTGCCGCGACCAACGCCTTCCGGCAGCAGTGTGGCCAGCGCTTGCAACGTTTCGTCACTCAGCGTCGCCAGCTTACCGTTGCGCGCATAAAGTTCATCCAATGCCAGCGCCGCCGGGGCCGCGCCGTTGCTGATGATCATCAGTCGATCGCCGCGCAAGGGACGCATATGGCTCAGTGACTCAACCGCCGTAAACAGCTCGTGCGTATCCTGTACGCGCAGTAAACCGGCGCGCTGAATCGCCGCATCCCAGGCAGCATCCAATCCGCTGTGGGTACCGATCATCGCCTGCGCCTGATGGCTGCGACCACTTTTTATCACCAGAATCGGTTTATTGCGTGAGGCGCTGCGTGAAGCGGAAACAAAGCGACGCGCATCGCTGAGGTGTTCGAGGTAGAGCAGAATGGCGCTGGTTTTACCGTCGCGCGCGAGGAAATCCAGTAGATCATCAACGTCGATATCCAGACTATCACCCAAGGCGATAAACCAGGAGAAACCGAGGTTACGCTGCTGCGCCCAGTCGAGAATGGTGTTAGAGACCGCAGCGGATTGCGAAATAAAAGCAATGCGACCTTTAGCAATCGGCACTGGCGAGAAGCTGGCATTCAACCCTTGCCACGGCGCCAGCAAACCTAAGCTGTTGGGCCCAAGCAGGCGAATTTGCCACTGACTGGCGCAGGCTTTCAGCTCTTCCAGCTGGCTGGACGGCGCCGAGAGAATAATACAGGCCTTACAGCCTTTTTCGCCCAGTTGTTGCAGCAGTTCGAGATTACGTTTGGCGTGGGTACAGATGATGGCGAGATCGGGCGCGAAGGGCAGGCTGGCGATATCCGGCCAGGCCAGAACGCCGCTCACCGCTTTATACTTCGGCGTCACCGGCAATACCGGACCGCTAAATCCACCGGCCAGCAGGTTACGCATCATAAAGTAGCCGGCGCGCCCCGGTGTAATTGACGCACCGATTACCGCGATTGATTTAGGTCGTAACAGCGCTTCCAGTCCGCGTTGGCTCATCATCCGCTCCTGCTATCAAGATTGGCATGATTGTAAACGCTTTTTAGCGCGCGTGCCGATTCACCGATCGCAGGCTGAGAGCCAGCTTCAGATTCCGCTACTCAATGCTTCTTCCAAAGCATGAATCGGATGATGCGGTTTCCCCGCCAGATAAGCATGACGGAAGCGGGTGAAATAGTGCTGCAACTCCGCGGCGGCGGCGAGATCCCCGGCCTGCTCCAGCAGCGCGGCAGCGACTTCGGCGGTGCAGTGCTGGCCTTCGCCGTGGGCCTCGCGCAGCGTGTAGCGCGAGGGCGCAGACACGTTGAGCGACATCACCGGCAACGCATCCAGCCACGGACTTTTGCGGAACATCTTGCGCGCTTCCGTCCAGGTGCCGTCGAGCATAATAAACAGCGGCGGTTTGCCGGTGAGCGGCGGGCTGGTGAGCACTTCGCGATCGGCATCTGCGTAAGACGCCGGGAAAACCACCAGCGGCTGATAATGCGCGTTCTTCACCGCCGCCAGCAGCGCGGCATCCGGCTCGGTGCGTGACCAGCCAAACGCCTCGGTGTCCGGCAGCACATCGGCGATTAATCTTCCGGTATTACTCGGCTTCATCGGCTCGGTATCGAACATCACCAGACAGAAGCGACTGCGCGCTTGCTGCGGCTGGATGGTGGCGCACAGACAGTTTTTCTGCGGCAGCAGGCAGCGTTGGCAACGAATGACACGATTACCGCGCGCAAGAAACGGGCGCGTGGCGCGCGCTAAACGTTGCGCACGTAAGCGCAGAACGGCATTTTCAAACATAAATTCGCAGGCAGGAGAAAAAACGCCAGTGTAATGGAATTAGCCGGGAAAGGTAATAAGGAAGGCCAGCACGCGGCTGGCCATCAGCGGTTTACAGCGATTCGTCTAGCCACTCGTTGAAGGGCGCTTTTGGCATTGCGCCATTCAGCATGTCGACCATCTCGCCGTTCTTGAACAGCATAATAGTAGGAATGCTGCGAATGCGGAAACGCGAGCTGAGCGCGGGTTCGGCTTCAGTATTCACTTTCACGAAGCGCACCTTGCCGCGACGCTCGTCGGCGACATCTTTAAATACCGGTGCGAAGTTAACGCACGGGCCGCACCACGGCGCCCAGAAGTCGATCACCACCGGCAGATCGTCTTGCAGATACTTATCCAATGTGGCTGCCGTCGCGTTGGCGACTTCACCGTTGAATAGCTCGCCGCCGCAACGACCGCATTTTGCTCCATCGGCAATGCGCGACTCAGGCACGCGGTTGGTTGCCTGACAGGAGGCACAAACTGTATTCATATTTACCTCAACCCGGACCTGTAAATCTGATGATTGCCGGACATTATGAAAAGGTTGAGTGCTATGCTCAATCTGGATTGCCCAATAGGTTCAATAGTTGATAGCTAAGCACCGACACATCAGGTAATCTTCGCGCTCTCAATGCTGGAGGAACAGATGAACGACGAATTTAAAGGCAAAAGCGGCAAGGTAAAAGTGATGTACGTACGTGATGAGGAGGGTGGTCAAAAGCCGAATCCCCGTACCGGCAAAGGCGGCCGTCCTGCTGCGCGCCAGGAAGATAATCGTCGTTCTGGTCCTCGCAGCGGTGCACGTAATAATGAAGAAGGTGGCCGTAGCGGCGCACGCAGCTCGGCACCGCGCGGTGCGAGTAATACCGAACGCGGCCGCAGCTTTGGTCGTCGTGACGATCGTGGTGACGACAACCGCAGCTTCGGTGATTCGCCGTGGCGCACCGTTTCTCGTCCGCCGGTCGCGGATGATAGCCAACTGGATGATGCCGCGAACAAGCCGGTCATCGATCCCGAGCAGATTCGCCGTCAGCGTCAGGAAGAGACGCGCGTCTACGGTGAAAATGCCTGTCAGGCGCTGTTCCTGAGCCGTCCAGAAAGCATCGTGCGCGCCTGGTTTATTCAGAGCGTAACACCGCGTTTCCGTGAAACTCTGCGCTGGCTGGCGGCCAACCGCAAAGCCTATCATGTGGTGGAAGATGCTGAGCTGACCAAAGCTTCAGGTACTGAACACCACGGTGGCGTGTGCTTCATCATCAAAAAACGCATGGGCATGCCGGTTACCGAGTGGCTGACCAAGGCACCGACCAAAGATTGCGTACTGGCGCTGGAAGATGTCAGCAACCCGCACAACCTCGGCGGCATTATGCGTAGCTGCGCGCACTTCGGTGTGAAAGGTTTGCTGGTGAATGATGCTTCGCTGCTGGAGTCAGGTGCGGCAGTACGTACCGCCGAAGGTGGCGCTGAACACGTACAGGCAATCAGCGGCGAAAGCTTTGCCGATGGCCTGGAAGCGTTCCGTAAAGCGGGTTACACCATCGTTACCACCTCAAGCCACGAAGGCACACCGCTGGCGAAAGCTGAGCTGCCTGCCAAAATGGTGCTGGTGTTGGGTCAGGAGAGCGAAGGTCTGTCAGACAGCGCTTTCCAGCAGGGCGATCTCAGCCTGTCGATTGGTGGCACCGGCAACGTTGAAAGCCTCAACGTGTCAGTGGCGACCGGTATTCTGCTCGCCGAATGGTGGCGTCAGAACGCATAAAAAAACGGGCCGCAAGGCCCGTTTTTGTTTGTCTCGCTTAGTGAGCACCACCGCCGCCACTGCCCGCACCAAATGGTGGACGCGCAAACCACACCAGCACCAGCAAGATCAAGAACACGCCCGCCGATGCCCAGAAGATCTCATTCGCCGAAATAATCAGACCCTGATTGGTAATTTGCTGCGCGATATATGCCGAGGCCTGCTGCTGGGTCATGCCCATGCTTTGCAACTGGTCATACATCTGCTGAGAATTGACGTTGTACGGATTCACCGACTCCGACAGATAGCTATGATGCATCGATTCACGGTTACTCCACATGGTGGTAGTAATCGAGGTACCGATGGAACCTGCCAGCGTACGCACGAAGTTCGACAGGCTTGATGCCGCCGCCATGCGTTCTGGCGGTAAGCCTGACAGCGTAATGGTGGTGAGCGGCATAAAGAAGCACGCCACTGCAAAGCCCTGAATAAACTGCGGCCACGCTGATGCACCAAAATCCATTCCCGGCTCAAACGTGTAGGCGCGCCAGTAGAAACAGACGGCATACATGATGAAGCTGAAGGTCACCAGCTTACGCATATCCAGCTTGTGGGCGAAGCGGCCAATGATCGGCGACAGGATCACCGGCAGAATCCCCACCGGTGCCGACGCCAATCCGGCCCAGGTGGCGGTGTAGCCATATACCTCCTGTAACAGCTGCGGCAGCAACACTATCGAGCCGAAGTAAAGCATATAGGCCAGGCTAATCGACAAACAGCCGATGGTGAAGTTGCGCATCTTGAACAACGACAAATCGACTATCGGATGGTCGTCGGTGAGCTCCCACACCAGCAACACCAGCAGAGCCACCACGGCGACCACCATCAGCACAATGATCTCAGTTGAGCTGAACCAGTCGAGCTCTTTACCGCGATCCAGCATTACCTGCAGTGAGCCAATGCCCACCACCAGCAGCACTAAGCCGACCATATCGATCGGGCGGATTTCGGTTTTGGTTTCACGTCCGCGCAGCGTTTGCAGCGTCAGCAACACCACCACCAAGCCAATCGGCACGTTGATGAAGAAGATCCAGCCCCAGTGATAGTTATCGCTGATCCAGCCGCCGAGAATTGGACCGCAGATCGGCGCCACAATCACCGTCATCGCCCACAGCGAAAGCGCCACGCTGCGTTTCGCCGGCGGATAGTTGTTCAGCAGCAAACTTTGCGACAGCGGAATCAGCGGACCGGCAACCACGCCCTGAATGACGCGGAAGAAGATCAGCATCTCGAGGCTTTCGGACATGCCGCAAGCCCATGACGCCAGCACAAACAGGATGGTCGACCAGGTAAACAGCTTCACTTCACCGATGCGCTTCGCCAGCCAACCGGTAATCGGAATCGAGATGGCGTTCGCCACCCCGAAAGAGGTAATTACCCATGTGCCCTGCGAGTTCGAAGCACCGAGGTTACCGGCGATGGTCGGAATCGCCACGTTAGCGATGGTGGAGTCGAGTACCTGCATAAACGTCGCCAGCGACAGGGCGATGGTCATCAGGACTAACGGCGCACCTTCAAGCGGTTTTTGTGCCATAACAGCCTCCCGCGGCGTTAGTCAGCGTTGGCACGAACGATGTCAGTAATCAGCTGGTTAACCGGCGCGAGGTCGATTGCCAACGCATTACTTTCATACGCGGCTTGCGAACGCGCAGCACTGGCCAGCGTGGCGCCATCTTTGTTCTGCGTGTCCACTTTCACCAGCGTGGAGAGGCCGATACGCAGCGGATGTTCCGCCACTTGTTTCGGGTCCAGCTCAATACGCACCGGCAGACGCTGGACCACTTTAATCCAGTTACCGGTGGCGTTCTGCGCAGGCAGCAGCGAGAAGGCGCTGCCGGTACCCATATCCAGACCCACCACTTTGCCGTGATACTCGACGTCATCGCCGTAGATATCACTGATCACCGTGGCCGATTGGCCGATACGTACACCTGCAAGCTGGGTCTCTTTGAAGTTCGCATCGATCCACAGATTGGTGGACGGCACCACCGCCAACAGCGGGGTGGTGGTGGAGATTTGCGAGCCAACCTGTACGCTGCGACGTGAAATGAAGCCATCAATCGGGCTACGGATTTCAGTACGCTGCAGCGCCAGCCAGGCATCACGCAGCTCAGCCGCACTCTGCTGAACAGCCGGCTGTTTTTCCAGCGAGGTATTCAGAATCATCGCCTGGTTAGCGTTGTATTGCTGCACCGCCACATCCAGCTGCGCTTTGGCTGTCGCCACGGCATCACGCGAGTGTTGCAGCTCTTCACGGCCAATCAGGTTAGACGCGCCCAGCGGCTCGCGGCGTTTCAGGTCAGCTTCGGCCTGTTCCAGCGCGGTTTGCTGCAGTTTGATGGTGGCTTGATACTGCTTGCCATTGATCATCAGCTGGTGGGTTTGACGCACGCTGGTGGCCAACGCGGTCTGCGCTTTTTCAAACGCCTGCTCGGCATCGGTTTTATCCAGCGACACCAACACATCGCCTTTCTTCACGATGTCGGTGTTGTCGAACCACACTTTGTTTACGCTGCCGGAAACCTGCGCCATCACCTGCACCTGGTTACCTGCTACGTACGCATCATCGGTTTCCTGGAAGTGACGCAGCACCAGATACCAGTAAGCCAGATACGAAAAACCAATAATTACAAACACGATAGCCAGCAGGATCAGCACACCTTTGCGCTTCTTCTTTTTATTCGCTGGCTGTTGCGGGCTTTGAGCTTCCGCTGTCGCACTCATGTCGTTCTCCACGTTTTCCATTTAGTCGGGATGTGCCGATCCTTCAACACGGTTGCCCGAGTCAAAAAAGCCAGCACTTAAGCGCTGGCCGGACAAAAGGGGATTAAAATAGCGATTTCGGAAGGTGATTGTGTCGCACTTCTTGCTATTAGCGCGATAGGGAAGCGATAACCTGATCTTCGTCCATTTTATCGAGACGGTTAAGTAACTTACGGGTAATCGATTCCAGCTGATCCTGCTCGTTGGTAGAGAGCGAAGACCACAGGTATTGCAGGCTCTGATGCTGCGGTGGCAGCAGCTGACGCAGGAATTCATTGCCTTTTTCGGTCAAATGCAGATGCAGGCAGCGACGGTCGTTCTCGCTTTCACGGCGTTCGATCCAGCCGCGCTTCTCCAGCTCATCGGCGATACGCGTGGCATTGGTGCGTGAAGAGCCGAGGGCAGAACTCAGTTCTGAAGGCTGAATGCTCTGATTTTCCTGCGCATCAAGGGTAATCAGCGCCATGAATAAGGTCTCGTTAATTCCCTGCGCCTTCAACATTTTGTTGCGATTATCCAGCAGTTTACCCTGCATGTGCATGCACAAGCGGGTCAGAATGATCTCCTGCAGCGGAAAATCTTTATGGCGGTTAGCACGGATGTTTAGCATCTGTTCAATGGGAGTAAACGAACTTTCCATTTTAAAAAAACCTCTTAGTTGCAACTGGTATAGTAATGATGGTGACAGATTAAGCGTAGTCACAATTTCCGCAGGTGATTGTTAGCACGATCACATAGTCAACATCTGACATTCCAGGTTGTTCCTTAACCCTGGGCATTTTGCCCTGACATCCCACCTGAACATACAGGCAGCCGATGCCATCAATTCATCTCGGGAAACCTTTTTACAGATAAATAATTTCGCGAGAAAAAATAACTCTGGTGAATAACTGCGCTGCTAACCATAACAAACCCAATCATTAATGAATAGTATTGCTCAGCGGTTTAGAACCATCTTTACGATTTCTAAACACTTTTCGCGCGCCGCTTATCCACGTAAATCAAGCTGTTGATTAACATGCTCTTAACAACGCCCGCGCGAATGCGACACCAGCCAAAGTGATGGAATTTGATCGCTAAACGGGAAGCAGTCATTGCGTGCGGATAAGAGAGATAATCATTTGTAGGTAATAGTAACCGAAAAAATTATTTCAATGGTGTGTTAATTAACAGGACGTACCAGTGCGCTATAGCGCACGCTTCGCTTATTGAGGGAAAGGAAAAGGGGAAGGCAGCCATTTGCCGTAGCGGCGCAATTTATTGCGCTGAGTTCTTGAAGTGGATTTCTTGCATGAAAAACGGCGCGATAAATCGCGCCGCTACAATACCAACGCTAATGTAAATGCGTTACTTCGCTGCCGCCAGTGCGTCCTGAATCCACTTATCGAATTCCGCCTGGTGGCCTTTGATCCAGCCATCAACGTGGCCATTGATATCGGCTTCAGAAGCATGGCCCGCATGCATCGCCGCATTCTCGGCGTTGATGTCGCCAATCGGCAGCTTCATCTCAGCAAACAGCTTTGCCGCGGCCGGGTTTTTCTCGGTCCAGGCTTTGTTGGCGACGATATGCATGGTGTTCACCGGGAAACCGTAGTTAGCCCCGTTCGCCAGCTTGGTATCGACTTTGCTCTGCTCGCCCGGCAGTGAAGAGAACGGCACCTGCAGCCATACCACATCTTTACCCGGCTTCAGCACGTCGCTGACCCAATACGGCGTCCAGGTGTAATAAAACACCGGTTTGCCCTGTTTAAAGCGCGTGATGGTATCGGCGATCATCGCCGAGTAGTTGCCCTGATTGTGCTCCACGGTGTTGCTCAGCTTGTAGGCATCAATCTGGTGATTAATCACCGCTTCACAGCCCCAGCCTGGCGTACAGCCGGTCAAATCCGCTTTGCCATCACCATTGGTATCAAACAGTTTGGCGATCTTGGGATCTTTCAGCTGTTCAATATTGGTGATGTGATACTGCTCGGCGGTTTTCTTATCGATCAGGTAACCCTGAGCCGCGCCACCGACGTAAGTGCCCTGGCGATAAAACTTCGCATCGCCGCCCGCGGCTTTATACATATCGTCGTGCAGCGGTTGCCAGTTGGTGGCAATAAAGGTGGCATCACCGGCTGCGATGGTGGTGTACGCCACGTTGTAATCAATCTCGCTTGGCTTCTCAACGGTATAACCGAGTTTCTCCAGCGCGCGGCTCACCAACAGCGTTTGGAAGGTCTCTTCAGAGATGGTGCTCTGCGTCGGTTTAACGGTGATGCCTTTACCGGGCAGGTCGGCGGCGGACACGTGCGTCGCGGCGAACGTCGTCAGGACGGCGGCGATGAGAGCTGTCTTGCGCATAGTCATTCCTTATTTTACGTGTTACGTCGAAGACGGGCGGCCGCAGCGGACCGCCCATTGAAATCAGGCTTTTTTACTGAAAGGGCGCATCAGCAGACCGAGCGGGCCAGTGCTGTACCAGTGACGGCTGCCACGGCTGCGGCTGTCGCGGCCCATCGACTGCGTCAAGCGATCGAGGATAATGGCGAGGATCACGATGCCCACGCCACCGACGGTGGCGAGGCCCATATCCAGGCGACCAATGCCGCGCAGCACCATCTGACCGAGACCGCCAACCGCGATCATCGAGGCGATCACCACCATCGACAGCGCCAGCATCAGCGTCTGGTTTACGCCAGCCATGATGGTCGGCATCGCCAGCGGCAGCTGCACTTTGAACAGCATCTGACGCGGGCTGGCACCGAAGGATTCACTCGCTTCAATCAGGTCGGCTGGTACCTGCTTAATCCCAAGAATGGTGAGGCGCACAATCGGCGGCAGCGCAAAGATAATGGTCACCACTACGCCCGGCACGTTGCCGATACCAAACAGCATGACGATCGGCACCAGATAGACGAAGGCCGGCGTGGTCTGCATTGCATCTAGCAGCGGACGAATAATGCGCGCGGCACGTTCACTGCGCGCCAGCCAGATGCCGAGCGGCAAGCCGATGATGATGCAGAACAGCAGGGCGGTTAGCACCAGCGCCAGCGTAACCATCGCCTGCGACCAGGCACCAATCGCGCCAATGGCAATCAGCGAGACCAATGTGGCAATGCCCATCGCCGGGCTGGCAATCTGCCAGGCGATCAGTGCGAACACCACAATCGCTACCGGCGCGGGCATGCCGAGCAGTAACTGCTGGAACGCGCTGAGGATGTAATCCACCGGCACGCGAATGCCCTGAAACACCGGGCGGAAATGGCTGACCACCCAATCGATGCCTTCAGTCACCCAGCTATCAAGCGGAATCCAGGTTTTATGGAACGGGTCCATGAGGTTGAAATGTTCCGGCGCGGGAGCGGGTGCGCTGCTCAGCCAGTCGCTGCTGCTGCTGCTGGCAGCATTGCTGGCGGCATCGTGGCCACCGCTGCTGGCGGCGGAGGGATCGCCCCATGCATCGGCGCTGCCGGAGCTGCTATCTGCAGGCGCGGCACCGCCGCTCGCCCAGGGATCGCTGCTGCTGGCGGCGGCGCTGGTATCGGTGGTGGCAGGTTGCTGGGTGGTTTGGCTGGCGCTTTCCCACGGATTCGCTGTTTGTTCGCTCATGATTAGGCTCCTTCACGGTCTAAAGCACGCAACAGCATGCTTTTTGAAATGATACCGACGTACTGATTCTCCTCGCTGACTACCGGCACGGCGCAGGGCGCTTGTGCCACATGCGACAGCAGATCGTTCAGGGAGGTATCGGCAGGAACCGCTAAGGGCGTGTCGAGCAGCGCGCTATCCAGCCCTTCACCGGCCGCCAGCGCGGCTTTCAATGAATCGGTGGACACCACGCCAACAAACTTCTGTTTCTCCAGCACGTAGCCATATTCGCGATCTTCATCCTGCAGCAGCTTGATGGCGGATCGCGGACCAAAACCGGCGGCTTTGCGGATCAGAGAACCCGCACTGCGACGCGCAATATCTTTGGCGCTAAACACGTGACTAATATCGACGCCGCGGAAGAAGGTGCGCACATAATCGTTGGCAGGATTATTGAGGATTTCATCCGGCGTGCCGACCTGTACCACTTCGCCGCCCTGCATAATGGCAATACGGTCGCCAATACGCATCGCTTCATCGAGGTCGTGAGAAATAAATACAATGGTACGCTGATGTTTGGCCTGCAGTTTTACCAGTTCATCCTGCATTTCGGTACGAATCAACGGATCAAGTGCTGAGAAAGCTTCATCCATTAATAAAATATCAGGATTAATCGCCAATGCGCGGGCTAATCCAACGCGTTGACGCATACCGCCAGAAAGTTCATCGGGGTAAGAGTGGGCGTAATTATCCAGGCCAACCTGACGCAATGCTTCCAGCGCTTTTTCCTGACGTTCGACTAAAGGAATGCCGGCTAATTCCATGCCAAAGGCGGCATTATTTAGCACCGTCATGTGTGGCATCAGCGCGAAGGATTGAAATACCATACTGATCTTATTTCTGCGGACTTCACGCAGTTCCGATTCCGATATTTTGGCAATATCGACACCGTCTATGATTACCTGGCCGCGAGTGGGCTCGATCAGACGATTGAGAAGGCGAACCATGGTGGACTTACCTGAACCTGAAAGCCCCATGATGACGAAGATCTCGCCTTCTTCAATGGCCAGACTGGCATTTTTGACGCCAACAGAGAGGCCGGTTTTTGCCAGAATACTCTCTTTGCTTTCGCCTTTATCGATCAGCTTAAATGCCTTTTCGGGATTATCCCCAAATACCTTATATAAATTCTTTACTTCGAGTTTAATTGCCATGCAGTAATTAATTTCCCGGTTAAATGTTTAACTATTTCTTGTTGTGGTCCTGAGTAAAATTAAGCGCCCTATACCCTAACATAGTGAAATTATCTGACAACCCTGAAGGGCGATATTTGGCAGCGCGCGCAGCAGTCAATCGCTAAAATTTCCAGTGCTCACAAGGGATGCGCGTGGATTGATTTTTTATGACGGAGAGTGTGATTTATCACTATTTCATGGCGGAAATGGTGTCAATGGCGTGAAAAAAGATATTGTTAGTGGAAATAGAAAGAGGGCGGTTGCGGGAGATTTAATTGTCTATTATGAACAGGAGATGGGAATAAATTTGGAATGCAGGTCGCCATAAATGGCGACCTGCATCGTAGGGTGCGCATTCATGCGCACCGGCTTTTAATGTTAAAAATTCCAGTCTTCGTCTTCGGTTTCTACGGCTTTACCCATTACATAGGAAGAACCTGAACCCGAGAAGAAGTCGTGGTTTTCATCGGCGTTGGGCGACAGCGCGGACAAAATCGCCGGGTTGACTGCGGTCAGTTCCGCCGGGAACAGCGCTTCGTAGCCGAGGTTCATTAGCGCTTTATTGGCGTTGTAGTGCAGGAAGGTTTTCACCTCTTCCGCCCAGCCGACGTCACCGTACAACGCTTCGGTATACACCACTTCGTTTTCGTACAGCGCCAGCAGCAAATCAATCGCGAACTGCTGCAGCTCTTCGCGGCGGCCAGCATCGACGTTTTCCAGCGCCTTTTGGTACTTATAGCCGATGTAGTAACCGTGTACCGCTTCGTCGCGAATGATCAGGCGAATCAGATCTGCGGTGTTGGTCAGCTTGCCACGGCTCGACCAATACATCGGCAGCCAGAAACCGGAGTAGAACAGGAACGATTCAAGGAACACGCTGGCGATTTTCTTCTTGAGCGGATCCTCGGCGCGATAGTGCTCCAGCACAATCTTCGCCTTGTTCTGCAACGCTTCATTCTCTTCACTCCAGCGATACGCCGCATCGACATCTGCGGTATTACACAGCGTGGAGAAAATCGAACTGTACGAACGCGCATGCACCGCTTCCATAAAGGAGATGTTCGACAGTACAGCTTCCTCGTGTGGCGTAATCGCATCTTCCATCAGGCCAGGCGCACCAATCACGTTCTGGATGGTGTCGAGCAGCGTCAATCCGGTAAACACGCGAATAGTCAGCTGTTGCTGCTGGTGGTCCAGCGACTGCCATGCGGGCAGATCGTTGGAGAGCGGCACTTTTTCCGGCAGCCAGAAATTACTGGTCAGTCGGTTCCACACTTCGAGGTCTTTTTCGTCCTGGATGCGGTTCCAGTTAATCGCTTGAATTTGTTTTAGTTGCATAGTTTTCATCACAGTGAGCAGGAGACGCAGCCCTGCACCTCGGTGCCTTGAAGCGCCATCTGGCGCAGACGGATGTAATAGAGCGTTTTGATGCCTTTTTTCCACGCGTAGATCTGCGCTTTGTTGATATCGCGCGTGGTGACGTCGTCGCGGAAGAACAGCGTCAGCGACAGGCCTTGATCGACGTGCTGCGTGGCTTCGGCGTAGGTATCAATAATCGCTTCCGGCCCAATTGAGTACGCATCCTGATAGAGGTCGAGATTGTTGTTGGTCATAAACGGCGCCGGATAGTAAACGCGGCCGGTTTTGCCCTCTTTACGGATCTCAATGCGCGACACAATCGGGTGAATGCTGGAGGTTGCATGGTTGATGTACGAGATCGAACCGGTGGGCGGAATCGCCTGCAGGTTCTGGTTGTACAGCCCATGTTGCATCACTGCTGCACGCAGCGCTTGCCAGTCGGCCTGCGTTGGCAGAGTCAGTCCGGCATCGGCGAACAGTTTTGCCACGCGCGCGGTGCGCGGCAGCCAGCGCTGTTCGACATATTTATCGAAGTAACTGCCGCTGGCGTATTTCGACTCGGCGAAACCGTCGAAACTCTTCTGATGCTCCTGCGCCAGCAGATTCGAGGTGCGCACGGCGTGATAGGTGACGCAATAGAAGTAAAGATTGGTGAAATCCAGCGCCTCTTCTGAACCGTACGCCATGCCTTCGCGCGCCAGATAACCATGCAGGTTCATCTGACCGAGGCCAATCGCGTGCGAGCGGCGATTGCCTTCCGCCACCGAAGGCACCGAATTGATCTCACTCATCTCGGAAACGGCGGTCAGGGCACGCACAGCGGTTTCCACGGTTTGCGCCAGATTGCGCGAATCCATGGCATGCGCAATGTTGAGAGAGCCGAGGTTGCAGGAGATATCTTTGCCGACGCGACGATAGCTAAGATCGTCATTGAATTCGCTGGCGCTGTTAACCTGCAAAATCTCGGAACAGAGATTACTCATGTTGATGCGCCCGGCAATCGGGTTGCTGCGGTTCACGCTGTCTTCAAACATGATGTACGGGTAGCCGGATTCAAACTGAATCTCCGCCAGCGTCTGGAAGAAATCGCGCGGCTTGATGTAGGTTTTGGTGATGCGATCGTCCGCCAGCATCTCGTCGTAATGGTCGCTAATGCTGATATCACCAAAGGCTTTGCCGTAGATGCGCTCGACATCGTACGGCGAGAACAGCGCCATATCGCGATTCTCTTTCGCCAGCTGGAAGGTGATATCCGGGATCACCACGCCGAGCGACAGCGTTTTGATGCGGATCTTCTCGTCGGCGTTTTCACGTTTGGTATCGAGAAAGCGGAAAATATCCGGGTGATGCGCATTCAGCCACACCGCACCTGCGCCCTGACGTGCACCCAGCTGGTTAGCGTAGGAGAACGCATCTTCCAGCATCTTCATCACCGGAATTACGCCGGACGACTGGTTCTCAATGCGCTTAATCGGCGCGCCTGATTCACGCAAATTGGAGAGCAGGAACGCTACGCCGCCGCCGCGTTTCGACAGTTGCAGCGCCGAGTTCACCGCGCGACCAATCGATTCCATGTTGTCTTCGATGCGCAGCAGGAAGCAGGAGACCAGCTCGCCGCGCTGCTGCTTACCGCAGTTAAGGAAAGTTGGCGTAGCCGGCTGGAAGCGACCGCTCAGCATTTCCGCCAGCAGCTCGCGCGCTAAGGTTTCATTGCCGCGTGCCAGCGTCAGCGCCACCATGCAGGCGCGCTGTTCGAAGGTTTCCAGATAGCGTTTGCCGTCGAAGGTTTTCAACGTGTAGCTGGTGTAAAACTTCCACGCCCCGAGGAAGGTGTGAAAGGCGAAACCTGCCGCATCAGCTTCATCGTGCAGCTGACACAGGAAATCGAAAGCGTACTGATTCAGCACCTCGGCTTCGTAGTAGCCTTCGGCCACCAGATAGCGCAGGCGCTCGCCTGCCGAGGCAAACTGCACGGTATTGGGTTGTACATGCTGCAGGAAGAACTGGCGCGTCGCTTCGTGATCTTTACTGAACTGGATGCGGCCATCGGCGTCATACAGGTTCAGCATCGCGTTAAGCGCGTGGTAATCAGTCAGCGAGCTGTTTAGGGTGTCTGTCGTTGCCAAAATTGGGTCACTCCCGCTTTTACATTAGCGATATCGTCGGGGGTTCCCATCAGCTCAAAGCGGTAGAGATAGGGAACCTGACATTTCTGCGCAATGATGTCGCCCGCCAGGCAATAGCCTTCACCGAAGTTGCGGTTACCGGCAGCGATCACCCCGCGAATCCCGCGTCGGTTGGCATCATCATTGAGGAATTGAATCACTTGTCTCGGCACCGCACCGCGCGAACTGCCGCCGCCGTAGCTCGGCACCACTAAAATGTAGGGCTGTTCGATATGCAGGCGCTGCTTGCCGTCAACCGGAATGCGGCGGGCAGGCAGCCCAAGACGCGTGATGAATCGGTGCGTGTTTTCCGACTGGCTAGAGAAATAAACCAGTGGAAACATGGCTTATCCCCCGACGGCCGCGAGCTGGCGCAGGCTGGCAATTTTGTCGGGACGGAAGCCACTCCAGTGATCGTCTTGCGTCATCACCACCGGCACCTGGCGATAGCCGAGAGATTTGAGGTTGTCGATGGCTTCTGGTTGGGTATCAAGGTTGATCAGCTGATAGTCGATACCTTTGCGGTCCATGGCATTTTTTGTCGCATTGCACTGGACACAGTTGTCTTTGGTGTAAATAATAATGCGCATGATTCGTATTTCCCTTTGATTGCGGTCAGATTGCGAGATACGAAGCAAATTCCTGTTTGCATCGAACTTCGTCCGTGACGACATTTGGTAGCTGGCTGATGGGTTGAATACTAGATGTAGTGGGTAAAAGGGTCAAGCCCACCAGATATAGGGTTTTGTGATTTTGATCTTCGGATATTCGCTAAGACCAGAGATCATGCGCCTTCCAGGCCGGAAAAATTTTTTGTAAAGGGAATGGAGTGGGAAGGTTGGTTGGATTTTGTGCGATTTGGCCCTCATCCCAGCCTTCTCCCGCAAGCGGGAGAAGGAGCCGATCCAGCATAGGTGTTACAGTTGAACGCCACCTAAACATTCCCTCTCCCGCCTGCGGGAGAGGGTTAGGGTGAGGGAAAGCGCGCACTATCTCGCGCCCACAAAAAAGCCCCGCATCAGCGAGGCTCATTGCATCAACGAACACATGCTTATCGGCGTGAAGACACCAGCAGCGCGCCAAGCACTAAACCTATCGCCGCACCGACGCCCACGCCGTGCCACGGCTTGTCGTGTACATAGGCATCAACCTGCGTACCCGCTTCACGCGCCGCTTGCGATACGCGACTCTGTCCGCCGCTCAGTTTGGCACGCGTCTGCTTCAGCAGCGCCTGCGCCTGGCTGCGTGCATTATCAACCTCATCTTTAGCTTCACTGCCATAAGATTTAAGTAACGCCTCTAGCGAATCGGCCAGTTCGTTTACATCCTGATTAATATCAATGTCATCGTTTTTTGCGCTTCGATTAAACATTTTTTAGCTCCCTTTGATTTAAAACGTAATAATCAGTGTAGACGAAGCGTGATTAAACGCAGGGATGTGCCAGGCTTTAGGGAAAATTCCGAATGCCCATGCCATCCTGCTGCTGTAAGGTTGCGGGGCTGTGAGAAGAGAGGAGCAAGCATGTATTTACGACCAGATGAGGTAGCGCGCGTACTTGAGAAAGTGGGCTTCGAAATGGATACCCAAACGCCAAAAATTTACGGTTATCGTCGCGGCGAAAACTATGTGTACGTCAATCGCGAAGCGCGTATGGGGCGGACCGCCTTAATCATTCACCCGACGCTGAAAGAGAAAAGCCAGAGCTTTGCTGAACCGGCTTCAGAGATGAAAACCTGCGATCATTACACGCAATTCCCACTCTACTTAATGGGCGATTCGCAGGAGCATTACGGTATTCCGCACGGCTTCAGCTCGCGCGTTGCGCTTGAGCGTTATCTGCAAGGTGTATTCGGCGCCTGATCTTGCGCCCCGTTTCGCGCGGGGCCGCAAACTCTCACTCAATCCTCTCTTTCTGTCCCGTTGCAAATCCGCACGCTGACGCGTATAACCTTGTGTCCATATAGATGTTCAGACGTCCATACGGATAAATATCATGCAAACTCAGGATACGCCTCCAGGGGAAAACTTTAAGCGCACCATGAAAGTACGGCATCTGGTGATGCTGTCGCTCGGCGGTGTGATCGGAACCGGGCTGTTCTTCAATACCGGCTACATCATCTCAACCACCGGTGCAGCCGGCACCTTGCTGGCCTATCTGATTGGTGCGCTGGTGGTGTGGCTGGTGATGGTCTGTCTTGGCGAACTGGCTGTGGCGATGCCGGAAACCGGCGCGTTCCACGTCTATGCCGCGCGCTATCTCAGTCCGGCCACCGGTTATACCGTCGCCTGGCTTTACTGGCTCACCTGGACGGTGGCGCTGGGTTCCAGCCTGACCGCCGCCGGGTTCTGTATGCAGTACTGGTTCCCAAGCGTGCCGGTGTGGACGTGGTGTCTGGTGTTCTGCATCGCTATTTATCTGCTGAATATCGTCTCAACGCGCTTTTTTGCCGAAGGTGAATTCTGGTTCTCCATCATTAAAGTGATCACCATCATCGCCTTTATCATTCTCGGTGCGGGTGCGATCTTTGGTTTTATCCCGATGAAAGACGGCAGCGCTGCGCCGGGATTACACAATCTCACCGCTTCCGGCTGGCTGCCGCACGGCACGCTGCCGATTCTGATGACCATGGTGGCGGTAAACTTCGCTTTCTCGGGCACGGAATTGATCGGTATCGCTGCCGGTGAAACCGAGCGGCCACAAAAAGCGCTGCCGCTGGCGATCCGCACCACCGTCGCACGGTTGATCATCTTCTTTATCGGCACGGTATTTGTGCTGGCGGCGCTGATCCCGATGGATCAGGCCGGGATCGTCAAAAGCCCGTTTGTGCTGGTGTTTGAAAAGATCGGCATCCCGTACGCGGCGGATATTTTCAACTTCGTGATCCTCACCGCCATTCTCTCCGCCGCCAACTCCGGCCTGTATGCTTCTGGCCGCATGTTGTGGTCGCTGGCTAATGAGAGGACGCTGCCGCGCTGTTTTGCGCGCGTCAACCGTCGTGGCATTCCGGTGCTGGCGCTGACCGTGAGCATGATTGGCGGCTTGCTGGCGCTGTTCTCCAGCGTGATTGCGCCGGACACGGTGTTTGTGGCGCTGTCGGCGATTTCCGGTTTTGCCGTGGTGGCGGTGTGGCTCAGCATCTGCGCCTCGCACTATGTGTTCCGTCGTCGCCATCTGCAGGCGGGCGGCAGCTTACAACAGCTGGCGTATCGCGCGCCGCTCTATCCGCTGACGCCGATTCTGGGCTTCCTGTTATGCCTGCTGGCGTGCGTCGGACTGGCATTCGATCCATCGCAGCGTATTGCGCTGTGGTGCGGCATTCCGTTTGTGCTGTTCTGCTATGCCGCATACCATGTCACGCAACGACGCAAGTCATCCCTTAAGGCTGAGGAGGCCAACGATGTCGCGTAATCCTATCGCGCAGGCTCTAACCCAAACTGACACGTTGATTCTGGATGGCGCGCTGGCGACCGAGCTGGAGGCGCGCGGCTGCAATCTGGCCGATGCGCTGTGGTCGGCCAAAGTGCTAATGGAAAATCCTGAGCTGATTTATCAGGTGCATCACGACTACTTTGCTGCCGGCGCGCATGTGGCGATCACTGCCAGCTATCAGGCCACGCCGCAGGGTTTTGCCGCGCGCGGCTTAGATGAAGCGCAGGCGCTGGCACTGATCAACCAGAGCGTAGAGCTGGCGCAGCGCGCGCGTGACGACTATCGCGCATCTTCCGCCAGCACCGCGCCATTGCTGGTGGCCGGTTCGGTCGGGCCGTATGGCGCTTTTCTGGCCAATGGTGCGGAGTATCGCGGTGATTACGCGCTGCCGGAAGAGGAGATGAAAGCGTTCCACCGTCCGCGCGTGAAGGCGTTGCTGGAAGCGGGTGTCGATCTGCTGGCCTGTGAAACGTTGCCGTCCTTTACCGAAGCGCAGGCGCTGGTGAGTTTACTGGCTGAATTCCCTGCCAGCAGCGCGTGGTTCTCCTTTACCCTGCGCGATGCCGAACACATCAGCGACGGCACGCCGTTGAGTAAAGTGGCTGAGCTGGTGCATGCGGCACCGCAGGTGGTGGCGGTTGGCATCAACTGCGTGGCGCTGGAGAGCGTAACGCCCGCTCTGCGCCGCTTCCAGGCGCTGTGTGATAAGCCGCTGCTGGTCTATCCGAACTCCGGCGAGCAGTACGATGCTAGCAGCAAAACCTGGCACTCCGCGCCGTCGGGCTGCACGCTGCATGACAAATTCGCTGAATGGCAGCAGGCGGGCGCACGTCTGATTGGCGGCTGCTGCCGAACCACGCCGCAGGATATCGCGGCGATTGCTGCCTGTTGTCAACCGTAATAAAGCGCAGAAAATCATCAGTGATAGCGCGATTAAGAACAGAAGGGCAGTTTACACTGTCCTATCTGATGCTGAAGCGGACCTGCTATGAACCTGCGACCTCTTTTTCCTGCCTGTGCGCTGCTGCTGAGCGGCTGCGCCACCATTGTCGGCACTGAAACGCAACCGGTAAAAATCGACTCCCTGCCGCAAGGCGCGCGTTTCACCGTGCAGGATGAGACCGGCCGCGCGGTGGCGCAGGGCTATACGCCGCAAACCGTCGAGCTGGCGAAATCGACCGGGAATTACTTTGGTAAGAAGCACTATCAGGTGATGCTGGAGAGTCCGGGCTACGTGCCGCTAACCTTGCCGATCGAGGCCAATGCCAATCTGTGGTATTTGCTCGGCAATATTCCGCTGTTGGGCTTCCCCGGCTGGCTGCTGGTCGATCCCTTCTACGGCGGCATGTACGATCTCAAACCAGAACATCCACAGCCGAAGCTGAACGTCGTCGGCGCGCGGGGTTAATAAGCCCGCACCGATCGTAGCGGCGCAATTTATTGCGCAATCTTGCCGCGAAAAAAAACAGCGCAATTAATTGCGCCGCTACAAATCATTCAACAGTTTGAGTTACTGCGCGGTAGGCTTCACCATCGCATTGGCGCTTTTATGCTGCGCCAGATGTTGCTGCTGGAAAATGCACATGCGGATGGTGTTGCGGTATTCGCCGTTGATGAAAAATTCGTGCTTCAGTACGCCTTCCACCTCAAAACCCAGCTTGGTGTAGATATGCACCGCCTTCTTATTCTCTTCATCGACAATCAGATAGAGTTTGTAGAGATTCAGCACCGAAAAGCCGTAATCCATCGCCAGCTTTGCCGCTTTGGTGGCTAAGCCTTTGCCCTGATGGGAAGGATCGATAATGATTTGAAACTCAGCGCGGCGATGCACGTGATTAATCTCGACCAACTCCACCAACCCGGCTTTGTGTCCATCATGCTCCACCACAAAGCGACGCTCGGTTTGGTCATGGATATGTTTGTCATACAGGTCTGAAAGCTCGACAAACGCTTCGTACGGTTCTTCAAACCAGTAACGCATCACGCTGGCGTTGTTATCTAATTGGTGCACAAAGCGTAAATCTTCCCGCTCCAGCGGACGTAACTTAACCGTCATACGGTGTTCCTTGTTGTTGAATGTTGCTCCACGATGCGGCCCTGCGCCATACGCGCCGCGCGATCGCACATGTGATCGATCACATCCGGATCGTGGCTGACCAGCACCATGGTTAAACCATCTTTTTGCTTTAGATCGTTGAGCAGGTTGAGGATCTCAGCCTGCACCGACATGTCCAGCGCCGAGGTCGGCTCATCCAGCAGCAGGATCTTGGGTTCCAGCAGCAGGGCGCGCACAATCGCTACGCGCTGACGCTGACCGCCTGAAAGCTGATGCGGATAGCGATCCGCCAGCGCCGGATCGAGCCCGACATGGCGGAACCCGGCATTAATGCGGTCGTCGATGTTATCACGTTTGAGCATTTTCAGCGGTTCCGCCAGCGTGCGACGCAGGCGATGGCGCGGATGCAGCGAAGCGTAGGGATCCTGAAACACCATCTGCACATCGCGGCGCAGCTGGCCGGTAAACGCTTTGCCGGGCTGCACGGCGGTGCCCGCCAGCGACATGCTGCCGCTCCAGTGCGGATTCAATCCCGCCAGCACCCACAGCAGCGACGACTTGCCGCAGCCGGACGGACCAACCAGACCAAAACACTCACCGGCCGCGACCTGCAGCGACACATCGTGCACCACGGTGCGCAGCTCGTAACCTTGCTTGTGCGAAACGCTGAGGTTCGCTAACTCAATCATAATTCTTCTCCAGCGCGGCACGATCCAGCACCGGCAAACGCTCGCCGTGCGTGGCTTTACTCGGGCGACAGGCCCACAAGGTGCTGGTGTAAGGATGGCTGGCGTTGGAGAGTTCGGACGCCGGCAAGGTATCCAGCACGCGGCCCTGATACATCACCATCACACGTTCGCAGTGCTCGGAAACCTGTTGCAGATCGTGGCTGATCAGCAGCAAACCCATGTTGCGCTGTTCAACCAGACGACGAATCAGCGCCAGTACCTGATCGCGCATCGCGTGATCGAGCGCCGACGTAGGTTCATCGGCGATCAGCAGTTCAGGATCGGTGATCAGGGCGATCGCCAGCATCACGCGTTGCCCCATGCCGCCAGAAAGTTGATGCGGATAGCGTTTCATCAGCTGACGCGGGTCGGGCAAGCCCACCGCATCCAGCATCTCGCACACTTTCTCTTTACGTTCAGCGCGGCTCAATTTGTGGTGCAGCACCAGCGGTTCTTCCACCTGCCAGCCAATGGTGCGCGTGGGATTAAGCGCATATTTCGGATCCTGCATCACCATCGCTACTTTGCTGCCGCGCAGTTGAATCCAGTCACGCTCGCGCAGGCTCAACGCATCGGTGCCGACAATCTGCAAACGATCGGCTTGCAAGTGCAGCGAAGGTGACAGCAAGCCCATCAGCGTGCGCGCGGTGAGTGATTTACCGGAACCGGATTCACCCACCAGCGCCACGCGCTCGCGGCCAATTTGAAAGCCGATGTTATCGACCAGCAGCGCATCATCGCTGCGAATCGTCAGGCCTTGTACATCAATTAACAGATCATTTGGCATGGCGAGTATCCAGTCGGTCACGCAGGCCATCGCCTGTCAGGTTAAACGCCAGGCTGGCGAACAGAATCGCGCCGCCGGGTGCGGCGGCTACCCACCATTGGTCGAAGATCACTTTACTGCCTTCTGCCACCATCGAACCCCATTCGGCGGTAGGCGGTTGCACGCCCATGCCAAGGAAGCCGAGGCCCGCCGCTGAAAGAATGATTCCGCCGAGGCTTAGCGCGGCACGTACCACCGCCGTTGGCATACACAGCGGCAGAATGTGGCCAAACATCAGGCGTAAACCGGTGATGCCCTGCATGCGCGCGGCGGCGAGGTAATCACTGCGGCGCAGCGCCAGCGTCTCCGCGCGCGCCTGACGGGCAAATGGCGGCCAGCTGGTGAGCGCCAGCGCCAGTGCACCATTCATCAAGCCGGGGCCGAGCATGGCGACCAGCGCCAGCGCGATCACCAGATTCGGCAGCGACAGGAAGATATCGGTTATGCGCATCAACACGCGCTCGGTCCAGCCGCCCACGTAACCGGCGGTGATGCCGACCAGCAGGCCAACCGGAATGGTCAGCACCAGAATCAGTGACACCAACAGCAGCGTTGGGCGCGCGCCATAAATCACGCGTGACAGCAGATCGCGGCCAAAGCCATCGGTGCCAAACCAGTGCAGCGCCGACGGCGCCTGCAAACGCTGGGAGATGATCTGCGCATTGGGATCGAAAGGCGCCAGCAATGGCGCGAACAACGCCATCGCCACCACAATCAGCACCAGCGTCAGGCCGATGGAAAGCGAGGTCACGCGCGCGCGGCGGCGGCGCGGACGCAGCGTTTCCAGTTCAGAGAGTTGTTGAGTCATCGGGTTCTCGGATCGGTTAACCAGGTCAGGGCATCGGCCAGCGCGTTGAGCAAAATAAAGCAGCTGCCAATTAGCAAGGTCGAGCCGAGAATCGCCGGTACATCGGAGGAAAACAGCGCGTTAGTCATGTAGCGACCAACGCCCGGCCAGGCAAATACCGTTTCAGTCAGTACCGAACCTTCCAGCAGCGTGGCGTAGGAGAGGGCGATAACGGTAATCAGCGTGCCCAGCACGTTGGGGAAAATATGACGCAGTAAAATGCGTCCACGGCTGGCACCTTTCGCACGCGCCAGCACCACATACTCTTTACTGCTCTCTTCCAGCAGCGCCGCGCGCAGCAGGCGCGTAATGCCCGCCATCGCCAGCAGGCCGAGAATCACCACCGGCAGCCACAAGTGGGCAATCGCATTGTGGAACATCTCGGGATCGCCGGACATCCAGCTATCAATCAGCACAAAGCCGGTTTTTGGCTCCAGCGTGTAGATCCAGATGTCATCAAGCTGGCCCGGTCCGGCGGACCAGTGCAGCACGGCATAAAACAGCAGCAAACCCAGCAGGCCGAGCCAGAACACTGGCACCGAGTAGCCTAGCAGCGACACAAAACGCGCCACGTTATCGATGATGCTGCCCGGTTTCCACGCCGCCAGCAGCGCTAAGGCAATGCCGAACACTGCAGCAAAAATCATCGCGCAGGTGGCCAGCTCAATGGTGGCCGGGAAGGTACGCATCAGGTCGGCGCTGACCGGTTGATTGGTCAGATGCGATAAGCCGAGATCGCCGCGCGCCAGATGGCTGATATAGCGCCAGAACTGCACCAGCACCGGCTGATCGAGGCCGAGATCGTGTCGCACCTGTGCGTAGGTGGCTTCGCTGGCGTGATCGCCTGCGATCTGTTGCACCGGATCGACTGGCGAAAGGTGCGACAGCATAAAAGTGAACGCTAACAAACCAACTAGCGTCACCAGCAGCGAGAGCAGGCTGGTAACGATGTGGCTAACGCGTTGCCAGAGTGGCCGGGCGAACCCGGCCTGTGAAGCTGACACTGCCATTACTTAGAAACCTGCGAGTAATACACCATGTCCGGGTTGATGCCCTGTACATAGCCTTGCAGATTGTCGCGCAGCGCAATCAGGTTTTTCGCCTGCAAGCCAATCACGTACGGCGAGTTCTTCAGCACTTCACGCTGCATCGCCTGATAGAGTTCGACGCGCTTGTTGTTATCGCTCTCGGCGGTGGCGGCCAGCGTTTGCTTGTTCAGCTCCGGGATGTGCCAGTCAGAACGGTAAGCCACGGTTTTGCTGCCATCTTCCGGGTTGTAAGCGAAGGATGCGGCGTTGGTATTGGGATCGAAATAGTCTGCGCCCCAGGCGTTGAGGGTGGCTTCATATTTGTGCGCCTTCACGCGGGTCGAGACTTCAGAGCTCAGGCCAGGTTGCACTTCCACCTTCACGCCGCCTTTGGCAAAGCTGCCCTGCAGCGCCTGCGCGATATCGAGGTAAGGCGGCTGGTTGCTGGTGGAGAGCTTGAAGCTGACGTTGGTCAGACCGGCTTTCTTCAGAATCGCTTTGGCTTTCTCAGGATCGTAAGTGTACGGCGTGTCGTTGATTGCGCCGAGGAAGCCTTTCGGCAGGAAGGTTTGATGCACGTCGAACTGGCCTTTCAGCAGGTCGTTAGCGATACCTTTATAGTCGAATAGGTATCGAGCTGCTTCCCACAGCGCCGGGTTCTTCAGCACCGGGTTTTCACCGATGTTGAACTGGATGTAATAGAGAGAAGCCATCGGAATCGCTTCGGTCTTCACGCCCGCTTTGCCTTTCAGCGAGGCGATCTGATCCGCACCGAGGTTACGCGCGATATCCACATCGCCCTGTTCCAGCAGCAGACGACGCGCAGCCGGTTCCGGAACGTTTTTAATCAGGATATTTTTCAGCTTCGGAGCGCCCGCTGGCGAAGTTGGATTCGCGCTCAGCAGAACCGCTTCGTGCAGCACCACTTTACGAATCTGATACGGGCCGCTACCGGCAGAGTGAGTACCGAGCCACGCGTGGCCGAAGTCACCGTTCTTCGCGTTGGCCTGCGCGGTTTTCTCATCAACAATCGAAGAGACCGGCGCGGAGAGCAGGCTGAGCACATACGCCGGGCTGACGTTGGCGCTCCAGCTGATCTGTACGTGGTTGTCATCAACCTTTTTCAGGAAGGTATCGACGTTGTCTTTATTCCAGCCAAGTTGGGTAAGAATAAAGGAGGGATCGAGGTTGAGTTTCACCACGCGACCCAGTGAGAAGATCACATCCTCCGGACGCAGCGGATTGCCGCTGGCGAACTGAGCACCTTTGCGTAGTTCAAACGTCAGGCTGCGATTATCGCTGCCCGCTTGCCAGGACGTGGCCAGCGTTGGCTGCAAATCGGTTGGATTAGTGGGATCGGACTGAACCAGGCGCTGATAAATGTTAGTGAACGCTTGCACCGTGGTGAGTTCGAAGCCCTGCGCAGGGTCGAAGCTGTCGGCATCATCGGTAGACTGGGCAATCACCAGCGTATCTTTCGGCGTCGCTGCCTGAACCGAGAAGGCGGCTACCAGCGATAACGCCAGCAGTGATGGAATAATTTTTTTCATGTTGTTTCCTTGCCTAAAAAAAGTAACGCGAGTTTACGAGAGCGCAGCAGTGAAGAATAGTCAATTTCAGGCTATGCATATGCATTAATGATCTAAGCTGTGGGGTTCAGTTATAAGGCTTGAAAGCGTTATGGGCTGTTGGAGAGGTGCGCATGAATGCGCACCCTACGAAAACCATAATGACTACCCATTTCCCGGTGCGCATAAATTGGCAAAGCCGTCGTAGGGGCGCCATTTATGGCGACCGGAATGCGATATATCAACTTAACTGCAACGGAATATAAATGATCGGTGACTAACCGATAATTAACTTTACTTCGTTACTTCCCGGAATATAATGGCCGCAATTTCAAAGCAGGAGAGTTCAGTTGGACAGTCACCCTTTTAGTAGGCATCACAAGGCAAGCTGACGCGCGAACTTTTTTGTCGCTGCTTGCCAACACGGCGGGCAGCAATCCTCTCTTTACTTGATGATTGTTCCCTTAAAACGACACTGTAACGGGCCAAAGCCCGTGGGGATATCATCATGCACATGATTTTTAACACACTTTTCCCTCCGCCTCGATACGCGCGCTGAACCTCAGCGTGCTGATTTGCGCTGCGCATTAGACAGCTTCTCGCTGTTTGACTACGTGGTGTTTACCTTCGAATTTATTAATTACTCGTTATTTAACGAGCGACTCTTTTCGTCTTTAATTTCCGGGAGGTGATATGGAAATTCCCGACAGGTTATTTTTAATTTAAAAACGCATTGCCGTTAATTTAATTTGTGTGCCTCGCACGCAGGGATTTTTATTGCCGTAATAAAGAGGAATGTCACTATGACTGACATGAAACTCAACCAGGACAAAAAAGCCTGGAACACCACGCGCCAGCCGCGTCAAAAAACACCGCGTTACCTGATTGAAGATGAAGCCGGTTTTACTGCCGACGAAACGCTGGTGCGTCTGCGCAGCGATGCGCTTGGCCTGAGTGAACGTGAAGCCGAGGCGCGGCTGGATGTATATGGCCGCAATCAGGTCGAACACGACAAAGCGCCACCGGCGTTGTTGCAGTTGCTGCAGGCATTCAACAATCCGTTTATCTATGTCCTGATGGCGCTGGCGCTGGTGAGCTTTTTCACTGATTTCTGGCTGCCGCTGCGCAACGGCGAGGAGACCGATCTGACCGGTGTCATCATCATTGTGACGATGGTAACGCTCAGCGGTTTGCTGCGCTTCTGGCAGGAGTTCCGTACCAATAAAGCGGCGCAGGCGCTGAAATCGATGGTGCGCACCACCGCCACGGTGCTGCGTCGTGAGTCAGCGCAGCAAGCGCCGCTCAAACAGGAAGTCGATATCGCCACGCTGGTGCCGGGTGACATCATCTATCTGTCGGCGGGGGATTTGGTGCCAGCCGATGTACGGCTGCTGGATTCACGCGATCTGTTTATCAGCCAGGCGATTTTGACTGGCGAATCGTTACCGGTTGAGAAATATGACGTTACCGGTCACGTCACCAGCAAAAGCAGCGGTGCCAGCGAACAGGGCACATCGCTGCTGGAACTGGGCAGCGTCTGCCTGATGGGCACCAACGTGTCCAGCGGCAGCGCCAAAGCGGTGGTAGTGGCAACCGGCAGCGAAACTTACTTCGGTAGCCTGGCGAAATCGATTGTGGGTAATCGCGCACAAACCGCCTTTGACCGCGGCGTCAACAGCGTGAGCTGGCTGCTGATCCGCTTCATGTTGGTGATGGTACCGGTGGTGTTGCTGATTAATGGCCTAACCAAAGGCGACTGGCTGGATGCTTCACTGTTTGCGCTGGCGGTAGCGGTAGGTTTAACGCCGGAAATGTTGCCGATGATCGTCAGCTCCAACCTGGCGAAAGGCGCCATCGCCATGTCGCGGCGTAAAGTGATCGTCAAACGTCTGAATGCGATTCAAAACCTCGGCGCGATGGATATTCTCTGCACCGACAAAACCGGCACGCTGACGCAGGACAACATCATTCTGGAGCATCATCTGGATTGTGCTGGCGTGGAGAACTCACGCGTGCTGATGCTGAGCTGGCTTAACAGCCACTATCAAAGCGGCACGCTGAATCTGATGGATCGCGCCATTTTGCAGTACGGCAAAAACCGCGTCAGCGAAGCGGTGAGCGATACCTATATCAAAGTGGATGAACTGCCGTTTGATTTCATTCGCCGTCGCGTCTCGGTGGTGGTGCGCGATCGTCGCCTCAATCAACAGATGCTGATCTGCAAAGGCGCGGTGGAAGAGATGCTGAGCATCGCGACTGCCGAGCGTGAAGGTAAGCTGGTGCAGCCGCTGAACGAAACGCGCCGAGCAGAACTGCTGGCGCTGGCACATCAATACAATGAGCAGGGTTTCCGCGTGCTGCTGGTGGCGAGCCGCGTGCTGGCGGAGCCGGGTTTACAGCAGCCGCTGAGCGTGGCGGATGAGCAAGGCTTAACGGTTGAAGGGCTGCTGACCTTCCTCGATCCACCGAAAGAGAGCGCCGCCAAAGCCATCGGCGCGCTGCGCGACAATGGCGTTAGCGTCAAAGTGCTGACCGGTGATAATCCGGTGGTGACCGCGCGCATTTGCCAGCAGGTTGGCATCGACAGCAGCGCGATCGTCACCGGCGACCAAATTGCCCTGATGAGCGACGAGCAGTTGGCAGACGCCGCCGCGCAGAGTGCGGTATTCGCTAAACTCACGCCGCTGCAGAAATCACGCATCCTGCGCGCGCTACAGCAACAGGGCCATACCGTTGGCTTCCTCGGCGACGGGATTAATGATGCGCCGGCGCTGCGTGATGCTGATGTCGGGATTTCCGTCGATAGCGCGGCGGACATCGCTAAAGAGTCCTCCGATATCATCCTGCTGGAAAAAGATTTGATGGTGCTGGAAGAGGGCGTCATGAAGGGACGCGAAACCTTCGGCAACATCATTAAGTACCTGAACATGACCGCCAGCTCGAACTTCGGCAACGTGTTCTCGGTGTTGGTGGCGAGCGCCTTTATTCCGTTCCTGCCGATGCTGGCGATTCATCTGCTGATTCAGAACCTGATGTACGATCTGTCTCAGCTGGCACTGCCGTGGGACAAAATGGACCGCGAGTTCCTGCGTAAGCCGCGTAAATGGGACGCGCGTAATATCAAACGCTTTATGCTGTGGATTGGGCCAACGTCGTCGATTTTCGATATCACCACTTTTGCGCTGATGTGGTACGTGTTCGCGGCGAATACGCCAGAAATGCAGTCGCTGTTCCAGTCCGGCTGGTTTATTGAAGGCTTGCTGTCGCAAACGCTGGTGGTGCATATGCTGCGCACGCAAAAGATTCCGTTTATCCAGAGCCGTGCGGCGCTGCCGGTGCTGCTGACCACTGCGTGTGTGATGATCGCCGGCATTCTGCTGCCGTTCTCACCGCTGGGCGCGATGGTGGGATTGGTGCCGCTGCCATGGTCTTACTTCCCATGGCTGGTGGCAACGCTGCTCGGTTATTGCGTGGTCGCGCAGGGCATGAAAATGCTCTACATCAAGCGCTTTGGTCAGTGGTTTTAAACACATGGAGGTGAAATGCGTAACAGCAATCTCAATAAGGTGGTGTTTCACCTGATAATGATGATGGTTGTCATGGTGGTGTTAACGCTGGTGTTTCGTTAATGAAAAAAGGGCAGGATTTCCTGCCCTTTTCTTTACTCTTCGTCGGGCTGGTAATACTGCACGCCGATCTCAATGCGCTCGCGGCCGCTAGCTACGCGATGGCGATTGCTGTCGCGCAGCGAGTAGATGCAGCCGCAATACTCCTGCTGATAGAAACGTTCGCGCTTGCTGATCTCAATCATGCGTGACGAACCGCCACCTTTCCGCCAGTTGAACTCCCAATAAAGCATATCGGGATAGTGCGCCGCCGCGCGCACGCCGCAGTCGTTGATCTGTTGCATATTCTTCCAGCGCGAAATACCGAGTGAACTGGTGATCACCGGGAAACCGTTTTCATGTGCATACAGCGCGGTGCGTTCAAAGCGCATGTCGAAACACATGGTGCAGCGCACGCCACGTTCCGGTTCCCACTCCATGCCACGCGCCCGCTCAAACCAATTGTCTTTATCGTAATCGGCATCAACAAAGGGCACGCCAAACTGCTCGGCAAAGCGGATATTCTCCTCTTTACGCAGCTCATACTCTTTCAGTGGATGAATGTTTGGGTTGTAGAAGAAGATGGTGTAATCGATGCCAGAAGCCAACATCGCTTCCATCACTTCGCCCGAGCAGGGCGCACAGCAAGAGTGCAACAGGACTTTATTATGACCGTTGGGTAAGGGCAGCGGCTGGCGGGTAAAGGTGTCAGACATGAGCATTATTGGTTAATGGAGTGTTGGGTAAAGTCTAAGGGGATAGCGTTAAAGATGCAAAGTTGAGGGAAAACAGGCAATAAAAAAGGCCGCAAACGCGGCCTCTGGATTGAGCGAAGAACGTTATTCAGTCACTTTCTTTTTCAGATCGCTGGCACCTTCTTTGGTTTTATTCCAGCCTTTCTGCGTACCTTCTTTGGTGGCATCCCAACCTTTCTCAGAACCTTCTTTGGTTTTGTTCCAGGCTTTCTGCGTACCTTCGCTGGCTTTACTGGTCAGGTTATCGCTTTTGCCTTCTGCCGCATGCTTCGCTTTCAGCTGCTGCTCTTTACCTTCGTTCTGCGCCTGATGCAGTTTTTCTTTAGCAGTGTTCGCACCGGCCTGCGCGTTAGCGACAGTTTCATCAGTTGCATGTGTGGTCGCGGCAAAAGCCGAAGATGCCATCAGAATGGCTGACAGTGCAATAATGGTCTTTTTCATAATTCCCTCTTTCATGAAATATGTCGTCTCAGGTAATCATCCTGGCACAGGCCGGGATGGAAAGATTTAAGAATAAACCAGGAATGAAAAAGGTCTAGTTTCGCTGGCAAAATCACCAGTAGATAGCATTTTAGGTTGTTGCAGGAAGGGATAAGAGCCACCTGAGCGGTGGCTCTGCAATATTAATCTGCTATCTGTCTGGTGCAGCATAGCAGTGGCGCCACGTGCAACGGTTGCGTACCGAGGTTGGCAATCAGGGATTGAACGTTACGCTGGTAACGTTGTGGAATCCGGGTGGCAATAAACACGCGATAGCCGAGGCGTTTATCGCCAGCCTGCCTGAGCTGTGGAGCCGCCTCTACTCTTCGTCGCGCTCTTTAGCGGCGCGCTGACGATCATAGAACTCATCTTCGGCGGCGATGATCTCATCCATCAATGAGTTCATATCCACTTCATGCACCTCTTCTACGAAGAGACCGGTGAGCGGCGTTTCTGGCGTCAGCTTTCCATCTTCATATAACTGCCAGATCTCTTTCGCATAGCGCGTTTGCAAAATCTGCGGAGCATATTGCCCGTAATAGGCGGTGATATTGTTCACATCGCGCTCAAACATAGATTCAGCGTGGTTGTTTGCCGCGGCATCAACCGCTTGTGGCAAGTCGATAATCACCGGTCCGTTGGCATCCTGCAGCACGTTGAATTCCGACAGATCGCCATGAACAATGCCGGCGCACAACATGCGCACGATATTGCGGATCATGGTATCGAAATCCTTCAGGGCGTTCTCTTCAGTCAGGAACACATCGCTCAGGCGTGGCGCAACCAGACCTTCTGCGTCTGTGACCAGCTCCATCAACAAAACGCCGTCGATGCAAACGTAGGGCTGCGGGACGCGAACGCCAGCATGCGCCAGGCGGAATAACGCATCAACTTCCGCGCTTTGCCAGGTCTCTTCTTGCTGCTTGCGCCCGAATTTCGACCCTTTTTGCATCGCACGTGAATTACGGCTGTTGCGGACTTTGCGCCCTTCCTGATAATGCACGGCCTGCTTGAAACTTCGTTGTGTGGCGTCCTTGTACACTTTGGCACATTGGATTTTGCCGCCCGTTAACACGGTATAAACGTCAGCTTCTTTGCCGCTTCTTAGTCTTTGTAGTACTTCATCTACCAAGCCATCATCGACGAGAGGCTGGAGTCGGTTTGGGATTTTCATGCGAGTCGCCTTGAAAGAGTCCAGATACAAAAAAGCCCGTAAGGCTTGCGCCATACGGGCTCTTAGGACTTCATCGAATGACTCTGGTAATCATCGATGGAGAATTTTGGTGGGCTGGCGGAGTTTGAACATAATCCGCAAGCTCATGTATTTAGGCGTTTTTATCTAATTCAACTTTGTGTTGTGTACCTAAACGTGTACCAATTATTAGATCTCATACCCCGGAACGGCAGAGCAATGATAACGAATGCACGGCGCTAAATCCAAAATAAAATGATTTTAGAGAAAAGTGTTCACACTGTTCACTTTGATATTTTTTTAATAAATTCATTTAGTTAGGTGGTGAATGGTTTGAAGCGGGATGTACACTCGTGTGCACTAAGGGTGATCACATTAGCCGTGATGATTGAAAACCAGTCAAAAGCGGGATAAGTGAGATGATGTTATTAGATGCTTGGATAAAAAAATTGTCAGCACCTTGCCAAAAGCGAAGACCTGCTTAGGTCAGAGTGTGATATCCAGTTGTGATGCACGTCATTAAAAAAGCACTTAAGGATTAAAATTCCGAAAGTGCCTTTCTTAATTTTTTACTTAACAAGTTTTATTGTTATGCCGGAGTTAGGGCCTGGAGGAACGCCTAGTGCCGTATCTACACCTGGGTTATTACGTAAATCCTCAAGAATTTCATCTGGTCGGAATTTCTTACCAATTACATCTTGAGATTCAGGGCGAGGGTTTTCTGAGTGTCTTGCTCGGTAAGCTTCAACAAATTCAATTCCTTCTGCTTTTGCTCGCGAACTCAAGCCTCGAGCATATAAACGATTGAATTCTCCTTCAGCTAAAGTTTGAGCAGCCGTGTGGGGGACTTTAGCCTGAATCATCTCAGTGCTATTTGGCTTTCTTCGAGGATAATGGGTGGCTAGTAATCCTCGATTTAAGATCTCTCGCTCAAGCCATGAATCATCCTGTTGAGATGCTTCTTCTAACAAAGATGGCCACTCAGCCTTACCTTGAGCAGTGAGATAGTTGCTCAAATAAAAACTATTATTTTCTTTATCAAATTCAATTTCTTTTAGCATGAATCCTTTGGTTGAATCATCTAAATTAATGTAATTTAAAGACATAAAACCCTCAGCTATGTATAGTTAAGAAAAAGAAAAATCTAAATGTAATATTTTATTACAAGCCATATTAAGCAATCATATCTTTTGATGCAAAAGGAAAATTTACCATTTTTTTTAAAAGATGGTTTTTCCTAATCTCTGCAATAAGAACCAGTATTGTGAGTCTCTGACATTAGCTCCACTAATTAAGACTGTAATTAAGTCGGTGGATACGGTTGCTAACATATGCTTCTCGCTAATAGCTAATCCCATCTGATATTTACCTATATCATTAAAAGTGTAAAACCGGCCTAAGCCGGTTTATGTGATATCGAGTAATCAGATGCTACACGCTGGCAACCAATCTGCCTCGCTGTCTTCATGTAACGTCAGATTAGTTTGTATGCCGTTATTCGTGCGGCGCTTGATTAACACGCGCTCGTACTCTTTCAACGTTTGCGGCACCGCTTGGCCGAAGGCCGTCAGGCTGAGCGGGTGCTGATGGCCGCGCGATTCCATAAATGACAAATACGCATGATAGAGATAGCGCTTCGGGTTTATCGGGCGAATATTCGCGTTACCGATAAACAGCCCGTTGGGTGTGCTCAGCGGCATCAGATAGCCACAGAAATCGACCAGCGGATCGGCTTGTCGCTTTATCTCCAGCGCTTCGCCGGATGATTGTTGCGCCTGCAACAGCTCGCGCGCTTCATCAGGTGAAGCGAAGCGCTGCATCAGATGACGAACAATTACGGCCAGCTCGGCGCTGATTTTGTCGAGCAGCTGCGGGTCGCGCTCTTTCGCCGGTATCACCTCCGGGAAGGTCAGGATTACCCGGCGACGCGAAACGCCGCCGCTGCGGTCACTGAAACGCATCGGATTATTGTTCACCGCCAAAATCACCGCCGGGATATGGGTTGAATAGGCATCGCGATATTTGGGATCAATAGCGACCGCATCGCCGCCGGTAATCGCTTTGATGCCAGCGCCGTCGCCGCTCCATTTCTCCTGATCGGGCAGAATAATCAGCGAGAATCCCACCACGCTGGCACGTTCCCGCGATGACTCCAGCGTGTCGATGGTGGCGGATGTGGTGTTATCGCGGCCAGCGAGCAGCGTGGCGATCGAGGCTAACACGCTTTTCCCGCTTCCACCTGGACCAGTCACTTCCAGGAACATCTGCCAGTCATAGCGGTTTGCCAGCACCATAAATAACGCCGCGAGGATGCGCTCCTGCTTGTCGTGATTGTGTCCGGCTGCCCGCGTTAACCAGCGGTAAAAGTTTGGCGCGTGGTCTGCGAGATTTTCACCGGGGCGCGGCGCAGAGTAATCAACGCTGTTTACCGTGCGCAACCAGTTCTCGCGACGGTGCGGGCTGAATGTGCCGTTGGTCGTATCAAAAACGCCGTTACGAAAACCAATCAGACGGCGTGCCGGTTCACCCATTTGCGGCACCATCAGCTTGAGCGTATCGAGCACGCTGCCAATTCCGGCCGCTGAAAACGGTGCGCGCACCTTCTGAAACAGCGCAGCGATTTCGCGGCGCAGCATCTGCACCGGCATCACCTGCCACGCGCCGTTCTCATAACGGCAAATTTCCTCGCCGACGGGTGGCACGGCAAGCGCCTGCCCGTAATGACCGACCAGCAGCTCCGCCTTTTCACTCGCGCTCATGGCTTTGAGGTCGGCCTCGCTCACCGACTCAAACGGGCTTGGCTTGTGAGGTTGAGTGAATGCGGAAAGTAGAGCCTGCGTAGCGATGTCGCCCTGTGCCTGCCATACATCGTTCCAGTCGCCGGTTTCCGGCGGTAAAGCGGCCTTGCCCTTACAGGCTTTCGCTGCTTCCTCGGCCTTAAGCTGGCCTGTGCCGTTGTCGTCCCGATCAGCGGCAATCAACATCAGCGCATCAGGATTGGCTTTACGCAGTTGCGCGGCAAGTGCCGGCAGATTATTGGCGCTGAGCGCCACATAAACGGGTTGTCCCGTCAGGCGCTGAACCGTAAGGCCGGTTGCATAGCCTTCGGTGAGCCACAGCGTTTTGCCGTCAGATTTGCCTGCAAGGTGATAAGCGCCTTTCACCTGTCCGCCGGGCAGGGTGCGCTTATCGCCAGCGGCGCTGATTAGCTGAATGTTGACGGCATTGCCGCTATCGTCGGTTAGCGGCACAAGCAGATCGCCAGCCGCAAAACTGATTCCGCCACAGTGCAGATTGACAGCCAGCGTTAACGCTTCAGTGCTGTGCAGCCCTTTCGATAAAAGGTAGGCGTTATCCGTGCGGCTGACGGCGGCGGCGATCAGCTTCTGCGCCCGCGCGGCGGCCTCAGATTGTGCGACTGCTTTATCAACTGTGTTTACCGGGGCTTTTGATACCGGTGGCAGCGCGCCCAGCATATCGGCGATTTTGATTGCCGCCTCTTTGGTGCTGACGTCGAGCGCCTTTTCAACCAGATTCAGGCCGTCACCGGCTCCACACTGGTTGCAGTGCCACGTACCGCGACCGTCCT
This sequence comes from Pantoea sp. DY-5, assembly GCF_019795955.1. Lineage (NCBI taxonomy): Bacteria > Pseudomonadati > Pseudomonadota > Gammaproteobacteria > Enterobacterales > Erwiniaceae > Pantoea > Pantoea sp. DY-5. The sequence continues at coordinate 40,077 of NZ_JAIMIE010000004.1, forward strand.
GATTGTCAAAGCGGAAACGATCTTTGCCGCCGCAAACCGGGCATGCGCCGTGTCTGCCGCTGGCGTGGATGCTGATGCCGAGCGCGGGCAGCAGTTGCGGCCAGAATCCGGCGGCCGCTTTTACCGTGTCAGAGACAATGTGTTTCATCTGCTGGATCTCCCTCAGTGCAAGGTGGCGCGGCGAGTCGCGGCAAGCTGGCTACAGAACAGCTCATCCATCATGGTCGCGCCAAGACGGGTCAGGCGCGGCGGCGCGGTAAGCAGGTCAGGTTCAACCATATCGCCCAGCATGGTGCAGGCCATTTCCATTCCGGCTTCTGCGCCGTGTCGACGAACATAAAATCCTTCCAGTTCGAGCGCGATGGTCATTTGTAGCTCGTCGAGCGTTGCCGAAACGGTGATGCCCAGCGTTTTGCAGGCGTTGAGATAACCCTGCGCCAGCGCGCGACGGTAAACGGCAGTGCGTACTTCAACAGGTAAGCAGGAATTATTAGCGGTCATCATGGCGAGCCTCCGTGGCAAGAATCAGGGAATCACAGGTTTCAACGACTTTACCGAGCTGGTCAGTAAGAAGGGCGACGACAGAAGCCAGTGCGGCGCTGTCTGGCACGCAACTTTGAGCACTGAGGCAATGAACGGAATCGAACATATCAAGCACTGTTACGCCGACGGAATGAGCATGCAGCAGGCGTAGATAATCGGCGTGTGGAATTGAATAGGTGCTATTGCTGTTGGTGCGAGCGGCAAGAGTATTCATGCAGCCACCGCCTGTACCGGCACGCGGCCAGCGAAGCACAGGACATAGTCACGAATGAAATTGGCACGGGCTGTGCGCTCGTCTTTCGCCGCAAAACGCAGCATGCAGGGACGGGCAGCGCGATCAGTGCGGTGCACTGCAGCGAAAATAAATATGAATTTAGGATGAGTGGCAGTAAGAACTGAAACCATGATGATTGAATCCTTTGTTAGCTTGTAAAAGCTACCACCGGAGTTCCTACGCTCATGGGTGGTAACCCGGACGGGGGTAGGAATACCGGCAACAAAGGAAACCGGCCAGCCCGAAAGCTGCCCCGCCCGGGCCACCATAACGCAGACGTAACAGTGGTAAAAAATCCACTGCCCGTAAAATGGGTGCACTGAGGCGATGACACAAAAAAACACGCATGGCGCGTGTTGTGTCGCCTTTGTTTTACACGGGTTCCTACGCCCGACTGCCGATTTTGCGGCAGCGCGAAAACTGTATAACGGCCGCTCGCCAGAGAAAAGGCTTTTTTCGTTCATTAGTACGTTTTCCTTAGCAATCGGTCAGGACTTGATCGGACTGCTGCGGATTTGATCGGCGTTTGCTGTCAGCTTTACCCGTTATGTGATTTCTTGACTGAGCTTTTTTGCCCAGAACCGAAATATGGCCGTGCATACCACTGTTAAAAGAAGGTGAAGTTGGTGGCTTATTGCTGATTGCGCTTGTGAGGCCTCCAGCGATAAAGGTTGCTTCATCTTTGGTCAGCGGAAATGAGAGGGTGTTGAAATTCAGCGTGATCATGCTCCACCACCTGCGCGCTGTGCGATGCGTGATTGCATCCAGCCATCAATTTCAGAGGCCAGCCAAGCAACGTTTTTACCACCGAGGGAAATCTGTGACGGAAACTGCTCACGGCTGATTAAGTCATAAATGGTCGAGCGTGACAGGCCGCAGGTGTTGATCACTTCTGGTAGGCGCATGAAGCGATCACGAGGGTAAGAAACGTTGCCAGTTAAAGGCGTCATTGGGGTTGGAATAGGGGAAACTGCATGCATGGTGTTACCTCATAATGAGTCCGGTCGGTGCTGCCCGGTTCCGGGTGTGTCTTTAGGTAACTCGCTATTTTGAGAATATTTTATCTAATGTAAACAACCCCTTGTTTGCTGATAAATGAGCAAAAATTCAGCTCTGTTCTATCCTGTTACACCCTGTTTGCCAGGGGATGCCAAAGCTTGCCTTTTAATAGCTAACGGTAATTGAAATGGCCAAATTAGTAGGAATAAATTCTATAAATAGCTAGCCAGAAAAAGGCTGCTATTTGAAAGACGGTGAAGACTAATGAACACTGAGTGAAGACTTAACGTGTATCTGTTCACTACTTTAATTACTGTATTTATTATCTTTTTTACTTTAGTGAACAGTAGTGAATAGTTTTATAAGAACTAAAAGTATTCAAGGTATGTTCCAGCCGCAATCTTGGGTTTGTTTGCTGAGCGACAGGCAGAAAGCAATGAAATGATTTGTCCGTTGGTGCACGACAGAATGTCTTCATCCTTTACAGACGATGCGAGACAAAAAAGATGAACACAACAGCAAACAAATCAGCCTCACTAATTCGATTTGAAAAAGCGCGAGCGGAACATACTGAACAGATGACGGCATTTAATGGTGTTGTCGCTAACATCACCCGTTGCGAAAAAGAGCGTCAGGCCGCTATCGAGGCGGGTAAGGAAGCTGAGAGTAACTGGCGCACTAATTTTCGAAAACTGCGCGGTAATCTCACGGAGGAACTTCGCGCCGAACACACTCAGCGTATAGCCAATCGAGAACTGGCCGATGAGTTTGCGGGATTGTTGAAAGAACTGGAGCTGGATAAGCAGTACGCCGTGCTGTGCTGTTGTACCAGCGGTAAAAAATACGTTGAAGCACATCAAACTGCTTTTACTGAGTTTGCAGACTCGCATTGGGAATCGGCACTGCGAAACGTTAGCCCTTCGTTGCTATGGGCGATCAAGTTGCGCATTCAGCGCGAAAAAATTGCCTCAACCTTTGTCGGAGACGATCGTGACCCGATCCGCGATATCGCTGGGCTTGTAGGAGAAGCATTGACGCGAGCTGCTGCCGCGCTGCCTGAAAGTGTTCTAAATGAAGCTCCATTACTGGAATCTATCGGTGTCCGTCGTCCGGCTCTGACGGGTGTTGATATGGATCTATATTCGCGTCCTTTACGCCGTCAGAAGCTGGCGGAATCAATCAGGGAGCAGCGTTTAAAACTTCAGGAGGGCGACCAGCAATGATGCACTGCCCTTACTGCAAAAGCCCGGCGCACGCTAAATCCAGCCGCTATATGTCCGAGCAGGTAAAAGAGCGTTATCACCAGTGCACGAATCTGGATTGCTCCTGCACGTTTAAGACGAATGAAAGCATCACGAAAGTCATAACCTCGCCGCCACCGCCGGAAACAGTTGAGGACGTTTCGCCGATGCCAGTTAAAGAACGGCAGACGTTAGGACGATACGGCTCAGCATTTCGAATCACTCATTAATCCTCACAGCCGCTGATCACACAGCGGCTTTTTTATGTCCGCTATTTGCATTTCGAAAGCTTTTTTCTGGCAAGCCGCTTTATAAAGAGCCGTGCATGCATAGGTTGCATGGATTTGCATGCAAGATCATGCGCCAACAGTATGCGCTGAGGCTATACAGGGTGTGGCTCAGATGGCTTTATGCACCTGCATGAAAAGCGGTCCATAAAGCGGGCAGGCGAGGGGGGGATAGCATTGCGCGCTTGAGCCAAAATAAAATTATCCACCCCTATGAAATATCGAGTTTTAAATTAACTTTGATGTGGATTTTTGTTGACCTATCGGTTTAGTGTATGTATTGAAATCGTTTTTTATATGACATTAATTTCAGTATGGAGCGCTGTATGCTATATAAAATTGTAAAGCTTAATAATATCAAGCAATTAAACCACACATCTTCACCTGATCATGGCTTTGAGAGTTTGAATTTGATTTATGGAAATAATGGAGCTGGCAAATCAACTCTATGTAAAGTGTTTAACTTCATCAATGATAAAGACCTTTCATTGTTAGAAAAATTAAGGTCAATAGAATGTGGTAATACTGATAACATCGAGTTGAATTTTCTATTTCATGAAAATGGTAAAACTAAATCGATCACTACTAAAAACCTATCAGAATTAATCTGGAGGTTTAAGGTGTTTAATCAAGATTTTATTGATAATAATGTTTATGCAGGTTCGAAAGTAGCTAGCAGCAATTTAAAAAACTACCATGATTTTTGCTTAGGTGACTCTTCAGTTGACAAGCAAAAAGAAATAAATAATTTAAAAATCGAAAACGAAAATAATATTATTCATTCAAACGTTATTAAATCAAGAGTAGAAGCAAGGTTTAATTCTAGAGTTGATATCAAAGCCATCAAAAAAATAAAAGAAAAGAAGAGGTTCGAACCTGAAAGTGAACTATCGTTTTTAAATAAAAAACTTGTTGATTTGTCAGGTGTTTCAATTATAAAAATAAGAGCTAAGCCTAATAAAATAAGCTATGAATCACCTAAGATTGATTTTAGTTTTTTGGATGTTTCTTTAGAAAGTATATCTAAGGATGCTAAAATAAAAGTTGATGAGCATATAGCCGAGCATCTCAAAGAAAGGGATGTGGGCTGGTTAGAGACTGGATTCGCTCTTGTTACAGAAAGTAATCATTGTCCTTTCTGTGCTCAGCCTCTAAGCAATTCATCTATCTTCTCCATGTATAAAGATTTTCTTGGCAATGAATATGATAATGCTGTTTCAACGTTTGAGGGTGACAGCGCCAATGAATATTTAAAACTTTCAGAGAAATGCTCTGAATTTGAAGAGATAAAAAATTTAATAGAACGTAACGAAGTCACCATAAATACTTGGTTAGATAAAGTAGAGCTCACTCATGCTAAGTATGATAATTTTTTAATTCACGAAAAGTTTTGTGTTCTTCTTGCTGATCTTGATTATTTAATAAATCAAAAACTTAAAGACATATTTTATGCCGTGGACTATAAAGAATTGGAGTTAAAGTTTAAAAGTCTTTTTGAAGAGATAGATTTAAATGAATACAATAAGCAAATTGATGTTGCAAACAATAAAATAAACCATTATTTGCAGACCCTAGATCAAGAAAATATCGATGATGTTAAAAGAAAAATATCAGACATTGAAGACTATAAATTGAGATTTCAAGAGGATACTCTCAAAGATTTAATCGATTATGACTTTTACGAGAAGAAAAAGAAAGAAAATGAAGTCAAAATTAAATTATTAAGAGAGGAAATAGTTAGAGAGCAAGAAGGGATAATTCATAAGCATAAGGATGAAATTAATCAACTATTATTAGGTTTTAATAGCAATATCAGAATTGTCGAGATTAATAGGGATAATAAGGCAAGTGGCGGAAATACTAGATTCAAATTTAAAATTGTTTTTTTAGGGAAGGAATTAGCATTAGAGAATGAAGATGAAAGTAAGCTCTTGCTTACTGAGATCTTAAGCATGGGGGATAAATCGGCTCTAGCACTGGCATTCTTCCTCTCTAAGTTCAAAAGTAAAATCCACGAGAATGACATTTTAGTATTCGATGATCCCATGTCATCATTAGATAGTCACAGACGAAATAAAACGATAGTTGAATTGTCTGATATTACATGTAGAGGTGCTCAAGTCTTTGTTTTTAGTCATGATGCTGCATTCTTGACTGAGGTGAGGAAATATTCAGGTAACTCATCAATTTCTAAGTGCTTTGAATTATCTGTTAGCATCAATGACTTAGATGAATATGATGTTAACAGTGATAAAGTATTTAAATCTAAGATAATTCACAAAAGTGATTTTGATGCATATGTTAAGCACTCCTATGAACTCGAATATAGAAAACTATATGATTTTGTAAAGTCGCCTTCAGAAGATAGCAAGGTTGCAATAGCTAGACTGATTCGTCCTATATTGGAAGCCTATATGCGAATGCATCTACCTAATCATTTCACTGAGGGGCATTGGCTAGGAGAAATGATAAACCTAATTAGAAATGAAACGGATCCAAAAAGCCCACTTTATGATAGTTCAAATTGCCTTTCAAAAATTGAACAGATAAATGACTATTCTAAGAGCTATCATCATGCAGATGGATTTGATACAAAAGTAAAAGAATTAAATGTTCAGGAGTTGCATGGAATAGCAAAAAACACATTGCTATTCATCACTGGCATTTAATGTAATAAAAGTGAGGCATCGCCTCACTTAGTTCAACTTCTCACCAAAGCAGCCCACCAAAGCATGAGGTCTATTCTTTGAACTAAATATGTTGAGCGATTATAAGCACGCCTTACTTCATTCTTGTCACTGTGAGCTAATGCAGATTCAATTACATCTGCATTGAAGCCATGTTCATTAAGAGCTGTGCTGGCTATTGAGCGTAAGCCATGAGCGACAAGTTTGCCGCCATAGCCAATTCGCTTTAAAGCTGCATTAGCTGTCTGGCTATTCATTGGTAATTTTGGATCATTCCTGCTTGGAAAAATGTATGTACGCTTTGCACTGATTGTCTTCATTACATTAAGAATATCTAATGCTTGAGGTGCTAGAGGAACAATATGCTCGCGTTTAGACTTCATACGTTCAGCCGGGATCGTCCAAATTTTTCCATCAAAATCGATTTCTGTCCATTGAGCGCCTGAAGCCTCTGAGGGTCTAACTATGGTAAGAAGTTGCCATTCAATTAGACAACGAGTCGTAATTGATAGATTAGACATAGCCAACGAGCGCATTAGTCCAGGCAATTCTTCCGGTCGAAGTGTTGGCATGTTTTGCTTTTTGGGTTTTTCAAAAGCCATACCAACGCCTGAAGCCGGATTTGCATCAATCAACCCGGTGTTGACTGCATAAATCATGATCTCGTTGATGCGCTGCACCAACCGGCGAACTGTCTCAAGCGCTCCGCGAGCTTTAATCGGCTCCAGTGCTTCAACGATCGTTCTGGCCTTGAGTGCCTGAACAGGAATATCACCGATAGTAGGGAAGATGTCCTTCTCCAGCGATCGCCAAATATCCTTAGCATAATCCTCGGTAACGCTTTTGCTCTTAAGCTGGAACCACCTTCCGGCAACAACTGAAAAAATGCTATCCAGTTCGATTTGCTGTTGTTCTGATACTTCCTCTTGCTGCTTCTGCGGGTCAATCCCTTGCGCAAGCAGCGACAGATATTGGTCACGCATTTGGCGTGCGACAGCGAGCGTTAGGGCAGGGTAAGAGCCAAGGCTGAGATTTGTGCGACTGCTGCTATTTGGTCGCTGGTAGCGAAAACGCCAAAGCTTCTTACCTGATGTTTTGACAAGCAAGAAAAGTCCGTCGCCATCGTGCAGCGTAAAGTCTTTCTCTTGAGGCTTAGCTTTGAGGATTTCGTTGTTGGTGAGGGGGCGTGTAATCCGCGCCATGACTAGTTTCCGTCCATAATTGGTACACGTTTTTGGTACACATTATAGCGTGTACCAATTCGTGTACCAATTATCTCTGGATTCAGGCGGATCGTCTCGGAAGGTTACAGACACAAAAAAGCCCGCAGGGCTTGTGCCGTGCGGGCTTTCAGGACTTCTACGGATGACTCTGGAATCATCTTCGAAGGATTTTGGTGGAGCTGGCGGGAGTTGAACCCGCGTCCGAAATTACTACACCGTCGGCACTACATGCTTAGTCAGTCTTTACATTCGCCGGCCAGCTGCGGACAGACACGCCACTGACAAACTAGCCTGATTAGATTTAGTGCTTCAACCCCAGGCAAGGCATCCACACGATCTCTTTTGGGTTTGACCTCTCTTGATCCCCGTCTTAAGAGCGGAAGCTAGGGAGAGAGGGCTTCAAAGCAGGTTATTAAGCTGCTAAAGCGTAGTTTTCGTCGTTTGCGACTATTTTTTTGCGGCTTTTTACGAGGCAAACCGCCCCTCGGCATGCTCCTAAGGCTTCACAATCCCGTCGAGTCCAGAATCAGCCCCAAGAAATTTCAATACTACAGACAAGCGACGCCAAAATCCAGCGCTTAACGCTTTGAATTCTTCATAATACGCGCTTTGTCCATCTTCCATTCGCGTTCTTTCACGTCGTCACGCTTGTCGTGCTCTTTCTTACCGCGTGCCACACCGATTTTCAGTTTGGCCCAGGCATTTTTCCAGTACATCGACAGCGCAACCACGGTAAAACCTTCGCGGTTGACGCGACCGTATAGCGAATCGAGTTCGCGTTGTTTCAGCAGCAGCTTGCGGCTTCGCGTGGGATCACACACCACATGCGTTGAAGCAACCGCTAGCGGCTGGAAAGTAGAGCCGAACAGGTAAGCTTCACCATCGCGCAACAGAATGTAGCTATCGCTGATGTTAGCCTTACCGGCACGGAGTGATTTGACTTCCCATCCTTGCAACGACATACCCGCCTCGAACTCTTCTTCAATGAAGTATTCATGACGTGCGCGTTTATTGAGGGCAATAGTGGCTGAACCGGGTTTGTTAACTTTTTTCTTTGTCATAGTGCGGCGTAGTCTACATCACTCAGTTTATGGGCGCATCCCCTGTCCTGCAGGGCGGTAAAAAACACTCCATTTTAGCACAGCAAGCAAAGCCGTGAATTTTTGTTTGGTGACTGAAAATGGTATTATTCAATGGTTTTGTGATGAACAGGAACCATTATGGCCCAGATTAGTCGTTCAGCGCTGGTCCCTTATAGCGCTGAACAGATGTACCGTCTTGTGAATGACGTGGATGCTTATCCTCAGTTTCTGCCGGGTTGCACCGGCAGTCGCGTGCTGGATAACAGCGGAGATCAAATGACCGCGGCCGTTGATGTCTCGAAAGCGGGCATCAGTAAAACTTTCACCACGCGCAACACGCTGATCAGCAACCAAAGCATATTGATGCAGTTGGTTGATGGCCCGTTTCGTAAATTGACCGGCGGCTGGCATTTCACTTCATTAGGTGATGATGCCTGCAAGGTTGAGTTGAACCTCGATTTTGAGTTCACCAATATGCTGGTAGAAATGGCGTTCGGCCGCATCTTTAAAGAGCTGGCAAACAGCATGGTGCAGGCGTTCAGTCAGCGCGCAAAAGAGGTCTATCGTGCCTGATATCAGCGTGGAAGTGGTTTACGCACTGCCAGATAAGCAGTATATGCGTGCCGTAACGCTTGAAGAAGGCGCAACCGTTGAGCAAGCGATCAAGGCTTCGGGGTTGCTGTCACTGCGTAAAGATATTGACCTGAACTCGAATAAGGTTGGGATTTATAGCCGCCCGGTAAAATTGGGTGATGCCGTCCAGGATGGTGATCGCATTGAGATCTATCGTCCGCTGATTGCCGACCCGAAAGAGTTACGGCGTCAACGCGCAGAGCGGTCAGCTGAGAAGAAATAGTCGGAATGTAAAAACGAAAAAAGGCGCTTAAGCGCCTTTTTTATTGCCGTTCGCTTAGCCTTCTTTGCCTGAGAGCTTCGGCTTATTGTCGATGTTAGTCAGCGTTCCGTTGCTGTCAAAGGTCAGCGTCAGAGTTTGCTGTTTCACACTTTCATGACCTGGTTCCTGACGGAACACGTAATACCAAACGTTGCTGCCAAACGGATCGCGCATCATCGGCGTACCGAGCGTGTAGGCAACCTGCTGCTGCGTCATGCCGTTATGAATCTTCGACACATCGTTGGCGACCAGGTAATTCCCCTGATTGATATCCGGACGATACACAACGCGCTCAAGGGTGGAACATCCAGCGGTCATCATCAACATTACTACTGCCGCGGCAGTCAGCGTTTTACAGCGCATCTATACATTCCTTTTCTGGGGCCAAACGCCTTTCAGCAGGCTATTTTTTTGCCATCAAATTCTGAACTCTGCCTGCGGCAGGCTTTATTACTCAGACGACATAACTGCCGATGATAATAAACCTTTTCGCTATTTGAAACCTCTACAGAGCAAGCATATGACCACCAGCCGGGAAAAAAGTGCGGTATCAGGCGGCTAAAAGTTCTTTGGCGTTGGCCAGCGTGTTGCGCGTTACCTCGCTGCCGCCCAGCAAACGCGCCAACTCTTGCAGACGCGCGCGTTTATCCAGCGGCTGCATATGCGTTTCTGTCATCGCGCCATCGGTCTCTTTGCTGACGTAGAAGTGCTGATGACCGCAGCCGGCAACCTGCGGCAGGTGCGTGACACACATCACCTGCGTTGACTCGCCCAGCTGACGCAGCATTTGGCCGACGACTGCAGCGGTTGGGCCGCTGATCCCTACATCCACCTCATCGAAGATCATTGCTGGCGTTTCCATTTTCTGTGCGGTAATCACCTGAATCGCCAGAGCAATACGCGACAGCTCACCGCCGGATGCCACTTTGCCCAGCGGCTGGAGCGGTTGGCCTGGGTTCGTCGTAACGCGGAAATCAATGCGCGTTGCGCCATCTGCAGTAAGTTGATCGGCATTGAACTCCAGCACAATGGCAAACTGGCCGTGCGGCATTGCCAGCGTGCGCATGCTTTGCGTGATCAGCTGGCTCAATTCTTGAGCGGAATGCTCGCGCAGTTGATGCAAATTTTCAGCGCTGACTAACGCGGCTTTGTGGTGGGCGACAACTTCAGACTGCAAAGTTTCCTGATCGCTCTCTTGTTGCGAAAGCAATTCCGCTTCATCCAGTAGCTGCTGATAAAGCACCGGCAAAGTTTCAGGTGAGGCATGGTGCTTACGCGCCAATGCAATCTGCCGTGACAGACGTTGCTCCAGCTCATGCAGACGATTGGGATCGAGATCCAGACGTTCGCAGTAGTGGCGCAGTTCATCGCTGGCTTCACTGAGTTGAATCGCGGCTTCCTCCAGCAGATTGAATACGCCGCTGACTTTATTATCCAGCGTCACTAATTCACCCAGCATGTGGCGGGCGCTGTACAGCAAGCTTTGCAGGTTGGTGTCATCACCATCGGCGAGAATTTGCAGCGCTTGCTGGCTGGTAGACAGCAACTGGCCGCTGTTCGCCAGGCGCTTGTACTCTTCATCAATCTGTTCAAATTCGCCGAGCTGTGGGGCAAATTCATTGAGTTCTTTCAACTGATACTGCAGCAGCTCTCGGCGGGATTCACGCTCTTGCGAGAGCTGCTGATGCTGCGCCAGCGCGCGGCAACTCTGATGCCAGCGTTGATAGTGCTGGCGCATTTCAGACAGCAAATCATCGTGGGCTGCATACGCATCCAGCAGATGTTTTTGATGATCGGATTTGAGCAGCAATTGGTGAGCATGCTGACCGTGAATCTGAATCAGTAACTGGCCCAGTTCACGCAACTGCGACAGCGGCACCGACGTGCCATTGATAAAGCCACGCGAACGACCATCCGCGCTAATCACACGCCGCAGCAAACACTCATTGCCTTCATCCAGCTGATTCTCCACCAGCCAGCGTTGTGCGGAAGGCGAAGCTTTGAGTTGGAAGCGGGCGCATATATCAGCGCGGCTGGCACCCTGACGCACCATATCTGCTTCAGCGCGGCCGCCCAGACACAGGCCCAGCGCATCAATGGCGATAGATTTACCCGCGCCGGTTTCACCCGTGATCGCCGTCATACCACGATGAAAGTCGATCTCCAGTTCACGAACGATAGCAAAGTTACTGATGGTCAATTGTGCCAGCATAGAATCACCTGTATGTAAAAACAGATATGGTTTTACATACAGTATATCCTGGTTTTTTATACAGTAAAGTAGCCAGTGCTGATTTTCAGAACAATTTTTTAGACCAGCCCAGCTTTGAACTTAAGGTATTAAAATAGTTGTAATTTTTAGGATGGATAAGATTGAGATGATTGGCGCTGCGGCGGATCAGGACATCTTCACCTTCCTGAATCGGCAAGGCAATCTGGCTGTCGCAACTGATCTCGAGATCGCTGCGCAGGGAAGAAAAACGCAGGCGGATGGTGCTGCTGCTGTTGATCACCAGCGGACGCGCAGAGAGCGTGTGCGGGAACATTGGCACTAGCGTAATCGCATCCAGCGACGGCGTCAGAATGGGGCCGCCAGCCGAGAGCGAATAGGCGGTGGAGCCGGTCGGCGTGGAGATAATCAAACCATCGGAGCGCTGTGAAAAGGCAAACACCTCATCAATATAGACTTCGAATTCAATCATATGCGCGACTTTTCCGGGATGAAGCACCACTTCATTAATGGCACTACCAATGCGCGGCGAGCACGCTTCTTTGCACACCTGCGCCTCCAGTAAGAAGCGGCTTTCGACGAAGTAATCGCCCTGCAGCACATCGTCCAGCTGCTGTTGTGCGTTGTCCGGATCGAGATCGGTGAGAAAACCGAGGTTGCCACGGTTGATGCCAATCACTTTGATGTCATAGCGCGCCAGCACGCGAGCAGCCCCAAGCATGTTGCCATCGCCACCAACCACCACAGCTAAATCAGCGCGTTGACCAATATCCGCAAGGCTGCCGGTTTGGGCATTTTTCAAATCCAGTTCGCGCGCAATCTGCTGCTCGACAATCACCTCATAACCCTTTGCCGTTAGCCAGCGCCAGAGCATTTCATGGGTGGTTAACGCAGTAGGATGGCGCGGATGGCCGACAATCCCGATGCAGTTAAAGTGTTTGTTCATTTAGCGCGAGTTCCTTATAAGCCAAAACGGCCAGGCAATGTGATGGGTTTACTTGAAACCGTCAAACTGATCCCCATAATAAGCCAACCAGCGAGATGAATGTGCAAAACGCGGAGAAATTCATGAGTAGTAAAGAACAGAACACCCCAAACGAGCAAGTCTCAGACGAAATTCAACAGGATCAGCAGCACGTGGACGCAGAGACAACCGCTGAGGTGGATCCGCGTGATGAGCGTATCGCGCAACTGGAAGCCGAGTTAGCCGTGTCGCAAACCGGCGTGCGAGATGCACAGCTGCGTGCGCAGGCGGAGATCGAAAATATTCGTCGCCGTACTGAAATGGACGTGGAAAAGGCGCATAAATTTGCGCTGGAGAAATTTGCCAACGAGCTGCTGCCCGTGATCGATAGCCTGGAGCGCGCGCTGGAAGTGGCAGACAAAGAGAACGCTGAACTGGCTTCGATGATCGAAGGTATCGAACTGACGCTGAAGTCGCTGCTGGGCGCGGTGCGTAAGTTTGGCGTGGAAGTGGTGGGCGAAACCAATGTGCCATTCAATCCAGAGATCCATCAGGCGATGTCGATGATGGAATCAGAAGATATGGCGCCAAATCACGTGCTGATGGTGATGCAGCGCGGTTACACCCTCAATGGTCGCCTGCTGCGTCCGGCGATGGTGGCAGTGACCAAAGCCAAAGGCTAATCTGTCGCTGTAATAACAACGGCCGCTTAATGCGGCCGTTTGTTTATTAAGGCAACACCGGCATCCAGTCAATTGGTGACTGGCCCGATTGCCTCAGCAGCGCATTCGCCTGCGAGAAGTGTTTACTGCCAAAAAAGCCGCGATGCGCGGAGAGCGGAGAAGGGTGCGGCGCTTTCAATACATGATGACGTTGCGTATCAATGATGCTGCCTTTCTTCTGCGCATGCGAACCCCACAGCAAGAAAATTACCCCTTCGCGATGCTGATTGATGGCGCTGATGACGTTATCGGTAAAGGTTTCCCAGCCAAAGCGCGCGTGCGAATGCGCCTTACTGGCTTCCACCGTTAACACGGTGTTCAACAGCATCACGCCTTGTGTTGCCCAGCTTTCAAGAAAACCGTGTGTAGGACGCACAAAGCCGGGCATATCCTGCTCCAGCTCTTTGTACATATTCAGTAATGACGGCGGGATCGCCACGCCGGGCAGAACGGAAAAAGCCAGACCATGCGCCTGATTCGGGCCGTGATAGGGATCCTGACCCAAAATCACCACTTTGATATCGCCCAGTTCGGTCAGCCGAAAGGCATTAAACACATCCTTCTGCGTCGGATACACCGTTACGCCGGCTGCGCGTTCATTGGCCACCGCTTTCAGCGTTTCCACGAAGTAAGGTTTCTCTTTCTCTTCAGCCAGCACGTCGTGCCAGGTCAGCTTCTCAGCCATCGTTGACTCCCTGCAAAATAGTGCGCCTAGCTTAACGTGTCGGACTCAACAGCAGAAGGATAAAAATAATTTGAATATTTACGTAAAATTTTAATTGGCGAAGTTGTTATTAATCAATTTGTTAGGTTTTCAGCGTGTAATCGTGACTAGACGAAATTGATACAGGTCAAAACGGAGCATTTCCTGCAGTGATATACCACAGCATTCCAAAACCTTATGAACCTCGCTGCCCAGTTGCGACAGCGTAAAGCCCTGGAGACCTACTATGATTACCGGTATTCAAATTACTCAGGCAAATAATCCACAGCTGTTGAACTCATTCTGGCTGCTGGACGATGATAAAGCCGAAGCGCGCTGCCTGTGCGCCAAAGGGGATTTCGCAGAAGATCAGGTTGTTGCTATCAGCGATCTCGGCGAAATCGCTTACCGTGAAATTCCACTTGAGCAGAAACCGCAGGTGCGCATCGAAGGTGGTCAGCACCTGAACGTTAACGTGCTGCGCCGCGAAACGCTGGAAGATGCCGTCAATCATCCGGAAAAATATCCGCAGTTGACCATTCGCGTATCTGGCTATGCCGTGCGCTTTAACGCGCTGACGCCAGAGCAGCAGCGTGACGTGATTACACGTACATTCACCGAAAGCCTGTAATTGCAGCGCTGACGAAAAGACACACAGCAATACAAGCCGCGCCAATGTTGATTGGCGCGGCTTTTTTTATCTGGCGAGTTTAAAAGAACGGTTCTTCAGGGCGGATGATAGCGAAAGCGCGTTTTCACTACGCTTAAAACAAAAAAATCGCCTCAAAAGAGGCGATTAATTACAGCGAGTGCTGTTTTATTCCGCACCAGACTTTGGTGCATCGCTACCGCTTGGTTTGCGGCGTTTACCCACATTTTTGGTGTCGCGATGACGTTGCTTGACGCGCGGTTTCTCTTGTTCTTTCTCTTTACGCTCTTGACGCTTCGCAAGTGCTTTTTTCGACGGTTTTCCCGTCACTTTAGCACTTGGCGCACGGCTTTCTGGACGCAGCTCATCAATCACACGCGCTTTTAACGGCTCGTTGATGTAACGGGTGATTTTACCCAGCAGCACGTGATCGTGCGCTTCAACCAGCGAGATCGCGGTACCTTTACGGCCCGCACGCGCGGTACGACCGATACGGTGCAGATAGGTATCTGCGGTGCGCGGCAAATCGTAGTTAATCACGTGCGAGATATCGTCGATGTCGATACCGCGCGCAGCAACGTCGGTGGCAATCATCACCTTCACGCGGCCATCATTCATACGCTTGATGGCTTCGTTACGGTTGACCTGCACCATTTCGCCTTCGAGGTAGCTGGTGCGGATGCCCGCTTCATGAAGCCAGGTAACCAGCTCATGCAGGCGCTCACGTTTGCGCACAAATACAATGACGCGCGTGGCATCTGGCTGTTTCAACAGGTGAATCAGCAGCTTATTCTTATGCTCTAAATTATCGGCACGGTAATACCATTGCTGGATTTTTTTGCGTTCGCTTTTGCTTGGGTCGGCCTCAATAAACACAGGCTCGTTGAGCAAACGCTCGGCGAAGTCTTTGATGTGCTCACCTTCCAGCGTCGCCGAAAACAGCAGCGTCTGTTTGCGCCAGCGGGTTTCTGCGGCGATGGTTTCGATGTCCTGCGCAAAGCCCATATCGAGCATGCGGTCAGCTTCATCGAGAATCAGCGTTTCTACGGCGCGGCAGTCAAAGTTCTCTTCTTTGATGTACTGCAGCAAACGGCCGGTGGTCGCGACGACGATGTCCTGGTTTTCGCTGAATACTTCGGCATGGTTCATATACGCCACGCCCCCGGTGATGGTGGCGATATCCAGATGCGTGTGTTTAGCCAGCTCGCGCGCGTGATCGGCAACCTGCATCGCCAGTTCGCGCGTTGGGGTGATGATCAGAATGCGTGGTGGGCCTGATTTCTTACGCGGGAAATCGAGCAAATGCTGTAAAGCGGGCAGCAAAAACGCTGCAGTTTTCCCCGTCCCGGTTGGAGCCGAACCCAGAACGTCACGGCCTTCCAGCGCGGCAGGAATGGTCTCGGCCTGAATAACAGTAGGGCGAGTGAAGCCTTTTTCCTGCAAAGCTTGTAGCAGGCTTTCGTCGAGTTCGAGTTCGGAGAATGTGGTTACGGTCATGGTCTACCTCAGTTTGGGGCGCTGATTATAGACAGAACGAATATAATCTTCATCTGTTTGTGTAGGTATTACCGGCGCAGGTGAATTCCCATCGCCACCACGTTACACTTCCGGCAGTAAAAAATTCAATGGTAGTGAAGTATGTCTCAGGACCAGCCGCACGCGCGGCCGACGTTAAGAAAAGACGGTTTTACCTTTAAGCAATTTTTCGTGGCGCACGATCGCTGTGCGATGAAAGTCGGCACCGATGGCGTGTTAATCGGGGCCTGGGCGCCAGTAGCCGGCGCGCGTCGCGTCCTCGATATTGGCTGCGGCAGTGGCTTGATTGCGCTGATGCTGGCGCAACGTACGCCCAATTCGGTAAAGATTGATGCCGTCGAACTGGAAGCCAGCGCAGCGCAGCAGGCGCAGGAAAATATGCAGGCTTCGCCGTGGGCGGATCGCATCCACGTCCACCATCAGGATATTGTCAGCTGGAGCGAACAGTGTGAAAAACGCTTTTCGCTCATCGTCAGTAATCCGCCTTTTTTTGCGCCCGGTATGGCAACCGGTAGTGTCGCGCGCGATACCGCACGCAGCACCGCCACGCTCGACCATCTGACGCTGCTGCGTTGTGCCGCCCAGTTGATTGAAGAAGAAGGGCTATTTTGCGTGGTGCTGCCGGCTGAAGCTGGCGAAGCATTGATTTCACTGGCGCTGGCGGATGGCTGGCATTTGCGTTATCGCTACGATGTCGCCGCCTATGCGCAGCGCCCGCCGAATCGCGTGGTGTTAGGCTTTTCTCCCTCCGCCGGCGAAACCTTGCTGGAACGTCTCGCCATTCGTGATGAAGATAAAAGCTATTCAGCCGACTGGCTCAGCCTGGTGAAAGACTTTTACCTGTTCCGCTAGCTTCGGGCTGCAGGATGGTCGGTAACGCTTCATCCAGCAGATCGGGATTGTCGAGTGTAAAGTGCAGCCCTCGGCTCTCCTTGCGCTCCAGCGCACAGCGCACCATCAGTTCGGCGACCTGTACCAAATTGCGCAGCTCGAGCAGATTGTTAGAGAGGCGGAAGTGCGCGTAGTACTCGTCAATCTCCTGTTGCAGCAAATTAATACGCCGCAGCGCACGCTCCAGACGTTTGGTAGTACGCACAATTCCCATGTAATCCCACATGAACAATCGCAGTTCATGCCAGTTATGCTGGATCACTACGCGCTCATCGGCATCATCAACGCGGCTTTCATCCCATGCGGGCAGATGTTCTACCGCCGCGATGTCCGGCAAGCGGGCGATCATATCTTCAGCCGCAGACCAACCGTAAACCAGGCACTCCAGCAGGGAGTTGGACGCCATGCGATTTGCGCCATGTAAGCCGGTGTAGCTCACTTCGCCAATCGCATACAGTCCGTCAACATCTGTACGTCCTTGCTGATCCACCACCACGCCGCCGCAGGTGTAATGCGCGGCTGGCACAATCGGAATCGGCTGTTTAGTGAGATCGAGGCCAAAGGTCAGCAATTTTTCGTAAATCATCGGGAAGTGCGCGCGCACAAAGCTTTCCGGCTGGTGGCTAATGTCGAGATACATGCAATCGACGCCCAGCCGTTTCATCTCATGGTCAATGGCGCGCGCCACAATATCGCGCGGTGCCAGCTCGGCACGCTCATCAAAGTCAGGCATAAAGCGCGTGCCGTCAGGACGCAACAGCCAGGCACCTTCACCGCGCAGCGCTTCGGTCAGCAGGAAGTTTTGCGCTTGTGGATGGAATAAACAGGTGGGATGGAATTGATTAAATTCGAGGTTCGCTACGCGGCAACCGGCACGCCACGCCATCGCAATGCCATCGCCGGAGGCCACGTCCGGATTGGTGGTGTACTGATAGACTTTCGCTGCGCCGCCGGTGGCTAACACCACGGCGCGCGCGCGGCAGGTTTCCACCTGTTCACGTTTACGGTTCCAGATCCACGCGCCAACCACGCGGCGCTTGCCGGGCAGGCCAAGCTTATCAGAGAGGATTAAGTCCACCGCATTGGTGCGTTCAATAATGCGGATGTTGGGATGGCTCAGCGCCTGGCTTACCAGCGTGGTTTCCACCGCGCGGCCAGTGGCATCGGCGCTATGCAGAATGCGGCGATGGCTGTGCCCGCCTTCGCGCGTGAGGTGGTAACGCGCTTCACCCTCCGCCTGCGGCTCTTTATCGAAGGCGACGCCGTTATCAATCAGCCACTGCACGCAGTGACGCGCGTTGCTGGCGATAAAGCTCACCGTATCGCGGTCGCACAAGCCAGCGCCAGCAACCAGCGTGTCTTCAACGTGTGATTCGATGCTGTCTGTTTCATCAAACACCGCCGCAATCCCGCCCTGCGCATACAGCGTTGAGCCCTCATTCACCTGCGCTTTACTCAGCACGGTAACCTGATAATGCGGCGCTAAGCGCAGCGCTAACGATAAACCTGCCGCACCGCTGCCGACGATGAGGACATCACACTGATATTCTGGGAGAGAAGTCATGATGTTTAATTTACTAAACAAAAGGTGGCTTGAGCATAAGCCGTGATGGGGGTGCTGTGAAGTATTTTGAACCAACTGCGCGGAAAAATTATTCAGCGGATAGAGATAGTAGCGTGAATTCAGTGAGTTAACTCTGAAATTGAGCACAATGTGTTTTTTATATCAAACACTCTGAAAATTCAGGGAATAAAGGTGAAAATGACGGCGTCATAAGGTACTCTGCCAGCGATTATCGGTGCCGCAAAAGACACCACCAGCGTGGCAAGTCGCTACACTGAAAGACAATCAACAACAATGATGTCGTGGTTCCGATACGGAAAATTCTGGTCGTAGTGAACTTCGGGCCAAAGGGCCGCTCTAAGCGCATGCTTGCTCAGAACAATGAGATGTGCTGGCAGTTCACTTACGCATAAAAAAGTTTTGGGGAGATATTACCTCGGATGAGCGAGCAGTTAACGGATCAGGTTCTCGTTGAGCGGGTTCAGAAGGGAGATCAAAAGTCCTTTAATTTACTGGTGATTCGATACCAGCATAAAGTGGCGAGCCTGGTTTCACGCTATGTTCCGTCAGGCGATGTGCCTGATGTGGTTCAGGAATCTTTTATTAAAGCGTATCGCGCACTGGAATCGTTCCGTGGCGACAGCGCCTTTTATACATGGCTGTACCGCATCGCGGTAAACACAGCGAAAAATTATCTGGTTGCTCAGGGGCGACGTCCGCCATCCAGTGATGTGGATGCTATCGATGCGGAAAATTTCGAAAGTGCGGGTGCACTGAAAGAAATTTCGAACCCTGAGAACTTAATGTTGTCTGAAGAACTGAAACAAATCGTCTTTCGTACCATTGAGGCGCTTCCCGAAGATCTTCGTATGGCCATTACCCTTAGGGAATTGGATGGTCTGAGTTACGAAGAGATTGCCGTCATCATGGATTGTCCGGTCGGTACCGTACGTTCGCGTATCTTCCGTGCACGAGAGGCTATTGATAATAAAGTTCAACCGCTTATCCAACGTCAGTGATAACGGCTACTGGAAGGGTACCAAGGCATGCAGAAAGAAAAACTTTCCGCTTTAATGGATGGTGAAACTTTAGATAACGAGCTGTTGGCATCGTTGTCGAAGGATGCGGATCTTCAGCACAGCTGGGAAAGCTACCATCTCATTCGCGACACCTTACGCGGTGATATCGGAGAAGTGCTGCATTTTGATATCTCCGCACGTGTGGCGGCGGCCATCGAAAACGAGCCGGCACGCAAAGTCACTCCGCTGATCCCTGAAGCGCAGCCTGAGCCGTCACGTTACGAGAAGATGCCGTTCTGGCGTCGTGGTGGCAGTTGGGCGGCACAGCTGACGCAAGTTGGTGTTGCTGCTTGTGTCTCACTGGCGGTGATTGTCGGTGTTCAGCACTACAACAGTTCACCAACTGGCAGCGCGACTGAAACCTCCGATTCACCGGCATTCAACACCTTGCCGATGATGGGTAAAGCGTCACCGGTCAGCTTAGGCGTGCCTTCTGAAGCCTTCGACACCAACAGCTCTAATCAGCAGGTGCAGGAACAGCGTCGTCGCGTGAATGCCATGCTGCAGGATTATGAACTGCAACGCCGTCTGCATGCCGATCAGGTTCAGTTTGAGAAAAACGATCCGCAACAGGCTCAGGCTAATGTTCCCGGAAATCAGTCGTTAGGAACTCAGCAGCAGTAATGAAGCAGCTTTGGTGTGCCGTTAGCCTGCTGGCAGGCAGCCTGTTTTGCTCATCTATCGCCTCGGCGCAGACCTCTGCGTCCGGGGCGTTGTTGCAACAGATGGAGCAGGCAAGCCAGAACCTCAACTACGAATTTGCCTACATCAATGTCTCGCGTCTCGGCATTGAATCTCTGCGTTATCGCCACGCGGTTATCGACAATCGTATCTTCGCCCAACTGTTGCAGATGGACGGGCCGCGCCGTGAAGTGATTCAACGCGGAAACGACATCAGCTATTTCGAGCCGGGATTAGATCCCTTCTCGCTGCCGGGCAATCACATTATCGATGCGTTACCTGGTTTGATGTTTGCCGACTTCTCCCGTTTGGGTGAGTCTTACGATTTCATTCCGGTGGGCCGCTCGCGCATGGCCGATCAGATGTGCGAAGTGGTGCGCATCGTGTCACGCGATGGCACGCGCTACAGCTATGTCGTGTGGCTGGATGTGGATACCAAATTGCCGCTGCGTATTGATCTGCTCGATCGGGACGGTGAAACGCTGGAACAGTTCCGCGTCATCAGCTTTGCCGTCGATGAAGGCGTACGCAATCTGATGCAAGGGCTGGAGAAGGCCAACTTGCCGCCGTCGCTGTCGTTACCGGCCGGTGACAAAGTGGAACTCAGCTGGCAGCCAAACTGGCTTCCGGCGGGCATGAAACTGATCTCACAAAGTCGCCGCGATATCCCGTCGATGAACAAAACTGTCGAATCGCGCCTGTACAGCGATGGCTTGTTTAGCTTTGCCATTAACGTTACGCCAGCAGATAAAAGCAGCAGCGTTCAGGCATTGCGCACTGGGCGTCGTACGGTGCAGACAGAAGTACGCAATAATAACGAAATCACGGTGGTGGGCGAGTTACCGCCAGCCACTGCCAAACGTATTGCGGACAGCATAGATTCGGGTTCACCAAAATGATGAAAGAATGGGCCACCGTGGTGGCGTGGAAAGAAGGCATCGCCACCCTGCACACGGAAGCGAAAACGTCTTGTAACAGCTGCTCGGCGCGTAAAGGCTGCGGCAGCCATGCGCTTAATCAGCTGGGGCCGAAAAATGCCCACGTGATGACTATCGCCAGCGCGGAGCCGTTGCAACCCGGCCAGCGCATTGAGTTAGGCATCCGCGAAAGCAGCCTGCTGGGTTCTGCCTTGCTGGTTTACATGACGCCACTGTTTGGCCTGTTTTTAGTGGCTGGCATCTTCCAGATGCTGTTCGCCAGCGATCTGGCTGCGGCCTGTGGTGCGCTGTTGGGCGGCATTGGCGGCTTTATCGTAGCGAAAGGTGTATCCAAACTCTTCGGCGATCGCGAGGCTTTCCAACCGGTGATTCTCAGCGTTGCGTTACCGCCTGATGCGTTGCGCGTGGAAAGCGAAGCTTGATCCCCGTCCAGGCCGCGTTTGATGCGGCCTTCCCCAATCAGCTTAACCGCTGAAATCTGTTGCGATTCCCCACAGTTCCATTCTTTAACGCGCGGCGTTAACAGTGTAATATGCGTCGTCATTAATGAGGCCGACAGGGTTCCGGGTAAAGCTCACTTTCCTGAATGTGTCCGTGCTCAAGTTTCCCACTGATTTTCTACGTGAAGATATTCATATAAATGAAGCACATACGAAATT
Source organism: Pantoea sp. DY-5 (assembly GCF_019795955.1). NCBI lineage: Bacteria > Pseudomonadati > Pseudomonadota > Gammaproteobacteria > Enterobacterales > Erwiniaceae > Pantoea > Pantoea sp. DY-5. The sequence goes on from NZ_JAIMIE010000004.1 coordinate 61,924, forward strand.
TCTCCATCATCGCTCACATTGACCACGGCAAATCAACGCTCTCTGACCGTTTGATTCAAATTTGTGGTGGCCTGAGCGATCGTGAGATGGCGGCGCAGGTTCTGGATTCCATGGATCTGGAACGCGAGCGCGGCATTACCATTAAAGCGCAGAGCGTCACGCTCGATTACAAAGCGCAGGACGGTGAAACTTACCAGCTCAATTTTATCGATACTCCCGGTCACGTTGACTTCTCGTATGAAGTTTCCCGCTCGCTGGCGGCGTGTGAAGGGGCATTGCTGGTGGTCGATGCAGGGCAGGGCGTTGAAGCTCAGACGCTGGCAAACTGCTACACCGCAATGGAAATGGATCTGGAAGTGGTACCGGTACTGAACAAAATCGACCTGCCTGCTGCCGATCCAGAACGTGTAGCGGAAGAGATTGAAGATATTGTCGGCATTGACGCGACCGATGCGGTGCGTTGCTCGGCGAAAACCGGCGTCGGCGTGCCCGACGTGCTGGAACGTCTGGTGCGTGACATCCCGCCGCCAGAAGGCGATCCGGAAGGTCCGCTGCAGGCGCTGATCATCGATTCCTGGTTCGATAACTACCTTGGCGTAGTATCGCTGATTCGTATTAAGAACGGCACCCTGCGTAAAGGCGACAAAGTTAAAGTCATGAGCTCCGGTCAAAGCTACAACGCTGACCGTCTCGGCATCTTCACGCCGAAGCGTGTTGATCGCAACGAGCTGAACTGCGGTGAAGTCGGCTGGCTGGTGTGTGCGATTAAAGACATCCTCGGCGCACCGGTGGGTGATACGCTGACCTTACAACGCAATCCGGCGGAGAAAGTATTGCCTGGCTTCAAGAAAGTGAAGCCACAGGTTTACGCCGGTCTGTTCCCGATCAGCTCTGACGACTATGAAGCGTTCCGTGATGCGCTGGGCAAATTGAGCCTGAACGATGCGTCACTGTTCTACGAGCCAGAGAGCTCAACGGCGCTGGGCTTCGGTTTCCGCATCGGCTTCCTTGGTCTGCTGCATATGGAGATCATTCAGGAACGTCTGGAGCGTGAATACGATCTGGATCTGATCACCACTGCACCAACCGTAGTGTATGAAGTGGAAACCACCGACGGTGAAACTATCTATGTAGATAGCCCGTCGAAGCTGCCACCGCTGAATAATATTGCCGAGCTGCGTGAGCCGATTGCTGAGTGTCACATGCTGCTGCCGCAGGAGTTCCTCGGCAACGTCATTACGCTGTGTATTGAAAAACGTGGCGTGCAAACCAACATGGTTTACCACGGCAAGCAGGTTGCGCTGACGTATGAGATTCCGATGGCGGAAGTGGTTCTTGACTTCTTCGACCGTCTGAAATCAACCTCGCGCGGTTATGCTTCGCTGGATTACAACTTCAAACGTTTCCAGACCTCTGACATGGTGCGTGTCGACGTGATGATTAACTCAGAACGTGTTGATGCGCTGGCGCTGATTACTCACCGTGATAACTCACAATATCGTGGCCGCGACCTGGTGGAGAAGATGAAAGATCTGATCCCACGTCAGCAGTTTGATATTGCGATTCAGGCGGCAATCGGCAACCACATTATCGCTCGCTCAACGGTAAAACAGCTGCGTAAAAACGTCCTGGCGAAATGCTATGGCGGTGACGTGAGCCGTAAGAAGAAACTGTTGCAGAAGCAGAAAGACGGTAAGAAGCGAATGAAGCAGGTCGGCAACGTTGAGCTGCCGCAGGAAGCATTCCTTGCCATTCTGCATGTCGGTAAAGACAGCAAATAAGGATTTTTAATGGCTAACATGTTCGCCCTGGTTTTAGTGATCGCAACGCTGATCACTGGCGTTATCTGGTGTATCGATCGCTTTAAATGGGCACCGGCGCGTCGTGCGAAGCAAGCTGCCGCGCAAGCGCAGGCCGGCAACGCACTCGACAGTAAAACGCTGGCGAAAGTAGCCGCACAGCCGGGTTGGGTAGAAACCACCGCATCGGTGTTCCCGGTGCTGGCGGTGGTGTTGATCGTGCGTTCGTTTATTTTTGAGCCGTTCCAGATTCCCTCGGGCTCAATGATGCCAACGCTGCTGATTGGCGACTTCATCCTCGTGGAGAAGTTTGCTTACGGTATTAAAGATCCGATTACCCAAACCACACTGATACCAACTGGCCATCCGCAGCGCGGTGATGTCGCGGTATTCAAATACCCGAAAGATCCCAGCGTGGACTACATCAAGCGCGTGATTGGCTTGCCGGGCGATAAAGTGGTGTTTGATCCTTACAGCAAAACCCTGACCATCAATCCGGGTTGCAGTAGCGGCAGTTGCGACACGGCGCTGCCAGTGACTTACACTAACGTTGAGCCAAGTAACTTCATTCAAACCTTCAGCGGCTTTGATGGCAATGAAACCGGCAACGGCTTCTTCCAGGCGCCGCAGGGCGAAACCATGAAGGGCGGCCTGCGTCTCGGCACCCGCAAAGAGACATTGGGCAACGTAACGCACGATATCTTGCTGGTAAACGAAGCGCAAAGTCAGGCAAGCATGTATTATCAGCAGCCGGGCCAGCCGCAATCGACCTGGATTGTGCCGCAAGGGCAATATTTCATGATGGGTGATAACCGCGATAACAGCGCCGACAGCCGCTACTGGGGCTTTGTGCCCGAGAAGAATCTGGTCGGCAAAGCGGTGGCCATCTGGATGAGCTTCGAGAAACAGGAAGGACAGTGGCCGACCGGCGTGCGCTTTAGCCGCATTGGTGGGATTCACTAATTAGCTTCAAAAAAGGTTGGCCTCTCTTTCGGGAGGCCAGTGCACACCAAACAGAACAGGTTGGAACCTCAGCCCTGTTTCGTATGCAGTGATAGGCGCACAGAACAACTGGAATAGCATGAACCCCATCGTCATTAACAAGCTGCAGCGCAAACTGGGCTACACTTTTACTCATCCGGATTTATTGCAGCAGGCACTGACGCATCGTAGCGCCAGTAGCAAACACAATGAACGTCTTGAATTTCTTGGCGATTCTATTCTCAGCTACGTGATTGCCAATGCGCTCTATCACCGCTTCCCGCGTGTGGACGAAGGCGACATGAGCCGTATGCGTGCCACGCTGGTGCGCGGCAATACGCTGGCAGAGATGGCGCGAGAGTTCGACCTTGGCGAATGTTTACGCCTCGGTCCGGGCGAGCTGAAAAGCGGCGGTTTCCGTCGTGAATCGATCCTCGCGGATACCGTTGAAGCCTTAATTGGCGGCATCTTCCTCGATAGCAGCATTCAAACCGTCGAAAAGTTAATTCTCGACTGGTATCACTCACGACTGGAACAGATCAGTCCGGGCGATAAGCAAAAAGATCCGAAAACGCGCCTGCAGGAGTATTTGCAGGGACGTCATCTGCCGCTGCCGTCGTATTTGGTGGTACAGGTGCGTGGCGAAGCCCACGATCAGGAATTCACCATTCACTGTCAGGTGAGTGGCATGGCAGAACCGGTGGTGGGCATTGGCTCCAGCCGCCGTAAAGCCGAGCAAGCAGCCGCCGAACAGGCGTTAATTAAGCTTGGCCTCGAATAAATAGTCACATTGCAGCGTCGAAAGCGGCGCTGCCCAAGTCAGGACTCGAATGAGCGAACTCGAAACATATAGCGGCTTTGTCGCGATTGTAGGCCGACCAAACGTCGGTAAATCCACTTTGCTGAACCAGTTGCTGGGGCAGAAAGTGTCGATCACGTCGCGCAAGCCGCAAACCACGCGTCACCGTATTATGGGCATCCATACCGAAGGCGCTTATCAGGCGATCTACGTGGATACGCCAGGGCTGCACATGGAAGAGAAACGGGCGATCAACCGCCTGATGAACCGTGCCGCCAGCAGCTCCATTGGTGACGTTGAGCTGGTGATCTTTGTGGTTGAAGGTACGCGCTGGACACCAGACGACGAGATGGTGCTCAACAAGCTGCGTGATAACAAAGTTCCGGTGGTATTGGCGATCAACAAAGTCGACAATATCCAGGACAAGAGTATTCTGTTACCGCATCTGCAGTTCCTTAGCCAGCAGATGAACTTCCTTGAAATCGTCCCTATCTCAGCTGAAAGCGGCAAAAATGTCGACGCGATTGCGGCGATTGCGCGTAAATGCCTGCCAAAATCTGAGCATCATTTCCCGGAAGATTATGTCACCGACCGCTCGCAGCGCTTTATGGCGTCTGAGATCATCCGTGAAAAGTTAATGCGCTTCCTGGGGGCAGAACTGCCTTACTCCGTTACCGTCGAAATTGAGCAGTTTGTTTCGAACGATCGCGGCGGCTACGACATCAATGGCCTGATCCTCGTTGAGCGCGAAGGCCAGAAGAAAATGGTCATCGGCAATAAAGGCGCCAAGATCAAAACCATCGGCATTGAATCGCGTAAAGACATGGAAGAGATGTTTGAAGCGAAAGTGCATCTCGAACTGTGGGTTAAAGTGAAATCGGGCTGGGCGGACGATGAACGTGCGCTGCGCAGCTTAGGTTACTCTGACGAAGGTTAAGTAATGGAAGGCTGGCAACGCGCCTTTGTGCTGCATAGTCGCCCTTACAGCGAAACCAGCCTACTCCTCGATCTGTTCAGCGAAAGCGAAGGGCGCGTCCGCGTCCTTGCCAAAGGCGCCCGCTCGCGCCGCTCCCAACTAAAAGGTGCACTGCAACCCTTTACGCCACTGCTGGTGCGCTGGGGCGGACGTGGTGACGTCAAAACGCTGCGCAATGCCGAAGCCGTTTCGCTGGCATTGCCGCTCAGCGGCATTACGCTGTATTGCGGGCTCTACGTCAACGAGCTGCTGTCGCGCGTGCTGGAGCAGCAAATTCCCTTCTCTGACATGTTCTTCGATTACCTGAATTGCATCCAAACGCTGGCGGCAGGCAACGGCTCGCCTGAACCGGCGCTGCGCCGCTTTGAACTGGCGCTGCTCGGGCATCTCGGCTACGGCGTGGATTTTCTGCACTGTGCCGGCAGCGGCGAAGAAGTAGCTGATGGCATGACCTACAGCTACCGCGAAGAGAAGGGATTCATTGCCAGTTTGGTGGTCAATCAACGCAGCTTTACCGGCCGCCAGCTGCGTGCGTTGTGGGAACGCGAATTCCCCGACGCCGATACCTTGCGCGCCGCCAAACGCTTTACGCGTATGGCGCTGAAACCCTATCTAGGCGGCAAGCCGCTGAAGAGTCAGGAACTGTTTCGCCAGTTTGTGCCAAAAAAGAAACCCGATGTGGCAAACGACTAGCGCTGGTCGTACCGCCTGATATATTCAGCGCGGTACACTGCAAACACACTGAACACATTTAAGGATTGTCATGGCTGAGTTGCTGTTAGGCGTCAACATTGACCACATTGCCACCGTACGTAACGCACGTGGTACAAACTATCCCGATCCGGTGCAGGCCGCGTTTGTTGCTGAGCAGGCCGGCGCTGACGGCATTACCGTGCATCTGCGTGAGGATCGCCGTCACATCACCGATCGCGATGTACGCATTTTGCGTGACACCATCCAGACGCGCATGAATCTGGAGATGGCGGTAACGGACGAGATGATCGACATTGCCTGCGAAATCAAGCCGCACTTCGTTTGTCTGGTGCCGGAAAAGCGTCAGGAAGTGACCACCGAAGGCGGGCTGGATGTGGCGGGTCAGCAGGATAAAATCAATGCTGCGGTGCGCCTGTTAAGCGACGCCGGCATTCTGGTGTCACTGTTTATCGATGCCGATCACCGCCAGATTGAAGCGGCGGTTGCCAGCGGCGCGCCTTATATCGAAATTCACACCGGTGCCTATGCCGAAGCGCCCGAAGGTCTCGCGCGCCAGGCTGAGCTGTCGCGCATCCGCAAAGCCGCGACTTTCGCCGCCAGCCTCGGCCTGAAAGTCAATGCCGGCCACGGTTTGACTTACCACAATGTGCAGCCGATTGCTGAATTGCCGGAAATGCACGAGCTGAATATTGGCCATGCGATTATTGGTCGCGCGCTGTTCAGCGGTTTGGCCGATGCGGTCAGCGAAATGAAGCAGCTGATGCGGGAAGCGCGTCGCTAATGGCGATTCTCGGGCTCGGCAGCGATATCGTAGAGATCGAGCGCATTGCTGGCGTCATTGAACGCTCCGGCGACCGTCTGGCGCGTCGCGTATTAAGCGAAGCCGAGTGGCAGCAATATCAGGCGCACCAGCAACCGGTGCGCTTTCTGGCTAAGCGTTTTGCGGTGAAAGAGGCGGCAGCGAAAGCGTTTGGCACCGGCATTCGCGGTGGCCTGGCCTTCAATCAGTTCGAAGTGTACAACGATGCGCTGGGCAAACCGGGATTACGTTTCTTTGAGCAGGCCAGGGTGATTGCCAGCCAGCTCGGCGTGAAGCATGTGCATGTGACGTTAGCGGATGAACGCCATTACGCCTGCGCAACGGTGATTATCGAGAACTAAGGGTGCAACACCACGAACTTCTCCCACAGCGCCTCGCGGCTTTCCGGGTGCTGTGGATCGGTAATGATGGTGTTATCAATCGGACAGACGCTTTGGCAGGTCGGCACATCATAATGGCCCACGCACTCGGTGCAGCGGTCGACATCAATTTCATAGATCGCGTCGCCTAAGCTGATTGCCTGGTTTGGGCATTCAGGTTCGCACATATCGCAATTGATGCATTTGGTGGTGATGAGCAAGGCCATGGCAGAAGTCCAATAACAGCAGAAAAGGCGCGGGTATTATACGCGCCTGATCTCATCAGACCAGCTTTTTCACCAACGCTTCGCTGTGGCGAATGTGGCTGGAGGCGCGTTCAGGATCGTTTTGTACCAGCGCCATAAACAGCAGATCGGTCAACGCCAGCTGCGCGCTGGTCGACGAGATCGCCGCACTGCGCGTGCTCTGCTCCTCCGCCACGGTGTAGAGGCAAACCGTGGCGCACTGCTGCAGAGCATTCGGCGTAAAGCCGGTAAAGGCCAGCACATCGGCACCGACCTGCGCCGCTTCCTGCGCCGCCAGATTGATTTCGCGACGTTCGCCAGTATAGGAGATCGCCAGCAGCACATCGCCCGGCGCCATCGCTTGCACGCTGGCGAGCAAAGCGTGCATATCCTGCTCCGCCACCGCATTGATGCCGATCTTCATCAGCTTCCACGAAAAATCTTTCGCCACTAAACCGGACGCGCCGATGCCAACCAGCAAAATACGATTGGCATTTTTCAGCAGCTGCAAGGTTTGCAGCAGCTTCTCTTCGCTATTGATGTCCAGCGTGGCGCGGATCGCCGAGATCTTTTCGGTCAGCAGCTTTTCGCCGACCACTTTCAGCGGATCGTCGCTGAGAATATGGTTATGCACGGTAATCGCATCGCGATCGGCCATCGATTCGCTCAGCGCCAGCTTCAGCGCTGGAAACCCTTTGTAGCCCAGCTTCTGGGCAAACTTCACCACGCTGGACTGGCTAACGCCCGATTCCTCAGCGAGTTTTTGTGAACTGAGATGCCGTGCACGATCCGGCTGCGACAGCAAAAAATCCGCCAGCCGGCGCTCATTTAGCGCCAGTCGAGGGTAGAGCTGACGAATGCGCAGCAATGAACTCATGGTTCGATCCTTAATTCCTTTATCCGCAAACAGCTCGTAAACGCGAAGAATAAACTATTCAAATGGCATTGTAGTCACTGGAATTAAAAATAGCAGCTTTCGCCTCGAACGCCGAAGCTGGCTACACTGTAGTGCAGAAACCGCGAAGGATAGAGAAGGAGTGCTGTTTGACAAAGGGTACACAACGACGCGTGGTATTTTTCGATCTCGATGGCACGCTGCATCAGCAAGACATGTTTGGCACCTTTATGCGCTATCTGCTGCGACGTCAGCCGATCAATCTGCTGCTGGTGGTACCGCTGTTACCGGTGATTGGTCTTGGCATGCTAATCAAAGGGCGCGCCGCACGCTGGCCAATGAGTTTATTGCTGTGGGCGATTACCTTCGGCCACAGCGAAAAACGTCTGCGCCAGCGTGAGGCGGAATTCGCTGAGTGGTTCCGCCAGCGTGTTACTGCGTTTCCGGTGGTGCAGCAGCGACTCACCGACTATCTCAGTAGCAGCGATGCCGATGTCTGGCTGATTACCGGTTCGCCGCAGTCTCTGGTGGAGCAAGTCTATTTCGACTCGGCCTTCTTACCGCGCGTACAGCTGATTGCCAGCCAGATGAAACCGGGCCGCGGCGGACGTTTGCTGTCGATGCGCTGCCTCGGCCATGAAAAGGTGGCACAGCTGGAGGAGAAAATCGGCACGCCGCTGCAACTGTATAGCGGCTACAGCGACAGCAAACAGGACAACCCGCTGCTGTTCTTCTGTCAGCACCGCTGGCGCGTCACGCCGCGCGGTGAGCTGCAACAGCTGGAATAACGCTTCGATTCCTGCCGCAGCATCGCTATAATGCGCCGCCTTTATTGCCCGCAGGAGTTGCCCGGTGAACCCACAAACTGATGAATATTGGATGCGTTATGCGCTGGAACTGGCGAAGCGCGCGTTGGAGCAGGGCGAAGTGCCGGTTGGTGCGGTGCTGGTGCAGGGCGAAAAGGTGATTGGCGAGGGCTGGAACCGGCCGATTGGTCAGCACGATCCCACTGCACATGCCGAGATTATGGCGCTGCGTCAGGGCGGCAAAGTACTGGAAAACTATCGTCTGCTGGATACCACGCTCTACGTCACGCTGGAACCCTGCGTGATGTGCGCCGGTGCGATGGTGCACGGCCGCATCACGCGGCTGGTATATGGAGCTAAAGATGAGAAAACCGGTGCGGCCGGTTCACTGCTGGATGTGATTGGCCATCCCGGCATGAATCACCAAATTCAGATTGATTGCGGTGTGCTGGCGGAGGAGTGTGCCGGGATGCTGAGTGACTTCTTCCGGATGCGTCGCGAACAGAAGAAGGCGCTGCGTCAGGCGCAGCGCACCGGTTAATTCATGGCAATTTTCGGTTCGACCGCCGGGTAACCGGCGCCTAACTCCGCTTCCAGCGCCGACTGTTGCGCTAAACGCTTCTCCTGCTCCTGCAAATATCCCACCAAACTGATTTGATACTTACGGATATTCTCCACGTAGTTATAGGCTTCGTGGCCGCGCGCGTAGCCGTAGGTGGTTTGCGTGTAGTAGCGTTTCTGGCTCAACATCGGCAAACGCAGCTTCACGTCGGCCCAGCTGTCGGGATTGCCGCCCTGTTTCGCCGTCAGCTTGCGTACGTCCAGCATGTGCGCGTAGCCCATGTTATATGCCGCCAGTGCGAACCAGATACGTTCATCTTCAGGAATCGTTTCCGGGACTTTCTCCATCATGCGCTTGAGATATTCGCTGCCGCCGCGAATGCTCTGTTCGGGATCGAGGCGATCGTTGACGTCAAGGCTGTCGGCGGTATTACGCGTCAACATCATCATGCCGCGCACGCCGGTTGGCGATGTGGCCTGCGGATTCCAGTGCGACTCCTGATAAGAGATCGCCGCCAGTAAACGCCAATCCATGCTGGCGGAATATTTCTCAAACAGCGGTTTGATATCCGGCAGCGTGTTATCAATGGCGCGCAGGAAGGTGCGGGTATCAACGTAATCGAAGGTGCCAACGTGGCCGAGATACTTCTCTTCCAGCCGCGCCATCGTGCCTTCCTCGCCCATCTGGCTGTAGAAGTCGAGCATCGCCGCGCTCAGGCTGTCGTCTTCGTTACGCGGTAAATACCAGGTGACCGGCTCTTCGTCGGTCACATCAAACGCCACCGCCAACTGCGGATGAATGCGCTGCAGCAGGCCGATGGTAACTGAATCGCCCACCGTGTAATCAAGTTTGCCTTCAGCAACCGCTTCAAGCAGCGCTTTCTGACCCTGATCGGTGGAGATCGCCCAGTCGAGATCGGGATAGCTGTCAGCTTTGGCGGAACGTAAAGTTGACAGATATGCCGAACCGGACTGCACAATCAGGCGGCCTTTGAGATCGCCGAGATTCTTCGGACGAGGCTTATCGATGCGGTACACCAGCTGCTGCGACACCGAATAGTAGCTCGGGCCACTTTGGTAGTGCGCGAGGCGCTCGCTGTTGTAGATCAAGCCGGCCGCCAGCAAATCCGCTTTACCGTCATCGAGGTCGTCAAACAGATCGCCGAGATTAGGACGCACCTCAACTTCCAGTTTCACGCCAAGATAATCGGCGAAGCGCTTCGCCAGCTCGTAATCCATACCGGCTGGTGCATTGTTAATGGTGTAGTAAGTCAGCGGAGAGTTAACGGTACTGATGCGCAGCACTCCGCGTGATTTGATCTGTGATAGCGCGTCTGTTCCGCCCCCGTACCACGGGATTGAAGGCCACAATGCTAGCGCAAGTAGCACGGTGATCAGACCGATAAACAGATAGTTTATTTTTAGGCGTTTCAAATAGTTGTCTCGTAATGGCTCACAGGCCTCTGTCTTTTAAAGGCAGTATTTATGTTGTTTTAACTCCCAGAGCGAGGGGCATTTTGCGCAACAAAAAGGGGCAGGGCAACTTTTATAGCAAGAATTGTGCAAAATTCAGCCAAACGCCAGGTGCCAGAATTTATGCGCAAACGGTTTCGTAACCCGAGCTGTTTCTCTATAATACCGCCCGTTTTCCCCTGTTGCGCCCAATGAAGCGTCGCCCGGCACTTCAAAGACGAGAGATCTTTAATGATGGAAATTCTGCGTGGTTCGCCCGCTCTGTCGGCATTTCGTGTAAACAAACTGCTGACCCGCTTTCAGGACGCTCACCTTCCGGTGAGTGATATTTACGCCGAGTACGTCCATTTTGCCGATGTTAGTGCACCGCTCAGCGCGGATGAGCAAGCCCGCCTGCAACGCCTGCTGAAATACGGTCCTTCTCTCGCCGAACACGCGCCACAAGGGCGTCTGTTGCTGGTAACGCCGCGTCCCGGCACCATCTCACCGTGGTCATCGAAAGCCACCGACATCGCCCATAACTGCGATCTGCCACAGGTCTTGCGTCTTGAGCGCGGTATGGCCTTCTATGTGCAGGCACCTGAGCTGACGGAAGCACAGTGGCAGCAGCTGGCGAGCCTGTTGCATGACCGCATGATGGAAACGGTGTTCGCTGATCTCAACGATGCGCAGCAGCTGTTTGCTCATCATCAGCCGCAGCCGCTGAAAAGCGTTGACGTGCTGGGCGCAGGCCGCAGCGCGCTGGAGCAGGCCAACACCACGCTGGGCCTGGCGCTGGCTGATGATGAGATCGATTACCTGCTTGATGCCTTTACTAAACTGGGCCGCAATCCAAACGACATCGAGCTCTACATGTTTGCGCAGGCAAACTCCGAGCACTGTCGTCACAAGATCTTCAATGCCGACTGGATTATCGACGGCGAAAAGCAGCCAAAGTCGCTGTTTAAAATGATCAAGAACACCTTTGAACACAATCCTGAGCACGTGCTGTCTGCCTATAAAGACAACGCTGCGGTAATGGAAGGTTCTGAGGTTGGCCGCTTCTACGCCGATGCGCAGAAGGGCGAATATGAATTCCATCAGGAAGCCGCACATATCCTGATGAAAGTTGAAACCCATAACCACCCAACCGCCATTTCACCATGGCCGGGTGCCGCGACCGGTTCCGGTGGCGAAATTCGTGACGAAGGCGCAACCGGACGTGGCGCGAAGCCTAAAGCCGGTCTGGTCGGTTTCTCGGTATCGAACCTGCGTATTCCGGGCTTTGAACAGCCGTGGGAAGAGGATTTCGGTAAGCCGGATCGCATCGTCACCGCGCTGGATATCATGACCGAAGGTCCATTGGGCGGCGCGGCGTTCAACAACGAATTTGGTCGTCCAGCCCTCAACGGCTACTTCCGTACCTACGAAGAGCGCGTTCACAGCCACAATGGCGTGGAGCTGCGCGGCTATCACAAGCCCATCATGCTGGCGGGCGGCATCGGTAACATCCGTGCCGATCACGTGCAGAAAGGCGAGATCGTGGTCGGCGCCAAGCTGATCGTGCTGGGTGGCCCGGCTATGAACATCGGTCTGGGCGGCGGCGCGGCATCGTCAATGGCATCAGGCCAATCGGATGCCGATCTCGACTTTGCGTCAGTACAGCGCGACAACCCAGAGATGGAACGTCGTTGCCAGGAAGTGATCGACCGCTGCTGGCAGCTGGGCGAAGCCAACCCGATTCTGTTTATCCACGACGTCGGCGCGGGCGGCCTTTCGAACGCCATGCCAGAGCTGGTGAGCGACGGTAATCGTGGCGGTAACTTCAACCTGCGCGACATCCTCAGCGATGAGCCAGGCATGAGTCCGCTGGAAGTATGGTGTAACGAGTCGCAGGAACGTTATGTGCTGGCGGTCGCGCCGGAGAAACTGGCGCTGTTTGACGAGCTGTGTCAGCGTGAACGCGCGCCTTATGCGGTCATCGGTGAAGCCACCGAAGAGCTGCATCTGAACCTCGCCGACAGCCATTTCGACAACAAGCCAATCGACATGCCGCTCGACGTGCTGCTGGGCAAAACGCCGAAGATGACGCGTGATGTTGCCAGCCAGCAGGCCAACGGCGAAGCGCTGCAGCGTGACGGGATTAGCGTAGCGGATGCGGTGAATCGCGTGCTGCACCTGCCGACCGTGGCGGAAAAAACCTTCCTGATCACCATTGGTGACCGCAGCGTAACCGGCATGGTGGCGCGCGATCAGATGGTAGGACCGTGGCAGATTCCGGTCGCGAACTGCGCCGTCACCACCGCCAGCCTCGATAGCTATCACGGTGAAGCATTCTCGCTTGGTGAACGTGCACCCGTCGCATTGCTCGACTTCGCGGCTTCAGGTCGCCTCGCCGTCGGTGAAGCGCTGACCAACATCGCCGCAACCTCCATTGGTTCGCTGCAACGCGTTAAGCTCTCTGCGAACTGGATGGCCGCCGCCGGTCATCCAGGCGAAGACGCGGGCTTGTACGCGGCGGTTAAAGCGGTCGGCGAAGAGTTGTGTCCCGCGCTGGGTATCACCATTCCGGTGGGCAAAGACTCCATGTCGATGAAAACCCGCTGGCAGCAAGGTACTGAGCAGCGCGAAATGACCTCGCCGCTGTCGCTGGTGATCACCGCCTTTGCGCGCGTGGAAGATGTGCGTCGCACCGTGACGCCGCAGTTGCAGGCGGATCAAGACAACCTGCTGCTGCTGGTGGATCTCGGCAACGGCGCGAACACCCTTGGCGCGACTGCGCTGTCGCAGGTTTATCGTCAGCTGGGCGATAAGCCTGCCGACGTGCGTGATGCTACGCAGCTGGCGGGCTTCTTCAACGCCATTCAGGCGCTGGTGGCCGAGCAGAAACTGCTGGCTTACCACGACCGTTCTGACGGCGGCCTGCTGGTCACGCTGGCGGAGATGGCCTTCACCGGTCACTGCGGTATCGAAGCCGAAATTGCCGCGTTGGGCAGCGATGCGTTAGCCGCATTGTTCACCGAAGAGCTGGGCGCGGTGCTGCAGATCAACGCAGCGGATCGTGCAGCCGTCGAGAAGGTGTTCGCTGACCACGGTCTGAGCGCTAACCTGCACGTGATTGGTAAAGCCCTGCCAGGCGATCGCTTCGTGATCCGCTCTGGCGACAGCGCCGTGTACAGCGAAAGCCGTAGCACGCTGCGTACCTGGTGGGCAGAAACCACCTGGCAGATGCAGCGTCTGCGTGATAACCCAGCCTGTGCCGATCAGGAGCATGAAGCGAAGAAAGACGATAACGACCCAGGTCTGAACGTCCATCTGACCTTCAAACCAGAAGAAGATGTTGCGGCACCGATGATTGCGACGGGCGCACGTCCGCGTGTGGCAGTGCTGCGTGAGCAGGGCGTTAACTCACACGTAGAGATGGCCGCCGCCTTCCATCGTGCGGGCTTTACTGCAGTTGACGTGCATATGAGCGATCTGCTGGCGGGCCGTCGCGGTCTGGAAGAGTTCCAGGCGCTGGTCGCCTGCGGTGGCTTCTCGTACGGTGACGTGCTGGGCGCGGGTGAAGGCTGGGCGAAATCCATCCTGTTCAACGGTCGCGTGCGTGACGAGTTCGAAAACTTCTTCCATCGTCCACAAACGCTGGCACTTGGCGTGTGTAACGGTTGCCAGATGATGTCGAACCTGCGCGAGCTGATTCCGGGAAGCGAGCTGTGGCCACGCTTTGTGCGCAACCAGTCCGAGCGTTTCGAAGCGCGTTTCAGCCTGGTTGAAGTAGCGGCGAGCCCATCGCTGCTGCTGGATGGCATGGTCGGATCGCATATGCCAATCGCGGTATCGCACGGTGAAGGTTTTGTCGAAGTGCGTGACGGCGCGCATCTGGCACAGCTGGAGAGCAAAGGTTTGGTGGCGCTGCGCTTCGTCGATAACTTCGGCAAAGTGACAGAAAGCTATCCGGCCAACCCGAACGGATCGCCTAATGGCATCACTGCGGTAACCAACGAGAGCGGACGCGTCACCATTATGATGCCGCACCCGGAGCGTGTGTTCCGTACCGTGAGCAACTCCTGGCATCCGGCAGAGTGGGGCGAAGACAGCCCGTGGATGCGTATCTTCCGCAACGCGCGTAAGCAGTTGGGATAAGCAAAACAAAGGCCGTTAAACAGCGGCCTTTTTTATTCTACTGCGCGTTTTGTAGGGGCGCCATTCATGGCGACCTTGCTGAAATCCGCATAATCTTCAAACTGTCGGAAAATAACGACAATCCCGCCAATACGTTGTCGTCAAAAGGTGACATTTAACCCATTGATTTTTATATCCAATAAATTACCACGACAAACACGTTGCTAATCAGCGACACTTTTCACAGACCGTCCGGTCCGCTTTTCTCTGGGAGAGTGCTTCGTCTCTGGCATTCCTCTGATAATAAACGCTATTTATTTATTGGCACGATACTTGCTACACTCCTTGCGTGGCTCATTCACCTGTTTATGATTGCCCCGCTTTAGCGGCTGAGCTGATAAAAACCGAATGACGCACCAAACGGAGCCTGTCGTCCACCTCACCGATAATCGTTTGCTTTGCAACGTTATCAAACATCGGGCGCAACGTTGAGTTAGGCTCCACCTATTTTGCAAGCGATGCTGCGGCGTCGCTCTCACGGCAGGCCAAAAGGCCTGCCGTTTTCATATCTGGCCTTTCTTACGTTTTGATACTTCGCTAGCATGCCTGCAGCTCACATTTAAGGAAGCGCGGTTGTGATGAAATGGCGTCTGTTTCCCCGATCCCTGCGGCAGTTAGTGTTAATGGCTTTCCTGCTGGTACTGCTACCGTTACTGGTGCTGGCGTGGCAAGCGTGGGAAAGTCTTTCGGCGTTAAGCAACCAGGCGGCGGATACCAACCGCAATACCTTTACCGATGTGCGTCGCAGCGAAGCGATGGCGCGTACTGCGCTGGAACTGGAGCGCAGCTACCGCCAATATTGCGTGCTCGGCGATGCGTCGCTGGCGAAGCTGTATCAAACGCAGTGGACGCGCTACGGCCAAATGCTCAGCAGTCACGCCGCCAGTTTGCCCGATCTACCTTCCTTTAAAGTACTGCAAACCACCTTGCCTTCGCTGCAGCAACTGCAGTGCGATAACGGCAATCCTGAGGCGCAAGCCGCCAGCGCGCTGGAGCGTTTTTCCGATACCAACACGCAAATGGTGCAGGCAACGCGAGAAGTGGTATTTTCGCGCGGCTTACAGCTGCAGCGTGAAATCGCCGATCGCGGTCAGTTTTTTGGCTGGCAGGCGCTGATTCTGTTCCTGATTAGCCTGGTGCTGGTTTTGCTGTTCACGGGGATGATCATCGGTCCGGTGAAGCGGGTTGAACGCATGATTAATCGATTGGGCGAAGGTAAGGCGCTGGGCGATAGCGGCAGTTTCCGTGGTCCGCGTGAGATTCGTTCGCTGGGGCAGCGCATTGTCTGGCTGAGTGAGCGGTTAAGCTGGCTGGAAGAGCAGCGCCACGAATTTTTGCGCCACCTGTCGCATGAGCTGAAAACGCCGCTTGCCAGTCTGCGTGAAGGCACAGAACTGCTGGCCGATCAGGTCGCTGGACCACTCAATGCCGAGCAGCAGGAAGTGGTAGCGATTCTCGATACCAGCAGTCGTCATTTACAGCGGCTGATTGAGCAGTTGCTCGATTACAACCGCAAGCTGGCCGATGGACCGATGGCGCTGAAGCCCGTGGCGCTAAATGAGATCATTGATTCGGTGGTAAAAGTGCACTCGTTGCCAGCCAATGCGCGTGAAATGACCACCCACGTTGATCTGCAAGTGCATCACTGTCTGGCGGAGGCGACGCTGCTGCAGCGGGTGATCGATAACCTCTATTCGAACGCCGTGAACTACGGCAGCGAATCCGGTAACATCTGGCTGCAGAGCCAGCAGAAGGGCAACCAGGTATGGATTGAGGTGGCAAACACCGGCACACCGATTCCGGCTGAAGAGCAGGCGATGATTTTTGAGCCCTTTTATCAGGGCAGCCAACAGCGCAAAGGGCCGGTCAAAGGCAGCGGGCTGGGCTTAAGCATCGCCAAAGATTGTCTGCGCAGGATGCACGGCGATCTGCAGTTGGTAACGCGCAAGGATGCGGATGTCTGTTTTCGTATCATTCTGACGACCAGCGCCGGGAATGCCTGATTAATGAAATTAACCCTATTCAAACTTGTGACCAGTGCAGTGCTGGTTTTCGGCCTCAGCGCCTGCCAGGCACCCTCACAAGATCGTACGCAGCATAATGGCGTCAGCGTGCCTGAACCTGAGGTGCGCCTGCCGGATTATCTGGCGACCGATTGCCAAAACGTGTGGCAAATCGAAACGCCAGCCGCGGCAGGCAATCCGCTCTATTGGCAGCGCGCTATGGATTGCGCCGAGCGTTTGTCGCCGGCCGAAGCGCGGGCGGAAGCGCGTCGTTGGCCGGTGCAAGGCTGGGCCCGCGCCTTCAAGCAGGGCATCTTGCTCGCGAACGGTAACGTCACGCCAGTTGAGCGTCGTGATTTCGTCACCACCTTAGACGGTTACAGCGCGGCTTATCCGGCATCGGTGCGTCCGCTGCTCCAGCTGTGGCGCAGCAATCAGGCGGCCCAACTGGAGCTGAGCGAAGCGCGCGGACGCTACGCCGCTTTGCAGCAGAGTAATGATGCGGAGATGGATAACCTGCGCCAGCAGCAAACCAAAATGCGTCAGTCGCTGGCCGATACCCAACGCAAGTTAGAGCGTTTAACCGATATTGAACGCCAGCTGTCGTCGCGCAAAGCGTCCGACAGCAGCGACACATCGCACGGCGGCAGCGATGTGCAAAGTGAGGATCAGTAACCATGAAACAAGCCGCACGTTTACTGCTGGTGGATGACGATCCGGGCTTATTGAAACTGCTCGGCATGCGTCTGAGCAGCGAAGGCTATCAGGTCGCGACGGCCGCCAGCGGGCCGGAAGCCTTGCGCCATCTGCAGAAAGAGAAGGTCGACTTGGTGATCAGCGACCTGCGCATGGACGAAATGGATGGTCTGGCGCTGTTCGGCGAAGTGCAAAAACGTCATGCGGGCTTGCCGGTGATCATTCTCACCGCGCACGGTTCGATCCCGGAAGCGGTATCCGCCACGCAACAAGGCGTGTTTAGCTTTTTGACCAAACCGGTCGATCGTGACGCTTTGTATAAAGCGATAGATGAAGCGCTGGCCCAGCGCGCACCGATCAGCGATGACGGCTGGCGCGAAGCGATTGTGACGCGCAATCCGCAGATGCTGCGGTTGCTGGAGCAGTCGCACATGGTGGCGCAATCTGACGTCAGCGTATTGATTAACGGTCAAAGCGGCACCGGTAAAGAGGTGCTGGCGCAGGCGATTCACGCCGCCAGCCCGCGCGCAACCAAGCCGTTCATCGCCATCAATTGTGGTGCGCTGCCGGAACAACTTTTAGAGTCCGAACTGTTTGGCCACGCTAAAGGGGCCTTTACCGGCGCGGTCAGCGCACGTGAAGGTCTGTTCCAGGCGGCGGAAGGCGGCACGCTGTTTCTTGATGAGATAGGCGACATGCCACAGGCGCTGCAGGTGAAACTGTTGCGTGTGCTGCAGGAGCGCAAAGTGCGGCCGTTAGGCAGCAACCGCGATCTGGATATCAACGTGCGGATTATTTCCGCGACGCATCGCGATTTGCCCAAAGCGATGGAGAAGAAGAGTTTCCGCGAAGATCTTTACTATCGTCTTAACGTGGTGAATCTGAAAATTCCCGCACTGCATGAGCGCGCTGAAGATATCCCGCTGCTGGCGAATCATCTGCTGCGCCAATCCGCCGATCGCCATAAACCTTTCGTGCGTAGCTTTTCGGTGGATGCGATGAAGCGGCTGGTCAGCGCCGCCTGGCCGGGCAATGTGCGCCAGCTGGTCAACGTGATTGAACAGTGCGTCGCCTTGAGTACCGCGCCGGTCATCGGTGATGCGCTGGTTGAACAGGCGCTGGCGGGGGAAAATACCGCGCTGCCGACTTTCGTCGAAGCACGTAATCAGTTTGAGCTGAACTATCTGCGTAAACTGCTGCAGATGACCAAAGGAAATGTCACTAACGCTGCGCGTCTGGCTGGACGTAACCGCACTGAATTCTATAAGCTGCTGTCGCGCCATGAATTGGACGCCAGCGAATTTAAAGAGTAGCTTGCTGCGGCAGCGTCAGGAACAATTATACTAACGGTATCCGTCCATCATGGAGGGAGTAAAAAAGGATCTGTCATGAAAAAGATCGATGCAATTATCAAACCATTCAAACTCGATGATGTACGTGAAGCCTTAGCGGAAGTGGGCATCACCGGGATGACCGTCAGTGAAGTGAAAGGCTTTGGTCGTCAGAAAGGTCACACTGAGCTGTATCGCGGCGCTGAGTACATGGTCGATTTTCTGCCAAAAGTGAAAATCGAAATGGTGGTAGGTGACGATATCGTCGATACCTGCGTAGAAACCATTATGAAAACCGCGCAGACCGGCAAAATCGGCGACGGCAAAATCTTCGTCTTTGACGTGGCGCGCGTAGTGCGTATCCGTACCGGTGAAGAGGACGAAGAGGCGATTTAAGCCCCTTCGCGCATTGCCTGTAAAAGCCTGCCTTGCGCAGGCTTTTTTGTTTTACAGCACCTTGTGCGGGCCAAATACTTCGTAGTGGATGCGATCGGCATTGATGCCGGCATCGACCAGTTGACGTGCGACAAACTGCATAAACGGCAGCGGACCACAGATCCAGAACTGACGATCGGCCTGGTTCAGCGCGGAGGATACGCTCGCCAAATCCATCAAGCCCTGCGCGTCGTAACGCCCGGCATCGGCACTTTCTGGTTGCCGATACCAAACGTGGCTGGTGAAGTTTGGCAGGCGTGCGCCAAGGGATTTCACCTCTTCAGCAAACGCATGCTGCGAACCGGCTTCCGCGGCGTGCAGCCAGTTAACCGCCGCCGGATGTTGCTGCTGCGCCAGAGTAGCCAGCATCGCCAGCATTGGGGTTTGGCCGACGCCAGCAGAGATCAGCGTAATCGGCGTAGCGGCTTCAGCCTGCAGGATGAAATCACCGGCTGGTGCCGCGCATTGCACGATATCGCCCACCTGCGCACGATCATGCAGCCAGCCCGACACGCTGCCCAGCGCTTCGCGTTTAACCGCGATGCGATAAAATTGCCCATTTGGCTGGTGCGTCAGCGAATACTGGCGATGCTGAATATTTTCACAGCCTGCCGGTTGTAGGCTGATGGCCAGATACTGCCCTGGCAGAAAGGTTGCCACCGGCTTACCGTCGTTTGGCACCAGTTCAAAACTCTTGATCACCGAACTCTCCTGATTGATAGCGCGAATACGAAAATCACGCGCACCGCGCCAGCCGCCGGTTTTCTCTTCGGAGGCCGAATAGATGGCTTCTTCACGCTGGATAAACACATCGGCCAGCACGCCGTACGCTTTGCCCCATGCGGTCAGCACTTCTTCACCCGGTTGCAGCAGCTCATCAATCGTCGCCAGCAGGTTTTCACCCACAATCGCATACTGCTCGGGCTGAATGTTCAGGCTGGCATGCTTCTGCGCGATTTTCTCCACCGCCGGCAACAGTACGGCCAAATTTTCCAGGTTGCTGCCATAAGCCACAATGGCGTTAAACAACGCTTCCCGCTGATTGCCGCTGCGCTGATTGTTCATGTTGAATACGTTTTTCAGTTCAGGATGTTGCGTCAGTAAACGTTGGTAGAAATGGCCGGTCAGCTGCGGTCCAACCTGGGCAATGGCGGGCAGGGTCGATTTGATGGTAGCGATGGTTTGCGCGTCGAGCATGGTGAAATCCTCAGAGTGAATTTAAACATGTATTTTAAATGCATCTTATGGGTAATCGAAGCGCCTGTAAATCCCTTGTTGTGATTAAGGATTAAGCAAGAAAGGTGCGGGCTGGCGCGCAAAGCTGAAATTCTTTCGCCATGAAAGTGAGCAAATTTCGTGATTTTCTGGCTTGCAAAAAAGCGTAAAAAACCCCTTCCAGCGCCATGCCAATCGTTTGCGCAAAAAGAGGGGATTGACGCTACCGTCACCTGTCAAAACCGTTTACACTGTTCGCCTTCGCCCCCTAGCCGGGGCCTAAACTGCCGTTAAAAAGTTAGCTGAGTCAGGAGAGTCCGGATGTTAAAGCGTGATATGAACATTGCCGATTATGATGCCGCGTTGTGGCAGGCTATGGAGCAA
Source organism: Pantoea sp. DY-5 (assembly GCF_019795955.1). NCBI lineage: Bacteria > Pseudomonadati > Pseudomonadota > Gammaproteobacteria > Enterobacterales > Erwiniaceae > Pantoea > Pantoea sp. DY-5. The sequence continues at coordinate 82,577 of NZ_JAIMIE010000004.1, forward strand.
GAGAAAGTGCGTCAGGAAGAGCACATTGAACTGATTGCTTCTGAAAACTACACCAGCCCACGCGTAATGCAGGCCCAAGGTTCACAGCTCACCAACAAATATGCCGAAGGCTATCCGGGCAAACGCTATTACGGCGGATGTGAATACGTCGATATCGTTGAGCAACTGGCGATCGATCGCGCTAAAGAGCTGTTCGGCGCAGATTTCGCTAATGTGCAGCCGCACTCCGGTTCTCAGGCCAACTTCGCGGTTTACACCGCGCTGCTGCAGCCGGGCGACACCATTCTGGGTATGAACCTGGCGCATGGTGGTCACCTGACGCACGGTTCCCCGGTAAACCTGTCGGGTAAGCTGTACAACGTTATCCCTTACGGCATCGATGAAACCGGCAAAATCAACTACGAAGAACTGGCTGAGCTGGCACAAACCCACAAGCCAAAAATGATCGTCGGCGGCTTCTCTGCTTACTCTGGCGTGTGCGACTGGGCCAAAATGCGTGAAATCGCAGACAGCGTTGGCGCCTACCTGTTCGTCGATATGGCACACGTTGCGGGCCTGATCGCAGCAGACGTCTATCCGAACCCGGTTCCTCATGCCCACATCGTGACTTCAACCACCCATAAAACCCTGGCGGGTCCGCGCGGCGGCCTGATCCTGGCGAAAAACGGTGACGAAGATTTGTATAAAAAACTGAACTCCGCGGTGTTCCCGGGTGGTCAGGGCGGTCCTCTGATGCACGTGATCGCCGGTAAAGCGGTGGCGTTCAAAGAAGCGATGGAGCCAGAGTTCAAGACTTATCAGCAGCAGGTTGCTAAGAACGCCAAAGCGATGGTGGAAGTTCTGCTGGAGCGCGGTTACAATATCGTTTCCGGTGGCACACACAACCACTTGTTCCTGATCGATCTGGTCAGCAAAAACCTGACCGGTAAAGAAGCCGATGCCGCTCTGGGCCGTGCCAACATTACCGTGAACAAAAACAGCGTACCTAACGATCCGAAGAGCCCGTTCGTAACCTCTGGCGTGCGTATCGGTACGCCAGCGGTGACGCGTCGTGGCTTCAAAGAAGCTGACGTTCGCGAGCTGGCTGGCTGGATCGCTGACGTGCTGGACAACATCAACGACGAAGCGACCATCGAACGTACCAAACAGAAAGTGCTGGAAATCTGCAGCCGTCTGCCGGTGTACGCGTAAGTTTTAAGCTTCTCTATGTAGTTCAAAAAAGGATGGCGCAAGCCATCCTTTTTTATTGCCGTCGCGGCAGCGCTCTGACAAAGTAGCGCCCACTCGTGCTGCTCAGCAGCATTTTTGCTGGAGGGAATATGGCAATCGGCTCCGCCAAATGGCTCGGTTTGGGCTACTTCACTTACTTCTTCTGTTACGGTATTTACCTTCCTTTCTGGAGCGTGTGGCTAAAAGGCACCGGACTCGATGCGGAAAAAATCGGCCTGCTGCTGGGTTGCGGCATGGTGGCGCGTTTTGTCGGCAGTTTGCTGATTGCTTCGCAGGTAAAAAATCCCTCCCAGCTGATCACCGCGCTGCGCCTGCTGGCGCTGATGACCTGCCTGTTCGCCATCGGTTATTGGCTGGGGCAACAGTGGATGTGGCTGCTGTTCGTGATGATTGGCTTCAACCTGTTTTTCTCACCGTTGGTGCCGCTGAGCGATGCGCTGGCCGCCACCTGGACGCAGCAAATCGGTCTGACTTATGGCCCGGTTCGTTTATGGGGTTCGCTGGCGTTTGTCATCAGTTCCGCGTTAACCGGCATGCTTGTCACGGCGTTCTCATCTCAGGCGATTCTGGTGCTGCTGTCACTGGGCGCGATCAGCATGTTGGGTGGGATGATGTTAACGCCTGCAACTAAGCCGCAGGGCAGTGAACGTCAGACGTCAACCGACGGTGGCTGGCAGGCATGGCGTGATTTGCTGCGCGAAAATGCTGTGTGGCGCTTTATGTTGTGCGTGACCTTGTTACAGGGCGCGCACGCGGCTTACTACAGCTTCAGCGCCATCTGGTGGCAGGAGAGCGGTTATTCCGCGTCGATTATTGGCTATTTATGGTCGCTGGGCGTGGTGGCTGAAATCATCATTTTTGCCCTCAGCAGCCGACTGTTCCGCCGCTGGAGTGCGCGCGATCTGCTGCTGTTATCAGGCGTGTGCGCCATTATCCGCTGGACAATGCTGGGATCCAGCACCGCGTTGCCGTTGCTGATCGTGGCGCAAATTCTGCACTGCGGCAGCTTTACCGTCTGCCATTTAGCGGCGATGCGGTTTATTGCCGCGCGCCAAGGCGCGGAAGTGATTCGTCTGCAATCGCTCTATTCGGCGCTGGCCATGGGCGGCGGTATTGCGGTGATGACTATGATTTGCGGCGTGTTGTTTACGCATCTGCAAGGACATCTGTTCTGGGTGATGGCGTTAGTGGCGCTGCCGGCGTTGTTCCTGCGTCCGCGCGCCGCTTAATTCTCCAGCAACTGGAGAATACGCTGCTGCTGATGACGACTCAGCGGCAGCTCCGCCTGGATTAGCGGCGGTGAGAACAGCGGCAATGAAATGGCATACGGCGTGATCACCAGCGCGATATCGCGCGGCGCGCCTTCACGCTGAAAATGCACGACGTCCTGATAGCTGATGTTGATCGGTAGCAGCGTCATTTCCCGCAGCTGCTGCTCCAGCAACTGCTCCAGCGCCGCATCCGCGCCCGTCAGCAGCAGCACTTGCTTTTCCTGCAATGCACTCTCCTGCATCAGCCAGGCACCAAATAACACCGCCACCAGACTTATCTCTTCAGCACTAAAGCGCGTGGCAAAGTTACGGCTGAAATGCTCAAGTGCGCGTTCAGTGGTGCGCAGCAGGCGCGGATAGAGTCGTGCGACATCCAGCGCCACGCTGTTATCGATGCCGATGGCAAAATGGCTGCGATCCAGCGCCTGCGCCAGATGCGTAAAGAGTTGCTGAGTGAGTTCGGCGCGATTTCTGAAGGTGGTTTGTGCCAACTGCTCAAAGCGCGCAATCAGCGCTTCCACTGACTGCATCAGCTTTACTGCCTGCGGATGCTCCAGCTGCGTAGCGGTTGGCGCGTGAATCAGGCTAAATAGCAGCGTCCAGAAGTCGGTCTCGCTTACATCCGGCGCTAAGTGGCAGCGCTTCTGCCAGTGATGGATGACGTCGTCGGCGGCAGCACGTTCGACTTTTTCCGCCAGCCACGCGCGCTGTCCGTCATTGAACAAGGCGTTTTGGCGCTGGCACAGCGCATACTTCATGAAGATTTGCAGAAACAGGCGGTCGCGCGGGCTGAAGTCGCGCGCCAGACGCAGGCTGCAGTGCTGAATCAGCGCCTGCAAGTTGGTTTCATCCCACAGCGCTTTCTCGATTTTCAGGACTTTCAGGCGCTGACGCAGCACCGGGGCAAAATGCTCGCAGACAAAATCCTGCGACAAACGCAGCGCGCGTCGCAGCCAATGGATCAGGCACAGCCGCCTGTCCAGTTCCGTCCCGTGAATGCGGAAGCTGCCATCGACCATCTGGTGTAGCTCCAGTTGATGGTAACGCTGTATCTCCTCTCCCACATCCGCGATATCCTGTCGGGCGACAACAGGCGCCACGCCATTTAACTGGCAGAGCTTTTCAAGCGTCAACGCGGGAGCGGGCAGAAATAGCAGCAGTAACAGATGACAACGACGCTGGGAACGGCTGAAGAGTGGTGCAGAGGAGGGTGCAGAACTCATCAATGGTTTATCCGCAGGTCACTTTTGAGCTAAGAATAGCTAACTCCACGCGGTAACCTTGCACTTTGTCGTGACTTTTGTTCAGAGCTTTAGGGCGGGTCACAATTTTTTTGGGCCACTCTACACTTCACTTTAAAATTGTTACTTTATAACACATGAAAATTGCACTCATTACGTTTACGCTGTTGTTCAGCACCGCAGCCTGGCCACATCCGCATAGCTTTATTGACATGAAAACCGAGTTCATCAGTGACAACCAACATCTTAGCGGCATGAAAATGGTGTGGACCATGGATGAGATAACCTCCGCCGATCTGTTATACGACGCAGGTAAAGCCAAGCCCGGTGATGTGGTGTGGAAAAAGCTGGCGGCGCAGGTGATGGCAAATGTGCTCGGTCAGCACTATTTCACCGAAGTGTGGCAGGACAAAAATCGGGTCAAATTTCTCAATCTGCCGAAAGAGTACAACTTATCGCGCAACGGCAACAAAGCGGTGCTGGAGTTTATCGTGCCGTTTGGCGAGCCGCAGTTATTGAGCGCGAAGCAGTATCGCATTCAGACTTTTGATCCCAGCTACTTTGTTGATATGTATTACGATAATCCACAGGCATTAACCATGGACGACACCGTTAAATCGCATTGCCAGATCGATCTGCACACGCCGAAACCGGATGACTCGCTGAAGCAATATGCGCTATCGCTGGATAAAGCCGATGCGCCGCCAGAGGATATGGATCTTGGCCAGCAATTCGCCCAAACGGTGACACTGACATGTCACTGATTTCGCTTCCCTCCCGTTCACGTCGTTTATGGCCGCTGTGGCTGATAGCGGTGTTATTGCTGCTGGCGGGCGTGCTGCTGTGGCAACACTGGTCGCAGATTTTGCTGCAAAGCGTGCTGTGGCAAAAAAACCTCAATCGCGAGATGACTCAGCTTTTGCAGCAGGTGGCTGAACAACCGCAGCAGGCGGGCGTGACGCTGATGCTGTTCAGCCTCGCTTACGGCGTGCTGCATGCGCTGGGGCCGGGACACGGCAAAGTGGTGATCACTACCTTTCTTGCCACCCATCCGGCAAAGTTGAAAACCAGCATGAAGCTAACGCTGCTGGCGGCTTTGCTGCAGGGCGGCGTGGCGATTGGTTTGGTAACGCTGATGCTGGTAGTACTGCAAACCTCGTCGCGTCAGATGCATCTCGGCAGTTACTGGCTGGAAAAGGGCAGTTATCTGTTAGTCGTCGCGCTGGGTATTTGGGTCGGTTGGCGTGCATTGCGGTCGCTGCGCCAGCAATGGCGTCCTCAGCCAAAGTTGCAGATCCACGCTATTCGCCCAGCGCATCAGCACGATGAACACTGCGGCTGCGGACATGCGCATCTGCCCAGCGCTGCGCAGATGGATCAGGCAGTTAGCGCTAAAACGCAGGCGCTGGTGGTGTTTTCCATGGGGCTGCGGCCATGTTCCGGCGCCATCATGATGCTGCTGTTTGCCAAAGTGATTGGTGTGTATGCGTGGGGCGTCGCCTCTGCCGTGGCGATGGCGGTGGGCACTGCTGTGACGGTTTCGGCGCTCGGCTTGTTAGTGCAGCGCTCCCGTCTGCTGGCTCAGCGCTTAGGGCAGGCCGGCGGTAATCATCCTGTGACCAGACTGCTGGTGCCGCTGCTCGCCATGTTAGGTAGCGTGCTGTTAATCGTTGCGGGCGGTGCATTATGGCAAAGTGCCGCGCCGGGCATCGGCGGTGGAGTTCGTCCTTTCTGACATTAAGGATATTTGGGTAGTGTAAATATTCCACTGTTGCAAGTATTCTCCCCCTCAACAGTTAATTAAATATCTCCGCTTAGCGCGCTGGTGAAAATAGATTTCTCTGTCTAAGCTCAATTACACCAGTCAATATCCTGGTGGATTAGCAATTATAAAATTTCAGCGAAATATTCTGCGAGGAGAAAACGATGCCTGAAACTCGGATTAATAATGGCAGCGTAGATACGGTGCACGACGTGCATGGCGGCCTACCATTAAAACGTATTTCATGGAGCGCAGTATTTGCCGGCGTTATCGCTGCGCTAATCATTCATATTTTATTGGGGATATTGGGTACAGCGATTGGTGCAACAACCATCGATCCACAACAGGAACAAAATCCGCTGCAGCATCTGGGAACCGGCGCGTTAATCTGGACCGGCTTGAGTATGCTGATTGCCATGGGCGTAGGTAGCTACGTTGCGGGGCGTCTGGCGCAGCGCGAAGGGGCGATGCATGGTTTGTTGATGTTTGGTGTTAGCACCATTTTGACATTATGGCTCGCGATTACCCTGGCGACTGGCGTTATTGGCGGTGCCTTTAATATTTTAGGTGCTGGCGTAAATGCCGTGGGCAATGGAATTTCTGCAGCTGCGCCTTCACTGACCAATATGGCAAAAGAGAAGCTGCAGGAAAGTAATATCAATTTAGATGATTTAAAAAATGAACTGCAAACTACCCTGCGTCAAACCGGTAAGTCAGAATTACAACCTGAGAATCTACAAAAGGATGTAAATAACGAAGCCAATAACGCGCAAAATCAAGCTGAGCAAACGGCACAAAATCCACAGAATGCTGATAATGATCTGGCTAATTGGTTGAAAGGCGTTATGAATCGCCATTCAGATACATTGCAGGCTGCCGATCGTGATGCGCTGAAAAATATTATCAAAGCGCGCACCGGTAAAAGCGATCAGGAGGTTGAGCAGATTGTGACTCAGACCGAGGAGAGCTATAAAAAAGCCGTGCAACAGTATCAGGAGTTGAAACAGCAGGCGGAGCAGAAAGCCCGTGAAGTCGCTGAGCAAGCGGCCGCCGCAACGGCGAAAGCGAGCTGGTTCACCTTCTTTATGCTGGTGATTGAAGCGGTACTGGCAGCATTGCTGGGACGCGTAGGTCGCAAGACGCAACCGCGTCAGGTATTAAGTCACGAACGTCGGTAATAAAAAAGGCGGCTGATTCAGCCGCCTTCTCTTATTTAGCGCTTCAGCGCTTCACTCAATTCTTCACGCATCGATGCCAGCATCGCTTTCACTACGCGTGGGTTACCCGCAACGATGTTACCTGACATCACGTAACCGTGGTTGCCGGTAAAGTCAGTTACCAGGCCGCCCGCTTCACGCACCAGCAGCTCGCCCGCCGCAAAATCCCACGGCTTCAGGCCAATTTCAAAGAAACCATCAACGCGACCCGCAGCGGTGTAAGCCAGATCCAGCGCAGCTGAACCGGTACGACGGAAATCAGCGCACTGGGTGAACAGTTTGCCAACGATGTTGATGTAAGGCGTTGCGTGCTGCTTCAACTTGAACGGGAAGCCAGTCGCCAGGATGGTGCCATCCAGATCGCGCGCGGTGCTGCCGCGCAGGCGATAGCCGTTCAGCTGGGCGCCCTGACCGCGTACTGCGGTGAAGAGTTCGTTGCGCATTGGATCGTAAACCACAGCAACTTCGGTGCGGCCTTTGATGCGCACAGCGATAGAAACGGAGAAGTGTGGTAAACGTTTGATGAAGTTGGTGGTGCCATCCAGCGGATCGATTACCCATTGAATGTCTTGATCTTCGCCCGCCAGCTCACCGCTTTCTTCGGTGATGATGGTGTGTTTCGGGTACGATTTACGAATTACTTCGATAATCAGACGTTCTGCGTCACGGTCAACATTGGTAACGAAGTCGTTGCTGCCTTTCTGGCTGGCTTCGACAGCGTCCGGGGTTTCATAATTCTTGGCAATTAAATTTCCGGCCTTACGCGCGGCGCGCACGGCTATGTTGAGCATCGGATGCATCGGTATCTCTCGCTGGATGTTAAAGAACGGGGAAAACGGCGCGGAGTATATCAGCGTGTTCAGCAAATGTCCTCTTTTTATGTTAGGATGCGCGCCATCATTTCCCTGACCGCCTCTAATTATGCTGCAGAATATCCGAATCGTACTGGTAGAAACGTCGCACACTGGCAACATGGGCTCCGTCGCACGCGCGATGAAAACCATGGGCTTAACCAACCTTTATCTGGTCAATCCGCTGGTGAAACCGGATTCACAGGCCATTTCCCTCGCCGCCGGTGCCAGCGATGTCATTGGTAATGCGCGCATTGTCGATACCATGGATGAAGCCATTGCCGGTTGTAGTTTGGTGGTTGGCACCAGCGCACGTTCACGTTCACTGCCGTGGCCCATGTTGGATTCACGCGAGTGCGGCATTAAAAGCGTGGAAGAGGGCCAACAGGCGCCGGTGGCGTTGGTGTTTGGCCGCGAGCGCGTGGGCCTGACTAACGAAGAGTTGCAGAAATGTCACTATCACGTCGCGATTCAGGCGAACCCGGAATACAGCTCACTGAATCTGGCGATGGCGGTGCAGATTATCGCTTACGAAGTGCGCATGGCCTGGCTGGACGCGCAGGAAAAAGCCGCGCCGACGGAAGAGCCTGTCGAATCACCGTATCCGCTGGTTGACGATTTGGAGCGCTTCTATCAGCACATCGAACAGATGATGCTGAACAGCGGCTTTATCCGTGAAGGCACGCCAAGCCAGGTGATGAGCAAGCTGCGTCGTTTATATACACGTGCGCGCCCCGAACGCGACGAACTGAACATCCTGCGCGGCATGATGGCATCGTTCGAAAAGCGCAAAGGTAATGTGGATAATAGTTGAGTAAAACAGTTGGTTAAATAGTTGAGCAATTTACTTGGTTAAATAGTTGACCGTTTTACTCAGGAATGTCAGACTGGCGTCAATTCTTCAGATAACCCGCCGATAACCGGACGGACGCTTACGAGGTTGTATGCTATGAGACTGACATCCAAAGGACGTTATGCCGTAACCGCTATGCTGGACGTTGCACTGCACTCCAATGAGGGCCCGGTGCCGCTAGCTGACATTTCTGAGCGTCAGGGCATCTCTTTGTCCTATCTGGAGCAGTTATTCTCACGTCTGCGTAAGCACGGCTTAGTGGCCAGCGTTCGTGGTCCAGGCGGCGGTTATCTGTTAGGCAAAGATTCAAGCGCGATTGCTGTGGGCGCGGTTATTACCGCCGTTGACGAATCTGTCGATGCCACTAAATGCCAGGGCAAAGAGGGCTGCCAGGGCGGCGAGCGTTGCCTGACCCACGTTTTGTGGCGTGATCTGAGTGAGCGCATCAGCGACTTCCTCAACAACATCACGTTGGCGGAACTGGTGAATAATCAGGAAATCCTCGAAGTGGCCGATCGTCAGAATACCGTCGACAATCGTCGTTTCCAGCAGCATCGTGTGCAAGAAACCATCAACGTTAATCTGCGCGCTTAATCAGTTCTCCTTCGGCCTTTCCTGTTCATACGGGCGAGGCCGAATGTGCTATAAAGACGTATGATTTTTTATACGGAGTTTTAGCGCAATGAAATTACCGATTTACCTGGATTACGCAGCCACTACGCCTGCGGATCCGCGTGTTGCCACCAAAATGATGCAGTTCCTCACAATGGATGGCACTTTCGGTAACCCCGCGTCCCGTTCCCACCGTTTTGGCTGGCAGGCTGAAGAAGCTGTTGATGTGGCTCGCAATCAAGTTGCTGAGCTGGTCAATGCCGATCCCCGTGAAATCGTTTTTACCTCCGGCGCGACCGAAGCGGACAACCTTGCGATCAAAGGTGCCGCGCAATTCCATCAGGCGCGCGGCAAACACATTATTACCAGCCAAACCGAACACAAAGCGGTGCTTGACAGTTGCCAGCAACTGGCGCACGAAGGCTTTGATGTCACCTTCTTACAGCCGGGCAGCGACGGTATCGTTACGCCGCAGATGCTCGAATCTGCACTGCGTGACGACACGGTGCTGGTATCGCTGATGCACGTCAATAATGAAACCGGTGTGATTCAGGACATCGCCGCACTCGGCGCGCTGTGCCGTGCGCGTGACATCCTGTTTCACGTTGATGCCACGCAAAGCGTCGGCAAATTGCCGATTGACGTCACTGAACTGCCGGTGGATTTGATGTCGTTCTCAGCGCACAAGCTGTATGGACCGAAAGGCATCGGCGCGCTGTGGGTGCGTCGTAAACCGCGTCTGCAAATTGATGCACAGATGCACGGTGGCGGTCACGAGCGCGGCATGCGTTCGGGCACGTTGCCGGTGCATCAGATTGTCGGCATGGGCGAAGCCTACCGTATTGCGCGTGAAGAGATGGGCAGCGAAATGGCGCGTCTGGCCGAGCTGCGCCAGCGTCTGTGGCGCGGTATTAGTCAATTGGGTAACGTGAACCTCAACGGTTCGCTGGAGCAGGGCGCTCCGAACATCCTCAATATTAGTTTTGCCCACGTCGATGGCGAATCGCTGATTATGGCGCTGAAAGATTTGGCGCTGTCATCCGGTTCCGCCTGTACCTCGGCCAGTCTCGAACCTTCCTATGTGCTGCGCGCGATGGGCGTTGAGCAGGAGCTGGCACACAGCTCGCTGCGTTTTTCGCTCGGACGCTTCACCAGCGCAGAGGAAATTGAGTACGCTATCGAGCTGGTCAACAAAGCGGTAACACGTCTGCGGGCACTTTCGCCTGCGGCAAACACCCGCTAATTCATGCACCCCTTGCGCCGGTTCTGGCGCAAGGTGACACCTAACGCAAACGGAGCCACGCGATGACAACAAAACCGATGATAATTACGCTCAGCTCCCAGGCCGCCGACGCGCGCTGGGGTGACAAAGCGCTGCTGAGCAGCAACGACAGTGGCATGACCGTTCACCTGACTGGCGCAGATGCGCTGATGAGCATTCAGCGCGCGGGTCGCAAGCTGGACGGCCAGGGCATTCGTCACGTCTCGCTGCAGGGCGAAGGCTGGGATTTGGAAAAGTGCTGGGCATTCTGGCAAGGCTACCGCAGCCCGAAAGGCAAACGTCAGGTCGAGTGGCCGGAATTCAATGAGGCCGATCAGGCTGAATTTGCGCGTCGCCTGAAGATCGTTGACTGGGTACGCGACACCATCAACCTGCCGGCGGAAGATCTCAGCCCGGAACAGCTGGCGCACAACGCGGTTGATCTGATCAACGAAGTGGGCGGCAAAGCAGTCAGCTATCGCATCACCAAAGGTGACGATTTGCGTGTTCAGGGTTACGCCGGTATCCACACCGTGGGCCGCGGCTCCACGCGCGCACCGGTGTTGCTGGCGCTGGATTTCAATCCAACTGGCGATGAAAATGCGCCGGTTTACGCCTGTCTGGTCGGTAAAGGCATCACCTTTGATACCGGCGGTTACAGCCTGAAGCAGAGCGCTTTCATGGACTCAATGAAGTCTGATATGGGCGGCGCGGCAACGCTGACTGGCGCGCTGGCGCTGGCGATTTCACGCGGTCTGAATAAGCGCGTGAAACTTTATCTATGCTGCGCAGACAACATGGTCAGCGGCAACGCGTTCCGTCTGGGCGACATCATTCGCTATCGCAACGGTAAAACCGTGGAAGTGATGAACACCGATGCGGAAGGTCGTCTGGTATTGGCCGATGGCCTGATCGATGCCAGCGAGCAAAATCCTGAACTGCTAATCGATGCGGCAACGCTGACCGGCGCGGCGAAAACCGCGCTGGGTAACGATTATCACGCGCTTTTTACCTTTGACGATGTGCTGGCGGAATCGCTGCTTGGCAGCGCAACCGGCGAAAACGAAGCCTTCTGGCGTCTGCCTCTGGCCGAGTTCCATCGCAGCCATCTGCCTTCAAACTTTGCCGATCTGAATAACATCGCCAGTCCGTCACATGCGGCAGGTGCCAGCAGTGCGGCGGCGTTCCTGTCGCATTTCGTCAGCAAATATCAGCAAGGCTGGCTGCACATTGACTGCTCCGCGACGTACCGCAAAAGCGCGGTGGATCAGTGGTCCGCCGGTGCGACCGGTTTGGGTGTGCGCACCGTCGCCAATCTGTTACTGAAATAATCCTCATCACGGCAGGCGCAAGCTTGCCGTCTTTTTTGGAATACGATAAATGAGTAACCGTCTTGAAGAGGTGCTGAAGCTGGCGGCCACTGAGCCTGCGCACCGTCCGGAGTTTTTCCAACTGCTGCTGGAAGCCGATGTGTGGGTGCCAGGCGAAAGTCCCGCCGAACAGTTTGATGCGACTTCGCCGGTCGAATTACAGCATTGGGAAAAAGAGGGTGGCGGCAGCGTGATCCCGTTCTTCACCTCGGAAGAGGCGATGGGCGAGGCCATCAAAGATGAACAGCCTTATCTGCGCATGCCGGTGCGCACGCTGTTTGAGATCACGCAAGGCGAAACGCTGTTCCTCAATCCGAAACTGCCTGCGGGTAAAGAGTTTTCGCCGGGTGAAATCGCCCATTTGATTGGCGAAGAGGGCAGTGCGCTGAGCCAGCAAACCGTGCTGGAAGGTGGTCATGCGTTGCTGTTGTCCGAAGTGGCCGAGCCGCCAGCGCAGATGATTGATTCGTTAACGCAACTGTTTGCCAAGTACAAACAGGTACGCCGTGCTTACATCGCCAGCATTCGTGAAAGCGCTAGCGAAGCACCGAACCTGCTGATTGGTATCGAAGCTGATAGCGATATCGATGAGATTATTCAGGCGGCGGGCGGTGTAGCGACGGATACGCTTGCGGATGATGCGCCCATTGATATCTGTGAAGTGGTTAATGAAGATCGCGGCGTGAGCCACTTCTTTACTGCCCACATCACGCCGTTCTATGAACGTCGCTGGGGCAGTTTCCTGCGCGATTTTAAGGGCAGTCAGCGGATTATATAATGCGCGGTCGCCATTGATGGCGACCTGCTGTTACTTCTCGATTGGTAAATCGTCGCGGCTGCCCCATTCGCCCCACGAACCGTCGTACAGCGTCACATCCCGCACACCCAGCGAGGTGAGCGCCAGAATCACCACCACCGCCGTGACACCCGAACCGCAGCTGGCAATCACCGGCTGATCCAGTTTTACCCCCGCCTGAGCAAACAGATCGCGCAGTTCCGCTGCGGGTTTCAATTCACCATTGACCACTAAACTGTTCCACGGCACGTTCAGGCTGTTGGGAATATGCCCGCGCAGCAAGCCCGGACGCGGTTCATCCACTTCGGCGTTAAAACGGTTCGCCGCGCGGGCATCGACAATCTGCGCGCCGCCTTCGTGGCTGACCAGCAGCACGTCGGTGAGACGTTTCACCTGTGCGCCATCATAAGTCGCTTCGAACTCACCTTCCGGCAAACTAACCGGTCCGGTCGCGACATCGAAACCGGCCGCTTTCCAGCCCTGTAATCCTCCGGCGAGAATCGACACATTTTCGCAGCCAAAGGCGCGCAGCATCCACCACGCACGCGGAGCCGAGAACAGGTTGCCTTCGTCATACACCACCAGATGTTTATCCTGGCTGATGCCCAACTCACGCATGGCCACCGCGAAAGATTCGGGACGCGGCATCATGTGCGGATAAGCACTGGTGTGATCGGACAGGGCTTCAATATCGAAGAACGGGGCATCCGGCAGATGACCAGCCAGATATTCAGCCTGCAGATCGCGTAGGGCTTCCTGGCCAGGCGGTAACATGCGGGCATCAAGCACCTGCAATGTTTCCTCGGTGTAATGTTCTTTCAACCAATCAGCGGACACAAAAATGGCTGTCATAGCAACCTCTTCTCAGCAAACGGGAAACAACCAGTCTCCGGGAATGTGAACGCTATCTCAAGGGTATGATTGCTAAAGTTGGCGGGTTGATGTGAAATTGCGCGAAATTGCGTTTTCTTAACTTCTGGGACTGGTGAGGGAATTACCATGGCAAAACGTTTTAACCGGCTGCTGCTGAGCGCGCTGATCGGTGGTGGATTACTGGGCGGCGGAACCTCGACGATTTACGCGGAGGAAACGGCAGCCGCTACAGCAACGCAGAAATCGCTGTCAGTTATCGATCTCTCCGAGCTGCAACTCTACGGCGCAGCCGCGCTGGTGTTGACCTTCAACACGCCGCTTGAAGCGAAGCAGGATTTCGCTGCGCGCGTGCAGATTATCGATGAGAAAAGCGGCAAGGTTGATGGCGGCTGGGAGCTGGCGCCAAACGGTAAAGCGTTGCGTTTTCGTCATCCTGAACCGTCGCGCAAGTTGACGGTTAACGTCGATGCCGGTCTCAAAGCGGCCGATGGCAGCACCTTATCGAAATCTTTTAGCCAATCGCTCACCACGCGCGATATCCAGCCGATGGTGGGTTTTGCCAGTCGCGGATCGCTGCTGCCGCTGCGTCTGACGCAGGGATTGCCGGTGCTGGCGCTGAATGTGAATAACGTCGACGTCGATTTCTTCCGCGTGAAAAACGCCTCGCTGGCCGATTTTCTGGCGCAGTGGAATTACGGCAACAATATGTCGTACTGGGAATCACGCGAGCTGCTGAAAAATGCCGATCTGGTTTACGGCGCCCGCTTCGATCTTAATCCGGCACGCAACACGCGCGAGAAAATGCAGCTGCCGCTGGGCGATGTCGATGCGCTGAAGCAGCCGGGTGTTTATCTGGCGGTGATGAAACAGGCCGGAACCTACAACTACACGCAACCGGCGACACTGTTTACGTTGAGCGACATCGGTTTGTCGCTGCACCAATTCCCTAAACAGCTGGAACTGTTTGCCCAAAGCCTGAGCAACGGCGCGCCGTTGGATGACGTTAGCGTGCAGCTGCTGGATGAAAAAGGAAAACAACTCGCCAGTGGCACCAGTGACAGCAACGGTCATTTGCGCCTACCGGCAAATGCTAAAGGCAAGCTGCTGCTGGCGACACAAAAGGACCAAACTTCGCTGATCGATCTTAATCGTCCGGCGCTGGATCTGGCGGAGTTCCCGATTGATGGTCCGCAAGGCTACGACAAACAGTTGTTCGTATTTGGTCCGCGCGATCTCTATCGTCCGGGTGAAACGGTGATCGTCAACGCGCTGCTGCGTGATGCTGATGGCAAACCGTTGCCGCCGCAGCCGGTGAAAGCCGACGTGGTGCAGCCGAATGGCGAAGTGTCGCAGACCTTTGTCTGGCAGCCGGAGAACGGCGTCTATCAACATCGCTTCGCGATACCGGCTGCGGCGATGACCGGCGAATGGATGCTGCGTATCAACAGTGGCGACAACCAGCCGCGCAGCTGGCCGTTCCACGTCGAAGACTTCCTGCCGGAGCGCATGGCGCTGGATTTGACCAACAGCGCGCAGCCGGTGGCGCCGGATGACGACATCACCTTTGCTGTTGAAGGCCGCTATCTGTACGGCGCGCCGGCTGCGGGTAACGAGCTGCAAGGGCAGCTGTTCCTGCGTCCCGCGCGTGATGCGGTTGCCGCGCTGCCTGGCTATCAATTTGGTGACATCACTGAAGAGCTGAAACGTTCGCTCGATGATGTGGATGAGAAGCTGGATGAGAGCGGCAAGCTGCAGCTTAACGTTGAGAGCAGCTGGAAAGAGAGCCATTCACCGCTCAATCTGATTCTGCAAGCCAGCCTGCTGGAAACCGGCGGCCGTCCAGTGACGCGCCGCGCGACTCAGGCAATTTGGCCGGCAGCGGCGCTGCCTGGCATTCGCCCGCTGTTTAACAGTGAATCGGTATATGACTATCGCAGCGATCGTTATCACGATGAGCCGACCGTGGCGGAAAACAGCCTCGCGGAGTTCGACGTGGTCTACGCCAATCCGCAGGGCGAAAAACTGGCGGCGTCAGAGCTTGATGTGCGCCTGATCCACGAACGCCGCGACTATTACTGGAGCTTCTCTGACAGCGAAGGCTGGCAATCGCGCTTCGATCAAAAGGATCTGCAGGAGGATCAGCAGCGCATCTCTATTGCGGCGGGCGGCAGCCAGAAAGTGAGTTTCCCGGTGGAGTGGGGCACCTATCGCCTGGAAGTGCATGCCGGCAACAACATCATGAGCAGCGTACGCTTCCAGGCCGGATATGGGTGGCAGGACAATACCAACGGCACCGGCGCGCTGCGTCCGGATCAGGTCAAACTGAAAATTGATAAAACCGCCTATCAGGCGGGCGACATCGCACACGTACAGGTGGAGTCGCCTGCTGCCGGCAAAGGCTATCTGATGGTGGAATCCAGCAGCGGCACGCTGTGGTGGCAACCGCTGGAGGTTCCGGCGGGCGGCGCAACCATTGATGTACCGATTAGCGACAGCTGGAAGCGACACGATCTCTATCTCAGCGCCATCGTGGTGCGCGACGGCGACAAGGCCAGCGGCGTCACGCCGAAACGCGCGGTGGGGTTACTGCATCTGCCGATGGCGACCGAAGCGCGCCGCCTTAGCTTAGCGCTCGACGCGCCGGATAAGATCCGTCCTGAGCAGACGCTAAAAGTGCAGGTCAAAGCCAGCCGTGAAGGTGGCGCATTACCGAAGCAGGTTCAGGTATTACTCTCGGCGGTGGACAGCGGCGTGCTTAACATCACTGACTACAAAACCCCGAATCCGTGGGAAGCGTTCTTTGGCCGCAAGCGCTATAACGCCGATCAATACGATGTGTTTGGTCAACTGATTGAAGGCGGTGGCAAACTGGCCGCGCTGCGCTTTGGTGGTGACGGCGACGATGCGGATGCGCTGTCGCGCGGCGGCAAAAAACCGGTCACCGACGTGCAGATCGTGGCGCAGCAGCTGCAGCCCGTAACGCTGGATGGCAATGGCGAAGGCATGCTGGAACTGCCGATTCCGGCGTTTAATGGCGAATTGCGTTTGATGGCGCAGGTGTGGAGTGACGACAGCTTCGGGTCGGCCGATCGTAAGCTGGTGGTTGCCGCGCCATTGATCAGTGAACTGGCGACGCCGCGCTTCCTGGCCAGCGGCGATCAATCTACGCTGGCGCTGGATCTCACTAACCTAACCGATCAACCGCAAACGCTGAAAATCAACATCAGCGCCAGCGGCCAGATCGCCCTGAACGGCAACATCCCTGCCAGCGTGCAGCTGGCGCAAGGCGCGCGCACCACCTTGCAAATTCCGGTCAGAGCGCTGGGCGGCTTCGGTGAAGGAGAGGTACAGGTCAGGGTTTCCGGCATGAGTTTGCCGGGTGAAACGCTGGCAGCGAGCGAGCGTAAATGGAAAATTGGTGTGCGACCGGCGTATCCGGCACAAACGCTGAGTTTCGATAACGTGATGCAAACCGGCCAGAACTGGCAGGTGATGGCCAGCGCCTTCAATGGCTTGCAGCAGGATACCTTGAGCGGACAGCTGTCGCTCAGTAACCGTCCACCGCTGAATATCGCCAGCTATATCCGTTCGCTGTATGCCTATCCTTATGGTTGCCTTGAACAGACCGCCAGCGGTATTTGGCCGTCGGTGTTCACCAATCATGCGCAGCTGACGGCGATGGGCATCAAAACCAGTAACGATGAAGCGCGTCGCGCCTCAATTGATACCGGCATCGCGCGTCTTGCCGGCATGCAGCGCGGCAACGGCAGCTTTGGTTTGTGGAGCAAAGAGAGTCAGGAAGAGTTCTGGCTGACGGCTTACGTCACCGATTTCCTGCTGCGCGCCAGCGAAGCCGGTTACGGCGTACCGGATGGCGTGATTACCCGTGCCGACGAACGTCTGCTGCGCTATCTGCAGGATCCCGCGCAGATCGAAACCAGCTGGAGCAGCGATGCCGATGGCTTGCGTTTCAGCGTGCAGGCTTATGCCGGATTGGTGCTGGCGCGTCAGCAGCAGGCGCCGCTCGGTGCGTTGCGTGCGCTGTATGAAAAGCGCGATCGGGCTAAATCGGGCCTGGCGATGGTGCAACTTGGCGTGGCGTTGAAGCTGATGGGCGATCAACAGCGCGCGCAACTGGCGCTGGCGCAGGGCATTGGCCTGGAACGTAAACCCAACAGCTGGCTCGGCGATTACGGCAGCCCGGTGCGCGATCGCGCGCTGATTCTGTCGCTGCTGACAGAAAACCAGCTGCTGCCGGAGATGCAAGGTCCGTTGTTGATCGAGCTGGCAAAAGCCGTGCACGGACAGCGCTGGTTCTCGACCCAGGAAAACAACGCGCTGTTCCTCGCCGCTCGCACCTTGCAGCAGCACAAAGGTGAAAGCTGGCAGGCGACCCTGCAGGGTAAAGCGGAACCGCTCAGCAGAGATCAGCCGCTCAATATTGGCATGACGGAAGATCAGCTGCGTCAGGGCGTGTCGGTGAAAAGCGACAACGCATCACCGCTTTACGGCACGCTGAATGTGGTGGGGTATCCGCGCACCGCACCGTCGCCGATGAGCAACGTGCTGCAGATCAGTCGTGAGTACTTCACGCTGGAGGGTAAGCCGGCGGATCTCACCAACCTGAAAAGTGGCGAGCTGCTGGTGGTGCGGCTTAAAGTCGCGGCCAGCGAGCGCGTCAGTGATGCGCTGGTGGTGGATCTGCTGCCTGCCGGACTGGAGCTGGAAAACCAGAACCTGAGCGACAGCAGCGCCAGTTTAGGCGACAGTGCCGATGCGCTGAAAGAGAGCATGATGGATATGCAACAAGCCAACATCAAGCACATCGAATTCCGTGACGACCGCTTCGTCGCCGCGCTGGCGCTCGATGGCTACACGCCGGGCACGCTGCTGTATCTGGCGCGAGCGGTGACGCCGGGCAGCTATCGCCTGCCGCCGCCGCAGGTGGAATCGATGTATGTGCCGGAATGGCGCGCGATTGGCAGCACGCCGGAAAAACTCAATGTGCGTTAAGCATTGATGTCTGGAAGTAAGCGACTAAAGCGGTGGCGCTGGCTGCCGCTTTTTTTACTGCTGCTGCTGGCCGCGCTGTGGCTACTGGATCGCCTTACACCGCTACCGCTGCATGAGTTACAGCCGGCGCGCGTGGTGGTGGCTGAGGACGGTACGCCGCTGTGGCGCTTTGCTGACCCGCAAGGCATTTGGCGCTATCCGGTGACGCTGGAGGATGTCTCGCCTTCCTATATTGAGGCGCTGCTGACCTACGAAGATCGCTGGTTCTGGCATCATCCCGGCATCAATCCGATGGCGATTATGCGTGCAGTCGGGCAGAACGTGCTGCATCACGGCGTGGTCTCCGGCGGTAGCACGCTCACCATGCAGGTGGCGCGGCTTATTGATCCGCAACCGCGCACCCTGCGCGGCAAAGTGGTGCAGGCGTGGCGCGCGCTGCAGCTTGAATATCATCTCTCAAAACGCGACATCCTCACGCTGTATCTCAATCGCGCCCCGTTTGGCGGCACGGTTGAGGGTGTTGGCGCGGCGAGCTGGATGTGGCTGGGGAAACCGCCTTCGCAACTTACCCAAGGTGAAGCGGCGCTGCTGGCGGTGTTGCCTCAGGCACCAAGCCGCCTGCGTCCGGACCGCTGGCCTCAGCGCGCCGAAGCAGCACGCAATAAAGTGCTGGATCGCCTCGCGCAATATCACGTCTGGTCAGCGCAGGATGTCGCCGATATCAAACAAGAAGCGGTGTGGCTGCCGCCGCGCCAAATGCCGCAACGTGCGCCGCTGCTGGCCCGGCGCCTATTGTCGCTGTCACCCGACAACAAAATCACCTCAACCATTGATGTGTCGCTGCAGCGCGAACTGGAGAATCTGGCGACGTCGCTGAAAAACAACTTACCGCCGCGCACCTCGCTGGCGCTGCTGGTGGTGGATCACCAAAACATGAAAGTGCGCGGCTATGTCGGATCGGTGGATTTCAATGACGACAGCCGTTTTGGTCATGTCGATATGATCTCCAGCGTGCGATCGCCGGGATCGGTGCTGAAGCCTTTTGTCTATGGCATGGCGCTGGATGATGGGCTGATTCATGGCGAATCACTGCTGCAGGATGTGCCGCGCCGCTTCGGTGACTATCGTCCCGGCAACTTTGACTCGGGCTTTCACGGGCCGGTGAGCGCCAGCGCTGCGCTGGAGCGGTCGCTCAATCTCCCGGCGGTGCAGTTGCTGGATGCGCTGGGGCCAAAAAGTGTCGCCGCGCGCTTGCGTAACGTGGGATTGAATCTGCGCTTTCCCGCTGGCGCAGAGCCCAATCTGTCGCTGGTGCTGGGCGGCACCGGCGCACGCATGGATGAGATTGTGGCGGCCTACAGCGCCTTTGCCCGTCACGGCAATGCGGCGCAGTTGCGCTGGCTGACGACACAGCCGCTGCAGGAGAGGCCGCTGTTGTCGCCGGGCGCAGCATGGATTGTGCGGCGCATTCTGGCTGGCGCGGCGCAACCTCCGGCCAGCGGCGCGGTGGCGGAGATTGCGCCTTTGGCGTGGAAAACCGGTACCAGTTACGGCTACCGTGATGCATGGACGATTGGCATCACGCCGCGCTATCTGATTGGCGTGTGGGTTGGGCGGCCGGATGCCACGCCGGTCGCCGGGCAATTTGGTTTTGCCTCGGCGGTGCCGGTGATGAATCAGGTCAATAATGTGCTGGCGGGACACATGCCGGTGAGCGGTGCGCCGCGCGATCCGCGTCCGCTTGCGGTCAGCGCCATGAGCATTTGCTGGCCTGGCGGTCAGCCGTTGGCTCCCGGCGACGAAAACTGTCGCCAGCGTCGTCAGAGTTGGGTGTTGAATCAAACTGTGCCCCCGACGCTGCTGGCGCCGGGGCAGGAAGGCGTCAATGGCTTGCGTCAGCGCTACTGGCAGAACAGCCGGGGATGGCGTGTGGCGGCAGATTGCCCGGATGCACAAAGTCGGGAGCGCCTGATGTGGCCGCTGCCGCTTGAACCCTGGCTGCCGGTTGCTGAACGCCGTGCGCAGCGCTTGCCGCCGATCGATCCCGCTTGTCCGCCGCGCAATCAGGGCAATGCGCCGCCGATGGTGATTACTGGTGTGATCAACGGCCAGCGCGTACAGCCGCTGCCGGGTAAAGTGGTGCTGGTGATGCCGGTTGCGGTGCAGGGCGGGCAAGGTGAGCAGCGCTGGTGGTTCTTAAACGGAGAGCCGCTGGAGCGGGACGCGAATGATAAGAGTGCGGCGCTGGTGCTAGATGAGCCGGGCAGTTATCAATTGGTGGTGATGGATGAAGCGGGGCAACTCTCATCGGTGTCATTTATCCGCGGTTAAGTGCATGGATATGGCATACTTTTTGCCTGCGCGCCCCGACAAAAATCAATTATTTTCAATAATTCCGCAAATCGCTAATAGGCAACGCGCTGCGATATCCCTATAATCGGCGCGTTTTCTTACCGGGAGGAGCTCCCGGATTCTTCAGGATGCTAACTAGAGGTCAACATGGCAATCGAACGTACTTTCTCAATCGTGAAACCAAACGCCGTCGCTAAGAACGTGATTGGTGCAATTTATAACCGTTTTGAAAGCGCGGGCTTCAAAATCGTTGGCGCAAAAATGCTGCACCTGACCAAAGAGCAGGCTGAAGGCTTCTACGCTGAGCACAAAGGCCGTCCATTCTTTGATGGTCTGGTTGAATTCATGACTTCTGGTCCGGTTGTGGTTTCTGTACTGGAAGGCGAAAACGCCGTTCAGCGTCACCGCGATCTGATGGGTGCAACTAACCCAGACAACGCGCTGGCAGGGACCCTGCGTGCGGATTACGCGGACAGCTTCACCGAGAACGCGACCCACGGTTCTGACTCTGCTGAATCTGCAGCACGCGAAATCGCGTACTTCTTCGCAGAAAACGAAGTCTGCCCACGCACTCGCTAAGTGCGTTGATGGCCTGAGCGGACACCCGTCTTTACAGCTGTTCAACCTCTGTGAAACGGTTCCCCTGGCATCATGCAGCAGATGTAGTACAATTATGCGCCCTTGTTGAGCCAGCCTCAGCGAGGGCGCTGTTTTTTTCCTACTATTAACCAGAGCCGTAACGTGTAACAACGAGGCCAGAGAACATTATGTCCGAACAGATTGTGACGCCGTCGTCCGCTTCCCCCGTGGTTGTTTCCCCAAAAAACGAAAAAATTAACCTGCTGGATCTTAACCGTCATCAGATGCGCGAATTCTTTCTTGAGATGGGCGAAAAGCCGTTCCGTGCCGATCAGGTTATGAAGTGGATGTACCACTACTGCTGCGATGATTTCGAGCAGATGACCGACATCAACAAAGTGCTGCGCGGTAAGCTGATGCAGCGCGCTGAAATCCGTGCGCCGGAAGTGGCGGAAGAGATGCGTTCCACCGATGGCACCATTAAATGGGCGATTCGCGTGGGCGACCAGCTGGTTGAAACCGTCTACATCCCGGAAGCGGATCGCGCAACCCTGTGCGTCTCCTCGCAGGTAGGCTGTGCGCTGGAGTGCAAATTCTGTTCGACGGCGCAGCAGGGCTTTAACCGCAACCTGCGCGTATCAGAAATTATCGGCCAGGTATGGCGCGCCGCGAAAATCATCGGTGCCGCGAAAATTACCGGTCAGCGCCCGATCACCAACGTGGTGATGATGGGCATGGGCGAACCGCTGCTGAATCTGAACAACGTGGTGCCGGCGATGGATATCATGCTGGACGACTTCGGTTTCGGCCTGTCAAAACGTCGCGTTACGCTGTCAACCTCAGGCGTGGTGCCGGCGCTGGATAAGCTTGGCGACATGATCGACGTAGCGCTGGCGATTTCACTGCACGCGCCGAACGATGCGATTCGTGATGAGATCGTGCCGATCAACAAAAAGTACAACATCGAGACATTCCTTGCGGCGGTAAAACGCTACATCGGCAAGTCCAACGCCAATCAGGGCCGTGTGACCATCGAGTATGTGATGTTGGATCACGTCAATGACAGCACCGACAACGCGCATGAACTGGCGGCACTGCTGAAAGAGACGCCGTGCAAAATCAACCTGATTCCGTGGAACCCGTTCCCGGGCGCGCCGTATGGTCGTAGCTCCAACAGCCGTATCGATCGCTTCTCCAAAGTACTGATGGATTACGGTTTCACCACCATCGTGCGTAAAACCCGTGGTGATGATATCGACGCCGCTTGTGGTCAGCTGGCGGGCGATGTGATTGACCGTACCAAGCGTACGCTGCGTAAGAAAATGGCGGGCGAAGCCATCTCTGTGAAGGCGCTCTGAAAGCCAGCGCCTGCTGATATTCAGCGGGCGTAACTCATGTCAGTCTCTCCACATATTTTTCATGGAGAGACTGAAATGCGTAAAGGATTACCCGCCGCGATTCTGGCTGGCTTTGTTGTAACCGGTTGTGTCAATCATCCTGCAAAGCAGAGTGCAGCGGATATCCGTTTGCAGCTCGGATTGCATTATCTGGCGGTGAAGGATTATGCCGCTGCACAGCGCAATTTATTGCGTGCTCAGCAGGCAGCACCGAAAGATTATCGCGTCCCGTTGGCCCTTGCTCGGGTGGCGCAGGCGCAGCAGAACAGTGCACAAACCCGCTGGCACTATCAGCGGGCGCAGCAGTTAGCACCGCTGAATGGTTATGTGGCTAACAATTACGGTGCGTTTCTCTGCGGTTTAAGGCAGTATGACGAAGCGCATCAACAGTTTAAGCTGGCAATTGAGGCGCAGGAAATCGATGCTCGTCAGGATGCATTCCTGTTTTCGGGCTATTGTTACCTGCAGGCTGATGAGAGTGCCGCAGCGCGCGAGCAATTAGGTTACGCGCTGGATGCCGCGCCGGAGCAGGGCAGTCAACTGCTAAGGGAAGTGGAAAGGCGGCTTGAACAGCAGGAACAGCCGTCGGTTCCGCTGCTTTTAGAAGTGTACCACCAGCGTTTGCCCGCAACGGCAGAGAGCCTGTGGTTACAGATACGTTTCGCCGCGCAACAGGGAAACGCTGCTGACGTTACACGTTATGGCGACCGGTTGGCGCGAAGTTTTCCACAATCGATACAGTACCAGCGTTATTTAGCTAATGAATACTGAAGCCACTCAAGAGAATTCTGCAGTACATTCCACAGGTGAACGCCTGCGTCTGGCCCGTGAGCAGATGGGGCTGACCCAGCAAAACGTCGCTGAACGCCTGTGCCTGAAACTTACTACCGTGCGTGATATTGAAGAGGATAAGTCACCTGCTGATTTGGCTTCGACATTCCTGCGCGGATACATTCGCTCTTATGCCCGACTGGTGCATGTGCCGGAAGATGACCTGCTGCCGATGATGGCAAAACAGGCTCCGGTGCGCGCTGCCAGGATCGAGCCAATGCAGAGCTTCTCATTGGGTAAGCGTCGTAAAAAGCGCGATGGCTGGCTGATGATCTTCACTTGGTTGGTGATTTTTGTCGTAGTCGGTTTAACCGGTGCATGGTGGTGGCAGAACCATAAAGCGTCACAGGCTGATTTGGTGTCAATGGCCGATCAAAACGGCAGCGGCGACAATAGCCAGTCCATTCCGTTGGGCGACAACAGCACCGACAGCAATACCGATGCGGATACTAATGCTGCCGGTACGCCAGTCGATAACGGTGCTGGCGCAGTGGCCACGCCTGAAAGCAACGCCGCCGCACCTGCGGCTAGCAATAGCACTACAGCGCAAACCACAGGCAGCGACAACGCCGTGGTTTCGCCAAGCCAGGCTCCGATTGATACGGCGCCGCCAGCGGCGACGTCTCCGGCGCCAGCCAATAGCGTTCCTGCTGGCCAAATGCCTACCGCGAATGCGGCAGTCAGCCAACCAGCAGGCGATCCCAATGCCATCGTGATGAACTTTAAAGCCGACTGCTGGCTGGAAGTCAGCGATGCGACCGGCAAGAAGCTGTTCAGCGGTCTGCAACGTAGCGGCGGTAAGCTGAGTTTGTCCGGAACGGCTCCGTATCGTCTGAAAATTGGCGCACCGGGTGCGGTTGACGTGCAATATCAGAATCAGCCCGTTGATTTAAGTCGTTTTATCCGTAATAACCAGGTTGCCCGTCTGACGCTGGGTGCGCAATAACGCGCAGCGCGCTTTCCGGGTAATTGTGGAGAGAGAATATGCATAACGAAGCACCCATCATCCGTCGCAAATCAACACGGATTTACGTCGGCAAGGTGCCAGTTGGCGATGGTGCGCCCATCGCCGTTCAGTCAATGACCAACACCCGCACCACTGACGTGGACGCCACCGTTAACCAGATTCGCCAGCTTGAGCGCGTCGGGGTTGATATCGTGCGCGTCTCCGTTCCCACTATGGATGCGGCTGAAGCCTTCAAACTGATTAAGCAACAGGTCAACGTGCCGCTGGTAGCGGACATTCACTTTGACTATCGCATCGCACTGAAAGTCGCTGAATATGGCGTCGATTGTCTGCGTATCAATCCAGGCAACATCGGCAACAATGAGCGTATCCGCCAGGTGGTGGATTGTGCGCGTCATTACAATATTCCGATCCGCATCGGCGTGAATGCCGGTTCGCTGGAAAAAGATCTGCAGGAAAAATATGGCGAGCCAACGCCGCAGGCGCTGCTCGAATCCGCGATGCGCCATGTGGATCACCTCGATCGCCTCAATTTTGATCAGTTCAAAGTGAGCGTCAAAGCCTCTGACGTGTTCCTTGCCGTTGAATCTTATCGTTTGCTGGCGAAAGCCATCGATCAGCCGCTGCACCTCGGTATCACCGAAGCGGGCGGCGCGCGTGCGGGTTCCGTGAAATCGGCGATCGGTTTAGGTTTATTGCTGGCCGAAGGCATCGGCGATACGCTGCGTATTTCGCTGGCGGCCGATCCGGTTGAAGAAGTGAAAGTCGGCTACGATATCCTCAAATCTCTGCGCATCCGCTCCCGCGGCATCAACTTTATTGCCTGCCCGACCTGTTCGCGTCAGGAGTTTGATGTCATCGGTACGGTCAATGCGCTGGAAGAGCGGCTGGAAGACATCATTACGCCGATGGATATTTCCATTATCGGTTGCGTGGTGAACGGTCCGGGTGAAGCGACAGTTTCTACCCTCGGCGTGACCGGCGGAGCCAAGAAAAGCGGCTTCTACGAAGATGGTGTGCGCCAGCGCGATCGTCTCGATAACAACGACATGATCGACCAGTTGGAAGCGCGTATTCGCGCCAAAGCCAGCATGCTGGATGAAAGCCGCCGTATCAACGTGCAGCAGCTGGAAAAATAATCGTGGCGCGCGCCAGTCGCGTGCCAGTTTGTGATTGAACCTGTGCGGTTTCATCCTCATAAGGTATGATGCCGCTCAGGTTTTTTTGTCTTAAAGAGATTCTAACGTGGCGAAGAATATTCAAGCGATTCGCGGGATGAACGATTACCTGCCGGCGGATACCGCGATTTGGCAGCGTATTGAAGGCACCCTTAAGCAGGTGCTGGCCAGCTATGGTTACAGTGAAATCCGTCTGCCAATCGTTGAGCACACCCCGTTGTTCAGCCGCGCGA
Source organism: Pantoea sp. DY-5 (assembly GCF_019795955.1). NCBI lineage: Bacteria > Pseudomonadati > Pseudomonadota > Gammaproteobacteria > Enterobacterales > Erwiniaceae > Pantoea > Pantoea sp. DY-5. The sequence continues at coordinate 108,464 of NZ_JAIMIE010000004.1, forward strand.
TCGGTGAAGTCACCGACGTGGTTGAGAAAGAGATGTACACCTTTGAAGACCGCAACGGCGAAAGCCTGACGCTGCGTCCGGAAGGCACTGCAGGTTGCGTGCGCGCCGGTATCGAGCACGGTCTGCTGTACAATCAGGAACAGCGTCTTTGGTACACCGGCCCGATGTTCCGCTACGAGCGCCCGCAGAAAGGTCGTTATCGCCAGTTCCACCAGATGGGTGTAGAAGTCTTCGGCCTGCAAGGCCCGGACGTAGATGCTGAGCTGATCATGATGACCGCGCGTTGGTGGAAAGCGTTAGGTATTGCCGAGCACGTTGAGCTGGAGCTGAACTCTATCGGTTCGCTGGACGCGCGTGCCAACTATCGCAGCGCACTGGTGGCATTCCTGGAGCAACATCAGGACGTACTCGACGAAGATTGCAAACGCCGCATGTACACCAATCCACTGCGCGTGCTCGACAGCAAAAATCCTGACATCCAGAAACTGTTAAACGATGCGCCAACGCTAGGCGAATTCCTTGATGAGGAGTCACGCGAGCACTTCAGCGGCCTGTGCGCCTTGCTGGACGACGCGGGCATTAACTATCGCATTAACCAGCGCCTGGTGCGCGGCCTCGATTACTATAACCGTACCGTGTTTGAATGGGTGACCAGCAGCCTCGGTTCGCAGGGCACCGTGTGCGGCGGCGGACGTTACGATGGTTTAGTTGAACAGCTGGGTGGACGTGCCACGCCAGCGGTTGGTTTTGCGATGGGTATGGAGCGTCTGGTGTTGCTGGTGCAAGCAGTTAATCCAGAATTTGAACCGACGCGCATTGTTGATGTCTATGTTATCGCTTCGGGGCAGGGCGTTCAGTCCGCCGCGATGCAACTGGCGGAAAAACTGCGTGATGCTGATCCGGCACTAAAGATGATGACCAACTTTGGTGGCGGTAACTTCAAGAAGCAGTTTGCCCGTGCAGACAAGTGGGGCGCACGCATTGCGCTGGTGCTGGGCGAAGATGAAGTGAAAGCGGGCCAGGTTGTGGTGAAAGACCTGCGTACCGGCGATCAACAGACGCTGGCTCAGAGCGACGCCGCAGCAACGTTGCGCACGCTGCTGCAGTAAGCGCAGCACTGCAACAGCCATTTTAAAGAGAGGGATTGCGTGGAAGTTTACAGCAACGAAAACGAACAAGTTGACGCGCTGCGTCAGTTCTTTGCCAACAATGGCAAATTTCTGGCCGTTGGCGTAATCATCGGTATCGCTGCGCTGGGTGGCTGGCGTTTCTGGTCCAGTCATCAGGAAGGCACCGATAAAGCGGCATCAGCAGAATATCAACAGCTGACCAGCGCGATGCAAGCGGACAAGCCTGATTCGCTGGAAGCGGTCGCCACTTTCGCCAGCGAAAACAACAACACCTATGGTGCGTTGGCTTCGTTGGATGTGGCTAAGCAGTATGTTGAAACCAATCAGCTCGATAAAGCTATCACTCTGTTACAGAGTGGGCTGAAAGATACCAAAGATGCCAACCTGCAGGCGGTGATTAACCTGCGTCTGGCTCGCATTCAGTTGCAGCAAAGTCAGGCCGATGCCGCACTTTCTACCCTTAACAATGTTAAAGGTGATGGCTGGACAGCCATTGTGGCGGACATTCGTGGCGAAGCACTGCTGAGCAAAGGCGATAAGCAGGGCGCGCGTGATGCCTGGAGCAAAGGTGTTGAATCGCAGGCCTCTCCTGCGCTGAAGCAAATGCTGCAGATGAAGATGAATAACTTAAGTTAAGCCAGTCAAGAGAGCGCACATGGAATTACGTAAATACCTGCTGCCAGGGCTGATTTCAGTCACTCTGCTCAGCGGTTGCTCGCTGTTCAGCGGCGAAGAAGATGTAGTGAAAATGGCCCCGCTGCCTAAAGTGGAAAACCAGTTTACGCCGCAGACCGCGTGGAGCACCTCGGTTGGCGACGGCGTTGGTGATTTCTATTCCAATCTGCATCCAGCCTGGCTGGACGGTACCGTGTATGCTGCGGATCGTTTTGGTGTGGTTAAAGCGCTTGATGCCAGCAATGGTAAAGAGAAATGGAAAGTCGATCTCTCTGAGAAAACCGGCTTCTTCTCGAAAAACATCTCGGCACTGCTCTCTGGCGGCGTCACCGCCAGCGGCGACCGCATCTACATCGGTAGCGAACGTGGACAGGTATTTGCGTTGAATACCAGCGATGGTGGCATTGCCTGGCAGACCAAGGTCGCCGGTGAAGCGCTGTCGCGTCCGGTGGTGAGCGACGGTTTAGTGCTAGTTCACACCAGCAACGGTATGTTGCAAGGCCTTGATCAGAGCACTGGCGTGATCAAATGGACTGTTAACCTTGATATGCCTGCGCTGTCACTGCGCGGTGAATCAGCCCCGACCGTGGCCTTTGGTGGCGCAATTGTGGGTGGCGATAACGGCCGCGTGAGCGCAGTCATCGTCAATCAAGGTCAGCTGATTTGGCAGCAGCGTATTTCGCAGCCAAGCGGCGCCACGGAAATCGATCGCCTGAGCGACGTCGATACTACGCCAGTCGTGGTAAACGGTGTGGTTTATGCGCTGGCGTATAACGGTAACCTCACCGCGCTGGAACTGCGTTCTGGTCAGGTGCTGTGGAAACGTGAGATTGGCGGCGTGAAAGACATGGTGGTGGATGCGGGTCGTATCTATCTGGTCGATCAGGATGACCGCGTGATTGCCCTGAATGCTGACGGTGGCGTAGCCATCTGGCGTCAAAGCGATCTGCTGCATCGTAATCTGACCTCGCCGGTGCTGTTCAACGGTTATCTGGTTGTCGGTGATAGCGAAGGTTATCTGCACTGGATTAACACCCTTGACGGCCGCTTCGTGGCGCAGCAGAAACTGGACAGCGATGGCTTCCAGACTGAACCGGTTGTTGCCGGTGACAAGCTGCTGATCCAGGCGAAAGGCGGAGAAGTTTACGCCATCACCCGTTAAGGATTTGGCTCTGCGGGAACGCGTTTCCCGCTCGCTTACACGGCTCCTGATTCGTCAGGGGCCGTTTCGTTTTTAGTCAGGCATGGTATTCTTTGCGCCTTCAGCCTGACGCCTGGCGTCAAATGTCGTTATAATCACGCCATTCGGGCGAATTATTTTAAAAACTGAGGCAAGTGTTATGGTACCTGTGGTCGCGCTGGTTGGGCGTCCCAATGTGGGAAAATCTACGCTATTTAACCGTTTAACACGCACACGTGATGCGCTGGTGGCGGATTTTCCTGGACTGACTCGCGATCGCAAATATGGTCGCGCCGAAGTGGAAGGGCGCGAATTCATTGTTATTGATACCGGCGGTATTGATGGCACCGAAGAGGGCGTAGAAAACCGCATGGCGGAGCAGTCGCTGCTGGCGATTGAAGAAGCCGATGTGGTGCTGTTTATGGTGGATGCGCGCGCGGGCGTAATGCCGGCGGATCAGCAAATCGCCAATCATCTGCGTGCCCGTGAGAAAGCCACCTTTGTTGTCGCCAACAAAACTGACGGTATCGACCCGGAAGCGGCGGTGCTGGATTTCTATGCGCTGGGCTTAGGCGAGATTCACGCCATTGCAGCTTCGCATGGCCGCGGCGTTAACAGCCTGCTGGAAACCGCACTGTTGCCGTGGATGGAAGAAATCGTTCCAGAAGTCGAGCTCACTGAAGAAGAAGAGAACGCTGCTTATTGGGCCGATTTAGAAGAAGAGAGTGAGAAGGCGCTGGAGGAAGAGGAAGAAGAAGATTTCGACCCAACCACACTGCCAATCAAACTCGCTATCGTTGGCCGCCCGAACGTGGGTAAGTCAACGCTAACTAACCGCATTCTTGGCGAAGACCGTGTCGTGGTCTTCGACATGCCGGGCACCACGCGCGACAGCATCTATATTCCGATGGAACGTGACGGACGTGAGTATGTCCTGATTGATACCGCTGGCGTACGTAAGCGCGGTAAAATCACCGAAACCGTCGAAAAATTCTCAGTTATCAAAACGTTGCAAGCTATCGAAGATGCTAACGTGGTAATGCTGGTGATTGATGCGCGTGCCGGAATCTCCGATCAGGATCTCTCGCTGCTCGGCTTTATCCTGAACAGTGGGCGCTCACTGGTGATCGTGGTCAACAAGTGGGATGGCATGACGCAGGAAGCCAGAGATGAAGTCAAAGAGATGTTGGACTTCCGCCTGGGCTTTATCGATTTTGCGCGCATCCACTTTATTTCCGCCCTGCACGGCAGCGGCGTCGGCAACCTGTTCGAATCGGTGACCGAAGCGTACGACTGCTCCACCAAGCGTGTGGGCACCGCAATGCTGACGCGCATCATGACTATGGCCGCCGACGATCACCAACCGCCGTTGGTACGGGGTCGCCGCGTGAAGCTGAAGTATGCGCACGCCGGTGGTTATAACCCGCCAATCGTGGTGATTCACGGCAACCAGGTGAAAGATCTGGCCGATTCCTACAAGCGTTATCTGATGAACTACTTCCGTCGTTCACTCAACGTTATGGGTACGCCGATTCGCATTCAGTTCAAAGAGGGCGATAACCCGTACGCGGGCAAACGCAACCTGTTGACGCCAACGCAGCAGCGTAAACGTCAGCGTCTGATGTCGCATCTTAAGAAGAACAAGCGTTAAGATGAGAAGGGCCCATCAGGGCCCTTTTTTTATGCACCTGTAACTCGTAGGGTCGCCATTCATGGCGACCGCCATCCAAAGCGCAGAGGACAATTGATGAATTTTTCCTGCCCAGCCTGTCAGCAATTACTCACTCTCAGTGAAACCGGTTTTGACTGCCCCAACTGTGAACGTCATTTCGATCGTATCGCCTTATGCCCGGATTGCCATCAGCCGTTACAAGTGCTGAAAGCCTGCGGCGCTGTCGATTACTTTTGTCAGCACGGCGACGGTTTGATCTCGAAAAAGCGCGTCGAATTTACGCCTGCCTTCACCGCAGATTAAAAACTCCGGCTTTCACGCCTATATTTATTAACAAGTTACGCCTGGATTTGTAGCAAAAATGCTATTAACCAGTGACTGCCGCGTTATGGATATTCACTTTTTATTGTACCAGGTGGTACAATCCTGCCGCCTTGTCGCGAGAATCACTCTCACCTGCGTTGTGTCCTCGCTCACAAGCGCCGAATCACGGGCATTGCACCCGTACCAATAGATATAAAATAAAGCGTAACGGAATAGTTCCTGTCTCCCGCTTCGGCTGGGGCCTTGTCATCGGCTGCCACAGATTTATCGGCGCCAGCGCTTTATTTTTTCAGGAGAGTTTTTGTTATGGCAGAAAATTCCGCTCGTCCCGGCAAAGGGCTGAGCATCTGGTCCGTACTGTTTGGCCTGGTCTTGCTGGCAATCGGCTTGTTCTTCGCAATCGGCGGCGGCAAGCTGGTCGCGCTGGGCGGCAGCTGGTACTTCCTCATCGCCGGTATCGTCATGCTGCTGTCGGCCATTCAGTTCTTCCGTCGCAAATCATCCGCCGTCACCCTGTTTATTCTGGTGTTTGCTGGCACGTTGATTTGGTCACTGTTTGATGCAGGCCTGCATTTCTGGCCGCTGGTCTCGCGCTTGATGGTGCCGGCTGGCTTGATGCTGTTTGCATTCCTCACCTGGCCAGCCCTGCGTAAAAGCGAAGGCAAAAACTCTCTGGCGAAAGTTTCTTATGTGCTCTCTGCGGTGATCGTGGTGGGCATGGTGGCGACTTTCGTGCAGATGTTCCAGCCGCATCCTACCGTGGCATTTGACGGTAAACAGCTGCCGCTGATTCCGGTCGATAAATCAAAACCTCAGCAAGACTGGAGCAGCTACGGCCGTACGCCGGGTGGCGACCGCTTCGCTGCCATCGATCAGATTACCCGCGACAACGTGAAAGACCTGCAGGTTGCCTGGACTTTCCACACTGGCGATACGCCAATCAGCCCAACCGGTAACGGTGCGGAAGATCAGCAAACCCCGCTGCAGGTGGGCAACACGCTGTTCCTGTGTACCCCGCATAACAATGTGATTGCGGTTGCCGCAGACAGCGGTAAGGAAATCTGGAAACGCGAAATCAACGCGCAGGCAGAAGTGTGGAACCGCTGCCGTGGCTTAGCCTATTTCGATGCGACTAAACCCCTGCAGCAGCCAACCGAGCCGGGTTCAACGCCGGTTACTGCCGCTGTGCTGCCTGCTGGCGATACCTGTCAGCGTCGTATTCTGATGAACACCATTGATGCGCGTCTGATTGCTATCAACGCCGACAACGGTGAGCTGTGCGACACCTTCGGTACGCACGGTGTGGTTGACCTGAAAACCGGTCTGGGCAGTGCGCCAGATCCGCAATATCAGTTGACGTCACCGCCAGCGATGGCCGGTACCACTGTTGTTGTGGGTGGTCGTGTCGCCGATAACGTACAGACCGACATGCCTGGCGGCGTGCTGCGTGGTTTTGACGTCATCACCGGTCAGATGCGTTGGGCGTTTGACCCAGGCAATGACGACCCAAATGCGGTGCTGATGCCGGGTAAAAATTACACCCGCAGTACGCCAAACTCGTGGGCGCCAATGTCTTACGATCCGGCAATGAACACCGTGTTCCTGCCGATGGGTAGCTCGTCAGTGGATCTGTGGGGTGCGAACCGTACCAAACTGGATCACACTTACGGCGCATCAATCCTGGCGCTGGATGCCACCACCGGTAAGCAGAAGTGGGTTTATCAGACCGTGCATAACGATCTGTGGGACTTCGACCTGCCAATGCAGCCGAGCCTGGTAGACTTCCCGATGAAGGATGGCACCAACAAGCCAGCCGTAGTTATCGGTGCGAAAACCGGCATGATCTGGGTGCTGGATCGCCTGACCGGCAAGCCTTTGACCAAAGTTGAAGAGCTGCCGATGCCGCAGGGTCACATCCCGAACGAGCAGTACACCAAAACTCAGCCGCACTCTGTGGAAATGCCAAATATCGGCAACCAGAAAATGACGGAATCGGATATGTGGGGGGCAACACCGTTTGATCAGCTGGCGTGCCGTATTGCCTTTAAAGGCATGCGTTACGATGGTCTGTTCACCGTGCCGGATACCGATAAATCCCTCAGCTTCCCAGGTTCACTGGGTGGTATGAACTGGGGCGGTATCTCGTTTGACCCGAACAACCAGTACATGTTCGTTAACGACATGCGTCTGGGCCTGTGGGTACAGATGATCCCACAAGACACCAGCAAAACGGCGGCCAGCAACGGCGGTGAAGCCATCAACACCGGTATGGGTGCGGTTCCGCTGAAAGGTACACCGTACGCGGTGAACAAAAACCGCTTCATGTCGCCGCTGGGCATTCCGTGCCAGGCTCCGCCGTTCGGTACGCTGTCAGCGATTGATATGAAAACCCGTCAGATTGTGTGGCAGGTGCCGGTGGGTACGGTAGAAGATACCGGTCCGTTTGGTATCAAAATGCGCGCGAAAATGCCAATTGGTATGCCGACCTTAGGCGGCACGCTGGCAACGCAGGGTGGCCTGGTGTTCATCGCGGGTACGCAGGATTACTATCTGCGCGCTTTCGATAGCTCAACCGGTAAAGAAGTGTGGAAAGCACGTCTGCCAGTCGGCAGCCAGGGCGGTCCAATCAGCTACGTTTCGCCGAAAACCGGCAAACAGTACATCCTGATCTCCGCAGGCGGTGCACGTCAGTCGCCAGACCGTGGTGATTACGTGATTGCTTACGCGCTGCCAGACAGCAAGTAAGTTAAAAATGGAGAAAGGCCGACATCATGATGTCGGCCTTTTTTTTATCACCCTCCGTGGCACATCTCTTCCTTTAAGGCACCTTAATTACTGCTGCTTAGAAGGGCGACGGCTTTTTTGACCTCCTTTTCTTCCAGCTTCCCTGGCTCTTTCAGGATCGTTTCTGAAATTACCCCCACTGACTTTGCCGCCAGCGCTACCGGCTTCCCTGGCGCGCTCCGGGTCCTCTGCAAAGTTCCCGGCACCACCTCGTTGCTTTTTTTGTGTCATAGCAGAGACCTCATCTAAGGGTGTTTTCTTCGACGTGGACTAGCTAGCCACATAATGAGTATAGTCAATCAGTTACGCTCTGCCTTGAGAGACCTCCGATAACCTATTCACCGTCTCGCCACAGCGATTGCAGCTCGGGGGGCGCCAGTTGTTCGGGAATTAAAATCACGAAATTTCCCGCTTCGCGATGGGTGGCGTAGGTGATTTGAATGCGGAAGTAGCGCTGATCGCCACGACCGACATTTGCCGCCTGATCTTCCGTTTCCCCCAACGGCATTGCCTGTTCCAGTACTTCGCAGACGCGCTGCTTTTGCGGTTCCGGCAGTTCCGCCAGCGCAAAGCGCCGTTCGCCGCGCAGTTTAGGGATAAAAGCGATTCCGCCTTCCCGCGCTAGCTCGATGATTGCGTCATCGGTCAGTTGGATGTCCATGTTACGCCTACCTGCTGCCAGGCGGATTGGATCTTCTCCGCCACTGAGTTGTTGAACCGCTGTTTCGCGTGCTGCACGGTAAAGCGCGCAAAGGTGCTGAAATCGGCATCCTGTGGCAGCGTTTTGTCGCACAGCGTGTCGTACCAGGCTTGACCGGCCTGTTCCCACGCAAAGCCGCCCAGCGCTTTAGCGGCGAGGTAAAAAGCGCGATTGGGAATGCCGGAATTGAGGTGCACGCCGCCGTTGTCGTCACGCGTTTCGATATAGTGCGCCATATCGGCCGGTTGCGGATCTTTACCCAGCACCGGATCATCGTAGGCCGTTCCCGGTGACGACATCGAGCGCAATCCGCGCCCATTGATGCCCTGTGCCAGCAAACCTTCGCCGATGATCCAGTCAGCCTGATCGGCGCTCTGCTTGAGGTGGAATTGCTTCACCAGCGAGCCAAACACGTCAGACATCGATTCGTTCAGCGCGCCTGCCTGCTGGAAATAGATCAATCCCGCTTCGGTTTCCGTCACGCCGTGCGTCAGCTCGTGCGCCACTACATCCAGCGCGATGGTGAAGCGATTGAAAATCTCGCCGTCGCCGTCACCAAACACCATCTGCTGCCCGTTCCAGAAGGCGTTCTGATACTCCTTGCCGTAATGCACGGTACCATCGAGCTTGAGGCCTTTATTGTCCAGCGAGTTGCGTTGGTAGGTTTTCCAGAAGAAATCGTAGGTAATGCCGAGATAGTTCCAGGCTTCTTCGGCTGCAACATCGCCATTTCCCGGCTGGCCTTCTTCGCGCACCAAAGTGCCGGGCAGATTTTGCGTCCCTTTGGCGTCGTAAATAGCACGCAGCACCGTGCCTCGTTGCGCTGTGGCGGTACCTGCCGGTTTAACGTTATGTTCGCCCATCAAGTGTTGGACGTGGGTGAGGGTGCGGCGCGCGTAGTCTTGCTGCGCGCCGGAGCAGTTATCAATGATATTGCGCAGAATGTAAGGAGGAATAACGCTGTAAGACATACCAATCTCCCTGGCTCTTTTACGAATGTGCCAGAAAGTATAGTTTTCATACTATGAACGTGCTTTGCGACTCCGGGATTTCTGCGGTTCGAGGGCGGTAACCTGGCTTTCCACCCAGCCATCGTCGAGTCGGGTGCGTAGCAAGTCGCCTTTGCTGAGCTGCTGGGTTTTCTTCACCACCTGACCTTGAGTGTCGGTGGTTACGCTAAAGCCACGCGCCAGCGTCGCCAGCGGGCTTACGCCTTCCAGCTGTGCCGCCAGCGTGCCAAAGCGCTGACGATTGTGATTGAGCTGCTTTTCCATGCCCTGCCGTAAGCGATAGTGCCACTGCTGGAGCTGCTGCTGAGCGCGCAGAATACGTCCCTGCGGCTGCTGGGCGTTAAGGCGCTGCAGCAGGCGATCCTGCTGACGATTGGCCACACGCATACGCTGGTCCATCGCTTCACCGAGACGACGCTGCAGCTGGAAGAGCGCGGTTTGCTGGCGTGCCAGACGCAGCTGCGGATGCTGCTGCTGTAAGCGGTGCTTAACGCGCGTGAAGCGACGCTGCTGCTGTGCAAGATAGAAATCCATCGCCATCTCCATGCGCTGCTGCTGCGACTGCAAACGGCGCAACAGCTCAAGCTGATTACGGCTCACCAGTTCTGCCGCAGCAGACGGCGTCGGCGCACGTAAATCCGCTACGAAGTCAGCGATGGTGACATCGGTTTCATGCCCAACGGCGCTGACAATCGGCAGGCGGCTGGCAAAAATCGCCCGCGCCACGCGCTCGTCATTGAAGCTCCACAAATCTTCCAGCGAACCGCCGCCACGACCGACAATCAACACGTCACACTCATCGCGCTGGTTGGCCAGCTCAATGGCACGCACAATGCCTGCTGGCGCATCCACGCCTTGCACCGCGGTAGGATAGATAATCACTGGCAGTGAAGGATCGCGTCGCTGCAGCACCCGCAGCACGTCGTGCAGCGCCGCGCCGGTGGCGGAGGTAATCACGCCCACCTGACGCGCCGGATCCGGCAGCGACTGTTTGAACTGTTGATTGAATAAGCCTTCTGCAGCCAAACGCGCTTTCAGCTGTTCAAATTGCTGCTGCAGCAAGCCTTCACCGGCCGGATGCATGCTTTCGATAATCAGCTGATAATCGCCGCGCGGCTCATACAGCGTGATGCTGGCGCGCACTAACACCTGCTGGCCATGTTGAGGACGGAAGGTGACGCGACGATTGCTGTTGCGGAACATCGCGCAGCGCACTTGTGCGCCATCATCCTTCAACGTGAAGTACCAATGACCGGAAGAGGGCTGAGTGAAATTTGAAATTTCAGCGCTGAGCCACACCAGGCCCATCTCATTTTCCAGCAGTTGGCGCACCGTGGTGTTCAGGCGGCTGACGGTAAAAATATTGGCGGTTGGCGGTAGCGACATGTGATGTAGATCAAATTTTAAATCAGAGGGTTAATCAACTGATACTACATTGCTTGCCCCGAGGATCAAGACATTTTCTGAAAAAACACTGGAGGCAATCGGTTTCGGCCTGTATAATGCCGCGGCAATATTTTATCTGTTTTAATCGCCCCCAGGTGGAGATATTGCAATGTTAAGAATCGCTAAAGAAGCCCTCACATTTGACGACGTTCTGCTCGTTCCCGCTCACTCCACTGTCTTACCGAACACCGCTGATCTCAGCACTCAACTGACGAAAAACATCCGTCTGAACATCCCCATGCTCTCCGCTGCAATGGACACCGTGACCGAAGCCGGTCTGGCAATTGCGCTGGCGCAGGAAGGTGGTTTAGGCTTTATTCACAAAAACATGTCAATTGAGCGCCAGGCGGATGAAGTTCGTAAGGTGAAAAAACACGAAAGCGGCGTCGTTACCGATCCGCAAACCGTGCTGCCAACCACCGCGCTGGCGGCGGTGAAAGAGCTGACCGAACGTAACGGCTTCGCCGGCTACCCGGTCGTGAACACCGACAACGAGCTGGTAGGCATCATCACGGGCCGTGACGTGCGTTTTGTTACCGACCTGACCTTACCGGTTTCCGCGGTGATGACCCCGAAAGAGCGCCTGGTAACGGTGAAAGAGGGTGAAGCACGCGAAGTTGTGCTGCACAAAATGCATGAAAAACGTGTTGAGAAAGCGCTGGTTGTTGATGACAGCTTCCACCTGCTGGGCATGATCACCGTTAAAGACTTCCAAAAAGCCGAACGTAAACCTAACGCGTGTAAAGATGCGGAAGGCCGTCTGCGCGTAGGCGCTGCTGTTGGTGCCGGTGCGGGCAATGAAGAGCGCGTTGATGCGCTGGTTGCTGCCGGTGTTGACGTGCTGCTGATTGACTCATCACACGGTCACTCTGAAGGCGTGCTGCAGCGTATTCGTGAAACCCGTGCAAAATACCCGAACCTGGAAATCATCGGCGGCAACGTTGCCACCGGCGCAGGCGCATTGGCGCTGGCGCAGGCCGGCGTGAGCGCGGTGAAAGTGGGTATCGGTCCTGGCTCAATCTGTACCACGCGTATCGTGACCGGCGTTGGTGTTCCACAGATCACCGCGGTTTCTGATGCGGTTGCCGCGCTGGAAGGCACCGGCATTCCGGTTATCGCTGATGGCGGTATCCGCTTCTCTGGCGACATCGCAAAAGCGATTGCAGCAGGCGCAGCGGCCGTTATGGTTGGCTCAATGCTGGCCGGTACCGAAGAGTCTCCGGGCGAAATCGAGCTTTATCAAGGCCGTTCGTTCAAGTCTTATCGCGGTATGGGTTCATTGGGCGCGATGTCTAAAGGCTCTTCAGACCGTTACTTCCAGAGCGATAACGCCGCTGACAAACTGGTACCGGAAGGTATCGAAGGCCGCGTTGCCTACAAAGGTCGCCTGAAAGAGATCGTGCACCAGCAGATGGGCGGCTTGCGCTCTTGCATGGGCCTGACCGGTTGCCCGACCATTGACGATCTGCGCACCAAAGCGGAGTTCGTGCGTATCAGCGGCGCGGGCATCAATGAAAGCCACGTGCATGACGTGACCATCACCAAAGAGTCACCAAACTACCGCATGGGTTCATAATCCCGTAAAATTTAGCGCCCGGCACCCGCCGGGCGCTTTTATTATTAAGTCCATCCCAATGGAAACGCCTCAATGACGACTGAAAATATTCATAAACATCGCATTTTGATCCTCGATTTTGGTTCTCAGTATACGCAGCTGGTTGCGCGCCGCGTGCGCGAGCTGGGTGTTTACTGCGAACTCTGGGCGTGGGATGTCACCGAAGAGCAAATTCGCCAGTTTAACCCGAACGGCATCATTCTCTCTGGCGGTCCGGAGAGCACCACCGAGCTGAACAGCCCGCGTGCGCCGGAATACGTGTTTAACGCGGGTGTGCCAGTGTTGGGCGTCTGCTACGGCATGCAGACCATGGCGATGCAGTTGGGCGGCAAGGTTGAAGGCTCTAACGAGCGCGAATTTGGTTATGCGCAGGTTGAAGTGCTGACTCAGAGCGCGCTGGTGCGTGACATCGAAGATGCGATTAGCGCAGCAGGTAAACCGCTGCTGGACGTTTGGATGAGCCACGGCGACAAAGTCACCGCCATCCCAGCCGGTTTCGAAACCGTTGCCAGCACCGAAACCTGTCCGTTTGCCATCATGGCTAACGAAGAGAAGAAATTCTACGGCGTGCAGTTCCACCCGGAAGTGACGCACACGCGTCAGGGCCTGCGTATGCTTGAGCGTTTCATTCGTGACATCTGCGGCTGTGAAGCGCTGTGGACGCCAGCCAAAATCATCGAAGATGCGGTTGAGCGTATTCGTCAGCAGGTTGGCGATGACAAAGTGATTCTCGGTCTGTCTGGCGGCGTGGACTCTTCTGTGACCGCGATGCTGCTGCATCGCGCCATCGGCGAGCGTCTGACCTGCGTGTTCGTGGATAACGGCCTGCTGCGTCTGAATGAAGCTGAGCAGGTGCTGGAAATGTTCGGTGACCACTTCGGTCTGAACATCGTGCACGTTGCGGCAGAAGCGCGCTTCCTTGATGCGCTGGCGGGCGAGAACGATCCCGAAGCCAAACGTAAAATCATCGGCCGCGTATTCGTAGAGGTGTTTGACGAGCAGGCGCTGCGTCTGGAAGACGTGAAGTGGCTGGCACAAGGTACCATCTATCCTGACGTGATCGAATCGGCGGCTTCTGCCACCGGTAAAGCGCACGTGATCAAATCGCACCACAACGTGGGCGGTTTGCCGAAAGAGATGAAGATGGGCCTGGTTGAGCCGCTGAAAGAGCTGTTCAAAGACGAAGTGCGTAAAATCGGTCTGGAACTCGGCCTGCCGTACGACATGCTGTATCGTCATCCGTTCCCAGGTCCAGGTTTGGGCGTGCGCGTGCTGGGCGAAGTGAAGAAAGAGTACTGCGACCTGCTGCGCCGTGCAGACGCTATCTTCATCGAAGAGCTGCATAAAGCTGACCTGTACAACAAAGTCAGCCAGGCGTTCACCGTGTTCCTGCCAGTACGTTCTGTTGGCGTGATGGGTGATGGTCGTAAATATGATTGGGTAGTTTCACTGCGTGCGGTGGAAACCATCGACTTCATGACAGCGCACTGGGCGCACCTGCCGTACGATTTCCTCGGCCGCGTCTCTAACCGCATCATCAACGAAGTTAACGGCATTTCCCGCGTGGTTTATGATATTTCAGGTAAACCACCTGCGACGATTGAGTGGGAATAAATCCTGCTTTGATCACTGCGTAAAAACGAAGCCCGCTTAATTGCGGGCTTTTTTATGACTTCTGCTGTTTAGTGTTGTGGAATAAGACGCACACCTGCTGCACGCGTGATCTCCGTAAGAGTCGTCAATGTAGGATTGCCGTTTTCAGATAGCGTTTTATACAGTTGTTGACGTGACAGCCCTGATTTTTTTGATATTTCACTGATCCCACCACGCGCTTCAACAACACGGCGTAAGGCGATGAGGAAGGCTGCAATACCCCCTTCTTCATAAATATCTTCGAGAGCGGTCTGCAGATAAATTTGTGCATATTCAGGATTTTCGCGCAGCTCTGCTACCATCGCATCATCGTGGTTTATTGCTTTTTTCTTTTTAGCAGACTGAATGATGATAGTCATATTCTTACCTCTTTTGATAATCCCGCCAAAATTTTACAGCTTTCATTAAGTCGCTTGCTTGAGTGGATTTATCTCCACCAACGAGGAGTAAAATTATTCTTTCACCATCAAGGGCGTAATAGACACGATAACCGGGGCCATAATCAATTCTAAGCTCCCAAACACCATCCAATTCAAACTTATGATCGCCAAAATTGCCGCTTTCTGCGCGGTCAATGCGGATATCAATTTTTGCTGCAGCACGAGGATCTTTTTTACGTAACCTTTTGATCCACTCAGTGTAGGGGACTTTACCGGTAGCGTCCTGATAACGTTGAGTCGTGTACAGCATAGCGTCCTCGCAAGCACTGAATCCTTAGCAGATTGTCTTTTATAAATGACAGTAAGACAATCAAATTTTGTACAAGCAATTTACTTCTGTTAGGCATGCCGCTTTTTCGCTTCATCGAATAGTTCGTGAATACAACCCCCCCCATTTCGATGCAAGATAGCGAGTAATTTTTACTCATCAGGATGCCGTCGATGTTGCCTTTCAAAGCCGTACTGATCTCTTTTCTTTGCATCATCTTGCTTTCATTAGGCGCGAGCTTGGCGCAGGCAACGCGAAGCGGTGAGCTCACCTCTGAACGCGGTGGCTGGGCATCCGCAAGGCGCGATTCGGCCGGTATCGCACCGGATCCGCAGCGTTATGCGGCAGAAGCTATCGTGCAGGTTTATGCTGCGCCGACTTATGGCTGGAAGGGCGCGGTGGCGGTACATCCGTGGATTATCTTCAAGCGCGCCGGTGAAACCCGCTATAACCGTTACGAAGTGATTAGCTGGGGCAGCGGCGATAAAGTGCGTCGTAACAGCAATCTTCCCGATGGTTATTGGTACGGTGCGAAGCCGCGTCTGCTGGTTGACCATCGCGGCAGTAGCGCAGAAGCGATGATTCCGCAGATCGAAGCGGCCATTAAATCCTATCCCTGGCCGACCACGTATCACGCCTGGCCGGGACCCAACAGCAATACTTTTATGGCGCATATCGGCCGCGAGGTTCCGGCGTTGAAGTTGGATCTACCGGCTAACGCGCTCGGCAAAGATTATCGCTCGCTGCTTAATCCGGTAGGTTTACCGCCTTCAGGTCGCGGCGTGCAGCTTTCTCTGCTGGGCGTGTTGGGTGTGACGGTTGGCGCGGAAGAGGGGCTGGAAGTGAATCTGCTGGGATTAAACATGGGGCTGGATTTCACACCGTTTAGGCTGCGTCTGCCGTTTATCGGCGGCATCGGTCAGAATAATGTGCAGCGAGACAATCCCTAAAAGTGGCCCCGGTTTGGGGCCGTTTTTTTAACAGACGCCGAAATCGCCGTCTTCGTGATACAGATTCACGCTATCGACTCTGACTTCAATTTCACGCTTGATATGATCGTCAACGCGAGCGCACCACAGCATATCGCCTTCCACGCGCAGCACCTGCATCTTTGGGCCACCGGTCTTAGACTGCACAAAATCATCCACGTTAAACATGCTTCTTCTCCGTCAGGTCAGTGATAACAACAGAGTCTATATGCACTTTAGGCGCTGTGCGCTTGATTTTGTGCGCTGTCTTCCAGCACAAAACTGAATCAAAGCGCGTTGAGACCGTTCTGGTTATTTTCTGCAGCATTCGCCGCTGAAATAGTACCGAAACACTTCGCGGTTGTCAGTTGACAACTTATTGCGGTGGGCATAAGGTAGCCAGCGATGTCAGAGAGGAAGCGGCATCCGCATAAAGCGGTCGAAGGAGCTTTGCGATATGCAGAAGCAAGAGGTTGGAAGATTGCCGTTGGCGGTCACCATGCGTGGGGCAAGATGTACTGCCCAGATAATTCGACAGAGTGTCGATGTGGGGATTACTGCATTACCTGCATCTGGAGTACGCCAAAAAATCCCGAAACGCATGCCAAACTGTTACGGCGCGTGGTGGATAACTGCAGTGAAAGCCCTCAGCGGGTTAAGTGACGAGGAGTGAAACATGGAATTTGAGTTTACGCTGCGTTTTCAGCTCAATGATGAGAGCGACATCGATGAAGTGATCGAACGGCTCGGTTGGCAAGGCTGCACTGATGCGTTAATTGGCGCGGGTGTGGCGGGAAAATTAAGCATGACGTTCTGCCGCGAAGCCAGCACTGCGCAGGATGCGGTGCGCAGCGCGTTGGAGGATGTTTTTCAGGCATTGCCAGATGCGGAACTGATTGAAGCCGCGCCAGATTTAGTCGGGCTGACGGATATCGCAGAGTTGATAGGAGTTTCGCGGCAGAACATGCGCAAGCTGATGCTCAGCCATAGCCCGCAGTTTCCGCGTCCGATTCATGATGGAAAAACAGCCATATGGCATTTAATCGATGTGCTGGAGTGGTTAAATCAGCGTGGTTCAACGCGGGTCAATCCAGCACTGAGTGAACTGGCGCGCGCAACGTTGCAACTCAATTTACAGCAGATGCTGCAACGTTACGCACACTGTTTAAAGCCTTAATGATGCAGCAAAAATATCGTCGCCAGACCAAGGAAGATAAAGAATCCGCCGGTATCGGTGATCGCGGTGATCAGCACGCTAGAGCCAACGGCGGGATCGCGTTTCATTTTGGTCATGATTAACGGAATCAGCACGCCCATCAGCGCGGCCAACAGCAGGTTCAGCACCATCGCCAGCATCATCACGCCGCCGAGTTGCAGGTTGTCGTACATCAGCCAGGTGACGCCGCCCATAATGCCGCCCCAGAACAGGCCGTTAATCAATGCCACGCCGAGTTCACGCATGATCAGGAACGAGAAGTTACCCGGTTCAACCTGATGCAGCGCCAGCGCACGCACAATCATGGTAATGGTTTGATTGCCGGTGTTGCCGCCGATGCCGGCGACGATTGGCATCAGCGCCGCCAGCGCAACCAGCTGCGATATGGTGGCTTCAAACAGGCCAATCACGCGCGAAGCGACAAATGCGGTACACAGGTTAACCGCCAGCCAGGCCCAGCGTTTGCCCACCGCTTTGCGCACCGGCGCAAACACGTCTTCGCCCTGGCTGATACCCCCCATTTTACGGATGTTGCTTTCGTTCTCTTCGTTCACCAAATCGACCACGTCTTCAATGGTGATACGGCCAATCAGTTTGCCTTGAGCATCGGTGACCGCAGCGGAGATCAGGTTATAACGTTCAAACGCGCTGGCGGCGTCTTCCGCTTTATCGTTGAGCTGAAACGTGGTGGGATGCGAATTCATCACTTCTGCGACCAGCATCTTCGGTTTGTTGAGCAGAATATCAGTAAGCGTTAACTCACCTACCAGTTGATTTTGTTCGTCGGTGATAAAGATCTTATCGGTGCCGTCAGGCATTTTTTTGCCTTTACGCAGATAGCGCTGCACCGTGGCTAAGGTCACGTCAGAGCGCACCGTCAGGATATTGAAATCCATGATCTGCCCGACGCGATCGCGATCCAGCTCGATCACGCTCATCAGTCGCGCGCGCAGGCTAGGTTCAAGGGTGGTGAGCAAACGTCCGGTTAAATCGCGCGGCAGGTAGCGCGCCAGATATACCTGATCGTCGATATCCAGCGGCTCGATGGCGTGCAGAATATCGCGATCAGACATTTCTTCCGTCAGGCTGGCCCAAACGGTTTCTGAAGCCTCAACCAGAACGTGACCGCGCTGTGCCGTCGGCACTAAACGCCACAGCGCCTGACGCTCTTCTTCCGGCAAGGCTTCGAGGATGTCGGCTAAATCCGCGGCGTGCAATTGCTGCAGCTCAAGCTCTAATTCATGACGCCAGTCGGTGATATCACGCAGTTCGGCGGCATTCAGATCGACGGATTTATCCAGCAGAACATCAACAAGATCATGCTCGTTGAGCAGCAGGTTAAGGATGTGATGGCGGGTTTCAGCTAATTTTTGTGAATGCGAAGCAGACATAACGCGTTCCTTGTGTCTGTAAAGTCAGCTCACAGTGTAGCGCGTTGCGGGTAACAGGACGTAAAAAGCAGCATTGTCTCAAAGGACAATGTTTAGCAGCGACAGACGACCCGCAAATTATTTAGCGCGAATCACTGGTGCTCAGCGTGACCGGTTCAGGGATGGCTTTCTTTTGCTGATGATGCTCGATGGCACCGGGAATGATGAAAAGCAGGCGGCCAAACAAAATTAAGAAGCTGACCAGTAAAACAATGCGGGTCATGGTGCCAGTTTTGGGACGTCTTCGTGCAGAGATAGCGCTGTTCACGCGGGGTGGTTCCTGTAAATGCCCGATGGGCGGAGGCAATATTTAGTCACACTTAGATCGCTAAAGCAATCGCTGTGTGAAAAATGAGCAAAAAAGGTTCAGTGCACTGATCGACATCAGACAATCGAACGGCCGCACAAAGCGGCCGTTAATTCAGTAACTGGCTTTCTGCGCCAGTAGCGTGGCGAAACGGGTTTTAATGCGGTTACCGTTTTCATCACGACGATGCAGCTCACCGACCTCTTCGTTGTATTTCACAATATGCCAGTTGCGGTAATAGTGGCTGAGTTCACCGGATTTAAACGCAAACGGGAAGTTTTGCGTATTGGGATAATCATCGGTATCCATCGCCGCCACAATCAGGTTGTAGCCATATTTACGCGTGCTGGCCTGCATATCGGCAATCAGCTGCGGAATTGTTGCCGGCTGCAGGAACATCATCACCACGGTCGACAGCACAAACTGATAGGCGCCGTTGAAGCGCACGCTATTCAGATCGCACAGCTCGGTGTGAATGTTCTGCAGATTCTCTTCCGCAATGATGCTGTTCAGGCGCTCCAGACTGGCGGGATTGCTGTCCCAGGCCGTCACGTCAAAGCCATGCTGATTGAGAAACAGGCTATTGCGGCCCTGGCCGCAGCCCAAATCCAGCGCTTTCCCCACCTCAAGATGCGGCAGGGCCGCCAGCACTTCAGAATGGGTCGGCGTGAGACCGTATTTTTCAGCGTAATAGTTATCGGGGCGTGTCGTCATAACCAGATTGCGGGCCAGTTGCCCGCTTTACTCCTCTTCTTCCAGCATCAGTTTCCAGCCGGTGACATCATTCCAGTACGCTTGCTCGCGCTCCAGATCCAGCTGCACCAGCGTATTTTGGCTCAGGAAGCCGGCAGGGAAGGTCAACGTCCAGTGGCCGTCGTCGGTGCTGAGCTTGAGCGAATCCGGTTTGGTGGTCGCCTGGCGCTGATTATTCAGCAGCGTGCCGAGACGCAGCAGGAATACCATCGGCAGAAACTGTTTCTTTTTAAACAAGGTGAAACGCGGCATCTCATCCTGCTTCACCGCTTTGCGGTGATAACGTACCAGCGTGGCCAACAGCATCTGTTGATCCTGATTAAAGCCCGGCATGTTGGAGTTCTGCAGGATGTAAGCCGAATGGCGCTGCATACCGCTGTGATTGATGGTCAATCCCACTTCATGCAGCAGCGCGGCCCATTTCAGCAGCGCCGACAGTTGTGGATTAGCTTGCTTGGGATTCTGCTCCTGCCACTGCAAATAGAGCTTCTCGGTGGTTTCCAGCACACGGCGCGCCTGATCGCTATCAATCGCATAGTGATTTGCCAGACTTTGCGCGGTGCGGCTGCGAATGTCCTGATGACGGAAACGGCCTTCCATCTCATACAGCACGCCTTCACGCAGTGCGCCGTCAGAAAGACGCAGCTCGCGAATCGCTAACGCATCAAACACGCCACACAAAATTGCTAAGCCCGGTACAAATACCGCCTTACGCTCTTCCGACAAGCCCGGCAGGCTCAGCGCATTAAACGACTTATGCTTCAGCACTTCGCTGGTCAGCAATTCCAGCGTTTCTGGCGTAATCAGCTTCTCTTTTTCGCCCATCGCCAGCAGCACTTCGCAGGCCGCTTTAATGGAGCCCGACGCACCCAGCGCATATTGCCAGCCATGCAAACGATATTGCCACGCCATGGTTTCCAGCTTTTGCGCAGCGGAGAGGCGCGCGCGGCGGAAGTTTTCTGGCGTAATTTCGCCTTTGGGGAAGAAGAGATTGGCGAAGCTGACGCAGCCCATGCGGCGGCTCTCTACCAGCTGCGGCTCAAAGTCTTCCCCAATCACTAGTTCGGTGGAGCCGCCGCCGATATCGATCACCAGCTTGCGGCCTTTTTCCGGCTGCGTGTGCTCCACGCCCATAAAAATCAGACGCGCTTCTTCGTTGCCGGAGATCACCTCGATCGGATAGGGAATCACCTCGGCCGCGCGCTGCAGAAACTCTTCCGCATTGCTGGCGATACGCAGCGTGTGCGTGCCGACGATCGTCACGTTGGCGGAACTGAAGCCCTGCAAACGTTCGGCGAACAACGCCAGACAGCTCAGCCCGCGCTCAATCGCTTCTTCGCTCAGGCGATTGTGCGCATCCAGGCCATCGGCCAGATGCACGCGCTGTTTCAGGCGTCCCAGCACTTGCAAAGCGCCATCCACCACGCGGGCAATGACCATATGGAAGCTGTTCGAGCCGAGGTCGATTGCCGCGAATTCCTGAGGTTTCGGCGTACTTTTATGTGAGATTGGCATAGGTGTTATTCGGGTTGTTCCAGTTTCTTGATGTAGTCATAAATGGCCAGCTGCGAACGCACCTTTTTACGGTTGCCGCGCGGCACATAACGATTACTCAGCTCTTTATCGACGATGCGGGCTTTCACCGTATCACTAAACAGAATGGCGATGATGTCCAATATGCGCTGCTTCACGCGGGGATCAAGAATCGCCACGGCTACTTCAATGCGGTGGTCTATGTTACGCGTCATCCAGTCCGCGGAAGAGAGGAACACCTTTTTCTCGCCGCCGTTCTCAAAAATATAGACGCGGTCGTGTTCGAGATAGCGGTCAACGATGCTGGTAATACGAATATTTTCACTGATGCCCGGTAAATCAGGAATCAGCGAACACATGCCGCGCACCAGCAGATTCACTTTCACGCCTGCCGACGAGGCGGCGTAAAGTCGATCAACTAAACCATTATCCACCAGGTTGTTGATCTTCAACGTAATGCCAGCAGGATTGCCTTGCTGCGCGTTGGCGATCTCGGCATCAATGAACTTATACAGCACGTCACGCGAGTTCTGCGGTGACACCAGCAAATGCTCGAAGGTGACCGGACGATACGGATTCTCAATGAAGTTGAACACGCGACGCACTTCATTGGTGATGCGCGCATCGGCGGTCAGCAATGAATAGTCAGTATAAATGCGCGCGGTTTTTTCGTTGAAGTTCCCGGTACCGATATGCGCATAACGCACCACTTCTTCGCCTTCACGGCGCGAAATCAGGAACAGCTTGGCGTGAATTTTCAGACCCGGCGCGGAGAAGATCACATGCACGCCCGCTTCGGTCAGGCGTTTCGCCCAGCGGATGTTGGCCTCTTCATCGAAGCGCGCCTGCAGTTCCACCACCACCGTGACTTTCTTGCCGTTATAGGCGGCGTGAATCATCGCATCCATGATGCGCGAGTTTTTCGCTACGCGATAAATATTGATCTTAATTGCCAGCACGTTCGGGTCGAACGAGGCCTGACGCAGCAGCTCCAGCACATGCTCAAAGGTGTGATACGGATAGTAGAGCAGCACATCGCGATTGCGGATGGCGTCGAAACCGTTGCGGAAGCCGTCAAAGCCGATGTGGCGAATTTGCGGCAGCGGACGGTTTTCCAGATTGCTTTTACCAACGTTAGGGAAGCCGATGAAATCTTTGAAGTTATGGTAGCGGCCGCCGGGCACAATCGAATCGTAGTTCGAAATCGACAGCTTATGGCGCAGCATTTCCACCATTGCATCCGGCATATCGCGCTGATAAACAAAACGGACCGGCTCGGCATTGAGACGCTGCTTCAGGCTCGACGACATCAGCTCCAGCAGGCTCGATTCCATCTCTGTAACCAGATCGTATTCGGCGTCGCGCGTCATCTTCATTGAATAGGCATTTAGCGTATCGTAATCGAAGAAGCCTTTGAAAATTTCATCAAGGCAATAGCGCAGGATGTTATCCAGCAGAATCATTGGCTTGCGGCGACGTGGCGACTCAGCCGGCAAGTTAATAAAGCGCGGCACTTTATCTGACGGGATCTCCAGCAGCGCATAACGAATATCGTCGCCGCGAATGATCTCCACCGCCAGATAGGTGTAATCGTCTTTCAGGAATTCGATCAGATCGGTGTCATGGTTAATCAGAATCGGCGTGACGTGCTGACGTAATTGATGTTTGAAGTAGTAGCGCAGCCACTCTTGCTGATTCGGTGACAGCTGGCGTTCGTTAATCAGGAAGATCTGATTACGCGCCATTTCCAGCAGTAGATCGTTATAGAGCGCATCAAACTCCTGATCCGACTTCTGCACCCGCAGCTGAATTTTCTTTAACAGATGCCGCAAAGAGGTCGGTTTGCCTTGCTCTTCGCTGATCAGAATCCGCCGCTTGAGATCGGCAAAGCGCACTTTATAGAACTCTTCGAGGTTATTGGAGTAAATCCCCAGGAAGCGCATGCGCTCAATCAGCGGATTACTTTTATCCGAGGCTTCCTGTAACACACGTTCATTGAAGCTTAACCAGCTTAATTCTTTTTCTATATACAGCTTATCCTGACCCATTCTGACTCCGAGATGCTGATGCTGGACGGAATGTCCGGCGGAAAATGCACAAAAATGCGTTACCGCTCAGTGTCCGTCACCATTATGGCGAGAGTATGGCAGGCTTGTCCAACGTCAAAGGTTGTCTTATCAATCAGCTACGGGCAACATAGCGACTTGTTTCCACCGGTAACCTGGCCTGCATGAGCATAAATCGTATTCCCGTCCACTTTAGCGACCGTCGTCGACGCGCCACTGATAATTTAGTGCGCCGCGTCGTCACAGCTTGCGGCGTGGGAATTTTGCTGCTGATGTTACTGCTGTTCTTCTGGTTGATCTGGGTGGTGTTGCCGCTGTTTAGCGCGCCGGGAATGCATGCCACCACCAATATTCAGCTGTGGGACAAAGCCCCAATGCTGGCGATGGGCAGCGACGGCCATTTAGGCTGGCGCATCAGCCGCAACGAAGCGCGCTTTATTCCGCTTGATGGTCAACCTGCCGCTCCCGCACTGGCGCTGAATGGCAAACCCGATGCGGCGATCGCAAGCTTTGATAACCGCAGCGTGCTGCTCAATATGCAGGGCGAACTGCTGTTAATGCAACCGGTTATCCGCAACGGCAGCGGCGAATGGGGCTTCCCGCTCGGCGATCGTCCACTGCGCTTACCGCAAGGCCCGGTCAGTAATATGGCGCTGACGTCGCTCAACGACCATCAATGGTTGATCGCGGCGCAAACCGCAGCTGGCATCAGCCTGCTGACGCTGGAAAATCAGCAAAAAGTGAATCAGATCCTGTTGCCGCAGCAGCAGGCCGATCATCTGCTGCTATCACCGGATGGCTCTTTGCTTTACGCCAGCAGCGGGCGTTTGCTGCGCGTGTGGCAAATCACATCTGATGGCGCACAGTTACGTGAAACGCAAACCCTCAATCTGCCGCCGCAAAGCCTGCATATGCTGGCCGGTGGACGCACCTTGCTGATTCAGGATGCGCAGGGCGTGCAGCAATGGTTCGCTATCGCCAGTAATAATGGGCCGCGCTTACAACAGATTCACACCTTCAACGGTAGCCAGCAGGTACGCGGAATAACGCCGGAGTCGCAGCGCCGCGTGTTTGCCACTTACGATGCGCAGGGCACGGTTCAGCTGTTCGCCAGCAAGCAGCAGGGCGCGATTTTAACGCGTCAGCTGGCACCGGGCATTCAGGCACTGGCCTTCGCGCCGCACGGTGATGCCTTGATCATTGAACGCGCCGGGGAATGGCAACAGTTTGCGCTAGATAACCCGTGGCCGGACTTCACCTGGCGCAATCTGTGGCAAAAAATCTGGTACGAAAACTATCCGCAGGCCGATTGGGTATGGCAATCCACCGCGGCGGGCGACAGCTATCAAGCTAAGTTCAGCCTGATGCCGCTGGTACTGGGCACGCTGAAAGCCGCCAGTCTGGCGCTGCTGTTTGCCACGCCGCTGGCGCTGGCCGCCGCAATGTATACCGCCTGGTTTATGTCGCCGGGTTTACGTCGCTGGGTGAAACCGGCGATCGAAATGATGGGCGCGCTGCCCAGCGTGGTGATTGGTTTAATCGCTGGCGTGTGGCTGGCACCGCACATCAGCACCGCGCTGGTTGGCGTGCTGCTACTGCCGCCGGTGTTGGCCGCGACCTTATTATTGTGCGGCGTGCTGAGTCCGCGTTTGCCGGCCAGCTGGCGACGTCCCGGCTTTGAAGTGATTCTGCTGCTGCCGCTATTGTTAGTGGTGACGTTGCTGACGCTGTGGCTGCCGACGCTGTTCTGGCCGGAGATTGGCGAGCGTTTAGCCCATTACGAACAGCGCAATCTGTTGGTGGCCGCGCTGGCGATGGGTTTTGCGCTGGTGCCGCTGATTTTCACCTTATCGGAAGATGCGCTATTCAGCGTGCCGGGCGCGCTGGGTCAGGGCTCGCTGGCGCTGGGCGCCACGCCGTGGCAAACCCTGACGCGCGTGGTGCTGCCGGGCGCCTCGGCGGGCATCTTCGCCGCCTTGATGATTGGCTTTGGCCGCGCCGTCGGCGAGACGATGATTGTGCTGATGGCCACCGGCAACACGCCGGTTAGCGAAGGCGGTTTATTTGCTGGTCTGCGTGCGCTCTCCGCCAACATTGCCATTGAGATGCCCGAAGCCGCCGCGGGCAGTGCTCATTACCGCATTCTGTTCCTCAGTGCGTTGTTGCTGTTGATCTTCACGTTGGTGATCAACACCATCGCCGAGTTGATTCGTCAGCGCCTGCGCCAACGCTACAGCCAGCACGAGGGCCACGGATGACGGCGATGAAACAAAACGATCGCTGGCGCTGGCTTACCGCTGGGGCCGTCGCGGTTTGCCTGCTGGCGTTCACCTTGCTGATTGGTTTGCTCGGCTGGCAAGGCATGCGCGCCTTCTGGCCGCAGCCGGTCGATCAATATCAGTTCCAGCCGCCTGAAGGCAGCGCGGTGATGGTGCTGGGCGAAACCTTGCAAAAGCAGCAGCAGGGCGAACAGTGGCGCTACGTGGTGAAAACCGGCAACCGTGACTTTGCCGCGCCGGATTTTCGCGTGCTTTACAGTCAGGGCGAGGCGAAAACCCGTCGTCCTGCTGATGTGTTGGTGCTGCAGCGCCGCAACGGCGGCAATGCTTATGGCTGGCTGGTGGAGCTGCGCCAGGATAACGAAGTAATGACCGCTCAGAGCCGCGATGCTTTGCTGCATCAGCGTTTGCAGCAGGTACATGAGCAGCTGCGCCAGGCGAGTAACATCCGCCGCATTGAGATGGCGCGCCTTAATGCACAGCTGGAAAGCCTGCAGCAGCAGGCCGATGAGCAGCAGCGTAACGGCCGCTTCAGCCTGGAAGTGCAGTCTGAGTTTGATGCCAATCGCACGGCGTTACAGCGCCGCTTTAACGCGCTGGCGCAGCAGTTAACTCATCTGCAGCACGAAAGTCAGCGCGATACGCTGGTGCTGCGCGATGTGAACGGCGTGGATCACACCATCCCATTGGCGCAGGTGGTGGATGCGTGGTATCCGAATGCCATGACCTTAACCAACAAAACGCTGCACTTCTTCGGTCAGATTTGGCAATTCGTCAGCGATTCACCGACTTCCGGTGGCGGCGAGAGCGGGGCTTTTCCGGCAATTTTTGGCACCGTGCTGATGGTGCTGTTGATGTCGATCATCGTCATGCCGCTCGGCGTCATCGCGGCGGTATGGCTACACGAATACGCCGGACGCAATGCACTGACGCGGCTGGTGCGCATCGCGGTGGTGAATCTTGCGGGCGTGCCGTCAATTGTCTACGGCGTGTTTGGCCTCGGTTTCTTTGTGTGGCTGATTGGCGGCACCCTCGACCAGCTGTTTTTCTCCAGCGCCTTACCCAATCCTACTTTTGGTACGCCGGGCTTGCTGTGGGCCGCGCTGACGCTGGCGCTGCTGACGCTGCCGGTGGTGATCGTTGCCACCGAAGAGGGATTGTCGCGCATTCCGGATAATCTGCGTCAGGGATCGCTAGCGCTGGGCGCAACGCAGGCGGAAACGCTGTGGCGCGTGGTGCTGCCGCTGGCGGTACCGGCCATGCTCACCGGCTTGATTCTGGCGGTGGCGCGTGCGGCCGGAGAAACCGCGCCGCTGATGCTGGTGGGCGTGGTGAAGATGGTTCCGGAGCTGCCGGTTGATGCGGTGTTCCCTTATCTGCACCTCGATCGCAAATTCATGCACCTCGGTTTTCAGATCTACGATTTGGCGTTCCAGAGCCCTAACATCGATGCTGATCGACCGCTGGTTTACGCCACCGCTTTGCTGCTGGTGGTGATCATCCTGTCGCTCAATCTGCTGGCGATGGCGTTGCGCCATCGGCTGCGTGAGCGTTACCGGATTATGACGCACTAAAAAGGTTTCTGATGACGCCCGATTACGACATTGCCCTTAGCGTTAATCAGCTGTCGCTGTGGTATGGCGAACGCCAGGCGCTGAATAACATTGATCTGCAGATCCCGAAGAACCGCATCACGGCGTTGATTGGTCCTTCCGGCTGCGGTAAATCGACGCTGCTGCGCTGCTTCAATCGCATGAATGATGTGATCGATCGCTGCCGCATTGAAGGCGAGATTCTGCTCGATGATTACGCGGTGATGCAGGCGAATCAGGATCTTCCCGCGCTGCGTCGCCGCATTGGCATGGTGTTCCAGCGGCCGAATCCGTTTCCTAAATCGATCTACGAAAATGTGGTTTACGGCCTGCGCTTGCAGGGCGTGCGCGATCGTCGCGTGCTGAATGAAGCCTGTGAGCGTGCGCTGCGTGCGGCGGCGTTGTGGGGCGAAGTGAAAGATCAGCTGGGGCAGAACGCGTTAACGCTCTCTAACGGCCAGCAGCAGCGTTTGGTGATTGCGCGCGCCATTGCCATCGAGCCGGAAGTGTTACTGCTGGATGAGCCCACTTCGGCACTTGATCCGATCTCAACGCTGGTGATCGAGGAGTTGATGACCACGCTGAAGCAGCATTTCACGCTGGTGCTGGTGACGCACAATATGCAGCAGGCGGCACGCGTGTCAGATTACACCGCGTTTATGCATAACGGACAGTTGGTGGAGTTTGACGAAACCGATCGCATCTTCACCTCGCCAAAAGCGCGACGCACCGAAGATTACATTACGGGACGGTTTGGTTGATGGTGCGGACGTGATGACGGTCGCCATGAATGGCGACCCTACGTTAGTCGTGTGCATATCCTTGTGGCGGCAACGGCTGACCATCCAGCCACGCTTTACCTTCACGCATCTGCAAACGCCCATCAACAAACCAGCTGATCACCAGCGGATAGATCGCGTGTTCCTGATGCTGCACGCGCGCGCTGATCTCGTCTTCGCTGTCGCCAGCAAACACCGGCACACGAGCTTGCAAAATAATGGGTCCGCCATCCAGCTCGTCAGTGACAAAATGCACTGAGGTGCCATGCTCCTCGTCGCCGTTTTCCAGCGCCTGACGATGCGTGTGCAAGCCCGGATATTTCGGCAACAACGACGGATGAATATTCACCAGACGATCGTGATAGTGCGCGACAAAAGCGCTGCTGAGGATGCGCATATAACCGGCCAGCACCACCAGATCCGGCGCGTAAGCATCAATCTCCTGCATCAGCTGGCGATCAAAGGCTTCGCGGTCGGCAAAATCACTGGCGGCTAACGCATGCGGCGGGACGTTGGCTTCCCGCGCGCGGGTTAAACCATAGGCGCTGGCTTTATTACTGAAAACGGCAGCGACGCTGCCGTTGATACGCCCGCTTGCGCAGGCGTCAAGGATGGACTGAAGATTGCTTCCGTTGCCGGAGATCAGTACAACCAGTTTTTTCATGGGTTGATAACCACACGCTCTTCGGAATCAGACGCTTTAATCACACCGATTTTCCACGCTTTTTCGCCCGCGTCGGTCATCAGCTGTACCGCTTTATCGGCTTCTGCCGGGCTCAGCGCAATCACCATGCCCACGCCGCAGTTAAAGGTGCGGTACATTTCGTGGCGGCTGACGTTGCCCGCCTGCTGCAACCAGCTGAACACAGACGGCCACTGCCAGCTGCTCTCTTCCAGCACCGCCTGGGTGTTGTCTGGCAGCACGCGCGGGATGTTTTCCCAGAAGCCGCCGCCGGTCAGATGCGAAATCGCATGCACATCAACCTGTTCGATCAGGCTAAGGATGTTTTTCACATAGATGCGGGTTGGCGCCAGCAGGTGATCGGCCAGTGATTTGCCATCCAGCTGTTTGGTGGCCGGATCGGTCTGGCTGACTTCAAGAATCTTGCGCACCAGTGAATAACCGTTCGAGTGTGGGCCGCTGGAACCCAGCGCTATCAGCACGTCGCCGTCCTGCACTTTCGAACCGTCAATGATCTCTGATTTTTCCACCACGCCAACGCAGAAACCCGCCACGTCGTAATCTTCGCCGTGGTACATGCCCGGCATTTCAGCGGTTTCACCGCCGACCAGCGCACAACCCGACTGCAAGCAACCTTCGGCGATGCCGGTGATCACCGATGACGCGGTATCCACATCCAGCTTGCCGGTCGCGTAATAATCGAGGAAGAACAGCGGCTCAGCACCCTGAACAATCAGGTCGTTCACACACATCGCGACCAGATCAATGCCGATGCTGTCGTGGCGTTTGAGATCCATCGCCAGACGCAGCTTGGTGCCGACGCCATCGGTTCCGGAGACCAGCACCGGCTCGCGGTACTTCTGCGGCAGCGCACAGAGCGCGCCGAATCCGCCCAATCCACCCATCACTTCCGGGCGGCGGGTTTTTTTCACTACGCCTTTAATACGGTCAACCAGATCGTTACCAGCATCAATATCAACACCGGCGTCTTTGTAGCTGAGAGAGGTTTTGTCGGTCACTGCGGAATCCCCACGCGAGTTGCGGTTGGTGGCAAAAATTAAGCGCGGCAATTCTAACAGCGCAGGCAAACGTTTGCGAGTCCCATCTCATGCTGCCTTTGCATCGCCTCAGATTTTCGCCAATCCTTAGAGTAAGCAGGCTATTGACCGATGACATGTGGCGCAGCGGCGAAAAGGCGGTATAATCCGGCGATTTTTTTTAGCTCAACTCAATTCCGGGAGAACAATCATGAAGATCGTGGAAGTCAAACACCCGCTGGTCAAACATAAACTGGGCCTGATGCGTGAGCATGATATCAGCACCAAGCGTTTCCGCGAGCTGGCCTCGGAAGTGGGCAGCTTGCTGACCTATGAAGCCACCGCCGATCTGGAAACCGAGCGCGTCACCATCGAAGGCTGGAATGGTCCGGTTGAAATCGATCAGATCAAAGGTAAAAAAATCACGGTGGTTCCGATTCTGCGTGCTGGCCTCGGCATGATGGAAGGCGTGCTCGAGCACGTGCCAAGCGCGCGTATCAGCGTGGTTGGCGTGTATCGTGATGAAGAGACGCTGGAGCCGGTACCTTATTTCCAGAAGCTGGTTTCGAACATTGAAGAGCGCCTGGCGCTGGTGGTCGACCCGATGCTGGCAACCGGCGGTTCGATGATCGCTACTATCGATCTGCTGAAGAAAGCCGGTTGCACCAGCATCAAAGTGCTGGTGCTGGTGGCCGCACCTGAAGGTATTGCCGCGCTGGAGAAAGCGCATCCGGATGTGGAGCTCTACACCGCATCTATCGATCAGGGATTGAACGAGAAGGGCTACATTATTCCAGGCTTGGGAGATGCAGGCGACAAGATTTTCGGAACCAAATAAAAGAAACCAGCCGGCCAGAGAGTCGGCTTTTTTTTGGCAAAAACACAACATTGTCATCCTCGAGTTATTCGAGCCAACGCAGCCATGGCTCGAAGAACGAAGAGGATAGGGGATAATAATGACTCGTCGCGCTATTGGTGTGAGCGAACGCCCACCGCTGTTACAAACCATTCCACTCAGCTTGCAGCATCTGTTCGCCATGTTCGGCGCAACCGTGCTGGTGCCGATTCTGTTCCACATCAACCCGGCCACGGTATTGCTGTTTAACGGCGTCGGAACGCTGCTCTATCTGTTTATCTGTAAAGGCAAAATCCCGGCTTATCTCGGTTCAAGCTTTGCCTTTATTTCGCCGGTGCTGCTGCTGTTGCCGCTGGGTTATGAAGTGGCGCTGGGCGGTTTTATTCTCTGCGGTTTGCTATTCTGCATTGTGGCGCTGATCGTCAAGAAAGCCGGTACCGGCTGGCTGGACGTGATGTTCCCACCGGCAGCGATGGGCGCGATTGTCGCGGTTATCGGTCTGGAACTGGCGGGCGTGGCGGCGAATATGGCCGGTTT
The DNA here is from genome assembly GCF_019795955.1 of Pantoea sp. DY-5. Taxonomy (NCBI): domain Bacteria; kingdom Pseudomonadati; phylum Pseudomonadota; class Gammaproteobacteria; order Enterobacterales; family Erwiniaceae; genus Pantoea; species Pantoea sp. DY-5. The sequence continues at coordinate 139,396 of NZ_JAIMIE010000004.1, forward strand.
GCTGCCTGCTGACGGCGCATCGCCAGACAGCAAAACCGTGATCATCTCGATGGTGACGCTGGCGGTTACGGTGTTTGGTTCGGTGCTGTTCCGTGGTTTCCTCGCCATCATCCCGATTTTAGTCGGCGTGTTGGTCGGCTATGCGCTCTCATACGCGATGGGCATTGTGGACTGGACCGCGGTGGAAAATGCGCCGTGGTTTGCGCTGCCAACCTTCTATACGCCGCGTTTTGAGTGGGTGGCGATGCTGACCATTCTGCCAGCCGCGCTGGTGGTAATTGCCGAGCACGTGGGTCACTTGGTGGTCACCGCGAATATCGTGAAGAAAGATCTGATCCGCGATCCGGGCCTGCACCGCTCAATGTTCGCCAACGGTTTATCCACCATGATCTCCGGTTTCTTCGGCTCCACGCCGAACACCACTTACGGCGAGAACATCGGCGTAATGGCGATTACCCGTGTGTACAGCACCTGGGTAATTGGCGGCGCGGCGATTTTTGCCATTCTGCTCTCGTGCGTTGGCAAGCTGGCGGCGGCGATTCAGGCGGTTCCCGTGCCGGTGATGGGCGGCGTATCGCTGCTGCTGTACGGCGTAATTGGCGCCTCCGGTATTCGTGTGCTGATCGAATCTAAGGTGGATTACAACAAAGCGCAGAACCTGATCCTGACCTCGGTGATCCTGATCATCGGCGTGAGCGGTGCCAAAGTGCATATCGGCGCGGCCGAGCTGAAAGGCATGGCGTTGGCGACTATTGTAGGCGTGGGTCTTGCGCTGATCTTCCGTTTAATCAGCGTATTGCGCCCGGAAGAAGTGGTGTTGGACGCTGAAGAGAAGCGCGAAAGTTAAGGCTGCAAGCCGGGCAGGGAAGCCCGGTTCATCTCCGGCAAAGATCGTGATAAACTTGCGCGGTTTTCTGCCCGCTCATCCGTTGAGGTACTTCTGAACACGCCGGCACAGCTCTCATTGCCACTCTATTTACCCGATGATGAAACCTTCGCCAGTTTCTGGCCGGGGGAAAACACGTCTCTGCTGGCGGCGCTGCAAGGCGCACTCTCTCAGCAACACGGTAGCTATCTCTATTTCTGGTCGCGCGAAGGCGGTGGCCGCAGCCATCTGCTGCATGCCGCCTGTGCGGAACTCTCGGCGCGCGGCGAAGCGGTGGGCTATGTGCCGCTGGATAAGCGCACCTGGTTTGTGCCGGAAGTACTGGAAGGCATGGAGAATCTGGCGCTGGTGTGCATTGATAATATCGAGTGCATCGCGGGCGATCCGGAGTGGGAAATGGCGATCTTTGATCTCTACAACCGCATTCTGGAAATCGGTAAAACGCGTTTGCTGATAACCGGCGATCGACCGCCGCGCCAGCTCAATCTTGGCTTACCGGATCTGGCTTCACGTCTCGACTGGGGACAGATTTACCGTTTGCAGCCGCTTTCTGATGACGACAAATTACAGGCGATGCAGCTGCGTGCCGGATTGCGTGGTTTTGAGTTGCCGGAAGATGTCGGGCGCTTCCTGTTGAAACGCCTCGACCGTGAGATGCGCACGCTGTTTGATACGCTGGATCGTCTCGATCGCGCCTCCATCAGCGCCCAGCGCAAACTCACCATTCCTTTTGTTAAAGAAGCGCTGGAGCTTTAGATAATCTCCAGCACCGCTTCGGGTGGACGACCAATACGCGCCTGTTCGCCCTTGATCACAATCGGGCGTTCGATCAGTTTCGGATGATCCACCATCGCCTGCAGCAGATGATCCTCGCTTAACGCGCTATCCGCTAAAGCCAACTCTTGATACAAGTCCTCTTTACGCCGCATCAGTTCGCGCGCGCTGTGCATGCCGAGCTGTTTCAACAGACGTTTTAGCGTGGGGACATCGGGCGGCGTCTCAAGATAAAGCACCACATCGGGCTCGATACCTCGCTCCTGCAACAGCGCCAGCGTTTCGCGGCTCTTGCTGCAGCGCGGGTTGTGATAAATGCTGACCATCTTCTTATCCTTTTTGATAAACCTTAAAACGCTTCTGCAGTTCACGGAACTGGTCGATACGTGCGTCATAGCGCGCTTGTTTCAGGCTGCCGAGCGGCACCTGCGCGCTGGCGCTGCTCAAGGTGGAGATCGCCTGATCGAGCTGGCCGTTGAGTGCCAAACCTTCCGCGCGCGCCGAAAGTTCTTCATCGCGCAAACCCTGCGCCGCAGAGGCCTGCGCCAGCAGATCAAAGGCGTTAACATCGTCTGGATGGGCAAAGGTGTAGCGATTGAGGATGCGGCTGGCGTTGGCGGGCTGCTTTGCTTCGACATAGGCATTAGCCAGATTCAACTGCAATACCGGATTGCTGCTGCTGCCTTTGGCGCTGCTGAGCATGGCGATCGCCTGCTGCGGCTGATTCAGGCCGATGTCGATGTCGGTCATGATATCAAGGAACCAGACGTTATCCGGCTGCTTCGCTAGCAGCGGGGCGATCACCCGTTTGGCGCTATCAAAGCTTTTGGCCTGCAGGAACTGTATCGCTTTGCCGTACTGTGCCGCCTGCTGCTCGCGCACGTTGCCTTTGGCGTATTCGTTCAGCAGGTCATCGGTCAACTGATTGCGGCCAGTGGCGTACATGCCGAGCGAGCGCACTTTCGCCATGTAGAAATCCTGCGACGACTGCACCACCACCGGACGCATCTGGTTGGCGCGGTTACGCGCATCGGCAAGTCGGCTGTCGGGTAACGGGTGCGTCAGCAAAATTTCCGGCGGCTTGGAGGAGAAGCGGCTCTGATCCGCCAGCTTCTGCAGAAAAGTCGGCATCGCTTGCGGATCGAATCCAGCGCGTTGCAGAACCTGAATACCGATGCGGTCAGCTTCCTGCTCGTTGCCCTGGGTAAAGCTGATAATGCCTTGCTGTGCACCCGCCAGCGTACCGGTCAACGCCGCCATGCCGGCTTGCGGGCTGGCCATTGCCAGCAGAATCGATCCCAATGCGCCGACCCAGGTCAGCGGCGCATTGCGTCGCTGCTCTTCCATGGCGCGCGCCAGATGGCGCTGCGTGACGTGCGAGATTTCGTGCGCCATCACCGACGCCAGCTGGCTTTCGTTATCGGTATAGCGGAACAGCGATGAATGCAGCACCACGTTGCCGCCAAAAAAGGCGAAGGCGTTGAGTTCGTCGTTCTGGATCAAAAAGAAGTGGAACGGCGTGCGGACCGAGTTGGCATGCGCCACCAGTCGCTGACCAAGCTCGTTAATGTATTGATTCAACAGCGGATCGTTAATCAGTGGCGCACTGGCGCGCAGCTGGCGCACGTAGAAGTCGCCCATCTGCAGTTCCTGATTAATCGAAAGCGTTGAACCTGCTGTGGTGCCCATGTCGGGCAGCGTATCACTGACGTCAGCGCGCGCACTCAGCGCAGGCGTCAGCAGCAGCGTAGGAATAAGGGCCGCCAGCACTGATTTTTTCAACCGGTTAAACATGCCTTGATCCTGTAAAAGTCACCCGAAATTGGACAGGTAAGTGGTTCAAATGTTCTGCACTATTTTCCATTTGCGTAATGCGCTCTATCTTAACCAGACTGCGGCGACAAGCAAACGATGAAGATTCATGCGCTTTAAATGAAAAAATGGTTACAGCGCGACGAAATTGCAGCAAAAAATTGAATAGCACGCCGCGAGATAAACAGGCTTCTTCACCCGCAATAGTTAAAGTTACGTAAAGTTGCTCAAAATTATTGAATTTGGCATGAGCTTTTCCAGGTTTACTCTGAAAAGAGGCAGCAAATCAGCGGTTTTGGCCCGCTTTATCCATCAGTGTTTTTAATCGTGCAAACGATGTGCGGGGCATGTTGCACAGTTATCATCGGACGGATTTTAAACGCACGTAAACTTATACTCTCTGCATTAGGCGCACAATTTCACGGCCACTCTTTTATCAACTCCTGCCAAAGCGACAATCGAAACCCTTTTTCAATTAACCTTGCTAATTATTTTTCACGCAATGAAAACGTCGGACAGCCCGTCACTACAGGACTTTTGCCTTGCTCACGCTGTGGTATAGATAAGGCACTTTATTCAAACGGACTGTGAATTGACGCGCAGTGTAAGCCGGAGAGTTTTTATGCGTTCTGTAGTTTCATACGCCCTTATCGCAATTGTCGGTGGCTTTGTTGGCGCCACCGTGAGTAAAGGTGATGACCTGTATCAGCGTGTTGTCAGCCATTTCTCCTCTGCACCCGCCGATCCCGACGGCTTCTGGAGCACGCCCGCCGTCGACGGCTACGGCAAAATCCATTACGAACCGGATGCGGCTTTCAAACCGGTGGTCGGTTTAAGCAACAAAGTGGTGTTTCAAATTACCCGCAGTGAAGGGGAGATGACGCGGCCAAATCTTGGACTGGAGCGCGTAGCGCGCGTGGTCAATCTCTATATCGCTTCGGGCGTGCCCGCTGACGACCTGCACTTTGTGGTATCGGTCACCGGTGATGCCACGCCTGCGATGCTGGATAACGCACATTTCCAGCAGTTCTACCAGGCGGACAACCCCAATCTGGCGCTGATCGGCGCACTGAATAAGTTGGGCGTGAAGGTTTCCGTATGCGATCAGTCGGTGGCGTTCCATCACTTCCCGAGAGAGTGGATTGACCCATCGGTGATTCATGCACTCTCCAGCCCGACTACCGTGTCGACGCTGGAAAATCAGGGTTATGCACTCTTACAGATGTAAATTTCAGGCACAGGAGAAGTGAAATGCGTCCAGCATCCTATATCGTTATTGCGGCTCTGGCAGGGTTTGTCGGCGGCAATGTATTACAGCTCCCCGATTTGGTCGACAAGGTCAGCGACAAATTTGCTGACAAGAAAAGTGAACCGGCGGATTTCTGGAGCACGCCGGCGATCGACGGTTACGGCAAAATCCATTTTGTGAATGTGCCGGACTACAATCCGGCCACCACGCCAGGGTTGAGCAATAAAATCGTTTTCCAGATCAACCGTAATGAAGGCGATGTGCGTCAGCCGAACCTTGGGCTGGAGCGCGTGGCACGCGTCACCAATCTCTATTACGCGGCGGGCGTACCGCTCGATCAGCTGAAATTTGTGGTGTCGATTAACAGCGATGCGGTTCCTGCGGCATTGAATAATGAGCAATTCCGCAAAACCTACGGCACCGATAACCCCAATCTCAAGCTGATTGATGAGCTGAAAAAAGCCGGCGTGAAGGTGACCATTTGCGATCAGTCGGTGGCTTTCCATCAGCTGGAGCGCAACTGGATCGATACGCGCGTCACCCACACGCTGTCGAGCGGCACCACCGTGGCGTCGCTGCAGAACGAAGGTTACGCCTTCCTGATGCTCTGATTCCTGCCTGACGGCAGTTCGCGCTGCTGTCATCTCGCTGTCATTTATCCGCGATGTTGCTGTCACAGTTCGCCGCTACTTTAAGCGCCAATGAGATCGATCTCATTGGCACTTTACGAGGCGAACATGTCCGATTTAATCAGCGTGGCCAAACTGGCTGGCGTTTCTCGCGCTACCGCCGCCCGCGCATTCTCTGATCCGCACCTGCTGCGTGCTGACACGCTGGAAAAGGTGTTAAGCGCCTCTGAGCAGCTCGGCTTTCGCCCCAATCATATTGCCCGCCAACTGCGTACCCAAAGTTCAACCACCTTCGGCGTGCTGCTGCCGTCGCTGCTGAATCCGATCTTCGCCCGCCAACTGCAAGCGATGGAGCGTCAGGCGCGTGCCGCCGGTTACGGCCTGCTGGTGGCAACCAGCGATTATCAGCCCGAGCGGGAAGCGGCGATTGTGGAGCACATGCTGAACCAGCGCGTTGCCGGTTTGGTGCTCACCGTCGCCGACGCCGATAACAGCGCCATCCTGCATACGCTGCATCATGCCAGCATGCCGTTTGTCCTGACGCACAACGTGCCGCAGGCCACGCACTGGCCCGCGATTTGCGTCGATAACCGCCAGGCGATGCAGCAAGCCACCGAGCATCTGCTGCAGCTCGGCCATCGCCACATCGGCATGGTGGCCGGCCCCATGCTGCAATCGGATCGCGCCCGTCTGCGCTATCAGGGCTATTGCGATGCGATGCAACAAGCCGGACTCGACGCGCTGCCGGTCATTGAAATGCCCAGCCATACCCAATCCGACTTCACGCTGCTGCAGCCGCAGCTGAGTGGCGACACGCCGCTCAGCGCGGTGATCTGCACCAACGATCTGCTCGCCATCAGCCTGATTGGTGCTGCGGCGCGCGCCGGAGTGCGCATTCCGCAGCAGCTGTCGGTGATGGGTTTTGATGGCATCGATATCGGCGAGCACATCGCGCCGTCGCTGGCGAGCGTGAGCCAGCCAGCTGACATGCTCGGCGCCGGTGCGATCGACATGCTGTTACAACAAGCCAGCCGCGGCACGCGCGTGCTGCCACATCGATTAAGGCTCGGCGCCAGTATCGCCGCGCCAGCAACCTCTTTTTCTTCCATTGCCAATATCAGGGAACCATCATGAAAAAAGTCACAATGATTGCCGGGGCGCTCGCACTCACCGCCGGTTCGCTGTTCAGTTCGCTGGCGCAGGCCGCCGATACGGCGATTTGCTACAACTGTCCTCCCGAATGGGCGGGTTGGGGAACCCAGCTTAACGCCATTGCCAAAGACACCGGCATTCAGGTACCGCAGGACAACAAAAACTCCGGCCAGGCGCTGGCGCAACTGGTGGCGGAGCAGGGCAATCCAGTGGCAGATGTGGTTTATTACGGCGTCAGTTTTGGCATCCAGGCGGACAGCGCCGGTGTCATCAGCGCCTATAAGCCCGCGCATTGGGACGAGATCCCAGCCGGAATGAAAGATTCCGACGGCAAATGGGTGGCGCTGCACTCCGGCACCATGGGCTTTATGGTTAACGTCGATGCGCTGGGCGGCGCGCCGGTGCCGCAATCCTGGGAGGATCTGCTGAAGCCGGAATACAAAGGCATGATTGGCTATCTCGACCCGGCCAGCGCCTTTGTCGGTTACGTGGCGGCTGTGGCGGTCAACCAAGCGAAGGGCGGCAACATGCAGGACTTCACGCCCGCGCTGACGTGGTTCAAAAAATTACAGGCTAACCAGCCAATCGTACCGAAGCAGACTGCCTACGCGCGCCTGATCTCCGGTGAGATTCCGATCCTGCTCGACTACGACTTCAACGCTTATCGCGCCAAGTATAAAGATCACGCCAATGTCGCCTTTGTGATTCCGAAAGAGGGCACGGTGACGGTGCCGTACGTCATCAGCCTGGTGAAGAACGCGCCGCACGCAGCCAACGGCAAGAAAGTGATCGACTACGTGTTGTCGGATAAAGGTCAGGCTATTTGGGCCAATGCCTTCCTGCGTCCGGTACGCACCTCGGCGATGTCAGCAGACGCTAAGAAATTCTTCCTGCCAGACAGCGATTATGCGCGTGCGCAAACCGTGAACTATCAGCAGATGGCCGATGCGCAGAAAGCCTTCTCGGCGAAATACCTGAGCGAGATTCGTTAATGTCGATGGCTGACACCCTGGCGGCCTCGCGCCGCCAGATACCTACGCAACCGGGCAGCCGCTGGCTGTGGCTGACGCTGCCCGCGCTGCTGTTCTTCTGCGCTTTCTGGCTGCTGCCGTTTGCCCGCCTGCTGCAAATCGGCATGCAGGACGATCGCAGCACCCAGCACAGCGGTTACTGGACGGTGATCACCCAGCCGCACTATCTGCTGAGCCTGCTGAACACCGTGCTGCTGTCGCTGGCAGTGACGCTGGTGACGTTACTGATTGCCGCTATCGTCGGCTGCTTTCTGGCGCGTCAGCGCTTTACCGGGCGCGGCACCTTGCTGGCGTTGCTGACCTTTCCGCTGGCATTTCCCGGCGTGGTGGTGGGTTTTCTGGTGGTGATGCTGGCCGGACGTCAGGGATTGCTGGCGCAAATCAGCATGAGTTTGGTGCATGAGCGCTGGACGCTGGCCTATTCGCTGGCGGGTCTGTTTATCGGTTACCTCTATTTCTCGCTGCCGCGCGCCATCGTCACGCTGGTGGCGGCCAGTGAAAAACTCGAGCGCTCGCTGGAAGAGGCGGCGCGTTCGCTCGGTGCCAGCCAGTGGCGCATCACCTGGGATGTGATTGTGCCCGGCCTGCAACCGGCGCTGCTCTCTACCGGCGCGCTGTGCTTCGCCACCAGCATGGGCGCTTTTGGCACCGCCTTTACGCTCGGCACCGATTTGGCGGTGCTGCCGCTGACCATTTACGGCGAGTTCACCAACTACGCCAACTTTGCCACCGCCGCTGCGCTGTCGGTGTTGATGGGCGGATGCGCCTGGCTGGCGCTGATGCTGGCGCGCCGTATGGCGCAGGCGAAAGAGGTGCAATCATGAAACGTCGTGGACTGTTTAGCCTGCAACTGCTGATCACCGCCATCACCGCGCTGTTTATGATCGTGCCGGTGGTGCTGTCGATGCTGGCGGGCGTCACCAATAACTACTTCATCGGCCTGCGCAGCGGCTTCACGCTGAAGTGGGTGGAGCAAGTGTGGCAGATGTACGCCGATACTTTCTGGCTGTCACTGCTGATCGCGCTGTTCTGCCTGTTGGTCACCTTGGTGATTGGTGTTCCCGCCGCGTGGGGATTGCTGAAAGCGCCGGGCCGCTGGGCGGCGCGTATTGAAGAGTGCTTGATGCTGCCGGTGGCGCTGCCCGGTCTGGCTACCGCGCTCGGCATCATTCTGCTCTACGGCCAGTTTTCCGGTCTGCGTGACAGCTGGCTGTTCATCCTGATTGGTCACGTGCTGTTTACCTTGCCATTTATGATGCGACCTGTACTGGCGGTGATGCAGGCGGTAGATATGCCGCGCCTGGAAGAAGCCTCGGCCAGCCTTGGCGCCAGCTTGTGGCAGCGCTTCTTTACCGTGGTGGTGCCGAACTGCCGTAACGGCATTCTCGCCGGCGCTTTTATGGTGATCACGCTGTCGGTGGGGGAATTCAACATCACCTGGATGCTGCATACGCCGCTGACTAAAACCTTGCCGGTTGGCCTTGCCGACAGCTACGCCTCGATGCGGCTGGAAGTGGGTTCCGCCTACACGCTGATTTTCATTCTGATGATTCTGCCGCTGCTGCTGATGCTCAATGCCGTGAATCACTGGCTTAACCGCGCGGTTTCGCGCCAACACAAGGAGGCAGCATGAACCCTGCGGCCGTTACCGTGACGCTGCGCGGCTGCGCACGTCATTTTAATCATCATCAGGCGCTGCAACCGCTTGATCTCACCGTCCATGCCGGCGAAACGCTGGTGCTGCTGGGGCCGTCCGGCTGCGGCAAAACCACCACGCTGCGCATTATCAGCGGGCTGGAGAGTTGCGATGTCGGCGGCGAAGTGTGGTTTGACGATCGCAACGTTACCGCTTTGCCGATTGAAAAACGCAACGTCGGCATGGTGTTCCAGAACTACGCGCTGTTCCCGAATCTCAATGTGGCCGGGAACGTGGCGTACGGCCTGAAAGTGCAGGGCGTGGCGCGTGCCGAACGGGAAGAGCGCGTGCAGGAGATGCTGGCGCTGGTGGATCTCACCGCGCTGGCGCAGCGCAGCATCGACAAACTCTCCGGCGGCCAGAAGCAGCGTGTGGCGCTGGCGCGCGCATTAGCTGCGCGGCCCAAAGTGCTGCTGTTTGATGAGCCGCTGGCGGCGCTGGATGCGCGCCTGCGCGATCGTCTGCGTCTGGAGATCGGCGCGCTGCTGAAGAAGCTGGCGATCACCGCCGTTTACGTGACGCACGATCAGCAGGAAGCAATGGCGCTCGGCGATCGTATTGCGGTGATGGAGCAGGGACGTTTGGTGCAGATCGATACGCCGCAGAAAATTTATCAGCATCCGGCGTCAAAATTTGTCGCCGATTTTGTGGGTGCGATTAACTGCGTAGATGTGGATACGCGCGGCCATCCGCAACGTTTCTGCCGCCCGGAAGATGTGCTGCTTGCCAGCGATGGGCGCTATCAGCGCCAGGGTTTTATTGTCGCCAGCACCTTTTTGGGCGCGTCGCAGCGGCTGATGATCGACATCGGGTTGGCGACGCCAATTCAGGTGGATCGCCACGCGCGTGAAGCCTGGCATGCCGGACAAGCGGTGAGCTGGACGCTGGCGCATGACGCCGCGCTGCAGTTTTCATAATTGGCACGGTCGCCATAAATGGCGACCCTACAAAAGCGCGCAGTACCGTCGCCATAAATCTATGCAATGCCGTCGTAGGGTCGCCATTAATGGCGACCGATTAGCACCCAAATATCCAAAGGAAAAATTCGTGTCTGAAGCAATGACGCTCATCGCGCAAATCAGCGATTTACACATCAAGGCCAACGGCCGTTTATCCTATAAAAAAGTCGACACCCAAGCCGCGCTACTGCGGGTGATTGAGACGCTAAACCGCCTTGCGCCGCGCCCCGACATGGTGGTGATTACCGGCGATCTGGTCGATTTCGGCACCGCGGAAGAGTATCAAACGTTAAAGCAGGCGCTGCGCCAGCTGCAGCTGCCATTTCTGCTGATGCCGGGCAACCACGACGATCGCCAGGCGCTGCGTGCGGCGTTCCCGGATCATCACTATCTGCAGCACGGAGAAACCCTGAACTGGCAGATGCAGGTGAAAGGTGTGCAACTGCTGGCGCTCGATTCCAGCGTGCCGCAGCAGCCGTGGGGTTATGTGGATGAAGTGCAGTTGCACTGGCTTGATGAGCAGTTGCAGCGTCAGCCGCAGTTGCCGACGCTCGTGATGCTGCATCATCCGCCGTTTCTTTGCGGCATCAAACATATGGATAACCAGCCGCTGCGCAATCCGGCGGCGCTGGCGGCGATTATCCAGCGCCATCCACAGGTGGAACGCGTGCTGAGCGGCCATCTGCACCGCTCGGTGCAGGCGCGTTTTGCCGGTACGCTGGCGTGCGTGGCGCCGGGTGTATCGCATCAGGTGGCGTTTGATCTCGCGGAAAATGCACCGGCGAATTTTATGCTGGAGCCGCCCGGTTTTCTGCTGCATCGCTGGCATGCGCTGCAGGGCATGAGCACGCATTTGTGTGCTATCGGCGATTATCCCGGTCCGTGGCCGTTTTACGATGCCAACGGTTTGATCGATTAGCGCCAGCGTAGAGAAAGAATTGTGTGTGGCTGACAGGATGCTTCGTGCTCAATTTGCGTTGTGGGTGTACAATCGCCCGTTAGCTCACCAGGGCAAGTGCATCCAATTATAACAAGACTGTCAGGCACACATATCGATGAATCTATTCACTAAGGTCGGTGCGCTATGCTAACGCGCCTGCGGCCAAAAACTGACCTGCGCACGCTGATCGCGCTGTTGGCGATCACCAGCATCGTCATCACACTTGCCAACACGCTGTACGCCACCTGGCGCGTACAACGTATGGTCCTGATCGAAAGCACCCTCGAAGCCAATCGCGCTTACGCCACTAAACTGGCGGCGACGACAGAGGTCTTCTTTCAGCTGGCTCAGTCGCAGCTGCACTACAGCGCGACGCAGCTGGGCAATGATTTTGATGATGCCGATTTGGCGCAGCAGGAAGTCAATCGCCTGCGTGAGCAAACTAATAGCTTTAACTCGGTGGCGGTGGTGGACAGCAACGGCATCGTGAAAGCCATTTCACCTGAATCGCTGATGCTGAAAGGCATGCAGCTCACCAGCCAGGCTTCGCGTGAAGCGCTGGCGCAGCGTCAGCCGATGGTCAGCAAACCCAGCATCTCCGCCGCCAATAATCTGATTGTGTTTGTCTCCTGGCCGATCTGGAGCAAAGACGGACGTTACCTTGGCTACGTTGGCGGCACCATCTATCTGAAGAAGAAAAGCATCCTCAACGCGCTGCTCGGCGAGCAGTTCTATCGCGATGGCACGCATGTTTACGTGCTGGATCGCAATAATCAGGTGCTGTACCACCAGAATACCCAGCTGATTGGTAAAAGCGTGCCGGGCATCGTTAGCGATCGCCAACGCGAGGAGAAAACCAACGGTGAAGTGCAACTGACGGAAGAGAACGTGCCTAAGCTGGCCGGTTACGCCATCGTGCCCACCACCGGCTGGATGGTGGTGGCGCTCAAACCCACCGATGTCACGCTGGCGCCGCTCACCGGCTTGCTGCTGAAAGTGTTGAAAAACTCGGTGCCATTTGCGCTGCTGACCTTGCTGGTGGCGGTGATTCTGGCGCGTCTGATTGCGCTGCCGCTGTGGCAACTGGCGCGCAAAGCCAGCCAGATGGATTCCCAGGGCGTGTCGAACGAGATTGGCGGCATTCGCGCCTGGTATTTCGAAGCGGCGCAGGTCAAACGCGCGCTGCTCACCGGTATTGGTTTAGTGCAGGATAAGATTGGTCGCCTGAAATCGGAAGTGCAGAGCGATCCCATGACCAATCTGCTTAACCGTCGAGGCCTGAGCGCGGTGCTCGACTACTTCGCCACCATGCGCCAACCGTTCTCGGTGCTGGCGCTGGATATCGATCATTTCAAACGGGTCAACGATACCTTCGGTCATGACGTCGGTGATGAAGTGATTAAACATGTGGCGCGAACCTTACGCGGCAGCGCACGTCAAACCGATGTGGTGTGCCGTAACGGCGGGGAAGAGTTCCTGATGCTGCTGCCTGCGACGTCGGTTGAGGATGCACGCATTTTGGCCGAGCGCGTGCGCATCAGCATTGCGGAAAACTGGATTGATCAGGTTGGCAATGTCACGCTGTCGGTGGGCATTGCCGACTGGCAGCCGGAAAGTGGTTCGCAGGAGCAAAGCCTCAAGCAGGCCGATGCCGCGCTCTATCAGGCGAAAAATGCCGGACGCAACTGCGTGATGATCTCCGGTCAGGATGCGTTGGTCAGTAGCATTACGCATTAATCCCCTCAATCAAATTATCAATCGGTCGCCATGAATGGCGACCCTACGTACAACTGGAAGTAAAAATGCTCGTTCTGCTTTATCAATGGTACAAACGCCGCTTCAGCGATCCGCAGGCCATCGGGCTGCTGGTGATTCTGCTGGCGGCGTTTTGCATTCTGTTCTTCCTCAGCGGTTTGCTGGCACCGCTGCTGGTAGCGTTAGTGCTGGCTTATCTGCTGGAGTGGCCAACGGTACGCTTGCAGCGTGTTGGCTGTAGCCGAACCTGGGCAACCAGCGCGGTGCTGGTGGTGTTTGCGGGCATCTTGCTGGTGATGGTGCTGATTGTTGCGCCGGTGGCGTGGCAGCAGGGCATCAACCTGACGCGCGACTTGCCCAACATGCTGAATAAGCTCTACGTGTTTGCCGCAGGCTTGCCGAAGCGCTATCCGGCGCTGGTTGATGCCGGCATCATCGATATCATCGTCGAGAACCTGCGCAGCCGTCTCACCGGCCTCGGCGAATCGCTGGTGAAGTATTCGCTGGCGTCGCTGGTCGGTTTGATGACGCTGATGATCTATCTGGTGCTGGTGCCGCTGATGGTGTTTTTCCTGCTGAAAGATAAAGAGCAGATGCTGAATGCGGTACGCCGCGTGCTGCCGCGTAATCGCGGTTTGGCGGGCGTGGTGTGGCAAGAGATGAATCAGCAGATCACCAACTATATTCGCGGCAAAGTGCTGGAGATGGTGGCGGTGGGCTTTGTCACCTGGCTGGCATTCCTGCTGCTCGGCCTCAACTATTCGCTGCTGCTGGCGGTGCTGGTCGGCATTTCCGTGTTGATTCCCTACATCGGCGCGATGGTGGTCACCATTCCGGTGATCGGCGTTGGTCTGTTCCAGTGGGGATTGGGCAGCGATTTCTGGACCATGATCGCTATTTATCTGGTGATTCAGGCGCTGGATGGCAACGTGCTGGTGCCGATTCTGTTCTCTGAAGCGGTTAACCTGCATCCGTTGGTGATCATTCTGTCAGTGGTGATTTTCGGTGGGATGTGGGGATTCTGGGGCGTGTTCTTTGCGATTCCGCTGGCGACGCTGGTAAAAGCGGTGGTGCGTGCGTGGCCGGAAACACCGGCGCTCGAGGAGCCACGCGCAGAGTAAAAGAAAACGGGTGCGACCTGCGCACCCGTTTACATCAGGCTGACTTCAGATAATCCAGCACGATGTCGTGGTGATTGGAGGTTTTGAAATCGTCGAACACTTTCTCAACGTTGCCGTTGGCATCAATCAGGAAGCTGATGCGGTGAATGCCGTCATAGGTTTTGCCCATAAAGGTTTTCTCACCCCAGACGCCAAACTGCTCGCACACCTGATGATCTTCATCCGATAAGAGCGTGAAGTTCAGCAGCTCTTTATCGGCAAAGCGTGACAGCTTCTCCGCTTTGTCGGTGCTGATACCCAGCACAACAACGCCCTCAGTTTTCAACTCATCCATGTTGTCGCGCAGACCGCAAGCCTGCACGGTGCAACCCGGCGTCATGGCTTTCGGATAGAAATAGACCAGAACGCGCTGTCCCTGGAAGTCGGCCAAATTTACTTGTTCGCCGTCCTGATCGGGCAAACTAAATTTCGGTGCGGTATCACCGGCTTTCAGTGGATTCATCACAACTCTCCATTTTTTTACATGCTGTGGGTAATACACCATCAAGAGCAAAAGTGCCAGGTGGTGTTTACCGTCAGGGTTATTTCACCACACGGTTTGCCGCAGCGGCAGAGTGTGTGGCGAAATAACCCGGAGCCTGATTAAACGGTGCTATTAGCATCGTCGGTGACACTATAAAGACGAATTGAGCCTTGTGCATGCAGTTCTTCGCACAGCTGATTGAAAGCCTGCTCGATGGGCGCACTGAATTGATTGGCCGGGCTGTGCGCCGTTATTTGAATATAGAGCGTCGGTGCCACGTCATCCTGCGCCGGTTTAATTCTGGACACCAGTTCGGCAATATTCATCTGATGTTTATCGAACAGATCGGTGAAGCGCTCAATGATGTGCGGTGAATCCGGCACTTCGATTTGCACCCATACGGTGGCGGGCATCGGTGGCGTGGCGCGCGCATTGGTGCGCTTCATTACAATCAGCAACTCCAGCTCGGCACCTTTCATCGGCAGCGTCGATTCAATCAGGGTTATCGCGTTCCAGCTACCGGACAGCAGCATAATAAAAGTGAACTCATCGCCCAGCATCGCTAAACGGCTGTCCTCGATGTTGCAGCCGCAGCTGCTGACGTGGCGGGTGATGGTATTGACGATACCCGGACGATCAACGCCCAGTGCGGTGATCACCAGATGGTGAGGCTGTGACTGCGACAAAATGGCATTTCCTGTACGTTCGCTAATAACTATAAGGTAAACATAAAAAAAACTGCTGACAAGCGCGGGAATGGCGTGGCTCGCTTGCTTTTCTTTCAATGTAAAACGTAACATGAGGCACTTGTTTGTCGAGGGGATAGCCCATGTTCACCGGAAGTATTGTTGCGCTCATTACGCCAATGAATGAAAAAGGTAATGTCTGCCGCGAAAGTTTGAAAAAACTGATTGATTATCATGTTGCCAGCGGCACCGCGGCGATTGTTTCTGTTGGCACCACCGGCGAATCAGCCACGCTCAGCCATGACGAGCACGGTGATGTGGTTATGCAAACCCTGGAACTGGCGGATGGCCGTATTCCGGTTATCGCCGGCACCGGCGCAAATGCCACGGCTGAAGGCATCTCTCTGACCAAACGCTTTACCGGCAGCGGTGTGGTGGGCTGTTTAACGGTCACGCCTTATTACAACCGTCCGACGCAGGAAGGTCTGTTCCAGCACTTTAAAGCCATTGCGGAAAGTACCGATCTGCCGCAGATGCTGTATAACGTTCCTTCGCGTACCGGTTGCGACATGCTGCCGGAAACCGTCGCGCGTCTGGCCGAAATTAAAAATATTATCGGAATCAAAGAGGCCACCGGGAACTTATCGCGTGTCTCACAGATCCAAGAGCTGGTTAATGATGAGTTCATCATCGTCAGCGGCGATGACGCGACGGCGCTGGACTCCATGCAACTGGGCGGCAAAGGCGTAATTTCGGTCACGGCTAACATTGCAGCGCGTGAAATGGTTGAACTCTGTGCCTTGGCGCAACAGGGCAAATTCGCCGAAGCGCGTCGCCTGAATCAGCGTCTGATGCATCTGCACCAGACGCTTTTCTGTGAACCCAATCCAATCCCGGTGAAATGGGCAGCAAAACAGCTAGGATTAATCGCGGATGACACGCTGCGTTTGCCAATGACGCCACTGACCGAAGCCGGTCAGGCGAAAACGGCGCAAGCGCTGATTAAAGCGGGTCTGCGATAATTTAGGGAGAATCAATGAGTTATTCAGTTAAGCGCTCGACGCTGGCAACGGTAGTGGGCCTTTCCACCCTGATGCTGCTCACAGCGTGTTCCAACGATCAGCGTTATAAGCGCCAGGTCAGCGGTGATGAATCTTACCTGCAGGCGCCTGAGCTGCACGATTTAAAAGCCCCAGCGGGCATGATTCTGCCGTTGCAGAATGGTGATTACGATGTTCCGCATAACGTGGCGAAAGGCGCAGTGGGCAAAGAGCTGGATATTCGTCCGCCAGCCCAGCCGCTGGCGCTGTTGAACGGCACGCGTGCACAGTTCACCGGTAATACGGGCGTGCTGGCAGTCGAAAGCAGCCGTGGTTCTATCTGGTCGCAGGTTGTGGGTGTGATTCAGTCTTACAAGTTCCCGATTGCCCAGCGTGATGACGCTTCGCAACAGCTGACCACCGATTGGGTGCAGTGGAACCGTGCTGACGAAGATAACCAGTATCGCGGTCGCTATCAGATCAGCGTGCAGAATCAGAGCTATCAGCAAGTGCTGACCGTACGTTTGCTGGAACTGCAGCAGTCGGGTCAAGCCGTTACTTCTCCGGCACAGATTCAACGCTATACCGGCCAGATGTTGAACGACATCAGCACCGGTCTGGATAAAGTCGATTCTGCCAGCCAGGATGCGGCGGCCAACCGTGCCACCGGACAGATTGATGTGCAGAGCGGCGCGGATGACACCGGTTTACCGCTGTTGATTCTGCGCGCACCGTTTAACGTCACCTGGCAGCGTTTGCCAGCGGCGCTGAAACGCGTGGGCATGGAAATCACGGATGACAACCGTTCGCAGGGCAGCCTGAAAGTGACCTACAAACAGCCGGGCAGCGGCGTGTGGGATCAGATTGGCGCCAAAGATCCAGAACTGCCAAACGGCGATTACAAGTTGCAGGTTGGCGATCTGGATAACCGCAGCAGTCTGCAGTTCATCGATCCGAAAGGTCACGTGCTAACCCAGGCGCAGAACGACGCGCTGGTGCAGGTGATTCAAGGTGCGCTGAAATAAATTGCCAAAGGGCCGGAGATTCTCCGGCCTTTTTGTTTTGGATTTGGCATAATAGCGCCCGGCGAAGTAAACGATTGCGTCACGCAATCGGCGCGCGGTGAAACACCGCTGAACACGGGTTCTTTCATGTTTGGAGTTAACAAGATGCAAAAGCGAGCTGAGTTGTATCGCGGTAAAGCGAAAACCGTATACAGCACCGATAATCCGGATCTGCTGGTACTTGAATTCCGCAACGATACGTCAGCAGGAGACGGTGCACGAATCGAGCAGTTTGATCGCAAAGGAATGGTAAACAACAAGTTTAACCATTTCATCATGACCAAATTGCAGGAAGCGGGCATTCCGACCCAGATGGAAGCGCTGCTGTCGGATAACGAAGCGCTGGTGAAAAAGCTGGAGATGGTGCCGGTAGAGTGCGTGGTACGCAACCGTGCGGCAGGATCGCTGGTAAAACGTCTGGGCGTGGAAGAGGGCATTGTGCTCAATCCACCGCTGTTTGATCTCTTCCTGAAAGATGACGCCAAACACGACCCGATGGTCAACGAATCCTATTGCGAAACTTTCGGCTGGGTAAGCAAAGCGAATCTGGCACGCATGCAAGAGCTGACCTTCAAAGCCAATGACGTGCTGAGCAAACTGTTTGATGACGCAGGTTTGATCCTGGTCGACTTCAAGCTGGAGTTTGGTCTGTTCAACGGCGAAGTGGTGCTGGGCGATGAGTTTTCACCAGATGGCGCACGTCTGTGGGACAAAAACACCATGGACAAAATGGACAAAGACCGTTTCCGTCAGAGCCTCGGCGGCCTGGTTGAAGCGTACGAAGAAGTTGCACACCGTTTAGGTGTCAAGCTGGACTAAGTCCATACGTCTCTCGTAGGGTCGTCATTTATGACGACCTTTTTTTATGCCCGCAATTCAGGTCGTCATAAATCACGGCGCAACGGTGTTCTGTCACTACAACACTGGTGCTTCCCGCTGCCGCCAACTAAAATCATGCCAAACATGTTTAAAGGAGTTAGACCATGCGCTGGCAAGGGCGTCGTGAGAGCGACAATGTAGAAGATCGACGCAATGATTCACCAGGCCTTGGCGGCGGTGGACGGCAAATCCGCATTCCACGCGGCAAAGGCGGCCTTATCTTGCTGGTGGTGGTCGCTGTTGCCGGCTATTACGGCTACGACCTCACCGCGTTATTGGAAGGCGGCGGCAGTGTCGCGCCAACGTCGCAGCAGCGTCAGGTAAACACCGCGCAGAGCAACGAAGATGCCAAATTCACCTCGGTGATTCTGGCAACCACCGAAGATACCTGGAGCAAGCTGTTCCAGCAGATGAACAAAAAGTATGTGCCGCCGAAGCTGGTGATGTATCGCGGGGCAACGCGCACCAACTGCGGCACTGGCCAATCGGCGATGGGGCCGTTTTACTGTCCTGCCGATCAAACCGTGTATATCGATTTGTCATTCTACGATGACATGAAAACCAAACTCGGTGCCGGTGGCGACTTTGCGCAAGGCTACGTGATTGCGCATGAAGTGGGGCATCACGTTCAAAAGCTGCTGGGCATTGAGCCAAAAGTGCGTCAGATGCAGCAGGGCGCGAGCCAGGCGCAGGCGAATCAGCTGTCGGTGAAAATGGAGCTGCAGGCGGATTGCTTCGCCGGCGTTTGGGGCCATTACATGGAGCAGCAAAACGTTCTGGAAGTGGGCGATCTGCAGGAAGCACTCAACGCAGCTGAAGCGATTGGCGACGATCGTCTGCAGCAGAAAGGTCAGGGCCGCGTAGTGCCGGATAGCTTCACCCATGGCACCTCTCAGCAGCGTTACACCTGGCTGAAACGCGGTTTCGATAGCGGCGATCCCGGCCAGTGCAACACCTTCGCTAGCAAGTGATCTCCGTGGTTGAACAAACGGCGGCGATGCAGCGTGCAGGCATTCGCCGCCTTTGCGTTATTGCGGGTGATGCGGAGTGGGCGCAGCAGGAGGCCACAGGTTGGCACACCGCGCTGCCCGGCGACTGGCTGACGCTGAGCGACAGCGCCGATTTCCCGCACGCCGTCGCGCCCGCTGCCTTACGCACCTTGCTGGGCCGTGAATTCCAGCATGCGATATTTGATGCCCGCCGCGGTTTTCACGCTGAAGCTTTTGCAGCGCTGGCCGGAACCTTACGCGCGGGCAGCTGGTTATTGCTGTTAACGCCTGATTGGGAAAGTTGGCCCAAGCAAACCGATGCCGACAGCCTGCGCTGGGCGGATGTCGCCGAGCCGATCGCCACGCCGCATTTTATCCACCACCTGCAAGCACTGATGCGGCAAGACGCGCAGGTGATGTTGCAACGTCAGCATCAAGCGGTGCGTTATCCCGTGGAAACGCATCTGCCCGACTGGCGCTGTCAGGCACCGCAGCAGCAGTCGCAAATTCTTGAACAACTTGAAGCGATGCCGCAAGGCGTTGCAGTGATCACTGCCGCGCGCGGTCGCGGCAAATCCGCGTTGGCCGGCATGCTGGTGCAGCGCAATCAACACTGTTTAGTCACGGCGCCAGCTAAAGTCTCCACGACGGTATTGGCCGAGTTTGGTGGTGAGCACTTCAGTTTCATGGCACCCGATGCCATTCTCGCGCAGGAAAATCCGCTTCAGGCGCAATGGCTTATTGTCGATGAAGCGGCCGCCATTCCCGCGCCCATCCTGCAACAGCTGGTGCAACGTTTCTCGCGCGTGCTGCTTATCACCACCGTGCAAGGTTACGAAGGCACCGGACGCGGCTTTATGCTGCGCTTCTGCGCCACCTTACCTGACGTGCGCTACTACCAGCTCGACGAGCCGTTGCGCTGGTCGCCGAACGATCCGCTGGAGCAGTGGCTCAGCCAGGCGTTGCTGTTTGAAGATGCGCAGGAGAGCCGCACAAGCGGTGCTATCGCGATTTATCCAGCAACGCCAGACCACAACGTAGCGGCGCTGGAAGCGGGCTATCGCCTGCTTGCCAGCGCGCACTATCGCACTTCGCCACTGGATTTGCGGCGCATGCTGGATGCGCCCGGCATGCGCTTTTGGTTGGCGGGTGAAGCCGATCAGGTAACTGGCGCGCTGTGGCTGGTGGAAGAGGGCGGATTGGATCAGGCACTGGCCGACGCGGTGTGGGCCGGTCATCGTCGGCCACGCGGCAATCTGGTGGCGCAATCGCTGGCGGCCCATGCCGGGTTCGCGCAGGCGGCGACGCTGCGCTCACTGCGCATTAGCCGGATTGCGGTGCAGGCGTCACAGCGCCAGCGCGGGATCGGCAAAGCGCTGGTGGCCACGGCACATAAACAGGCGCAGAATTGTGATTATCTCTCGGTGAGTTTCGGCTACACCGAATCTTTGTGGCACTTCTGGCGCGCCTGCGGTTTTACGCTAGTGCGGATTGGCTCGCAGCGCGAAGCCAGCAGCGGCTGCTATGCGGCGATGGCGATGCTGGCAATCTCTGCGGCCGGTGAAGCGCTACAACAACAGGCAGCGCAGCGGCTGGCGCGTGATTGGCCGTGGCTGCAAGCGATTATAGATTTACCGTTAACGCTGGTAAGCGATGCCGGCCAGCAGCTAAACGAGGATGACTGGGCGCTGCTGGCCGGTTTTGCCTGGGCGCAGCGCCCGTTCGAAGCCAGCTACGCGGCGCTACAGCGGCTGGTGCGCCAGTCTCCTTCACCGTTGTTGAATGCCATCCTGCTGCAAAAACAGACGCTAACCGATGCCGCGCAACATGCCGGTCTCAGCGGGCGTAAAGCCTTGATAAACCAGCTGCGATCGGAAGCTGGCGCAGCACTGATTCGCCTCAATCCCGACGCGGCGCAGCGGCTGCGTTCATTGCAATAAATCCATTATCTCGTTCAAATTTTCCCGATATCTCTGTGCCCGCAGCGGCGTATAGTGATTTGAGGAGGATCTTATGGCACTACGATATGTAATTGTTCAGCAACCCAGCAGTGCAGCACAGCTGTTTCTGCTGTATCACGGCATCAACGACAACCCGGATTCGATGGCGCAGATTGGTAGCTGGTTCGCAAAAGCGTTCCCGCAAGCGCTGGTGGTGTCGGTCGGCGCACCTTACGCGGGCAGCGTGCCGCAAGGACGTCAGTGGTTTGCCGATATTCCGCCGCACGATCGTTCGGAACAGCAGGGCGTGGATGCGATCATGCCAGAGTTCGTGGCATCGGTGCGTCACTGGCAGCAAGAGAGCGGCGTGCGTGCCGAAGCCACGGCGCTGGTGGGCTTTTCCCAGGGCGGCATCATGGTGCTGGAAGGCATGAAAGCGCAGCCGGATTTGGCGGGACGCGCGATTGTGTTTAGCGGCCGCTATGCCACATTGCCGTTGCGGGCCAGCACGCGTAACACCATTCATCTGATTCATGGCGATTACGACGAACAGATCCCGCTGCAGCACGCTGAAGAGGCGAAGCAACGTCTGATTTCGTTGGGCGGCGATGTCACGCTGGATGTGGTGGAAGATTTACCGCACGCGATTAACGATCGCAGCATGGAGCTGGCGCTGAATCATCTGCGTTATACCGTGCCGCGTCGTTACTTCGATGAGGCGCTAAGCGGTGCGAAGCCGGGCGATGATGATGTGGTGATGATGATGTAGCAGGATGCGTAACGGCGCGAGTTATCGCGCCGTTTGCGATATGACGATTATTTCTTTTTCGGCCAGTCGTCCTCGTCATCCCATTTATCGTTGAAATCACGATGCGGCGGTAACGTCGGTTTGTTGTCCATGAATTTTTTATGGTCGATACGTTTTAGGTCTTTGTAAACGTTCATCAAAATACCAACCATCAGCAGGATCACCAGGATCCACCAGTACTCTTTAAAGAATTCCATCCCCTTTCTCCTTTTGCGCTTAGGCGATCAGCTGTTCCATGATGCGCTGATACATACGGCTCAGCATCTGCAAATCTGACGCTTTCACGCACTCATTGATCTTATGAATGGTGGCGTTCACCGGGCCCAGTTCCACCACCTGCGCACCCATGCGCGCAATGAAGCGCCCATCGGAGGTGCCGCCGGTAGTCAGCAACTGCGGCTTAATCTCATTATAGTGCGCCACAGCGTTCACCACGGCATCCACCAGCTTACCGCGTGATGTCAGGAATGGCTGGCCGGAAACATTCCACTCCAGCGTATAGCGCAGCTGATGACGATCGAGCAGCTCCGCCACGCGATCTTTAATCATCTGATCGGTCAACTGCGTGCTGAAACGGAAGTTGAACTGCACAAAGAATTCGCCAGGAATTACGTTGTTGCTGCCGGTTCCGGCCTGCACGTTGGCGATCTGCATGCTGGTCGGCGGGAAGAATTCGTTGCCTTCATCCCAAACTGTCTTCACCAGCTCATTCAGCGCCGGCATGGCGCGATGCACCGGATTATCCGCCAGATGCGGATAGGCTACGTGGCCCTGCACGCCGTGAATGGTGAGATTAGCTGTCATCGAGCCGCGACGGCCATTCTTCACCACGTCACCCACGATCTCGGTGCTCGACGGTTCGCCGACCAGGCAATAATCCATGCGTTCATTGCGCGCCATCAAGCGCTCAACCACTTTCACCGTACCGTTAACCGCGCTGGCTTCTTCATCGGAAGTAATCAGAAACGCCAGGCGACCTTTGTGCTGCGGATTAGCGGCCACAAAGCGTTCCGCTGCCACCACCATCGCCGCCAGCGAACCTTTCATATCGGCGGCACCGCGGCCAAACAGCATGCCGTCGCGGATGCTGGGCTCAAACGGCGGGCTGATCCAGCGGTTGGCGTCGCCCGGCGGTACCACATCGGTATGACCGGCAAACGCCAGCGTTTCGCCCTGGCCGCGCGTCGCCCAAAAGTTCAGCGTATCGCCAATGTGCATTGGCTCGACCGTGAAGCCGATGGCTTCCAGACGCGCAATCAGCAGCGCCTGACAACCGGCATCATCCGGGCTGAGTGACGGGC
This sequence comes from Pantoea sp. DY-5, assembly GCF_019795955.1. Classification (NCBI taxonomy): domain Bacteria; kingdom Pseudomonadati; phylum Pseudomonadota; class Gammaproteobacteria; order Enterobacterales; family Erwiniaceae; genus Pantoea; species Pantoea sp. DY-5. Next base: position 162,630 of record NZ_JAIMIE010000004.1, read on the forward strand.
GACGGATAAGCTGCTGAGCCAGCTCAATAACCGGACAGAACATGTTATGACTTCTCCTGGATAAAGGCGGAATAAAGGGAATCTTTGAAGCCGACCAGCAGATCGCCATTCGGCGCGGCTAACACCGGACGCTTGATGATGGCAGGCTGCGCCAGCATCACCGCTTTGGCGCTGGCGGCATCGTTTACCGCGTCGCGTTCGGCTTCCGGCAGCTTGCGCCACGTGGTACCGCGCGTATTGAGCAGCGCCTCATAACCGAGCTGATCGATAAACGATTGCAGCAGTGCGTCGTCAATGCCCTCCACGCGATAGTCGTGAAAACAGTAGTCGATACCGGAAGACGCTAAATAGTTGCGTGCTTTTTTAATCGTGTCGCAATTTTTAATTCCGTACATCACCCACTGCGCTGTCATCGCTTATTCCCATTGAGTAAAAAATAAAGCGCGAGTTTACCACAGCGATCTAAGGGCTGTGAGCGCTGACGGCGAAAGCCGGCCTTATTCAGCTATTTTTCATGACCCTTTTGCCGTTATAAATTCTATTACTTAGGGCCGGGAAGCGCTTTCACTTACGCATTTAATAATTGCCTGCAACATCATTAAGCCGCTAAGGATTATCTTAAGCGCGGATTTCTGCTACCCGATTTAAGTCAGCCATTTTTCCTGACGCATTATAGAGTTGCTGAAATGTGCGTCAGTACGCAATTTTAACAGATTGAAGCTTTTCACCGCTTTTGCCGATAGTGATAACAGGTGGAAACGTATTCACCACCAGAAAAAAACGGCGTAGAATTGCCGCTACAATAAGAGAGGATTTTATGGTCGACACCGAAATGGGAAACTGGAAAGAATTCATCGAAGCGATGTTACGTAAGTAACGCGTGAAGAGAAAAGCAGGGCATTTCCCAACTTGCTGTAATTCTTACCACACACAACAATAAAGCCGCCATGGATGTTCATGGCGGCTTTTTTATTCATTTAACCGCGCGCGATGAATCACGCCGCGACAAGTGTGTGCACTCGATATGCGCGGAAACTGATGTCCGCACAAACCGTAGCGGCGCAATGGCCTGCTTAATCGTGCGGCTTCTCTTTCAGCGGGAAGCGGCGGCGTACCACCACAAAGAACAGCGGCACAAAGAAAATCGCCAGCACGGTGGCAGAAATCATCCCGCCCATCACGCCGGTACCCACCGCGTGCTGGCTGCCGGAACCGGCACCGCTGCTGATGGCCATCGGCAGCACCCCGAAGATAAACGCCAGCGAAGTCATCAGAATCGGGCGCAGACGCTGACGCGAGGCTTCCAGCGTCGACTCCATCAGCTCGCGGCCTTTACTGTTGATCTCATTGGCGAACTCCACAATCAAAATGGCATTCTTCGCCGACAAGCCAATCACCGTGAGCAAGCCCACCTGGAAATAGACATCGTTCTCCAGCCCGCGCATCCAGGTTGCCACCAGCGCGCCCACCACGCCGAGCGGCACCACCAGCATCACTGAGAATGGAATCGACCAGCTCTCATACAACGCCGCCAGACACAGGAATACCACCAGCAGCGAAATCGCATACAGCGCCGGCGCCTGAGAACCGGATAAGCGCTCCTGATAGGAGGCGCCGGTCCACTGGAAGCCTACGCCCAGCGGTAGCTGCCCAACCAGTTTCTCCATCTCGTCCATCGCGGTACCGCTGCTGACGCCGTTCGCCGCTTCACCGACAATCTCTAGCGCAGAGTAACCGTTGTAGCGCTCCAGACGCGGTGAACCGGTTTGCCAATGGCTGGTGGCGAAGGCAGAGAAGGGCACCATGCTGCCGCTGTTGTTACGCACATACCACTTATTTACGTCTTCCGGCAGCATGCGGAACTCAGCCGCTGCCTGCACGTAGACTTTTTTCACGCGACCGCGATCGAGGAAGTCATTAACGTAGGTCGAGCCCCACGCGGTGGTTAAGGTGTCATTGATGGTATCCAGCGACACGCCAAGCGCCTGCGCTTTGCGCTGGTCGACATCAATCTGCAACTGCGGGCTGTCGTCGAGGCCGTTGTGACGCACGCGCGACAGCGCCGGATTGCTGTCAGCCATCTCCAGTAACTTATCGCGCATTGCCATTAGCCGCGTGTGGCCGATGCCGCCGTGATCCTGCAGCTCCATATCGAAGCCTGACGAACTGCCCATGCCGGTAATCGCGGGCGGGCTGCTGGCGATAACGCGCGCTTCGTTGATCTTGTGGAAGGCTTTAGTCGCGCGCTCGATGATGGCGAAAGAGGTGCGATCGCTGCCCGGACGCTCTTCCCAATCTTTCAAGCGAACGAACAGGCGCGCGACGTTCTGGCCGTTACCGCCGGGCCCGGCACCGATGGTGGAGAACACCGAAACCACATTGTCTTTCTCCTGCGTCATGTAGTAATTCTCGACCTTCGCCACCACGTTCGAGGTTTGTTGCAGCGTTGAACCGGCGGGCAATTGCACCTGCGTCAGGAATACGCCGCGATCTTCCAGCGGCAGGAACGAGGTGGGCAGGCGAATAAACAGGAATGCCATAAGGCCGATAATTGCGAGATAGAGCAGCAGCCAGCGACCGCCTTTGCGCAGAATTTTGGCGACGCCGCGCTCGTAACGTTCCGCGCTGGCGTTGAAGGTGCGGTTAAACCAGCCGAAGAAGCCACGACGACCGTGATGATGGCCTTGCTCCAGCGGTTTCAGCAGCGTGGAACAGAGCGCGGGCGTCAGAATCATCGCCACCAATACCGAAAGCACCATCGCCGAAACGATAGTGATCGAGAACTGGCGATAGATAGCGCCGACGGTGCCGCCGAAGAACGCCATCGGCACAAACACCGCCGACAGCACCAGCGCAATGCCGACCAGCGCGCCCTGAATCTGGCCCATCGATTTGCGCGTGGCGGCGCGCGGCGACAGACCTTCCTCGCTCATGATGCGCTCGACGTTTTCCACCACCACGATGGCATCATCCACCAGTAAGCCGATGGCGAGCACCATCGCGAACATCGTCAAGGTGTTGATGCTGTAACCAAAGGCATAGAGCACCGCAAAGGTGCCGAGCAGCACCACCGGCACGGCAATAGTCGGAATCAGCGTGGCACGGAAGTTTTGCAGGAACAGGTACATCACGAGGAACACCAGCAGGATCGCTTCCAGCAGGGTTTTCACCACGTCTTTAATCGAGGCCTTAACGAACGGCGTGGTTTCGTAAGCGACTTTGGCTTCCAGCCCGTGCGGGAAGTAATGCGATAACTCCTCAATTCGCTCGCGCACCAGTTTGTCGGTGTTCATCTCATTGGCACCGGAAGCCAGCTTAATGCCGAGCCCCGATGCCGCCTGACCATTGTAGCGGCTGAGGAAGTCATACTTTTCCGCGCCCATCGCCACATCCGCCACATCGCCGAGCGTCACCACCGAGCCGTCGCTGTTGGTTTTCAGCGTCACCGCTTTGAACTGCGCCGGGGTTTGCAGCATCGACTGCGCATTCACCGTGGCGTTGAGCGCTTGTTTGTCCACCGACGGCAATCCGCCTACCTGACCCACCGCCACCTGCGCATTTTGCGATTCAATCGCGCTCACCACGTCTTCGGTGGTCAGCGCGTAGGCAATCAGCTGGTTGGGATCGAGCCAGATACGCATCGCATATTGCGAGCCGTAAGCATCAACCTGGCCGACGCCATCAACACGGCTGAGCGGATCCTGAATGTTACTGGCGACATAATCTGAAATATCCTGTTTGTCCATACTTCCGTCGGTAGAGACGAAGGCAATCATCAGGATGTTGCTATCACCGGTTTTGTTAACCGTCACGCCTTGTGACTGTACCGCCGCGGGCAGTTTGCGCAGCGCACTCTGCAGCTGGTTTTGTACCTGCTGGCGCGCTTCATCGGGGTTGGTGCCGGCGGTAAAGGTGAGGGTGATTTGTGCCTGGCCGGTATTGCTGCTGTTGGAGGACATGTACATTAAATTATCGATGCCGGTCATATTCTGTTCGATAACTTGCGTGACGGTATTTTCCAGCGTTTCCGCGGATGCGCCGGGATAGTTGGCGGTGATACGCACGTTAGGCGGCGCGAGGTCGGGATATTGCTCAACCGGTAGCGAGATGATCGCCAGCGTGCCGCACAGGCAGAGCAGAATAGACAGAACCCAGGCAAAAATGGGGCGGTCGATAAAAAAATTCGACATGGAACCGACACTCCTCAACTGCGTATTTTTTACTTTTATTATGATGAGCGCGATGCGCGGACGGCGTCACGCTGGCGGAGTGCAAGGTCCTCTAACGAAAACGCCTGCTGATAGTACTTTACGCTGAGCAAATTAGAGAATCGTGAGTAAATTATGGAGAAAGTGTGAATGCAGTGACGTTTTTTTGTGTGCGACTACAGATGTCGGCTTTCGAGCCACAGTACCGTAGCGGCAACGCGCGAACGGACATCCAGCTTGCGCAGCAGGTTGCGAATGTGCACTTTTACCGTCTCTTCGGAGATATGTAAGGTGGCGGCAATCTCCTTGTTCGATAATCCGCGCGCCACTTCCTGCAGCACATCCAGCTCGCGTTCCGTCAGCTGTTTGAACGGATTTGACGTTGGCTGGCGCGTCGCCAGATAATCAGCCACCGCATCGCTAAACACGTTTTCACCCTTCGCGCCGCGCATCACTTGCGCCAGCAGCAGTTCGGGTTCGCTGTCCTTGAGCAGATAGCCGTCGGCACCGGCGTCCACCATCGCATAAATATCACTGCGCGCATCGGAAACTGTCAGCACCAGAATCCGTGCGGCGATGCCTTCGTTACGCAGCGCTTTCAGCGTATCCAGCCCGGACATGCCTTTCATGTTGAGATCCAGCAGGATGACATCCGGCGACAAACGGCGCGCTTCGGCCAGCGCTTCGGTGCCGTTATTGGCTTCTGCCACCACATCCAGCCGAGGCTCCAGCGCCAGCAGCTGGCGAATACCACGGCGCATCAGCGGATGATCGTCAACGATCATAATAGTCAGGGAAGGGTTAGCCATAATATCTCCAGTATCAAAGGCAACTTTCTTTCATTAACGCATCTGCCGTAGCGGCGCAGTTTATTGCGCGATGAATCGCGCCGCTACAGCAGGTGCGCTATATAATCTGTCAGCTCAACCGGTGCGTCGGGCGCGGTGGAAAACGCAGCGTGACGCGCGTGCCTTGCGCCTGCGGGGTAATCATCAGCGTGCCGGATAACCGCGCGGCGCGCTCCGCCATGATGGTGAGACCATAATGTCCTGGCGGCTCTTCGAGGCTGCTGATGCCGCAGCCATCGTCTTCGATTGTCAGTAAGTGGTCCTCATCAGCGACACGCTGATAGTGAATCTGAATATTGTGCGCCTGCGCGTGGCGAATCGCGTTGAGCAGCGCTTCGCGCGCAATCTGCAGCACATGCACTTGCTGCTGCGCATCCAGCATCTGCAAGCCGGGCTGATAATCGAAGTCGATTGCCGCCTGCGATTGCTCCTGCAGCGGCGCAATCATCGCCTGCATCGCCTGCACCAAATCAGCCTGTTCGATGGTCAGACGGAAGGTGGTCAGCAGTTCGCGCAGCTGCTGATAGGCTTCGGCCAGCGCGCGATCGAAATCAGCGATAATCGCCAGCGCCTGCGGTTGCGACCCATCGACATTGCGTCGCAGCAGCGCCAGCTGGATGCGCAGGAAAGAGAGCGACTGCGCCAGCGAATCGTGCAGTTCGCGCGCAATGGTGGCGCGCTCTTCTATTAATAGCATCTGCTGATACTGCTTTTGCGTCTGCCAAATCCACAGTGCGCGCGCCAGCATGTTCGCCAGGCTCTGCATCAGTTCGTCGGCGGGCGGTGCGCGGTGGGTTTGCCAGCACAGTTCGCCCAGCCGCTGCTCTTCCTGCATCAACGGCAAACGCTGCCAGCTCACCTCATCCGTTGCCACACCGGCCTGAAACTCAATCCCTTCGCTGACAATTTTCAGCACCGTCAGCGCTTCACGGCGCTGTACCAGACGCAGCAATCCCTGAAACAGTTCGGGATTGGGTGGGCTGCTGGTGAGAATTTGTGAGCTTTCATACAGTAGAGAAAGTGTGCGATTGGCCTGGGTGAGATCTTCGGTTTTATCACGCACCGCGCACTCCAGCAGGCGATAGTGCGAATGCAGCCGTTCGGCCATGGTAGTAAAAGCCTGCGCCAGCACGCCCAGTTCATTCGGCTGTTGCACCGGCAGCGGCGGAAAAGCGAAATTCGCCTGCTCAACATATTGGCTGGCGGTCACCAGCGCGTTGAGCGGTCGCACCACGTTGCGGCGGATAAAGCGAATCGTCCACAACGCCAGCGCCACAATCGCCAGAAAACCGAACAGGCTGCTGGCGGCCACCAGATGCATCTTCATTTCAGCATAATGCTGTAATGCCAGCACGAAGCGGTCGATCTCGCTGACGTAGCCCGCGACACGCTGCTGGTAGATTTGTGCCCGCTTGGGCTGCAACGTTTCCTGCAGCATCGGCCAGCTGTGACGCAGATAGCGATAGCGGCTACTCACTTCAAGCGGTACCCACGCGCGCTCCAGATGCTGCAGCGCCGGGGATTCCAGCGTTTGCCGGTAGAGTTGGATGTGATGATCCAACTGTTGCGGATCGCGCGTGCTGTCCCATGCCAGACGGTATATCTGCATGCGCAGCGATCCGGCGACATTCACCGCTTCGGCATCGCGCAGGCTGCTGGAGAGCGTCATCAGCGCCAGCCCGGTGGTCAACAGCGACAGCAGCACAATCACGCTAAGTGCGCGCGCAATGGTACGAGTAACGGGACGTTTCACAATCACAGTAATAACCCTTGTAAGAGCGGGGGATTATAGGGCAGCCGTGCGGTGACGGCGAGTGTCATCTCGTCACATCAGGTTACTTTTAACAGAGAAAACCCTTTCTCTTTACCTTTCTCTAAATAACCCGCGCTAAGCTGGCGAATTATTAAACGGCTTTACGGCTTGCTCAACCTGGTTTTCATTCCCTGCGTGATAATAAGTCCTGTAACGCTTAACCCTTAACGGAAGACAACAGGAGCATCACATGAAGAGACGTTATGCCGTTCTGACTGCTGCACTGCTTGCCACCGCAAGTTTCTCGACGTTGGCGGCCCAGCCCGTAAGCGCCACGCAAGCGCAAAACCTGCAAAGCGCGGGCACCGTTTCCATCAGCGGCGTACGCGGCTCGCTGGATGATGCAACGCGCCATCTGTCGCAAAAAGCGCAAGAGGAAGGTGCCAGCGGCTATCGTGTTATTGGTGTACAAACTCCGGGCGACTCCAGCCTGTGGAGCGGCACCGCAGAGATTTATCGTTAATTCCCTCCAGTAGTTATCCCTGTAGCCATCCCTTTACCGGTCAGCCCTCTGGCCGGTTTTTTTGTGCACCGCGACGGATTATTACAATTCATCTTGTGCAGCCTGGCGGTATTTTTTGCTTCGTTCTTGCAGAACGGGTAGGATTCATCGCCGTAAATTCCCAGCCCGCCACGCGACATCGTTCCGCCGCTGTGACACCGGGTTTTTACCCCATTTCGCACCGCCATACGCAATCGTTTGGTTACGCGGTGATTGATGGTCAGGACAAACAGGATAGCTATGAAATCAACTAAAAAAACCGCAGCCGAACAACGCGCTGCGAAAAGACGCTGGCTCAACTCGCACGACAGCGGTTACCACAAAGCAATGGGTAACCGCCAGGTACAAATGATCGCCATCGGCGGTGCTATCGGTACCGGTCTGTTCCTCGGTGCTGGCGCGCGCCTGCAAATGGCCGGTCCTGCACTGGCGCTGGTTTATCTGGTGTGCGGTATCTTCTCCTTCTTTATCCTCCGAGCGTTGGGCGAACTGGTGTTACATCGTCCTTCCAGCGGCAGCTTTGTTTCTTATGCGCGTGAATTCCTTGGGGAAAAAGCGTCTTACGTTGCGGGCTGGATGTATTTCGTTAACTGGGCGATGACCGGTATCGTCGATATCACCGCAGTCGCGCTTTATATGCACTACTGGGGCGCGTTTGGCGATGTGCCGCAGTGGGTGTTTGCGCTAGGCGCGCTGGCGATTGTCGGCACCATGAACATGATCGGCGTGAAGTGGTTCGCCGAGATGGAGTTCTGGTTCGCGCTGGTGAAAGTGCTGGCTATCGTGGTGTTCCTGATTGTCGGCGTGGTGTTCCTCGGCAGCGGTAAACCGCTGGACGGCAATACCACCGGCTTCCATCTGATCACCGATAACGGCGGTTTCTTCCCGCACGGCTTGCTGCCGGCGCTGGTGTTGGTGCAGGGCGTCGTGTTCGCCTTCGCCTCGATTGAGCTGGTAGGTACCGCAGCAGGCGAATGTAAAGATCCCAAGACCATGCTGCCAAAAGCCATCAACAGCGTGATCTGGCGTATCGGCCTGTTCTACGTCGGTTCCGTGGTGCTACTGGTACTGCTGCTGCCGTGGAATGCCTATCAGGCGGGGCAAAGTCCGTTCGTGACCTTCTTCTCCAAACTGGGCGTGCCTTATATCGGTAGCGTAATGAACATCGTGGTGCTGAGCGCCGCGCTGTCGAGCCTCAACTCGGGTCTCTATTCCACCGGCCGTATTCTGCGCTCCATGTCGATGGGCGGTTCTGCGCCACAGTTTATGTCGAAGATGAGCAAGCAGCAGGTGCCGTATGCCGGCATTCTGGTCACCGTTGCCGTTTACATCATCGGCGTGGTGCTGAACTACTATGTGCCGTCGCAGGTGTTTGAAATCGTTCTGAACGTGGCGTCACTCGGCATCATCTCGTCGTGGGCCTTTATCGTGGTGTGCCAGATGCGTCTGCGCAAAGCGATTAAAGAGGGTAAAGCCGAAGATGTCAGCTTCAAGCTGCCGTGGGCGCCGTTCACCTCCTGGTTGACGCTGCTGTTCCTGGTGAGCGTGCTGGTGCTGATGGCGTTCGACTATCCGAACGGGACGTACACCATCGCCTCGATTCCCCTGATTGCCGTGGTGCTCGTGCTGGGTTGGTTTGGCGTGCGCAAACGCGTTAATGCCGAAGCGATGAAAGAGCACGAACATCATGCTGACGACCAGGATGATGTATCGCCGAAACTGGCGGACGATAACGCGCGTTAATCGTAGCGATTCTCATCTGCGGGGGCCTTTTGGCCCCCGTTTCTATTTCAATTCCCCTTCACTTGATCCCACGTCGGGATTTACCCCTTTGGGGTGATATAGCCCTCATTAGCGTCAGGTTATTTTACGCACCATCTCTCTTTCCCCCGTTTAAGGTGAACCGATGGCGCTGTCGCGACGTGAACTCTTTACCGGGCAGCGCGTAGCGTCTGCTGACGGCATCGCTTTGCCGTGGTGGCGGGGAGAGAAGGGTTGTGATGGCTGCGGCAAATGCGTCTCGGCCTGCGAAACCCACATCATCCGCCTGGCTGCCGGTGAAGTGCCGCACCTCGATTTTCTGCAGGGCGAATGCACGTTTTGCGCCGCCTGCGTAGACGCTTGCCCGCAGCCACTGTTCCACGCGCGTGAAACCGAGCCGTTTCCGCAGCGTATTCGTATCGACAACCGCTGCATCACCTTCCTTGGCGTGAATTGCCGCAGCTGTCAGGAGAGTTGTGAACAGCAAGCCATCCGTTTCCAACTGATGCCGAACGGCATCGCACAGCCTGAAACCCTTCCGCAGCATTGCACCGGTTGCGGCGCCTGCATCGCACCTTGCCCGGTCTCAGCCACAGGATTACACCATGAACCATGAAAACAGTTGGCACGTCTGCGGCCTGGTGATTCAGGCGCGACCGGCGTCGATTCCCGCCGTGAAAAGTGCGCTGCTGGCCTTTGCCGATTGCGACATCGCCGCGGAAGACGCCGCGCGCGGCACGCTGGCGGTGACGCTGGGTGCTACGGATAGCGCCGCGCTGCTGCGCAATATTGAAGAGAGCCGCAACATCGCTGGCGTGTTGGCGGTATCGCTGGTGTATCACCAGCAAGACGAAATTGAAGAACCTTGTAAGGAAGCATCATGAGTATAAGTCGTCGTGATTTTATGAAGGCCAATGCGGCGGCTGCAGCTGCAACGGCTGCAGGACTCACCATTCCCACCGTCACCAAAGCCGCGACCTCATTGGCTGCGCCAATTCGCTGGGAAAAAGCGCCGTGCCGATTCTGCGGCACCGGCTGTGGCGTGTTGGTTGGCACCCAGGATGGCCGCGTAGTGGCGTCGCAGGGCGATCCGCAGGCAGAAGTGAACCGCGGTCTGAACTGTATCAAAGGCTATTTCCTGCCGAAGATCATGTACGGGAAAGATCGTCTGACCCAGCCGCTGCTGCGCATGACCGACGGTAAATATGCCAAAGAGGGCGAGTTCACCCCGGTCAGCTGGGATCAAGCCTTCGACATCATGGAAGAGAAGTTCAAAGCGGCGCTGAAAGCCAACGGCCCGGATTCGGTCGGCATGTTCGGTTCCGGTCAGTGGACGGTGTGGGAAGGTTACGCGGCCTCCAAGCTGATGAAAGCCGGTTTCCGCACCAACAATCTCGATCCCAATGCGCGTCACTGCATGGCTTCAGCGGTGGTTGGCTTTATGCGCACCTTCGGCATGGACGAACCGATGGGCTGCTACGACGACATCGAGCAGGCCGACGCTTTTGTGCTGTGGGGCTCCAACATGGCGGAGATGCATCCGATTCTCTGGTCACGTATTACCGCGCGTCGTCTCAGCAGTGAGAATGTCAAAGTGGCGGTGCTTTCCACCTATCGTCATCGCAGTTTTGAGCTGGCCGACAACGCGATGGTGTTCACACCGCAGAGCGATCTGGCGATCCTCAACTTCATCGCCAACTACATTATTCAGAACAACAAGGTCGATAAAACCTTCCTGCAGAACCACGTTACGCTACGCAAAGGCGTGACCGACATCGGTTACGGTTTGCGCCCCACCGATCCGCGTCAGGCTTCGGCGAAGAACCCGGACAGCGGCGAATCCACGCCGATGAGCTTTGACGAGTTTGCGAAGTTTGTCTCTGAGTACACGGTGGAAAAAGCCAGCGCAATGAGCGGTGTGGAGAAAGATCAACTCATCGCCCTCGCCGAGCTGTATGCCGATCCGAAAGTCAACGTGGTGTCGTACTGGACCATGGGCTTCAACCAGCATACGCGCGGCGTGTGGGCCAATAACCTGTGCTACAACCTGCACTTATTGACCGGCAAAATTTCACGTCCGGGCACCGGTCCGTTCTCGCTCACCGGCCAGCCGTCGGCATGCGGCACGGCGCGTGAAGTCGGCACCTTCTCACATCGTTTACCGGCGGACATGGTGGTTAATAATGACAAACACCGCGCTACCGCCGAGAAGCTGTGGAAGCTGCCGCAGGGCACGGTGCCGGCCAAAATTGGTTTGCACGCCGTGGCGCAGGATCGCGCGCTGAAAGATGGCAAGCTCAACGCCTACTGGGTGATGTGTAACAACAACATGCAGGCCGGTCCGAACCTGACGCAGGAGCGTATGCCGGGCTGGCGCGATGAGCGCAACTTCATCGTGGTTTCCGATCCCTATCCCACCGTCAGCGCCTTGTCGGCTGACCTGATTCTGCCCACTGCGATGTGGGTGGAGAAAGAGGGCGCGTATGGCAACGCCGAGCGTCGCACTCAGTTCTGGCATCAGCAGGTGAAAGCGCCGGGCGACGCGAAATCCGATTTGTGGCAGCTGGTGAACTTCTCTAAACGTTTCAAGGTAGCGGAAGTGTGGCCGGAAGCGCTGCTGGCGCAGAATCCGGAGCTGCACGACAAAACGCTGTTTGATGTGCTGTACGCCAACGGCCAGGTCAACCAATTCCCGCTGAGTGAAGTGGCAGATGACCAGTTGAATGATGAAGCGCGCGAGTTTGGCTTCTACATCCAGAAAGGTTTGTTTGAGGAGTATGCCAGTTTTGGTCGCGGTCACGGCCACGATCTCGCGCCGTTCGATGTTTACCATCAGGCGCGCGGTCTGCGCTGGCCGGTGGTCGATGGCAAAGAGACGCGCTGGCGCTATCGCGAAGGTTACGACAGCTACGTCAAAGCCGGTGAAGGCGTGCGTTTCTACGGCAAGCCGGATGGCAAAGCCACCATTTTCGCGCTGCCTTACGAAGCGCCAGCCGAATCGCCGGATGAAGAGTACGACCTGTGGTTCTGTACCGGTCGCGTACTGGAACACTGGCATACCGGCACCATGACGCGTCGCGTGCCGGAACTGCATCGTGCGGTGCCGCAGGCGCTACTCTATATACACCCGCTGGATGCCAAAGAGCGTAATTTCCGGCGCGGCGAGAAAGTCCGCGTGGTGTCGCGTCGTGGTGAAACCCTTGCCACCGTGGAAACGCGCGGTCGCAATCAGCCGCCCAAAGGTCTGGTATTTATGCCGTTCTTTGATGCGGGCGTGCTGGCCAACAACGTCACGCTGGACGCCACCGATCCGCTGTCGAAGCAGACCGATTACAAAAAATGCGCCGTCAAGCTGGTTAAAATTTAAGGCAGGATGCAATGAAACCCTTAATCACACTTGTTACTTTGGCCGCCCTGATGCTGGGCGGCACGGTTTACGCCCACAACGGCGTCGATCTCAATCAGTCACCGGAAGTGACGGCCACGCAGCAGGGCACCATTCATCAGCCCAAAGAGCAGAGCCGCAAGCCGTTGAACTACGTGAATCAGCCGCCGGTGATCCCGCATAGCGTCGATGGCTATCAGGTGACGAAAAACGTCAACCGTTGCCTGCAGTGCCACGGCACGCAGAGCTATCTCACCACCGGCGCGCCACGCGTTAGCCCAACGCACTTTACCGATCGCGATGGACTGGTGAGCAGCACCGTGTCGCCGCGTCGCTACTTCTGCCTGCAGTGTCACGTACCGCAAACCGATGCCAAACCGGTGGTGGAAAACACCTTTAAACCGGCTGACGGCTTCGGTAAGTGAGGACATGATGAAAGAGAAACTTCTGCGCATCTGGCGCTGGTGGCGGCGTCCGAGCCGTCTGGCGCTTGGTACGCTACTGATTCTGGGCTTTGCTGGCGGCATCATTTTCTGGGGCGGCTTCAACACCGCAATGGAGATGACCAACCGCGAGCAGTTCTGTATCGGCTGCCATGAGATGCGTAACAACGTCTATCAGGAATATATGCAGACGGTGCACTACAACAACCGCAGCGGCGTGCGCGCCACCTGTCCGGATTGTCACGTGCCGCACGAGTGGGGCCCGAAAATGCTGCGTAAGATCCAGGCGAGCAAAGAGGTGTATGCCAAGATTTTCGGCATCATCGATACGCCGCAAAAGTTCGAGGATCATCGCATTAAGCTGGCGCAAAACGAGTGGCGCAGGATGAAAAACAACAATTCGCAGGAGTGTCGTAACTGCCACAACTTCGATTATATGGATTTCACTGCGCAGAAAACCGTGGCGGCGAAGATGCACAGCAAAGCAGTTGAGGAAGGGAAAACCTGTATCGATTGCCACAAAGGCATCGCGCACCATCTGCCGGATATGAAAGACCAGCCGAACGGTTTTTGAACCCGTCATGCTGCGGTGATTGACCAGGTTGCCATAAATGGCAACCCTATATACCAGCTTATTTCCCGTAGGGTCGCCATTTATGGCGACCTGGTTTTTATAAGGCGACCCGTCTCACAATTCAGATAGTTTTCCCCGCCGCTTCGGCCTATCATCTCAGGCTCCCTCAATTTAGCAGTGGAGTGGTTATGTCGTTAAAGATCAACATCATCAAAGACAAGTTGCTGTCAGAAAACTGGTTTGTGCTGCGCAACTTCACCTACGAACTCACCCGCAACAACGGCGAAGTCTTGCGTCACAAGCGCGAAGTGTACGATCGCGGTAACGGCGCCACCATCCTGCTGTACAACACTGAAAAAAATAGCGTGCTGCTGGTGCGTCAGTTCCGCATTGCCACTTATGTCAATGGCAATGAAAGTGGCGAACTGATTGAGACCTGCGCCGGGCTGCTGGATGACGACTCGCCGGAAGATTGCATCCGCAAAGAAGCGATAGAAGAGACCGGCTATCAGGTGGGTAAGGTCGATAAAGTTTTTGAAGCCTACATGTCGCCGGGCGGCGTGACTGAACTGATCCACTTCTTCGCCGCGGAATACAGCGATGCACAGCGCGCAAACAAGGGCGGTGGCGTTGAGGATGAAGAGATTACCGTGCTGGAGCTGAGTTTCCCGGAGGCGCTAGCGATGGTGAAAGATGGCCGCATTCGTGACGGTAAAGCCATTATGCTGCTGCAGCATGCGCAGATCGCCGGTTGGTTAAAGCCGTAGTTTTTACGTAGGGTCGCCATTTATGGCGACCTGGCCAATCACCGCACAACTATGGCGACCTGGTCAATCACCGCACCACCTCAACCGATTCACCCAACGCTTCCGGCACGCACTGCGGATACGCCTGCAAACGCGCCAGCGCTTCGGCGTAAGAGGGCATCGAATGTGCCGCACCGGAGCGTTCCACACACAGCGAAGCATAAGCTGAAGCAAACAGCGCCGCCTGTGGCAGTTCATCGCCGGAAGCCAGCCGCGCCGCCAGTGCGCCATTAAACGCATCGCCCGCGCCGGTGGTATCCAGCGGCTGAGCCGGGAACAGCGGAATACGCAGCGGCGGCTGGTCTGCCACTGACAGCAACGCACCGCAAACCCCCAGCGTAATAATCACCTGACGCGCGCCTTTACGGTGCAGCTTTTCTGCCGCTTGCTGCGCGCTGGCGAAGTCGGTGACCTTCACGCCGGTCAGCTGCATCGCTTCGGTGCTGTTAGGCGTCAGCAAATCCACTTTTGCCAGCAGCGCATCGGTGACCTTCTGCCAGGGCGCGGGATTCATAATCACAAAGGTGCCGCCGGCGCGCGCGTTGTCGATCATGCGCTGGATGGCGCTGAGATTATTCTCCAGCTGCACCAGCAGAATATCGGCTGCCGCAACGGTGGGTTGGCAGCGCGTCACCTCGGCGGCCGTTACGGTGGTGTTCGCGCCGGGATAGACCGATATCATGTTCTCGGCATCGTCCCCGGCGACATAAATCAGCGCATTGCCGGTCGGTTTCTCCTTGCAGGTAAACAAGGTGATGGCATCGAATCCGGTCTTTTCCAGATGGCGACGCGCAAACATGCCGAAGTCATCATTACCAATCTTACCGATATAGTGCACGCGCGCGCCGGCGCGCAGCGCGGCCGTCGCCTGGTTCGCGCCTTTGCCGCCCGGTCCCATCATGCTGGTATGGGCGGTGAGCGATTCGCCCGGCATTGGAAAGCGGTTCATTACCGCGACTACGTCGAGGTTGAACGAGCCAAACACACACACTTTTCCTTTCATCATGCACTCCTGAACAGACGTTCGGCGGCTAAACAGGCACCGCGACAACCGGTGTGGTCGGTGGATTGGCTAAACACGATCTTCAAACCCTCACGCGTGGCGGGTGGACGAAGATGCTGCTGAATCTGGCTGCGCAGCTGTGCCAGCGGGAAGTCCGCCATCGCCAGCACGCCGCCGCCCAGAATCAGGTATTCCGGATCGAGTATGTTCATCTCGGTGGCAATCAGTTGCGCCAGCCGCTGTACAAAAGCCTGCAGCTCCGGATGCTCACGATGCTGGGTAAACAGCGCCGACATGTTGGTTTCCGGCACATGGGTGCTCGCCCAGCGACTCAGCCAATGGCCCGACGTCACGGTTTCCGCACAGCCACGATTGCCGCACGGGCAGGGCAGATCGTTGCCGGCAACAGGCACATGACCAAGCTCACCCGCGCCACCGTGTTGACCATGATAAAACTGGCCGTTAAGCCACAGGCTGTTGCCCATGCCGGTGCCGGGATACAAACCCACCGCGCTGTCCGGTAGCTGCTCCAGCTGCAGTAAATCCCACAGCATCAGATGGTTAACATCTTTGTCCATCGCCACCGGTACGCCAAGGCGTTCGGTGAGCCGTGCGGCAACCGGTTGCTGATCCAGCGCCTGAATAAACGGCAGCGAAATCACCTGCTGGCGGTCACGGCTGAGAATGCCGGGTAATCCGAGCATCACGCCGCTAACTGGCTGCTGCTCCAGCGTTTCGCTGATTAACTGGCCCAACGCGTTAAGCGCATCAGGCTGCTGCGCCCAGCTGGCCGTCGGCACTTTACGGAAGCTCGACCAAACGCGCTCCTCTTCCATCAGCTGCAGACGTGTGCCGGTGCCGCCAATGTCGATACCGAGCCAGCATTTTTTCATGCGGATACCTGCGCCAATCCCTGAGCCTCATCAATGCTTTCGCGCATCATATTCCAGGCGGTTTCCAGATCGTCGTGAATATTGAACAGACCGGAGGTGCCGACAATCAGCACTTCTGCGCCCGCGCCGACCAGCGTGTTGTAGGTGCGGGTATTGCAGGAACCGTCAATCTCAATCAGATATTGATAGCCGTTGGCCTGCTTCAGCGCTTTCAGCTCTTGCACCTTCTGCACCATTTCCGGAATAAACGGTTGTCCAGCGTAGCCGGGATCCACCGTCATCACGGTGATCTTATCCACCAAATGAATGTAGTGGTGGATAAAGGAGACCGGCGTGGCGGGGTTGAGCACCACACCCACTTTCTTGCCGAAGCTGCGGATCATATTGATCACCCGGAATGCATCGCGGTTGATGGTTTCGGCGTGCGGGCAGATGTAATCGGCACCCGCTTTGGCAATCACTTCTATGAAATCGGTAGGCTGCTCGACCATCAAATGGACATCCAGCGCCACTTTGGTGAACGGGCGAATCTGCTCAATAAAGAACGGTGACAGCGTGATATTTTTCACGTAGTGACCATCCATAATGTCGATATGCAGGAAGTCGGCGCGGGAGTCCAGCACGGCGAGCTGGTGCTTGATCTCCATCAGATTCATACACATCAACGACGGGGAGACTTGAATACGCATCATACTTCCTTTTTTTCGGTCAAAGGGTTAAGCGCCGCCGCCAGTTTGCTGAGCTTGACGGCACGATGTTCGTTAAAGCGAGTTTTGAATTGTTTGAAGGCCAACACCACAATCAGCACTGCGCCCCACATTGCCAGGCTAACGTGCTGGCTGATGTTCATCAGGTTGAAGCCGGTGGAGAGCACTTGCAGCGCGATCAGCGCCAGCACCACGCCGGTCACGCGACCAAAGCCGCCGTTGGGATCGGTGCCGCCAAGGATGATTGCCAGCACCGTCAGCAGCAGATACGCATCGCCGTAACCCATACGCGCCGAGTTGAAGCGCGCCATCATGATCAAACCGGCCAACACGCACAGCAGGCTGGAGATGACGTACACCAGAATCACCATGCGATGCGTATTGATGCCGCTAAACCAGGTGGCGTTGATGTTGCTGCCGCCCATGTAGATGCATTTACCGGCACGGGTTTTGCCGAGGAACAGCGCCAGCAGCGCGGCGGCAAACAGGAACACCCACAGCGGCAGCGGAACGCCGAGCAGCGTGTTGGAACCGAGCGCCTGCACCACCGACGGCATGCCGCTGACGGCCGCGCCTTTGGTCAGCCAGATGCCGATGCCGTTCAGCGTCATCATGGTCGCCAGCGTCACCAGAATTGGGTGCGCACCGATGCGCGTCACCATCACGCCGGTAATCACGCCGATCACCGCCGCAATCAGCATCGCGCCGATAATCGCAATAAACAGCCACAGCAGTTGCATGCCGGTGCCGGCATCGGCGGGCAGGGCGCGCATCAGCGTCCAGGCGATAAACAGCGCCGTCAGGTTGGCGGTGGCGATGATCGCCAGATTCAGTCCGCCGCTGAGAATGGCGATAAACATCGCCAGCGTCAGCAAGCCCAGTTCGGGCAGCTGAAATGCCATGCTCAGAAAGGTCGAATCAGTGAGAAAGCGGCCCGGCAACATGACGGTGAAGATCGCCAGCGCCAGCGCGATTAACAGCATCAGGCCGATATTGGTGCCGTCCGGACGCAGAGCAGAGAGTGATTTCATGTTGATGCGGCTCCCGTTAGACGAAACTGACATCAGTTTCTTTACGTTTTTTGTAGTGAGTCACGGCGATGGCCACCATGATTACGCCGCCCACCACGATGTTCATGAAGTAGTTGGAGACGCCAATCAGGTTGAGGCCGTTCTTCAGGATGGCGATAAGAAAGACACCCATCAGCGTGCCGCTCACCGTGCCTTTGCCGCCCATCAGGCTGGCACCGCCAAGAACGGTGGCGGCCAGCACATCCAGCTCGCCGCCGACCAGCGCATTTGGCACCACTTCGCCCATGCGATAGACCTGCACCAAGCCGCCAATCGCCGCCATGGCACCCAGCCAGCCATAGGCGAAGACATGAATCAGACCGACGCGAATACCGATGCGGCGCGCCGATTCCGCATCGCCGCCCACCGCATACAGTTGGCGACCGAGATTGGTTTTGTTCAGCAGCAGCGCGGTGAGTCCGGCAATCACCAGCATGGTCACCAGCGGCAAGCCAATCTGGAAGCTGTTGCCTTGCCAGGTGAATGGCAGCACGCTGCGCAGCGTGATCCACCAGTCCGGCAGCGAATAGAGGCTTTTGCCGCCGGTTACCCACATCAACAGGCCAAACAGCAGCGACTGCATGCTGATGGTGATAATGATCGAGACGACGCGCAGCGTGGTGATCAGCAGGGCGTTGATCACGCCAAACAGCGTGCCGCACACCACCGCCAGCAGGATGCTGAGCAGGGCGTTATCAAACTGGAACTGCACAAACAGCGAGGCGATCAGGTATTGCACCACCGACGCCACCGCAGCAAAGGATATATCGATGCCGCCGGTCACCAGCACCACAAACAGGCCGAGGGCGAAGATGCCGGTTACGGCGTAGCTTTCTGCCAGATCCAGCAGGTTTTGCACCGTCAGGAACTGGTCGCTGGCGGCGGAGAAGAACAGGATAAAAGCCAGCAAAACCCAGGCGAGCCAGCCCTGGCTGGAGTGCGGGCGTAAACGAGAAAAATCAGGCATTGATCACCTCCGCCAGCTGCTGTTGCTCAACGGTATCGGGTTGGTATTCGGCATGAACGGTGCCATCACGGAAGTGCAGGATGCGGTCGCAGTTGTACCAAACCTCCGGCACTTCGTCGGAAATCAGGATGATCGACAAACCCTCTTTCGCCAGCAGATGAATTAGCTGATAGATGCTGGCTTTAGCGCCGACATCCACGCCAACGGTGGGCGAATCGAGGATCAGGATGCGCGGCTGGGTCAACACCCATTTCGCCAGCACGATTTTCTGCTGGTTGCCGCCGGAGAGCGTGGAGATCGCCAGATTGGGATCGGCAACACGCACGCCAAGCTGCTGAATCCACTGCAGGATCAGCTTGTTCTTACGGTATTCATCGATGATGTGAAAACGGTTCTGCAGCTTGTCGAGGATCGGCAGCACCATGTTGTCGGCCACCGATTGTTGCTGCACCAAACCCAGGGTTAAGCGATCTTCGGAGACGTAGCCGATGCCGGCTTTGATCGCATCTTCGTGTCCACGGAAACGCACCGGTTTGCTGTCGAGCCAGATCTTGCCGCTGTCCGGTTTGGTCATGCCAAACAGTGACAGCGCCAGTTCGGTGCGTCCCGAGCCTAAAAGGCCGCACAGGCCCAGCACTTCGCCCTGATAAAGTTTGAAATTAACGTCATGGTATTGTCCGGCGCGCGTCAGTTTTTCGACTTCGAGGATCAGGCGATCGTCATGGCGCGTCGGCGTTTTCAGCTGATAGTCGAGTTTCAGGCCGGTCATCAGCTCGGTCAGATGGTGCGGCGTCATCGCCTTGGCGGGCCAGCAGCCCATTTTGCGGCCGTCGCGGATCACCGTCACGCGATCTGAGATCTCCAGCACTTCATCCAGTCGATGGCTGACAAACACCACGCAGATGTTTTTGTCTTTCAGGTAACGCACGGTGCGCAGCAGCTGATTCACTTCGGTGCGCGTCAGCGACGCCGTCGGCTCATCCATGATCACCAGCCGCGCATCGGCGACCAGCGCGCGGCAGATCGCCACCTGCTGACGCTGCGCAATTGACAGCGACGCCACTTTCTCATCGAGATCGAGTTCAAACTTCAGTTCATCAATGATGCGCTGCGCGGTTTCACGCAGTTTGGCTTTGCGATGCCAGCCGAGCAGGCTATTCAGGTTGTGCTCGAAGGCGATGTTTTCCGCCACGCTGAGGTTGGGGAACAGCGACAGATCCTGATAAATCACCTGGATACCGAAGTCACGCGCCTGGCGAGTGGTCAGACGCGGAAAGCTCGGGCCTTCACCCAGCGTGATGCGGCTGCCGCTATCCGGGGCGTGCACCCCGGAAATGACTTTGATTAAGGTGCTCTTGCCACAGCCGTTGGTGCCAGCGAGACAGTGCACTTCGCCAGCCAGTAAGGTCAGCGAGATATCGCTCAGTGCGCGGTTGCCACCAAATGTTTTCGACAGGTTATCGAGCGCAATCAGCGTCTGTGGGATCACCTCATTCATCGTTACAGCCCCATTTTCACCAGTTTTGGCAGGTTCTCTTTGTCCAGGCTTTCGGTGTTGTTGCCGAGGATGGTGTGGGTCGCCTCGTCAACTTTCACTTTGCCCAAACCCTCGATGGTCATTCCGTCGGTGATTGGCTCTTTCTTCTGCATCATGTCGGCGATACGCACGAACACTTCGCCAGCGGTTTGTGGATTCCAGATGTAGCCGCCTTTGATCGCGCCACGCTGCACCAGCGATGCGCCCTGGCCAGGACTAAAGGCACCAATTACGCAGACCTGATCGATCTTGTTACGGTTCATCACCGCGCGACCGGCGCCAATCGGACCCTGTGAACCAAAGGCCATAATCCCTTTCAAATCCGGATACTTGGACATCAGTTCGTTAGTGGTGCGAATCGAGTCATCCAGCGATTCGCCGACGCCAAACTTGTCGGTGACCATTTGCATCTTCGGATAGTGTTCTTTTTGATAATTCAGCGCGGCGTCGGTCCACTGCTGGTGCAGCGGCACGGTCAGGCTGCCGACGTACATGGCGTATTTGCCCTCTTCATGCATGCATTTCGCCAGCGCTTTCATATGGTTGATGCCGTGCGTCGGCGCATCCACCAGTTCGAAGTCCCAGTTAGCGCCTTTCTGATCCGGCGATTCGTGGGTGATCACTTCAATGCCAGCATCACGGGCGCGCTTCAGCACCGGTTCCAGCACTTTCGGGTCATTTGGCACCACGCCAATGATGTCGACCTTCTGGGCAATCAAATCTTCGATAGCGCGCACCTGCAGAGCCGGATCGGCCGCCGTTGGTCCCACCATCCAGGCGTCAATGCCGCGTTTCGCCGCTTCACTCTTGATGCCCGCTTCCATGGCGTTGAACCACGGAATACCGCCAATTTTCACCACGATGCCCATGCGTAATTTGTCAGCAGCCTGCGCGCCGGAGGCGGCAAACAGGGCGAGCAGAGAACAGGCGATAAGATGTTTTTTCATAAAGACTCCGATTTAATTTTTTATTAGCTGCATCGAATGGCTGCGCTGGGAGCAATCAATAATATTGACGCCGTTCCACGCTAATTCTTGTTCCAGCTCTTTGTCTTTTAATTGGTCAGTAATGAGAAAGTCCACATCGCGATAATGACAAATACGCGCGAATGAGGGCCGCAGGAATTTACTTCCGTCCAGCAGCAGATGTTTTCTTTCCGCTGCTAATAACATTTGCTGTTTTAAATGTGCGTTGTTTTCGTTACCTTCACGTAAATAACCGTCATTGCCTAAACTGCTACAGGAGAAAAAGATCTTATTGATCTGAAATTCCCTGAGCGGTTGCTCGGCGACGACGCCGTGGAAATCTTCATAACGGTCAGAATATTCTCCCCCCAGACAGATGGTGCGGATGCTGCCGCGCGCCGCAAGGGTTTGCACAATCCTGATGGAATTGGTTAATACCGTTAATTCAATATCCGGCAGCTGTCGCGCTAAATACCAGCAAGTGGTGCTGCTATCGAGTAATATACAATCGCCGGGGCTAATGAAATCGAGTGCGCGTTTGGCAATAGCCATTTTTGCATCAACATGTTCATTGACTCTCTGGCGGAAAGATAATTCATACTCGTTAACACCTCGCGTATTTCCCTGAATGTTGGCGGCCTGTCGTTTTGCTGGTACCGCACCACCGTGACTGCGTTGTAACAGACCACGTTTCTCCAGCTGCGTTAAATCACGCCGAATAGTTTCTTGTGAAACCTGACATAACGTGACTAATTCAGCGACAATGACCCGACCATTTAAATTTAATTCGTCAATAATTCGCTGCTGTCTTTCAATCGGCAACATAACTAACCTCCGATGGCTATAAATTACTGGATAGCGCATTTGGAAAGTGTGGGCTGCGCACGAGTCCACAGTCACCAAAACGCCTTAGCTGATTAGAGTGATCTGGATCTGTTTTATATGTAAATGAGATGTCTGGTTATCAAAATTAAGTGATATGACTCACATAAATAAGCTTAGTGGCGCGAAATCCGCGTTCTACGCGCGTTGCAAATCCAAAACATGAATTTAACCTAACATGACCGCTTATGACCGTTTGTGTGTATTTGACCGTTTTGTGATGAGTTAACAAGAGTCCGACGAATCCGATTGAGCAGTAATCGGCCAAAACGGATGATGAGCGCTTGCCCCATCCAGTACCCGTTCGCCACAGGTGACGGCTTTTTCAGCGGTTAACCTCGCTTTTAGGGCCGGCTCACAGTTTAGGCCTGCTGACAGCGTTCCCGTTGCGCTATTATTTTCTTTCCAGGAATTTGGGGACCGATTTTTTGATGTCGTATTGGATGAAGTTACTGCTTTTATTGCCCTTTCTTTTTGTCGCGTGCGTTCAGGCTCAGCCACTGCAAAAGTCATTTTCTGACTGGCAACTGACCTGCAATAACGCGGCTTTTTGCGTGGCACGCAGTTTTCCCGGTGACAACGGCTTAGTGATGACGCTCTCACGTCATGCTGGCGTCAACGATCGTCCCTTGCTGCGTATTGATTACGGCAGCGCCTACAGCGGCGAGCTGCCGGGCGGCCCGCTCAAGGATAACCTGCTACTCGATCAACGCCGTCTCACACCAGACCTTAAACACTGGACGGTGGAACCGCATCATCTGGCGACCAGTAATGCTATCGCCATCGACGAGTTTCTGGCGCAGACGCTGGATGCGCAAAATCTGCAGCTGACCTATAAAGCCAACGCCACCATTCCGCTTAGCGGCATGAAGGCGGCATTACTGTTGATGGATGACGTGCAGGGCCGCGTCAACGGTGCCAGCGCCTGGGTGAAGCGTGGCGACCGCGTGCAGTGGGATGTGCCGCCGCAGCCAGCGTTGCCGGCGTTACCTTCGCCATTACCGCCGCCGCCACCGCTGACGCAGGAAGAGACCAGCGGTTTAATTGATTTTGGTACCTGGCGGGTGAATACCGATAACTGCTCGCTCGATCCACTGCGGCGTGAAGTGAGCGTGTCGCCGCTGACCGACAGCAAAGCGCTGCTGCTGATCAGCTGCGAAACCGGTGCGTATAACGTTATCGATCTGGCATTTGAAGTGACGCGCAGTGCGCCTTATGTGTCGCGTGGTTTGAGCTTAACGCTGCCGTTTACCCCCGCTTCGCGCAGCGATAATCAGCTGGAGTTGGTGAACGCGGAATTCGATGCCAGCAATGGATTGCTCTACACCTTCAGTAAAGGACGTGGCTTGGGGGACTGCGGGGTGGCAACGCGCTGGCAGTATGACGGCAACGAGTTTGTGCTGGCAGAGTATGCGGAAGAGAAGACCTGCGATGCGTGGCACAGCAGTGACGACTGGCCAACACTCTGGGTAACTGAATCGCAAAATCCGGTGCAGTCGCGTTAATCCGTAGGGTCGCCATTCATGGCGACCTTCCCCATATAATTAACGAATCGCTTGCACCGTCATCGGTGAACCCGACTGATTGCCCACCAGCTCGGTCAGCATATTATTCACGCCATCACTCATCGGGGTGAAACGCGTTAATGGCGAGCGAGTCACCACCACAAACACGCCGACGTTGTGCTGCGGCACCATCGCCATATAGGTAATGAAGCCGCCGCCGCCACCGGTTTTCTGAATAATCCCCGGACGACCTTCCTTCGGCCCCATATAGACCCAACCCATGCCCAGCGCATCGGCGCGGCCCGGCACATCCATGCCTTCCACTTTGGTTAGCTGGTCACGACGATAAATCAGCGTTTGCAGGCGATCAATTTGCGGCGTGCGGTGATTCACCGCCGAGTTAAGGAACTGCTGCATCCAGCGGCCCATATCGTCTGGCGTTGAGTAAACGCCGCCGCTGCCGATGGCCGCCAGCGTGTTGTTACACGGACTGGCACCTTTCTCGGCAATCATCAGACGCTGACACTGATCCGGTGACGGCGTAAAGGTGGTGTCTTTCATGCCCAGCGGACGCGTTATCAACTGCTGGAACAGTGCTGGATAGGGCATGCCCGCCGCTTTGGCGAGCGCATCGCTCAGCAGATCAAAGCCCAGGTTGGAATAGGCGGCATTGGTGCCTGGCGCGGCCTTTAATGCCGCTCCGCTCAGCCACTGCCAGCGATCGGACCTGGTCGGCCAGACAAACACCGGACGATGCGGTTTACCGCCAGGCTGTTCGCGCGGCAGGCCGCTGGTGTGGGTGGAGAGGTTAATCAGGCGAATCGGCTGGCCGTTATAGCTTGGCACGCGCGCGCCAGGCGGCGCGTATTTGCTGAGCGGATCGTCAAGACGCAGTTGACCGCGTTCGGCCATCTTCACCATCACTTCGCTGGTCATCAGCTTGCTGAGCGAGGCAATACGAATCACCGAATCAGGCTGCGGACGCACGTTGTTGCCGGGGCGCGTATCACCAAAGCTGGCGAAAACCCGCTGATTGCCATCAATCGCCACCAGCGCCATGCCGGTTGCGCCGCTGCCATAGAAAATGTGCTCGGCGTAGCGATCAACAATTTGCGATGCCAACAGCGGATCGGGCGACGACTGCGCCATGCTTTTTAATGGAAGCACTGAAACCATTAAGGCCAGTAAAAAAGGAGTACGTTTTTTCAACGGGAAAGGGTCCGCTATGAGAATCGGAGGAAAGCTTATAGTAATCAGTTTGCGCGAGGCGTGAAGGGGGCAGGGCGGATTTTTTTCTGTATCAGGCTGTGATCAAAAAATGGCCCTTACGCCAAAAAGACGCAGGGCCAGATCGATTAGTGCGGCTTGAGTAATGCTTCAGTGTGGCTAACGATGTTCTCGACGGTGAAACCGAATTCCGGGAACAGTTTGCCGGCCGGAGCTGACTCACCAAAGGTGGTCATACCGACAATCGCGCCGTCCAGACCAACATACTTGTACCAGTAATCAGCAATACCGGCTTCGACCGCCACGCGCGCTTTCACGCCGGATGGCAGCACCGATTCGCGATACGCAACGTCCTGCTTATCAAACACGTCGGTGCTCGGCAGCGAAACCACGCGAATCTTGTGGCCAGCAGCGGTGAGTTTATCTGCCGCGCCCAGCGCGATTTCAATCTCCGAACCGGTGGCGATGATGATCGCATCCGGCGTGCCGTTGCTGTCCTGCAGCACATAGCCACCGCGTGCAATATTCGCCACCTGCTCTTTGCTACGCTCTGGCTGCAGCAGGTTCTGACGCGACAGGATCAGCGCGGTTGGCCCATGATGGCGCTCAACGGCGGCTTGCCACGCCACGGCGGTTTCCACCTGATCGCACGGACGCCACACACTCATGTTTGGCGTAACGCGCAGGCTGGCAATCTGCTCAACCGGCTGGTGTGTCGGACCATCTTCGCCGAGGCCGATGGAGTCATGCGTATACACCAGCACCTGACGCGCCTTCATCAGCGCCGCCATGCGCACCGCATTACGCGCGTACTCGACGAACATCAGGAAGGTGGCGGTGTAAGGCACGAAGCCGCCGTGATGCGCGATGCCGTTACCGATCGCCGTCATACCAAATTCACGTACGCCGTAGTGAATGTAGTTACCGGCACTATCCTCTTTGATCGATTTTGAGCCCGACCAGATGGTGAGGTTACTGGGTGCCAGATCCGCTGAGCCGCCGAGGAATTCCGGCAGCAGCTTGCCAAACACTTCCAGCGTATTTTGTGAGGCTTTACGGCTGGCGATTTTCTGTGGATTAGCCTGCAGCTCTTCAACAAACTTCTGCACTTCGCTACTCCAGTTAGCCGGCATTTCACCGCTCAGACGACGGGTAAACTCCTGCGCCAACTCGGGGTGTGCCTCTTTATAAGCGGCAAACTTATCATCCCAGGATTTCTCGCGCTGCGCGCCCGCTTCTTTGGCATCCCACTGCTGATAAATCTCTTTCGGGATCTCAAACGGCGGATAATGCCAGCCCAGTTTCTGCCGCGTCAACGCCACTTCTTCTTCGCCCAGCGCCGCGCCGTGCGACTCCTCTTTACCGGCTTTGTTCGGCGAGCCGAAGCCGATAGTGGTGCGGCAGATAATCAGTGACGGCTTATCGGTGACGCTTTGCGCCTCTTTAATCGCCGCAGCGATCGCTGCCGAATCGTGGCCGTCGATACCTTCTGCGCTACCGATGACGTGCCAGTTGTAGGCTTCGAAACGTTTGTGCGTGTCGTCGGTGAACCAGCCTTCGGTTTCACCATCGATGGAGATGCCGTTGTGATCGTAGAAGCCAATCAGTTTGCCGAGGCCGAGCGTACCGGCCAGCGAGCTCACTTCGTGCGAGATGCCTTCCATCAAACAGCCATCGCCCATAAACACGTAGGTGTGGTGATCGACGATGTCGTGGCCGGGACGGTTAAACTGCGCCGCCAGCGTGCGTTCGGCAATCGCTAAACCTACCGCGTTGGCCAGGCCCTGGCCGAGCGGTCCGGTGGTGGTTTCCACGCCTGGCGTGTAACCGAGTTCGGGATGCCCCGGCGTTTTAGAGTGCAGCTGACGGAAGTTTTTCAACTCTTCCATCGGCAGGTCGTAGCCGGTGAGATGCAGCAGGCTGTATAGCAGCATCGAGCCGTGACCGTTGGAAAGAATAAAGCGGTCACGATCGGCCCACGCCGGATTGTTGGGATTGTGTTTCAACACATCGCGCCATAACACTTCGGCGATATCTGCCATGCCCATCGGCATACCTGGGTGCCCGGAATTTGCTTTTTGTACCGCATCCATGCTGAGTGCACGAATTGCGTTAGCCAACTCTCTGCGTGAAGACATAAGGTTCTCCCTTGTGATTTGGCGATAGCGGATGAGCCAATGCCCATCCGCCATAAGAGTGAGTGCGGATTACAGACGAGAAGAGAGCACGTCTTCCAGCTTTTGCTGGTCGATGGCGAACTGACGGATGCCGTCTGACAGTTTTTCTACCGCCATCGGATCCTGATTATGTTCCCAGCGGAATTCCGCTTCAGACAGTGAAGCAGGCTGATGGAAGCCTTCGGTTGATGGCTCCAGCTTACGCTCCAGCGGCGCATCACTGTTGGCCAGCTCTTCCAGCAGGTTAGGGGAAATGGTCAAACGGTCGCAGCCGGCCAGCGCCTGAATCTGTTCCACTTTACGGAAGCTGGCGCCCATGATAACTGTGCTGTAACGGTGCTTCTTGTAATAATCGTAGATACGACGCACAGATTTCACGCCCGGATCTTCATCAACCACATACGGATCCATCGGTTTGCGGGTGTTGTACCAGTCGTAAATACGGCCAACAAATGGCGAAATGAGGAACACACCGGCTTCGGCACAGGCACGCGCCTGAGCAAAGGAGAACAGCAGCGTCAGGTTGCACTGAATGCCGTTTTTCTCCAGCTCCTCAGCAGCTTTGATGCCTTCCCAGGTTGACGCCAGTTTGATCAAAATGCGTGAGCGGTCGATGCCGTGCTCTTCGTACAGACGCACCAGCTTCTCAGCTTTGGTGACACACATGCCACGATCGAAGGAGAGGCGCGCATCCACTTCGGTCGAAACACGGCCCGGTATGCTTTTCAGAATTTCCATACCGAGGTTAATCGCCACTTTGTCGCTGGCGTTGATGATTTGCGTCTCTTTGCTGCCGCCCTGTTTTTTCGCGTAGTCGATGGCGTCATCAATCAGATGTTTATAACCCTCAAGACCGGCGGCTTTCAGAATCAATGAGGGGTTGGTGGTCGCGTCTTCTGGATTGTAATGGCGAATGGATTCGATATCGCCGCTGTCCGCCACCACGGTGGTGTATTGTTTCAATGCATCTAGCTGGTTCATCACTTAACTCCTTGATTAGCAATAATGTGGGCAAAGGTGTTGCACCCATTCCTGTTAAGTATTGGTCCAACACAGTGCTACAGACGTTACACGAAGAAAATGCGTTTTCTCTGATTGTGGCGTCGTGGCGCTTAAGAGGTGCGATAGTGAAAGGAGGACTGGCCTAAACGGTTCAGCTACGCTTTTTGCCATCAATAAGGATAGCAGGCTGTGCCGATCCCGCAGGCGAAGCGGTGGCAATCCGTGCCTTTCAGTCTGTGCGTTCTTTGAGCGCCTTCACCCTCTTTTGTGCCGCACATTCCTATACTGAATGCCTATTTAGCGATGCCAAAGGATGCCCAATGGACGATCAACTCAAGCAAAGCGCGCTCGATTTTCATCAATTTCCCACGCCCGGAAAAATTCAGGTTTCACCCACCAAACCGTTAGCCACGCAGCGCGATCTGGCACTGGCCTATTCGCCCGGCGTCGCTGCGCCTTGTCTGGAAATTGCCGCCGATCCGCTGGCGGCGCGCAAATACACCGCGCGTGGCAATCTGGTGGCGGTGATCTCCAACGGCACCGCGGTGCTGGGGCTGGGTAACATTGGCGCGCTGGCGAGTAAGCCGGTGATGGAAGGCAAGGGCGTGCTGTTCAAAAAGTTCGCCGGCATTGACGTGTTTGATATCGAAATCGATGAGCGCGATCCCGATAAGTTGATTGAGGTGATTGCCGCGCTGGAACCCACTTTTGGTGGCATCAATCTGGAAGATATCAAAGCGCCCGAGTGTTTCTATATTGAGCAACAGCTGCGTGAGCGCATGCAGATCCCGGTATTCCACGACGATCAGCACGGCACGGCGATCATCTGTACCGCGGCGGTGCTCAACGGCTTAACCATCGTTAAAAAAGCCATCAGCGAGGTGCGGCTGGTGGTTTCCGGCGCAGGGGCTTCGGCGATTGCCTGCCTGAATCTGCTGGTAGCGCTCGGCATGCAGCAGCACAACATTGTGGTGTGCGATTCCAAAGGGGTGATCTATCGCGATCGCGAGCCGAATATGACGCCGACCAAAGCGGCCTATGCGGTGGCCGACAGCGGCGCACGCACGCTGGATGAGGTGATTGGCGGCGCGGATATTTTCCTTGGCTGTTCCGGCCCCAAAGCGCTGACGCCGGAGATGGTGCAGAAGATGGCGCAGCATCCGCTGATTCTGGCGCTGGCCAATCCCGAACCGGAAATCATGCCGCCGCTGGCCAAACAGGTGCGGCCCGACGCGATTATCTGCACCGGGCGCTCTGATTTCCCCAATCAGGTGAACAACGTGTTGTGCTTCCCGTTTATCTTCCGTGGCGCGCTGGATGTGGGTGCCACGGCGATCAATGAAGAGATGAAGCTGGCGGCGGTGCACGCGATTGCGGCGCTGGCGCAGGCGGAACAGAGCGATGTGGTGGCGTCGGCATATGACGATCAGGATCTGAGTTTCGGCCCGGATTACCTGATCCCCAAACCTTTTGATCCGCGTTTAATCGTGCAGATCGCGCCCGCGGTGGCGAAAGCGGCGATGGAATCCGGCGTCGCCACGCGACCGATCGAGGATTTTGATGCTTATCGTGAGCAGCTCACCGAGTTCGTCTATAAAACCAACCTGTTTATGAAGCCGATCTTTTCGCAGGCGCGTAGAGATCCCAAACGTGTGGTGCTGGCAGAAGGCGAAGAGGTGCGCGTGCTGCACGCCACGCAGGAGCTGGTGACGTTAGGGCTGGCGAAGCCGATCCTGATTGGCCGGCCGAATGTCATCGCTATGCGTCTACAAAAGCAGGGTTTAAAGATCGAGGCGGGCAAAGATTTTGAGATCGTCAATAACGAATCGGATCCACGTTTTAAAGAGTACTGGAATGAGTATTACCAGATCATGAAACGGCGCGGCGTGACGCCGGAAACTGCCCAGCGCGCGGTGATCGGCAATCCCACGCTGATTGGCGCGATCATGGTGCATCGCGGTGAGGCCGATGCGCTGATCTGCGGCACCATCGGCGATTATCAGGAACATTATGATGTGGTGGAGAAAGTGTTCGGGCTGCGAGAGGACGTGAAGGTGGCGGGCGCGATGAATGCGTTGCTATTGCCGAGCGGTAATACCTTTATAGCTGACACCTACGTTAATGAAGATCCCAGCGCAGAACAGCTGGCGGATATCACGCTGCTGGCGGCGGAAACGGTGCGACGCTTCGGCATTGAACCGCGCGTGGCGCTGCTGTCGCACTCCAGCTTTGGCACCTCAAATGCGCCGGGCGCGCGCAAAATGCGCGACGTACTCGCGTTGATTCAGCAACGCGCCCCGGATCTGGAGATTGACGGCGAAATGCACGGTGATGCGGCGCTGGTCGAGAGTATTCGCCGTGAACTGATGCCGGACAGCCCGCTGAAAGGCACCGCGAATTTGCTGATTATGCCGAACGTCGAAGCGGCGCGTATCAGCTATAACCTGCTGCGCGTCTCCTGCTCCGAAGGTGTCACGGTGGGGCCGGTGTTGATGGGGATCAGCAAGCCGGTGCATGTATTGACGCGTATCGCCTCGGTGCGGCGCATAGTGAATATGGTGGCGTTAGCGGTGGTGGAGGCGCAGACCGAACCGTTGTAGAACCATCCAAAAGGTCGCCATGAATGGCGACACTACGGGTTATTTCAGCCAATCTTTGACCGGCAGGAAATCGCGGTATAAGGCGGCTTCGGGGGAATCGACTTCTGGCTGATAATCGTATTCCCAGCGCACCAGCGGTGGCATCGACATCAAAATGGATTCGGTGCGGCCGCCGGTTTGCAGCCCAAACAGCGTGCCACGATCCCACACCAGATTGAACTCGACGTAGCGACCACGACGATAGAGCTGAAACTGGCGCTCGCGATCGCCCCACGGCAGCGCTTTGCGCCTGGCCACAATCGGCAGGTAGGCGTTGGCAAAACCGTTGCCGACCGCCTGCATGAAATCGAAGCAGTAATCGAAATCGGGCGTGTTCAGGTCGTCATAAAACAGGCCGCCGATACCGCGCTGCTCGTCGCGATGCTTGAGGTAGAAGTAATCGTCGCACCACTTTTTATAGCGCGGATAAACATCCTCACCAAACGGCTGGCACAGATCGTGCGCGGTTTGATGCCAGTGCAGCGCATCCTCTTCGAAGCCGTAATAGGGCGTAAGATCGAAACCGCCACCAAACCACCACACCGGATCGGCGCCCGGTTTTTCCGCAATAAAGAAGCGCACGTTGGCGTGGCTGGTGGGCACGTAAGGATTGGATGGATGCACCACCAGCGATACGCCCATCGCTTCAAAGCTGCGCCCGGCCAGTTCAGGACGATGCGCGGTGGCGGACGCGGGCATTTGATCGCCATGCACGTGCGAAAAGTTAACGCCGGCTTGTTCAAACACCGCGCCATCACGCAATACGCGACTGCGTCCGCCGCCGCCGCCGCCGCCGGGACGTTGCCACTCATCTTCGGCAAAGCTCGCCTTGCCATCTTCCGCCGCTAATTGGGCGCAAATATCATCTTGCAGCGCCAGCAAAAAGGCTTTGACGCGGGAAATATCGGGATTGCTCATCAGTCACTCGTTCCGGAAATTTGTCGCGATTCTACCACAGGATAAAGGCTATGCTTCGCGACGATCGACCTCATCGAAGTAGCGGGTGATGCCGTCGGCAATGGCGCTGGCAATTTTCTGGCGGAACGCCTGCGTGCCAAGCAGCTGCTCTTCACGCGGATTGGTAATGAAGGAGGTTTCCACCAGCACCGAAGGAATCGACGGCGATTTCAGCACCGCAAATGCAGCCTGTTCGGTGTGCTGGCTGTGCAGATGATGCACCGGGCGAATCTGGTCGAGGACGTGTTTACCCAGCGTCAGGCTGTTGCGAATGGTATCGGTCTGCACCAGATCGAACAGAATCTGGTTGAGGTAATGATCTTTATCCTGCACCTCAGCACCGCCCACTTTGTCGGCATCGTTTTCACGCTGCGAAAGATATCGCGCCATCGCGCTGCTGGCACCGCGATTGGAAAGGGCAAAAACCGATGCGCCGTTAGCATCCGGGCTGGTGTAGCCATCGGCGTGAATCGACATAAACAGGTTAGCGCCGTGCTGGTGGGCGATTTCGACGCGCTGATAGAGTGGAATAAAGTGGTCGCTGTCGCGCGTCAGGCGCACTTCGATGCGTGGATGTGATTGCAGCAGCGTCTTCACGGTATTGGCGATCGCCAGCACAATGTGTTTCTCTTCCGAACCCTCTTCGCCGACGGCGCCGGAATCGATGCCGCCGTGGCCGGGATCAATCATCACGATACGTTTGCCGTTGCTGGCGGGTTTCGGTGGCGTATGACGCGGACTGACGCGCAAATCGCTGTTCTGTTCTTTGGCCTGCACCGCACGCGGTGATAACACCGCCAGCGCTAAACCGGAAAGTATCAGTTGGCGACGATTGGTAAGGCGCTTAAGCAGTGAAATCTTCTTCATTTACGGGTCCATGGCAGGTAAATCCTGCCCCGTGTTATAGCGTAACAATAGCCAGGCGGCGACCTCGCAACTATTTCAAGTGTTTACTTTCTATTGCAACAGACTAACAGCGATGTCGCGCTTTT
The DNA here is from genome assembly GCF_019795955.1 of Pantoea sp. DY-5. NCBI lineage: Bacteria > Pseudomonadati > Pseudomonadota > Gammaproteobacteria > Enterobacterales > Erwiniaceae > Pantoea > Pantoea sp. DY-5. The sequence goes on from NZ_JAIMIE010000004.1 coordinate 195,493, forward strand.
TTTGCTCCGTTGTCACGCGTGAGGGTTGCGCCTGGCAAAGAATGCGTGATAATCAGCGAATTGTGCCTAACAGCAGGGTAACGTCGATGGAAATCCGTTCTTTCCGCCAGGAAGATTTTGAAGAAGTGATCACGCTCTGGGAGCGTTGCGATTTGTTACGCCCATGGAACGATCCGGAGCTGGACATTGAACGCAAAATGAACCACGACGCGGAACTGTTTCTGGTCGCGGAAGTCGGTGGCGAAGTGGTTGGTACGGTGATGGGCGGCTACGACGGCCATCGCGGCTCCGTCTACTATCTGGCGGTGCATCCTGATTATCAGGGCCGTGGCTTTGCCAATGCGTTGATGAATCGTCTTGAGAAGAAGCTGATTGCGCGCGGTTGCCCAAAAATCAATTTGATGGTGCGCGAAGAGAACGATCAGGTGGTGGCGTTTTACGAAAAGCTCGAATACGAGCCGGTGGACTCGCTGCTGCTGGGCAAGCGTTTGATTGAAGATCGCGAGTATTGAGAGTCGGTTTGAAATACCTTCCCCAAGAGTACGATGCGAAAGGGCAGCTGCGGCTGCCGTTTCTTTTCTGGCTGATCCTGTTATTGCAGGCGCGCACCTGGCTGCTGCTGGTGATGGCGGGCGCATCACGCCAGCAGGGCAATGATTTGCTGGCGCTGTTCTATCCCGACCGCCAAAGCTTCTGGCTGGGGCTGGCGTTAGGCATTCCGGCGGCTATCGGCTTATTGCTGACCGGCTATCGCCAGCGCTGGCCGCGCTTGTGGCAAAGCTGGCGTCATGTGTTGAGCGCATCGCTACTTGTCAGCCTGCTGTGGCAGGGTTCCAGCCTGCTGCAAGGCGCCTTTCCCGACTCGCCGCTGCCGCTGTTATTGACGCTATTTGACCTGCTGGCGTTGTTCTGGCTGCAAACGCAACCTCGCTTGCGCGACTGCTTTCTGCCGGAACATCAGCAGGTCGAATAAACTTTTTGCCGGTTTGTGACTCCAACAGGCACGCCAATCGGCTTAGCAGATCAAGGAGTTTTCATGAAAGTTGTTCGTCACGCACTGCTGGTTAGCAGCATGGTTCTGGCCGGCTGCGCCAGTTTGGGTTCCTCTGGCAGCGCGAGCGATAGCGAAAGCCATTGGTACAATCCGCTTAGCTATCACTGGTCGGCGCTCAATCCACTCGGCTGGTTTGGTGGATCGCTGGAGGTGACAGAGCAAGGCGTTGCGGGCCTGACGAGCACCACCTCAATGTCGGAAGACGCCATCCATAAAGCGCTGAACGGCGATTACAAACTGCGTCAGGGCATGCGCACGCAGAATGGTCAGGTGGTGGATTTCTGGCAGGCGCTGGATGGCGACAACGTTAAATTGGTGATTAACGGCAGCAGCAGCGTGGAGCGCATTGAAGTGCAGGATGCCGATGCCAAAGCGGCGGACGGCAGCAAGATCGGCGATCTGTTCAGCGACAAGTTCAGCAAAGCCTTTAACAACTGCAAAATGGTCACCGGTCTTGATGCACGCGATGTTGAGTGCCGTGCGCCGGGCAGCCAGCACATCTCCTACATTTACAGCGGTGAATGGCATGGTCCGGAAGGCTTGATGCCGTCGGACGATACCCTGAAAAGCTGGAAAATCAGCAAGATCGTCTGGCAGCGTTAAACCAGATAAAACTTGCTTAAAAACCCACTCAAAAAGTGTGGCTTTCCGGTATGATGCGGGCGAAAAAATGTCGTCTAATCTTCATGCCGGAGAGCATAGCAATGTCTCAGTTTCAGAGCGGGATCCTGTTGGAGCACCGCCGTTTCGCCATTTGGCTCGAAGCCCGCGTCACGGGCGATCTTGACGCGCTGCGCCAGGGCTGCAAATTCTTCATACAGCAGCTTGAAGCGCTGCAGACGCAATTCAGTGATGCCGGATTGGGCGCGGTGATCGCCTTTGGTGATGCGCTGTGGCGCGATCTGCAAGGCAACGCTTCTGCACCTGAACTCAAAGCTTTCGCCGCGCTTGGTAACGGCATTGCGCCTGCCACGCAGCGCGATTTGCTGATCCATATTCAATCCCAACGACATGACGTGAACTTCGCGCTGGCTCAGGCGGCACTGAGCGCCTTTGCCGCTGCGGTCAATATCGAAGAAGAGACGCACGGTTTCCGCTGGATTGAAAATCGCGATCTGTCGGGCTTCGTCGATGGCACGGAAAATCCGCAGGGTGAAGCACGCAAGGAGGTAGCGATTATCAGCGCAGGCGCGGATGCGGGCGGCAGCTATGTGTTTACCCAGCGCTGGGAGCACAACCTTAAGCTGTGGAACCGCATGGCGGTGGAGAAACAGGAAGCGATTATTGGCCGTACTAAAGAGACGGATGAAGAGCTGCCGGGCGATCAGCGTCCTGCTACATCGCATCTCAGCCGTGTCGATCTGAAAGAAAAGGGCAAAGGGCTGAAGATTCTGCGCCAGAGCCTGCCATACGGCAGCGCCAGTGGCACGCATGGGCTGTACTTCATCTCTTACTGCCATCGTCTCTACAATATCGAGCAGCAATTGCTGAGCATGTTCGGCGAGCGCGACGGCAAAATGGACGCCATGCTGCGCTTCACCAAACCGGTCAGCGGCAGCTACTTTTTTGCGCCGTCGCTGGATGCTTTGCAAGCGCTGTAACCGCTATGTATTAAGGTCAACCTGGCGCGATTCATCGCGCCGCTACGGATATCAGCCCTTATTTGTCGCGGCGCAATTTAATGCGCAATGAATCGCTTAATGCCGATTTACATTTGCATTCGCCGCATAAACTCTCCCGCCGTCTTATGCCTTTTTAGACTTTTAAATCCCTAAACGATATATAAAACCGTTACAGCTTTCCCCTGAGTTATAAATACACTGACAGCATCTAATGGCATTGGCTTAACTGCCGTCTTTCAGGGTGCAGCATGACACTTCCGATTTCGAAAAAATGGCTTGGCGGTATCGCGCTGTCGTGTGCTTTAGCCGGTGCGGCGCAAGCGACCGAGTTGCTGAATAGCTCTTACGACGTTTCGCGCGAACTGTTCGTTGCCCTTAATGCACCCTTTGAAAAACAGTGGGACGCTGCCCATCCCAATGACAAACTGACCATCAAGCAGTCGCACGCCGGTTCTTCTAAGCAGGCGCTGGCGATTCTGCAAGGGCTGCGCGCCGATGTGGTGACCTACAATCAGGTGACAGATGTGCAGGTGCTGCACGACAAAGGCCAACTGATTCCCGCTGACTGGCAACAACGTCTGCCAAACAGCAGTTCACCGTTTTACTCCACCATGGCGTTTCTGGTGCGTAAAGGTAACCCGAAGCAGATTCACAGCTGGGCCGATCTGGCGCGCGATAACGTGAAGCTGATTTTCCCTAACCCAAAAACCTCGGGTAACGGCCGCTACACTTATCTCGCCGCGTGGGGTGCGGCCGATCAGGCGGATGGCAAAGATAAAGCCAAAACTGAAGCCTTTATGGCGAAGTTCCTCAAGAACGTGGAAGTGTTTGATACCGGCGGTCGCGGTGCGACCACCACCTTTGCCGAGCGCGGTCTGGGCGATGTGCTGATCAGCTTTGAATCGGAAGTGAATAACATCCGTAATCAGTACGGTAAAGACGACTACGAAGTGATCGTGCCAAAAACCAATATTCTGGCGGAGTTCCCGGTGGCGTGGGTCGACAAAAATGTCGAGCACAACGGCACCATCGACGCGGCCAAAGCCTATCTGAATTATCTCTACACGCCTGAAGCGCAGAAAATCATCACTAATTATTATTATCGCGTGAATAACCCGCAGCTGATGGCGGAGCAGAAAGATCGCTTCCCGCAGACAGAACTGTTCCACGTCAAAGACGCCTTTGGCGGCTGGGATAACGTGATGAAAGTCCATTTTGCCAATGACGGTGAGCTGGACAAATTACTGGCAGCGGGGCGCGGTTAATGTTCGCGCTCGCTCAAAAACGTGTTTTGCCGGGCTTTGGATTGAGCCTCGGCACCAGCTTACTCTTCACCTGTCTGATTCTGCTGCTGCCGATCAGCGCGCTGCTGATGCAGTTGTCGCAGATGACGCTGGCGCAATACTGGGCGGTGATTAGCCATCCACAGCTGATCGCCGCGTATAAAGTGACGATTCTGGCGGCGGGCGTGGCCTCGCTGTTCAACGCCGTATTCGGCATGCTGATGGCGTGGATTCTGACGCGTTATCGCTTCCCCGGCCGCACGCTGCTGGATGGTTTGATGGATCTGCCGTTTGCGCTGCCGACTGCGGTGGCAGGTTTAACGCTGGCGGGTCTGTTTTCGGTCAACGGCTGGTACGGTCAGTGGCTGGCGCATTTTGATATTAAAGTCTCTTACACCTGGATCGGCATCGCTGTGGCGATGGCCTTTACCAGCATTCCGTTTGTGGTGCGTACCGTGCAGCCGGTGCTGGAAGAGTTAGGTCCGGAATATGAAGAAGCCGCGGAAACGCTGGGCGCAACGCGCTGGCAGAGCTTCCGTCGCGTGGTGCTGCCAGAAGTGGCGCCGGCATTGCTGGCCGGCACTGCGCTGTCGTTTACCCGCAGCATCGGTGAGTTTGGCGCGGTAATCTTTATCGCCGGCAACATCGCCTGGAAAACGGAAGTGACCTCGCTGATGATTTTTGTGCGTCTGCAGGAGTTTGATTATCCGGCGGCGAGCGCCATCGCCTCGGTGATCATGGCGGCTTCTTTGCTGCTGCTGTTCGCGATTAACACCTTGCAGAGCCGCTTCGGCCGTCGCTTAGGAGGCCACTGATGGCGGAGATTTCACACATCAATCACGCTGACCGCCAGCCAACCAACTGGGGCAAGTGGCTGCTGATTGGCATCGGTGCGCTGGTTTCCATCCTGCTGCTGGTGGTGCCGATGGTTTCCATCTTCTGGGAAGCCCTCAACCAGGGTTTGGTTGCCTCGCTGAGTAACCTGAAAGATGGCGACATGCTGCATGCCATCTGGCTGACCATTTTAGTGGCGCTGATTACCGTGCCGGTCAACATGGTGTTCGGTACGCTGCTGGCGTGGCTGGTGACGCGCTTCACCTTCCCAGGCCGCCAGCTGCTGTTGACACTGTTTGATATCCCGTTTGCGGTGTCGCCGGTAGTTGCTGGTTTGATGTATCTGCTGTTCTGGGGCGTCAACGGTCCTGCGGGTGGCTGGCTGGATGCGCACAATATTCAGATTATGTTCTCCTGGCCGGGCATGGTGCTGGCCACCATCTTCGTTACCTGTCCGTTTGTGGTGCGTGAGTTGGTGCCGGTGATGCTGAGTCAGGGCAGTCACGAAGATGAAGCGGCGGTGCTGCTGGGCGCATCCGGCTGGCAGATGTTCCGCCGCGTGACGTTGCCGAATATCCGCTGGGCGCTGATGTACGGCGTGGTGCTGACCAATGCACGAGCGATTGGTGAATTTGGTGCGGTCTCGGTGGTTTCGGGATCGATTCGCGGCGAAACCTATACCTTGCCGCTTCAGGTTGAATTACTGCATCAGGATTACAATACCGTGGGCGCCTTTACTGCCGCCGCGCTGCTGACCCTGATGGCAATCGTAACGCTGTTTCTGAAAAGCGTGGTGCAGTGGCGATTAGAGCATCAGCAGAAGCGCCTACAGGAGGAAAATCATGAGCATTGAGATTAAACAAATTAACAAAGCGTTTGACCGCACTTCGGTACTGAACGACATCTCTCTGGACATTCCTTCCGGCAAGATGGTGGCGCTGCTGGGCCCATCCGGTTCCGGTAAAACCACGCTGTTGCGCATCATCGCAGGGCTTGAGCACCAGAATAGCGGACAGATCCATTTCAATGGTAAAGACGTCAGCCGCATCCATGCGCGCGATCGTCAGGTGGGCTTTGTGTTCCAGCACTACGCGCTGTTCCGCCACATGACGGTGTTCGACAACATCGCCTTTGGCCTGACGGTGCTGCCGCGCCGTGAACGTCCGAATGCCGCAGAGATCAAAAAACGCGTCACGCGTCTGCTGGAGATGGTGCAGCTGGCACATCTGGCCAACCGTTTCCCGGCGCAGCTGTCGGGCGGGCAGAAACAGCGTGTGGCGCTGGCGCGTGCGCTGGCCGTTGAGCCGCAAATTCTGCTGCTGGATGAGCCGTTTGGCGCGCTTGATGCGCAGGTGCGTAAAGAGCTGCGTCGCTGGTTGCGTCAGCTGCATGAAGAGTTGAAATTCACCAGCGTGTTCGTGACCCACGACCAGGAAGAAGCGATGGAAGTGGCGGACACCGTGGTGGTGATGAGCCAGGGCAATATCGAACAGGTTGGTACGCCAGATGATGTTTGGCGCGATCCGTCGACGCGCTTTGTGCTCGAATTCCTCGGTGAAGTGAATCGCTTTGCAGGCGAAGTGCACGGCTCGCAGTTCCATGTGGCCGCGCATCGCTGGCCGCTGGGCTATACGCCGGCGCATCAGGGCGAAGTTGAACTGTTCCTACGTCCGTGGGAAATCGATATTTCACGCCAGAGCAGCCTGGAAACGCCTTTGCCGGTGCAGGTGCTGGAGATCAGCCCGCGCGGCCACTTCTGGCAGTTGGTGGTGCAGCCGAGCGGCTGGCAGGGCGAGGTGTTCTCCGTGGTGTTCGACGGCGATCACCATGCGCCGATGCGTGGTGAACGCCTGTTCGTTGGCCTGCAACAGGCGCGAATTTACCATGGCACTACGCCGCTGCGCCCGGTTGCCTTTGCCGAGAGCGCCTGATATTTTTGACACTCCTTCGGGCGGGACTTTCCCGCCCGTTTTATTTGCACTTCTTTCGTCTGGAATCAAACCGTGACCACACTGGAAAATACCATCGGCAATACGCCGTTGATTAAGTTGCAGCGCCTGACGCCTGATAACGGCAGCGAGATCTGGCTAAAGCTGGAAGGCAACAATCCAGCCGGTTCCGTCAAAGATCGTGCGGCCTGGTCGATGATTCATCAGGCGGAGTTGCGCGGTGACATCAAACCGGGCGATACCTTAATTGAAGCCACCAGTGGCAACACCGGCATTGCGCTGGCGATGATCGCCGCGATGAAGGGCTACAAGCTGCGCCTGCTGATGCCCGATAACATGAGCCAGGAACGCCAGGATGCGATGCGCGCCTACGGCGCTGAATTGCTGCTGGTATCGCGCGATCAGGGCATGGAAGGGGCACGCGATTGGGCGCAGGCGATGGCCGATCGCGGCGAAGGACGCGTGCTGGATCAGTTCAACAATCCCGATAATCCGCTGGGCCACTATCTCACTACGGGCCCGGAAATCTGGCAGCAAAGCGCGGGCCGCATGACGCATTTTGTCTCCAGCATGGGCACCACCGGCACCATTACCGGCGTTGGACGTTACCTGAAAGAGTTCGCGCCAGCGGTGCAGATAATTGGCCTGCAGCCACAAGAGGGCAGCAGCATTCCCGGTATACGTCGCTGGCCGGAAGCCTATCTGCCCGGCATCTTCCGCCCGGAGTTAGTGGATGAGGTAATAGATATGGCGCAGCGCGAGGCGGAAGAGACCATGCGCGCGCTGGCGCAGCGTGAAGGGATTTTCTGTGGCGTCAGCTCTGGCGGCGCGGTGGCCGGCGCATTGCGTATCGCCACGGCCCAGCCTGGCAGCGTGGTGGTGGCGATTGTGTGCGATCGCGGCGACCGCTATCTCTCAACCGGCGTTTTCCACTGATCCCACTTTCCCACCGATGATTTGGCCTGCGCGTACTGTGATGGTACGTCCAGGCCATTTTTGTCTATAGTCTTCGTAATAATCGTCTGACGTAAGCAACGTAAGGATCGCGTAAAACCGGCTGCGTTCGTTGTGGACTCAGGACAAAATAGCGGCAATTTACACGAGAGATAACGATGAAAATTCTGCTGGTTGATGATGATGTAGAACTTGGCACCATGTTGAGCCAATACCTGATTGCTGAAGGTTTTGAAACACAACTGGTTTTAACCGGTAGCGCCGGTGTGGAAGGCGCGTTATCGGGCAACTATACCGCAATGATTCTCGACATCATGCTGCCTGATATGAGCGGCATCGATGTTTTGCGCCAGGTGCGGCAGAACAGCCGGTTACCGGTGATTATGCTGACGGCGAAAGGCGACAATATTGATCGGGTGATCGGCCTGGAAATGGGTGCGGATGATTACATGCCGAAACCGTGCTATCCGCGTGAACTGGTGGCCCGTCTGCGCGCCGTGCTGCGTCGCTTTGAAGATCAGACTCCGCTGCCGGATAAGAAAGAGCTGCTGCGCTGGGGCGATCTCAGCCTCAATCCCGCCACGCGTATTACCGAATGGCAGGGCAAAGCGTTCGATCTGACGGCTTCAGAGTTTAACTTGCTGGATTTGCTGCTGCGTGCGCCGGATCGCGTGGTGTCGAAAGATGAGCTGTCGGAAAAAGGCCTTGGCCGTCCGCGCGAAGCTTACGATCGTAGCGTTGATGTGCATATCAGCAACATCCGTCAAAAGCTGGCTGCCTTAACCGCCGACAGCGTCAACATTGAAACTGTGCGCAGTATTGGTTATCGCATTCGATGAAACACAGCTATCGCGGCCGCATGTTCTGGAAGATTTTGCTAGGCTTCTGGATTGTGTTTGTCATCATCAGCCAACTGTTGTGGCTAGGCTTTACGCTCTCCGGTAATCGACATGAGCCGCCAGAGCTGGTGGCGATTCGGCGTATCGTTAATCTGCAAATGGCGTCAGCGGTTTCAGTACTGGAGCGCGGTGGTCCCAGCTCGCTTGATGACATGATGGCCGACTGGGAACCGAACGATCGGCAATTCTTCTCGGTGATCCAGCACGAAAAGCCCGCTGCGACGCCCAACAATGCGCCGCCAGAAAGCATCAACGAACCCTTTCAGGGACCGTTTCCTGATGTGATTGTGCGCTGGGTAAAAGGGCAGGATGGCAAACAGTACGAGCTGCGTTACGACGTTAAAGGTCTGCGCGAAGACAGCTCAATGGGCGGCGGCCGCCCGCGCCGCATCCTGAATATCCCCGAACCGATGTTTACCTTCGCTGGCGCATTGGGGCTGCTGTTTAGCCTGCTGCTGGCGTGGAACCTGACGCGACCAATGCGGCAGCTGCGTGAGGGCTTTGCGCGCGTCTCCAGCGGTGATTTGTCGGTACGGCTCTATCCGGTGATGCGTAAACGCCATGATGAGCTCTCGAACGTTGCGCAGGATTTTGATGCGATGGTGGAGCGCCTCGATACGCTGGTGAAAGCGCGTGAGGAGCTGCTGCATGATATCTCCCATGAGCTGCGCTCACCGCTGGCGAGATTGCAGCTGGCGACCGGCCTGGCGCGCCAGACGCCAGAATCTGTGGAATCCTCGCTTAATCGCATTGATGAGGAAGCGCGACGCCTCGACAAGATGATTGGCGAGCTGCTGACGCTTTCGCGTGCTGAGCACGAAAGTATGCCGGGCGAACAGTATTTCGATCTCACCGGCTTGCTGCATGCGGTGGTCACCGATGTGCGCTACGAGGCGCAGATTCCCGGCGTGAAGGTCGATTTTCAGGTGGATGATAATGCGGATTACACCGTTCACGGCAATGCTGAGCTGATTCGCCGTGGCGTGGAGAATGTGCTGCGCAATGCGCTGCGTTTCTCGCACAAAGGGCAGCACATCAACGTGCGGCTGCAGGCGGAAAATCAGTGGCTGGCAATTAGCGTGCGCGATCAAGGGCCGGGCGTTGATGAAGAGAAGCTTTCGAGCATTTTCGATCCTTTTGTCCGCGTGAATTCTCCGCTGATGGGCAAAGGCTACGGTTTGGGGTTATCGATTGTGCGTAAGGTGATTCTGGCGCATCACGGTGAAGTTCAGGCGGTTAATCGCCCGGAAGGTGGTCTGGAGCTGACGTTAAGGCTGCCGCGCTGGAAACCGGAATAAGGCTTGGTGCACTAGGTCAGGACGATGGGGCAGATCGTAAAGACGGCATAAACCGTCCCTGGGCCTCGGCTCGCGCCTTCCCTGGCACGAGACGCTTTACTCTTCTGCCCCGTCGTCCCGACCTCTTTCCGCATTGTGCGCGCTGAAAGAGGCAAGGGTAGGGCAGTCTCAAACAAAAACGGCACCCATTGGGTGCCGTTTTACAATTCTCACGAATCAGCCAAAGCTTACTTCTTGATGCGGATAACCGGAGTCTCGCCCACAGTTACCTGACCGGAGAGCTTGATCAGATCTTTAATCTCGTCCATGTTCGAGATTACAACCGGCGTCAGCGTGGATTTAGCTTTCTCTTCCAGCAGTGCCAGATCAAACTCGATCACCACGTCGCCTTTCTTAACCTTCTGGCCTTCTTCAGCGATGCGTTTGAAACCTTCACCTTTGAGCTCAACCGTGTCGATACCGAAGTGAACAAACAGTTCGATACCGTTATCAGACTCGATTGAAAATGCGTGGTTAGTTTCGAAAATCTTGCCGATAGTACCATCAACCGGTGCAACCATTTTGTTGCCGGTTGGTTTGATTGCGATACCGTCACCCACGATTTTCTCAGCGAATACCACATCAGGTACGTCTTCGATATTTACGATTTCGCCTGACAGAGGCGCAACGATATCAATAGTGCCTGACGCGCTCTCTGATTTTTCGCCAAAAAGTTTAGAAAACAAACCCATGATCTTCTCCTAAGCAGTAATTTGAGGCTAGCGTCCGTGGATCAGCAGAGCGTTTTTTCTTTAATGAACTTGTTGACCAAATTCATCAAATCATCCGCTGTTGGTTGATCCAGAGCCTGCTCCGCCAATGCCTTCGCATCTTCGAAATTAGTATTACGAATGATTTTCTTGATGCTTGGGATTGAAATGGCGCTCATGCTGAATTCGTCCAGCCCCATTCCCAGTAACAGTAGTGTAGCACGTTCATCACCAGCCAGCTCACCACACATGCCGGTCCATTTCCCTTCGGCATGTGATGCGTCGATCACTTGCTTGATGAGGCCAAGAACAGACGGCGTCATTGGGTTATAGAGGTGTGAAATCAAATCATTACCACGATCGACCGCCAGAGTATACTGCGTCAGGTCATTTGTCCCAATACTAAAGAAGTCGACTTCTTTCGCCAGATGGCGAGCAATCACTGCGGATGCTGGCGTTTCAACCATGATGCCGACTTCGATGGTCTCATCAAAGGATTTGCCTTCTTCACGCAGTTGCGCTTTCAACAGCTCCAGTTCGCCTTTCAGAATGCGAACTTCTTCTACTGAAATGATCATTGGGAACATGATGCGCAGTTTACCGAATGAGGATGCACGCAGAATCGCGCGCAGCTGCGCATGCAGAATCTCTTTACGGTCCATGGCGATACGAATCGCGCGCCAGCCGAGGAACGGGTTGTCTTCTTTCGGCAGGTTCATGTAAGGCAGATCTTTGTCGCCGCCGATGTCCATGGTACGCACGATAACCGCCTGCGAACCCACGGCTTCAGCCACGGCTTTATACGCCTGGAATTGTTCTTCTTCGGTTGGCAGTGAATCACGGTCCATAAACAGGAACTCGGTACGATACAGGCCAACACCTTCCGCACCGTTGCGTTCAGCACCGGCAACATCACGCACGGTACCGATGTTAGCGCAGACTTCAACCTGATGGCCGTCCAGCGTAATGGCTGGCAGATCTTTCAGTTTCGCCAGTTCATGCTTTTCAGACAGATATTGAGTCTGAATTGCTTTCAATTCTTCCTGCACGTCATCAGTTGGATTGACGTAAATTTTGTTGTTCACGCCATCAATGATCAGGAAATCACCGTTTTTCACGGTGGCAGTCACGTTGCCGGTGCCGACAATCGCAGGTAGCTCAAGCGAACGCGCCATGATCGAGGTGTGAGATGTACGCCCACCCAGATCGGTAATAAAGCCCAGCACCTTTTTCAGGTTCAGCTGTGCGGTTTCTGACGGCGTTAAATCTTTCGCCACCAGAATAGATTCGTCAGCAATCGCACTCAGGTCGACAATGTGCAGACCGAGAATGTTCTGCAGCAGACGCTTACCAATATCACGTACGTCAGCCGCACGCTCTTTCAGGTATTCGTCATCCAGCTCTTCCAGTGCAACGGCCTGGCCTTCAATCACGGTGTGAGCAGCGGCGTCCGCGGTAGCATGGTCTTTCTTGATGAGGTCGATGATTTCCTGCTCAAGCTCTTCGTCTTCGAGCAGCATGATGTGACCTTCAAAGATCGCCGCTTTCTCTTCACCGAAGGTTTCACCGGCTTTAATGCGAATGGCTTCGAGCTGTGAAGCAGCTTTGCTGCGTCCATCAAGGAAGCGCTGAACTTCCTGCTCAACCTGATCGTCAGTAATTTTTTTACGGCTGATGACGATCTCATCTTCCTTCAGCAAAAGTGCGTTGCCGAAAGCGATACCCGGTGATGCTAAAATGCCTGAAATCATAACCCTACCTTTTAATCACGATGGCTCATTGACCCGATGCGTCGCCACTGTCGCGGAGCAGTACTCTAAAGATGCAATAACGCGGACAGATTGTCCGCGATCAAGATATTTGCACTCAATGGGGCAAAGGGGTCGGTTTAGTTGCGAACTGAGCCGGTTACTCCAGCTCAGCCATCAGCTTGACCAGGTGCTCAACCGCTTGCTGCTCGTCTTCACCTTCAGCAGACAGCGTAACAACCGTACCTTGAGTCAGACCCAAAGTCTGCAGTTTAAACAGGCTTTTCGCGCTGGCAGATTTGCCATTAGAGGTCACATTGATTTCTGACTTAAAAGCCTTTGCTTCTTTGACGAACTGGGCTGCAGGACGAGTATGAAGGCCGTTAGGTGCGGTAATGGTAACTTCTTGCTGGAACATTCTATTTCCCCAACTTTATCAGGTTTGGTGTTATGGATCTAAAGTCTAGCCTGGAGCCGTAACTTTAGCCTGTGTAGGTGCGCTGGTATGGCTTTAAGCTCACCATAAAATGCGCTCGAATGAGTACGTCATTAACAGTGACAGATCAAAAACTGCACGAATGCGTCACTCTTCTCATTATGCCGTGATTCGCCGTTTCGCCAAATCAGTAAATCGATTCAGCTTGATCCACTTCAAAGGCAGATTAATTTCAGGCACCGAAATAATTGGAAGCTTAAATACCAGAGCCGCATCACTGAAAGCAATCTGTCTGGTGATAAAAGTGAGATCTGCACCACAAAAAAGCACCCATTCGGGTGCTTTTTTCGTCAGTTTCAGACTTTCAGCATCACTGCTGAAGTTCTTTCTCAGTGAAGAGATCGGCAAACAGCGCGGTACTTAAATAACGTTCGCCGGAGGAGGGCAGAATCACCACGATGTTCTTGTTGGCGAAGGCTTCATCTTCTTGCAGCTTCAGCGCGGCAGCAACGGCAGCACCTGAAGAGATACCTGCTAAAATACCTTCTTCTTCCATCAGCTTACGGGCGGTGCTAATGGCTTCTTCATTGGTGATCGCCACTACGCGGTCGATCAATTCCAGATCAAGATTGCCAGGAATGAAGCCGGCACCGATGCCCTGGATTTTATGTGGGCCTGGTTTGATCTCTTCGCCCGCCAGTGCCTGAGCAATAACCGGTGAATCGGTTGGCTCAACGGCAACGGTAATCAACTCGGTCTTGCCTTTGGTATTCTTGATGTAGCGGCTCACGCCTGTCAGCGTACCGCCGGTGCCCACGCCCGCAATAAACACGTCCACTTCGCCGTCGGTGTCTTCCCAAATTTCTGGACCGGTGGTTTTTTCGTGGATTTCCGGGTTGGCTGGGTTGCTGAACTGCTGCAACAGCACATATTTGTCCGGATCGCTGGCGACAATCTCTTCCGCCTTCGCGATGGCACCTTTCATGCCTTTAGGACCTTCGGTTAGCACCAGGTTAGCTCCCAGCGCTTTCAGGAGTTTGCGGCGCTCAATTGACATGGTTTCTGGCATGGTTAGCGTCAGCTTGTAACCGCGCGCTGCGGCGACGTAAGCCAGCGCAATACCGGTGTTACCGCTGGTTGGTTCAACCAGCTCAACGCCCGGCTTCAAAATACCGCGTTTTTCCGCGTCCCAAATCATATTGGCACCGATACGGCATTTGATGCTGAAGCTCGGGTTGCGCGACTCGACCTTAGCCAGAATGCGGCCGTTACCGATGCGGTTCAGTCGAACCAGCGGCGTATGACCAATTGTCAGAGAGTTGTCTTCATAGATCTTACTCATAGCTCGTCCTTAACTGTATGAAATATTGGGAACCCTCAGAGCATACCTTTTCTAATGATGTGCGGAAGGAAAGAAATCGCATATCTATATAGCGCACAACCATAAGCCTTACGCAAAAATGCATAAGACGATTTAAAGCTTTAGCGGCGCGCATGTTGTGCATGATAACGATCCACCCACATGGCCGTTGCACCGCATACCGCAACCGGCAGAATCGCCAGATTGATAATCGGGATCATGGTGAACAGGCTAACCAGCGCACCAAATTGCATATTTGCGCTTTTGTGCTGGCTCAACGCCTGGCGCATCTGCTGGAAACTCACTTTGTGGTTATCAAATGGGTAGTCGCAATACTGCACGGACAGCATCCACGCACTGAATAAAAACCATAGAACGGGCGCCACCGTTTGTCCAAAGCCGGGGATAAAGTGCAGCAACAGCAAACCAAGCGCACGCGGCAAATAGTAGCCGAGCTTCTGAAACTCTCGCTTCATGATGCGCGGTATGTCTTTTATCAGGCCCACCCAACCGCTATCTGGTAATGGCGTTCCGGTCAATCGCCCTTCAAGCTGCTCGGCGAGCAAGCCACAGAAGGGCGCGGCAATCAGATTTGCCAGAGTCGAAAAGAAGTAACTGAATACCAACACAATCGAAATCACTGAGAGCGGCCATAGCAGATAACTCAGCCACTGCAGCCAGTCGGGGATATGTGACATTAAAGCCGGGATCCACTGCCCCAAGCGCTGAAACAACCAGATAAAGGCACCGCCAAGCAGCACGATGTTGATCAGTAGCGGCATGATGACATAGCGACGAATGCCGGGCAGGCGCACCAATTTCCATCCTTCAGCGAAGTAGTGAACACCATTAAATGTTGAGACCGAATTTCCTGCGGGCATAGCGAGCCTTTCTCCTAAATATAGCGGCGCGACCATCATAACCTGGCTTTTTATCGGCTTCAGGCAGTGTTTGCGCGAAAAAACAGCAAAAAAGCGTGGGGCAGCTATCTAATTTGTCAGAAAATACTGCACAGACTTGCACTTGTTTAGCTGGGCAAATACAGTTAGAGGATAAAGTTTGCCGTGGTGGCAAGGTATTGGAACAACAGAGAATACAATGATGCAGGATTTGCGTCTGATATTAATCGTTGTTGGCGCGATCGCCATAATAGCGCTGCTACTTCATGGACTGTGGACCAGCCGTAAAGAGCGCTCCTCCGTGTTTCGTGATCGCCCGCACAAACGTCTGAAACAGCGCGAAGAAGCCGATGAAGATCTGCTGAGCGAAGAAGATGATGGCGTCGGCGAAGTCCGTGTACGTCGTCCTCGTGATGCGGATGAAGAACCTGAATTCACTGCACGTCCAGCGAGCGCGCCGCGTGCGCCTGAACCTGTACGTCAACCGGCATCACGTCAGGCTGACCCATTATTAGGCGATCCGCTGCTGGATGACGAGCCAGACGTGCGTAAGCCGGCTGCGCCGCAAGCGCCAGTGGCGAAGCCAGCGCCTGCACCACAACCAATTCAGGCCGATCCATTGCTGGATAACGAACCGCTTTCCGCGACTCAACCTGCACCTGAATTCCTCGCCGCAGAAGAGCCAGAATTCGAACCTGAAGCGCCAGTTGCACATCAACCAGAAGCGCCACAGCCAGCGGCTACTGCGCCTGGCAGTAAAAAAGAGGCCGTATTAGTGCTGCACGTTGCTGCACATGCGGGCGGCGAACTGAACGGTGAAGCGCTGTTGCAGGGCATCCTGCAGGCCGGATTCCAGTTTGGTGAGATGAACATTTTCCATCGCCATCTTAGCCCAGCCGGCAGCGGTCCGGTGCTGTTTAGCCTGGCGAACATGGTGAAGCCGGGTTCATTCGATCCGGATCAAATGGGGAATTTCTCAACGCCTGGCGTCTCGATCTTCATGATGGTGCCGTCGTACGGCGATGCGAATCAGAACTTCAAGCTGATGCTGCAATCCGCGCAGCGTATCGCTGATGATGTAGGCGGCGTGGTGCTAGATGATGAGCGTCGCATGATGACGCCGCAGAAGCTGGAAACCTACAAAACGCGTATTCGCGAAGTTATCGGTTAATCGCCGCTAGCTGAGTCAAAACAAATATAACCCCCGCCTGTCGGGGGTTTTTTATCGGATAAGAGACTATGAAATCGGTTCAGGAGCAGATCACCGCGCTGCGCACCACGTTACGTCACCACGAATATCTCTACCACGTGATGGATACGCCGGAAATTCCGGATGCAGAGTATGACCGATTGATGGTTCAGCTGCGCGAGCTGGAAAGCGCACATCCTGATTTGATCACCCCTGATTCACCCACCCAACGCGTGGGCGCGGCACCGCTGGCCGCTTTTGAGCAAGTACGTCATGAAGTGCCGATGTTGTCGCTGGACAACACCTTTGATGAAGCGGGCTTCCTTGCCTTCAACAAGCGTGTGCGGGATCGCCTTAAAAGCACTGACGAATTGACTTATTGCTGCGAACTCAAGCTGGATGGTTTAGCCGTGAGCTTGCTGTATGAAGATGGCCTGCTGGTGCGTGCCGCTACGCGCGGAGATGGCACCACCGGCGAGAATATCACGGCTAATGTACGCACAATTCACGCCATTCCGCTGCGTCTGCATGGCGATAACATCCCCGCACGCGTTGAAGTGCGTGGCGAAGTGTTTATCACCGAAAGCGGTTTTGAAAAACTGAATGAAGAAGCGCGTCGCACCGGCGCGAAAGTCTTTGCTAACCCACGCAACGCCGCAGCCGGTTCACTGCGCCAGCTCGATCCACGCATCACCGCTAAACGTCCACTGACCTTCTTCTGCTACGGCTTTGGTCTGCTGGAAGGCGGTGAAATGCCTGCCAGCCATTGGCAACGTCTGCAACAGTTTAAGGCGTGGGGATTGCCAGTCACCGATCGTATTCGCCTGGCACACAGCGCCGATGAAGTGCTGGCGTTTTATCGTCAGGTTGAGCAGGAGCGCCCGTCGCTCGGCTTCGATATCGATGGCGTGGTTATCAAAGTCGATTCACAGGCGCTGCAGGAGCAGCTCGGCTTTGTGGCGCGTGCGCCGCGCTGGGCTGTGGCCTTTAAATTCCCGGCGCAGGAACAGATGACGTTCGTGCGCGATGTCGAATTCCAGGTGGGCCGCACCGGCGCGATTACGCCCGTCGCGCGTCTGGAGCCGGTTCAGGTTGCGGGCGTTGTGGTAAGTAATGCCACGCTGCATAACGCCGATGAAATTGCCCGACTGGGTTTGCGCATTGGCGACAAGGTGGTGATTCGCCGCGCCGGTGACGTAATTCCGCAAGTGGTCAACGTGGTGGAGTCGGAGCGCCCGGCAGAGACGCGTGAAATCGTCTTCCCAAGTCATTGCCCGGTGTGCGGTTCAGACGTTGAACGCGTGGAAGGTGAAGTCGTGACGCGCTGCACCGGCGGCCTGATTTGTGGCGCGCAGCGTAAAGAAGCGCTTAAACATTTCGTTTCGCGTCGTGCGATGGATGTCGATGGCATGGGTGATAAGATCATCGATCAGTTGGTCGAGAAAGAGTACGTCTTAACGCCAGCCGATCTGTTCCGCCTTACTGCCGGTAAGCTAACCGGACTCGAGCGCATGGGCCCTAAATCGGCTCAGAACGTGGTTGATGCGCTGGAAAAGGCCAAATCCACCACGCTGGCACGTTTCCTCTATGCGCTGGGTATTCGCGAAGTGGGCGAAGCCACTGCCGCCAACCTTGCCAATCACTTTGGCGAGCTGGAAAAGGTGATGAACGCCGATCTCGATGCGCTGATTGAAGTACAAGATGTCGGCAAAGTGGTGGCGACGCATGTGCGTAACTTTATGGATGAAGAGAGCAACCGCGCCGTTATTCGCGATCTTACTGAAGAGATTGGCGTGCACTGGCCGCAGGTTGAAGTGGTCAATGTCGAAGAAATTGATAGTCCATTTGCCGGTAAAACCGTGGTACTGACCGGCTCTCTGTCGCAGATGAATCGCGATGATGCCAAAGAGCGTCTGGTAGCGTTGGGCGCTAAGGTGAGCGGTAGCGTGTCGAAGAAAACCGATTTGCTGATTGCGGGTGAAGCGGCCGGTTCCAAGCTGGCGAAAGCGCAGGAGCTCGGCATTCCGGTGATCGACGAAGCGGAAATGATTCGCCTGCTCGGAGCGTAATGTGGATAAACAGCAACTGGTTGAAATCGCCAATACCGTGATGCCGTTCGGCAAGTACAAGGGCAGAGCGCTGATTGATGTGCCGGAGGAGTATTTGCTGTGGTTCGCTCGCAAAGATGAATTCCCGGCCGGTAAGTTAGGCGAATTGATGCAGCTTACGCTGACCATCAAGATCGAAGGGCTGGAAGGTTTAATCAAACCGCTCAAGCGCAATGAATAATAAAACGGCCCGCTTTTGCGGGCCGTTTTATTTAGGACTTCTGCGCTTCTACTTGCTGCTGCGCCAGCCGTTTTTCATTCCCGGCTTTGTAGCGCTGGGCAATGAAAGAACACACCATTAACTGCACCTGATGGAAAATCATCAGCGGCAGCACGATTATCCCCACGGAACTGGCCGGGAAGAGGATGTTAGCCATCGGCACACCGTTCGCCAGACTCTTTTTCGAGCCACAGAACAGCACCACAATCTCGTCCGCACGGCTGAAACCAAACAGGCGCGATGCTGCCAGGTTAATCGCCAGTGCGATAAACAGCACCAGCACGCTACCAACCAGAATCCACAGCAAGGTATCCACGCCCACGCGATGCCAGATGCCGTTCACCACCGCTTCGCTGAACGCGGAGTAAACCACCAGCAGAATCGAGGTTTGGTCGGTTTTACCAATCAGGCTGCGATGTTTTTCGACCCACGCGCCAATCCAGCGACGCGACAGATGTCCTAAAACAAACGGCACCAGCAGTTGCAGCATGATTTTGCCAATCTGCTCCAGACCGTTGCCCGGCATTTCGCTGTGAACATTCATCACCAGATTCACCAGCAGCGGCGAGACAAATACGCCGAGCAGGCTGGAGGCTGAAGCCGCACATACTGCAGCGGCGACGTTGCCGCCCGCCATTGAGGTGAAGGCGATTGAGGATTGCACGGTCGCTGGCAGAATACACAGATAGATAAAGCCGGTGTAAATCTCCGGGCTGACGTTAACCGGATGCCACCAGACAATCAGCAAACCAATAATCGGGAAAATCACAAAGGTGCTGCACATAATCCACAAGTGCAAACGCCAGTGGCTGCTGCCGGCAATGATCTTCTCGCGCGACAGTTTGGCGCCATGCATAAAGAACAGCAGGGCGATGGCGGCGGTGGTCAGATATTCGAAGATATCGACAAAGACGCCTTTGGCAGGAATAAAGCTGGCCAGCAGCACGGTAATGATGAGTTTAATCATCATCGGATCGAGGCGTAAAAATCCCATTGTTAAAATCCGGTTAAATTTAAAAAATGATGGTGCTGATTGTGCGCCTGCTAGGTTTAGAAATAAAATTGATTTATTGCATCAATCTATGAGCGATATCGATGAATTACACCTTACGTCAGTTGCGTACCTTTGTCGCGGTGGCGCATCACGGCAGCTTCAGTCTGGCCGGACAAGCGATTGGTTTAAGTCAATCGGCGGTCAGCCATAGCATTAAAGAGCTGGAAGCGGAAATGGGCGTGCGCTTACTCGATCGCACTACGCGGGAAGTAATGCTGACCGAGGCGGGGCAGCAGCTGGCCACACGGCTTAACCGTCTGCTGGACGACCTCAATACCACCGTGTTGGATGTGCGCAGCTATGGCGAACAGCGCAGCGGCACGGTGCGTGTTGCCGCCAGCCAAACGCCTTCTGCCCATCTGATGCCGCAGTGCCTGGCCAGCAGCCAGCAGCGCTATCCGGATATCCGCGTCATCCTGCATGACCGCGTACAGCAATGGGTGCTGCAAAGCGTACGCAATGCGGAGGTTGATTTTGGCATTGTAATTGGCCCGCTCAACGACACTGATTTCGACAGCGAAGAGATTCTGCAGGAGCCTTTTTTACTGCTGTGTCATGAAGATGACGAGCTGGCGCAAATTGAACAGGCGCAATGGTCGATGCTGGCCGGACGCAATATGGTGCTACAGGATTATGCTTCCGGCAGTCGCGTGTTAGTTGATGCCGCGCTGCAACAGCTGGCGTTGAGTGTGCATGTGGTGCAGGAAATCGGTCATCCCGCTACGCTTTATCCGATGGTGGAAGCGGGAATTGGCATCAGCATTCTGCCTGCGCTGGCCTTGCCGTTGCCGTCAGGACGCAAACTCACGGTGCGGCGTCTTTATCCGGAAATTAATCGCAGCCTGATGCTGATAAAGCGCAAAAATCGCTCGCTGACACCCGCCGCCGAAGCGATCTGGCAGGAAGTGCGCCAGCAGGCAGCCCTGCTGACGCAACAACGCATGCTAAAGCCGGCGTTTTAAACGTACACGTTGATTTGATTGGTATCAGTTGGGCGGTTAATACCATCAGCTTTGGTGGCCGCAGGTTGCTGTGCTTCCTGTTTCTGTTGCGCTTTCTCAGCTTGCTGCTGCTCAATTTGCGCGATTTGCGCTTCAATCATTTGAATCTGTGATTGCAGCATCTGCTCCTGTTCAGACTTTTGCTCATCGGTGAGCGTATCGTCGCTGGAAAGATCTTTCAGCTGCTTAGTGATGGATTGAATCTGTTTATAGAGGCTGGCGATTTCTGAGGTAGAACCGCCGCCGCTACTTGCGGTGCTGACACTACCTACGCTGGATATAGACATGGTTTTCTCCTTGCAATAGACCATTATCGTTATCGGTCAGAGTATAAGGAGGCTTGAGGGCAGGGAGTGTTAAACTTGCGAAAAGGGGTTGTTAGGATTTGGCGCTAACCACAGATTTAACGCATAGCAAAAAGGCGCCTTTAGGGCGCCTTTCTACATTGGTGGGTCGTGCAGGATTCGAACCTGCGACCAATTGATTAAAAGTCAACTGCTCTACCAACTGAGCTAACGACCCGAAGTGGTGGGTGATGACGGGCTCGAACCGCCGACCCCCTCCTTGTAAGGGAGATGCTCTACCAACTGAGCTAATCACCCACTTCGGTACTGCTTAACAAGAGTGTCATCTGACTAAGATATGGTGGGTGATGACGGGCTCGAACCGCCGACCCCCTCCTTGTAAGGGAGATGCTCTACCAACTGAGCTAATCACCCATATCTTATCTCTTGTTCACTGCGGGCCATCTTTAAACCTTCTAAAGAGTGGTGGGTGATGACGGGCTCGAACCGCCGACCCCCTCCTTGTAAGGGAGATGCTCTACCAACTGAGCTAATCACCCCCGCTGTGTGGAGTCGCATTATAGGGATCCTTCAAAGTGAGTCAACGGTTTTTAAAACTTAAATGTGCGTTCGCTTTAAAAATAATCATCGTGGGGCGCTTTTCGCCAATGTGCTGGTTTTATTAGCAGAAAAGCGCACAGCAAACCGGGATGCCACCGCGACAATCATTGAGGAATCAGCCTCACCTGCTAGAATGTGCGCACTGTTTTTTCGCGTTAACCCGTTTTTTTGTCATCCAGACAATGAAACCTGCGCATTTAAGGCAATGCTGAATGAAAATCAAAACTCGCTTCGCACCCAGCCCAACGGGCTATCTGCACGTAGGCGGTGCTCGTACTGCTCTTTACTCCTGGCTTTATGCTCGCCATAACAAAGGCGAATTCGTTCTGCGTATCGAAGATACCGATCTGGAGCGTTCCACACCGGAAGCCATTGAAGCCATCATGGATGGTATGAACTGGCTGAGCCTTAACTGGGATGAAGGTCCGTATTATCAGACCAAGCGTTTTGATCGCTACAACGCGGTGATCGACGACATGCTGGAAGCGGGCACGGCCTATAAATGCTACTGCAGTAAAGAACGTCTCGATGCGCTGCGTGAAGAGCAGATGGAAAAAGGCGAAAAGCCGCGTTATGACGGCCGCTGCCGCGACAGCCATGAACATCACGCCGCTGATGAGCCGTGCGTGGTGCGCTTCCGCAACCCGCAGGACGGTTCTGTCATCTTTGACGATCAGATTCGTGGTCCGATTGAATTCAGCAACCAGGAACTGGATGACCTGATCATTCGCCGTACCGACGGTTCACCCACCTATAACTTCTGTGTGGTGGTGGATGACTGGGATATGGGCATCACTCACGTGATTCGTGGTGAAGACCATATCAACAACACGCCACGCCAGATCAATATCCTGAAAGCGATCGGTGCAGAAGTGCCAACTTACGCGCACGTATCAATGATCCTCGGCGATGACAGTAAGAAGTTGTCCAAGCGTCATGGCGCTGTTGGCGTGATGCAGTATCGTGATGACGGTTATTTGCCGGAAGCGCTGCTCAACTATCTGGTACGTCTTGGCTGGTCACATGGCGATCAGGAGATTTTCAGCGTGCCGGAAATGGCAGAGCTGTTCACTCTGGATGCCGTGAGTAAGTCGGCCAGTGCTTTCAATACTGAAAAACTGCAGTGGCTGAATCATCACTACATTAATACGCTGCCGCCGGAGTACGTTGCTACGCAGCTGCAATGGCATATTGAACAGCAGAAGATTGATACCCGCACCGGTCCGGAGCTGGCAAAGCTGGTTACCTTGCTGGGCGAGCGTTGCAAAACCCTGGTAGAGATCGCGGCATCTTGCCGTTACTTTTATGAAGAGTTTGAAGCCTTTGATGCTGACGCGGCGAAGAAGCATCTGCGTCCGGTCGCGCGTCAGCCGCTGGAAGTGGTGCGCGACAAACTGGCTGCAATCAGCGACAGCAACTGGAACGCAGAGAATGTGCATCATGCAATTCAGTCTGCGGCAGATGAGCTGGAGCTGGGGATGGGCAAAGTCGGTATGCCACTGCGTGTAGCGGTGACCGGTTCTGGTCAGTCACCGGCGCTGGATGTGACGGTGGAAGCAATTGGTCGCAGCCGCAGCGTTGCGCGAATCGAAAAAGCGCTGGCATTCATCGCGGAGCGCGAAGCAAACGCATAATATGAAAAAGCCGGAAGCATCTGCTTCCGGCTTATTTATTCTTCCTGAATCCCCAGACGTTCCAGTACGCCTCGAATTCCCTCCCGCAACAACAACGCCGCAAATTGATCTTGCTCCGCTGCCGTCATTTGCTGGACAGAATTTATTAATAACGCAGGTAACGTATTTTGTTGTGCACCGTAATTAGCCGCCGGTTCGTTCGCGTGGCGGGTGGATTGAACAAAGCTCTTTACGCGCTCATCTATATGGATCAATCGCGCTTTACCGCCCTGAACACCGGGCTTTGGCGTGGTTGTCCAGTTTTCACGCTTGATCCATTTATTCACCGTTTGCCGACTGTAGCCCGTTTCCTGCGCGAGCTCCTCGGGGGTAAGCCATTCCTTTTTCACGATGCTGTCCCTGTTAAATACATTAGTTCTACATATTACAACAAAACGTAACGGGGAAAAGTAACCTGAACAGAAAATGCCTTCTGCTCTCCAACAAAAGGCAAAATTAGGTTATTGCGCCTGGCTCACTGCGGCTTGTTCCGGACGGAAAGCGATGAAATAGGTGAGGCCAACAAAAATTGCACCGCCCACGCCGTTACCGAGGAACACCGCGATCACGTTTGGCGCAAATTCCGCCCAGCTCATCTGGCCGGCAAAAATTGCCGCCGGAACAATAAACATGTTTGCGACGACGTGCTGGAAGCCAATCGCCACGAACGCCATCACCGGGAACCACATACCGAAAATTTTACCCACTACATCTTTACTGGCGAAGGCGAGCCACACCGCCAGACACACCAGCCAGTTGCAGCCCACGCCGGAAATAAAGGCATGCAGGAAATCGGCATTCACTTTTGCGTGCGCAATCGCCACGGTTTTTTTCAGGTAATCGCCTTCGGTCATGCCCAGCATGTGACCAAAGAACCAAGCAACCGCAACGCTGCCAATGAAATTGGCGAGGGTAACCCAAAACCAGTTACGCAGAACGCTGAAGCCACTGATGCGACGAGCGAACCAGGCGATGGGCATCGTCATCATATTGCCGGTCAGCAGCTCGCCGCCCGCCAGTACCGTCATGATCAACCCGACCGGGAACACCGCAGCGCCGAGTAGCACGCCGAATGAACCCCATTCAGCAGGCAGTTGGTTAATGACATGCAGATCGAGCAGGAAGCCAGTGGCGATAAACGCACCGGCCATAAAGCCAAGAATCAACAAGGTGGAGATAGGCAGGCGGCTTTTAGCCACGCCAGCTTGAATCGCCAGTTGGGCGATCTCTTTAGGTGTATGCAGCGACATAGTTCACTTTTCTTTTATGGATTAATGGGGACGTTGCTGGCCGGTCATTGAGAGAACACCCTGGTAGGATGACCGGTTAATTAGCGCGCTAAGTTTTACACGCACTTTTAACGAAAACAAGACTGCTTCTAACATCTTTAACCTAAAGTTAACGCTGGGTTGAGGTTGGAGTGGGGAAGCATTGTTGGATAATGCATATAAATAGTCGCGAAGCGGGATGGCGTGTTGAAAAAAAACCATGCTGACGCGGGGTTGACGCCTTTTTCAGCGATCAAACACAGAACGAGAATTTGACGTTGACACTCAAGGGGCGGTTTCATATTATCCCGTCCGTCGAGTTTACTCGGCAGTTTTTCGGTTCGGGGGTATAGCTCAGCTGGGAGAGCGCTTGCATGGCATGCAAGAGGTCAGCGGTTCGATCCCGCTTATCTCCACCAAACCGCTCCCAACGGTTTGACCGAAAAATGATTTCCAGATGTGGGGGTATAGCTCAGCTGGGAGAGCGCTTGCATGGCATGCAAGAGGTCAGCGGTTCGATCCCGCTTATCTCCACCAAATCTCTGTTCGTTCTGAACACATTCAAAAAATCATCCTCTAAACGCAACGCAATCAATTGCGATTTTTGTCGTTGTAGGGTCGCCATTTATGGCGACCAACCTGTACGCGAGCAATACGTCCCACATAATACGCTATCAGACGGTTGCTACCTGCGGCTGCAACTGCAGCACCCGGAAACCGTGCGTGCCATCGCGATCCAGCTGCGCCACCAAGCCGTATTCCCAGTCCAGATACGCCTGCATCACGCCCGCTTCAATATCGGTGCCTTCATACGGGCGACGATAGCGATCGATGGCCGGTGACAGCAAATGCTGCTCTCCTTGCTCCGTTGGCAAACCCGCACCGCGCCAGGCAGCGTTACCGCCTTCCAGCACAAACACCGGCTTGCCGGTCAGCTCAGCCACTTGTTCCACCGCATAACCCGCCAGCAGGCTGCTGCCGCAGGTCAGAACATAGCGACGTGCCTCCGGCAACAATGCTTTGCCTTGCTGCTGCAGGGTAGAGCGCAGCAACCAGGCCGCGCCCGGAATATGGCTGTTGAGATGGTTCGCGCGCGTGGTGAAATCCAGTACCTGCGTTTGTCCTTCCTGCAGCCATTCCGCCAACTGTTGCGGTGAGATGAATTCGGGTTGAGCGACGGGCGGCACCTGCGCTTTCCAGTTACCGCGTTCACTGAAATCACTGGCCTGCAGCTCCTCCAGTACCGAAACCTGCCAGCCAAGCTGCGCCAGCCAGGATGCGGTCATATTGGCGCGCACGCCGTCATCATCAATCAGCACGATGCGCGCACCGCGCACGCTGGCGTAATGATCGGTCTCCTGCACCAGTTGACCTCCCGGCACATGGCGGCTGCCAGGCAGATGCCCGGCAGCGTATTCGTCGGCATCACGCACATCAAACAGATAAGTGGTGCGCGTCTCCTGCTGCCAGCGCTTCAGCGTGGCGAGTGGGATACGTTCCACACCGGCGCGATCGGCGATGATGCGCGCATTGTTCGCCGCCTGATGCTGTGCGGTTTCGCTGGCCTCGCCGTAGCGGCGCGACTGGCCTTTATCCAGCGCATGCCCGGCCAGCGTCCAGCCGATGGTACCATTACGCAGTGCGAACACCGGATTGCGAATCCCGGCGTTCACCAGCGATTGCGTGCCAATGATGCTGCGCGTGCGACCGGCGCAGTTAACAATCACTGTGGTCTCCGGCGATGGCGCGATGTCACGCACGCGCAGCACCAGTTCACCGCCCGGCACGCTGGTGGCGCCTGGAATACTCATGGTTTGATATTCATCGAAACGACGCGCATCGAGCACTACCACGTTAGCATCGCTGTTAATCAGCTGATGCACCTCGTCCGCAGACAAAGAAGGTGTGTGATTGTGATGCTCAACCAGCTCGCCAAAGGCTTTGCTGGGTGAATTCACGTCGATAAACAGTTCGCCGCCCGCCGCTTGCCAGCCGGCCAAATCATCTGCCAGCAGCGCGACGTTGCTGTAACCCAGCGCGGCAATCCGTTCGGCAGCGGTTTGCGCCAGGCCTTCGTTACCGTCATACAGCGTGATCGCGGTGGTGCGCTGCGGAATGCGGTCCAGCAGCTCAAGCTCCAGTTTTGACAGTGGAATATTCACCGCAAACAACGGATGCGCGGTGGCAAAAAGCGCTTCATCGCGCACATCGACAATCGCCACTTCCTGCTGCTGACGCAGGGCCTCAATAATTTCCGCCGCCTGGCGTAAAGGGAAAACCGATTTAGTCATGTGAAAGGTCCCAAATGTTCGGTAAGTAACGGTTGCTGTAACCGGAGATAAACGTTTTTTCACTGCCGTCTTCGCGGTAGACCGCACGTTTGACCGCGCCAATGTTGGCGCCATAAACGTGAATACTGATGGAGACGCGGTCGTCATAGGCGTTGCTGACGCGATGAATATCGCCTACCGTCGGCGATACCGCTTCAACGCGGCCGGGATCGAGTCGGACTGGCGCGCCTTCCGGCTGCAATCCGTTTGGCCCCGGCTGCCAGGATTGTGAAATCTCTGCGCCGCGGAGCATGCCAATCAATCCCCATACGCGATGGTCGTGAATCGGCGTTTGCTGGCCCGGTCCCCAGACGAAACTCACCACCGAGAAGCGCTGCTGCGCATCGGCATACAACAAATATTGTTGATAGTGTTCGGGATGAGGTTGGGTAAAGGCGTCGTCCAGCCAGTCGTCGTGGCGAATCAACTCGCCAAGCCACGCGCTGCCACGTTGCAACACCGTGGCCTCCTCCGGCTGCGCATCCAGCAAGTTGGCAAGATTGGCGACAAAATCACGCAGGCGCTGGTGCTGATACTGGCTCATAAGCTTCAGGCGCTCCTTTTCTCGGCGGCTGAGAGCGCATCGACTTTCGCGCGCGTAAGCGGAATCAGCTCGCGACCATATTCCACCGCATCGTTAAGCGGATCGAAGCCGCGAATCAAAACGCTATGAATGCCAAGGCGATAATATTCCAGCAGTGCATCGGAAACTTGCTCCGGCGTTCCCACCAGCGCAGTGGAGTTGTAGCCGCCCTGAACCAGTTTTGCGACGCCGGTCCACAGCACTTTATCCAGACGATCGCCTTCATTGGCGGCGGCGAGTAAACGCTGCGCGCCAACGCTCTGCGGCTTCGCCTTACCAAAGGCAAAGCCACTTTCGTTAAGCTGTTTTTCAGCCGTGGCGCGGATGTGCTCCGCACGTTCCCAGGCTTCTTTTTCAGTTGTACCAAGAATCGGCCGGAACGAGATGTTGAAGTTAATTTCGCGGCCCTGTCTGGCGGCAGCGACACGCACGTTGCGTACCGTCTCTTCCGCGCCTTTCAGCGGCTCGCCCCACAGCGCAAACACATCGGCATGGCGTGCTGCAACATCAATCGCCTCCTGCGACGATCCGCCAAAATAGATGGGCAGTTTATTCTGCAGCGGTTTGATGGCTGAGAACGCCTGCTCGGCCTGATAAAACCGGCCTTGATGATCGTACGGCTGCGCGGATTCGAGACTCTGCTTCAATACGGTGAGGAACTCATCGCTACGCGCATAGCGCTCGGCTTTATTGAGGAAGTCACCGTCGCGGCGCTGCTCGGCATCGCTACCGCCGCTGATAATGTGCACCGCTAAACGGCCTTCGGTGAGGTGATCAAGGGAAGCCAGTTTGCGCGCCGCTAATGTCGGCGAGACAAAGCCGGGGCGATGCGCCAGCAAAAATTTCAGCGTCGAGGTGTGCGCCGCCGCGTGCGCGGTCACCAGAAAGCCATCCGGCTGATCCGACCAATAGCCCACCAGAATGCGATCAAAACCAGCGTCTTCATGCGCACGCGCAAAACGCGCAATGTACTCTTTATCGAACAGCGGGCCGCTAGCCGGAATAATTTCGGAAGCGAGGCGGTGGCCAATCATGCCAAGGAATTGAATGCTCATGCGG
The DNA here is from genome assembly GCF_019795955.1 of Pantoea sp. DY-5. Lineage (NCBI taxonomy): Bacteria > Pseudomonadati > Pseudomonadota > Gammaproteobacteria > Enterobacterales > Erwiniaceae > Pantoea > Pantoea sp. DY-5. Next base: position 223,968 of record NZ_JAIMIE010000004.1, read on the forward strand.
TTCTCCTGAAGTGACGTCATGGAGAAAAACTACGGGCGCAGGCGGTGTGAACGGAAATTCAATATTGTGCAAAGGTTTTGCGTTTAACAGTGAAGCGGGTGATAGCGGGGGAAAAGCGGAAGCGACGCGGATTAGAACCGATTGAAATAATTAAGAAGAGAAGGGCGAGCCGCAGCTCGCCCCGTATATCAGAAGGCCAATACCAGACCAGCTATAGCGGCTGACAGCACGCTCACCAGCGTTGAACCGTACAGCAGTTTCAGGCCGAAGCGTGAAACCACGTTACCTTGCTCTTCGTGCAGACCTTTAATCGCGCCCGCCACAATCCCGATAGAGGAGAAGTTAGCAAAGGAGACCAGGAACACCGAGAGAATACCTTCTGAGTGTGGCGACAGCTGACCGGCGATTTTCTGCAGATCCATCATTGCCACGAATTCGTTGGAAACCAGTTTGGTGGCCATGATGCTGCCCACCTGCAGCGCTTCGTGTGAAGGAACACCCATCACCCATGCAAATGGATAGAATACATAACCCAGCACGCCCTGGAAGCTGATGCCGAAAATCAGGTCGAACAGCGCGTTCAGACCGGTGATCAAGGCGATAAAACCAATCAGCATTGCGGCAACAATCATCGCAACTTTAAAACCGGCGAGGATGTATTCGCCCAGCATTTCGAAGAAGCTCTGGCCTTTATGCAGGTCCTGCAATTGCAGATCTTCTTCGCTATCCACGCGGTACGGGTTAATCAGCGACAGCACAATAAAGGTGCTGAACATGTTCAATACCAGCGCGGCCACCACATATTTTGGCTGCAGCATGGTCATATAGGCGCCGACAATTGACATCGAAACCGTCGACATGGCAGTCGCTGCCATGGTGTACATACGGCGCTGTGACATTTTGCCAAGGATATCTTTATAAGCGATGAAGTTTTCTGACTGTCCCAAAATCAGAGAGCTCACGGCGTTAAAGGATTCCAGTTTGCCCATACCGTTTACTTTGGACAGCACGGTACCAATGCCGCGAATCACCCACGGCAAGATGCGGAAATGCTGCAAAATACCGATTAACGCAGAGATGAAAATGATGGGGCAAAGCACGTTAAGGAAGAAGAAAGCGAGACCTTTTTCGCTCATATTGCCAAACACGAAATTGGTACCTTCGGCGGCATATTTGAGCAGATGATCAAAGAAACCTGCGAAGCCCTGCACAAAGCCGAGACCGATGGAGGAGTTCAGGAAGAACCAGGCCAGCAGAATTTCGATTACCAGAAGTTGAACGATATAACGAAGACGGATGCTTTTACGATCGTGGCTGACCAGCAAGGCCAGCACCGCTACCACCACTAGTGCTAAAAGAAAATGCAAAACATGGGACATGTCGGCTCCAAATTTGAGGAGGGTTGTATTTTGTTGCGTATTCTATGTAACGCGTTACTTAAAAACGAGATCAAAACCACATTATAAGTATTCGCTATCGCGTTTTTTCTCAGATAAGTCTGACCGCTCACAACCCTATTACAAATTCATCACAAGAAATATCCACAAAAACATTGTCTATAAAATAACCCAAGAGTAGAGTCTTTTGCGTTGCACTTGTTTTAAGCAAGAACTGACTTTACCGCAATGTATAGCAATGGCTATACTTTATAGCACCATCTATTACTACAATAACTATAACCAAATTTCATCTGCCTTGAATGACCCTTAATCTGGACAGGTCAACAAGCATTAGGACAGGGTAAAACTATGCTAGAAAGCCGCACCGCCGAGCGCGCCGCTCGCGGAGCCAGAAAGATCAAACTCGCGCTGCTGGGCCCCGCCTTTATTGCGGCGATTGGCTACATCGATCCCGGCAACTTCGCGACCAACATTCAGGCCGGCGCCGCCTATGGCTATAAGCTGTTATGGGTTGTGGTGTGGGCCAACGTCATGGCGATGCTGATCCAGCTGATGTCCGCCAAGCTGGGCATTGCTACCGGCAAAAATCTTGCAGAACACATCCGCGATCGCTTCCCGCGCCCTGCGGTGTGGTTCTATTGGGTGCAGGCGGAAATCATCGCCATGGCCACCGATCTCGCTGAATTTATCGGCGCGGCGCTCGGCTTCAAGCTATTACTTGGCATTTCCCTGCTGCAGGGTGCGGTGTTAACCGGTATCGCGACCTACCTGATTCTGATGCTGCAAAGTCGCGGGCAGAAGCCGCTGGAACTGGTGATTGGCGGTCTGCTGCTGTTTGTAGCGGCGGCTTATATTGTGGAGCTGTTTTTCTCCCAGCCTAAAGTGAGTGAGCTGGTGGTTGGCATGGCGCTGCCATCGCTGCCAACATCGGATGCGGTATTCCTCGCTGCTGGTGTGTTAGGCGCCACCATTATGCCGCACGTGATTTATCTGCACTCGGCGCTGACGCAGCACGGCAATAAAGGCAGCAAGGCGCAACGTTACAGTTCAACCAAGCTGGATGTGGCTATCGCCATGACCATCGCTGGCTTTGTGAATCTGGCGATGATGGCCACCGCCGCCGCGGCATTTCACTTTAGCGGTCACTCCAGCATCGTCGATCTCGATCAGGCTTACTTAACGCTGCAACCGCTGTTGGGTGAAGCGGCGGCGATTGTGTTCGGTTTGAGTCTGGTGGCTGCCGGTCTCTCTTCTACCGTGGTCGGCACGCTGGCGGGACAAGTAGTGATGCAGGGCTTTATCCGTTTCCACATTCCGCTGTGGTTCCGCCGCACTATCACCATGTTGCCCTCTTTTATAGTAATTTGGGCGGGCTGGGATCCCACGCGCATTCTGGTAATGAGTCAGGTGCTGTTGAGTTTCGGTATCGCGCTGGCGCTGATTCCGCTGCTCTCCTTTACCGGCAACCGCGAATTGATGGGCGATGAGATGGTGAACTCACGCCTGATGCAGAATGCCGGGCGGCTGATTGTGGTGCTGGTGATCGCCCTCAATCTCTATTTGCTGGTCGGCGAAGCGCTCGGTTGGTAACTGCCAGAGAAAAGAAAAATCCCGCCATTGTGCGGGATTTTTTGTTTAGTGATGATGGTGATCGTGGTGACCTCGACGATCATCATGGCGATGATCGTGGCGGTGATGTTCACGACGTTCACGCTCATGCCAGCGGCGTTCGCGCTCACGTTCATAGGCGCGATGACGTTTCCACTCTTCGTGACGCCACCAGCGATGATCGTTGTACTGATAACGATCGTTCCACCAGCGCGGCTCGCGCCAGCGACCGCCGTCCCAGTAATTACCGTGACGATCGCGATCGCCGAGATGCAGCGTAACGCCCGGACCCAAATTGATGGTGGCGCTGTCGGCTTGTGCTGTGCTGATAGCCAACGGGGATAAGGTTGCCAGCAAGGCGGCAAACAAAATGGCACGTTTCATAACTTCTCCTTTTCAGTAGCTTATAACTGCCACCGTTGCGCTAGTTTGCCACATCGGACCAGGTAAGCCTTGAGAATCAGTCTGAAAACGCTGAGGGAAATCTGAAATGAGAATTTTCTGCTGCGGAAAACGCCCGACAAATGCCGGGCGGGTAAACGTTTACACTAAGATATTGTGGATGGCGTCGATCTCGTCCTGGCTCAGCACCGGCTGGCTCAACATCTCAACCGCATCATCAATTTGCGCGGTTTTGCTGGCACCAATCAGTACCGAGGTGACACGCGCATCGCGCAGCACCCAGCTCAGCGCCATTTGCGCCAGCTTCTGGCCGCGCTGCTGGGCGATCGCCTGCAGCTGATGCACTTTTTCCATCCTCTCTTGCGTCAACTGGTTTTCATTCAGGAACTTACTGCCGCTGGCGATGCGCGAATCTTGCGGAATGCCCTGCAAATAGCGGTCGGTTAACACGCCACCCGCCAGCGGCGAGAAGGCGATACAACCAACGCCGTTGTCGCCCAGCACATCCAGTAAACCCTGCTCAGGCGTACGTTCAAACATCGAATAACGCGGCTGGTGGATCAGGCATGGCGTGCCGAGGTCGCGCAGAATCGCAATCGCTTCGGCGGCTTTGTCTGCTGGATAGTTAGAGATGGCGGCATAAAGCGCCTTGCCCTGACGCACCACCTGATCCAGCGCACGCATGGTCTCTTCCAGCGGCGTTTCGGGATCGGGACGGTGATGATAGAAGATATCAACGTACTCCAATCCCATGCGCTTCAGACTTTGATCGAGACTGGAAATCAGATATTTGCGTGAACCCCAATCGCCGTACGGGCCGTCCCACATGGTGTAACCGGCTTTGGTTGAGATCACCAGCTCGTCGCGTAGCCCCTGAAAATCCTCGCGCAGAATGCGACCAAAGTTGGACTCTGCCGATCCCGGTGGCGGGCCGTAATTATTGGCGAGATCGAAATGGGTAATGCCGCGATCAAAGGCGTGGCGCAGCAGTTCGCGGCTGTTATCAACGCGCGTACTGTCGCCAAAGTTATGCCACAGACCCAGTGAAATCGCCGGTAACTTCAGGCCGCTACGGCCACTGCGACGGTATTGCATCTGTTGATAACGTTCGGGATGGGGAAAAGCACTCATGCAGCGTTCCTGTCTCAATAGGGGAGAAAGTGACATCAGCATAGCAGTGTATGCGTTTACACTAAGGCGAAACGCGCCGAGGATCGCAACTTACAGAATTATCTGTCGTCGTAACGAATGCTTGCCACAAATCACCGCACCACGATGGTGAATATCTCGCCAATTCAGCCACATCGCTAATACTCCTGATTATCCCCTTAACAAGGAGCTGTCGATGAAAACCCTCAACGTTGGCGATTATTTACTGCACCGATTACAGCAAAGCGGCATCCGACATCTGTTCGGCGTGCCGGGCGATTACAACCTGCAATTCCTCGACAGCGTGATTGCGCATCCCGATATTGCCTGGATTGGCTGTGCCAATGAACTGAATGCGGCGTATGCGGCGGATGGTTACGGGCGCTGCAACGGTGCGGCGGCACTGCTGACCACGTTTGGGGTCGGCGAGCTCAGCGCCATCAACGGTATCGCTGGCAGCTATGCCGAATATGTGCCGGTGATTCATATCGTTGGCGCGCCCGCCAGTCAGGCACAGCAGCAGGGTGATTGCGTGCACCATTCGCTGGGCGACGGCGATTTTGGTCATTTCCTGCGAATGGCGCAGGAAGTAAGTGTGGCATCGGCGGTGCTGACGGCGAAAAACGCGGTGGCGGAGATCGATCGCGTTATCAGCGAGGCGCTAACGCAACATCGTCCCGGCTATTTATTGCTGGCGGTGGATGTGGCGGCGGCTGAAATTACGTTCCCTGACGAGAAAGTCACAGCTGCAGAAAACCCTCAGCAGGTTGCTGCGGCCTTTGCCGATGCGGCAGAACGTTTGCTGGCACCGGCGCAACGCGTGGCGCTGTTGGCGGATTTCCTTGCCTCACGCTGGCAGTTGCAGCCGCAGCTCGAGGCGTTGCGCCAGCTGCGCGCGATTCCTGCTGCCACCTTATTGATGGGCAAAGGCGTGCTGAACGAGCAGCAGCCGGGTTACGTCGGTACGTACGCCGCGCAAGGCAGCAGCGATGCGGTGCGTCAGGCCATCGAAGATACCGACGTTACGCTGTGCGTCGGCGTGCGGTTTACCGACACCTTAACCGCCGGCTTCACACAAAATCTGCCCGCCGAGCGCGTGATCGATCTGCAGCCGTTTCAGGCCACGGTCGCTGGCGAGGTGTTTGCGCCGTTGAGCATGCAGCAGGCGCTGGCGGCGCTGACGCCGATTTATCAGCGTCACTGCGCGCACTGGCGGCTGGCAGATGCGCCTGAGTGCGAGGAAAGTGAGCAAATTGCTGCGGCGGTAATCAGTCAGCAGGCATTCTGGCAGGCGATGCAGCGCTTCCTGCAACCCGGTGATATTATCCTTGCCGATCAAGGCACTGCGGCCTTTGGCGCGGCGGCGCTGCGTTTACCGCAGGATGCACAACTGTTGGTGCAACCGCTGTGGGGATCGATTGGCTATACTTTACCCGCCACTTTTGGTGCGCAAACCGCGCAGCCAGATCGGCGGGTCATCCTGATCATTGGCGATGGCTCTGCGCAGCTGACGATTCAGGAGTTAGGTTCGATGCTACGCGACGGCCAGCAGCCGATTATCTTCTTGATTAATAACGATGGTTATACCGTTGAGCGCGCGATTCACGGTGCTGAGCAACGTTACAATGATATCGCGCAATGGAACTGGACCGCGCTACCGCAGGCGCTGAGCCAGCACTGTGCGGCGCAAAGCTGGCGCGTCAGCGAAACGGTGCAACTCGACGCGGTGATGGAACAATTAATGCGGAATCGACGTCTGTCGCTGGTGGAAGTGGTGATGGACAAACAGGACTTGCCGCCGCTGCTGCGTAAGGTCACCGCCGCATTGCATCAGCGTAATAGTGGCTAAATTTCGGAAAGTTGCCGCTGGGAAGTCGGGCAGGTGATCGGTAGGCTGTGCAGCATCTTTGAATGGATTACGCCCATCGTGCAGGTGGGCGTTGTTGTTTTATTGGCAGGCTTTTATAGTGTCCTGCAATTGTTTATGACCCAAGCGGAGCAGCAGAAGAATGACAACATACGCCCTGGTCGGCGATGTGGGCGGTACCAATGCCCGTCTCGCATTGTGTGAGGTAGAAAACGGCGCTATCTCGCAAGCCCAAACTTTCTCAACATCAGACTACGACAATCTCGAAGCGGTGATTCGCCACTATCTGGACGAGCAAAAACAGGACATTAAGCACGCCTGTATCGCCATTGCCTGTCCGATTACCGGCGATTGGGTGGAGATGACCAACCACGATTGGGCGTTCTCGACCAAAGTGATGAAAGAGCATCTGGCGCTGGAAAGCCTGGAAATCATTAATGATTTCACCGCCGTTTCCATGGCGATTCCGATGCTGAGCGAACAGGAAGTGATTCAGTTCGGCGGTAGAGCGCCGGTTGAAGGCAAGCCTATCGCGATTTATGGTGCGGGCACCGGCCTTGGCGTCAGCCATTTGGTGCACGTGGATAAGCGCTGGATCAGCTTGCCGGGCGAGGGCGGTCACGTCGACTTCGCGCCAAATAGCGAAGAAGAGGGTGAAATTCTCGAAGTGCTGCGCGCGGAGATTGGCCACGTTTCGGCGGAACGCGTGCTGTCCGGTGCCGGTTTGGTCAATCTGTATCGCGCCATCGTGAAGTCTGATGAGCGTGAGCCAGAAAACCTCAAGCCTAAAGATGTTACCGAACGCGCATTAAAAGATACCTGCATTGATTGCCGTCGCGCGCTGTCGCTGTTCTGCGTGATTATGGGCCGTTTTGGCGGCAACCTGGCGCTGAATCTGGGCACCTTCGGCGGCGTTTATATCGCGGGCGGTATTGTGCCGCGCTTCCTCGATTTCTTTAAAGCTTCCGGTTTCCGCGCGGCATTTGAAGATAAAGGTCGCTTCCGCGATTATCTGGTCGATATTCCGGTATATATGATCACTCACGATCAGCCGGGCTTACTCGGCGCCGGTGCGCACCTGCGTCAGGTGTTGGGCCGCGAGCTGTAAACACGCAGGCGAGCGGCATCCGCCGTTCGCCTTATAATCTCATCAACTGCCGAAAGGCTTTCACCTTGCTGCGACTCACCGGCACCTGCGCATCCAAATCACGCAACTTCACCAAATAGGTATTGTTAAACCACGGCTCGATTTCACGAATCTTGCTCAGGTTGACGCAGTAAGAGCGATGGCAGCGGAAGAACTGCTGTTCCGGCAAACGGTTGCAAAACTCACTGATCACCATCGACATCACATAGGCTTCGCGGCGCGTATACACAAACGTCAACTTCTCGTGCGCCTCAACGTAATAGATCTCGTTGATATCGGTGACGATAATGCGTTCATCTTTCACCAGATTGACGGTTTGTGGCGAGCTGGTGGCTGCGTTTTGTGGTTGCAACTGCTGTTGCGCGCTGGCTTCCAGTTTCTGCAGCATGGTCATGATGCGCGACTCATGATACGGCTTGAGAATGTAGTCAAACGCGTCCAGCTCAAACGCTTCAACCGCATGCTCTTTCCACGCGGTGATAAACACAATCAATGGCTTATGAGCAAACTGATTGATGTTTTGCGCCAGCAGCATGCCATCAAGCGAAGGAATGTTGATATCGAGGAAAATCACATCCACACGATGGTTCTGCAGATATTTCAGCACTTCCAGCCCATCATCAAAGCAGGCCTCAACGCTGATTTGGCTATGTTGCTGAATCATCCAGCTTAACTCTTGCTGGGCGAGAAACTCGTCTTCAACGATGATGGCTTTCACGTGGCGGTTTCCGTGGTGGGGCGCAGCGGGGCAGGCAGCCGCTGGCCATTCTTGCTAAGCGTAAAGGCGATTTCCGTGCCGGGATGATGGCGGGTGATGACCAAGCCCTGGCCGGAGAGCAGCTTAACGCGATGATGCACATTTAGCAGACCAATTTTGTTGCCGGGCATCTCGTTTCGCGCCACGCGGCTCATCACATCATCGCTGATGCCATCACCGGTATCGCGCACCGCAACGCGCACCCGATCGCCTAAATCCTTCACGCTCAGCGTCACTACGCCTTTGCCGCGGCAAGGCTGAATGCCATGCACGATGGCGTTCTCCACCAGCGGCTGAATCAGCAGGCTGGGCAGTGTGAAGTGCAGATCTTCATCCACGTCATAAATCATCGACAGCTTATCGCCGAAACGCGCTTGCTCAATCGCGATGTAGTCCTTCACCTGCCACAACTCTTTCTTGATATCGATAAGCTCGTCATCGTTGAGTTCGAGGTTGTAACGCAGATAACGTGACAGATTGATCACCAACTGGCGCGCGGTATCCGGATTAAGACGAATCGAAGAGGAAATAGCATTCAGGGCGTTAAACAGGAAATGCGGGTTAATTTTGCTCTGTAGCGCGCGCAGTTCTGCTTTGTTCGCCATCTCGCGCAGTTGTTCAGCCCGCGACACTTCCAGCTGCGTTGAGATGATTTGCGACAGCCCAATCGCCATCTCTTTCAGTGAACCGGTGATGCGATGCGCACGGCGATAATAGATTTTTAGCGTGCCTGTCACTTCCCCTTTTTCCCAAAGGGGAATAACCAGCATCGAGTGAATATCTTTGGTGCGATGCGCCTCATCATTGTTCTTAATAATGATTTTTCCGCTGGCGATCGCCTGTGCGGTGGTCGGGCTAATGGCATCATCGCCGTTGTGATAATTCTGCTCGCCGTAACCGACGTAAGCGAGAATCTGTTTGTTGTTGGTGATGGCGACCGCATCGGCGTGAATGTCGGTGCGGATGATATCGCACACTTTATGCAGCGACTGACTATCAACCTGGCGAAACAGCGGCAATGTTTTGTTGGCGATCTCCAGCGCCAGCTTGGCCTGACGCGCCGCAATCGCCTCTTTTTCACCCTCGACGCTCTGCACCAGCAGCACGATTAAACCGATGCTTGATGCGCCCAGAATCATCGGCAGTGCAATCTCGGACACAATCGCCAGTCCCAGCGTCATCGGCTTGGCCCACAGCACAATCAGCAGCATAGTCAGGCTTTCGCACAACATGCCGCCAAGAATACCGGCGCGCCAGCGCTGCTCTTTATTCACCCGGAGGTTGATCACGCCCGAAGCGATGCCGGCAATAATGCTGGTGATCAGGCAAGGCACCGCCGTGACGCCATCCATATCAATCAGATAGCGATGCAAACCGGCAATCACGCCGGTGGCGATGCCTACCCACGGACCAAACAGAATGCCGCCGGACATCACCGCAATCACGCGCACATTGAGCAGAGAGCCGTCGACGTTAATGCCTGACCAGGTGCTGAACAGCGCAAACAGCGAGAATATTGCCGTCACCACCAGTTTTTCTCGCACCGAATGCTCATCTTTTTGCAGCAGCTGACGAAACACCCGCGTGCGAGTGAGGAAGAACAGGCAAATCAGCATCAGCGCCGCGCGGTCAAAAACCGCCAGCAGCATGTCGAAGTGGGAAGGCAAGGGCATCTCTCAGGCAAGAAACGGGAGGCTATGATAAAAAATGTGATCACGATGCGCCAGCGCCACAGCATTCAGCAGACCTTTCTCGTAGTCGAGATCAATTTTTAATATGCAGGTCGCCATAAATGGCGCCCCTACGACGTAATGGCGGATCAATATCGTTACGACTTTGTAGGGTCGCCATTCATGGCGACCTCCCCAAAAGAGGAAAACTTGACCAGAAAAAAGAGGATTAGCTAAAGCGTGCGCCGATCGCTGGTTGTGAATACTCCGGTTTGCTATGTTGCCGTATAAAAAAAGGGGAGCTCAGCCATGCAATTACTCACTCCACGTTTGTCCCTTAGTCGGCTTCAACCTGAAGACTGGCAGATTTTCAAGGCTGTACATCAGGACCGCGCGACCATGACGTGGGTCAGTGAAATCCCGGATGAAAATGATATTCGTCAACGCTTTACTGAGCGTCTGGCGCCATGGCAGGCGAGCAGTTTTCATATGCTGTGTCTGGTGGCGCGCATCCGGGAAACCGGCGAGCCGATCGGCCTGTTTGGCTGCAGCGCCGAGTGGCATCCTTATCGTCAGGCCGAAGTGGGTTACATGCTGCGCGCGGCGTTTACCGGCATGGGTTATGGCAGTGAAGCGCTCGACGCGCTGTGCCAATTTTTGCTGCAGGTAGAATTTCATAAACTGAAAGCGATGGTGATTGAGGGAAATTGGCCGTCACGCCGCATTCTGGAGAAGAATGGTTTCGTTCTTGAGGGCACGCTGCGGGATAATTATCTGCTAAACGGCCAATGGGTAAGCGATTGGGTGTTTGGCCGCCTGAATCCGCAACATTAAAAAAATTTCCGTCTGCTCTCGACAATCTTGTTATCAGCGCGTTATGTTCTTGGTGCGGTCACCACAGTGACCCACGTCGCTCGGACGGTCCGGGCGCTTACGTAAACCAGAGGACATCATGGCTGATAACAGCACACCCCGTCGTTTCTCGCGTATTGAACGCCTTCCCCCGTATGTTTTTAACATTACCGCTGAATTGAAGATGGCTGCGCGTCGGCGCGGCGAAGACATCATCGATTTTTCGATGGGCAATCCGGATGGCCCCACGCCGCCGCACATCGTCGAAAAACTCTGCCAGGTGGCGCAGCGCGAAGACACGCACGGTTACTCAACCTCGAAAGGTATTCCCCGTTTGCGTCGCGCGATTTCGCGCTGGTACGCAGATCGTTATCAGGTGGAGATCGATCCGGAATCGGAAGCGATTGTCACCATCGGCTCCAAAGAGGGTTTGGCGCACTTGATGCTGGCCACGCTCGATCACGGCGACACCGTGCTGGTGCCGAATCCCAGCTATCCGATTCACATTTACGGCGCGGTCATTGCTGGCGCGCAGGTGCGTTCTGTTCCGTTGGTAGCGGGCGTTGATTTCTTCAACGAGCTGGAGCGGGCGATTCGCGAAAGCTATCCCAAACCGAAAATGATGATTCTCGGCTTCCCGTCGAACCCTACGGCGCAATGCGTTGAGCTCGACTTCTTTGAGCGCGTCATCGCGCTGGCGAAGCAGTACAACGTGCTGGTCATCCACGATCTCGCCTACGCTGATATCACCTACGATGGCTGGAAAGCGCCGTCGATTATGCAGGTGCCAGGCGCGCGTGATGTGGCGGTAGAATTCTTTACCCTGTCGAAAAGCTACAACATGGCGGGCTGGCGCATCGGCTTTATGGTCGGTAACAAAGAGCTGGTCTCCGCGCTGGCGCGCATCAAAAGTTATCACGATTACGGCACCTTCACGCCACTGCAGGTCGCAGCGATTGCGGCGCTGGAAGGCGATCAACAGTGCGTGCGCGATATTGCTGAACAGTACAAACGCCGCCGTGATGTGCTGGTGAAAGGCCTGCACGAAGCGGGCTGGATGGTCGATCTGCCGAAGGCGTCGATGTACGTCTGGGCGAAAATTCCCGATCACTACGCGCATCTTGGCTCACTGGAGTTTGCCAAATTACTGATGCAGGAGGCCAAAGTGTGCGTCTCGCCGGGCATCGGTTTCGGTGATTACGGGGATACCCACGTGCGTTTCGCGCTGATTGAAAACAGCGATCGTATTCGTCAGGCGGTGCGGGGGATTAAATCGATGTTCCGTGCCGATGGCATTTTGCCGGGAACGGTGAAAGCGCTGGAAGAAGAAGAGGAATAACCATTAAGTGGGGCGACTCAGCGTCGCCCCGCCTGGCGGCTCTACAGCATCAGTACAAAAGTACCGACCCAAAGCAACAGGAAGAAAGAAATTCCCATCAAAGCGTATCTCACAAAACAACTCCTCTGAGCGGCTACCCGGCGGGCGATCCCAAACCCGCGTAACCCGAACAGAATAAGAGAAAGGTGGAGTTCATCATCGCTACACGCTTTCTTCTCAGGTCGCTCCAGGCAAGCCCGGAACAGGATCGAGGGCTAATTTACGCGGATTTGTCCCAAAAATAAATAGGTCGCTTCTGAGATATTGCTCACATTTTCAGCGGGTCTCAATCTCCGGTATCGCCGACATCCCCACGCGCAGTTTTGCCAGATCCGGCTGGTTTTCATCGAGCACAATTTTCACCGGTAAACGCTGTACCACTTTGGTGTAATTGCCGGTGGCGTTGTCTGGCGAAATGGCGGAAAAGGTCGCGCCCGTCGCCGGAGCAATGCTGTCGACGTGACCGCTAAATACCTTGCCCGGCAAGGCATCCACCTTCACGCTCACTTTCTGCCCTTGCTGCACATCCGCCAGCTGCGTTTCCAGATAATTAGCGGTGATATAGGTTTGCTGCAGCGGCACCACCGCCAGCAAACGCGTGCCTGCGCTAACGTAGGCGCCGAGGCGCACCGAACGCTGACCGACCATGCCATCCACCGGCGCCACAATCCGCGTGTAGGAAAGATTGAGCTGCGCCTGATCGACGCTGGCCTGCGCGGCAGCGACATCGGCAGCGGCCTGACGCACCGCAGCTTGTAGCACGCCAACTTGCTTGACGGCAGAAGCCAGCGCCGCTTCGCTCTGGCGGACGGTAGCCGAGGCGGAGCGCTGCGTTGAGTTGGCTTTTTGCTGATCGTCTGCGGCGATGGTGCCACTTTTATACAGCTGGTTGTAACGCGCGGCGCTTTGTCCGGCGTACTGCGCGGAAGCCTGGCTCGCCGCTAACGTGGCCTTCGCCTGGTCGATAGTGGATTGCTGCTGTTCCAGCTGCGCCTGGCTACTCAAACGCTTCGCCTCGCTGACCTGCAAATTGGCCTGCGCGGTCTCTAACGCCACGCGGTAATCGCGATCGTCGAGTGTCGCCAGCAGTTCGCCGGCCTTCACGCGCTGGTTGTCCTGCACGTTGACGCTGGCGATGTAGCCGGAAACTTTCGGCGCAACCAACGTGTAATCGGCATTCACGTAGGCATCGGTGGTGCGGTGATCGTTGCCGGTTATTGATGACCAGACAAAAAAGGCCATCGCTAATAACACCAGTAATAAGGCGCTCAACAGCACCGTTCTTTTCAGAGCAAAAGCTTGCATATCAGTTATCTCGACGTCGTCGTAACAGGTTGAATCAGAGTTTGTGGTGGCCAGACGCGTTTCGGCAGCCAGGCGGTTAACAGTACAAGCAGGGCAGCGAAGGCAATCAGCATCTGGTAGCAATCACTCAGGCTCAGCACCATTGCCTGCTGTTTTAGCAAGGTGGCGAAGCCGCTGAGGTTCTCCGCGCTGCTGGCGCTGCCGTCCGGCAGCAACGGCAAGCTGCTGCTGGATTGGGCGCTGTTTGGTGCCGTCATCAGCCATGAACGGCTGGCGGCGCTATCGACCAGCACGTTGGAGTGGAATTTTTCACGATGGCTGATAAACCATTCCACCAGCGTGCTGGCGGCGATGCTGGAGAAACCGCGCACCGTGTTGAACATCGCCGAGGCAAAGGGGCCTTCCGGCGGTGCGACCACGCTGGTGGCGCTCATCAGCACCGGCAAAATCACCATCGGCTGGCCGAACGCCTGCAAAATCTGAATCAGCCAGAAATTCTGCCGCGCCCAATCGGTGGTGATGTGCATGCCCATCAGGCAGGACGTCACCAATAGCGCTACGCCCGCCGTCAACATCCAGCGACAATCCACCCAGCGAATATTCATTAGCGCGGCAACAAAAGGCGCGATCAATAATTGCGGCAATCCGATGGTCAACGCCAGCGGGGCGAACTGCAGCGTGCGGAAGCCTTGCACCTGCGCCAGATAGGCCGACGGCAGCGCCGATCCTGACAGTGACAGAATCAGCACGCCCGCCAGCACCAGCAAGCCGTGCACGAGATTGCGCCGTCCCAGCATCTGCAATTTGAACAGCGGCAGCGGGTGAAACCATTCATTAATAAAGAACACAGTCAGCAACGCCAGCGCGCTGAATAATAGACCGCAAAATAACGGCGATTCTAGCCAGTCGAGCCGCTCGCCCTGCGTCAGCGCCAGAATCAACAGCGCCATACCGGAGCAGCCGGTTAGCATGCCGAACAGGTCGATCTGTTTAAAACGCTCAAGGCGCAGCGGATCCTGCGGCAAACCCCAGCTAATCAGCAGCATGGCAATCAGCATGGCTGGCACCACTTGCCAGAAGACAAACAGCCAGCTGACGTCATCGGTCCAGAACGCCGCCAGCGAAGCGGCCATATTCGGACCGAAGGTGGCGGTCAGCGCATATCCGGCTAAACCGTATAATTTGATCGGCGGCGGCAGAAAGCGCAGCGCAACGGTCATCAGCATCGGCGGCAGCGCGCCGCCAAATAATCCCTGCACCACGCGCAAGGCGATAAACAGCGTGGCGTTGGGCATCAGCGGCAGCAGCAGGCCGCTCAGCATAAAACCGGCGGAGACGGTGAGCGCAAAGCGGCGCAGCGAAAAGGTGACGGCGAACCAGGGCGCAATCATCATTGCCGCCACTTCAGCGGCCTGATACGCGGAGATGATCCAGCTGCCTTGATCGTAACTGATGCCGATGGCAGCGCGGATATCGGCTAACGCTATATCGGTGACGCGATCGTTTAATCCCGATGTGAGCGCGGCAATCAGCACGCCAACCAATCCCAGCGCGAGGCGCAGAGTAAACGGATGGGGGGCCGGAGCCGCAATGGGCTGGGCGTTCATAGCAGGCTTCTCGTTATAGTGTTGATGCAGTGTATTGCGATGTGATACAGATGGCATCTTACATATCGATATGCTGTATTGCAATGTGATACAGGGTGTAAAAGTGCGATCATTCGCGTTAAAGTAGGGCAGGCCAAAAAGGAACGCATCATGGTTGAACTTCCCTCAAGCCGTGAGGATGAAAAAGCGGGTGGCATTCAGGTCATCGCGCGTGCGGCAAAAATTCTGAACGCGCTGGGTGAGCATCCCGGCGGCATGAGTTTGGGTGAAATTGCGCAGGTGGTTGATCTGCCGCGCTCGACGGTGCAGCGCATTATTGGTGCGCTGGACAGCGCACAGCTGGTGCGCAGCAGCGGTGCCGGCGGGTTACGTCTTGGTCCGGCGCTGCTCAAGCTGATCTCCAGCGTGCACAGCGACGTGGTGGAAATCGTGCGTCCATTCCTCGAACAACTCTCTGCAGAGATTAATGAAACGGTATCGCTGGCGCGGGCCAGCGGCACGCAGCTGGCGATCGTGCATTATGTGGTGGCCTCGCGCGAACTGCGCGTGGTGCCGCGCATCGGGCTGAATTTGCCGCTTTACAGCACATCGGGCGGCCGCGCGTTGCTGGCGCTGGAGAGCGATGAAGATGTGCGCGTGATGGTGGGCGAAGCCTATAAAGAGTTAACCGAGATGACGGTGAAAACGCTGCCGCAATTGCTGGAGCTGATTGCCGAGGTACGCGCCAGCGGATTGGCGATCGATCGCGGTGAGACGCTGGAGGGCATTTCGACCATGGCGGTCGCCATTGATACGCTGTTTGGCCGCTTCTCCATCTCATTACTGGTGCCGACCGCGCGTTTTCATAAGCAGGAAGCGCATTATCGTGAGCAAATCATCAAGTGCAAAGACGCCTTGATTCGTGAAATTGGCAAAATGACCGCTGTGGAAGGATAACCAACTGATGAAAACCTTGCTGATGGCCATCGATAACTCTCCGGTGGCGGAAAAAGTGATTGCGTTGACCATTGAACAAGCGCTGGCGCATCAGGCACAGGTCACGGTGCTGTGCTGCGTTGATCCCGCTTACTCCTCCTGCAATCAACCGATAGAGATTGATGCCGGTGAAGATCCGGATGATTTTGTGGCAGCGAAAGATGAGCAGAACACCGCCGAAATGGTGGTGCGTCACGCGCTGGCGCCGCTTTTGCGCGCGGGCGTGGCGGCAAAGGGTTTGATTCTGGCGGGGGAAGCGGCGGAAACCATTGTGGCGCAATCCACACTTTTGCATGCCAGCATGATCATCATGGGACGCCGTCATCTGTCGCCGTTTAATCGTCTGCTGAAAGGTTCGGTCAGCGCTGCAGTGATTGAACGCGCCAATTGCCCCGTTTTAATTGATGTGCGTAAGGATTAACCCCGCTCGATGCTCTCGCTTTTTCCGATTACGCTAGCGGCGTTCGCGCTGCTGGCGATCATTATTATTCTGCTGGTGCGCACCACCTCGCTGCGACTGTGGCAAGGCGTGCTGTTATTTATCTTGCCGCTAATACTGGCGAATTTACTGTGGTTCAGCTGGCTTCATCCACGTCAGGAGCGGCAGGCGCTGATGGAAGAGGTCGCAACCCAACTCAGCCTTGCGCCCGGTTATCGTCTGCTAAAAATTCAGGAACCCGCATTGTGGCAGTTGCTCAATCGCGAACTGCTGCATAAACGGCTGGAAGGCGTTCCCGCCGATCAGGCGTTGGGGGATATGCGCGGCTGGTTGATGGATCTGGTCAATCAACGTCTGACAAGAGCCAGCGATGCGGCGATCATTGACTACATCCGTGTCTCGGTCGAGGAGATGCAGGCGTTGCAGCAGCAGGAACCGCAGCGCTGCTTCCGCTTCCTCTATCCGCAGGTGAATGGCGGCGTCAATTTGCAACAGGTGCTGTCACCGGAACTGAATCAGCGCGATGCGCAGGCGCTCGAAACGCTGCTGCAGCAAAGCACTGGCAATGAACAGCCGCTGGATCAGGCTGCGGCGCAGCGCGATCTGCAAAGCGTGGTGGAAAAGCTGTATGGCAAGTGGGGCGATCGGCTGCAACAGCTGAACATGCCGGCGGATACTGCGGTTGATCGCAGCGCAATGTGCGCGATGTCGATTGATCTCTACAGCGGCATTCTCGCATTGCCTGACAAACAAGCGGCCAATCTTTTACGTAAGATGGTCAGCCTTACCGGTTAGCGGGCAAAAAAAAGCCCGCTCAGCGCGGGCATGAAGGTCACTATCAGTATGTTTATTATTAACTCACCTGGTGTGGTGCAGACTTCGTTTAGTCTGGGTACATAATCGCACCGCTGATTTGATAAGGGAAACCGTTTGGTTTTATCGATTTGATTGGCGAAAGCTTCAATAATCCCGGACATTTCGCGCTTTAATCCTATAGATAAGCGCGGCGTTGCATTTTAGACTGCGACGTTTTAGAGGAAACCCTAATGAAAAAAATGCTTATTAGCGCAATGGCGCTTTTTATGCTGGCCGGTTGTAGCGTCAGCAAACCAGGAGGATTTGAGCGTGTCGATGAAGATACCAGCTCAAATACCGTGCAGTATCGTTACGATCCGCACACGCTGAATAAAGACGCAATGGAGATCGACCTTGCGAATTATTGCAGTCAGCGTGGATTTGATAAGGTGGAATCACTGCCGTCGCAAAATAGCCATTTGCCCGGATTAAAGAAAGCCTGGTATCAGTGTAATTACGCGGTAAAAAGCTAAAAAATAGGGCGGGATAATTTCCCACCCTTTTTTATTTTCTTATTATTTGCTGTGTGTGCTTTGCCCAACTATCTGCGGTGTCCATAACCGCCGTGCCCATGATGCCAGCCTCCGCCACCATGATGGCCCCAACCTGGGCCGCCGCCTCCACGATGATGATCGATAATACAGCCACTCAACATCGTCATAATGGCTACAACCGATGCAAGCTTAATAACTTTCTTCATGGAGAGTCCTCCTCTGTTCCAATGACGTCAGATTACAGGGGAATAGTGGAGTGAAGATGCAGGAAATGTAGAGTTATTGCGGGATGTATTACGGAGTGTGTCAATTAAATGCTAAAAAAGTCGCGGGGTAAAATAAACCAATCGGAATAAGCCGAATGCCTGATAATAATAACGAGATTCCTCCGAAAGGCAAGGCTTAATAATAGTGGTTCTCAATTAACGCGTTATTGTGGATCAATTGTGGAGAAATGGGATGCCGAGTATTAATGCGGCATCCCAGCGAACTTAATTATTGCAGTAAAGGTTCTGCCACGTTTTGGCGATTTGGCATACGAATGCTCAGCGACAACACCAGCGAAATCACCAGTAAGGTCATAATCAGGCTGAAGGTGACGGTGAAGCCGCCAAAGGCGGAAGCAACCAGCGAACCCAGCACGCTGCCGATACCGAAGCCAAGGTAAATCAGACCATAGTTTTTGGTCAGGTTATTCAGGCCAAAGAAATCACTGACCAGCGACGGGAACACGGTAATGGTACCGCCGAAGCTGAAGGCCACGCAGGCTAAGGAGAGGAAGAAGGTCGATTCACTCATATGGGTGAACAGCAAAATGCTCATGCCCAGCAGCGAGACGATTTGCGCCAGTGTAATCACGCGGATGCGCGCCATTTTATCCGATAGCACGCCAAGAATCAGACGGCCGCTGAGGTTGGCAATCGCAATCACCGTGACCGCATTGGCGGCGGTTTGCGCGCTCAGATGCACCATGCCTTCACCGATATCTTTCGCCACGCCAATCACGTACAGGCCGCTCATGCAGGCAGTCAGGAACATCAGCGCCAGCATCCAGTACTGCGGTAAACGCACCGATTGCGCCAGCGTGTAATATTTGGCTTCCAGCTGCGTATTACCTCTGTTCTTCTGCATCGGTGCGTCACGCATCAGCAACGCGCCGACAATAATCATGCTCATCGCCAGCACGCCCCAGATCATGAAGGTATTCTCCAGACCTTGTGCGCTCAGCAGTGCGCCGCAGATGAATTTAAAGCCGAGGCTGCCCAAACCGTACGCACCAATCGAGCAGGCGGAAATGAGCCCTTTGCGCTCCGGGAACCACTTCACGCAGTTAGAGAGCGTCATCAGATAACCGGCGCCATCGGCCAATCCCACCAGAATCCCCGCGCTGAGGTAGAGCATCATCAGATTATCGGCATGCGCGGTCAGCCAGAAACCTACCGCCATCAGCATGCCCGCGCCGATGGTGACGTTGCGCACGCCAAAGCGCTCCTGCAATTTCCCGGCAAGCGATGACGCAATCGCCAGGCCAAGACTGAGTAAACCGAACGAGAAAGCCACTTCACTGATCGGCGCATTCAGCTTATTTGCCAGCGGGCCGTTAAACAGGCTCCAGGTATAAACCGAGCCCAAAGCGAACTGGGTGATAATAGTGCCAATAAGGGTGAGCATGCGGGTACGTTGGTCATTCGCGGGGGTTGCTGTTGTCATTTTTATCTCTCACTCGAGAAAGCGGAATCTGTGGAGATAATAAGTTGCTCTCGCGCGTGCGGGGGATACAGAGGCGTGAATGAACCGGATGGTGGAACGAAATGCAGTTAAGAGGGTATGAATGACATTGTGATGACAGTAAGGGATGTCATTTAAGCCGTAGCGGTTGCTACGGGTAACTATCTGTAAGTGTTTGTATCGATCACGCCATATCGCCTGCAAAGTTGTGGATGTTTGCCAGGCTTAGAATTCATTCAAAAGGAGGAAATATGAAAGACCGAACATATGAATCCGCGTCAAATGAGGATGAGGTTTGCTGCATTATCGGTCAGGCGGTGATCGAGTTAAGCGATGAGCATCAACCAGTGAATAAATCCACGTTGTCGCTGAAATTACTGGCAATGGCCGACCGCGACAAAGATGATGAACGCGTCCTGCTTTACTGGATTGCCAGAAAAGCCATAACTAAACCTCACCAGCTCAATATCGGCGTTCAGGGCTGGCGTTAGAGGAACAAAAGAGCGGGCGCAATGCCCGCTCTCGTTATTTAAGCGGTCCGTAATCGCCCCATCGTCGGCCAGCGCACAAACATCACCATATTCCCCGCCAGAATCATTACCAACCCGACAATCGCATTACTGTGCCAGTGATAACCTTCGTAAAGCGTGGAGAGCGTTAGCGCCACCAGC
Organism: Pantoea sp. DY-5; assembly: GCF_019795955.1. Lineage (NCBI taxonomy): Bacteria > Pseudomonadati > Pseudomonadota > Gammaproteobacteria > Enterobacterales > Erwiniaceae > Pantoea > Pantoea sp. DY-5. The sequence continues at coordinate 244,272 of NZ_JAIMIE010000004.1, forward strand.
GGGAACAGCAAAGTACTGTAAGCGGCCTGACTGGCACCAATACGGCCCACCAGCGTGAAATAGGCACCAAATCCTACCACCGAACCAAATATCGCCAGGTAGCTCATCGCGCCTAGCCACTGCATATTCAGCGCTGGCGCCAGCGAATCGCCGTTGATGAATGCCAGTGCGGCCATCACCAAAGCGCCATACAGCATCGCGTAGCTATTGGTGGTCAACACATCACGCTGACGGCGTTGATGGCGCAGCGAAATCATATTGCCGAAAGAGAATCCCAGCGTGCCAAGCGCGCTGAGGCCCACGCCCCACAGCAACTGCGGAGCCGGATGCGCCGCCTGAATATCATTCCAGAACAGCGCGACAATACCGCCCAGGCCAAGCACCGCCGCTGGTAACAGGCGAAACGATGGGCGCTGACGGAAGAAGATCCAGCTGTTAAGCGCGTTATACAGCACGGCCATCGAGAAAATCACCGACTCCAGTCCGCTGCTGATCCACGCGGCAGCATGATAGAAGCAGACAAAATTGAAGCCAAACACGCAGCAGCCCTGCAGCAGACAAAACAGATGATCGCGCTTATCCAGCGTTCGTAGCCGATGCAGCAGTTTGAGGATCACCAGCATCACCAGCGACGCCAGTAAGAAACGCCAAAATACCGCCACCAAAACGGGCGTATCGCCCGCTTCCTGCTGCAGGAAAATGGCAATCCAGGTGGTTCCCCAAATCATCACCACGGCAAGGTATAACATCACATTCATAGCGCACTCTCCGACATAATCTGGCCCGCAGTGTGGCGTGAAAAGCAACCTGCGGCTTGCACGTTTTTGCGCGGCAATTGCAAAATCTTGCGCTTTTTACTTCTGTGTCCGGCTGTGGCCTGTTTTCTGTCTGCGGAGATCCGTACACTGGGCGCTCATGAACTTCGAGTGATATGAACCATGGCCGATTACCAGACCTTCAACATGCTGCAGCGCCACAAAGCGCAGCTGCGCGACAGTGTGCAGTTGTCGAGCGGCATTAAGCTGGCGGCCTGGTTTAACAGCTGCGATCGCGTCACTAATCTTAGCGATCATCATACGCTGAGCCTGTATACCGCCGACGGCTATGAAACCTGGTATAAAACTCAAAACGGCTGGCGCAACGGCGGCGGCCCGGATCGCTTTTGCCTGATGCCCAGCGGGGTAGAATCGGTGTGGGATATTCGCGCCGATTTGTCGTTTGTGCATCTCTATTGCACCGACGAACATCTGCGGCATTTGGGCGAGCAGATTTGGGATCGCAGTCCGTCGCAGCTTAATCTGCATGAAAAGATCTTCGCGGCGGACGATCGCATCACTCAACTATATCGCCACTTCTTGCTGAGCACCGACTGGCAACAGCCGGCGAACCAATTGATGCTCAGCAGCGCATCAACGTTGCTGATGACGCATCTGCTGCAACGCTACAGCGATGTGCAATGGCAAGCGCCGCAGGTGCGTGGCGGACTGGCGCCCGCCGTGTTGCGGCGAGTCATGGCGTATATTGATGCGCAGCTCGATCAGCCATTAACGCTGGCGCAACTGGCAGCTGAAGCGGCGCTGAGCGAATACCATTTTGCCCGCATGTTCCGCAGCAGCGTTGGCGAGGCCCCGCATCAATATGTGATGCGCCGCCGCATGGATGCGGCGCTGCAGTTGCTGAAATTCAGCCATTTACCGCTAACAGAAATCGCATTGCGCTGCGGTTTTCACTCCTCGAGTCACTTCAGTAACCGCTTCCGTCAGCTGCATGGCGTGACGCCATCGGCATGGCGCCACGATCAAGTCTGATTACGATCTCACTTTTAAAACGTTGTAATCGGCTGCAAGAACCCCTGTTTTTTTCTGAACACATCTCTCAGTTGAGCATTTTCAAACTCAGTGAGGCATTTTTTCCATGGATTTTGGAGTAGGATGCTTTGCAGGAAAATTAAGCTATCACATTGATTACAATGACAAGTTACAAGAGGCCGTAATTATGGAAAAGCGCGTGTCAAAGCTGGAAGCGGATATTGACGATATCAAAACCGATATGGCAGTAATGAAAACGGATATCGCGGTGATCAAATCGAATTACGTCACCAAAAGCGATCTTTATCAGGAGATCGGCAAAGTGCATCAGGATATTGGGAGAATTCATCAGGAGTTGAGCAAACAGACAAAATGGATAGTCGCGGGGATGCTGAGTACCGCAGGTATGACGCTGGCACTGGCTCGCTGGTTGTTTTGAGTGAATTGATGATCAAGGAGTGAACATGGAAAAGCGCGTTTCAAAGCTTGAAGCGGATATCGACGATATCAAAACCGATATGGCGCTGATGAAAACGGATATCGCGGTGATTAAATCGAACTACGCCACTAAAAGCGATCTTCATCAGGCGATAAATCAACAAACGAAATGGATTGTGGCGGGAATAATGAGCACCGCTGGACTGACACTTGCTCTGGCGAGATGGCTGTTTTAGGCGGGAGAACGATGAAAATCTGGTGTCCCCTGCAGGAATCGAACCTGCAACTAGCCCTTAGGAGGGGCTCGTTATATCCATTTAACTAAGGAGACGCCGGGCGCGCAGTATAGCGCACCGCGAACCTGATTTTAACTATGCAGCGGTTGTTTGCTCAATCTATCAGCAATTTAAGACCAGGCTTACGCCTGTTTTTGCTTCTCTTTCCGCTTCTGTTCCGCACGCGCTTTGGCTTTCGCCGCTTCACTCATATCGTTACGAATCTGCGCATGGCTGATCAACGCAAATATCAGCGTACCGCCCGTGATGTTGCCAAGCAGCGTAGGCAAGGCAAATGGCCAGAAGAATTCGTACCACGGCAGCGTGCCCGCAAACACCAGATATAGCACCTCAACCGAACCGACCACGATATGCGCTAAATCACCTAACGCCACCAGCCAGGTCATCATCACAATCACTACAATCTTTGCGCCACCCGCATACGGGAACATCCATACCATGGTGGCGATAATCCAGCCTGATATCACCGCATTAGCGAACATTTCGCTTGGTGAGTTCACCATCACTTTTTCACTGATGGCGGTAAAGGCCTGACGCGTCGCATCGTCGAATATTGGCATATGATTAAAGGCCAGCGCCCCCAATGCGGTGCCAATCAGATTGCCGAGCAGCACCACGCACCAGAGCCGTAACAGCAGCGCAAAGTTGCTGCCGGTCGGTTTGTGCATCACCGGCAAAACGGCGGTAACGGTATTCTCGGTAAACAGTTGCTGGCGCGCCATAATCACGATGACAAAGCCAAAGGTATAACCCAAATTTTCCAGTAAAAATGCGCCCGGCACGCCTTTAAGATGGACCTGAAAAATGCCTTTCGCCATCAGCGAAGCGCTCATTGACAGTCCCGCCGCAACCGCGGACCAGAGCAGCGCCATGCCGTCACGCTCGAGCTCTTTTTCCCCATCCTGGCGTATCTCTTCATGAATCGCCGCAGCCTGCGAGGGCAGGGCATCTTCATCGACTTCTATCTCCTTACCTTGCTCCTTCTCATCACTCTCTACATCGTTGTCACTGTTTGAAATCGATGGTGATTGTTTCATGTTTTCCTCAGGTGATAATGCCATTGCGTCATAAGCGTAGCTGGTTTTTGCAAGGTCGATTTGTTACGAAGATTCAAATTAAGAGTAACGAAATTTTAACTGAGTTGGATTTTTGAGCAATTTGTTGATCTGGGGCGCACGAATACCCCATTTGGGGTAAGTGGGAGCCAGCTCACAGACTTCGGCCCACAGATTCAATGTGGTATTATCCCCGCCTCATTCATTGCCGCGATTCTCCCTTCTATGCTTGAAGTCATTAATCTCTCATGCGTTCGTGATGAGCGAACCTTGTTTCATGGGTTGAGCTTCCGCGTGCAACCGGGTGACATTGTGCAAATTGAAGGGCCAAACGGAGCCGGGAAAACTTCGCTGTTGCGCCTGCTGGCCGGATTAAGCCGGGCGGAAGAGGGCGACGTAACGTGGCAGTCACAGCCCCTTCGTCAACAGCGCGAAGTATGGCAACAAAATCTGCTCTATCTTGGCCATCATCCCGGCGTGAAATCGGTACTCTCACCGCTAGAGAACCTGCATTTCTGGCACGGTAGCAGCAAAGAAGACGCGATTTTTGCCGCGCTTGAGCAGGTCGATCTGCTGGGCTTTGAAGAGGTGCCGGTGGCACAACTCTCCGCCGGACAGCAGCGGCGCGTGGCATTAGCACGCTTATGGCTTAGCCCAGCGTCGATATGGATCCTCGATGAACCCTTAACCGCCATCGATAAAGGCGGTGTGGAAAAATTAATGGCGCGATTCGTCAGCCATGCCGATAACGGCGGAGCGGTGATTCTGACCACGCATCAGGATCTGCCCGATCACAGCGCGCGCGTGCGTAAAATTCGTCTTACTTCGGAGTGGGCTTGATGTTAGGCCGGGTCATTCAGCGTGAATTAAAAATCGCCTTTCGTAGCGGCGGGGAAGTGATCAATCCGCTGTGGTTTTTCCTGATTGTTATCACGCTGTTTCCGTTAGGTATCGGACCGGAGCCACAGCAGCTGGCGCGCATTGCGCCGGGCGTGGCGTGGGTTGCCGCGTTACTGGCCTCATTGCTGGCGCTGGAACGGCTGTTTCGTGACGATTTTCTTGATGGTTCGCTTGAGCAACTACTTCTGTTGCCGACGCCGCTGCCGATCACGGTGCTGGGCAAAGTGATTGCTCACTGGCTGATTACCGGGCTACCGCTGATTTTATTGTCGCCGCTGGCGGCATTGTTGCTGTCGCTGGATTTTGCCAGCTGGCGCGCGATGGCATTGACGTTATTACTTGGCACGCCAACGCTGAGTTTTCTCGGCGCGATTGGTACCGGATTAACCGTTGGGTTGCGGCGCGGCGGCGTATTACTGAGTTTACTGGTATTGCCGTTGTCGATACCGGTTTTGATATTTGCCAGCGCGGCGATTGATGCCGCCGGAATGGGATTGCCGATCGGGGGTTATCTGGCGATTCTTGGCGCGATGCTGGCGGTAAGCGCAACGCTGTCGCCGTTCGCGACGGCAGCGGCCTTGCGTATCAGTCTGCATTAATTCGTGCCGCCCCAGAGCGGTCGAAACCTGAATTCTCTTTATTGTGAGCTATGCAAAATGTGGAAATGGTTACACCAGTGGGCAAAGCCTGAGCGGCTTTACCAGCTATGCGGTCGCTTGATTCCGTGGTTCGCTGTGCTGGGTTTTGGCACGCTGTTACTCGGCTGGGTCTGGGGCTTCGGCTTTGCACCGGCGGATTATCAGCAGGGCAACAGCTTCCGGATTATGTACATTCACGTGCCTGCAGCGATGTGGTCGATGGGCGTGTACGCGTCAATGGCAATCGCGGCGTTTATCGGCCTGGTGTGGCAGATGAAGATGGCCGATCTGGTCTCGGCGGCGATGGCGCCGATTGGCGCGGTGTTCACCTTTATCGCGCTGATTACCGGCTCCGCCTGGGGTAAACCGATGTGGGGAACCTGGTGGATCTGGGATGCACGCCTGACATCTGAGCTGGTGCTGCTGTTCCTCTATATGGGCGTTATCGCGCTGTATCACTCCTTTGAAGACCGCCGCACCGCCGGGCGCGCCGCCGGCATTTTGATTCTGGTTGGCGTAGTTAATCTGCCGATCATTCACTTCTCGGTGCAATGGTGGAACACGCTGCATCAGGGCTCATCAGGCATTCTGCAGCAGGCCATCGATCCAAGCATGCGCACACCGCTGCGCTGGTCCATTCTCGGTTACCTGCTGGTGTTTGGTGCGCTGACCTTAATGCGCCTGCGCAATTTGATTCTATTCACCGAGCGTCATCGTCCGTGGGCGATTGATGTGGCGCAGGGAGGAAGCAAATCATGACGCCAGCCTTTGCATCGTGGAGCGATTTCTTCGCCATGGGCGGCTATGCCTTTTACGTCTGGCTCGCCGTTATCCTCACGTTGATCCCGTTATTCGGTCTGGTGCTGCACACCGTGCTGTTCCGCCGCCGTTTGCTGGCGGAAATTCGCCAGCGTCAGTCCAGGGAGCGCCGCATTCGCGCGGCTAAATCGAAAAAAGCTGCCAGTGGAGCAGCGGGAGAATCCGTGTGAATATCCGTCGTCGTAATCGCCTCTATGTGGCGATCGCGGTGTTGATCGGGCTTGGCTTGGCGACTGCGCTGGTGATGTACGCGCTGCGTTCCAACATCGACCTGTTTTATACCCCGAGTGAAATTATCAACGGCAAAGGTGAAGATCATCAGAAGCCTGAGCCAGGCCAGCGCTTGCGCATTGGCGGCATGGTGATGCCGGGCAGCGTAAAGCGCGATCCGAAAACGCTCGCCGTCTCTTTCAAACTGTATGACGCCAACGGCGTGGTCAGTGTGACCTATGAAGGCATTCTGCCGGACCTGTTCCGTGAAGGGCAGGGCGTGGTAGCGCAAGGCGTGCTGGAAGAGGGCAATCTGGTGAACGCCAAAGAAGTGCTGGCGAAACACGATGAAAAATATACGCCTCCCGAAATTGAAGATGCCATGAAGAAGAATCACACAGGACCTGCGGCAGCTTATCAGCAGTCGGGTGCGCAATCATGATGCCGGAAATTGGTAGCTTTCTGCTGTGTCTGGCGCTGGCTTTAGCGCTCCTGTTGAGCGTCTATCCGTTGTGGGGCGCTGCGCGGCAGGATGCGCGTTTGATGGCCATGGCGCGCCCGTTGACCTGGGGCACGTTTATCTGTGTCGCCGCCTCTTTTGTGGTGTTGGTGCACGCCTTTGTGGTGAATGACTTTACCGTTGGCTATGTCGCCACCAACTCCAACACCTTGCTGCCGGTCTATTATCGCATCGCGGCAACCTGGGGTGCGCACGAAGGTTCACTGCTGTTGTGGGTGCTGTTGCTCAGCACCTGGACGCTGGCGGTGGCGATTTTCAGCCGTGGAATGCCGCAGGATGCGCTGGCGCGCGTGCTGGCGGTGATGGGCATGATTAACCTCGGCTTCCTGCTGTTTATTATTCTCACCTCGAATCCGTTTACCCGCACTTTGCCAAACTTCCCGATTGATGGACGCGACCTCAACCCGATGCTGCAGGATATCGGGCTGATCTTCCATCCGCCGCTGCTGTACATGGGTTATGTCGGCTTCTCGGTGGCCTTTGCGTTTGCCATTGCCTCGCTGATGGCCGGACGTCTGGATACCGCATGGGCGCGCTGGTCACGTCCGTGGACCACCGCCGCGTGGGTCTTCCTGACTATCGGTATCGTCCTCGGTTCGGCGTGGGCTTATTACGAACTCGGCTGGGGCGGCTGGTGGTTCTGGGATCCGGTCGAAAACGCCTCCTTTATGCCGTGGCTGGCTGGTACCGCGCTGATGCACTCGCTGGCGGTGACGGAAAAGCGCGGCAGCTTCAAGTCGTGGACGGTGTTACTGGCGATCACCGCGTTCTCGTTAAGCCTGCTTGGCACTTTCCTCGTGCGCTCCGGCGTGCTGGTTTCCGTGCACTCGTTCGCCTCCGATCCGGCGCGCGGCATGTTTATCCTCGCCTTCCTGGTGATTGTGATTGGCAGCTCGCTGCTGCTGTACGCGCTGAAAGGCGGTCAGGTGCGCAGCCGCGTACAGAGCGAAGCCTGGTCACGCGAATCCTTCCTGCTGGGTAATAACGTGTTGCTGATCGCCGCGATGCTGGTGGTGTTACTCGGTACGCTGCTGCCGCTGGTGCATAAACAGCTCGGTCTCGGCAGCATCTCGGTGGGCGAACCGTTTTTCAACACCATGTTTACCTGGCTGATGGCACCGCTCGCGCTGATGCTCGGTATCGGTCCGCTGGTGCGCTGGCGTCGTGACCAACCACAGAAACTGTGGAAACGCCTTGGCGTGGGCCTGTTGGTGACGCTGATTCTGTCGATCGCCCTGCCGTGGCTGCTGCAGGATCGCATTGAGGCGATGACGGTTATCGGCCTGCTGATGTCGATCTGGGTGATTATGTTGACGTTGATGGAACTGCACGAGCGCGCCACCCATCGCCACTCTTTCTTCAAAGGTTTACGACATCTATCGCGCAGCCATTGGGGCATGGTGCTGGGGCATTTAGGCGTGGCGGTGACCGTGGTTGGTATCGCCTTTAGCACCCAGTACAGCGTTGAGCGTGATGTGCGCATGAAGGCGGGCGACACCGTAGATATTCACAATTATCACTTTACCTTCCACGGCGTGCGCAACCTGCAAGGGCCGAACTACAGCGGCGGCGTGGCGGTGATTGAAGTGACGCGCAACGGCAAGCTGGAAGCGGTGATGCAGGCGGAAAAACGCTTCTATGCAGCCGCGCGCACCATGATGACCGAAGCGGCGATCAGCGGCGGTTTCACCCGCGATCTGTATGCGGCGCTGGGCGAAGAGCTGGATGACGGTTCGTGGGCGGTGCGGATTTACTACAAACCGTTTGTGCGCTGGATCTGGTACGGCGGCGTGTTTATGGCGGTGGGCGGCTTGTTCTGCCTGTTCGATCCGCGCTATCGCTCACGTAAAAAAGAGCAGCGCGAGGAGCTGGCATGAACAAAAAAATCCTGTTTATCCCGTTAGTTCTGTTTCTGCTGCTGGCCGCGGCGCTGCTGTGGCAGCTGTCGCGAAATGCCAACGGCGATGATCCAACGCGTCTCGAATCAGCGTTGATCGGCAAACCGGTACCCGTATTCAAACTGGAAGCGCTGGATCAGCCGGGCAAAATCTATGATCAGCAGGTGCTGACCAACGGCAAACCGATTCTGCTCAACGTCTGGGCGACCTGGTGCCCAACCTGCCGCGCGGAGCATCAATACCTCAATACGCTAGCGGAAAAAGGCATTCGCGTGGTTGGCCTCAACTATAAAGACGATCGCACTAAAGCAGTGACCTGGCTGAACACGCTGGGCAATCCTTATGCGCTCAGCTTGTATGACGGCAACGGGATGCTCGGTCTCGATCTCGGCGTTTACGGCGCACCGGAAACCTTCCTGATCGACGGCAAAGGGATCATCCGTTATCGCCACGCAGGCGACATGAACGATCGCGTCTGGCTCGAAGAAGTGAAACCGCTGTGGGACAAATACAACAAGGAGGCGGGCGTATGAAACGGCTGCTTCTACTGTTAGTGGGCATTCTGCTCAGCACCAGCCTGTGGGCGGCGATTGATACTTATCAGTTCGATTCAATGCAGCAGGAAGAGCAATACCGCGAGCTCACCGCATCGCTGCGTTGCCCGAAATGCCAGAACAACAGCATTGCCGATTCCAATGCGATGATCGCGTCGGATATGCGTCTCAAAGTCTACGAGTTGATGAAGCAGGGCGAAAGCCGCCAGCAGGTTATTGATTACATGGTGGCGCGTTACGGTAATTTCGTGACGTATGAGCCGCCGGTAACGCCTTCCACGCTGATTTTGTGGGTGGGTCCAGCGTTGTTTGTGGTGTTGGGCGCGCTGATCATTATTCTGCGTAATCGTCGCGGCAAAGCGCGTAGCGAACTCGACGACAGTGAACAACAGCGCCTTGCGGCGTTACTCAAGCGTGACGGGAAGCCGTAATGACTGGATTCTGGATTACCCTGATTATTTTACTGCTGGCGGCTATTGCGCTGTTTCTGCGTGCCGGCTGGCGCCAGCGCGAGGCCAGCAGTGGCGATCGCGACCGTCTCAACACCGATTTCTATCAGCAACGCCTGCGCGAGCTGGAGCGCGATGAAGAAGAGGGCGTGGTGGCTGAGCGCCCGGAAATGGTGCGCGAACTGCAACAAACGCTGTTAACCGATGTGCCGCAGCAGGATGCCGCGACCATTCATCGCAGCAGTCGCTGGGTGTTGCTGCCGGGCGTGATTGTGCTGCTGGTGGTATCGGTTGGCGTGTATCTGAAAACCGGCGGACTCACGCAGCAAACCGCGTTTGTTAGCGTGCAACAAGAGTATCCTGCCTTACGCGCGCGCGTGATGGATCCCCAGGCTAAGCCGCTGACTATGGAAGAGCTGGCGCGTCTGCAGCTGGGTCTGCGCAGCTCGCTGCAAAATGACTCTTCAAACCTCAACGATTGGGCGATGCTGGGCCGCTTAGGGATGGTGCTGAATAACGCCACCGATGCCAGCCAGGCATTTGAACATGCGCTACAGCTGGCGCCAGACAACATCGAACTGCAGCAGGATTATGCCGAAGTGCTGACGCGCTCCAGCGATCCGCAGGATAACCGTCAGGCCAACGTGTTGCTGAAAGCGCTGCTTAAACGCGATCACAGCGATGTGCGCACGCTGAGTCTGCTGGCGTTTAACGCCTTTGAACAGCAGCAGTACAACGAGGCGATTGGGGCATGGCAGGTGATGTTGAAACTGTTACCGGCAGGCGATCGCCGCATCACCATGATCGAGCGCAGCATTGAACAAGCGAAAACCGACGCGGGACAGCAAAATAGCAGCCTGGCATTGACGGTGAGTTTGACGCCGCAGGCAGAAAAAATGTTACCGCAAGGCGGAGTGTTGTATATTTCTGTGTCTGACGGTGTTTCACCGGTGCCTGTGGCTGTAAAGCGTTTACCGCTGAGCCACTTCCCGTTATCGCTCACGCTCGATGACAGCAATGCCATGATGCCCGATCGCCTGCTTTCGGCACAGCATCAGGTGCAAGTCAGGGTGCGCATTTCGCGCGATGGCAGTGCCAATCCACAGTCTGGCGACTGGTTGGGTTTAAGCGCAGTTACACCCTGGGATGGTCATCAGCAACTGGCTGTGGAAATTAATCAACAGCAGCCCTGAAGCGATACCTTACTGATCCGCACAGGGAGAGAAGAATGAATAACCGCCTGACCGGTTTGGCGTTAGCCAGCTTACTGCTGGTGGGTTGTGCCAGCTCAAAACCGGCTGAAAATACGGAACCTGCGCAGCGCAGCGATCCGCTGGAAGGCTTTAACCGCACGATGTTTAACTTCAACTACAACGTGCTGGATCCGTATGTTCTGCGTCCGGTGGCAGTCGCCTGGCGCGATTATGTGCCGGTGCCGGCTCGTAGCGGCATCAGTAATGTGTTATCCAACGTTGAAGAGCCCGCCAGCATGGTCAACGCCATTCTGGTGGGTGAACCGCGCCAGGCAGGCATCCACTTCACCCGCTTCTTCCTGAACACCGTGTTAGGGCTGGGTGGCTTTATCGACGTGGCGGGCAAAGCCAATCCGGCACTGGCGCGTGAAGTGCCGCATCGCTTTGGTAGCACGCTGGGACGTTATGGCGTCGGTTACGGCCCGTATGTTGAATTGCCGGCCTACGGTAGCTTCACCATCCGTGAAGATGGCGGTGACTTCGTTGATACGCTCTATCCGGTCTTAAGCTGGTTGAGCTGGCCGATCTCGGTAGGTAAATGGACGCTGGAAGGGATTGAAACCCGTGCGCAGTTGCTGGATTCGGACGCCATTTTGCGTCAGCAGCAAGATCCGTACGCCTTTATTCGTAATGCCTACTTCCAGCGACATGACTTTATTGCCAACGGCGGTAAGCTGAAGCCGGAAGATAATCCGAACGCCAGTGCGATTCAGGACGATCTGAAAGATATTGATTCTGAATAAAACAAAAAGGCGACTCAATGAGTCGCCTTTTTTTATCAAGCTACGTATCAGAACTTGTAGTTAAAGTTCGCGCCGTACAGCCAGGCTTTACCTTCAGAGTTAAAGGTATACGGGCCTTCTTTCACGGTGACTTTCTGACCGTGCATGTAAGAAATACCCAGGTCGACAGAAGCATCTTCATTGAAGGCGTAAGACGCACCGGCACTCAGCCACAGACGATCCTGATCCGGGATTGAGATAGAACGCTTATCGGCCGGAACCGGGCTGTCATCAAAGGCGATGCCGGTACGGAAGGTCCAGTTATCATCGTAGAAGTAAGTGGTACCCAACGCGATACGGTAGGCATCGTGGAAACTTTCATCCTTATAGAACAGCGTCTGGCCATTGCTGCCGGTGGCTTTCAACTCCTGGAATTGACTCCAGCTGGTATAAGTCAGGCTATAGTGAACCGCCCATTGCGGTGCCACTTTATGCCAGCCGGACACTTCCCACATCTCTGGCAGATTCAAAGTCAGAGAACCTGGAATCGTGGTGCCGCTGGTGCCGTAAGGCAGGCCTAAAGCCAGTGCCTGCGGTGTACCGTTAAAGGCGGTGGGGATGTTGCTTTTGTAGTCGCCGTCAAAGTCGACTTTTACTTCTGAGCGGTAGGTAAAGCCAAAGCGGTTATTTTTATCCACTTCGTACAGGATGCCGGCGTTCCAGCCGTAACCCCATTCATCACCTTTTAAATGCGCAATCTGGGTATCGGCTGGCAATCCTGCCACGGCACCTGCTTCACCGGCATAGCGCTCAATTTTCGCTTTTGCGTAGACCGCATCAAAGCCGATACCGAAGCTGAAATTCTCATTCAGTCGGTAAGCGGTGCTGATATTAAAATTACCGGTCATCAGGTCGGTTTTGCCGCCATAACCACCTGCGGTATAGCCGTCATTAAATTCGGTTGCTAAACCATAGTTTGAGGTCGCAGATGCACCAATCCACCACTGATCGTTAATTGGGTGCACATAGTGAAGATTAGGGATCCACTGATTTGGGGCGATATTTTTGGCATCGAGGCTGCGACCAGTCGGGCTCTGACCGCTAATATCCACTTCGGGATCAATATAAACCGCGCCGATAGAGAAAGAAGGGCGATCCATTAACGCCATGGTTGCCGGGTTACGGCTGGCAGAGGCGGCGGTATCACCCATCGCACCTTCGCCGGAATATGCACGACCTAAACCAATTGCTGAGAATTCATTCAGTTGAAAGCCCGCGGCGTAAACATGAGAACAGACGAGCGTTACTGCAGCTGCCACAGCTGACTTTGCAAACAGGTTTTTATGGTTCATGACCACAACCTCATCTAGATTTATTATTTAACGTTGTTACGTCGCGTAACAAAGAGCGGCGAATTGTAGGGACTGATGGCAAAACCACATATCAGACCAGTGCGACGAGTATAGGTCCGACCTGTGTATTTGTTGCAATATTGTTTTTTAAATATTTCTGATTTGATCGATAAAATCAGATCTGCTTAACAAAATCTTAGCGGTTCGACTTAAACATAGCGTTCAATTTTGCTGTGGATCAATTTTTAGTGTGATATTCGTCACTTAGCGGCTTGATCGTGGATGTGAAAACGCAGCAGGCGTACACTTTGCGGCAGAAAATAATCCGATTATGTTGAAATTATCGTCAGGAGAGAATCATGACTGATGCCATTAAAAAGTGTAATGCCAACGAAACGGCGGCCTGCTGCTGTGTCGATGTGGGAACCGTGATGGATAACACCGATTGCACCGCAAGCTGGTCTGGCGTGTTTGCCGATCGCCATGCGGCGGAAGCGATGCTGGCGCATTTGACTGAGCGCGCGCGTCAGGTGGAATCCGATCCTTGCGATATTCGCGCGGATTTTGCCAATGAAGGCGACGCGGTGCGTCTGTCTATCGACTTCACCTTTGCCTGCCAGGCCGAAACCCTGATTTTCCAGCTCGGCCTACGCTAATCATGCCGCTGCCGAAACCCCTTCGGCAGCCTTAACTCATTTTCGTGTATTCCCTCGCACTTTTTTCCTCTGCTTATTGGCTACTTAGCAACACTTAGTTAACACTGATGATCAGGTCAGACCTGTTTGGCAATGATGCCCCGGTCGAAAAATACAGGTGATTGCAATGAGCAAAGCGCAGCCGCTGCTGACGCGTCAGGGCGAACGTATCGCCATAACCCACGGATTACGCACCCCTTTTGCCCGCCAGGCGACCGATTTCCACGGCATTCCCGCGCTGGAGCTGGGGCGCATGGTGATCAGCGAACTGATGGCGCGCAGCGAATTACCGGTCGAGATTATCGATCAACTGGTGTTTGGCCAGGTGGTGCAGATGCCGGAAGCGCCCAATATTGCGCGTGAAATTGTTCTGAGCAGCGGATTAGGCGTGCATACCGATGCCTATAGCGTTAGCCGCGCCTGCGCCACCAGTTTTCAGGCGGTGGCAAACGTGGCGGAAAGTTTAATGGCGGGCACCATCGATGCCGGCATTGCCGGTGGCGCGGATTCATCCTCGGTGCTGCCGATTGGCGTCAGTAAAACTCTGGCTCGTGCGCTGGTGGATCTCAACAAAGCGCGCAGCTTTAGTCAAAAACTCAGCATCCTGCGTCATTTGCGTCCGCGCGATCTCTTGCCGGTGCCACCGGCGGTAGCGGAGTATTCCACCGGATTACGCATGGGCGATACCGCCGAGCAGATGGCGAAAAGTCACGGCATCACGCGTGAACAGCAGGACGCGTTAGCGCTGCGTTCGCACCAGCATGCGGCGCGCGCCTGGCAATCGGGCGTGTTAAGCCAGGAAGTGATGCCCGCATTTGTGCCGCCGTGGAAAGCGCCCATCGAGCAGGACAACAATATTCGCTTCAACGCCAGCGCCGCCGATTACGCCAAACTGCGCCCGGCGTTTGATCGTCGCCACGGTTCGGTGACCGCCGCCAACAGCACGCCGCTGACCGATGGTGCCGCAGCGGTGATCCTGATGCGTGAAGGGCGCGCGCGCGAACTCGGCATTCAGCCGCTCGGCTATCTGCGCAGCTATGCTTTTACGGCGATTGATGTCTGGCAGGATATGCTGCTTGGACCGGCCTACGCCTCGCCGCTGGCGCTGGAGCGCGCCGGCATCACGCTCAACGATCTGACGCTGATTGATATGCACGAAGCCTTTGCCGCACAAACCTTAGCCAACCTGAAAATGTTCCGTGACGAACGCTTTGCGCGCGAGGTGCTGAATCGTCCGCATGCGTTAGGTGAAGTCAATGAAGAACGCTTTAACGTGCTTGGCGGATCGATAGCTTATGGTCATCCGTTTGCCGCCACTGGCGCACGCATGATCACGCAAACGCTGCAGGAACTGCGGCGGCGCGGTGGCGGATTGGGATTGGTCACCGCCTGCGCGGCAGGCGGTTTGGGTACGGCAATGGTTTTGGAGGCCGAATAATGAGCGAATCCGCCTTTCATTTACACATGCGCCTCGACCACGTCGGTGTGATCACCATCGATGTGCCGGGCGAGAAGATGAACACGCTGAAGGCCGAATTTGTGCTGCAGATTAAAGCGGTGCTGGACGAAGCGCGCAGCCATCAGGAGTTGGCCGGATTAGTGTTGATCTCCGGTAAGCCAGACAACTTTGTTGCCGGTGCGGATATCAGCATGATCGCCAGCTGCAAAACGGCGCAGGAAGCTGAGGCGCTGGCAAAGCAGGGACAAGATGTGATGGCGATGATTGCCGCGCTACCGTTTCCGGTGGTGGCGGCGATTCACGGAGCTTGCCTCGGCGGTGGTCTGGAACTGGCGCTGGCCTGCGATGCGCGCATCTGTTCGCTGGATGACAAAACGCGCCTCGGTTTGCCGGAAGTACAGCTCGGTCTGCTGCCGGGTTCTGGCGGTACGCAACGTTTGCCGCGCCTGATTGGCGTACAGCAGGCGCTGCCGCTGATCCTCACCGGCAAACAGCTGCGCGCTAAACAGGCGCTCAAGCTGGGGATTGTCGATGACGCGGTGCCGCAATCAATTCTGCTGGAAACGGCGCTTGCGCGCGTACACAAAGGAAAAGGCGCACGGCGGGAGCTTTCGCGCCGCGATCGTTTTCTGCAGGGACCAATCGCGCGTCAGGTGCTGTTCTCGCTGGCGCAGCGGCAAACCCACAGCAAAACCCAGGGCAACTATCCAGCGGCCCAGCGCATTCTTGACGTGGTGCGCATCGGTCTGGAGCAGGGCAGCAGCGCCGGACACGAAGCGGAAGCGCGCGCCTTTGGCCAACTGGTGATGACGCCAGAATCGGCCGCGCTGCGCAGTTTGTTCTTCGCCTCAACGGCCTTAAAGAAAGAGTCGATGGCCAGTGTCGAGCCGCAAGTGCTGAAGCAGATTGGCATGCTCGGCGGCGGTTTGATGGGCGGCGGCATCGCCAGCGTTACGGCGCTGAAAGCCGGTTTGCCAGTGCGCATTAAAGACATCAATCTGGTCGGCGTGAATCATGCGCTGCAATACAGCTGGGATCTGCTGAGCAACAAGGTGAAGCGGCGTCAGCTAAAAGCCGCCGAACGCCAGCAGCAGATGGCGCGCATCAGCGGTGGCACCGATTACCAGGGGTTCAGCCAGCGCGATCTGGTGATTGAAGCTGTATTTGAGGATCTGGCGCTCAAGCAGCAGATGGTCAGGGAAATCGAAAGCCATTGCCAGCCGCACACCATTTTCGCTTCCAATACCTCGTCGCTGCCGATTGCCGACATTGCCGCCAATGCGCAGCGACCAGAAAATATTATCGGCCTGCACTACTTCAGCCCGGTGGAAAAAATGCCGCTGGTGGAGGTGATTCCGCATGCCAACACCTCGGCGCAAACGCTGGCGAACACCGTGCAGCTGGCGCGACAGCAAGGCAAAACGGCGGTGGTGGTGGCGGATCGTCCCGGCTTTTACGTTAACCGCATTCTCGCGCCCTATATAAATGAAGCGATGCACTGCTTGCAAGAAGGTGAGCCGATTGAGCATATCGACCGCGCGTTAGTGAAATTCGGTTTCCCGGTTGGGCCGCTGCAGCTGCTGGATGAAGTGGGCATTGATGTCGGCAGCAAAATCAGCCCGATTCTCGAGCAGGCTTACGGTTCACGTTTCAACGCCCCCAACGCCGCGAACGCCATTCTGGCCGACGGAAGAAAAGGGCGCAAAAACCAAAAAGGGTTTTACCTCTATCAACGTTCGCGCTGGCCGGGAAAACGCAAAGTCGATGCGTCCCTTTATTCACTACTGAATATCAAACCGCAGGCGAAGCAGAGCGAAGCGCAGATCGCTGAGCGCTGCGTATTGATGATGCTGAACGAAGCATCACGCTGTCTGGATGAAGCGGTGATCCGCAACGCGCGTGATGGCGATATTGCGGCGGTATTTGGCATCGGTTTTCCGCCGTTCCTCGGCGGTCCGTTCCGCTATATGGATCAGCGCGGCATTGGCGATATCGTCAAAGCATTAAGGTCATTAATGCAGCAACATGGCGAGCGTTTTGCGCCGAGTGAGGCGCTGATCGCAATGTCAGAACAGCAAACGAATTTTTACACTTCTGCACAATCGTGAATAGGCGCACAGATTCAGCGGGTTAGTCAGCGGGCCGCGCAGCGGCAAGCGCGGCACCATTCTGAGATATGCTTATTTAATAAACAACCGGTTGACTATACTGAAGCCATTGGGGTAAAACACACCGTTCATTCGCAGAATGAAGCGTCTGGTGCTGTGGTACCGGCAGATATCGACAAACAACAGCGGTGCTTTATGCAAGTTTTTATCATGCGTCATGGCGATGCAGCTCTGGAAGCAGCGAGTGATTCCGTTCGACCTCTCACACTCTGTGGCTGTGATGAATCGAGAGCGATGGCGAGCTGGCTCAACGGCAAAACGCCAGAAATTGATCGGGTATTAGTCAGTCCTTACCTGCGTGCCGAGCAAACGCTCGCCACGGTGCGCGAAACCCTGAAATTGCCAGAAGGGCAGGATGTCTTGCCGGAACTGACGCCGGGCGGCGATCCAGGCATGGTGGCCTGCTATCTGCAGGCGCTGGCACAAAAAGGGGTTAAATCGGCGCTGGTGATTTCGCATCTGCCGCTGGTGGGTTATCTGGTGTCTGAACTCTGCCCGCAGGAAGCGCCGCCGATGTTCGCGACCTCGGCAATAGCCTGCGTAAAATTTGATGCAGAGGCCTGCGAAGGCAAGCTGGAGTGGCAGGTCAGCCCGTCAAAATTGGCTAAAGCGATGTAATTCCGCTCTATGGGCCGCTTACAAATGCGGCCCTATCCTTTTTTACCGCAGCCTTTACGGCAGTTCAGGCGGTTGCCACTCTTCCACCTCAATCAACACCAACAATGCGGCGTCGCCGCCAAACATTTTCGGTGCCTGATGAAACGCCATCACATGCGGATGTTGTGCCAGCCACAGCGGTGTTTGCTGCTTGAGGATGTGTTTGCCGTGCCCGGTCATCACGCTGGCGCAGAACAGATGTTCGCGGCGACAGGCGGCAATCAACGCACCGAGTTCCTGCTTGGCCTGCATCTGCGTTAAGCCATGCAGATCAAGAAAAATTTCTGGCGTGTAATCGCCACGACGCAATTTCTTCTGCTCGTAATGACTGACATCCGCGCGCACGTAGCGCACCGGACCTTCGCTCGACAGCAACGGCTGAAACTCGTCTGAAAAATAATGGCTATTATCGACCTGTTCTGAAAGCAGGCGTTTAAGCGGTACTTCGCGCGTTTTCACTACCGGTTTATGCACGATAGTGTCCTGTTTCAGCTTGCGGGTTCCACTCATTAACTGGCGGAACATCTCCTGATCGTCCTGGCTTAGCGGCGTTTTCTTACTCATGGCTCTGTGGTTGGGTCAGAAAAGGCTGGTTAAACAGCCGGTGGCATACCTTAACCGTTACTGTTAACAAATGTCAGCTTTTTCGCCTCGCTGCGCTGAATTCTGCCCGGCTTCGTGGCACACTATCGGCCGATTGATTTTATGGCCTGCGGAGGGCTACGTGGACAAGATATTCGTCGATGAGGCAGTGAATGAACTGCACACCATTCAGGACATGCTGCGCTGGGCTGTCAGCCGTTTTTCGGCGGCAGGCATTTGGTACGGCCACGGCACGGATAATCCCTGGGACGAAGCAGTCCAACTGGTTCTGCCAACGCTGTGGCTGCCGCTGGATATTCCAGAAGATATGCGCAATGCGCGCCTGACTGCCAGCGAGCGTCATCGCATTGTTGAGCGCGTGATTCGCCGCGTCAACGAGCGTATTCCGGTGGCGTATCTCACCAACAAAGCCTGGTTCTGCGGCCACGAATTTTACGTTGATGAGCGCGTATTAGTGCCGCGTTCACCGATTGGTGAACTGATTGAGAACCGCTTTGCCGGTTTGATCAGCGATTCGCCTCATCACATTCTGGATATGTGTACCGGCAGCGGCTGCATCGCCATTGCCTGCGCTTACGCCTTCCCGGAAGCGGAAGTGGATGCAGTCGATATCTCCACCGATGCGCTGGCTGTCGCCGAGCAGAATATCGAAGAGCATGGCCTGCTGAACCACGTCACGCCAATCCGCGCCGATCTGTTCCGCAACTTGCCGCCGGTGAAATACGATCTGATCGTCACCAATCCGCCGTATGTGGATGCCGAGGATATGGACGATCTGCCGAACGAATACCGCCACGAGCCGGAACTGGGTCTGGCGGCGGGCAGCGACGGCCTGAAACTGGTGCGTCGCATTCTGGCCTGTGCGCCGGATTACCTCACCGAGCAAGGCGTGCTGATTTGCGAAGTGGGTAACAGCATGGTGCACATGATCGATCAGTATCCAGACGTGCCGTTTACCTGGCTGGAGTTTGATAACGGCGGTGACGGCGTGTTTATGCTGACGCGCGAGCAAATCGTGGCGGCACAGCATCACTTCTCATTTTACAAAGACTAAATAAGAGGGCGAGCGCTCGCCCGCAACATCGCAACAAGGAACCAGCATGGCCGGAAACAGCATCGGACAAGTTTTTCGCGTAACCACTTTTGGCGAGTCGCATGGTATTGCGCTGGGCTGCATCGTTGACGGTGTGCCACCCGGCATTCCGCTGACGGAAGCCGACATCCAGCACGATCTCGATCGTCGTCGTCCTGGCACTTCGCGCTATACCACGCAGCGCCGCGAGCCGGATCAGGTGAAAATTTTGTCCGGCGTGTTTGAGGGCGTGACGACGGGAACCTCAATCGGTTTGCTGATTGAGAACACCGACCAGCGCTCACAGGATTACGGCACCATCAAAGATCTATTCCGTCCTGGCCATGCCGATTATACCTACGAGCAGAAATACGGCCTGCGCGACTATCGTGGCGGCGGCCGCTCTTCGGCGCGTGAAACCGCGATGCGCGTGGCGGCAGGGGCGATTGCCAAGAAGTATCTGCAGATGAAGCACGGCATCGTGGTGCGCGGCTATCTGGCGCAGATTGGCGATGTGGCCTGCGAGCTGAAAGACTGGAGCATCGTGGAAGAGAACCCGTTCTTCTGCCCGGATGCCTCCAAACTGGAAGCGCTGGATGAGCTGATGCGCGGCCTGAAAAAAGAGGGCGATTCCATCGGCGCCAAAGTTACCGTGCTGGCAGAGAACGTGCCGCCGGGCCTGGGCGAGCCGGTATTTGATCGTCTGGATGCGGATTTAGCGCATGCGCTGATGAGCATCAATGCGGTGAAAGGCGTGGAGATCGGCGACGGTTTTGCGGTGATCAATCAGCGCGGCAGTCAACATCGCGATGAGATTCGTGCCAACGGTTTCCAGAGTAACCACGCGGGCGGCATTCTGGGCGGCATCAGCAGCGGCCAAACCATCAGCGCCAATCTGGCGATGAAACCGACCTCCAGCATCACCGTGCCAGGCAACACCATCACCCGCGAGGGTGAAGAAGTCGAGATGATCACCAAAGGTCGTCACGATCCGTGCGTCGGCATTCGCGCCGTGCCGATCGCCGAGGCGATGATGGCGATTGTGTTGATGGATCACCTGCTGCGCCAACGTGCGCAAAACGGTGACGTCAACAGCAGCGTTCCGCGCTGGTAAACCCGATGATGCGCCGTCTGCTCATTATCTGTGCCGCGCTGCTATGCAGTGCGGCCGCCATTGCCGCCACGCCGTGGCAGCAAATTCATCAGCCGATTGCCGGCAGCCCGCAGTCAATTGGCGGCTTCGCCAACGGCTGTATTGTGGGTGCGCAGCAGTTGCCGCTTAACTCACCCAATTATCAGGTGATGCGCCAGGATCAGCGCCGCTATTTCGGCCATCCCGATCTGATCGCCTTTATTCAGCGTCTCAGCACCCAAGTTCATCAGCTTCAGCTGGGACAAGTGCTGATTGGCGATATGGGCATGGCGGCGGGTGGACGTTTTAGCAGCGGCCACGCCAGCCATCAAACTGGTTTAGACGTCGATATCTGGCTGCAGCTGCCGAAAACCCGCTGGACGGCGCAGCAGTTGCTCAAGCCGCAGCCGCTCGATCTGGTTTCTGCCGATGATAAACAGGTGATTGCGCGTCACTGGCAGCCGCAAATCGATAGCCTGATTAAACTGGCGGCGAAAGATGATGAAGTGACGCGTATCTTCGTCAATCCAGCAATCAAAAGGCAGCTTTGTGCCGATGCTGGCAGCGATCGCGCGTGGCTGAATAAAGTGCGTCCGTGGTTTGCTCATCGTGCGCACATGCACGTGCGTCTGCGTTGTCCGGCGGGGAGCCTTGAATGTGAAGACCAGGCACCTCAACCGGCGGGTGATGGCTGTGGCGCTGAGTTGGACAGCTGGTTCCTGCCGAAAAAGCCAGGCAGCACGCCGCCGGTGAAGAAAACGCCGCCGCCATTGCCGCCGTCTTGCCAGGCTTTACTTGATAAGCATCTTCTGTAGGTATTTCAATGGATTGGTTCGTTGTCAGCCCACTCATCCTTTGTGTGCTGTTTTTTGTGGCAGTGCTGGCGGCGTTTATCGATTCGATCGCTGGCGGCGGCGGCCTGCTTACCGTGCCGTCTTTGCTGGCGGCCGGGCTCTCTCCGGCACAGGCGTTAGCCACCAATAAGCTGCAATCGGTCGGCGGATCGTTCTCCGCCAGCCTCTATTTCATCCGACGTGGTGCGGTGAATCTGAGCGAGCAGTGGCTGAATATCGCCATGACCTTCCTCGGCGCGATTGCTGGCACCATTTTGATTCAGCACTTACAAGCGGATGTACTGCGCCAAATCTTACCGCTGCTGCTGATCTGCATCGGTTTGTGGTTTCTGCTGATGCCGCGTTTGGGTGAAGCCGATCGCGAACGTCGTCTGCACGGTTTGCCCTATGCGCTGGTAGGCGGCGGCTGCGTCGGCTTCTACGATGGCTTCTTTGGCCCCGGTGCCGGCTCATTCTATGCGCTGGCCTTCGTTACGCTGTGCGGTTTCAATCTGGCGAAAGCCACCGCCCACGCCAAAATCCTAAATTTCACCTCGAATTTTGGCAGTTTGCTGTTCTTTATGTTCGGCGGAAAAGTGGTGTGGGGCACCGGCGCGATTATGTTGCTCGGCGCCTTTATCGGCGCTCGCCTCGGCGCCAGGCTGGTATTGAGCCGTGGTCAGAAACTGATTCGCCCCATGGTAGTGATCGTTTCTGCGGTAATGAGCGCTAAATTGTTATGGGACAGTCACGGCGCAGAATTGATGGCCTGGCTGGCCACGCTGTAATCCAACACTCGTCAAGACCGGCTGCCAATGCGACAATGGCGCCGGTTTTTTTTAAGATTAAAAATTATGAGTACAACACACCATTACGATCAGCTGATTACCATCTTTGATGGCTGTTTCGTTGACGATTTTCAGACCCGTCTAATTAAAGGCGACGACGAACCTATTTATCTTCCAGCGGATGAAACCTCACCGTGGAATCGCGTGGTGTTCGCGCACGGCTACTATGCCAGCGGACTGCATGAAATTTCCCACTGGTGCATTGCCGGTGAAGCGCGCCGCAAGCTGGTGGATTTTGGTTATTGGTATTGTCCGGACGGACGCGATGCGCAAACGCAGAGCCAGTTCGAATCGGTTGAGGTAAAACCGCAGGCGCTGGAGTGGTTATTCTGCGTGGCGGCGGGCTTTCCCTTCAACGTAAGTTGTGACAATCTCGAAGGCGATTGTGAGCCAGATCGCATAGCGTTTCAGCGCAAGGTGCATGCACAGGTGATGACGTATCTGCAGCAGGGCATTCCGGCACGACCAGCCCGCTTCATCGATGCACTGACGAATTATTACGGCACGCCGCCACTGACGGCGGCACAATTCCCCTGGCCGGAAGATCTGTAATCCGCGAAGGTTATAAGAAGAGAGGAAGAGATGATCGTAGAATTTGAAACCCGCATTCTGGCCCTGATTGATGACATGGTCGATCACGCCAGCGATGACGAGCTGTTTGCAGGCGGCTATCTGCGTGGTCATCTGACCCTGGCAGTGGCGGAGATTGAGCTGAGCGGTGAACACACGCCGGAAGCGCTGCAAACTCACGTCACCAACAGCCTGCAAAAAGCCATTGCTGCTGGCGAACTGTCGCCACGCGATCAGGCGCTGGTCACCGGCATGTGGGACAATCTGTTCCTGCAGGCCCGTCAAACCGCTTAACGTCTCGGGGCGATCGCTCGCCCCGTAGATTATCGACCCGCTTTTTTACCCTTCAGCAGTTTTCGCACCCAATAGCGATTCGGACTCATCGCCGCCAGCGTGGCTGCATCCAGCGGCTGCGGTTCGCCGCTCATCTGCGCCGCCAGCACTTCGGCTGCCAGCGGTGCGCTGCACAAACCACGCGAACCTAATGCGCCCAACACAAACAAACCGTTATGCACCGGCGCATCGGCTACACTTGCACCGCGCGCACGCTGTTCTGGCAGATCGGCGTATTGCGCGAGTGTCGCTTCATAATCTGGCGCACTGCCGCTCATCGGCAGATGATCGCGCGTGGCACAGCGCACGCCGTTGCGCGCCTGGTTATCGGACACATCAACCTGTTGCGGCCATTGGCTCTGCGGCAGACAGTTAATCAGCCGTTGGCGATTCTTCTGCTGATCGTCGGCGAGGAAATCTGTGGCGGTATCGCCACGATGATAGCTGGCGCCGATGCAATGGGTGGCGAAGTTCGGGCTGACCGGCGTGAGATAGCCGTCGTAACACAGCACGGTGCGCAGCGCGCCCAACGACGGATTAGTCGGCGCGTGGCTCACTTGTCCCGCCACCGCGTACACCGGCAGCGTTTTGCTGTGCTCAAGTTCCAGCAACGCGTGACCATTCGCCAGCACCACTTGGGAATGCTGCACCGGCGGCTGCTCATCAAAGTGCAGCGTCCAGCGATCTTCATCGCGCGTTAATTGCGTGACGCGATGTAGCCAGTGCAGGCGTAATCCCCGCGATTGCGCGTATTCCAGCAGATTGCTGGTCAGCTGTGCAGGCGACAGCCAGCCGCCTTGCGGATAAAAAATCCCGCCGACATCAAGTTCAACGCCCGCCAGCTGTTGCGCTTCTTCTTTATTAACACCGTACGCGATGTCATGCGGCAGTGCCATGTTGAGCATCTGCGCAATTTTCTCCGCGCTTTTATCATCCCAGCCCAGCTGCAACACGCCGCTCCAGTCATGCTCAAACTCCACTGGCAGCCGATCGTATAGACGTCGGGCAAAACCAAAAGCCGCCGGGAAGAAGGTGGCCAGCGCGGGATCGTGCTGATTCAGCAGCGGATAGAGCGCGCCCTGACGATTGCCGGATGCGCCCAGCGCGGGCGCGTCATCGGCGCAGTAGAGCGTTACGCGCCAACCGCGTCGCAGCAGCGCCAGCGCCAATACTGCGCTGGCGACGCCGCCGCCAATCAGCGCTACTTCATTGCTGCCTGCCGGTGGGCGCGCATACCACGGCTGGCTGTGCGGCAATGCAGCGGCTTGCTCCAGCACGCCGACCAGCATTTCACGCTTGTGACCAAAGCCTTTGCGCTTCTGCATACTGAAACCGGCGTCCTGCAACCCGCGTCGCACAAACCCCGACGCGGTAAAAGTCGCCAGCGTGCCGCCCGGCCGGGCGAGACGCGCCATCGCGGCGAACAGCGCTGGCGTCCACATCTCAGGATTTTTCGCCGGCGCGAAGCCATCAAGGAACCACGCATCCACCTGACGATTGAGGCTGTCATCAAAGGTGTGAATTAGCGCGTTAATATCACCAAGCCAGAGATCCAGCGTGACTTCGCCGCCGTTAAACAGCAGGCGCTGACAGCCCGGTAATGCCTGCGGCCACTGCTGTTGCAGCTGCTCGGCCCACGGCTGCAGCTCAGGCCAATGGGCATGCGCGGCAACCAGATCGGTGTGCGTCAGCGGGAATTTCTCGCAGCTGATGAAGTGCAAGCGTTGCAAAGTGGCGTTGGGTTGCTCATTTCGGAAGCGATCGAAGGCTTGCCACAGGGTAAGAAAGTTCAGACCAGTCCCAAAACCGCTCTCGGCGACAATAAATAAATCGCGCGAATGTTCAGCAAAACGGTGCGGAATATGGTTGCCATCGAGGAAGACATAGCGCGTTTCCTCCAGTCCATTATCGTTGGAGAAATAGACGTCGCCGAACGCTCGGGACACAGGTGTACCCTGTTCATTCCAGTTTATTTGGGCGTGTTCAACCGGGGTTAATTTCACGGGAAAGGCTCATATTTCAGGCAGTGGCGCGAGTTTAGCGATAGACGTCACATGACGCAAATTTACAAAGGGAAATGGCTGATCGGACTTGTTCGGCTTACAACTGTACGCTAGAGTGCACGTCATCCAAATATGTGGAACGAGGATTATTGAATGAAACGTGCAGTGATTACTGGCCTGGGTATTGTTTCCAGCATTGGTAATAACCAGCAAGAAGTGCTGGCTTCTCTGCGTGAAGGCCGTTCCGGTATTACTTTCTCTGAAGAGATGAGAGATGCCGGTATGCGCAGCCACGTATGGGGCAACGTCAAACTGGATACCAACGGGCTCATCGATCGCAAAATCGTGCGTTTTATGAGTGATGCCTCTATTTATGCCTACCTTTCAATGGCCGAAGCGATCAAAGACTCAGGCCTGACTGACGAACAGTATCAGCAAAACCCACGTGTGGGTTTGATTGCCGGTTCTGGCGGCGGTTCTCCGCGTTATCAGGTATTTGGTGCTGACGCTATGCGTAGCCCACGCGGCCTGAAAGCGGTCGGTCCTTATGTGGTGACCAAGGCGATGGGTTCAGGCGTTTCTGCTTGCCTGGCAACCCCGTTCAAAATTCACGGCGTGAACTACTCCATCAGTTCAGCCTGTGCTACTTCTGCACACTGCATCGGTAACGCGGTTGAGCAGATTCAGCTGGGTAAACAGGACATTGTATTTGCTGGCGGCGGTGAAGAGCTGAGCTGGGAAATGGCCTGTGAGTTCGATGCGATGGGCGCACTGTCGACCAAATACAACGAAACGCCAGAAAAAGCCTCACGTACTTACGATGCCAACCGTGACGGCTTCGTTATCGCTGGCGGCGGCGGTATGGTGGTGGTTGAAGAGCTGGAGCACGCTCTGGCACGTGGTGCACACATTTATGCTGAGATCGTGGGCTACGGCGCAACCTCAGATGGCGCAGACATGGTAGCTCCTTCAGGCGAAGGCGCAGTGCGCTGCATGAAGATGGCGATGCAAGGTCTGGATACCCCAATCGATTACCTCAATACCCACGGCACTTCTACGCCGGTTGGTGATGTGAAAGAGCTGGGTGCGATTCGCGAAGTGTTCGGCGATAACTGCCCATCACTGTCTGCTACCAAAGCCATGACCGGTCATTCACTGGGTGCGGCGGGGGTGCAGGAAGCGATCTACACTTTGCTGATGCTGGAGCACGGTTTCATCGCGCCAAGCATCAACGTGGAAGAGCTGGATGAAGCGGGCAAAGGTCTGAACATCGTGACCAAACCGACTGATAAAGCGCTGACCACCGTGATGTCGAACAGCTTTGGCTTCGGCGGGACTAACGCCACTCTGACCATGCGTAAGTTGCCAGCATAATCCCGTAGGATCGCCATTCATGGCGACCTAATTATGCCAGCAATATCACAAGGGCCGGTTATCCGGCCCTTGTTGTTTTGACATTCCACCTTCAGCTTGCCTACACTCCCACTCCATCCGAAACAAAATTATCACTTCACACTAACGTGAACCAAATATCCCGTTTCTGTTTTGGCAGCAAGCGCGTGTCTGGTTATTACAAGGAGTTCGACCCATCATGCCCACGACTGCTGACGCGCCGACGCAATCCGTTATGCCGCTGGCCTGCACCTCATTTGCGGTGTTCCTCACCTATCTAACCGCCGGCCTCGCGCTGCCAGTGATCCCGCTATATGTCCATCATGAACTCGGCATGAGCAACCTGATGGTTGGTGTGGCGGTGGGGATTCAGTTCTTCGCCACGCTGTTGACACGCAGCTTTGCCGGGCGTCGAGCCGATCAACACGGTGCGAAACTCACCACGCAGCACGGCATGCTGGCCATCGCGCTGGTGGGCGTGGCGTATCTGGCGGCCGCGATGTTACCGGTTTCTCCGTGGGCGAAGTTCGGTTTGCTGGCGGTAGGGCGCTTGCTGTTAGGATTCGGCGAAAGTCTGCTGCTGACCGGCAATCTGACCTGGGGCATGGGATTGGTGGGCAGCAAACGTTCCGGATTAGTGATGTCGTGGAACGGCATGGCGATTTATGGATCGCTGGCAGCCGGTGCGCCACTCGGCTTGCTGATCAATCAGTACGGCGGCTTTGCTGCTCTCGGTGCGGTTGCGCTGCTGTTGCCGCTGCTGTCGCTGGCGATTAATGGCTGGATCCGCAAAGTGCCGGTGGTGGGCGGTGAGCGCCCATCGCTGCTTAGCGTGGTGAAAACCATCTTTCAGCCGGGACTGGCGCTGGCGCTGCAGGGCACCGGTTTTGCGGTGATCGGCACCTTTACGTCACTCTATTTTGCTGCGGAAAACTGGGGCAACGCCGGTTTTGCGCTGACCGCCTTCGGCTGTGCGTTTGTGCTGGTGCGCGTGTTCTTTGGCGGCTTGCCGGACCGTCACGGCGGCATAAAAGTAGCGATGATCTCTTTGCTGGTGGAAACCGCCGGTCTGCTGCTACTGGCGTTCGCCACTTCTGGCTGGATGGCGCTGATTGGCGCGGCTTTGACCGGCTGCGGCTGCTCGCTGATCTTCCCGGCGCTGGGCGTTGAAGTGATCAAGCGCGTATCGCCGCAGATTCGCGGCACCGCGCTTGGTGGTTTCTCTGCGTTTCAGGATATCGCGTACGGAGCCAGCGGCCCGTTGACCGGCTTACTGGCGAAGGCGCTGGGTTATGGCTCGGTCTATGTCGCGGGTGCCTGTTGTGCGGCGCTGGGCATTCTGGTTACCTGGACGTTTGCGCGGGCTGCGACAACAGCGTAACCAGCTTATCGCAGGCGCTGACAATCTCACCGGGCGTCAGCGCCGCAAAGCCCAGCAGCCAGCCCGCTTGCTGCACGTCACCGGCATAAAGCGGCGACAGGCGCGGCAGCAATAATCCGCTCTCTTTCGCCTGGGCGGTTAAGCGCGCTTCATCACCTTGTAACAGCCGCACTGCTAACTGTAAGCCGCCAGCCGCCGGCAGCGGCTCCAGCCAGGTTGTTAAGCGCGTTTCGATCTGCTGCAGCAAGCAGTCACGTCGGCTACGATAGAGTTGTCGCATCAGACGCAAATGGCTGGCGAAATGGCCTTGCTGCAAAAACTCCGCGCTGATCGCCTGCGGCAGCAATGCGCTATGACCATCCATCACGCTGCGCGCGCGGCCCAACGGTTCCACCAGTTGTGGCGGCACCACCATCCACGCCAGCCGCAGCGACGGGAACAGCGTTTTGGAGAAAGTGCCGAGGCAAATCACCCGACCATCCGCGGCTAATCCTTGCAGTGCCGGAGCCGGGCGATCCTCGTAGTGAAATTCGCTGTCGTAATCGTCCTCAATCAGCCAGCTATCCTGCTGCCGCGCCCACGCCAGCCACTGCAAGCGCCGCGCCAGGCTCATGGCTGTGCCGGTGGGATAGTGATGCGCTGGCGTCAGATAGACCAGTTTCGCGCTGTCTTTGAGCGGCACCGCACCTTCTGCATCCAGCGGCATGGCGCGACAGCGCGCCCCGGCGGCAAGAAACGCATTGCGCGCGCCGGGATAACCCGGCTCTTCCAGCCACACTTCGTCACCCGCATCAAGGAACATCAACGCCAGCAACTGCAGCGCCTGCTGTGAGCTGGTGAGGATCACCACTTGCTCCGCCGTGCAGCGCACGCCGCGTGATAGCGCCAGATAATCCGCCACCGCCTGCCGCAGCGATGGCAAGCCAAGCGGATCGCCGTAGCCCATCACTTTGCTGCCCAGCGAGCGCTGCACCTGATTGCTGATGCGACGCCACTGCGCATGCGGGAAGGCGCGTAACTCGGGTGAACCGGCGGCAAAGGCGAGCGGAAAGGGCGGATCCTGACAGCCGCCCGTTGCCAAAACCTGCTGGCCGCGCTGAGAAAAGTGTGGCGAGCGCTTGATGCGGGTTTTGCTGGTGGGCGACGCCATGCGAATCGAAACAAAGGTCCCGCGCCCGCCGTGACGCTGCAGATAACCTTCGCTTTCTAGCTGCGCATACGCCGCCTCCACCGTGACGCGCGACAGCGATAAATCGCTGGCTAACTGGCGGCTGGACGGCAATTTCTGCTCATGCCGCAGATGCCCGTTGGCGATGGCCTGACGCAAGGTGTTGCACAGTCGCTCACGTAAACCGCCCTGAGTTTGATGGCTAAATAGCGCGAGAAATGATGTGGTCACGGTGGTCTTATCACTATGGTGAAAGTGGTATCAATATGCAGACCACTTTGCCGTAAACTCAGGGGAAATCACAACAGGAGAATGCGATGTCAGCGGTCTTAAAAATTGCCCCAGCCAGCGCCAGCGCAAGCGTGGCGTATCTGCAACATAAACTGGCGTACTACACCGATGCGTGGGATTTAGCAGAGGATTTGGCGCAGGGCATCACAGCAATCGTGGTGATTGATGCGCGCTCTGACGAGGTTTATCAGGCTGGACACATTTGCGGTGCACTTTCGTTTCCACATCGCACTATGAATGCGGAATCCACGGCGCATCTCGATTGCAGCAAGGTTTACATCACCTATTGCGACGGCATCGGCTGTAACGGCTCAACCAAAGCCGCGCTCAAGCTGGCGTCGTTGGGTTTTCAGGTCAAGGAGTTGATTGGCGGGCTGGATTTCTGGAAACGCGATGGCCATCCGATGGCGTGGGGCGCGGCAGCGGGTGAGTGGCCACTCGGCACGCCCGCTGCACACTGCGGCTGCTAGATAAACAGCCACAGCAGGAAGATAAACAGGAAGATGCCGACAATCAGCGTTAACGCTGGGCGCTGGGCCAGCGGCTGCGGCAGCATCTGGATAAACGGCGACCAGATTGGCTGTGGCCGAATTTCGCTATCGGCCAGCGGCTGTTCGTGCAGTTTTTCGGCGCGGCGGCTAAACAGCAGATTCAGCAGATCCTGCGTCTGCGCTGGCGTCAGCACGGTGGTCGGCAGCGCCTGGAAACGTTGCTGGCTGTAATCTTCCAGCAGTCGCTGCTCATCATGGGTTAACGGCTGGCGCAGCGAGGTTTCCAGCATCTGCAAGGTTGGCGCACTGTGCTGAGCCAGCGTCTGGCGCACCTGCAAATATTGCGTCAGCAACGGGAAGTGGCGCGATGGTATCGGATCGCCACTTTTCAAATTCACCAGCTTCAGCGTATCGGCCAGCAGTTTCACCGGCGATTCACCGGTTTTCGCTGCAAGGCGCGTAACCTGCTGATTGAGCGATTGCTGTTCTGCCGGCAACAAGCTGCGATCGGAGACGCGCGTTTGCTGCGGCTGCGGAATCGCCATCTGGCCGTTTTGCAGCATGGTCAACACCTGACGCAGCTGATCCTGCGACAACGCGCTCAACACCGTTTGGTTAAACTGCTGACGAATAAATTCGCTCACCGCCTGGCGATTATTGCCCTGCGGCAATTTTTCCAGCAGCTGTTGCAGCAGCTGGCGCGTAGCGAGGCTGTTTTGAACCTGGGTTAAGCGACCATTGAGATGCTGCTCCGCTGCCGGGAAATGGCGCGATTGCAGCTCGGCCTCACTCTTCACCCCGACTTCATGCCGCACGCCAGCCCAGAGTTCCGGCGCTTTCAGCGTACTCAAAGACATAATGCGAACAATCAGTCGTTCCAGCGTGGTGCGCTGGGCAGGAGAGAGCGGCTGCTCACCGGCTGGACCGCCAGGACGCGTTGGGCCAGTGGCCTGAGATAAAGGGGAACGATCGCCCGCGGGCACACCGGGACCGCTGAGAGGTTGCATGGCGGAATCCTTGAAAACGGGTCAGCTCCGGGTGCGCCGGAAAAAAGAGGCCACATGATAGCAAAAGCCCCCAGGAAATCCACGGGGGCTGCGGCCTTTCCGGATAATAAAATCAGGCGGCGGGATCGGGAAGGTTCGCGCTGCGCGGCTTACGCAGCGGGGTTTTCAGCCGTTGCGCCAGAATAACGCCGACTAACGTCATGCCGCCGCCAATCCAGTGATAGCCATGCAGCTGCTCATGCAGGAACATTACGGCAATAATGGCCGTAAATGCCGGCACGAAGTTCATAAAAATGCTGGTGGTGCTGGCGCCCAGACGCTGTACGCCAAGGATCCACAGGAACGGCGCGATGATCGACGCAAACAGCCCGGCATACAGCACCAGCGGCAGATTGTGCCCGTTGAGCGTGACATCCGGCGCGCGCAGGAAGCCAGGCAGCAACAGCAGCACGCCAAAGAAAATCTGCACATACAGGCTTTGCCAGGTCGGCAGCGGAATCGCCCAGCGCTTGGTCAGCACGCCGTACAAGGCGTACGAGGTCGATGCTGCCAGCATCATCAATTCGCCATTGCCGAGCCGTTGATTCAGCAGCTGCGCCGGATTGCCTTCGCTCACCAGCCATACCAAACCGGCGAACGACAGCACGCCGCCAATCAGGATGCCGCGCGTCGGCGCGAGGCGCAGCACAAACAGGCTGAGCAGAATGGTCAGCAGCGGAATGGTCGCGCCGAGAATCCCCATCATCACCGCAGAAACGCTGTGCGCCGCGTAATAGGCGAGACTTTGATACAGCACCATGCCGAGCAGGCCGAGGATCAGCAATCGCCAGCCGTTGGCTTTAATGGTGTGACGATGACGCCACACGCCCGGCAGGCAAAACGGTGCCAGCACCACCAGCGCCAGCAGCCAGCGATAGAAGGAGATCGCCGCAGGATCGATACTTCCCGCCGAGAGTTTGCTGACGATAGTGTTGATCGACCAGATCAATACCGCGATCAGCGGAAACAGTAAATTCATGATACAGCTCCTCAGATAATCGCGAATAGTTTACGTTTGACCGGTTTAAAGTAGATAGTTAAAATCGGACAATATTTGTTAGTGACCGGACAGAATGAATCTACAAGTCGAATACCAGCCGCCGATTGATGCGCCTTTGCTGCGCTTCTTCATGCGTTATGACGAGGTCAACGCCAAAACCGAATACCTCACCCACGTGCATGATTGGGGTCAGGTGATTTTCGTCACCAGCCACGTGCTGGAGATGGAAGTGGAGGGCGAACGTCTGCTGACGCCCGCAGATATCCCGATCTGGATTCCGGCCGGCCATCGTCACAGCAGCTACAACCACAACGAAGCGCGTTTTCGCACCTTTAATCTCGCCGCCGATCTCTGCGCGGGCCTGCCGGATAAAGCCTGTTTATTGCATGTTGATGCCATTGGCCACGCCATCATGAATGATTTTGCCCGCCGTGAACTGGAGCAGCCGCAGACGCAAGCTGACTGGCGCATGTGTGAAGTGTTGATCGATCGCCTACGTCTGGCACCGGTACATAACAGCTATTTGCCGATGTCGGATGACAAATTCCTCGCGCCGATTCTGCGCGCGCTTGAAGCGCATCCCGGCGATAACACCACGCTGGCACAATGGGCGAAGCGCGTGTTCACCACCGAGCGTACGCTAGCGCGACGCTGTCAGCAGCAGTTGAATATGTCATTCAGCGAGTGGCGGCAGCGTTTACGCTTTCTGCGCGCTATCGCGCTGCTGGAGCAGGGCTGCAGCGTGCAGGGCATCGCTCACGAGTTGGGTTACAGCTCTGCGTCGGCGCTGATAGTGATGTTCCAGCAGCAGGCCGGTACCACGCCCGATCGCTATCGTAGTCGGTTAGGTTAATCCCCGGCTTTATGGCAAAATACGCGCCTCAAATTTTTGCAGACAGGACCGCCGCAGTGAAAATTCTCGTCGATGAAAATATGCCTTATGCCCGTGAACTTTTCAGCCGCACCGGCGATGTTGTGGCGGTGCCGGGACGTCCATTGCCGGAAGCCGAGTTGCAAGATGCCGATGGCCTGATGGTGCGTTCCGTCACCAAAGTGAATGCGGCGCTGCTGGCCGGTACGCCGGTGAAGTTTGTCGGCACCGCGACCGCCGGCACCGATCATATTGATGATGCATCGCTGGCGGCGGCGGGCATCAGCTTCTCTGCGGCGCCAGGCTGTAATGCGATTGCGGTGGTGGAGTATGTGTTCTCCTCGCTGCTGCTGCTGGCGGAGCGCGATGGTTTTGAATTGCGCGATCGCACCGTGGGCATTGTTGGCGTGGGGAATGTTGGCGGCCGCCTGCAGAAGCGTCTGCAAGCCTGGGGCGTGAAAACGCTGCTGTGCGATCCACCGCGCGCCGATCGTGGCGATCAGGAAACCTTCCATTCGCTGGATGATCTGGTGGCGCAGGCCGATATCCTTACCTTCCACACGCCGCTGTTTAAAGATGGCCCATATAAAAGCTGGCATCTGGCCGATGCGGCGCTGCTGATGGCGCTCAAACCCAATACCATTCTGATCAACGCCTGCCGCGGTGCGGTGGTGGATAACGCGGCGCTGCTGGAAGTGCTGAAGATGCGACACGATCTCAGCGTGGTATTGGATGTGTGGGAGCCGGAGCCGGATCTGTCGCTCGATCTGCTGGATAAAGTGGATATCGCCACCGCCCATATCGCTGGCTACACGCTGGAAGGTAAAGCGCGCGGCACCACGCAAGTGTTTGAAGCCTGGTGCGACTTTATCGGCCAGCCGCAGCAGGTGGCGCTGGAAAGCCTGCTGCCGGCACCTGAATTCGGTTCTATCACTCTGCGCGGCAAGCTCGATCAGCCAACGCTAAAACGCTTAGTACATCTGGTGTATGATGTGCGCCGCGACGATGCGCCACTGCGTAAAGTGGCGGCAAAGCCAGGTGAGTTTGATCGCCTGCGCAAGCAATATCAAGAGCGTCGTGAGTGGTCATCGCTGCAGGTGCATTGCGATGATGCGGAGACGGCGGCGATGCTCAATCAGCTTGGCTTCCGCGCCAGTTTGTAAAGAAATTTCAATCACCTGCACTATTGCGGGGGATAATTCCTAAATCTCGGGCGATGTTTTCATCGCCTTCTGTTTTTGTGTCAATCTCTGGAGTAACCAACATGTCTGACGGCTGGAATATCGCGCTTTTGGGCGCAACAGGCGCAGTAGGGAACGCTGTACTGGAACTGCTGGCTGAACGCCAGTTCCCGGTTGGTGAGTTGTATTTGCTGGCGAGTGAAAACGGTGCCGGTGAGAACAAACGTTTTGAGGGACGTACCGTGCTGGTGCAGGACGTGGCCGAATTTGACTGGACGCAAGTGCAGCTGGCGTTCTTCACTGCGGGTCGTGAAGCCTCGGCGCGCTATGCCGAAGATGCCGCCAGCCAGGGGTGTCTGGTGATCGATAGCAGCGATCTGTTTGCGCTCGAATCGGACGTGCCGCTGGTGGTGCCGGATGTGAATCCACAGGTGCTGGCGGATTACCGCAATCGCAACATCATTACCGTTGCCGACAGCCTGGTAAGCCAGTTGCTGTGCGCAATCAAACCGCTGGTGGATCTGGCTGGTCTGAGCCGTTTGCAGGTTACCAACCTGATTGCGGCCTCCAGCCATGGTAAAGCGGCGGTTGATGGCCTGGCCGGTGAAAGTGCGCGTTTGCTGAACGGCGTGCCGGCGGAAACGCACTATTTTGGCCGCCAGCTGGCGTTCAACATTTTGCCGCTGCTTGCGGACAGCAATGGCAGCGTCGAGAGCGAACGTCGCGTGGTTGAGCAGGTACGTAAAGTGCTGCAGGACGAAGGTTTGCCGATCGCGGTAAGCAGCGTGCAGGCGCCGGTGTTCTACGGCAATGCGCAGATCGTACACGTGGAGAATCTGCGTCCGCTCTCTGCAGAAGAAGCGCGCGATGAACTGGGCCGCTCCGGTGATATCAACCTGACTGAAGAGAGCGATTACCCCACGCAGGTGGGCGATGCGTCCGGCAGCGACGTGCTGAGCATTGGCTGCGTGCGCAATGATTACGGCATCCCAGAGCTGCTGCAGTTCTGGTCTGTGGCAGACAACATCCGTTTCGGCGGTGCACTGATGGCGGTGAAAACCGCTGAGAAACTGGTGCAGGAGTATTTCTATTAATGTTGCCTGAAGGGAAAACGCTTAAGCTGGCGTTGGGTATTGAATACGATGGCAGCCGTTATTACGGCTGGCAGCGGCAAAATGAAGTGCGCAGCGTGCAGGAAAAGCTGGAAAAGGCGCTGTCGAAGGTGGCCGATCATCCGGTGGTGGTGTTCTGCGCGGGCCGCACTGATGCTGGCGTGCACGGCACCGGACAAGTGGTGCATTTCGAAACCACCTCGCCGCGTGCTGACGCGGCCTGGACGTTAGGCGTGAACGCCAATCTGCCCGATGACATCGCGGTGCGCTGGGTGAAAGCGGTGCCGGACGAGTTTCATGCGCGTTTTAGCGCCACGGCACGCCGCTATCGCTACGTGATTTACAACCATCGGCTGCGTCCGGCGATTCTGGGCAATGGCATTACCCATTATTACCATCCGCTGGATGCAGAGAAGATGCAGCGCGCTGGTCAGGCGCTGATTGGCGAGAATGACTTCACTTCGTTCCGCGCGGTGCAGTGTCAGTCACGCACGCCGTGGCGCAACGTGATGCATCTCAACGTCACGCGTCATGGGCCGTATGTGGTGGTGGATATCAAAGCCAATGCATTTGTGCATCACATGGTGCGTAACATTGTCGGCAGCCTGATGGAAATCGGCACCGGCAACCAGCCGGAAGAGTGGATGGCGACGCTGCTCGCGGCCAAAGATCGTAAGCTGGCGGCGGCGACCGCCAAAGCCGAGGGGCTTTATCTGGTAGCGGTGGATTATCCATCCCACTTTGCATTACCTCAGCCTGCGTTGGGACCGTTGTTCCTCGCGGATTAACCGTTAATTGTTGGGTGTTAGGGGAGTTGTGGTTATATGGATTTCATCCACTTTTTAGTCGATTTTATTCTGCATATTGATGTGCATTTGGCCGAGCTGGTGGCGCAATACGGCATCTGGATTTACGCCATTCTGTTCCTGATTCTGTTCTGTGAAACCGGTTTGGTGGTCACGCCGTTCCTGCCAGGTGATTCCCTGCTGTTTGTTGCCGGTGCGCTGGCGGCCTTGCCGGGGAACGATCTCAACGTACACCTGATGGTAACGCTGTTGGTGATCGCCGCCATCCTCGGTGATGCGGTGAACTACACGATTGGGCGTCTGTTCGGTGAGAAGCTGTTCAGCAACCCGAACTCGAAAATTTTCCGTCGCAGTTACCTGGATAAAACCCACGCGTTCTACGATCGCCACGGCGGCAAGACCATTATACTTGCGCGCTTTGTACCAATCGTGCGAACCTTTGCCCCCTTTGTGGCGGGGATGGGACACATGTCTTATCGCCACTTCGCGCTCTACAATGTGACGGGCGCACTGCTGTGGGTGCTGCTGTTCTCTTACGCCGGTTATCTGTTTGGCGACCTGCCGGTTGTGCAGGAGAACCTGAAGCTGCTGATTGTCGGCATCATCGTGGTTTCTATACTGCCAGGCGTAATTGAAGTGTGGCGTCATCGCCGCCAGCAGAAGTCGCAGTAAGCTCGTTACCAGATTTTTATCCACAGCGTGAACGGGTTGTGGTTTAATGAGCGACATTTACGGCCTGCTGAAGGTGATTTCAGCAGCAATGAGAAGACTGGACCAGGTCAGCATTAAATAGAAAGGTCATCAATGAGCTGGATTGAACGCATACTGAATAAAAGCACTGCCACGCCAACGCGCAAAGCCAGCATCCCGGAAGGGGTGTGGACCAAGTGCGATAGTTGTGGGCAGGTGCTGTACCGCGCCGAGCTGGAGCGTAACCTCGAGGTCTGCCCGAAGTGCGACCATCACATGCGTATGCACGCCCGTGAGCGTCTGCATAGCATGCTGGATGAAGGTTCGCTGGTTGAGCTGGGCAGCGAGCTGGAACCGAAAGATCTACTGAAGTTCCGCGACTCGAAGAAGTATAAAGACCGTTTGGTCGCCGCACAGAAAGACACCGGTGAGAAAGATGCGCTGGTGGCGATGAAAGGCACGCTGCACGGCATGCCAATTGTTGCTGTGGCCTTTGAGTTCTCCTTTATGGGCGGCTCAATGGGTTCAGTGGTTGGCGCGCGCTTTGTGCGTGGCGTTGAGCAGGCGTTGGAAGACAACTGCCCACTGATCTGCTTCTCCGCGTCAGGCGGTGCACGTATGCAGGAAGCGCTGCAGTCGCTGATGCAGATGGCGAAAACCAGTGCGGCACTGGCGAAAATGCAGGAGCGCGGCTTGCCGTATATCTCCGTGCTGACTGACCCAACCATGGGCGGCGTTTCAGCCAGCTTCGCGATGCTGGGCGATCTCAACGTGGCGGAACCGAAAGCGCTGATCGGCTTTGCCGGTCCACGCGTTATCGAGCAGACCGTGCGTGAAAAACTGCCGCCGGGCTTCCAGCGCAGTGAGTTCCTGATCGAGAAAGGCGCGATCGACATGATCATCCGTCGTCCGGAAATGCGCTTTAAGCTGGCAAGCCTGCTGGCGAAAATGATGAACCTGCCAGCGCCGCAGCTGGATGGTGATCAGCCTAATGTGGCTGAGCCGGAGAGCAACGAAGCCTGACAGGCAACGGAATGAGGCAGTAATGTTTCCTTCCTCCAATGCACCGTCTACATTGAATACTTAAGGTTGCATCCAACGTGGTCCGCGACCTTAAGTTACTCGATGTATTGATTTTGAACGGGACACATGGACAAATCTCTTCCTCAAGCCACGTCGCCTTTGGCCACGTGGCTTCATTATCTTGAGCATCTGCATTCGCAGGCCATTGAACTGGGTCTGGATCGTATTCAACGCGTCGCCGCACGCCTCGACCTGCTCAAACCCGCTCCTTTTGTCTTCACCGTCGCCGGTACCAACGGCAAAGGCACCACCTGCCGCACGCTGGAAACGCTATTGATGGCCGCGGGCTATCGCGTGGGCGTTTACAGCTCGCCACATCTGGTGCGTTACACCGAACGTGTACGTGTGCAGGGCGCTGAACTGGATGAAGCGCAGCACAGCGCCAGTTTTGCCGCGATTGAAGCCGGGCGCGGTGACACTTCACTGACCTATTTTGAGTTCGGCACCTTGTCGGCCTTCAATCTGTTCCGCGCGGCGAATCTCGACGTGGTGATCCTTGAAGTCGGCCTGGGCGGACGTCTTGATGCCACCAATATTGTCGATGCCGACGTGGCAGTGATCACCAGCATCGCGCTCGATCACACCGATTGGCTGGGTCCTGATCGTGAAAGTATCGGTCGGGAAAAAGCCGGCGTGTTCCGCGCAGGTAAACCAGCAATTGTCGGTGAAGCCGATATGCCGGGCACCATCGCCGACGTCGCAGCGGAGAAGGGTGCGGTGTTGCTGCAGCGCAATCGCGACTGGCAGTGGCAGCAAACGGGTACCAGCTGGACGTTGCAGGATGCGCACGGCGAGCTGCGCGATTTACCGCTGCCGCAGGTGCCGTTACCCAATGCCGCCACCGCGCTGACCGCGCTGCGTGCGTCGGGTTTAACGGTGAGCGAAGCGATCATTCGTCAGCATCTGCCGCTGGCGATTTTGCCGGGGCGCTTCCAGACCGTCAGCGAAGCGCCGCGCGTGATACTCGATGTGGCGCACAATCCGCATGCCGCTTATTATCTGGCTTCGCGTCTGGCTGAAGAGCCGCGCAGCGGTGAAGTGCATGCGGTGGTTGGCATGCTGCACGACAAAGATATCGCGGGCACGCTGGCGGCGCTGGCACCACAGGTTGATCGTTGGTACTGCGCGCCGCTCGACGGCCCGCGCGGTGCCTCCGCCGATGAGCTGCTGGCTCATCTGGACGGCGGTGTGGCTTACAGCAACGTTGATGCAGCCTGGCAAGCGGCGCGTCAGCAGGCGCGTCCCGAAGATGTGATTCTGGTGTGTGGCTCTTTCCACACCGTAGCGCAGGTTATGGAATCGATGGCAGCGGAGAACGGCAGTGGCAAGTAAGTTCCAAAATCGCTTAGTCGGTACGGTCATTCTGGTGGCGATTGGTGTCATCGTCTTGCCCGGCCTACTGGACGGTAAGAAGAAACATTATAAAGAAGAGTTCGCCGCCATTCCGCTGGTGCCAAAACCGGACGATCAGCAGGATAGCGAAATGGTGCCGCCGGTGACGCAACCTTTACCGGCGCAGCCGCCGGAAGGGGCGGGCGCGGCCCAGAATCAGAACGGTGGTAAAACCGCCACTAACGGCAGCGCGCAGCCCACGCAGAATAGCGAGCCCAGCGTGGTCACGCCGCCGCCGGTGCATCAGCAAGTGCAGCCGAAACCGGTGGAACAGTCGAAGCCAAAAGCGGTCGAGCAGCCGAAACCGAAGCCGGCTGAACAGCCGAAGCCAAAACCGGTGGAGCAAGCTAAGCCGAAGCCCGTCGAGCAGCCGAAACCGGTAGAGCAGTTGAAACCGGTGGAAACGCCGAAGCAGAGCGAACCCGCAGCGCCAGCTGGTCAGGCATTTGTGGTGCAGCTCGGAGCGCTGAAGAATGCGGCGAAAGTGAGCGAGATTGTGGCGCAGCTGCGTCTTTCCGGTTATCGCGCCTTTACCGTGCCGTCTACGCCGGTGCAGGGACAAATCACCCGCATTTACGTCGGTCCGGATGCCAATAAAGCGAAGCTGCAAGGCTCGCTGAGTGAGTTGCAAAGCATCTCCGGCCTCGGTGGCGTGGTGAAACCGTATAGCGCGCGATAACGCGCTGATAAGCCGCGCCAATAGCAGAAAAAGGCGCGGCTTTACAAAATTTTTGTAGCGAAGCGCGACAGGAAAATCATTGAATATCAGTGGATTAAATCACTGATAATACACAGGGCGAGGAAAGTTTTTTTCATCGCCCTTTTTGCGGAAACAGAACCGGAAAACCCTACGCAAACGTTTTCTTTTTCTGTTAGAATGCGCCCCGAACTGGATGCAGGGGTGCGATAGCACTGGGCTGGAAGAGTTCATGATCTGGATTGATTACGTCATTATTGCGGTAGTTGGTTTTTCGGCTCTGGTCAGCCTGATTCGCGGGTTTGTCCGGGAAGCCTTATCTCTCGTTACCTGGGGATGCGCGTTTTTTGTCGCCAGTCATTATTACGCCTACCTTGCAGT
Source organism: Pantoea sp. DY-5 (assembly GCF_019795955.1). NCBI lineage: Bacteria > Pseudomonadati > Pseudomonadota > Gammaproteobacteria > Enterobacterales > Erwiniaceae > Pantoea > Pantoea sp. DY-5. Next base: position 284,539 of record NZ_JAIMIE010000004.1, read on the forward strand.
CTGGTTTACAGGTTTTGACGACGAACTGGTTCGCAACGGCATCGCTATCGCGGTGTTGTTTGTTGCCACCCTGATTGTGGGTGCCATCGTGAACTATGTGATCGGCTCGCTGGTTGAAAAAACCGGCTTGTCGGGAACCGACAGGGTGTTGGGTGTCTGTTTCGGGGCGTTGCGCGGTGTGCTGATCGTGTCTGCTATGCTGTTCTTTCTCGATACATTCACCGGCTTTTCTAAAAGCCCGGACTGGCAACAGTCGCAACTCATTCCCCAGTTCAGTTACATCATCAGGTGGTTTTTCGATTACCTGAAAAGCACGTCGAGTTTTTTACCCCGGTGACTCCATCGGGAGTGCGGCTAATGAGGAAATGACAATATGTGCGGTATTGTTGGTATCACCGGTTTCATGCCAGTAAACCAGTCAATCTATGACGCGTTAACGGTGCTTCAGCACCGCGGGCAGGATGCCGCCGGCATTTGTACCATCGATGCTATTAACTGCTTCCGTTTGCGTAAAGCCAACGGCCTGGTCAGCGATGTGTTCGAAGCGCGCCATATGCAGCGTCTGCAGGGTAACATCGGGATTGGTCATGTGCGCTACCCAACGGCAGGCAGCTCCAGCGCCTCTGAAGCGCAACCTTTCTACGTGAACTCTCCTTACGGCATCACGTTGGCGCATAACGGCAACCTGACTAACGCCCACGAACTGCGTAAACAGCTGTTCGAAACGGGTCGCCGTCACGTTAATACCACCTCAGATTCCGAAATCCTGCTGAATATCTTCGCGCAGGAGCTGGACCGTTTTCAGCACTATCCGCTGGAAGCTGACAACATTTTTGCTGCGGTGGCGGCTGTGCATCAGCAGGTGCGCGGCGCTTACGCAGTGGTTTCAATGATTATCGGACATGGAATGGTCGCCTTCCGCGATCCCAACGGTATTCGTCCGCTGGTGCTGGGCAAGCGCGTTATCGCCGATGGCCGCACCGAATACATGGTGGCGTCAGAGAGCGTCGCGCTGGATACGCTGGGCTTCGAGTTCATTCGTGACGTAGCGCCTGGCGAAGCGGTGTACATCACCGAGCAGGGCCAGCTCTCTACGCGTCAATGCGCTGAGAACCCGAAAACCAATCCGTGCCTGTTCGAATACGTTTACTTCGCGCGTCCGGACTCGTTCCTCGACAAAATCTCGGTGTACAGCGCACGCGTGCGTATGGGCACCAAGTTGGGTAACAAAATTGCCCGCGAGTGGGAAGATCTGGATATCGATGTGGTGATTCCGATTCCGGAAACCTCAACCGATATCGCGCTGGAGATCGCACGCATCCTCGACAAGCCATATCGTCAGGGTTTCGTAAAGAACCGCTACGTTGGCCGTACCTTTATCATGCCGGGCCAGCAGCAGCGCCGCAGCGCCGTTCGCCGTAAGCTGAACGCCAACCGTGCTGAGTTCCGTGATAAGAATGTGTTGCTGGTGGATGACTCCATCGTACGCGGCACCACGTCCGAGCAGATCATTGAGATGGCACGTGAAGCGGGCGCGAAAAAAGTGTATCTCGCCTCGGCGGCACCGGAAATCCGTTTCCCGAACGTTTATGGCATTGATATGCCGAGCGCTACCGAACTGATTGCGCATGGCCGTGAAGTTAACGAGATCTGCCAGCTGATTAAAGCGGATGCGTTGATTTTCCAGGATCTCAACGACCTGATTGAAGCTGTGCGTGAAGAGAACCCGGATATCGCCAACTTTGAGTGCTCGGTGTTTAACGGCATCTACGTCACCAAAGATGTCGATCAACAGTATCTTGAGTATCTGCAGTCGCTGCGTAATGATGATTCCAAAGCCATTGCGCGACAGACAGAAGTAGAAGGTCTGGAGCTGCACAACGAAGGCTAAGCCAGCGGTTGTGGCAGATTAAAAGCAGGGCGGGCGCAATCCCGCCCTGTTTGTTTTTGTATTTTTGTTCAGCGAGCCGCTATCATTGCCGCAATCTGAACCTGCAAGGCTGAATTATGAAACGACTGATCATTGGTATTTCCGGCGCCAGCGGCGCGATCTACGGCGTGCGCATGTTGCAAGTGCTGCAACCGCTGGCGGAGGTGGAAACCCATTTGGTGATCAGCCCCGCCGCGCGGCAAACGCTGGCGCTGGAGACCGATTTCAGCCTGCGCGAGGTGCAAGCGATGGCCGATGTGGTGCATGACGTGCGCGACATCGCCGCCAGCATCTCATCCGGATCCTACAAAACGCTCGGCATGGCGATCGCGCCGTGCTCGATGAAAACGCTGTCAGGGATCGTGCACAGCTACAGCGATAGCCTGCTAACTCGCGCCGCAGATGTGGTGTTGAAAGAGCAGCGTAAGCTGGTGCTGTGCGTGCGTGAAACGCCGCTGCATTTGGGACATCTGCGCATGATGACCACCGCGGCAGAGTTGGGTGCGCTGATCATGCCGCCGGTGCCGGCGTTCTATCATCGTCCGCAATCGATCGGCGATTTAGTCGATCAAACGGTGAATCGCGTGCTCGATCAGTTTGATATTGAGCTGCCGGAAGATCTTTTCACTCGCTGGAGTGGCGCATAATGGTGCATTAATGCACTGCTCGTGTGCAAATTCGCGTGTGCGATCACTCTTCGTGCATCTTGTGCACCAAAAGTTAACAATGTCGCTTTTTCTTCCTCACACCACTGTTATATTTCCCTCACAAACTAAGTGCTTGCGCCGCTAACCGGCGCAGTATTTAGCGCGCTTGCGCAGCGTTTAACCAATTCGCACAACTGGCATGAAACGTGCACATATTACAGCGCAAACCAACACATCACGCACCACATAACAATAAGCACTTCACTTGAGGGTTACCTATGAAAAAGCGAGTTCTGGCTCTTTCTCTGATGCTGACAATGGTAAGTAGCGCGAGCGTCTTCGCCGCTGTGCCGCAGTCGCTGCGTATCGGAACTGACCCGACTTATCCGCCATTCGAATCCAAGAACGCGCAAGGTCAGCTGGTGGGCTTTGATATCGATCTGGCGAACGAAATTTGTAAACGTATCAAGACTAAATGTACTTATGTGGAAAGTGATTTCGATGCGCTGATCCCGTCGCTGAAAGCGAAAAAGATCGACGCCATCATCTCTTCTCTGTCAATTACCGAAAAGCGTCAGGAAGAGATCAACTTCTCTGAAAAACTGTATGCGGCGAACGCGCGCTTAGTGGCACCGAAAGGTTCTACGCTGCAACCGACCATTGAATCCCTGAAAGGGAAAAACATCGGTCTGCTGCAGGGCACCACTCAGGAAACCTATGCAAAAGAGTACTGGCAGCCAAAAGGTGTCACCGTTACGCCTTACGCTAACCAGGATCTGGTGTATCAGGATCTGAATGCCGGTCGTATTGATGCTGCGTTCCAGGACGAAGTGCAGGCGAGCGAAGGTTTCCTGAAGCAGCCTGTTGGCGCTAAATATGCGTTTGCCGGCCCGGCAGTGAAAGACGACAAGATCTTTGGCGTCGGTACCGGTATGGGCTTGCGTAAAGATGACGCCGATCTGAAGGCCGCGATCGATAAAGCTTTTGTTGAGATGCGTAAAGACGGCACTTACGACAAGATTGCTAAGAAGTACTTTGATTTCAACGTGTACGGCGATTAATTATCCTGTTTCCTAATCCTGGTCTGTGAAAGGCAGGAAGGTTGCACATAAGTATTCACTCCGGGCGCTTACCTATGTAAACTGCCCGGCTTCATACGCTTGCCGCCATCCATCCTGCGATTCAAATTCCCTGGTTAGGACTGTCCGTCAGTTGGGCAGCGTTTGTAACTTACCCTCACGACAGGATTGAACCCATGTTGTATGGCTATTCCGAAGTAATCCTCAAGGGCACCCTTGTGACGCTGGAGCTGGCGCTCAGTTCCGTGTTGCTGGCGGTGGTGCTCGGCTTGATTGGCGCTGGCGCCAAACTTTCCCGCAGTCGCCCGCTGGCGATGCTGTTTGAAGGCTACACCACCTTAATCCGCGGTGTGCCCGATTTGGTGTTGATGCTGCTGATCTTCTACGGTCTGCAGATCGCCTTGAATACCCTCACTGATGCGCTGGGACTGGCGCAATTTGATATCGACCCGATGGTCGCCGGTATCATCACGCTCGGCTTTATCTACGGTGCTTACTTCACTGAAACCTTCCGTGGTGCGTTCCTCGCGGTGCCCAAAGGGCAGATCGAAGCGGCAACCGCCTTCGGTTTCACCGGCTCGCAAACCTTCCGTCGCATTCTGTTCCCGGCCATGATGCGCTTTGCGCTGCCGGGCATCGGCAACAACTGGCAGGTTATTCTCAAAGCCACGGCGCTGGTTTCGCTGCTGGGGCTGGAAGATGTGGTGAAAGCTACGCAGCTGGCAGGTAAAAGTACCTGGCAGCCGTTCTACTTCGCGATTGTGGCGGGTGTGATTTATCTGGTGTTTACCACGCTGTCGAATGGCGTGCTGTGGTGGCTTGAACGTCGCTACACGGTGGGTGTGAAAAGGGCAGAGCTATGATTGAGATTATTCAGGAGTATTGGAAACAGCTGCTCTGGACCGATGGTTACCGTTTTACCGGCATCGCGATTACGCTGTGGTTATTGATCATCTCGGTGGTGATTGGCGGTTCGCTCGCGGTGCTGTTGGCGATTGCGCGCGTCTCCTCTAACCGCTTTATCTCCACGCCGGTTTGGCTGTTCACCTATGTGTTTCGCGGCACGCCGCTGTATGTGCAGCTGCTGGTGTTCTACTCCGGCATGTACACGCTGGAAGTGGTGAAGGGCACCGAGTTGCTGAACGCCTTCTTCCGCAGTGGATTGAACTGTACGCTGCTGGCGTTCACGCTGAACACCTGCGCCTATACCACCGAAATCTTTGCCGGTGCGATTCGTTCGGTGCCGCACGGTGAAATCGAAGCGGCGCGCGCCTATGGCTTCTCACCGTTTAAATTGTATCGCTGCATCATTCTGCCTTCAGCACTGCGCACCGCGCTGCCGGCGTACAGCAATGAAGTGATCCTGATGCTGCACTCCACCGCGCTGGCGTTTACCGCGACGGTGCCGGATCTGTTAAAAATCGCGCGCGATATCAACTCGGCCACCTATCAGCCGTTTACCGCGTTTGGCATCGCTGCGGTGCTGTATCTGATAATCTCTTACGGGCTGATTAGCTTGTTCCGCAAAGCTGAACAACGCTTCCTGGCGCACGTAAAACCTTCTTCATCGCATTGAGTATCACTATGGCTGACAATAAATTAAGCGTTACCGAACTGCACAAACGTTACGGTGAACATGAAGTTCTGAAAGGCGTATCGCTGCAGGCGAATGCCGGCGATGTGATCAGCATTATTGGCTCGTCCGGTTCCGGGAAAAGTACCTTCTTGCGCTGCATTAACTTCCTCGAGAAACCGAGCGAAGGCACCATTGCGGTCAACAACCAGCAGATCAATCTGGTGCGCGACACCGATGGTCAACTGAAAGTCGCGAACAAAGAGCAGCTGCGTATGCTGCGCACGCGCCTGACCATGGTGTTTCAGCACTTCAACCTGTGGAGCCACATGACGGTGCTGGACAACGTTACCGAAGCGCCGATTCAGGTGCTGGGGCTGAGCAAGGCGGAAGCGCGTGAGCGTGCAATCAAGTATCTGGATAAAGTCGGCATTGATGCGCGTGCGCGTGCCAAATATCCGGTGCACCTTTCCGGTGGTCAGCAGCAGCGCGTGTCGATTGCGCGGGCGTTGGCGATGGAGCCCGAAGTGTTACTGTTTGACGAACCCACTTCTGCGCTCGATCCGGAACTGGTCGGCGAAGTGCTGCGTATCATGCAGAAACTGGCGGAAGAGGGTAAAACCATGGTGGTGGTGACGCATGAGATGGAGTTTGCTCGTCACGTCTCTAATCATGTGATCTTCCTGCATCAAGGCAAAATTGAAGAGCAGGGCACGCCGGATGAGCTGTTCGGCAATCCAAAAAGCCCACGTTTGCAGCAGTTTTTGAAGGGATCGTTGAAGTAGTTTTGTGCCCGCTGTCCCCCATCCTGGCCAGTGCTCGCTGTCCCCCTCCTCGGTCCTCCCCCAAAATTGGGGGAGGAAGATGCTGCTATATGTGGGTGTTGAAGTGGCATTTGGCAGCGTCTCCTTCCCCCTCTGGCGGGGGAAGGCCGGGATGGGGGACAGCGGGCACCCTCTACCCCCGCAACAATTTCAGCGCGGTATCCTCATCGGTCACCAGACCTGACACCCAGCCGCCCTGCAGCGCCGCGCGGATCGCCGGATATTTTCGCTCGCTGCCGGCAAAGCCAATAATTTGTCGTTGCGTCTGGCTCTCCAGCAACACGCTGGTGAGCAGTTCATCGGTTTCACCCCACACACGTTCACCCTGCTGGTTAAAAAAGTGCCCGAGCATTTCGCCCACCACGCCGCGCGCGTTGAGCGCAGCCACTTGCGCATCGGTGATAAAGCCTTCGGCATGCAGCGGGCAGCCGGGCTGCACTTCACCAATGCCGACGAAAGCCACATTCGCCTGCAAGGCGCGTAACGTCACGCGCTGATAAACCTGATGCTGAATCCACATCTCTTTATCTTCAGGCGTATCCGCATACAGCGGCGCAGGAATGAAGAAATACTTGCCCTGCATCTTCTCCGCCATCTTCAGCGGCACGTCGTAGCGCGTACCCGAGTCGTCCCGCGCTATCGCGCCAATCATCGAAACGCACTGATGCTGCGGTCGCTCAACCCAGGGCAGCGCATCAATCATCGAGCGCAGCGTCTTACCGGAACCAATGCCAAATACCTGCGGCTGCTCCTCGCTGATGTATTGCGCCATCACCGCCGCGCCTTCCACTGCCAGCATCTGCTGAATAGCGTCATCATCCAGATTAGCGGATGGCACCACACGGCACAGTTGCAGGCCAAATTTCTCCTGAACGTCGCGCGCCAGATGCAAACAATGGGTAACCGGATGATCAATCTTTACGCTCACCATGCCCATTTCACGCGCGCTGGAGACCAAACGCTGCGCCACCTGACGTGACAATCCTAACGCGCGTGCAATTTCCTGTTGTGTCACGCCCGCCACGTAATACATCCAGGCCGCACGTGCTGCCAGTTCTTGTTTTTTCTCTTCTCTGCTCATCGCGCTGTTCCGTCAAAACCGGTGCGCCATGTTAACGCGAGATGCCGATGAAGTGTTAACTGAGCAAAAGCCCTAAAAAAGAGCAAAAGTATTAATTGTGATTGAGCTCGCAGAACAAGGCTGCTCGCTCGCACTATGCTACGCCTCATCGGGCAAATGCCCTTAATCGTGGCAAATGTTTATTTTGAGGCGACTATGACCAATCAATCAGTGTGGATGCATATCGGCGCAGGATCTTTTCACCGCGCTCATCAGGCGTGGTATCTGCATAAACTTCGCGAGCAGGGCGATGACAGCTGGAGCATTGCCCTCGGCAATATCCGCAATGATGCCGCGCCATTGCTAAAGCAACTCGCTGCGCAAGAGGGCGAATATGTGCTGGAAACCGTTACACCCGATGGCGAACGCGCCTATGAAACCATCACGTCTCTACGCAAAATCCTGCCGTGGGATAGCAACATCAGCGCGCTGGTGGAGCAGGGAGCGAAAAGTGAAACCCGCGTGATAGGTTTTACCGTCACCGAAGCCGGTTACTATTTGACACCGGAATTCGAACTGGATCTGACGCAGCCGGATGTGCAGGCCGATGTGAAAGGCGACATCCGCACGATTTATGGCGCGCTGGCACGCATCCTCACGCAGCGCGTGGCCAACGGTGGCGCGCCCGTTACGCTGCTCAACTGCGATAACCTGCGCCACAACGGCGAACGTTTCCGTCACGGCTTCCTCGCGTTTCTTACCGCCAAAGGTGACAACGCCTTAGCGAATTGGGTGCGCGAAAATACCACCTCGCCCAACACCATGGTGGATCGCATAACGCCGCGTCCAACGCCGGATGTGGCTGAGCGCGTTAAAGCCGCTACGGGTAAAGAGGATGGTGCATCGGTGATGGCCGAATCCTTTATTCAATGGGTGATTGAAGATGACTTCATTGCCGGTCGGCCGGCGCTGGAGAAGGTTGGCGTTGAGCTGGTGGAATCGGTATTGCCGTGGGAAGAGGCGAAAATCCGCATCCTTAACGCCACGCATGCGGCGATTGCCTGGGCAGGCACGCTGATTGGCCTCAATTACATTGATGACAGCACGCGTCAGCCGGCGATTTACCAACTGGCCTATGACTACGTGACCCAGGATGTGATGCCATCGCTGTCGCCGAGCCCGCTGGATTTAGCCGATTATCGCGATGTGGTACTGGCGCGTTTTAGCAATCCCTACATTAAAGACACCAATCAACGTGTTGGCGCGGACGGTTTGTCGAAAATCCCCGGCATGGTGACGCCAACACTGCGCGAATGCTACCAGCGTGGCGCAGAACCGGCGGCCACTGCCGTGCTGCCTGCACTGTTCTTCCTGTTCCTGCAGCGCTGGGCCTGTGATGATTTGCCTTACACCTATCAGGATGGCGTGCTGCAAGCCGATGCGCTGCGCCAGCAGTTTAGCCGCTCCGATGCACTGAACGCTTTCCTCAGCGATAGCGCGCTATTTGGCGAACTGGCACAGGACAAGGCGTTTCATGCGCTGGTGACGCGCAGCGTGGCGGATCTGCAACTGTGGCTGAAACAGCCAGAACGCATGCTGGCTGCGGTGTAAGGAGCGCGTTATGTATCTTGGGATTGATATTGGCACCTCCGAGCTCAAAGCGCTGATCATCAATGCGCAGGGTGAGATCATTGCCTCGAATCACGCCACGCTCAACGTGCAGCGCCCGCATGCGCACTGGGCAGAACAGGATCCCGAGCGCTGGTGGCAAGCGTGCGGTGATGTCCTTGCTGGATTGCGCCAGCAGGACGCGCTGGCCTGGAGCGAGATTCGCGCGATGGGTTTGTCCGGGCAGATGCACGGCGCGGTGCTGCTGGATGCGCAGGGCAAGGTGCTGCGCCCGTGCATTCTGTGGAATGACACACGCAGCGCGCCGCAATGTGCCGCGCTCAGTGCCCAACATCCGGAAATGATGCAGCTCAGCGGCAATATGATTATGCCGGGCTTCACCGCACCTAAACTGCGTTGGGTGGCGGAACATGAGCCTGAGATTTTCCGTCGCATCGATAAAGTGCTGCTGCCGAAAGATTACCTGCGCTGGCGTTTAACCGGACAATTTATCAGTGAACCTTCAGACGCGGCAGGCACGTTGTGGCTCGATGTGGCTCAGCGCGACTGGTGCGACGAACTGTTAGCCATCACCGGCCTCACGCGCGCCAATATGCCGGTGCTGGTGGAAGGCAGTGTGGTGAGCGCCCCATTGAAAGCCGATCTGGCAAGTGAATGGGGCTTGTCGGCCGCGGTCTGCGTGGCGGGCGGCGGTGGCGACAATGCCGCATCGGCGGTTGGTGTCGGCGCGGTTAATCCGGGTGATGCTTTTATCTCGCTGGGTACCTCCGGCGTGATTTTTGTCGTCAACGATCGTTTGCTGGCCGATCCGCAATCGGGCGTGCACGCCTTCTGTCACGCCTTGCCCGGACGCTGGCACCAGATGAGTGTGATGCTCAGCGCCGCCAGTTGCCTGCGCTGGCTGTGTAATCTGCTCTCCGTTACCGAAAGCCAACTGATGGAAGAGATGGCACAGCTCAGCGAAGAGCAGCGGCGTCATGCCCCGGTTTTCCTGCCCTATCTTTCCGGTGAACGCACGCCACACAACGATCCTGACGCCTCCGGTTCTTTCTTCAATCTGCGCCACGAAACGCCGCGTGCGCTGCTCGGCTATGCGGTGATTGAAGGCGTGGCGTTTGGTCTGGCCGACGGGTTCGCGGTGCTTGGTGATGCGCAGCGCCAGATTCAGCAGTGCAGCCTGACCGGCGGTGGGGCGCGCAGCACGTTGTGGGCGCAGTTGATCGCCGATGTACTGCAACTGCCGATCGTCACGCATCCCGCCAGCGCGTCCGGCGCTTTGGGGGCAGCGCGTCTGGCGTGGCTGGCTGCGGGTGGTGTGGAGAGCGAAGTTTGCCTCAAACCGCCGGTGCAGGCGCGATATCAACCAGATGCTGCGCGCGGCAAGGTGCTGCAGCAGCGATTGCAGCTGTTCCGCACGCTCTATGCACAACAGCAGCAGGCGCGAGTGTTGTTGCCTGAATAATTCCAGACAGAGGATGAATGAGATGCAATCGAATGATTACTGGTTTGGCTTACCGAAAAAGATGTTCTGGGGCTTCCTCGCCATCGCTATTTTTATGGCGGGTGACGGCTTTGAAATGGCATTTCTGTCGCGTCACATCACCGATATGGGCTTCACGCCAGCGCAGTCGGCGGTAGTATTTACTTTTTACGGACTGGCGGCAGCGCTAGCGGCGTGGGCATCGGGGGTGGTAGCGGAACTGATTACGCCCCAGCGTGCCATGATGATTGGCTTCGTGCTGTGGATTGTCATGCACACGCTGTTTATGTCGCTGGGACTTGGCATGCGCAACTATCCGCTGATGGTGCTATTTTACGGCATTCGCGGTCTGGCGTATCCGCTATTCATTTACTCATTCATGATGATGCTGGTGCAGGTGCTGCCGCGTGAAAAACTGGCGGCCGCCACCGGTTGGTTCTGGGCAATGTATTCCGTTGGTATCGGTGTGGTCGGCAGCTATTTACCGAGTCTGACCATCCCGATGCTCGGCGAAACCGGTACGCTGTGGCTGGCGATTATTTGGGTTGCCTGTGGTGGCGTGCTGGCCTATTTCAGCTTGCGCCATGTGCCGGTTGATCGTTCGCGCGTCAATTTGCCGATGCGCGATAAAATGACCGAAATGTCGCGGGCGGTAACTATTCTGTTTACCAATCAGCACGTGTTTTATGCCTGCCTGATTCGCATCATTAACACGCTGTCGCTGTTTGGTTTCGCCATTATCATGCCGTTGCTGTTCGTTGATCGTCTTGGTTTTACCATTTCCGAATGGCTGCAAATCTGGGCGGTGTTCTTCTTCGTTACCATTTTTACCAACATCTTCTGGGGCATTACCGGCGAGAAACTGGGTTGGATCCGTCAGGTGCGCTGGTTTGGCTGTCTCGGTATGGCCATCTCCAGTCTGGCGTTTTACTACCTGCCGCTGTATGCCGGACATAACTTCTGGGTGGCGCTGATTCCGGCGGTGATGTTAGGAATTTTTGTCGCCGCCTTCGTGCCGATGACCGCAGTGTTTCCGACACTGGAGCCGCATCACAAAGGCGCCGCCGTGTCGATTTATAATCTGTCGGCCGGACTGAGTAATTTTGTCGCGCCCGCGATTGCGTCGGTGTTGCTGCCGTTTTTCGATATCGTCGGCGTGGTGTGGGCGTATACCGCGCTGTACGTGTTTGCTGGCGTGCTGACCTTTATCATCCGCGTGCCGCAGCCGGGACATACGCATGAACCGGCGGCAGTGAAATCACGCGTGGCGCAGCAAAGGAGTTAATCTGTGATAGGCGGGCGCCATTAATGGCGCCCCTACACGACATCCCGCAACGCTTCCTCCAAATCGTACCAGCGAAAACCAAAGCCTGACTCTTCCAGGCGCTTCGGCAACACATGTTGGCCGCCGAGCACCAGTACCGCTGATTCGCCCATCATCAGCTTGATGGCGCTGGCGGGCGTGCGCATAAAGGCTGGGCGATGCATCACATGGCCGAGCGTGGCGGCGAACTGCTCATTGCGCACCGCATAGGGCGCAACCATGTTGAACGGGCCGCGCAGTTCAGAGTGATCGATTAGCCACAGCAGCGCGTTAACCAAATCGTCGATGTGAATCCACGGTAAATACTGTTTGCCGCTACCAATCGGACCGCCTACGCCAAGCTTAAACGGCAGTTTCATCTTCGATAACGCGCCGCCTTCTTTCGCCAGCACCACGCCGGTGCGCAGCAAACAGACGCGCGTGCGATCGCTCTGTGCAGTTAACGCCAATTGTTCCCAACGTGCGCACAGCGTATGAGTAAATTCATCCTGGCCTGGATCCTCTTCGGTCAGCACTAAGTCGCCGGTATCGCCATAAAAGCCGGTAGCCGAGCCGGAAATCAAAAATTGCGGGGGATTGCTGCTGGCGTGAATCAGCGAGACCAACTGCTCGGTGATCTGCCAGCGGCTTTCGCACAGCCGCTGCTTCTGCTGTTCGGTCCAGCGTTTATCGGCGATCGGTTCGCCCGCAAGATTAATCACACCATCAATACCGTTTAAATCGGTTTGCTGATTGATGCCGGACCACAGCGCCACGCTGGCGTCGAGTTTCTCGCGTGCGGCGGCGACATCGCGCGTGACGACGCTCACCTGATGGCCAAGCTGCAACAGACGCGGAATCAGATGGCGGCCAATCAGGCCGGTGCCGCCGGTGATCAGTAAATGCATGTTGAGCCTCCTTGTCATTTTTTATCTGCTCAGATTGAGCATAGAAGAGAAGCGTGCGCGTGGCGTGACTCGGCTTACGCTTATGAAGAAAAAGGAAAAGTCAGCGCTGGTCTTAGCCGCTAAAGATCCGACCAGCGCACCATTGCCTTAATAAATAAAAATCGGTAAACATGATGCACACCTGACGCTTTTCTGAGGCAGCCAATGAATTATCCAACCATTACTTTGTGGTCAGATTCTTGCTTTTTCAGCCCTTACGCCATGTCGGTTTATGTTGCGCTCACCGAGAAGGGCATTCCCTTCACCCTTAAGCGCGTCGATTTATCGCAGAATGCGCAGTGGGATGAGGAATACCGCGCGCTGTCGCTGACCTGCCGCGTGCCGACGCTGCAAATCGATGATGTGCTGCTGACGGAATCTTCAGCGATTGCTGAGTACCTGGAAGAGCGTTTTCCGGCGCCAGAGTTCGAGCGGCTCTATCCGCGCGATCGTGAGAAACGGGCGCATGCGCGCGAAGTGCAGGCATGGCTGCGCAGCGACTTAATGGCGCTGCGCTCTGAGCGTCCAACCGAAGTGCTGTTCGCCGGCGAACGCTTTGCGCCGCTTACGCCGGCGGGTGAGCAAGCTGCCAACAAACTCATTGCTGCGGTGCAGCGCCTTTTGCCTGATGGACAGCAAAATCTGTTTGGCGAATGGTCGATTGCGGATACCGATTTAGCTGTGATGATTAATCGACTGGCGCTGCACGGCGATGCGCTGCCGGTGAAGCTGCAACACTATGCTGAGTTCCAGTGGCAGCGTGCTTCGGTGCAACTCTGGTTAGCGGAATCGGGTAAAACACGCTGAGCACGATGCGCCTTGCGATGGCGAAAAGAACGCTTTACCTTACCGCTCATTCTAATAAAGCATGGCAAACAGGCGCGTGCTGGGCACGCCGAAAACAGAAAAGGGTTACGGATGGTGGATCAAACGGCAGGTGACGGTATCGAGTGGGTTGATATCGTTAACGAAGAGAACGAAGTCATTGCGCAGGCCAGCCGTGCGCAGATGCGTGCGCAGTGTCTGCGTCATCGGGCTACCTATATTGTGGTGCACGATGGCATGGGCAAAATTCTGGTGCAGCGTCGTACTGAAATCAAAGACTTCATGCCGGGTATGCTGGATGCCACTGCCGGTGGCGTGGTGCAGAGTGGCGAAGACCTGCTGGAATCGGCGCGTCGTGAAGCGGAAGAAGAATTGGGTATCGCGGCCGTTCCGTTCGCCGAGCACGGTCAGTTCTACTTTGAAGATCAGCATTGCCGCGTATGGGGCGGGCTGTTCAGCTGCGTTTCCCATGGCCCGTTTGCCATGCAGGAAGAGGAAGTGGATGAGATCTTCTGGATGACGCCGGAAGAGATCACCGCGCGCTGTGACGAGTTCACCGATGATTCGCTTAAGGCGCTGTCACTGTGGCTGAGCCGAAACAGTGATGCTGCACGTCGTAAACAGAGCAGCGAAGCGTAATCTTGCCGTAAGGTCGCCATTCATGGCGACCTTATACACCATTGTTAATGTTCCCGCAGAATCCCCGCCAACAGTGCCAACGCATCCTCGAACTGCGCATCGGGAATAGTCAGCGGATAGAGGAAGCGGATCACGTTGCCGTACACGCCACAGGTTAGCAGAATCAAACCTTTTTCCAGCGCCTGCTGCTGAATAGCTTTGGCAATCTCCGCCGACGGCTTGCCCGCCGCATCATTGAATTCCGCCGCCATCATTGAGCCATAACCACGAATTTCCGCCAGCGCTTTACAATCTGCTCGCTGCAACGTCTGTTTTAATCGGCTGCCAAGCTGGTTGGCGCGGCTGCACAGCGCCTCTTCTTCGATAATGTCTAACACCGCCAGCGCCGCCGCAATCGCCGGTGGACTGCCAGCATAGGTTCCGCCCAGGCCGCCGGGTTCTGGCGCATCCATGACTTCTGCGCGTCCCGATACCGCCGAGAGCGGGAAACCGCCAGCCAGACTTTTCGCCATGGTGATGATATCGGGCTGCACGGCGTAATAGTCGCTGGCGAACAGCTTGCCAGTGCGCGCAAAACCGCTCTGGATCTCATCGGCGATCAGCAGTATGCCGTGGCGATCGCACAACTCCCGCAGCGCAACGACAAACTCTGGCGGCGCACCGTAGAAACCGCCTTCGCCCTGAACCGGTTCAAAGATAATGGCTGCCACCTGCTGCGGGCTGATATCGCTGCGGAAAATCGCTTCCAGGCTGTCGAGCGCATCGCTCAGGCTGACCTTGTGCAGCGCGTTGGGATAGCGCGCGTGAAACACCGGGCTGGCGAAGGGGCCGAAGCCGGTTTTATACGGCACCACTTTCCCGGTCAGCGACATTGTCATATTGGTGCGGCCATGAAACGCGCCGGTGAAGGCGATGATGCCGGGCCGACCGGTGGCCGCACGCGCGATTTTGACCGCGTTTTCAACCGCTTCAGCACCGGTTGAGAAAAAGGTGGTTTTCACCGGCCCGCTAATCGGCACCAGCGCATTTAGTCGCTCAGCGAGATGAATGTAGTTCTCATAAGGGATGATTTGAAATGCGGTGTGGGTAAAGCATTCTAGCTGCTGTTGCACCGCAGCCATCACTTTCGGGTGACGATGCCCGGTGTTAAGCACTGCGATGCCTGCGGAAAAATCGGTGTATTCGCGGCCATGTTGATCCCAAACCGTGGCATTCTCGGCTTTCACCGCATAGAAATCACACATCACACCTACGCCGCGCGGCGTGGCTTGTAAACGACGGCGGTGCACATCACTGTTGCTCATTATTCACCTCGCAATTAGCGGCAGACTTCAATCAGTGTTAGCGCAGCGTGAGGTTTATGCCAGTGAAGTACGGGGCAAAAAAAAGCACGCACCGAAGTGCATGCTTTTTTGGCGGGCGTGGAAGGGGATTAGCCTTCGGCCTGCTGCGATTGAATCGCCGTCAATGCGATGGTGTAGACGATATCATCCACCAGTGCGCCGCGCGAGAGGTCGTTCACCGGCTTACGCATGCCTTGCAGCATCGGTCCGATGGAGATCAGATCGGCAGAACGCTGTACCGCTTTGTAAGTGGTATTACCGGTGTTCAGATCTGGGAAGATGAACACGGTAGCGCGGCCGGCAACCGCAGAGTTTGGCGCTTTGGATTTGGCGACGTCTTCCATAATCGCGGCGTCGTACTGCAGCGGACCATCGATCACCAGATCCGGGCGTTTTTCCTGCGCGATGCGCGTGGCTTCACGTACTTTCTCAACGTCGCTACCGGCACCGGAGTTACCGGTTGAGTAGGAGATCATCGCGACGCGTGGATCGATACCGAAGGCTTTGGCTGAATCGGCAGACTGAATCGCGATCTCTGCCAGCTGTTCTGGATTGGGATCCGGATTGATGGCGCAGTCGCCATACACCAGAACCTGCTCCGGCAGCAGCATGAAGAATACCGACGACACCAGCGAGCTGTTTGGCGCGGTTTTGATCAGCTGCAGCGGTGGACGAATGGTATTCGCCGTGGTGTGAACCGCGCCGGATACCAGACCGTCAACTTCGCCGCTCTCCAGCATCATGGTGCCGAGCACCACGTTATCTTCCAACTGCTCCTGCGCGACCACTTCGGTCATGCCTTTGCTCTTACGCAGCTCAACCAATCGCGGCACGTAGTTTTCGCGTACCACTTCTGGATCCACGATCACGATACCTGTGCCGAGTTCAACACCCTGCGCCGCCGCGACACGCTGAATCTCTTCCGGATTGCCGAGCAGCACACAGGTAGCGATGCCGCGTTCGGCGCAGATTGCTGCCGCTTTGACGGTACGCGGCTCGTCGCCTTCTGGCAGCACGATGCGTTTGCCGGCTTTGCGCGCCAGCTCGGTGAGCTGGTAGCGGAATGCCGGTGGAGACAGGCGACGGCTGCGCTCGGACGTCGCAGTCAGTGATTCCACCCAATCTTCATTAATGAAGCTGGCCACGTACTCCTGCACTTTCTCGATGCGCTGTGTATCGTCAGTCGGGACTTCGAGGTTGAAGCTCTGCAGGCTAAGCGACGTCTGCCAGGTGTTGGTTTTCACCATAAATACCGGCAGGCCGGTCTGGAACGCACGTTCGCACAGGCGTGCGATGGGCGCTTCAATCTGATATCCACCGGTTAACAGCACTGCACCGATTTCAACACCGTTCATCGCGGCCAAACAGGCGGCAACCAGCACATCAGGGCGATCGGCGGAGGTCACCAGCAGTGAACCCGGACGGAAGTGCTCCAGCATGTGTGGAATGCTACGCGCACAGAAGGTGACAGATTTCACACGGCGCGTCTGGATTTCACCTTCGTTGATGATATCGGCGTTCAGGTGACGGCACATGTCGATGGCGCGGGTGGCGATCAGATCAAAGCTCCACGGCACACAACCCAGCACCGGCAGCGGACTGTTAGCAAACAGTTGCTTAGGATCGATGTTGGCGATGCTGGCTTTAGAGGAGTCATCAAAAATTTCTGACAGATCCGGGCGCGTACGACCTTGCTCATCCACCGGCGCATTCAGTTTGTTAATGATCACGCCAGTGATGTTTTTGTTTTTGCTGCCGCCAAAGCTGCTTTGCGTCAGTTCGATACGCTCTTTAAGCTGCGCCGGAGAATCGTTGCCCAGCGCCATGACGAAGACGATTTCGGCGTTCAGGGTTTTAGCGATCTCATAGTTCAGAGCAGATGCGAACTGATGTTTACGCGTGGGGACCAGACCTTCAACCAGCACCACTTCCGCGTCTTTAGCGTTTGCGTGATAGTTGGCAATGATCTCTTCCATCAACACGTCTTGCTGGTTAGATCCAAGCAGCGACTCAACGCGTGACATCTGCAGCGGTTCTGCGGCAGGAATTGCGGAGCTTTTACGGATAATGCTGGTGGTTTGGTCTGGCGCATCGCCACCCGCACGTGGCTGGGCAATTGGCTTGAATACGCTCAGGCGCACGCCTTTGCGCTCCATGGCACGGATCACGCCGAGGCTGACACTGGTCAGACCGACGCTGGTGCCGGTAGGAATGAGCATAATTGTACGTGACACGATAGAAACCTCTCAGGTGTTGCAGACTGTCTAAAACAACTCCGTCAGCCTAAGCTGACGGAGAGAAGTGTTTTTAAGCGGTGAGACGCGCGGCGTCTTGAGCAATCACCAACTCTTCGTTGGTTGGGATCACCACGGCTGGGCGCGTGCCTTCTTTGTTGATGAAACCCGATTTGCCGAAGCGTGCTGCCAGGTTGCGCTCGTGATCGACTTCGAAGCCGAGCAGACCCAGTTTCTGCAGCGCCAGCTCGCGCACCATCGCCGCGTTTTCACCGATACCACCGGTGAAGACCACGGCGTCCAGACGGCCTTCCATCAGCGCAGTGTAGCTGCCGATGTATTTCGCCAGACGGTGGCAGAACACATCCATCGCACGCTTAGCATCTTCTTTGGTGCTGTAGTTGTCTTCCACATAGCGGCAGTCGCTGGTGACTTCGGTCAGACCTAACAGGCCAGACTCTTTGGTCAGCAGCTTGTTGATGGCATCAACGCTCATGCCCAGGGCATCATGCAGGAAGAAGATAATCGCAGGATCGATGTCGCCACTGCGCGTGCCCATCACCAAACCTTCCAATGGCGTCAGGCCCATTGAAGTATCAACACACTGACCATTGCGAATAGCAGAAACGGAACCGCCATTACCCAAGTGGCAGGTGATGACGTTCAGTTCGCTAACGGGTTTGTTCAGCATTTTCGCGGCTTCCTGCGTCACATAGTAGTGGCTGGTGCCGTGTGCGCCGTAGCGACGAACGCCGTGCTCTTTATACAATTTGTACGGCAGAGCATAGAGATAGGACTCTTCCGGCATTGTCTGATGGAATGCGGTGTCAAAAACCGCGACATTTTTATCAGAAAGATGTGGGAAGTTTTTCAGCGCTTCATCTATACCGATCAGATGCGCAGGATTGTGCAGCGGCGCAAAAGAAGAGGCGTCTTTGATGCCCTGAATAACAGATTCGTCGATGATGACTGATTTGGTCAGCTGCTCGCCGCCGTGAACAATACGATGGCCGATTGCAGCGATTTGTGCCGAAAGCTCTGGTTTTTGTGCCAGAATAGTTTTGACCATGAAATTCAGTGCTTCGCTGTGTGCCGCACCCGCGCCAAGCTGAGCTTCTTGTTTGCTGCCGTCCAGTTTCCACTTAATACGTGCTTCCGGTAAATGGAAACATTCAGCCAAACCGGAGAGGTATTCGTCGCCGGTAACAGGGTTAAGGATGGCAAACTTAAGTGAAGAACTGCCGCAGTTCAGAACCAGAACTAACTTCGTCGACATGGAAGTACCTATTTTTGTTAAATAGTGGCTAAAAAAAACGCAATCAGACTAACAGCGTAGCCCATGAAAGCTGGTAGGTTAATGATAAACATCATGTGCTAGTCAAAAATTCAGTGACATGCAAAAAATTTTGGTGATTTTACGCTTATTTTTGATAAGCACTTAGCGAAACATGGCTCTGGCCGCTCTTTTATTGAGCTAAAGCTTCCGGTAATGTTACTCAAACGGCGTCAGAATACTCACTGTCACCCGCAAAGACAAAAACTTTTGAAGGATGTCACGTAAAGTTGTGTAGTTATCGGTTTATTTTAAATATTGCAGATTTAGTTGAGGTCTATCATGGCGAATGAGACAGACAAACCCGGCTGGTTCGGCTTGTTCCAGCGCGGACAGCGATACATGAAGACCTGGCCTGCAGACAAGCGCCTGGCGCCGGTATTTCCTGAAAATCGCGTGGTGAATGCAACGCGTTTTGCCATTCGCTTTATGCCGCCGCTGGCGATTTTCACCTTGACATGGCAAATCGCGATGGGGGGACAACTTGGTCCAGCAATTGCCACCGCGCTGTTTGCTTGCAGCCTGCCGATGCAAGGATTATGGTGGTTGGGTAAACGTTCTGTGACGCCGTTGCCGCCGACGCTGCTGCAGTGGTTCCATGAAGTGCGTAGCAAACTGCAAGAAGCGGGGCAGGCGATTGCACCTGTCGACGGTAAGCCGACATACCAGTCGCTCGCCGATGTGTTGAAGCGTGCTTTTAAACAGCTCGATCGCACTTTCCTCGACGATCTTTGATCCGCTGACGCTTTTACCTGCCGGAGAATTTGAGCCAAATCCCGGTTCAAATCAAAGAAAAGTGGTGCGGACATACACGCATCACTTTCCTTGTGTAATCATTTCTTCATTGTTTAAATCTTAAGCGGCCGCCTGGCCCGGGAGCAAACCATGGAAATGACCCACGCACAACGACTGATCCTCTCCAATCAATACAAAATGATGGCCATGCTGGAACCCGATAACGCCGAGCGCTATCGTCGTTATCAAACCATTATTGAACGCGGCTATGGCTTGCAGTTACGCGAACTGGATAAAGAGTTCGGCGAGCTAACCGAAGCGACCTGTCGCCTGCTGATCGATATTATGGAAATGCACCATGCGCTGCATGTTTCCTGGTCAAACCTCAAAGATGGCAGCGCGATTGACGAGCGTCGCCTGGCGTTTCTCGGCTTTGATGCGGCCACCGAAGCGCGTTATCTCGGCTACGTACGCTTTATGGTGAACGTTGAAGGGCGCTATACCCACTTTGATTCCGGCACACATGGCTTCAATGCCCAAACGCCGATGTGGGAAAAATACCAACGCATGCTAACGGTGTGGCACACTTGTCCGCGTCAATATCATCTCAGCGCGAATGAGATCGCGCAGATTATCAATGCCTGAATAAGGAGCTATGCGTGAAGTACAGGGGTTTTCTGTTTGATTTAGACGGTACGCTGGTGGATTCACTGCCTGCTGTGATTCGCGCATGGTCATTGTGGGGCGAGCGCCACGGTTTGTCGGCGGAAGAGGTCCTGAGCTATATACACGGTAAGCCTGCCATCAATTCGCTGCGCCATTTTATGGCAGGACAATCTGAAGAGGCGATCCAGGCGGAGTTTCTCTGGCTTGAACGTCTCGAAGCGGAAGACACGCAAGGCGTGCAGGCGATTCCGGGCGCATTAGCGTTACTGACTACCTTGAACGAGCTTCAGATCCCATGGGCGATTGTGACGTCGGGTTCGATTCCTGTTGCCCACGCGCGCCATAAAGCCGCCAATCTACCCATGCCAGAGGTGTTCATCACTGCGGAGAACATCAAGCTCGGTAAGCCGAATCCCGAGCCTTATATGTTGGGTGCTGAGCGTTTGGGGCTTTCGGCGACGCAATGCGTGGTGGTTGAGGATGCGCCAGCGGGTATCATTTCAGGATTGGATGCGGGCAGTGCGGTGATCGCCATCAATGCGCCAGCCGATGCGCCGCGCCTCGACGAAGTCACCTTCCGCGTGGCAACGCTTGAACCGCTAAACGTCACCAAGGAAGATAGCGGCGAATTTACCCTTTCGATCACCGCATAAAGTAACGGGCCGCAGCGGCCCGTTTTTTTACAGCGGCGTATCCTGTGAGATTTCATCCAGCGACAGGCTAAAGCTGGGAATAAACACCTCAACAAAATAATCCATTTCCGGCGAGCGCCGCTGCGTCAGGGTTTTTTCCAGGCGCGCTTTGGCCAGCAAAAACTCGTTATTACCCGCCGATAACTCTTCCAGACACTTCACATAGGCGCAGAGTGCATCCGCTTGCTTCACCACGGATTGTTCACTTTCGCTATGCAAGTGTTCATCAATCAGCGGGCGATAAGCGTCCTGCAGTTCGGGCGGCAGCATATCGATGAGTTTCTGTTGTGCAATCTTCTCGATCTTTTTGTATTCGTGCGCAATTTGCGCGTTGTAGTACTTCACCGGCGTCGGTAAATCCCCGGTCAGCACTTCGCTGGCATCGTGATACAGCGCCAACATGGCAATGCGCTCGGCGTTCAGGTTGCCGTTAAACTTTTTGTTTTTGATGATGGCGAGTGCGTGAGCAACCATCGCTACCTGAAGACTATGCTCGGAGACGTTTTCAGTGCGCACATTGCGCATTAATGGCCAGCGGTTGATTAGTTTGAGGCGCGAGAGGTGGGCGAAAAAATGGCTACGAGTCATGGACGGTTCCTGTTCGTATGGCGGGGAAAGTTAGCTTTCCCCGAAATACGATGACTATACTCGTAGCTTGTTACTGACGATACCCTTGCAGGAAACGACCAAACTTGCTGACGGCCATTTCCAAATCGTCCACGCGCGGCAGCGTAACGATGCGTACGTGATCCGGCCACGGCCAGTTGAAAGCGGTGCCCTGAACCAGCAGCACTTTTTCCTGCAACAGGAAATCCAGCACCATCTTCTGATCGTCGAAGATGTTGAATTTCTTGGCGTCAATACGCGGGAACATATAGAGCGCACCTTGCGGCTTCACACAGCTGACGCCAGGAATATCATTAATCAATTCCCACGCACGCTGGCGCTGTTCATACAAACGTCCGCCGGGCGCGATAAATTCACTAATGCTTTGATAACCACCCAATGCGGTCTGAATCGCGTGTTGTGCCGGAACGTTGGCACACAGGCGCATCGACGCCAGCATCTCCAGCCCTTCAATGTAACCTTTGGCGTGTTTCTTCGGACCATTCAAAACCATCCAGCCCTGACGGAAACCCGCCACGCGATAAGTTTTGGACAAGCCGTTGAAGGTCACCGTCAGCAGATCGGGTGCCAGCGCAGCAATCGAATGATGTTGTGCTTCGTCGTAGAGAATCTTGTCGTAGATTTCATCGGCGAAAATAATCAGATTGTGCTGGCGCGCGATTTCAACAATCTCAAGCAACAACTCTTTGCTGTAAACCGCGCCGGTCGGGTTATTCGGGTTAATGATGACAATGCCACGCGTGCGCGGGGTGATCTTGCTGCGAATATCATCCAGATCAGGGAACCAACCTGCTGATTCATCACACAAATAATGCACCGCTTTACCGCTCGACAGCGAAACGGCAGCGGTCCACAGCGGATAATCCGGCGCAGGCACCAGCATTTCATCACAGCTGTTGAGCAATGCCTGCATCGCTTGCACAATCAGTTCGGATACGCCGTTACCAATATAGATGTCTTCGACAGTGACATCGCGCATGTCACGCGCCTGGTAATGCTGCATGATCGCTTTACGCGCCGAATACAGCCCCTTTGAATCGCAATAACCCTGCGAGCTCGGCAGATTGCGAATGACATCGACCAGAATTTCATCAGGCGCTTCGAAACCAAACGGGGCAGGGTTGCCGATGTTCAGCTTGAGAACTTTGTTGCCTTCTTCTTCGAGACGTTTAGCTTCTTTCAGTACCGGGCCACGGATGTCATAACAGACATTTTCCAGCTTGCCGGATTTATCAATTTGAAAATTCATTGTTACCGCCTTTATGGGCAGAGTCCTTTAACCTGCCACCAAAAATCAAACTCGCCCAATTTACTCTTCTCACCTTAACAAAAGAAGGGCAGCGCTTGGTTTTGGCGTGTTTGCCATTTTTTCCCCCTTCACTTGGCGTAAAAGTCATTGGAAATCGATTAATCTGGTTCATTAGTCCACAAATGTGAAGAATGTTAATATTAAACGCTGGTAAGGTGTGCCTGACGTGTAAATGCCTTCTTCCATCTACATCCGAGACAATTCAGAAATTTTTCAGTCAAAACTGGCTTAAAAAAACATTAGCGACCAGACGAAATAGTTAAATGAATCTTGTTGGATGGCGAAAAATTGTCTGGTAATGATTAAGCACTGTTTGGCGTCACAAAATAGAGTTCATTCTCATACACTTTTTATTGGCAGGATTAAGCACCATCGTCAGCTGCAACTCAGTGTAAAACACGCGCAAAATGGCATTTGCGCTGTATCTTTAACGTAAGTCTTTAATATTCAGAACCTGGAGGGGTTAAAAAAAGAGCAGCATTATGGCAGGATGTGTGCGAAAAGACTTTTGGTCAAAAATTGCGATGTTTTGAACAAAAACATTTCCATTTATAGCGTAAAAATGATTAAGTATAATTTATTATTTGATGCACTTTATCGCTTCGCATCTACATAACATGATGTTATTTCTTTTAACCCGCAGGGACTTTGTGCGGGAGACATAGACAACTACGCAGCTTCCAGCACCTGTACGACTTACGTTTTCGGCCCAGAAGTTCTGCTGTCTATAATGACGACGCTGCTCTGATCTCAGAGTGGTGCAATCGTCGGCATCCGCCTGACAAAATTTTTTCATGGCAGCTCCACACAGGGCTGTCATTAAGCACCATTGCCTCTTATCTCTTTGATAAGTCGGGTAATACACCAGGGTAGTAGTTTTAAAAAATCTTATAAGTGAAGAAAAAACATGACTAATGCAAATCGTCCGATACTGAATCTCGACCTCGATCTGCTGCGTACATTTGTTGCCGTTGCCGATCTGAACACTTTTGCAGCTGCCGCTGCCGCCGTGTGCAGAACGCAGTCCGCAGTGAGCCAGCAGATGCAACGTCTGGAACAATTGGTAGGTAAAGAGCTGTTTGCCAGACATGGACGTAATAAATTGCTGACGGAGCATGGCATTCAACTGCTGGGTTACGCCAGGAAAATCCTTCGTTTTAATGACGAAGCTTGCACCTCTTTAATGTACAGCAACATCCAGGGCGTTCTGACCATAGGCGCTTCAGATGATACTTCAGATACCATTCTGCCGTTCCTGCTTAACCGCGTAACGTCGGTCTATCCGAAGCTGGCCATTGATGTGCGTGTTAAGCGCAACCCGTTCATGATGGAAATGCTGAATCAAGGTGAAGTCGATTTGGTTGTGACCACGTCCAGCCCAGGAAACTTTACTTATCAGGTACTGCGTACATCACCAACATTGTGGTACTGCGCGGCAGATTATATCTTCCAGCGTGGAGAGGCCATTCCTTTGGTTCTGTTGGATGAGCCAAGCCCGTATCGCGATATGGCCATTGATCACCTCAACGAGGCTGGCATTCCGTGGCGCATCTCCTATGTTGCTTCAACGCTGGCTGCCGTCCGTGCAGCGGTTAAAGCCGGTTTGGGTGTGACAGCGCGTCCAGTTGAGATGATGAGTCCAGAACTGCGTGTGATGGGCGCGGCAGAAGGTTTGCCAGTATTGCCTGATACCCAGTATCTGCTGTGCCGTAATCCCGACAGCGATAACGAACTGGCGCTGGCGATCTTCAATGCCATGCAGTCCACCAACGATCCTTATAATTTGAGTGCTAATCCAGACGGTACCTTGTTACTGGATGATGAAGAGTAAGGGTTGCAGTTACTGGTAATTCCTCTCAATTGGAATACCGGTTAATTGTTAAAAGCGACAAAAATGAGCCTTAGCTGGGTAATTATCCGCTAAGGCTTTTTTTATGCCTTTTAACACGTCATTTTTAGAGCGATTTTCTGAAAAAGATTTCACTCGACATCTTAAAAATGAAATGTGTTCCATTTTTACTCTACATGGAATGATTTTATCAATTCGTGCCAACTTTCCCAGGGCAATTGCCCGTCCACTCCGCTGTTTTTTGCAGCATAAAACCCAGTTATGTGCTTTAGATCAAAAAAATACCCCTGACAAGGGGGGGGAATCTCGGGCGAGACCTGTCAAAATATGATTGTTAAATGCACGATCCACGCATGTGAATACCCGCTACACTAAAATTAACCTCACAAACTGAAGCGATTTAGCTGGCGCTCAGAGGGTTGAATGTTAATAATATGATGCAGCTGTAAAATAATGTTTGGATACTTTTGTCAAAGTTGACAAAAGGTTATAGAAAGGAGTAAAAACCCCTATAAAATTGCTGCTTTATTGCTAATGACAGCAAAGTTTATAAGGTTTTTTATCCTTCCCTTGAATCGATGTGGTGTGTTTGCTGCAACAGCGCAGGATGCCATCACCACTTTTGATGAGTAAGCAAAGAGTATGTCGACAACTACAGAAGTGATCGCTCATCACTGGGCATTTATTGTTTTTATCGTTATCGCATTCGGCCTGTGTGCCTTTATGTTGACCGGTGGCTGGTTGTTAGGTGGTCGTGCGCGTGCGCGACACAAGGACACCCCGTTCGAATCGGGTATTGAGTCGGTCGGTGACACTCATATTCGCCTCTCTGCAAAATTCTATCTGGTTGCGATGTTCTTCGTCATATTCGACGTCGAAGCCCTCTATTTATACGCATGGTCGACTTCCATTCGCGAAAGCGGTTGGGTCGGCTTTGTCGAAGCCGCAATTTTCATTTTGGTGCTCTTGGCAGGCCTGGTTTATCTGGTGCGCATCGGTGCGCTGGATTGGGCTCCTGCGCGTCGTCGCGTAGTGGTCAAATCTGTCCCGGTCAGTCACAGCCACACCAACCCTCATAAGCAGTAAAAGCGAGGCAATAAGATGGACTACACGCTGACACGCGTAGACCCGAACGGGGGCGGCGATAACGATCGTTATCCTCTGCAGAAACAGGAAACGGTTACCGATCCGCTGGAGCAACACGTTCACCGCAGCGTCTACATGGGCAAGCTCGAGCACGCTCTGCATGACATGGTGAACTGGGGTCGTAAAAACTCTCTATGGCCGTATAACTTCGGCCTTTCCTGTTGCTACGTGGAAATGACCACATCCTTCACCGCAGTGCATGACGTGGCACGTTTTGGCGCCGAAGTTATGCGCGCCTCGCCACGTCAGGCTGACTTCATGGTGATCGCCGGTACGCCATTTACCAAAATGGCGCCGGTTATTCAGCGTTTATATGACCAAATGCTGGAGCCGAAATGGGTGATTTCCATGGGCGCTTGCGCTAACTCGGGTGGCATGTATGACATCTACTCGGTGGTGCAGGGCGTGGATAAATTCCTGCCGGTTGACGTTTACATTCCTGGCTGCCCGCCGCGTCCAGAAGCTTATATGCAGGCGTTGCTGCTGCTGCGCGAGTCGATTGGCAAAGAGCGTCGTCCACTTTCGTGGGTGGTCGGTGATCAGGGTGTTTATCGCGCCAATATGCAGCCAGAGCGTGAAAGAAAGCGTGGCGAGCGTATTGCCGTCACCAACCTGAGATCGCCAGACGAAGTTTAAGCTTCCCGTACACGGATGGAGCCACGGCCACAGCAGAACATCACAATTTAATGTGCGCCGCCATCCTGACGCCTTCTTTTGAGCGCCTGATTACAGGCCGGAATGGTGAGTAACGTATGACTGATTTAACCACGCAAGATCTCGCACAGCCTTCATGGCAAACCCGCGATCACCTGGATGACCCAGTGGTCGGCGAGCTGCGTAACCGTTTTGGGCCGGATGCCTTTACCGTTCAGGCTACCCGCACCGGGATTCCGGTTGTCTGGGTAAAGCGTGAACAGCTATTAGAAATCGTTGAATTCCTGCGCAAGCTGCCAAAGCCGTATGTCATGCTTTATGACTTGCACGGTTTTGATGAGCGCTTACGCACTAACCGCGCCGGTTTGCCCGCCGCTGATTTTTCCGTTTTCTATCATCTGCTTTCAATTGAACGCAACCGCGACATCATGCTCAAGGTCGCTTTATCTGAAAACGATCTAAATGTGCCAACCATCACCAAAATTTTCGCCAACGCCAACTGGTATGAGCGCGAAACCTGGGAGATGTTTGGTATCACTTTCAATGGTCACCCGCACCTGACGCGCATCATGATGCCGCAGACGTGGGAAGGACATCCGCTGCGTAAAGATTATCCGGCGCGTGCTACCGAGTTCGATCCTTTCGAGCTGACTAAGCAGAAAGAAGATCTGGAGATGGAGGCGCTGACCTTCAAGCCTGAAGATTGGGGCATGAAGCGCAGCACCACCAATGAGGACTTTATGTTCCTCAACCTCGGTCCGAACCACCCCTCTGCGCACGGTGCTTTCCGCATCATTCTGCAGTTAGATGGTGAAGAAATCGTCGATTGCGTTCCCGATGTCGGCTACCACCATCGTGGCGCTGAGAAGATGGGCGAGCGCCAATCCTGGCACAGCTACATTCCGTACACCGACCGTATCGAGTACCTCGGCGGCTGCGTGAACGAAATGCCGTACGTGCTGGCGGTAGAAAAACTGGCGGGCATTACCGTGCCGGATCGCGTCAATGTGATCCGCGTGATGCTGTCTGAACTGTTCCGCATCAACAGCCATCTGCTCTACATCTCCACCTTTATTCAGGACGTTGGCGCGATGACGCCGGTGTTCTTCGCCTTTACCGATCGTCAGAAAATCTATGATGTGGTGGAAGCGATTACCGGTTTCCGCATGCACCCGGCGTGGTTCCGCATCGGCGGCGTCGCGCATGACCTGCCGAAAGGCTGGGAACGTCTGCTGCGCGACTTCCTCGACTGGATGCCGAAGCGTCTGAAAGAGTATGACAAAGCCGCACTGCGTAATACCGTGTTGATGGGCCGTTCACAAGGTGTTGCGGCGTACAACATGGATGAAGCTCTGGCGTGGGGCACCACCGGTGCAGGTCTGCGCGCGACCGGTTTAGATTTTGACGTGCGTAAATGGCGTCCATATTCAGGTTACGAAAACTTCGATTTCGAGATTCCGGTTGGCGCTGGCATCAGTGATGCGTACACCCGCGTGCAGCTGAAAATGGAAGAGATGTGGCAGTCACTGCGCATTCTGGAACAGTGCCTGAACAACATGCCTGAGGGCCCGTTCAAAGCGGATCACCCGCTGACAACGCCGCCGCCGAAAGAGCGCACGCTGCAGCACATTGAAACCCTGATCACTCACTTCCTGCAGGTTTCGTGGGGCCCAATCATGCCGGCCAACGAATCCTTCCAGATGATTGAGGCGACCAAAGGGATCAACAGTTACTACCTGACCAGCGATGGCAGCACCATGAGCTATCGCACCCGCGTGCGTACGCCGAGCTTCCCGCATCTGCAGCAGATCCCATCGGTGATCCGCGGCAGCCTGGTATCCGACTTGATCGTTTACCTCGGTAGTATCGATTTTGTTATGTCAGACGTGGACCGCTAATTATGCACGATCAAAAAATTGCTATTCACACCATCGACCCTACTGAGGTCTTCGTGCTGAGCGAGGCCGAGCACCACGCTATCGAGCACGAGAAACACCATTACGAAGATGCACGCGCCGCTTCGATCGAAGCGTTGAAGATCGTGCAGAAACAGCGTGGCTGGGTGCCAGACGGCGCGATTAACGCCATCGCAGACGTTCTGGGGATTCCAGCCAGTGATGTTGAAGGTGTGGCGACTTTCTATAGCCAAATCTACCGTACGCCGGTTGGCCGTCACGTTATTCGCTACTGTGACAGCGTGGTCTGCCATATCACCGGTTATCAGGGCATTCAGGATGCGCTGGAGCAGAAGTTGAACATCAAGCCGGGCCAAACCACGGCGGATGGACGCTTTACGCTGCTGCCAACTTGCTGCCTCGGTAATTGCGATAAAGGGCCAACCATGATGGTGGATGAAGATACCCATGTTCATCTGACGCCTGAAGGCATCGCCAACTTGCTGGAGCAGTATCAATGACCATTAAACAGATCATTCGTACTGCCGAAACGCATCCGCTGACCTGGCGTCTCCGTGACGACAAGCAGCCGATCTGGATCGATGAATATCGCAGTAAAAACGGTTATGTCGGCGCAGAAAAAGCGTTGAAAGATTTTAGCCAGGACGAAATCGTCGCCGCGGTCAAAGACTCAGGCCTGAAAGGTCGCGGTGGCGCAGGCTTTAACACTGGCCTGAAATGGAGCCTGATGCCGAAAGACGAATCCATGAACATCCGTTACCTGCTGTGTAATGCCGATGAAATGGAGCCGGGCACGTATAAAGACCGCTTGCTGATGGAGCAACTGCCACACCAGTTGGTGGAAGGCATGCTGATCAGTGCGTTCGCGCTGAAAGCCTATCGTGGCTACATCTTCTTACGTGGTGAGTACATCGAAGCGGCCGTTAATCTGCGTCGCGCGATTGCTGAAGCCACCGAAGCGGGCTACCTAGGCAAAAACATTCTTGGTACCGGTTTTGATTTCGAGCTGATCGTCCACACCGGCGCAGGTCGTTATATCTGCGGTGAAGAGACAGCACTGATCAACTCACTGGAAGGACGTCGTGCGAACCCGCGTTCTAAGCCACCATTCCCGGCCAGCGCCGGCGTGTGGGGCAAGCCGACCTGCGTTAACAACGTCGAAACGCTGTCGAACGTGCCTGCCATCTTCCTTAACGGCGTTGACTGGTACAAAAACATCTCTACCAGCGAAGACACCGGCACCAAAATGATGGGCTTTTCTGGCCGCGTGAAAAATCCTGGCGTCTGGGAATTGCCGTTCGGCACCACGGCACGTGAAATCCTTGAGGATTACGCCGGTGGCATGCGCGATGGCCTGAAATTTAAAGCCTGGCAGCCAGGCGGAGCAGGCACTGACTTCCTCACCGATCAGCACCTCGATTTGCCGATGGAATTTGCCAGCATTGGTAAAGCCGGCAGCCGTTTAGGTACTGCGCTGGCGATGGCGGTCGATCACGAAATCAACATGGTTTCGCTGGTGCGTAACCTGGAAGAGTTCTTTGCGCGCGAATCCTGCGGCTGGTGTACGCCGTGCCGTGATGGATTGCCATGGAGCGTGAAGATCCTGCGTGCGCTGGAGCAGAAGAAAGGTCAGCCGGGTGATATCGAAACCCTGCAGCAACTCTGCCGCCAGCTTGGCCCAGGTAAAACCTTCTGTGCCCACGCACCGGGCGCCGTCGAGCCATTGCAGAGCGCGATTAAATATTTCCGTGAAGAGTTTGAAGCTGGCATTGCGCCGCAGGTGTTTGGCAATACCCGAGCCATCGGCGGTATTCAGCCGAACCTGCTGAAAGCGCGCTGGTAATCAGCCGCCGTACACGGAACTCACCTCATGCCGAAATGGCGTGGGTAAAGAATTAGATGTTTAACGCTCGTCTTATGGCGAGCCTTACGGAAGCATGTTCACTATGGCTACAATCCATGTAGACGGTAAAGAATATGATGTGAACGGAGCGGACAACCTGCTGCAGGCGTGTCTCTCTCTGGGCCTTGATATTCCTTATTTTTGCTGGCATCCGGCGCTGGGAAGCGTGGGGGCCTGCCGCCAGTGCGCGGTGAAGCAATTCCAGAATGCCGAAGATACCCGCGGTCGCCTTGTCATGTCCTGCATGACGCCAGCGTCGGACGGCACCTTTATCTCCATCGACGATGGCGAAGCGAAAGAGTTTCGTGAAAGCGTGGTGGAATGGCTGATGACCAACCATCCGCACGACTGCCCGGTGTGCGAAGAGGGCGGTAACTGCCATCTGCAAGATATGACGGTAATGACCGGACACAGTTTCCGTCGTTATCGCTTCACCAAACGTACCCACCAGAATCAGGATCTCGGCCCGTTCATTTCTCATGAAATGAACCGCTGTATCGCCTGCTATCGCTGCGTGCGTTACTACAAAGATTATGCCGACGGCAAAGATCTTGGCGTTTATGGCGCTCACGACAACGTCTACTTTGGTCGTCCGGAAGATGGCACGCTGGAAAGCGAATTCTCCGGTAACCTGGTGGAAATCTGTCCGACCGGTGTATTCACCGATAAAACGCACTCCGAACGCTATAACCGTAAATGGGATATGCAGTTCGCGCCAAGCATCTGTCAGCAGTGCAGCGTGGGTTGTAACACCAGCCCAGGCGAGCGCTACGGCGAATTGCGTCGTATAGAAAACCGCTATAACGGCACCGTAAACCACTATTTCCTCTGCGATCGCGGTCGTTTCGGTTACGGCTACGTCAACCGCAAAGATCGTCCACGTCATCCGGTACAGCAACGCGGCAACGATTGGGTCAGCCTGAATGCTGAACAAGCGGTGAATGCGGCGGCGGATGTATTGCGTCGGGCGAAGAAAGTGATCGGTATCGGTTCTCCGCGTGCCAGCATTGAAAGCAACTTCGCGTTGCGTGAGCTGGTTGGCGCAGCCAACTTCTCAACCGGTATGCCAGCCGGTGAGCAGGCTCGGGTTGAGCTGATGCTGAAAGTCCTGCAGGACGGCGGCATCTACACGCCATCACTGCGCGAGATTGAAGGCTACGATGCGGTGCTGGTGCTGGGTGAAGATTTGACTCAGGTTGGCGCACGCGTGGCGTTGTCTGTACGTCAGGCAGTTAAAGGTAAAGCGCGTGAGATGGCAGCGGCACAGAAAGTGGCTGACTGGCAGATCGCGGCAATCCTTAACATCGGTCAGCACGCTAAACATCCGCTGTTCGTGACCAACGTTGACGAAACCCGTTTAGATGATATCGCTGCGTGGAGCTATCGCGCACCGGTGGAAGATCAGGCGCGTCTCGGCTTCGCTATTGCCAATGCGCTGGATGAAAGCGCGCCGGCAGTCAGCGGCTTCGACAGCAAACTGAACGGCAAAGTAGATGTGGTGGTTCAGGCGCTGGCAGGTGCGAAAAAACCGCTGATTATCTCCGGTACCCACTCCGGTAGTATCGCGATGATTGAAGCCGCAGCGAACGTGGCGAAAGCCCTGAAAGCGCGCGGTGCCGATGTCGGTATTACCTTCCTCGCGGGTGCGGCGAACAGCTTTGGCCTCGGCCTGATGGGCGGTCAATCGCTGGACAGCGCACTGGAGCAGCTGAGCAAAGGCGAAGCCGATGCGCTGGTGGTGCTGGAAAACGATCTCTATCGTCATGCGCCGAAAGCCAACGTAGATGCAGCGCTCGATACCACCGCCAACGTGATCGTGGTTGATCATCAACGTACCGCAACGCTGGAAAAAGCCGGTTTGGTGCTTTCAACCGCCAGCTTCGCGGAGAGCGATGGCACCTCCATCAACCACGAAGGCCGTGCGCAGCGCTTCTTCCAGGTTTACGATCCCGCTTATTACGATGACAGCGTCGTGATGCTGGAGAGCTGGCGCTGGTTGCGTTCGCTGCACAGCGCGGTTGAGAGCCGTCACATCGACTGGACTCAGCTGGATCACGTGATTGATGCCACCGTAGCGGCGCTGCCACAGCTGAAAGGCATTAAGGATGCCGCGCCAGACGCGAGCTTCCGTATCCGCGGTCAAAAACTGGCACGTTCACCGCACCGTAACAGTGGCCGTACTGCGATGCGCGCCAACATCAGCGTGCATGAACCGCGTCAGCCGCAAGATAAAGACACCATGTTTGCTTTCTCAATGGAAGGGAACAACCAACCCAGCGCACCGCGTTCGCAGATTCCATTTGCCTGGGCGCCGGGCTGGAACTCACCGCAGGCATGGAACAAGTTCCAGGCTGAAGTGGGCGGCAAACTGCGTCATGGCGATCCGGGCGTGCGTCTGTTTGAAGCCAGCGATCGTTCGCTGCCGTGGTTTACCGCGATTCCGGAAAGCTTTGTTGAAGGCAGCCAGTGGCGCGTCGCACCTTACTACCAGCTGTTTGGTAGCGAGGAGATGACACAGCGTTCAACCACCTTCCAGAAACGTATGTCACCGGCCACGCTGGTGATCAACCCGGCTGATGCTGAGAAACTGGGCGTTAATAGCGGTTCTTCCGTTGAGCTGGTGTGTGCGGGCGAAACACTGCGCTTGCCGGTACGTTTCTCTGCGTCGCTGCAAGCAGGGCAGGTTGGTTTACCGCTCGGTATGCCGGGCGTGCCGCCGTTCCTCTCAGGTGCGCAAATTGACAAACTGCAGGAGGCCGCGCAATGAGTTGGCTGACACCGGACGTTATTGAAATCCTGATCAACATCGGCAAAGCGCTGGTCATCTTGTTGGTAGTTGTCGGTTGCGGTGCTTTCATGAGTTTCGCCGAGCGTCGTCTGCTCGGCCTGTGGCAGAACCGCTACGGACCAAACCGTGTGGGTTGGGGCGGCTCGCTGCAACTGGCTGCTGACATGATCAAAATGTTCTTTAAAGAGGACTGGGTTCCGCCATTTACCGACCGCTTCATCTTTACGCTGGCACCGGTTATCGCCTTCGTATCGCTGCTGCTGGCTTTCGCCATTGTGCCAGTTTCGCCGACCTGGATGGTCACCGACCTGAACATCGGTCTGCTGTTCTTCCTGATGATGGCGGGCCTGGCGGTGTATGCGGTGCTGTTCGCGGGCTGGTCGAGTAACAACAAATACTCACTGTTGGGTGCGATGCGTGCATCGGCGCAGACGCTGAGCTATGAAGTGTTCCTTGGTCTGTCACTGATGGGCGTGGTGGCGCAAGCCGGCTCGTTCAACATGAATGCCATTGTCGAAAGCCAGGCGCATCTGTGGAACATCATTCCTCAGTTCTTCGGCTTCCTTACCTTCTGCATCGCGGGCGTAGCGGTATGTCACCGTCATCCGTTTGACCAACCAGAAGCAGAGCAGGAACTGGCGGACGGTTACCACATCGAATACGCCGGTATGAAATTCGGTCTGTTCTTCGTCGGTGAATACGTGGCGATCACCACCGTTTCAGCGCTGATCGTGACGCTGTTCTTCGGTGGCTGGCACGGTCCGTTCCTGCCGCCATTCATCTGGTTCGCTCTGAAAACAGCGTTCTTTATGGTGATGTTTATCCTGATTCGTGCTGCGCTGCCGCGTCCACGCTATGACCAGGTGCTGTCGTTCGGCTGGAAAGTGTGTCTGCCGTTGACGCTGTTGAACCTGCTGGCGACCGCCGCAGTGATTCTGTACACCGCGCAGTAAGGGACATTGAGATGACTTTAAAAGATATTGTCGTTGGCTTCGGCACGACAGTGCGCAGTATCTGGATGATAGGCATGCATGCCTTCGCCAAGCGCGAAACCCAAATGTATCCGGAAGAGCCGGTTTATCTGCCGCCGCGTTACCGTGGCCGTATCGTGCTGACGCGCGATCCGGACGGTGC
Organism: Pantoea sp. DY-5; assembly: GCF_019795955.1. NCBI lineage: Bacteria > Pseudomonadati > Pseudomonadota > Gammaproteobacteria > Enterobacterales > Erwiniaceae > Pantoea > Pantoea sp. DY-5. Next base: position 318,804 of record NZ_JAIMIE010000004.1, read on the forward strand.
AGAGCGCTGCGTTGCCTGTAACTTATGTGCGGTAGCTTGTCCTGTCGGCTGTATCTCACTGCAGAAAGCCGAGACGCAGGATGGACGTTGGTATCCCGAGTTCTTCCGCATCAACTTCTCACGTTGCATCTTCTGTGGCCTGTGTGAAGAGGCTTGCCCAACCACCGCAATTCAGCTGACACCCGATTTCGAACTGGGTGAGTTTAAGCGTCAGGATCTGGTGTATGAGAAAGAAGACTTGCTGATTTCCGGTCCGGGTAAATATCCGGAGTACAACTTCTATCGTATGGCTGGTATGGCGATCGACGGAAAAGAGAAGGGCGAAGCGGAAAACGAAGCCAAGCCGATCGACGTCAAAGGGTTGTTACCTTAAGGAGCCAGGTATGGAATTTGCGTTTTATCTTTGCGGACTGGTGGCGGTGTTGACGACGCTGCGCGTCATCACCCACACCAATCCAGTACATGCGCTGCTGTACCTGATTGTTTCGCTGCTATCGATTGCCGGCGTGTTCTTCTCAATGGGCGCCTACTTTGCCGGTGCGCTGGAAATCATCGTCTACGCAGGTGCCATCATGGTGCTGTTCGTCTTCGTGGTGATGATGCTGAACCTGGGAAAAACCCAGCAGGATCAAGAGCGCGAATGGCTGAAGCCTTCGCTGTGGATTGGTCCGGGCATCGTCTCTTTACTGCTGCTGGCGGTAATGATTTACGCGATTAGCACGGCAACCGATCAGGGCATTGATGGCACCGTCATCGACGCGAAAGCAGTCGGTATCAGCTTGTTTGGTCCCTATGTTCTGGCGGTTGAGCTGGCATCAATGCTGCTGCTCGCCGGTCTGGTCGTGGCCTTCCATATTGGACGTGAAGAGCGTCACGGCGAAGTGCTGAGCAATCGTCAAGCTGATGCGCAAGCGAATAAGGAGGATCACGCATGATCCCGTTACAACACGGCCTGATGCTGGCCGCTGTGCTGTTTGTTCTCGGCCTGACCTCCGTGGTGCTGCGTCGTAACATCCTGTTTATGCTGATTGGTCTGGAAATCATGATCAATGCCTCCGCGTTAGCGCTGGTGGTAGCAGGCAGCTATTGGGGACAAGCTGATGGTCAGGTGATGTACATCCTGGCAATTAGCCTTGCGGCGGCGGAAGCGAGTATTGGTCTGGCGCTGTTGCTCCAGCTCTATCGTCGTCGTCAGACGCTGAACATTGACACAGTGAGCGAGATGCGCGGATGAATCTTCTCTATTTAACCGTATTATTTCCGCTGATTGGCTTCCTGCTATTGGCGTTTTCACGCGGTCGCTGGTCGGAGAACCTGTCGGCAGCAATCGGTATGGGTTCTGTTGGTCTGGCAGCATTAACCACTATTTATGCCGGTTTCGACTTCTTTAACCAGGGTCAGCAGCCGTTTACTCAGGCGCTTTGGACCTGGATTCACGTCGGCAACTTTGACATTAAAGTGAATCTGGTGCTGGACGGACTTTCTCTGACCATGCTGTCCGTCGTCACCGGCGTTGGCTTCTTCATCCACATGTTCGCTTCATGGTACATGCGTGGTGAAGAGGGTTATTCGCGCTTCTTCGCTTACACCAACCTGTTCATCGCGAGCATGGTGGTGTTGGTGCTGGCCGATAACTTGATGCTGATGTATCTCGGCTGGGAAGGCGTGGGCCTGTGCTCATATCTGCTGATTGGCTTCTACTACAGCAATCCAGAGAACGGCAAAGCGGCGATGAAGGCCTTTATTATCACCCGCGTAGGTGATGTGTTCCTCGCTTTCGCCTTGTTCATCCTCTACAACGAACTGGGCACGCTGAACTTCCGCGAACTGGTTGAACTGGCACCAGCCCACTTCGCTGCAGACAACCACATGCTGCAGTGGGCAACCCTGATGCTGTTGGGTGGCGCGGTCGGTAAATCGGCACAGCTGCCATTACAAACCTGGCTGGCGGATGCGATGGCCGGTCCAACTCCGGTTTCGGCACTGATTCACGCCGCGACCATGGTAACCGCCGGTGTTTACCTGATTGCACGTACACACGGTCTGTTCCTGTTGACGCCGGAAGTACTGCATCTGGTAGGTATCATTGGTGCGATTACATTGGTGCTGGCAGGTTTTGCTGCGCTGGTGCAAACCGACATCAAACGCGTGCTGGCTTACTCCACCATGAGTCAGATCGGCTACATGTTCCTCGCGCTTGGCGTGCAGGCATGGGACGCGGCGATTTTCCACCTGATGACGCATGCCTTCTTTAAAGCCTTGTTGTTCCTCTCTTCGGGCTCGGTCATTCTTGCCTGCCATCACGAGCAGAATATTTTCAAAATGGGCGGCCTGCGTAAGAGCATCCCGCTGGTATATGTCTGCTTCCTGGTGGGCGGTGCCGCGCTGGCCGCGCTGCCGCTGATCACCGCAGGTTTCTACAGTAAAGATGAAATCCTGTTTGGTGCGATGGCGAATGGTCACATCAATCTGATGGTAGCGGGTCTGGTGGGTGCATTCCTCACTTCGATCTACACCTTCCGCATGATCTTTATCGTGTTCCACGGTGAAGAGAAAATTCATGCTCACGCCGGTAAAGGCATTACGCATCACCTGCCGCTGATTGTTCTGATGGTGCTCTCCACCTTTATTGGTGCGCTGATTACACCTCCTCTGGCGGGTGTTCTGCCGCAGAACGAGTTTGGTGAAGGCGGCAAAGTGATGCTGGAAATCACCTCAGGCGTGGTGGCCATTGTCGGTATCCTGATCGCGGCAGCACTGTGGCTGGGTAAACGTCAACTGGTGACCAGCATTGCTAACAGCGCGCCGGGGCGTTTCTTCGGCACCTGGTGGTTCGCGGCCTGGGGCTTCGACTGGCTGTATGACAAGGTGTTTGTAAAACCTTATCTCGGCATTGCCTGGTTACTGAAGCGCGATCCGCTTAACTCACTGATGAACCTGCCTGCGCTGCTGTCGCGCATTGGTAATAAAGGTTTGGTAGTGAGCGAAAACGGTTATCTTCGCTGGTACGTTGCCTCGATGAGTGTTGGTGCCGTTGTGGTGCTGGCGCTGCTGCTGGTGATTTAAAGATTGATGAGCGGGGCGGGTTCGCTCGCCCAATTAGAATGTCAAAAATTGCCTGAAGTAAGGCAATAAAAAGGGAAGTTTGCCGTGTTATTACCTTGGCTAATTATCATACCTTTTGTCGGTGGCTTGCTCTGCTGGCTTGCGGAGCGTCTTGGCGCAAAAGTTCCGCGCTGGATTGCCATGATCACCATGGGCCTGACGCTAGCGCTTGGCCTGCAGCTGTGGTTGCAGGGAGGCTATTCACTGACGCAGGCTGCGGGCATTCCGCAATGGCAATCGACTTTCTCAGTAGCGTGGATCCCGCGTTTTGGCATCAACTTCCATCTGGCGATTGATGGTCTGTCCCTGCTGATGGTGGTGCTGACCGGACTGCTCGGTTTGATGGCGGTGCTGTGCTCCTGGAACGAAATTGAGAAATATCAGGGCTTCTTCCACCTCAACCTGATGTGGATTCTCGGTGGTGTGATTGGCGTTTTCCTCTCCATCGACATGTTCCTGTTCTTCTTCTTCTGGGAAATGATGCTGGTGCCGATGTACTTCCTCATCGCACTGTGGGGCCACAAAGCATCAGACGGTAAAACGCGTATCAGCGCGGCGACCAAGTTCTTCATCTACACCCAGGCATCTGGTCTGATCATGTTGGTGTCGATTCTGGCGCTGGTCTTTGTCCATTACAACGCCACCGGCGTATGGACTTTCAGCTACGAAGAACTGCTGAAAACCCCAATGTCGCACACCGTTGAATATCTGCTGATGCTCGGCTTCTTTATCGCCTTTGCGGTGAAAATGCCAGTGGTGCCATTGCACGGTTGGTTACCCGATGCGCATAGCCAGGCACCCACCGCTGGTTCGGTTGACCTCGCAGGTATCTTGCTGAAAACCGCGGCCTACGGCTTGCTGCGCTTTAGTCTGCCGCTGTTCCCGAATGCGTCAGCAGAGTTCGCACCGATTGCCATGTGGCTGGGTATCATCGGCATCTTCTACGGTGCATGGATGGCATTCTCACAAACTGATATCAAGCGACTGATCGCTTACACCTCTATTTCGCACATGGGCTTCGTGCTCATCGCCATCTACACTGGCAGCCAGCTGGCCTTCCAGGGCGCGGTGATTCAGATGATTGCGCACGGTCTCTCTGCTGCGGCACTGTTCATCTTGTGTGGTCAGCTGTATGAGCGTCTGCACACCCGCGACCTGCGTCAGATGGGCGGCTTGTGGTCACGTATCAAATGGATTCCGGGTCTGTCACTGTTCTTCGCGGTTGCAAACCTTGGTATGCCGGGCACCGGTAACTTTGTTGGCGAATTTATGATTCTGACCGGCAGCTTCCAGGTGGTACCGGTGATTATCGTCATTGCAACCTTTGGTCTGGTGTTTGCTTCGGTTTACTCCCTGATCATGATGCAGCGCGCTTACTTCGGCGAAGCAAAGTCGAAAGATCCGCTGCCAGGCATGTCACCGCGTGAGTTCATGACTATCGGCGTATTGGTGGTGTTGCTGGTGCTGCTGGGGATTTATCCTCAGCCGATCCTCGACACATCCCATGCTGCGATGAGCAATATTCAGCAGTGGTTTACCGCTTCAATTTCAACTACAAGGCCGTAATTCGCCATGACAATAACTCCTCAACATCTGATCGCGTTACTGCCGCTGTTGATCGTCGGATTGACGGTGGTGGTGGTGATGCTGTCCATTGCGTGGCGACGCAATCACTTTGTTAATGCCACGCTGACGGTGATCGGACTTAACATTGCGCTGTTTTCTCTGTGGTTTGTAGGCCAGGCGGGAGCGATGGACGTCACGCCGCTGCTGCGCGTTGATGGCTATTCGATGTTCTACACCGCGCTGGTGGTGCTGGCGAGTTTAGCCACCTGCACCTTCGCTTATCCGTGGCTGGCCGGTTTCCCGGACAACAAAGATGAGTTCTATCTGCTGGTGCTGATTGCAGCACTCGGCGGGATCGTGCTGGCGAGCGCCAATCATCTGGCAGCGCTGTTCATCGGTATCGAACTGCTGTCACTGCCGCTGTTTGGTTTGATTGGTTATGCTTTCCGCCAGAAACGTTCGCTGGAAGCGTCGCTGAAATATACCATTCTGTCGGCGGCGGCCTCATCGTTCCTGCTGTTCGGTATCGCGCTGATTTATGCTGATTCCGGCAGCCTGAGCTTTGTGCAGCTGGGTAAAAGTCTGAGCGATAGCATGATTCAGGAGCCGCTGTTGCTGCTCGGTCTGGGCATGATGATTATCGGACTGGGCTTTAAACTGTCGCTGGTTCCTTTCCATCTGTGGACGCCAGACGTTTATCAGGGTGCGCCTGCGCCGGTTTCAACCTTCCTCGCCACCGCCAGCAAGATCGCCATCTTTGGCGTGATCATGCGCCTGTTCATGTACGCGCCAGTCACTGACAGCGAAGCGGTTCGTACCGTGCTGGGCATCATTGCCTTTGCGTCGATTCTGTTCGGTAACCTGATGGCGATTTCCCAGAGCAACATTAAGCGTCTGCTCGGTTACTCCTCGATCGCGCACCTTGGTTATCTGTTGGTGGCGCTGATTGCGGTGAAAACCCATCAGCTGTCGCTGGAAACCGCAGGTGTTTATCTGGCCGGATACCTGTTCAGCAGCCTTGGCGCGTTCGGCGTAGTGAGCCTGATGTCGAGCCCATATCGCGGTCCGGATGCCGATACGCTCTATTCCTATCGTGGTCTGTTCTGGCATCGTCCGATTCTGTCTGCGGTAATGACGGTGATGATGTTGTCACTGGCGGGTATCCCAATGACGCTTGGCTTCATCGGTAAGTTCTACGTTATCGCCTCGAGTGTGAATGCACATCTGTGGTGGTTGAGTGGCGCGGTGGTAGCGGGTAGTGCGATTGGTCTTTACTACTATCTGCGCGTGACGGTGAGCCTGTATCTCAGCCCACCAGAACTGCACAATCGCGATACGCAAGCCAACTGGGCGTTTACGGCCGGCGGCGTTGTAGTGCTGATCTCTGCGATTCTGGTGCTGCTGCTCGGTGTTTATCCGCAGCCGCTGATTACACTGGTGCAGATGGCTCAGCCGCTAAGGTAATTCAGATTCACGAAACCACTGAATCAGGCCTGCGGGCCTGATTTTTTTTGCCTGCAGTTCACGGCGTAGTGAGAGGTTGAGCACAGAGTCACCACGAGGTTTTCAGCTGCCGCTGCTGCTCACTGCGTTTGGCGTAGCCAGTGTGATATTCTCAGCGGATCCCTTTTTTTCGCTCAGACAAGGAAGCACCATGGAAATGCTTTGGCTTGATTGCCACCACAGTGAACTGACAGCGCAACAACTCTACACTTTGCTGGCACTGCGCAATCATGTCTTCATCGTGGAACAAAACTGTCCTTATCAGGATATTGATGGCCAGGATCTAGCTGCCGAAAATCGCCACATTCTCGGATTTCTCGACGGTAAGCTGCTGGCCTATGCGCGCGTGTTAACGCCAGCGCTAGACTCTGCGCCGGTAATGATTGGTCGTGTGATTGTTTCTGAAGAAGCACGCGGTTTGAAGCTGGGCTATCGCTTGATGGAGAAGGCGCTGGAGAGCTGTGAAAAGTATTGGTCGCAGCGCGCTATTTATCTCTCTGCGCAGGCACATCTGGAAGGGTTCTACGGTCGTCTGGGCTTTAAAGCGGTGACTGAAGTCTACATGGAAGATGACATTCCGCACATCGGCATGCAAAAAGCATAACGGCGAGGATTGCTCCTCGCCGTCAATCATCAGCCTGGCGTCATCTGCCGGTCATCAACGTATTTACGTTGATCTGGCGGCGGCGGGAAGTACTGATAAAGCCAGGTTTCACTCAGCGTTTCATCTTTGGTACGTAGGAACAGGCGCATATCAACCGGTTTGGTCGAGTCGCTGTTTGGATACCAGTCAAACAGAATGCGGTAACCGTTGAGTGGCTCGACGTAGAGAATCTCAACCTGCTTAAATGTGCCTTCTGAAACGGTAATCACCGGCTCAATACCTTTCGGCGCTGCGGCTTTCAGATCGCCACCGACAAAATCAATGGCAAAGCGACGTGACCAGGTATCCGGGAAGTGTTCGCCTGGCGCCCAACCTTCCGGGAAGCCGCCGATACCGGTGCGCGTGGCATCGACACGCGCCAAACCACTGCGCACTGGTGGCAACTGGCTCCAGTAGAGTTTGTACTGGAAGCTGAACTCGCTACCGGCTTTCACCGGTTCTGACGGCTGCCAGAAGCACACCACGTTATCCAGCGTTTCCCCGGTGGTAGGAATCTCCATCACGTTAATGGCGCCTTTGCCCCATTTACCAATCGGTTCTACCCACAGGCTTGGACGTTTGTCGTACCAGCCAATCACATCCTGATAATTTTTAAAGTCATGATCGAGCTGCAACAGGCCAAAACCACGCGGGTTTTCGTCCTGATAAGCGTTGAACTGCAAACGCTGCGGGTTGTTCAGCGGACGCGCAATCCATTCGCCTTCACCGGTCCACATCGCCAGACGATCGGAGTCATGGATTTGCGGATGGTAAGTGTTGCACATGCGGCGCTCGTTGGTGCCACAGCTGAACATGCTGGTCATCGGCGCGATGCCGAGCTGACGAATGTCGTTACGTGCAAACAGGTGGTTTTCCACCTCCATCACTACGCGTTTCTCTTCGCAGTGAATGGTGAACTTGTAGGCACCGGTGACGCTCGCGCCATCCAGCAGGGCATAGACCACGAAAGTGGTGTCATCCGCTTTTGGCGTTTCGAACCAGAACGCGGTGAAGTCCGGGAACTCTTCTTTGCCGTTGCTGAAGGTGTTTACCGCCACGCCGCGCGCGGAAAGGCCGTACTGGAAGGTCTCATCAACCGCGCGGAAGTAGCTGGCGCCGAGGAAAGAGACGATATCGCGGCGCGCCAGTTCAGGTTTCTTAAAAGCACGGAAACCGGCAAAGCCGAGATCGGTTTTACCGACCAGCTGCTTAGTATCGACGTTGGCGTTGTGATAATTGAACAGCTCCGGGCGGAAGTGGATCTCACGCGCTTCACGGCTCTGGGCATCGACCGAGAACATGCGGATGCGGCGCTTGAAGCCCATACCGACGTGGAAGAATTGCACGTCCAGCTGACGATCGGGGATGTTATTCCACAGCGAGTGATTGGCGTCGTACTGAATTTCGTTATAAGCCTGCGGAGTGAGATTGGCCAGGGTGTCGGGCAAGGGGCCGGGGGCGCCGCCCCAGGGCTGTTTTGCCAGCGCGGAGGCTTTCTTTTTCAGTGAGTCGAAATCGAAGCGAACCGCGGTACCGTCGGCGATACCATCATCGGCCCAGGCGGATTGTGCAAACAGCGTGGAGAGACCCGTCATGCCGCTAACAGCGGAGAGGGCCATGGACGCTTTCATAAATTTTCTACGATTCATGCCGGAAATCTAATCCTTAGCTGCTCGGGTGTATTTTGACTCTCGTAAGACGAGAAGCGTCTGACTACAGGGGGTTACGACAGTCGTGAAAATGAAAAATTCAGTCTGCGGAAAATTTATCAGATTAATCAAATAAGCGAAGCAGAATTCGCGCCGCTCCGCCGCTGATGACACAACTTTTCATTGAGAGGGATGAAACTCGGTTAAATCCTGGCAGCTGCCGCCCAGCAAATCTGGAATTTATGACTATAGTTAAACCACAACGAGTTAGGAACATGGAGGAACTACATAGTGTCATCTTCAGACCAATTTGAAACGCACCTTGACGACGACCTGGCGCTGCTGACGGAAACGCTGGAAGAAGTGTTACGCGCGTCAGGCGATCCGGCCGATCAGAAATACATCGAACTGAAACTCAAAGCTGAACAAGCGCTGGAAGACGTGAAATCGCGCGTTAGCCAGGCGTCAGACAGCTATTACTATCGTGCCAAAAATGCGGCCTATCGCGCCGATGATTATGTGCATGAAAAACCGTGGCAGGGGATTGGCATCGGTGCCGCCGCTGGCCTGTTTGTCGGTTTACTGCTGGCTCGACGTTAAGTTCCAACGGGCGCGACACGCTTCGCGCCCGCTTCCTGATTTCCTCGCCGCTTTTCCCGCTAAATCCCTGTTTCGCATCATCCGCGATTGTGTTTAGCCTGCGCGCTTCCTACAGTAAAGCGACAGGGAAAAGGAGAACGCAACGTGATACGTGTAGAAATGCTCTCAACGGGCGATGAAGTGTTACATGGGCAGATTGTCGATACCAACGCCGCGTGGCTGGCCGATGTGCTGTTCCAGCACGGTTTACCGATGACCAGCCGTAGCACCGTCGGTGATGCAATGACCTCGCTGGTGGAGGCGCTGCAGAGCCGCAGTCAGATTGCTGACGTGCTGATCGTGAATGGCGGTTTAGGACCGACCAGTGATGATCTCAGCGCGCAGGCCGCAGCCATTGCCAGCGGCAGCGAATTAGTTATTCAGCAAACCTGGCTGGAAAAAATGGAAGCCTGGTTCGCCAGCCGCGGACGTGTGATGGCACCGAGCAACCGCAAGCAGGCAGAAATCCCCGCCATCGCCGAGATGCTGGATAATCCGGTTGGCACCGCGTGCGGCTTTGCGATACAGCTCAATCGCTGCTGGATCTTCTTCACGCCCGGCGTGCCGTCGGAATTTAAAGTGATGGTTGAGCAGGAGATTATTCCGCGCCTCAAAGCACGCTTTGAACTGCCTGAGCCACCATTGTGTTTGCGCCTCACCACCTTTGGACGTGGGGAAAGTGACATTGCCGCCGAGCTGGAGCCGCTCCCGCTGCCGGAAGGCGTAGTGATGGGCTATCGCTCATCGATGCCGATTATTGAAATCAAACTCACCGGACCCGCCAGCCAGCGCGTGGCGATGGAGCAAGTGTGGCAGCAGGTAAAACTGTTGCTGGCTGAATGCACCATCTTTGAGGGCACCGAAGGTTTACCGGCGCTGCTGGCGCGCGAGTTGCAGCAGCGTGGCTTCCATTTGGCGCTGAGCGAGCAGTTCACCGCCGGCTTACTTAACTGGCAGCTGGCCGCAGCGGACGTGGCGCTCAGCAAAGCAGAGATTCTGCCGCCGCAGGATGAAGATCTGGAAGCGCAGGTTGCGCGCACGCGTGACTGGGCGAAACAGCAGGGCGTGGCGCTGGCGTTGTCGGTGGGAAATTTAGTGGAAGGCGAAGTATCGATTGCGCTGCATACGCCGGAAGCCAGCTGGGGCCAACGCGTAAAGTTCACTCATGGACGTCATAACGTGGAAACGCGGCAGAAAGTGGTGGCAATGATGGCGATGAACATGTTGCGTCGCTGGCTGCACGGCAGTGAAGTCAGCACCGGTCACGGTTGGATTGATGTGCTGGAAACGGTGAAACGCTGATTGGTCACCAGGTCGCCATCAATGGCGGCCTGGTCAATCACAGCTCGATCTCAATCTCCCCTTTGGCGCGACAGCAGCACGGCAAAATCTCGCCTTGCTGCACAAACGCCAACGGAGTTTCGGCATAATCCACTTCGCCTTTCAGCAAACGCATGCGGCAAGAGCCGCAGTAGCCTTCGCGACACTGAAACTCAACGCACAGATTATTGGCTTCCAGCGTCGCCAGCAGATTAGGGTGATCTTCTGCGCACTCCAGCCTGGAGCCGGAGCTACGCAGAATAACAACAGAGCGGCTCATGCTTACAGCTGGAAGCCGTCGAAATCGTCTTCGCCCACTTCAGAATCAATCTGACCGACCAAATACGAGCTCACTTCAACTTCCTGCGGTGCAACCTGCACGTTGTCCGACACCAGCCATGAGTTGATCCATGGAATCGGGTTGGAACGCGTCTGGAACGGCAGATCAAGACCCACCGCCTGCATACGGATGTTGGTAATGTACTCAATGTACTGGCACAGAATGTCTTTGTTCAGGCCAATCATCGAACCGCCGCTGAACAGATATTCTGCCCACTCTTTTTCCTGCTCGGCTGCTTTCTTGAACAGGTCGTAGCACTCCTCGCGGCACTCTGCGGCGATGGCTTTCATCTCTGGATCGTCTTCACCGGTGCGCAGCAGGTTCAGCATGTGCTGGGTGCCGGTCAGATGCAGTGCTTCATCGCGTGCAATCAGCTTGATGATTTTGGCGTTGCCTTCCATCAGCTCGCGCTCGGCGAAAGCAAATGAACAGGCGAAGCTGACGTAGAAGCGGATGGCTTCCAGCGCGTTGACGCTCATCAGGCAGATATAGAGCTGCTTCTTCAGATCGCGCAGGTTAACGTTAACGGTTTTACCGTTGACCTGATGGGTACCTTCACCCAGCAGATGCCAGTAGCTGGTCATCTCGATCAGGTCATCGTAGTACTTCGAGATATCTTCGGCGCGCGCCAGAATCTGCTCGTTGGTGACGATGTCGTCAAACACCACCGCCGGATCGTTAACGATGTTACGGATGATGTGCGTGTAAGAGCGCGAGTGAATGGTCTCGGAGAACGCCCAGGTTTCAATCCAGGTTTCTAGCTCAGGGATGGAAATCAACGGCAGCAGCGCCACGTTCGGGCTACGACCCTGAATCGAGTCCAGCAGCGTTTGATACTTCAGGTTGCTGATGAAGATGTGCTTTTCATGCTCCGGCAGCGCCTGGTAATCGATACGATCGCGCGAGACGTCCACTTCTTCCGGACGCCAGAAGAAGGAGAGCTGCTTCTCAATCAGCTTTTCAAAGATGTCATATTTCTGCTGATCGAAACGGGCAACGTTGACGGACTGGCCAAAGAACATCGGCTCTTTCAGCTGGTCATTTTTGTTCTGCGAGAATGTGGTGTAAGCCATTTTGAGTCCAAATGTGAAGAGGGCCGACCAATGCCGGCCCTGACAAGATGAGATTAGATCTTACAAGCGCCGCTTTCGCAGCCATCATCCTGAATGGAAGGCGCCAGATCGTCCTGTGCATCTTCCGCACCGTCGCGGGTGTTTTGATAATACAGGGTTTTCACGCCGAACTTGTACGCGGTCAGCAGGTCTTTCAGCAGCTGTTTCATCGGCACTTTGCCATTCGCAAAGCGGCTCGGATCGTAGTTGGTGTTCGACGAAATCGCCTGATCGATGAACTTCTGCATCACGCCAACCAGCTGCAGATAACCGTCGTTGGACGGCATTTCCCACAGCAGTTCGTACTGATCTTTCAGACGCTCATACTCTGGCACCACCTGACGCAAAATGCCGTCTTTCGATGCTTTGATGCTGATGTGTCCGCGCGGTGGCTCAATGCCGTTGGTGGCGTTCGAAATCTGCGAAGAGGTTTCTGACGGCATCAGCGCAGAGAGCGTTGAGTTGCGCAGACCGTGCGTGGTGATGGACTCACGCAGGCCTTCCCAATCCAGATGCAGCGGCTCGTTGCACACCGCGTCGAGATCCTTTTTATAGGTATCGATCGGCAGAATGCCCTGCGAGTAAGTGGTCTCTTTGAACCACGGGCACGCACCTTGCTCTTTCGCCAATTCGTTCGAAGCTTTCAGCAAGTAGTACTGAATGGCTTCAAAGGTTTTATGCGTCAGATTGTTGGCGCTGCCATCAGAGTAACGCACGCCGTTTTTCGCCAGATAGTACGCGTAGTTGATCACGCCGATACCCAGCGTACGACGGCCCATGGCGCCGCGTTGTGCTGCCGGAATAGGGTAATCCTGATAATCCAGCAGTGCATCAAGCGCACGCACCGCGAGGGTGGCCAGCTCTTCCAGATCGTCAAGGCTGTTAATCGCGCCCAGGTTAAAGGCAGACAGCGTACACAGGGCGATTTCGCCGCTTTCGTCATTGACGTCGTTCAGCGGTTTGGTCGGCAGTGCGATCTCGAGGCACAGATTCGACTGACGAACTGGCGCGATGCTTGGATCGAACGGGCTGTGCGTGTTGCAGTGATCGACGTTCTGAATGTAGATACGGCCAGTTGACGCACGCTCCTGCATCATCAGTGAGAACAGCTCAACGGCTTTCACGCGCTGTTTGCGGATGCTGTCGTCTTTCTCGTATTTGGTGTACAGACGCTCGAACTCGTCCTGATCGGCGAAGAACGCATCGTACAGGCCAGGCACGTCAGACGGGCTGAACAGCGTGATGTCTTCACCTTTCAGCAGGCGGGTGTACATCAGTTTGTTGATCTGTACGCCGTAATCCATGTGACGCACGCGGTTGCCTTCAACACCGCGGTTGTTTTTCAGCACCAGCAGGCTTTCAACTTCCAGATGCCACATTGGGTAGAACAGCGTCGCTGCGCCGCCACGTACGCCGCCTTGTGAGCAAGACTTCACGGCAGTCTGGAAATGTTTGTAGAACGGAATACAACCGGTGTGGAACGCTTCGCCACCGCGAATCGGGCTACCCAGCGCACGAATGCGGCCGGCGTTGATGCCGATACCGGCGCGCTGCGAAACGTATTTCACAATGGCGCTAGAGGTGGCATTGATAGAGTCGAGGCTGTCGCCGCACTCAATCAGTACGCAAGAGCTGAACTGACGCGTTGGAGTACGCACGCCGGACATGATTGGCGTTGGCAGCGAGATCTTAAAGGTTGAGATCGCATCGTAGAAGCGCTTCACGTAGTCCATACGGGTTTCGCGCGGATAGCCAGAGAACAGGCACGCCGCCACCAGAATGTAGAGGAACTGGGCGCTTTCGTAGATTTCGCCGCTAACGCGGTTCTGCACCAGATATTTCCCTTCCAGCTGCTTAACCGCTGCGTAGGAGAAATTCATGTCGCGCCAATGGTCGATAAACTCGTCCATCTGCTCGAACTCTTCGGTGCTGTAATCTTCCAGCAGATGACGGTCGTATTTGCCCATCTCAACCATTTTTACCACCTGATCGTACAGCTTCGGCGGCTCAAACTGGCCGTAAGCTTTTTTACGCAGGTGGAAGATAGCCAGACGCGCGGCCAGGTATTGGTAATCCGGCGCATCACGAGAGATCAGGTCTGCGGCAGCCTTAATGATGGTCTCATGAATATCAGAAGTTCTGATGCCATCGTAGAACTGAATGTGTGAGCGCAGTTCAACCTGTGAAACTGAAACATTGTTCAGCCCTTCGGCTGCCCAATCCAGTACACGGTGAATTTTGTCGAGATCAATGCGCTCCTGGCGGCCATCGCGTTTAGTAACGAGCAGACTTTGGTTCATGTCGCGTTTTTACCTGTCCATGCATGAATGACGTATTTATCCCCCATCTATGCACAAGGTTTATGCACAAGCTGCTCGTTGTGAGTAAGCCTGTGGATAAACACTATATATAGGGGGTGCGGGAAGTTTGAACAACAATATGGTGAGTATTCTAGTCAGCAATCTCTTCTTAACAAGAGTTGATTTTCACTCAAAAATCGTCCTTACCGGCTGGCTAAAATCCTGGATCCGCATGCCGCAAGGCCTGCACTTAGTGTCAACCGCTCAGCACTTTTTTTTCACTTTATGATCGGACGCGTGTTTCTTGCTCAACCACCGTGCTTCAGGAATTTTCTTAGATGAAAAAAGCCCCGACAAGGCCGCCAGCAGCGAACTTATCTAAAATTGCTTATGAATTTTTTGTGACTTGCTTAGCCTATAAAAAAGGCTGGTACGCGTCTAAAAGGAAATTGATCTGGATAAGAGGTTGCCATTAATGGCGTAATGCTTGCCAGTTAAGAAAGCATGTTGCTTTGAAAAGGTAGCGGGCTCTGACACATCTGCTGCGTCACGGGCCGTCCTCGCGCCGCTGGCGCGGTGCCTTCCGCTTCCACGTTGTGCCAACGGACCGTTCGCGGATCGGCCGTCCTGGCCGGCCCCGAACTGCCTCGCGCATCCATGCGCGAGGCAGTTCGGGGCCCAACGTAAAAGCCTCAGCGCTGCGAATAGCCCTTTTGTCGCAGCAGACGCGCCAGCGCCTCTGGCAAAGGATGACATCACTCCTGACGATGCGTATGAATCATGTAGTTCACATCGACACCGCGACCCAGACGGAACTGGTTGGTCAGCGGATTGTAGTGCAGGCCAATCATATTTCTTTCACGCAGCGGGGTTTCATCCACCCAGTTCAGCAACTCGGCGGGACGGATGAATTTCTTCACGTCGTGCGTCCCGCGCGGCACCATGCTCAGCACATACTCGGCACCAAATACCGCCAGCAGCCAGGCTTTTGGATTGCGGTTGATGGTGGAGAAAAACACTTCGCCGCCGGGCTTCACCAGCTGCGCGCAGGCTAAGACTACCGAGCGCGGATCCGGCACATGCTCCAGCATCTCCATGCAGGTCACCACATCATACTGCCCGGCGTGACTTGCGGCGTGATCTTCCACGGTTTGCTGCACGTAGTTAACGCTAACGCCGCTCTCCAGCGCATGCAGACGCGCCACTTCCAGCGGCTCAGCGCCCATATCCAGGCCGGTAACCTCAGCGCCTTCACGCGCCATGCTCTCCGCCAGAATGCCGCCGCCGCAGCCGACATCGAGCACTTTCTTGCCGAACAGGCCATTACTGTGCTGCGCTATCCAGCCAAGTCGCAGGGGGTTAATACGGTGCAACGGCTTAAATTCACCCTCTAAATCCCACCAGCGGGATGCCACGGCCTCAAACTTGGCGATCTCGGCGTGGTCAACGTTCTGGCGGCTTTCCTGCGGTTGTTCACTCATTGAATCATCACTCCAGACAAAATATTCCCTCAGTATAAACGCTTAACTCACGCGAACGCATCTCTCACGCTCAAGGAAAAGCGGGATTAAGGCCTGGTTAACGTTCACCGAAGGGAAGCAATGTGATATACTTTCGCACCTTTAAATCCGGGATTATGTAGAGGGATAGCGGCTCCATGAGCGACCTTGCGAGAGAAATTACACCGGTCAATATCGAAGAAGAGTTGAAAAACTCCTACCTCGATTACGCCATGTCGGTCATTGTTGGCCGAGCCTTACCCGATGTGCGTGATGGTCTGAAGCCGGTACACCGCCGTGTGCTTTTTGCCATGAGCGAACTGGGCAACGACTGGAATAAACCCTATAAAAAATCCGCCCGTGTGGTCGGTGACGTCATCGGTAAATATCACCCGCACGGCGATTCCGCCGTATACGAAAGTATCGTGCGTATGGCCCAGCCATTCTCCCTGCGCTACATGCTGGTTGACGGTCAGGGTAACTTTGGTTCGGTCGACGGCGACTCCGCCGCAGCGATGCGTTACACCGAAGTCCGCATGGCAAAGATCTCTTCGGAGCTGCTGGCTGACCTGGAAAAGGAAACCGTCGATTTCGTGCCGAACTATGACGGCACCGAGCAGATCCCTGAAGTCCTGCCAACTAAAATTCCTAACCTGCTGGTAAACGGTTCTTCCGGTATCGCCGTTGGTATGGCCACCAACATTCCACCGCACAACCTGACGGAAGTGATTAACGGCTGTCTGGCGTTTATCGAAGATGAAGACATCACCGTTGAAGGTCTGATGGAGCACATCACCGGGCCAGACTTCCCGACGGCGGCCTTCATCAATGGTCGTCGCGGTATCGAAGAAGCCTATCGCACCGGGCGCGGTAAGATTTACATTCGCGCACGTGGCGAAGTGGAAACCGATGCCAAGACCGGCCGTGAAACCATCATCGTTCACGAACTGCCGTATCAGGTGAACAAAGCGCGTCTGATCGAGAAGATCGCTGAGCTGGTGAAAGAGAAGCGCGTGGAAGGCATCAGCGCACTACGTGACGAATCTGACAAAGACGGCATGCGTGTTGTCATTGAGATCAAACGCGATGCGGTGGGTGAAGTGGTTCTCAACAACCTCTACTCGCTGACACAGCTGCAGGTCTCTTTCGGCATCAACATGGTGGCGCTGCATCAGGGCCAGCCGAAGATCATGACGCTGAAAGGCATCATCGAAGCCTTCGTGCGTCACCGTCGTGAAGTGGTTACGCGTCGTACCATTTTCGAACTGCGTAAAGCGCGCGATCGTGCCCACATCCTTGAAGGCCTGGCGATTGCGTTGGCCAACATCGATCCAATCATCGAACTGATTCGTCGTGCACCAACGCCAGCCGAAGCGAAACTGGGCCTGCTGGCGCAGTCGTGGGATCTGGGTAACGTTGCCGCGATGCTGGAACGTGCCGGTAATGACGCTGCACGTCCGGAATGGCTGGAAGCCGAGTTCGGTATTCGCGATGGTCAATATTATCTGACTGAGCAGCAAGCGCAGGCGATTCTGGATCTGCGTCTGCAGAAACTGACCGGCCTCGAGCACGAAAAGCTGCTCGACGAATACAAAGAGCTGCTGGATCAGATTGCTGAGCTGCTGCACATCCTGCAAAGCGCTGAGCGCCTGATGGAAGTAATCCGTGAAGAGCTGGAGCTGATGCGCGATCAGTTCGGCGACGCACGTCGTACTGAAATTACCGCGAACAGTGCAGACATCAACATCGAAGACCTGATCAATCAGGAAGACGTTGTGGTGACGCTGTCGCATCAGGGTTATGTCAAATACCAACCGCTGACCGACTATGAAGCCCAGCGCCGCGGTGGTAAAGGCAAATCCGCCGCACGTATTAAAGAAGAAGACTTTATCGATCGTCTGCTGGTGGCCAACACCCACGACACCATTCTGTGCTTCTCCAGCCGTGGCCGTCTCTACTGGATGAAGGTCTATCAGCTGCCGGAAGCCAGCCGTGGTGCGCGCGGTCGTCCAATCGTCAACCTGTTGCCGCTGGAAGCCAACGAACGTATCACCGCCATTCTGCCGGTGCGTGAATACACCGAGGGCTTCAACATCTTCATGGCTACCGCGAGCGGTACCGTGAAGAAAACCGCGCTGCAGGAGTTCAGCCGTCCGCGTAGCGCGGGCATCATCGCCATCAACCTGCGTGAGGATGACGAGCTGATTGGTGTGGCGCTGACCAACGGTAGCGACGAAGCGATGCTGTTCTCTGCCGCCGGTAAAGTGGTGCGCTTCGCTGAAACGGCAGTACGTGCGATGGGCCGTTCGGCTTCAGGCGTTCGCGGTATCAAGCTGGCTGAAAGCGACAAAGTGGTGTCGCTGATTGTGCCACGCGAAGAGGGCGCGATCCTCACCGTGACGCAGAACGGTTACGGTAAACGTACCGCCAACAGCGAGTATCCAACCAAGTCGCGTGCGACGCAGGGCGTGATCTCGATTAAAGTCACCGAACGTAACGGACCGGTTATCGGCGCGGTACAGGTGGTGGATGGCGATCAGATCATGATGATCACCGATGCCGGTACGCTGGTGCGTACTCGCGTGTCGGAAGTCAGCGTGGTAGGCCGTAACACTCAGGGCGTGATTCTGATTCGTACTGCGGAAGATGAAAACGTGGTGGGTCTGCAACGCGTCGCGGAGCCGGTGGAAGAGGAAGAACTCGACGCCATCGACGGTAGCGTAGCGGAAGGCGAGGAGGATATCGCGCCGGAAGTGGACAGCGACGACGAAGCACCAGAAGCTGACGACGAAGAGTAATTCGTAACGGCTTTAATAAGCGGCAGGTCAGGAAACTGGCCTGCCGTTTTTTTATCTGAGTTTTCCCCTAAAGGCGCGGGCTAGCTGGCTTTTTAGGGCCGATAAAGCTAGTGTATGGAAGCTTTTCAACATCCTGATAACCTCTTACCGCCAGTGAGCCTCTTTTGAAATATCTCGTCTCCTTTCGCACTACGCTTCGAATTTCGCGCTATCTGTTTCGTGCGCTGGCGTTGCTGCTCTGGGCGCTGGGTGCGCTGCTGACCACTTTCTACATCATCAACGTGCTGCATGAGAAAGAGAACGCGGTGCGTCAGGAGTTTGCCGCCAATTATGGTCAGGCTGAGTGGTACGTGCGCCATTCGGCGGACGTGATGCGCGAGCTGAAATACATCACCGAAAATCGCCTGAGCAGCAGCGCTAATGGTCTGGATGTGCTCAACGGTTTGCCGCCGGGCAAAGGTGCGCTGCCGCAGTTCACGCCGCTATTTTCCGATGGCGACTGCACGTCAATGAGCAATACCTGGCGTAACTCGCTGGACTCGCTCAGCTACTACATCAATTACTGGAAAAGCAATTTTGCCTCGGCGTATGAATTGAACCGCGTGTTCTTCATCGGCGGAGAGAATCAGTGTCTGGCTGATTTCACCATCGGCAGCAACAATTCGGTCGATCGTGAA
The DNA here is from genome assembly GCF_019795955.1 of Pantoea sp. DY-5. Taxonomy (NCBI): domain Bacteria; kingdom Pseudomonadati; phylum Pseudomonadota; class Gammaproteobacteria; order Enterobacterales; family Erwiniaceae; genus Pantoea; species Pantoea sp. DY-5. The sequence continues at coordinate 337,955 of NZ_JAIMIE010000004.1, forward strand.
CGTAGCCTGAAAGCGCTGCGCGAACGCGTGCTGCATTATCGCAACGGCAATGAAGAAGAGCGCCGCCAGCCGATGTATTGGATCACCAGCAGCGCGCAGCCGGGCGTCGGCAACTTCTATATGGTGATGCCGGTATATGTGGCGAACAAGCTGCAGGCGTTGCTGGGCGTGGAGCAGAATATTCGCCTTGATGAATTTATTCAGCCGGGCGGTTTGCCGCTGGTGGCCACCATCACCGATGAAAACTACCGTCCGCTGATCAGTTCGCGTCGTGGCGGGCCGGGCTACTCGCTCGACGATCTGCCGGATAACAGCACCTGGTTCGGCTATCTCGACAGCTATCGCCAGCTGGTGCTGAAAAAGCCGCTGCCGCCGTCGAATCTCAATGTGGTGTGGTCGCTTTCCACCGACGTGTTAACCGATCAGCTCAAGCTGATGCTGATTAACGCGCTGCTGCTCAATATCTTAACCGCGGTGATTTTGTTCACGCTGGCGTGGATTTTTGAGCGCCGCATGTTCCTGCCGGCCGAGGAGAATGCGCATCGGCTGGAGGAGCACGAGCAGTTCAACCGTAAGATTGTCGCCTCGGCGCCGGTCGGCATCTGTATCCTGCGCACCAGCGATGGCACCAACATTCTGAGTAACGAGCTAGCGCATAACTATCTGACACTGCTGACGCAGGAAGATCGCCAGCGTCTGAATGAAATCATTGGCGGTCAGCAGGTCAACTTTGTCGATGTGCTGACCGGCAGCAATACCAACCTGCAAATCAGCTTTGTGCATTCGCGCTATCGTAATGAAAACGTGGCGATTTGCGTGCTGGTGGATGTTTCGGCGCGCGTGCGCATGGAGCAGTCGCTGCAGGAGATGGCGCACTCGGCCGAGCAGGCCAGCCAGTCGAAATCGATGTTCCTCGCCACCGTCAGTCATGAACTGCGCACGCCGCTGTACGGCATTATCGGTAACCTCGATCTGCTACAAACCAAAGTGCTGCCAAAAGGCGTCGATTCACTGGTGACGGCGATGAATAACTCGTCGAGCCTGCTGCTGAAGATCATCAGCGACATCCTCGACTTCTCGAAGATTGAATCCGAACAGCTGAAAATTGAACCGCATCCGTTCTCACCGCGTGAAGTGGTCAATCACATTGCCAGCAACTATCTCTCGCTGGTGGTGCGTAAACGCCTAACGCTGTATGTGTTTATCGAAAACGATGTGCCGCTGATCATGGATGGCGACGCCATGCGTCTGCAGCAGGTGATATCCAACCTGCTGAACAACGCCATTAAATTCACGCATACCGGCTGCATCATCCTGCATGCTTACGTCAAAGAGGGGTATCTGGCATTCCGCGTACGCGATACCGGCGTCGGTATTCCGGCCAAAGAGGTAACGCGCCTGTTCGATCCGTTCTTCCAGGTGGGTTCTGGCGTGCAGCGTAACTTCCAGGGCACCGGCTTAGGGTTGGCGATCTGTGAAAAGCTGATCAACATGATGGACGGCGACATCGAAGTCGATTCCGAACCGGGTATGGGCAGCCAGTTTATCGTGCGTATTCCGATCTATTCCGGTCAGCTGGCGGCGCCACCGCTGCTCGACGGCTTGCAGGAAAAAGCCATCTGGCTGGATATGCGTAATGAGTATCTCGCCAGCTTCCTGCTGCGTCTGCTGCAACAGCAGGGCATTCAGGCAGCGTATTACCACGGCCAGGCGGCGGCTGATGATGTGATCATCAGCGATCACGATGAGCCTGCCGCGCAAACTGGACGCGCACATATTCGTATCTGTGGTGAGCACATCGATATGCCGCACGAAACCGCGCCGGGGCAATGGATTCAGAGCAGCGCGATGCTCCACGATCTGCCGCAGCTGCTGGGCCGCATCTACCGCATCAACATTAATAGCCAAACCGCCACGCCGCTGCCGTTAACCGCGCCAAAAGCCGCCGCGACTTTCGAAGATATTATCGTGCTGATTGTTGATGACCATCCGATCAACCGCATGCTGCTATCAGAACAGCTCGGCACCGTCGGCTATCAAACCAAAACCGCGCAGGATGGCGTTGATGCGCTGAACGTGCTGAGTCGCAACCATATCGATATCGTGCTGAGCGACGTGAACATGCCGAACATGGATGGTTATCGCCTGACGCAACGTCTGCGTCAGCTGGGACATACTTTCCCGGTGATTGGCGTCACGGCAAATGCGTTAGCGGAAGAGAAGCAGCGCTGTATGGATGCGGGTATGGATAACTGTTTGTCGAAGCCGGTCACGCTGGATGTGTTGAAAAGCACGCTGGCGGTGTATGCGGAACGCGTCAGAAAGGGCAGGGTAGAGGCGTAAAGCGGATACTAAAAAATGGGCGGTGTCAGAAGACGCCGCCCATTCGTATTACTCTTTGTCGACCTGAGTGGCGCTGACAGAAGAGAGATAGTTCAGCAGCGCGATATCGTTTTCCACGCCCAGTTTCATCATGGCTGATTTCTTCTGGCTACTGATGGTTTTGATACTGCGGTTAAGTTTCTTAGCAATCTCAGTCACCAGGAAACCCTCTGCGAACAGACGCAGTACTTCACTCTCTTTCGGCGACAGACGTTTGTCACCGTAACCACCGGCGCTGATGCGCTCCAGCAGTTTTGCCACGCTTTCCGGCGTATATTTTTTGCCTTTCTGCAGAGCCGCGAGTGCTTTTGGCAGATCGGTTGGTGCGCCTTGCTTCAGTACGATCCCTTCGATATCCAGATCCAACACCGCGCTCAGGATCGCTGGGTTATTGTTCATGGTCAGAACGATAATCGAGAGGTCCGGATAGTGACGTTTGATGTATTTAATCAGGGTGATACCGTCACCGTACTTCTCGCCTGGCATGGAGAGGTCGGTAATCAGGACATTAGCGTCCAGTTTGGGCAAGCTGTTTACCAGTGCTGTTGAGTCTTCAAACTCACCTACAACGTTAACCCATTCAATCTGTTCCAGTGACTTACGGATACCGAACAGAACGATCGGATGGTCATCGGCAATAATTACGTTCAAGTTATTCATCTTATTGGTTACCTTGCTGCAGCAGTTGGCTGACGTAAGCGTCAATTTCACTGGTGGTATTTTTAATGGTTAAATCGTCACATACTTTAATGTGTTGTTCTAACGCTTCACAAAGCTGTTTACCTGAACCCAGATTGAGCATGGCAAACACGCCTTTCAGGCGATGTGCTGTCTGAGCAAGCGAGGGATAATCCTTTTCCGCCGCTTCAGTATACAGTCTCTTCACATCTGGCGGTACTGTCTCGGTAAACAGCTGGAAATAGCCTCCGCTCATTAGCGGCGTGGCTTCTTCATCTTCGCGACTCTCCTCTAACAAATCATGAGAAAGTTGCTTTTCAATCAGGGCCAGCAGCGCATCAAGCAGTGCATTACTGAGATTGAAGTTGACCCGGAATTGCTGATCGTTCAACGCGTGATGACCCATTTCGTCACCGGCCAGCAGCAGCGCCCAGCCGTTCAGGCGCGCCGGATCGTCGGTCACCAGCACATCATGATCCTGACCAGTTAAACGCTCATCCGAGGTCAGGCATTTCGCTCCCCAGTTTTCGAGGTGGCGACAAACGATCTTGTGTACGTCTTCTACGGCGATATCCACCAACGCGGTCACCCCTTCCAGCAGTTTTTCTTCCTGCTCGCCTTGCTGCTCTAACGCCAGCGGCAGCTGAATATTGTAGCGTGTGCCGATATCGGGTTTAGCGATGATCTCCAGCTGGCCGCCCATCTGTTTGCACAGCTGCTTACAGAGGAAAAATGCCATGCCGGACGCCTGGCCAAAACGATCTTGCGTGGTGTCGCCGAGATAGGGGAAATCGACATTCGCCAGTTCATCGACGCTCAAGCCGGAGCCGGTATCCACCAGCTGCAGCAAGACCTGGTTGGGCTTGTCTTCACTGGTTTTGATCTCCAGCGAAATCTTGCCCCAGCGCGTGGTGGTCAGCGAATAGTGCATCAGCGTGGTCAGCACTTTACGCAGCGCACGACGATCGCCAAAACGCATCTCGTCATTGGCTAAATGGTTATTCACCACCAGCGCTAAACCTTTACGACGCAGCAGCGGCAGGCTTTCCAGCGCGATTTCGTCCAGCATATCCTGCAGGTTGAACACGCTGGCATCAGGCGACCAGTCATGCGCTTCCAGGCGATTAAGCAGCACGATGTCATCCACCAGGCGCGCCAAACCCTGGCTCTCGTCGAGCAGATCGAGCACGCTTTCGTCATCGTCACGCTGGCTAAGTTGTACTAGTTGCTTAACCATGCTTTGCAGTGGACCATTGAGGGCGTGACCGAGGTTATGCATTAACTGCTGACGCATCTGGTGATTACGATCCAGCACCTGTTGCGCCTTCTGCAACTTCTTATTCACCAGTAATTCGCGGTCCTGATCGCGCATCATAAATAGCTGAGTATGCGGCGACAGCACGCTACGCGCGTGGCGAATTTCATACACTTCGTTATTGATGGTCGCCTGCAATACGCCCTGATGTTGATCGGACATATTGATGATTTTCTGCAGATTCAGGTGCGGCAACAGATGTTCAGCGATTTTATTGCTGAGCAGCGTGCGGTTAGTGGCGAAGTCGTACACCAGCAAGCCGACCGGCAAACTGGCGACGATCTCTTCGTTAAGCATGCGCAGCGAATCCAGCTCGGCGCTCTGATTCTCGTTCGGGCGCAGCGATTGCTGACGCAGCAGCGTAATGCCCGCAATCGACAGTAAAAACAGCACAAGGTTGATCAGCAGCGGCCACATCAGATTATGCAGCGTATCCAGCGCCAGGCTGGTGAGCGGCACGCGATACACCAGCTGCAGCGAAGTGCTAGGCAGCGAGGCGGCGATCTCCAGATTCGGGTTTACAAGCGCCACGTGCGTGCTTTCGCTGCTAGTGTCGTCGCTGGTGGTGGTGTTGGTGGTCGACGTTTGCGTCGCGTCCTGACGCAGTTGGAAGTTCTCCAGCGGCATATTACGCGGAATCAGATCGTTAACCGGCAAATCAAATGCCACCACGGTGGCTAAATGGCCCGGCTGATTGAAAGTGGTGCGCAGGGTAAAGTAGTGATCGTTCTGCCAGGCGAAGTGACGCAGCGGCGAGAAGCTTTCGCGCTCATCCAGCGCATTGGCCTGCTGCAGCATCTCGGCGCGGCGGCTATCAACCAGCGAATTGATCGCACTCTCTTTATAACGTGTCGCCATGTCTTTCAGCGGCAGCGTGGAGATCATAATCAGGCTGTTATCCTGACCATTGAGGAAGTACATCGACCAGGTCGGATTTTCCGCGCCCCACAGCGTATCGAGATAGTTGGACATGCGCATGGTCATATCCAGCGTGCTGCTATCGTGCGAACCGAAAATCAGTGCTTCGGTTTTGCGGCGGGTTTTTTCCAGATAATAGACATCCGGGCGCAGGCGGGTTTCCTGAAGATTACTGTTCGGCGACGAACCGGCGGCGCTGGTGGCCAGGTTCTCATAGATCTGCCACGTAGCGAAGCGCGACGCATCGATGCGTTTCTGCATCGCACGCGCCAAATCGGTCATCGCATAGCGCTTCTCTGTCATCCAGGCATTCACGCTGTTGTGCACCATCGCGCCCAGCGCCAGAAAAAGCACCAGGTTAAACACCACGAAAAAGCGCGTTACATTGCCGGATGTCAGAGGAAATTTATAAGGCAGCATAGTGTCTCAGGATCATGGAATTAGCGCGCAACCCGTCGGGCACTGGCAGCGACGGCCAGCAGCAGCAGAGCGATAAGCAAAAATGCACCACTCAGGCTGATCCACTGGGAAATTAATCCGATTAAAGCCGGACCTGAAAGAATACCTGCATAGCCTAACGTTGTCATGGCCGAAATCGCCAGATTCGACGGCATATCGTGTTGATTCCCGGCAGCATTGAACAACATCGGCACCGTATTGGCGAGGCCAAATCCCACCAGCAGGAAAGCCAGCAGCGCAATTTGCGGCCACGGCAGCAACACCGCCAACGTCATGCCTGCGGCAGCGGCTAACGCACCGGTCAACATCACCGGATAACGGCCGAAGCGCTGAATCACTTTATCGCCGGTCAGACGACCAATGGTCATTGCCACCGAGAACACCGCATAACCTAAACCGGCGTGCGCCGGGCTCATCTCCGGGCTTTGCAGCAGCAACAGCGCTCCCCAATCCAGCACCGCACCTTCGGCAAGAAACAGAATAAAGCAGAGTAAACCGAGGAATGCCACCCAACCGCGCGGAATAACCAGCCACGGCTGATCGGGCTGATGCAGGCGTTCGGTCATCAGCGTCGGCAGGCTCCACACCAGCAGCAGCACAATCAGCGCCATCACCGCGCCAACCGCTTGCAACGGCGTCAGGCCGCTGCCGAGTAACAAGCTGACGGAACCGGCGCCGATGATCCCGCCGAGGCTAAAGAAGCCGTGGAAACCGGACATCATCGGCTTGCGTGCGGCTTTTTCCACTTCGACAGCCTGCACGTTCATCGCGACATCCAGCATGCCGAGTCCGGCACCAAACACCATTAAAGTGGCGGCCATCAGCCACATCACATTAAGCGTCGCCAGCAGCGGTAACATCGCCAGCACCACCAGCGTGGAGCACAACATCACCCGACGACCACCGAAGCGCGCAATCAAACCGCCGGTAATCGGCATCGCCGCCAGCGAGCCAATTCCCAGACACAGCAGCAAACCGCCCAATGATGCGCCGCTCAATGCCAGACGCTGGCTGGCGAATGGCACCAGCGGTGCCCATGCGGACATGCCCAATCCAGCGATGAGGAAAACGATACGTGTCCCGAGGTTGACACGGTGATGCAATTTATTTTGCGGCGCGGCGTCCAGTGCTGTCATAAAGAGTAGTTTTCATTAGCGGGTGAAGCGACGAAGTTTAGCATCAAAGCGCATGTCACACCGCGCATCAGACCCTATCAGATGGCAGCGATTAAACGCCAGAAACAGGCATATTACCGATTTTTTACGCATCGCTGCGCTTTTCCAGAACTTTCCTGGCATGTGCCAATCATTACTGGAGTGACTTAAGTAAAATTTTTTCTGCCGAATGATGCAGTATACTGATGAAAGATTCCGCGCCACATGCGGCCTGGACGTCAATTTTTTGGCGCTGTCGCAAAGCATGCATTTCCGGATTTTCGCCAATAGGCAGCGACCACGTAAAACCGATATGTTAGTCATCCCATCAGCTCCCGATGCGGAATATAGCGAGATCGAGATTATTTCTCCCCCTTTGGGAGAATTTTGCTGTGCCTTATTTTAGTCCTTGTTACCTGCGGGTAACCCGTTTTCATCAGGCGAAGCGGGCCATTGATTAATGGCCTGTATGGCGCACCGGTACGCTTAAAACATTAATAAGCTTAATGACCGTTGCAATACCTTCCCTGTAACGAGGTTACCTATGTCTTCACGTCAATCCGAACAACAATTAGCGGCGATTCTGCACTCTGCGGTCACTCTTTATCCGCTGGCAGACGACACATCATCTTTGCAAACGCGCAGCGTGGATACTACGCCGCCCGCGCCGTTACGTCCTTATGAACCTATTGCACAAGATGGCGTGATTGCCGCATGGGAATCCGGCAGGAATATTCACCTGCGCGGTCGCGCCGAATCTGAGCCAGGCGCCACCGTAACGCTGACCTTTAACGGCGAAGTCTGGCACAGCACGGTAAATAAATGGGGTTACTGGAATGCTTCGATGCCGCCGTCGGTGCTCAACGGATTGTCCGACGGTGCTTATTCGCTGACGCTAACCCTCACCGACAAAGCCGGTAATAGCACCGATACGCAGGTGGGCTTTGGGGTTTACGTGGATAAAACCATCAAGCCTACGCTGACGGTGGATCCGATCAGCGGTGATAACGCGGTCAGCGTGGCAGAAGGCATTTACGGCGTGGAGGTGCACGGCAGTGTTACGCACATGCCGGCGAACAGCCATATCACGGTGATTTTAGCCGGGAAAAAATACTCTGGCGGCGTTAACGATAAAGGCGAATGGACCGCCGCTATTCCTTCACAGGATCTTCAGGCGTTACAGGATGGCGTCTACAGCCTGAAAGTCAGCGCTACCGATCCCAACGGCAAAACCGCCGCTTATCTGCAGGATGTCACCTTAATTACCCACGTTAGCAGCCTGCCGCACATCAGTTTCGATAAGGTCACGGCAGACAACGTGATCAATAAAGAAGAGAGCCAAAACGATCTCACCTTTAGCGGCGATCTCTCGGTGGTGGTACCGGGCCAGCAGCTGTTGCTGTGCAGTGGAGATGCGGTCTATCACGCGCAGATTGGCAGCGACGGTCACTGGCAGGTAACGATTCCGGCCAGTGAAGTGGCGAGCTTTATTGCACTGGGCGAAATCCGCGTTTATGCGCAGGATGGCGCTGGCAACAGCACTGACGCAATGCTGGAACTGAACGTGGTCACCCAACTGCCAGACATCTATTACGAAATCAATATTGGCGGCGATACCACGCTGAATCAGCAGGAAGCGCAGCACGATCTCAGTTTCTATCTCGAAGGCGTGAAGGAGCTGACGCTCAACGGCAAAAACTACACGCCGGTCAACGGCATGGTCACCATCAGCGCCGAAGATCTGCAGGCGCTGCCGGATGGCGAAGTGTCGGCGCTGGCCACGCGCTGGGATGAGTACGGCAACCACGATACGCAGATTATTGAGAACCTGTTCAACGTTGCCACGCATCAGGTGCCTACCATTACGCTGAATCAACCGTTTGGCGACGGCGTGCTGGATGCGGCGGAGCTAAATAGCTGGCATCTGATTCAGGGCAGCAGCAGCCATCTCGATCAGGGCAGTTTGGTGACGTTGACGCTAGGCGATCAGAGTTACACCGCCACGGTTAAAGCCGACGGCAACTGGGCGCTGACCATTTTGGCGGGTCAGTTGGCACCGCTGGATGATGGCAGCTACCAAATGAAGGTCAGCGCGCAGGACAAAGCGGGCAATGTGGCGACGGCGACGCAGCCGGTGACCATCGATAGTCATGAGGCGGCCGCCAGCGTCAGCAGCGAGCCGCTGAATACGCTGCTGACCAACGCAGGCGACAGCGCCGCCGCTCAGCCCAGCGATGCGCGCGCCACGGAGAGCCACTACAACGCCAGCGATAGCAGTTACACCCTCGGCGATCATCTGCAGCAACATCAGGTTCAGAGCCTGGCGTAATCCGCCATCAACCGCTAGTAACATCGGCTAGCGGTTGCCTGCCCACACTCATTGCTCACGGGACAACAGGGATGACAGCACAACCCTTTAACAGCGACAACGGCATCGCGGCGATGCTGCGCGTCGCGGCACGCTTCGGTAAACCGGCGGACGGCAGCACGCTGCGCCAGCAGATGCGCTGGTTTCAACATCTGGCCCCGACGCAACAATTAGAACGTTTAGCCCGGCTGTTAGGCCTGCATTTGATGCTGGTGCCGCACAGCAAACTGCGCTGGCGGCAGGAAATTGTGCCGGTATTGCTGCTGCTGGAAAACGGCAGCGTGGCGTTGATAGAAGAGGTGGATAGTAACGGTGGCGTAAGTTACTGGCTGAGTGAAAGTGGCGATGTGGTGCGCGCAGGTCAGCTGCAGGATTTGCTCATGCAGGCCGACATGCAGGTCGGCGTCGTTGGTGTGGCGGCGCGGGCGCGTGATGCGCGCATCGATGAGTTTGTGCAGCCTTATCAGCCGCACTGGTTCTGGCATCACTTTCGTGGCATGAAGCGGCGCATTGCGGAAATCAGCCTGGCCTCGCTGGTCGGCAACGTGCTGGCGCTGGCGGGCATTCTGTTTTCCATGCAGGTGTACGATCGGGTGATTCCGGCGCAGTCGCAGCCAACGTTGTGGGTGTTGTTCGCCGGCGTGGTGCTGGCGGCCGCCATTGAGTATCTGATTCGTCTGATGCGCACCCAGGTTTCTGACCTGATGGGCAAACGCATCGACCTGAAAATATCCGCCATGCTGTTTGCGCGGGCGATGAACATCCGCAACGAAGCGCGTCCGCGTTCCACCGGCTCCTTTATTGCCCAACTGCGTGAAATTGATCAGGTCCGCGAGCTGCTGACGTCCACCACGGTGAATGCCGCCGCCGACCTGCCGTTTGTGCTGCTGTTTCTGCTGATCATGGCGTCGATTGGCGGCTGGCTGGTGCTGATTCCGTTACTGGCAATCCCGCTGATCGTCATTCCTGGCTTACTGGTGCAGATCCCGATGGCGCGTCTGGCGCAGGAAGGGTTGCGGGAAAGCGCGCTGCGTCAGGCGGTGCTGGTGGAAACCTTAGAAGGTGTAGAGGATATCAAAGCGCTGCAAGCGGAACCCTATTTTCAACGCCAGTGGGAGCAAACGCACGAAGTTAGCGCGGCCATCAGCAATCAGCAACGTTTGTGGGGCGCGCGCCTCACCGGTTGGTCGGCCAGCGTGCAGCAGCTCACCTATGCCGGCATGTTGGTGTTCGGCGTCTATCTGGTGCTCGACAATCAGATCACCACCGGCACGCTGGTGGCGTGCAGCTTGCTCTCATCACGCACCATCGCGCCGCTGATGCAGCTCACCATGGTGTTTTCGCGCTGGCAGCATGCGAAATCGGCGATGAAAGGGCTGGATGAACTGTTAAAGAAGCCGCTCGACCAACCCGATCACGCCACGCTGGCGCACTGTCCGGTGCTCAGCGGCCACTATCTGCTGCAAAATGTGCATTACCGCTACGAAGAGGAGAGCGGTAATAGCGTGCTCAACATTCCGCAGTTGCAGATCACGCCCGGCGAACGCGTGGCGATTCTCGGTAAAGTCGGCGCGGGCAAATCGACGCTGCTGAAGATGCTGGCCGGTCAGGCGCGCGCCAGCCAGGGCAAAGTGCTGGTGGACGGCGTCGATCTCACCTGCATCGATCCGGTCGATCTGCGGCGTCAGCTTGGCTGGCTGTCGCAGGATGCGCGGCTGTTTTTCGGCACGCTGCGCCAGAACCTGCTGCTCGGGAATCCGCACGCCAGCGAGCAGGAGATGCTGCAAGCGCTGCGCATCAGCGGCGCGTTAGCCTTGGTGCAGCAGGACGCCGCCAGCCTCGATCGCATTATTCATGAAGGCGGACGCGGCTTGTCCGGCGGCCAGCGGCAAATGGTGCTGCTCAGCCGGTTGATTCTGCGCCAGCCGCAGGTGGTTTTGCTGGATGAACCGACCGCGGCGATGGATGAGCAACTGGAGGCGCAGGTGATTCGTCAGCTGGCGCAATGGGGCACCGGGCGCACGCTGGTACTGGTCACGCATCGTCCCGCTCTGCTGCGCATGGTTGATCGCATTATCGTGATGGATAACGGCCGCATCGTGGCCGATGGCGCGCGCGACGAGATTCTGCGTCACGCCGCCAGTAAAAAAGGAGATGCGGCATGAGCGTGATGCTGTTGGATAAAGATCTGACGCGGCGTGAACGTCGCACCTCGGCGATCATCTGGCTGTGCGTGGTGGCGCTGCTGCTGTTTCTGCTGTGGGCGTACTTTGCGGTGCTGGACGAAGTCACGGTCGGCATCGGCAAAGTCACGCCTTCCAGCCGCGCGCAGATCATTGATAGCCTTGATGGCGGCATCGTCAAACAGCTCAATGTGCACGAAGGCAATATCGTGCAGCGCGGCGAGGTGCTGGCAACACTCGATCCTACGCGCTTTCAAACCAACTTTGGTGAGGCGATTGCGCGGGTGCGCACGCTGCGTGCCTCCTCTGAACGTTTACAGGCCGAGCTCAGCGACACGCCGCTGAGGTTCAGCGCCGATATCCTGCAACATCCCGAACTGGTGGCGCGCGAAACGCAGCTCTATCAGGCGCGGCGGCAGAATTTTGTCGAGACCATCGGCAATTTGCAGCAATCCCTTGCGCTGGTGCAGGCAGAACTCAACGTGACGGAGCCGCTGATGCTGCGCGGCGCGGCGGGTAAGGTGGATGTGATTCGCCTGCGTCGCCAGGTTAGCGATCTGCGCGGCAAAATCGACGAAGCGCGCAACGATTATTACGTGCGCGCCCATGAAGAGCAGGTGAAGAACAACGGTGAGCTGGATGCGCAGCTGCAGGTGGCGGCAGGCAAGCAGGATCTGCTGACGCGCACTACGCTGATTTCGCCGGTGCGCGGCATTGTGAAGGATGTGCGCGTCACCACCGTGGGCGGCGTGCTGGAGCCGGGTGGCAAGCTGATGGAGATTGTACCGCTGGAGGATCAATTGCTGATTGAGACGCGCATCAATCCACGCGATATCGGCTATATCCGGCCGGGTTTAACCGCGGTGGTGAAGATCACCGCCTACGACGCGTCGATTTATGGCGATCTGCACGGGGAAGTCGAAACCGTCTCGCCTGATACGCTGCAGGACGAAGTGCGGCACGACGAGTTTTACTATCGCGTCTATGTGCGCACGCAAAAAGCCGAACTGACCAATAAAAGCGGCCGCAGGTTCGCCATCATGCCCGGCATGGTAGCGAATGTTGAGATTAAAACCGGTCAGAAAACCGTGATGGATTATTTGCTTAAGCCACTGAATAAAGCCAGGGAATCACTGCGTGAGCGTTAACAATATGTGCCGGCAAATATTGCAGCGATCTTTGTTACGCCCCGAAATTAACATTGCCGATTTAAGACTATGAATTGAACGAAATGTGCGAAAAGAGACAAATAATGCGCGGCAATTATTGTGGTTAATTTAACCTGCGTAATTAACTTTACGCAATATAAGGCGATGTCTGAATTGCGGGCAAAAAAATGCCGGACCATCTGGTCCGGCGGGAAATTAGGGTAAATCAAAACATTCGGGGTGAATGAAGGTAATAATGAAATAAATGATGATAGCGGGGATAATTGTATGCTCTGGATGGCTTAGAGTTTTGTCATTCAGTGCGGAAATGTAACTCATGTAATTTGATGTTTTTAAACAATTAAAATATATGTTGTCAAAAAGTGCTATATTTTTTACCTATCTGTGCTGGTTATTAGTTCCCCGTAATTTACATTCTGAAATAACTATTAAATACACTGAAACAGTTTTGGAAATTTAGTAGCATTTTCGTGATAGATTATTGCCCAACATAAAATAACAATGGCGTGCCGGCTGAATTTTTAATCATTCAGTTCGCAGTGGCAAAAATAAAGGCACATTATAGAGGGTAATAAAAATGAAACGTCGCGTTCTCTCCCTGATGATTCCTGCATTGCTGGTGGCAGGATCAGCAAGCGCAGCTGAAATTTACAATAAAGATGGCAACAAATTAGACCTTTACGGCAAAGTGGACGGTCTGCATTATTTTTCTGACAACTCTGGCTCAGACGGTGACCAGTCTTACCTGCGTTTTGGCTTCAAAGGTGAAACTCAGGTGACCGATCAGCTGACCGGTTACGGCCAGTGGGAATACCAGGCTGCACTGAACACCGCAGAAAGCGAAGGCACCGCGAACAGCTATACGCGTGTTGGTTTTGCCGGTCTGAAATTTGGTGATGCAGGTTCATTCGATTACGGCCGTAACTACGGCGTGATGTACGATCTCGGCGCATGGACTGACGTTCTGCCAGAGTTCGGTGGCGATACCTACGGCGCGGACAACTTCCTGTTCCAGCGCAGCAACGGCCTCGCAACCTATCGTAATACCAACTTCTTCGGTTTAGTCGATGGCTGGAACTTCGCGGTTCAGTATCAAGGCAAAAACGACAACCCAACCGAATCTACTGGCTCTGGTCGTGATGTGTTGGGCGAGAATGGTGACGGCTACGGCCTGAGCACCACTTACGATCTGGGTTCAGGTTTCGGTATTGGTGCAGCGATGTTCCAGTCTGACCGTACCAATAACCAGAACGGTAACAATCCACGTACCGCCAACATCCTGGGTCGCGGTGATAAAGCCGAAGCTTACAGCGGTGCGCTGAAGTATGACGCTAACAACGTTTACCTGGCCGCAATGTACAGCCGTTCATACAACGCGACGCGTTTCGGCGCCAGCGATAGCGGCACCGTTTACGGTTACGCCAACAAAGCGGATAACTGGGAATTGGTGGCACAGTACCAGTTCGACTTCGGCCTGCGCCCATCTCTGGCGTTCGTCTCTTCTCGCGGCTCTGACATCGAAGGTTACGGCAGCCAGAACCTGAAGAAATACATTGATGTAGGCGCAACCTACTACTTCAACAAAAACATGTCGACCTACGTTGATTACCAGATCAACCTGCTGGACGACAACAACTTCACCGACGCAGCCGGTATCAATACCGATGACGTCGTAGCACTGGGCTTGGTTTACCAGTTCTAAGGGTGATGGAGCGTGACTTGCCGGTCACGCTCCCGTTTTCAGCAGCGCATCCAGCGCGGCATGCAGTACCTCAACCACCCGTTCCGCCTCCTCGCCAATCTGTACCTGCACAATCGCGCCCTCAACCAGTAACACAATCTGCGCCGTTTTCACCTGCTGATCGGGCAACAGTTTGTCGCTGATCGCCTGCGCCATCTCACGCTTATGCTGACGTATCAGTTCGCTGGCTTCCGCTAACGTGCTGCCCAGTTCCGCAGCGGTATTGATAAACGCACAGCCACGATAATCGTCATCCCTGAACCAGCTCAGTAACGCCGCGGGCAGCGCATCGATCAATGCCGCGTGCTGATTTAGCGCCTGGCGAAACGCCAGCATCCAGCGCTGATGGCGCTGCTGTAAAAACGCCAGCACCAGCGCATTCTTCGCCGGAAAGTGACGATAGAAAGTCACTTTGGTCACGCCCGCTTGCGCAATCACCTTATCCACACCGGTGGCGCGAATGCCTTGTTGGTAAAAAAGCTGTTGCGCGCACAGCAAGATACGATCGCGCGCGGAGGCGGTGGCATCAAAGATCAGAGGCTCAAGCATAAAAATTCCCGTGTTTGCATGTAGACAGAATTGTCTACATACGGCAGGATGAATCAAGTAGACAGACCTGTCTACATAATCGGGAGAAATAACATGCTGGTGCCACCGTTCAATCAACAAACCGCATTACAGAAAGTCCGCATGGCGGAAGATGCCTGGAACAGCTGCGATGCGCAGCGTGTTTCGCGGGTGTACAGCGAAGATACGCGCTGGCGCAATCGCAGTGAATTCGTCAATGGACGCGCAGAAGTCGTGACCTTCCTGCAGCGTAAGTGGATGAAAGAGTTGGATTATCGACTGATCAAAGAGCTATGGGCGTGGCATGAAGATAAGCTGGCGGTACGCTTTGCCTATGAATGGCATGATGACAGCGGTAACTGGTTTCGCAGCTATGGCAATGAGAACTGGCACTTTGGTGCCGATGGTTTGATGATTCAGCGATTCGCCTGCATCAACGATCTGCCGATCAGCGCAGATCAGCGTCTTTTCCACTGGCCAGCCGGCACGCGCCCGGACGATCATCCGGGCCTGAGTGAGTTGGGACTGTAAAGATTACTGAATACCGCGCCATTTTTTGGCTTTGGGCGCCGGTTGCGGCGGCGGGTTGGTGATGGCGCTCAGGCTGCCTTCCATCGCAACACCCGCCAGCGTAAAGGCCGAGAAGCTCAGCCAGTGCTGCCATTTACTGTTTTGTGTTTTGCTATTTTCCATTCTGCACCTCGCTGAAGTTCAACTCATCTTCAACAATGCAGCATTCATGCCAGCGCACCGCTCTCAGCGCCACGCGGGTTGCAGCGACTTTGCTACACTGCGCCAGCGCTGAAGCGGTGCAGAAGGGTGATTTTCTGGTGCAATAATTTAACGTCGGCGTGCAGGATAGTGCTGAATCAGGCGATGGCGGTACGTCTGCCAACATTTGAAACTGCCATAAATAAACAGCCCGGCGGTTACGGCAATAATCATATAAATCATCTGATGCTCCTGTAGGCATAACGTTGCAGGAACCGGTTATCCTGTGTCAGCGTTTATCGAACATCAAGCAGCTTTAGACTGCTTTACAAGCGAGTTATGCTTTGTAATTGGCTGTAGTAATGGTTTACAGATGAGGAATTGATGAGTTTTCAGAACATTCTGCTAATTAGCCTGCTGGCATTAGGACTCAGCGGTTGCGAAAAAAACAGCAGCCAACCCGCGATGGTGCTGGAAGGCAAAACCATGGGCACCGTGTGGCGCGTCAGCGTCGCCGGCGTTGATCCGCAGCGTAAAGCGGCGTTGCAACAGCTGATCCAGCAACAGCTGGATCGCGATGACGGCGAACTCTCGACGTGGAAAAGCGATTCGGTGCTGTCGCACTTTAATCAGTATCAAGGCAACGCACCGCAGCCGGTAAGCGCTGATATGGCGGACATCGTTACTGAAGCGCTGCGAATCGGGCATAAAACGTCGGGTGCGATGGATATCACCGTGGGCCCGCTGGTCAATCTGTGGGGTTTTGGCCCGACGAAGCAACCGGCGCATACCCCCAGCGAGGCAGAAATCGCCGCCGCTAAAGCGCGGACTGGCTTGCAGCATCTGCGCGTGATTCAGGGCGTTAACGGTCAATGGCTGCAGAAAGATCTGCCCGGCCTGTATGTCGATCTCTCCACCATGGGCGAAGGCTATGCCACCGATCATCTGGCGCGTCTGATGGAGCAGCAAGGCATCACTGATTATCTGGTTTCAGTGGGCGGCGCAGTATTGAGCCGTGGCGTCAATGCTAATCAGCAGCCGTGGCGCGTGGCGATCCAGAAACCCACCGATCGCGAAAACGCGGTGGAAGCGCGCGTCGATCTGCAAGGACACGGCATTAGCACCTCCGGCAGCTATCGCAACTATTATGAACTGGATGGCAAACGCATTTCGCACGTCATCGATCCGACTACCGGAAGACCGATTGAGCACAAGCTGGTGTCGGCAACGGTGATAGCCACCACCGCGCTGGAAGCGGATGGCTGGGATACCGGTTTGATGGTGCTCGGCAGCGAACGCGCTAAAGCGTTAGCGGTGAAAGAGCATCTGGCGGTCTATTTGATCAGCAAGCAGGGCGACGGTTTTACTCACTGGATGTCGCCGCAGTTTAAAACCTTCCTCATCGATCAGGCATCTCAATAAAGGAGGCGCACATGCTGGATTTATTTAGTGACGAAGCGCCGTGGCAGGAACCGCTAGCGGATGGCGCGGTGATTCTGCGACGTCGTGCCCGCGAACAGGCCGACGCGCTGCTGGCGGCGATTCACGATATCGCCGCGAAAAATCCCTTTGCCCATCGCATCACGCCCGGTGGCCATCGCATGTCGGTGGCGATGACCAACTGTGGTGATTTTGGCTGGTCCACCGATTCGCGCGGCTATCAATATACCGAGCAAGACAGCAACAGCGGACACCATTGGCCGCCGATGCCCGCGCTGTTCCGCGAGCTGGCGCAGCAAACTGCGCGCGAAGCGGGCTTTGCCAGTTTCAATCCTGATGCCTGCCTGATTAACCGCTATGAACCCGGCGCAAAACTGACGCTGCATCAGGATAAAGATGAGAAGGATCTGCGCCAGCCGATTGTGTCGGTTTCACTGGGATTGCCTGCGGTATTCCAGTTCGGCGGTTTCGAACGCGGCGACGCCACCCAGCGCGTGCTGCTGGAACATGGCGATATCGTGGTGTGGGGCGGGCCATCGCGCCTGCGTTATCACGGCATTCTGCCGCTCAAACCTGGCATTCATCCGCAGGCGGGCGCTTTCCGTTTCAACCTGACTTTCCGCCGCGCATTTTAGTTTTTGTTGTGGCGGCACAATTTATTCTTAATGTTAGTTAAGCCAGTGATGAGGGCGCTGGCCGGTGCCACTTTGGGCCGGCGGTCCTCGCGCCGCTTGCGCGGTGCCTTCACTTCGTTCGTCTGCCTGACGGACCGGCGGAGACGGGACATCCTTGTCCCGGCTCCGCCTTTCGCCCGCGTCCTGCGGGCTCTCCTGGCTTCCTCGCTTCGTTCAGCGCTGCGGAATGCCGGCCCAAAAGTGGCCCCGACCAGCTCCGAACCTTCATTGCGCGTTATTAAAAAGGGCACATTAGCAGAGGCGCTGGCGCGTCTGCTGTGGCAAAAGGGCCATTCGCAGCGCTGAGGCTTTTACGTTGGGCCAGGAGCCACGCGCATGGATGCGCGTGGCAGTTCGGGGCCGGCCAGGAAGGCCGATCCGCGAACGGTCCGTTGGCACAATGTGGAAGCCGAAGGTACCGCTTTAGCGGCGCGAGGACGGCCCTTGACGCAGCAGATGTGTCAGAGCCCGCACCAGCTTTAAATCGAAATATCTCCTTATCTGACAAGCATTGCGCAAGTTAATGCGCGATAAATCGCGCTGCTACAAACTAGCGGCAAGCAACACTGTGCTTAGGCAACTATAGGATGAGAATTATTCTTGCTATCAGCCAAGGCGACATTAAACTGCAGGCTGCTTTATTGACCGCTGGAACCCTTTGATGGCATTGCTGCAAGTCGTTTTTCGCCAGTACCGCTGGCCTTTTATTGGCGTCATTCTTCTCACGTTGTTAAGTGCCGTGCTCGGTATCGGCCTGATTGCCTATATCAATAATGAGCTGATCGTCGCGGTGAATACCTCGATTTCGGTGCTGCCGAGTTTCCTTGGGCAGCTGTTCCTATTGATGGCGGTGACGCTCGGCTCCCAGCTGGCGCTGACCATGCTCGGCCATCACTTTGTCTGGCGGCTGCGCGGCGAATTCATCAAACGGATCCTCGATACGCGCGTGGAGCGCATAGAACAGATCGGCAATGCCCAACTGCTGGCCGGTCTCACCAGCGATGTGCGTGCCATCACCATCGCCTTCGTGCGTTTACCCGAGCTGATTCAGGGCATCATTATTACGCTCGGTTCGGCGCTTTATCTCGCCTGGCTCTCGCCAAAAATGCTGTTGATCACCTGCCTGTGGCTGGTGGTGACGCTGGTTGGCGGCTGGTTGCTGGTATCACGCGTTTATCAGCACATGGCTAAGCTGCGTGAAATCGAAGATGACCTGTATCGCGATTTCCAGACCATTATCGAAGGGCGTAAAGAGCTGCAGCTTAACCGCGAACGTGCGCAGCTTATTTACGACAGCGTTTATCAGGAGAATGCCAAAAGCTATCGCCACCACATCGTGCGCGCCGATACCTTCCACCTCAGCGCGGTGAACTGGTCGAATATCATGATGCTCGGCGCGATTGGCATCGTGTTCTTTATGGCGAACGGGCTGGGCTGGGCAAATACGGCGGTGGCGGCAACTTATTCGCTGACGCTGCTGTTCCTGCGCACACCGCTGCTGGCGGCGGTCGGCGCCTTGCCAACGCTGCTCAGCGCGCAGGTGGCGTTTCGCAAGCTCAACAGGTTTGAACTGGCGCCCTATGAAGAAAAGTTCAAGGCGCTGCCAAAAGTCAGCGACTGGCAAACGCTGGAGCTGCGCGACGTCTGCTTCCACTACGGCGAGCACGGATTCCAGGTTGGGCCGATCAATTTGACGCTACGCCGCGGCGAGCTGGTGTTCCTGATTGGCGGCAACGGCAGCGGAAAATCGACGCTGGCGATGCTGCTCACCGGCCTCTATCAGCCGCAATCGGGCAGTTTGCTGCTGGATGGCAAGGTGGTGGATTGGCAAAACCTCGATGCGTATCGCAAACATTTCTCGGCGGTGTTTACCGACGTGCATCTGTTTGATCGCCTCATCGGCGATCAAGGGCAGCCAGCCAATCCTGCGCTGGTGCAGCAGTGGCTGGAGCGTCTGAAGATGCAGGACAAGCTCAAGCTGGAAGGCAACAGAGTGCTTAATCTGCAACTGTCGAAAGGGCAGAGCAAACGTCTGGCGCTGCTGCTGGCAGCCGCCGAAGAGCGCGATATTCTGTTGCTCGACGAATGGGCGGCGGATCAGGATCCGCATTTCCGTCGCATCTTCTATCGTGAGCTGCTGCCGTGGTTACAGGAATCGGGTAAAACGGTGTTCGCTATTAGTCATGACGATCACTACTTTATTCACGCCGATCGCTTGCTGGAGATGCGCGAAGGTCAACTGAGTGAGTTAACCGGTAATGAACGCGAGATGGCAACGCTGGATGCGGTGCAACGCACCGATACCGGCCATTAACGCCAGCCGGGAAAGCTTAGCGAAAACCCTTATTGGGCAAGAAGTTGCGGAGTGAGTAAAGTCACTCCCAGCAGAAATCCTCGTTTCTGCGTCCCTGGAACACTTTTCTGTCGTCTTGTGTTGTCACCGGCTCGGGTTTATTTCTGAGCCGGTTTTTTATTTTGTCGGAAGCGGATGCGTCAGCAACGTAATCACGCGATCTCCAGTCAGCCAGAAACGCGCCTGCAGCAACGCTTTGGTGGTGAAATACGCATCAAAATCCTGACACAACCGCAGCGTTGCGCGGCCTTGCTGCACGTCCAGTTCCAGCACTTCCGCCTGAAGAAAATCCATTGGCTGATGCAATTGCGGCCACAGCGCTTTGTATACACTCTCTTTCAATGAAAACAGCAGCGTAGCGGCCTGGGCAAAGGGCAGAGGCCGCGCCAGCAGGCGCTGTTTTTCCGCCGCGCTCATCAACATCCCAGCGGTTTCATCGGCGGTTTCCTCCGCCATAATCTGCTCAACATCCACACCCACGCACAGTGGCTCGCGCGTCGCAGCCATCACCGCAACGCTGTGCGTATGCGACAGCGACGCCTGAATGCCGGCGGGCCACAACGGTGAACGATCGGGCGCATTACACAACACAAAATGCGCTAAACCGAAGTGCGCGAAATTTTGCTGCACCAGCCAGCGACTCGCCAGATGCTCGGCTTTGCGTTTGGTCACCGCGCTCTGTAGCGACGCGGGCAGCGGCAGCTGCCACGCCTGATGCAGCTCAGCATGCCAATGTTGTTGATCGAATTCGCACCAGGCGATCGGTAATGTATCCAGCGACATGCCAGCAGCGCGGATAAACGGGGAAGAGGGCAGAGCAAGCGACGTTTGAGAGGCGAACATAAAAAATCACGGCTGACGGAAAACGTAGTTTTACCAGCCAGCCGGATGGAGAGCAAGCCAAAGGGGCTCGCCTACTTTTAGTTGTTTGGCGGAATCGCCATGCCTTTAATCTGCACTACGAAGTGCTGATGGCCTTTGGTGATGCGCGCACCGCGATCGCACCAGCGCGAGGCGAGACGGAAGAAATCGTCGCTGCCGATATCGTAAGCCAGTTCAACTTTATTGATACCCGAGTGCAGGAGTTCTTCCGCATCCTGCAGGTTTTTTGCTTTGATGACCATAATGGTTTCCATCGAAAAAACAAGAGCCCTAAGAGTAAGAGAAGTCTGTGACAGTTTTGTTTCAATTTGATGAAGCGCTGTAACATTTATCCAGAAATGTGATCTGGCTCGGGTTGAGTTGCTTTCGGTAAGTTACTGATTAAAAGCCAATAATCAGCATTTCTTTGGCGATAATCTGAGAATGCTTTATTGCATGGAAAACATATGAAATCGCCAGACTTTATATTCTGCCTTTACTTCCAACACATATGAATTACCATATGTAATAGATTTTTACTGGAACCTGGCCCAATGCTCCCTGTTCAACTTTTCAAACTGCTTGCCGACGAAACGCGTACGACCATCGTTTTATTATTACGAGAGGCCGGAGAGTTGTGTGTCTGCGATCTCTGCACCGTTACCCAACAATCACAGCCAAAGATTTCACGCCACATTGCCTTGCTGCGCGATGCTGAGCTGATTCTGGATCGACGTGAAGGCAAGTGGATACACTATCGCCTTTCTCCGCATATGCCGGCCTGGGCTGCATCGATTATCGATACGGCCTGGAATAGCCAGCGTGAGGAAGTGCGTGAGTCGCTGAAGAACGCCGCTGCTACGGGTTGTGAATAATCATTAAACACATTCGATTATTCGAATGCATTGGAGGCGTGATGTTTCTGGCTGGCGCAATATTTGTTTTGACCATCGTGTTTGTCATCTGGCAGCCGCGCGGCCTGAGCATTGGCTGGACGGCAACGATAGGGGCTTTACTGGCGCTGGTGACAGGCGTTATCCAGTTAAACGATATTCCCGCGGTGTGGCATATCGTCTGGAATGCGACAGCGGCTTTTATCGCCGTCATTATCATCAGCCTGTTGCTGGACGAATCCGGTTTTTTTGAGTGGTGCGCTTTGCACGTAGCGCGCTGGGGAAGTGGGCGAGGGCGGCTGCTTTTCACCTATATCGTGTTGCTCGGTGCATGCGTTGCCGCGCTTTTCGCCAATGATGGTGCGGCTCTGATATTGACGCCGATCGTTATCGCGATGCTGCTGGCACTGGGCTTTAGTAAAGGTGCAACCCTGGCTTTTGTCATGGCAGCAGGATTTATCGCCGATACCGCGAGTTTGCCGCTGATCGTATCCAATCTGGTTAACATCGTTTCTGCTGATTTCTTCAAATTGGGATTCAACGCTTACGCGGCGGTGATGGTTCCGGTTGATATTGCCGCTATTATCACCACGCTGATAGTGCTGCACCTTTTCTTTCGCAAAGACATTCCCGCCAGCTATGAGGTTTCACGCCTCAAACTACCAGCTGAAGCCCTAAAAGATCCCGCTACCTTTAAAGCCGGTTGGCTGGTGCTGTTATTGCTATTGGTGGGATTTTTCCTGCTGGAGCCGCTGGGCATTCCAGTCAGTGCTATCGCCGCACTGGGCGCGTTAATTCTGTTTATCGTTGCCAAAAGAGGTCAGGCGATTAATACCGGTAAAGTGTTACGCGGCGCGCCCTGGCAGATCGTGATTTTTTCCCTTGGCATGTATCTGGTGGTTTATGGCCTTAAAAATGCCGGGCTGACGCAACATCTTACTGACTTACTCAACCTCTTTGCCAGCCACGGTTTATGGGCCGCTACCCTGGGGACCGGTTTGGTGACGGCGCTGCTTTCTTCAGTAATGAATAATATGCCAACGGTGCTGATTGGTGCGCTGTCGATTGATGCCAGCACCGCGCAGGGCGTGATAAAGGAAGCGATGATTTATGCCAATGTTATTGGTTGCGACCTGGGACCAAAAATTACGCCGATTGGTAGTCTTGCCACCTTGTTATGGCTGCACGTACTCGACCAGAAGAATATCAACATCAGCTGGGGTTATTACTTCCGCGTGGGTGTCGTGATGACGTTGCCCGTGCTGCTGGTCACCCTGAGCGCGCTGGCCCTGCGCCTAACGTTGTCCCATTAAGATGAGAAAACCATGACTGACATCACCATCTACCATAATCCTGCCTGCGGCACATCGCGCAACACGCTGGCGTTAATTCGCAATAGCGGCGTTGAGCCGACCATTATTCTCTATCTTGAGACGCCGCCAAATCGTGAGCAGCTTAAGGCGTTGATTGGCGCAATGGGGATCAGTGTGCGCTCTTTATTACGCAAAAATGTCGAACCTTACGAACAATTGGGGTTGGCTGAAGAGAGTTTTAGTGATGAGCAACTCATCGAGGCGATGTTGAATTATCCCATCCTGATTAACCGCCCGATTGTTGTCTCCCCGCTGGGAACGCGTTTGTGCCGGCCTTCAGAAGCCGTGCTCGATATTCTTACCGATGCGCAGCAGGGCGCATTCAGTAAGGAGGATGGTGAGAAGGTGATAGATCAGCAAAGAAATCGAATCGTTTAGACCGAATTAGAAACAATAAAAAAGCAGCCATTAAGGCTGCTTTTTTTGGCTTTTGGTCGGCACGAGAGGATTTGAACCTTCGACCTCGGACACCTCATATGCTTTGGGCGTTTCCATCAACTAGCCAGGGTGGCAAAGTGAGTAAGGATGATGGGAATGTTTCTATAGTAGAGATATTAGTGTGATTAAGATCAAATTTCCGACAATTGAGAAGTGTATAAATACGTCAACTTATTATTCGCTACGAATAAACCGAGCTCTGACGAGCTTTTCAATTCGGAAATTAACAAATGAAAAATACTATGCTTGCTTTACTGGTAATGAGTTCATTTTCTACCGTGGCTGCAACTGTAGCGCAAGGTGAAGAGGCTGTATCTCATGCAGGCCGTATGATGGATGCTGCTAACGCTCGTGTAGATGCTGCTGCTTCTTCTTATGGAACAGGTACGCCAGATTCATGGGCTAATGCTTCTGATAGTGCAGCAAGAGAACAGGCTAACGCTCATGCACAAATGAACGGGGCAATCAGTACGCTAGCTAGTTCTGTTGCTACTCAGGCTGGCCCTATGGCTACGCCTCAGAAAACACCACAAACCACACCAACAACTAACACACCTCAAGCAACACCACATAAAACACCATCTTACAGTGTGCCTACTCCTACAGCACAGTTAACGTCTCAGATCGCACCTACTGAACAGTTAACTCCTTCCTACAGTGTTCCGACTGTTAAGCAACAGCTCACCCCGCAAGCCGTACCAACCAAACAACCTAAGATTACCGGTGCTTCTTACCGTGCCTATGTTAATCAGCTTGAGCAAGCACAAACAATAAACGTAGCTGTTAGCAGCCTGAAACCTTCAACACTGGTTAACGTCACTGTGAACGGGATAACTAAAACTATAACGGCTGGAGTTATTGCGGCTGTTAATCCATCCGTACAAGTATCAGTCCCACACGTTCCCGCGTTTCAGGTTAATAGGGGCAAAGGTTCCAAAAATGATAAGGCTTCATCACATTCTTTTGGCGGTAGCGGTAATGGTGCTAATAATGCTGCTAACACTAATAGCGCTCACGGCTTAGGCGGTGGGCCGCATATTGGTGGCGGTTCAGCGATGGGCGGTGGATTCCACGGTAACTGGTAAGCGAGAAAATTCAGATATGAAAAAGGGATTATCCCGCAAGATAATCCCTTTTCCGAAGTGATTTGGTCGGCACGAGAGGATTTGAACCTCCGACCCCGGACACCCCATGACCGTGCGCTACCAGGCTGCGCTACGTGCCGAACGTGGAAGAATATTACTGTTTCCGCGCACGATTGCAATATGAGCAGCATTTAACTGCCTCATAATTAATCAGTTTGCGACGAATCGCTTCTCTTCCGTCAATACCTGCAGCAGCAACGCCAGCTGCGGTTTATGATCTTTCAGCTTGTGACCCTGCGCATCGTAAGCGCTGTAGCTGCCGTTGTTATTCAGCACTAGCGTCACGGTTGGCGTGGTCACCACCAGTTTGCCATCTTCGCTGCTCGCCACCCAATCGTGGCTGCGTTGCGCGGCAAACAGATCTTCACCCTGCGAGAAGTTGGCGGGGTTGGTGCGCACGTGCAGCAGACGCTGCATCAGCGTGGTCATCACATCCTGCTGATCGGTCAGGCGATCGATGGTTTGCGCTGGCGTATTCGGCCAATGCACCACCAGCGGCACCTGTAACGTCGCACGATTGCCTGGATTGTCATCGTTGCTATCCAGATTGACCGCACGCTGCGCCGTGATCACCACCACGGTATTTTTCAGCAAATCGCGATCCTGCAAGGTTTGCAGCACCGCATTAATCTGCTCATCGACACTGCTTGCCTGACGCGTATAGTTGCGCTGGCGTGCCTTCAGGTTGTCGCCATTAACCGTGACACCGTTCAGAGCAATCCACGAGAACCACGGCGCGCTGTTAGATCTCTGGCCGTTGAGCCAGTTTTGCCACTGCGTCACCGTGGTGCTATTCGGCTGGGTATCGGCCTGCGGCAGCGAGTAATCGGCTAACAAAGCCTGACGATACAGCGGTTGGCTGAAGCCGTCCGATGAGAACAAGCCAAACTGATAGCCTTGCGCGTTCAGCGCATTCAGCAGCACGGAAGGCGTACGCGACGCTAACACGCCATCCATATAGCTGGAAGAGATGCCGTAGAACAGGCCAAATAACCCTTTTTCCGGCTGTAGCCCCGCGCTGAAATGCTGGGTGAAGCGCACGTTCTCACTGGCGAATTGATGAAGCGACGGCAGCGCTTTTTCCACCGTGGCGTTGTTCAGACCATCAACGGTTAGCACCAGCAGATTGTGGCGCGTACCACCATCACGGAAAGTAATATCACTCAGCGGATACTGCACTGACAACGCTTCCGGATCGCCCTGTTGCACCAGACGGCGCTGATACTCTTGCGCATCTAGCAAACCGTGACGCTCAAGGAAGCGACGCGCGGTCATCGGATAGGAGAGCGGCAGATTGGCACGCTGCATGGTAATCGGGCGATAGAAATTGGCATCGGCCCAGATATAGAGCAGATGACTGGCGAAGAAGGCGCTGATAAACAGCGCAGCCAGCGGTTTACCGAACGAGCGTCGATTAAGGCTGCGCAGCTTTTGCCAGCTCCAGGTCGCGAACAGCATCTCGACGAGGAAAATCAGTGGCACGCTGATAAACATCAGCTGCCAGTCGCGCGCCATCTCGCTTTGATCAGGGTTGATCACCAACTCCCACACCACCGGATTGAGGTGCAAGTGGAAGCGGCTGAATACGGCGCTGTCGACCATTATCAGCGTCAGCCCGGCGGTGGCGATAATCGCCGACAGCACCCTGAGCAATCGCTGTGACATCACCACAAAGGTGAGCGGGAAAATGATCAGCAGATAGGCCGCGAAGACAATAAAACTGAAATGACCGATCCAGCTGGTAAAGGCATAGATACGTCCCGCGAGCGACGCGGGCCAGTCGGCGACCAACAGGTAGCGGCTGCCTAATATAAACGCGAAGATAATATTAAACAGGGCAAACCAATGCCCCCAGCTGATCATCTGGGAGACTTTTTCGCGGTAGCGCTGCCGGTTGGTTACCATATTATGAGGTCAAATCTGCATATTAATGAGCGTTATCGTCGCGTACGGATGACTGCAACGCATCCGCGAAAGATCGTGCCAGAGTGCGGCGTTGAGCCGGTGAAACGCTGGTATTGATCAAGTTAGTTACCATGTTACCCAATACCATCAGGGAAAGGTCGGTTGGCGCTTTGTCTTTTTCAAGAATCTGCGCCATCTCTGCGAGGAGCTTTTCCACGCGTTCGTCACTGTAACGGGATGATTGTGGCATATCGTCGTCTAATCAAGGGTGAAAAGGCGGTATATTACCGTAACAACGCACTTTTTTCCGCAATTTTATCGCAAGCAGAGCGATCAGTTTGTGCTGGTAGTTGAAAGCGGCTGCGGGCGGTGTTTGAATACGCGCCTGAGCTAAAAGGAGAGTCTACCATGAGTCTGGATATCGACCAGATTGCCCTGCATCAGTTAGTTAAACGTGATGAAAACCAGCTGGAACTGGTACTGCGCGACACTTTGCTGCCTGCGACCCGCGCGGTTGAAGAGATGGCAGAAGAGCTGCACCGGGTTTATAGCGCCAAAAGCAAAGCTTACGGCCTGTTTAACGAAGATAGCGAACTGGCCGATGCGTTGCGTAACTGCCGCAAAGGGGAAGATGACTTTCTGGCGTTTAGCCGTGCGGCGACCGGACGTCTGCGCGATGAGCTGAGCAAATATCCGTTTGCGGAAGGCGGCGTGGTGCTGTTCCTGCACTATCGCTATCTGGCCGTCGAATATTTGCTGATTGCGGTTCTCAACAGCCAGTCGAGCATGCGCGTCAACGAGCAGCTGGATATCAGCAGCACCCATTATCTCGATATCAATCATGCGGATATTGTGGCGCGTATCGATCTCACCGAGTGGGAAACCAATCCGGAATCTACCCGTTATCTGACTTTCCTGCGCGGTCGCGTGGGACGTAAAGTAGCGGATTTCTTTATGGATTTTCTCGGTGCCAGCGTTGGTTTAGACACCAAAGCGCAAAACCGTGGATTGCTGCAAGCGGTGGATGATTATTGCGCCGAATCGGATCTCGATAAAAACGAGCGCCAGAACTATCGTCAGCAGGTTTACACGTACTGCAACGATCAGCTGCAGGCCGGTGAAGAGATTGCGTTGCACGATCTCTCCAGCGAATTACCGCCGCTGGGCGAAAAAACCTTCCAGGCGTTTACTCAGGAGCAGGGTTACGAACTGGAAGAGACCTTCCCAGCGGATCGCAGCACCTTGCGTCAATTGACCAAGTTCGCAGGTAGCGGCGGTGGCTTAACCCTGAACTTTGATGCCATGCTGCTTGGCGAGCGCATCTTCTGGGATCCCACTACTGACACGCTTACTATCAAAGGTACGCCACCGAATCTGCGCGATCAGTTGCAACGTCGTACCAGCAGTAAATAAAAAAAGCCGGGTCACCAAAGTGCCCGGCTTTTTTATCAGAAAGAATAGTTTATTCCACTGCTGATGAGTGAATCGGTGCGGAACTTGCCACCAAAGCTGTGTTTTGCGCCAATATTCGCTGACCAGTTGTCGCTGATTTTCCCTTCGAAGCTCAGATGAGCCCGGTAACGATCGTCGTCCATCGCGGCATACACGCGTCGGCTGTGGCGATCCTCAAGGGTCAGTGAAGAGCCGGAGCTGCCCGGTGAAAACTGTTTTTCAACGGTTGCGCTGAATCGCACCCTTGGTAGCAGCGCACCGAGCCCCTGCTTGCTGACTTCAATACCCGGCGTGAGTCCCCACGGCATGGCTGAACTCAGAGTAATGCTGGCATCTCGGCTTTGCAGCGTATAACCCGGCATATGGCCTGCGCTGGCCTTCACGTAAGGCGACAGCGTGAACGACGTGTCCACCAGAGGAAAGGATTTACCCAGTTTTGCACTGCCGGCCAACATATGGCTGGTTTTTGAGGTGCTTTCCACTCCCAATATCGGGTCAAGGTTGATGTCCTGACGCAGGTGCAGGTAGCTGGCAGCAAGATCCATAAACCATCCATTTTCGCTCATGCCGCTTGCATACAGACCCAGAGTACTCAGCTTATGGCTGACGCTGGCTTCATCCCGGGCATTTCCCAGGCTGTAACTGGCGGTGACGCCGTACAGCCAGGCATCCGCTTGCGTATCGGCACCGACCTCCAGCTTACTGTCTTTTAACGTTATGCTATCCATCCTGCCGCTATTCTGGCTAAGACTGGCCCATGCACCGCTGTCTTCATGGCTACCGCGCAGCAGCTGAGCGCGATCGGTCAGCATGCTGCTAATTTCACTGAACAGGTAGTGGCGCGAAGCGAGTAGGGCGCGAGTACTCTGCACCAGTGGCTGATTATCAATGACGTCAAACCAGTCTTCAGCAGTACCCGGTTTTGGCGTGATCTCTGGCTCAGGCTTCACTTCAGGCTCAGGCTTAATTTCGGGCTCAGGATTAATTTCGGGCTCAGGCTCAGGGTTAGTTACCGGATCGGGTGGCAGCACCGGATCGGGCGTTTTGGCAATGATCCATTTCACGCGACCATTCTCTTCCACAACCTGATGATCGGCGGTATACAGCGAGAACCCGCGTTTAACCGCAGGTAGCGTGAAATAGTCATGCGCGGTACCGGCGGGTGCGTTTACCAACACGATCTCTTTTGCGATGCGATTGGGGAAGGTTTCGCCCAGCATAAAACCGAGATCGAGCGTGTTGCTGCCGCCCTGCGCGCTGGAACCAATGTATAAACTGTCGCTGATGGCGGATTGTGGCGCGATACCGAAACCAAGCTGCAGATTATTTGCCGTCAGATGTTCAACAGAGAGCAGCTTCGGCGTCCAGGCCATTTCATCTGCAGAAAGCAGGGAGATGATACCGCCTTTACCTGCATCCAGGCGGTGCACGCGGCTGTTACCGTTCATGTTCCAGAACGTCTCACTGCTCAGGGTCATTCGCGCTGAATGACTGTCGTTGATGTGGCCGTGATAATTGACCTTGCCAAGATGGAGCGCTGCGTTATCGCCCAGCGTGATGTTGCCTTCGACTGTACTGGCGGGTAGCACGCGTAGCTCATCATTGTTTCTGCGTGCGACAGTGCAACTGCTGGAACTTTTCAGTACGGTTGAAGTGCAGCGTAAAATTTGTTGCTCATCAGCAGCATCGGGATGGTAACCAAGAATAACCTGACTGTTGTCACCAGTCTGAATATCGGCTTTAACCTGCGCGTATTCACCCACCTGGAAGCGCGCGCCACTGGCGACCACTACGTTATTGGCGGAGAAAGAAGAGGCATACCAGTCATCGTCAATAATCAGGCCACCGGCATGAGGAACGGGCTGGCCGGAAAGCAATAATGTTCCGTTATCGACATTGATATTGCCGTCAATATCAACATTGCCGGTGAGTGCTAAATTATATTTTTCATCCACTGGAGAAAAGCGTAAATTAAATTTGTCACGTTTTTTATCCTGAGAAACTGAGCCAATGTCTCCACGAAAGACTAACTGATTCAACTGAGTCAGTCGATAATCTCTGGCCTCATTCAGGTCATAGCCCAGATACTTCCAGTCGGCATTGTCCTGCTGGTTGGTGGGGAAGTACCAGTATTTTTCTTTTTTTAACTGGAAGTATTCTGTACGAGCAGTACGAGAGTTATAGTATTGATAAATATCTCCAATATTACCCTTATCGACACTGCTCCAGGTATTGATTTTGATGTCGCTATTCGAAAAGCCTGTGAGCGTTAAATTAGCTAAAGAAGTCTGGTTTTGATTAATTAATGTTGCGCCACTGTCAGTGTGATTAATTCTTTTCATTGTCAGGCTGTTGCCATTCAAATCGAGATTTCCACCTCGGTATCCAAAGAAGATGTTATTCGCATCAACCTGATCGCTGCTGTTCATTACTACTGTTGGGCGACCACTGGTTATATAAAGGCGAGAAAACGCCTGACGATTGCCCTGCGCATCTTTTTGTTGATCGAGAATAACGGTGCCATCGCCGATATTCAGCCCCCCTTCATTGATGCCGTTTGCATTAATGTGCAGCACGCCACCGCCAATTTTATGCAGATCGTCATCTTTCAGGCCATTCACCTGCCATCGCACGGTTTTATCTTTATCGACTTCAACGCCGCCGCCCACCCAGGTGGCGTCAACATCAGCGGCAGATTTGAGCGTGTAATTATTAGAGAACTGCAGCTTACCTGCCCCTAGGTTGACGGCATCGGAGAGAATAATGTCGCCACCGTCACCGTTAAACCTTATATCCTTACTCGCGTCCAGTTCGGCATTACTGGCAGCCGCAGGGGCAAGATGACGATATTTTTTATCCAAGCCTTTCCAGCTCCATTGCTGGCTGCCTTGATCAATTGTTGTCGCATTCCATAAAATAGCACCGGCATTGTTACTGTCCTTAACATCAGGAGATGTATTAATAGCAACAATGCTTTCATAAAAACCATCTGGAATTAACGTACCGCCTGACTCACGAGAATAAGGATATGGGGCTTCACCATAACCACTTCCATAATGAACAGCGACAAGTTTCCACTGCTTATCTATTGAGTCGTAGCCATAGTAAGGGCTACCACTGTCGCCGGGTTGTCCGGTAATAGTAAGTGCTGTAGAAAGGGGGTTATCAGGTGATAACTGTGTAAAATAAAAATAATTTTTGGTAAATTCGACGAGTTTTGGGTCGATAGCACCACCTGCAAGCCATGAATAAGCGCCTGCGAGTTGTACAACATCCTTTTGATCATCGGTTACTTGAACCATTTTCCCTGCACCGGCTCGCGCATAAGCATTATAACGCGAAACATGGCCTTTTTTAAGCTCGCTATTTTCAATGAGATCAAGCGGTGAAGCTTCTGTAACAACTTTGTTTAATCGCGGCATCATGTAATCTTGATCGATGACATCTGGAATGGCATTACGACTAATACCAACATAGTGCCGAGAGTATTCGGAATTACCACCAAAAAATATACGATCTAAATCTGTGTTATGACGGACGCTAATAATATAAGAGGGAGCGTTTAAAGTAGCATATCCACCTCGAATGATGCCACCCAGATCAGGCATAGGAAAATTCAGATTACCCGATAAATCGCCATTTTTTTTATAAATTGGAATATTACTGATGCCAGGACGAAATTTGCCCATATTCTCAGCAAAATCGCGGTAATCTTGCACATTGGTATCATGGCGCATGACTCCCGCATACGAGGGGAGCGCAACAAGCAGCGCGCTGTAAAATAAAGCGGTGATTTTATTCATTTGAAGTCCTTAGGGGGCGTTTCCTTGAAAATGCTGAGCAAACCGCATTGTCCAGAAAGTCCTATGACTTCACCCTGAAGAATGGTCTTAAATACAATAAGAACGAGGCTGAGGAGGGAACAAGGTAATTACGTCGATAACGAAATCGGGTTGATTTTAGGCGAAATAAAAGGGCCGGTTTCGCAACCGGCCCTTCTACTTACAACTCATTTCGCGATTATGCGCGAACGAAGTCGATGTGGAACAGTTTTGGCTTGAACGGATGACGCTGTACCGCCTGAGCCTTAACTTTAACTTCTTTGCCATCAACCGCGATGGTCAGCACTTCGCTGTAGAACTCAGGTTTAACCTGTACATTCATCACTGCATCGTGGTCGAGTTCGATAGCAATTGGTGCTTCATTTCCGCCATAGATGATGGCTGGGAATTTGTTTGCTACACGCAGGCGGCGGCTCGCACCCTTACCCTGGTCTTTACGTACTTCAGCGTTAATAGTGAACATTTGATGTCTCTTCAATAGTTCCTGCTACAGGCGACCCAGCAACAGGACGGTTATTCAAACTGCTTTTACGGATGCAAAAGCGGGCGGCATTATAGCCCCAATGATGCCACAGGGGCAAATGATTCCGCCGCTTAACGCAGCTCATTCGCGCGGCGATAACGGCCCTGATAATCAAACATTTTTTCGCGGATCTGCCAGAAATGACCTTTTGCGCGCGCCACCACGAAGTCCGGATGGCGCAATAAAGGTTGTAGGGCGATGACATCCGCTGCAGTTTGCCAGCCGAGTTCCACGCCAGGCGCGCGCTGGTGCGGACGCATAAACAGCTGCTCGAAGGCTTTACGTTGCGCCGGCGTTTGCAGGCGAAAACGCTCGCTGACGCTGGTGCCATCTTCATCGAAATAGGTGGCTTTCAGCCATTCGCCTTTATCATCGCGTCCTTGCTCCAGCGTCATGCCGGCGCAGCGCAACACGCGCGCATCTTTCAGTTTCAGCGCGGCTTTCAGCATGTCATCCGCATCGACCAGAATTTTGTCGCATTGATTGCAGCGCCGCGCGGCGATGTCATTCTCGGCACCGCAATCCGGGCAGCTTTTGAAGCGGAAGCGATAATCACACTGTTCTCGCTCGCCTTCGTCATCTTCCAGCACGCCCTGACAGCGGCGGCCAAAATGCTCGATGATGTGTCCATCTTCGGTGGCTTTGCCCCAAAACGTGTTGGCGAAACCGCAAGCGGGACAGAACACTTGCACCGGCTGATTGTCGCTGGTCCCTTTCGGTGCGCCGACTTCGGGGGTGAAAAGATCGTGCGGATTACCGGCGTAATCCAGCACCAAACAATCGCTTTTGCCGGGCGACAAGCGTAAACCGCGACCCACGATCTGCTGATAGAGGCTGACGGATTCGGTAGGGCGCAATATGGCAATTAAATCCACATGTGGCGCGTCAAAGCCGGTGGTCAGAACGGCAACGTTGACCAGGAACTTCAGCTGCTGCGCTTTAAATGCACCAATTAAGCGATCGCGATCCTTCACCGCCGTTTCCGCTGAGACCAGCGCGCTGTTTTCAGGCAGCAGCGTGAGGATTTCGCGGGCATGTTCCACGGTGGAGGCGAACACCATCACGCCACGTCGATCTTCAGCGAACTCGATAATCTGACGGATAATATGCGGCGTCACGCGTTGCTGTTGTTTCAGCTCGCGGTTGAGATCGGCTTCGCTAAACAAGCCATTATTTTGCGGGATCAAACGGGTGAAATCGTACTGCACCACCGGCATATCTAAGCGCTCCGGCGGCACCAGAAAGCCGTGTTTTATCATATAGCGCAGCGGCAGCTCATAAATGCAGTCGCGGAACAACGCTTTCTCATCTCCGCGCACCATGCCGTGATAGTGGAACTGGTAAATCCAGCCTTTGCCGAGACGGAAGGGCGTGGCGGTCAACCCCAACAGGCGCAACTGCGGATTGTGCTGCCGCAGGTGAGTGAACAGCAGCTGATACTGGCTCTCTTCGTTATCGCTGATGCGGTGACACTCATCGACGATCACCAGCGAAAAGGCGCTGTCGAAGCGGTCGAGATTGCGCGCCACCGACTGCACGCTGCCAAACACCACTTTGCTTTCGCTCTGCTTGCGCTGCAAACCGGCAGCGAAGATATCGGCTTGCAAGCCATACGCCTGATATTTGCTGTGATTCTGCTCCACCAGCTCTTTGACGTGGGCCAGCACCAATACACGTCCGCGCGCTAAGCGCGCCAGTTCAGCAATCACCAAACTCTTACCCGCACCGGTCGGCAGCACAATCACCGCAGGCGTGGTATGGCGACGAAAGTGGTTGAGAGTGGCGTCAACCGCCTCTTGTTGGTATGGGCGCAGGGTGAATGACATCGGGGCAAACTTTTTTCTGGAACGGACGCGCATTATGGCATGAAAGCCAGTTAAACGCAGGTTCACTACTGTTAGCACTCTAAGGATCAAGCTATACTGCCCACACTTTCTTAACGGACAAAAACACCGTTTCAGTTTCCCCCGCAGTAACAGGCAAAGCGAATTCATGCGACTCGAAAAATTCATATCTCAGCAACTGGAAGTTAGCCGTGCTATCGCCGGACGCGAAATCCGCGCCAAAAAAGTCACCATTAACGGCGAAGTTGTGCGCGATGCGGCATACAAAGTACAGCCAGACGATGAAGTCGAATACGACGGCAATCCGCTGGTGGTGCAGCAAGGACCGCGCTATTTCATGCTGAATAAGCCGCAGGGTTACGTCTGCTCAACCGACGATCCCGATCATCCCACCGTGCTGTTCTTTATCGAAGAACCCGCAGCGTTCAAGCTGCATGCGGCGGGCCGT
Organism: Pantoea sp. DY-5; assembly: GCF_019795955.1. NCBI lineage: Bacteria > Pseudomonadati > Pseudomonadota > Gammaproteobacteria > Enterobacterales > Erwiniaceae > Pantoea > Pantoea sp. DY-5. The sequence goes on from NZ_JAIMIE010000004.1 coordinate 372,791, forward strand.
CTGGATATCGACACCACCGGTTTGGTGCTGCTGACCGACGATGGCCAATGGTCACACCGCATTACCTCACCGAAGCATCACCTGGAAAAAACCTATCTGGTGGAAGTGGAGGAGCCAATCGATCCTGCTCTGGTTGAGAAGTTCGCTGCGGGTGTACAGCTGCACAATGAAAAAGAGCTCACCAAGCCGGCCGTGCTGGAGATTCTCGATGAGAAAGCTGCCCGTTTGACCATCAGCGAAGGGCGTTACCATCAGGTCAAACGCATGTTTGCGGCGATGGGTAACCATGTCTCAGCGCTGCATCGCGAACGTATTGGTGACATCGAGCTGGATGAAGATCTCGGCGAAGGTGAATATCGTGAACTGACCCAGCAAGAGGTCGACAGCATCGGCCTGCCAGAAGAACTCAAACAACGTAAATAGCGGGAGAAAGCGGTGCGCAAGGAAAAGAATTCACCGGTCGGTTTAGTGGTCATCCTCGGATTGCTGGCAATGCTGATGCCGCTCTCTATCGATATGTATCTGCCGGCCATGCCGCAAATCGCCCATGAGTTTGCGGTTTCGGCGGGCAGCGTGCAGATGACGCTCAACCTTTACATCCTTGGTTTCGCTATTGGCCAGTTAGTTTATGGTCCACTGGCAGACAGCTACGGACGTAAACCGGTGATTGTGCTGGGAACGCTGATCTTTGCCTGCGCCGCCGCGGCTTGCGCGCTGTCACAAACCATCGATCAGCTGATCTTTATGCGCTTCCTGCACGGCTTATCGGCCGCCGCTGCCAGCGTGGTAATCAACGCCTTGATGCGCGATACCTACTCGAAAGAGGACTTCTCGCGCATGATGTCATTCGTGATGCTGGTGACCACCATCGCGCCGCTGCTGGCACCGATTATCGGTGGCTGGCTGCTGTTGCTGTGGAACTGGCACGCTATTTTCTGGACGCTGGCGGGTGCCGCGCTGATCACCACCGTGCTGGTGGTGACGCAAATCCGTGAAACGCTTAAGCCCGAACAGCGCCAGCGCTTTCATCTGCGGACCACGTTGGGCAACTTTGTGGCGCTGGTGCGCCACAAGCGCGCCTTTAGTTACATGCTGGCGAGCGGTTTCTCCTTTGCCGGATTATTCACCTTCCTCAACGCCGGTCCGTTTGTCTATATCGAAGTGAACCACGTTTCCCCGCAGAACTTCGGCTATTACTTTGGCCTGAACGTGGTGTTCCTGTTCGTGATGACGCTGATCAACAGTCGCGCCGTGCGCCGTTTTGGTCCGGTGAAAATGTTCCGCATGGGATTGGTGATTCAGTTCGCGATGGGCGTTTGGTTGCTGATCTCCAGCGCGCTGGATTTAGGCTTCCTGTCGCTGGTGTTTGGCGTGGCGATGTTTATTGGCTGCGTTTCGACGGTGTCGTCGAATGCGATGGCGGTGATTCTGGATGAGTTTCCGCATATGGCTGGCACCGCTTCCTCGCTGGCGGGAACGCTGCGTTTTGGTGTCGGTGCTTTAGTCGGCGCGCTGCTCTCATTAGTCAGCATTAACAGCGCCTGGCCGATGGTTGCCACCATTGCGCTGTGCGCCACAATTTCGATTGTGCTGTTCACCTATGCTTCGCGTCCTCAACAGCCAGCGTGACATCCCCGGGGTCGTCATAAATGGCGACCTGGCCTCTCTTAATTCTTCTCCCTCACTCGCTAATCCCCATTCATTCGTTATGCTTAATGTTTCCATTATGTGAAAATTTAGAGATAAAAAAGTAACGATAATGCGTCTAAAATGATTGTTAACCGCAGCCGAACACGGTAAACATAGGCATAAATGTGAGAAGCCTCGCAAATTATAAATTGGCTACACGCTTTGTGCTTAAAACGAGAAGGCAGACTGAATTGGTATTCAGAGCTAATCAGGTTGGGATTCACCACGTTGTGCCGTCGTCGTGAATAAAGTTAACGTCTCTGGGGGCCGTATAACTATGCTGCAACTTTCCGTTGTGCATCGCTTACCACAACATTATCGCTGGTCGCTGGAACATGCGGGTGAAATTGAGCGTCAGGAAGCGGCGAATGGCGTGCATGCCGAAGATTTAGTGGTGCTGCGCCTGCTGAGCCACGATGGTCATCCGGCGCTGGAAATTCTGCACCAGCTGAAAGAGACGCTGGCGCAGATTCAAGTCGAGTGCAAAATCGCCGAGTGTGAAGGGCAACCTTGTCTGCTGATTCAACGCGATGACGAAAGCGCGACCAACTGCTGCCTGAAAAATCAGGGTGTCGCTATCGCCGAAACCTTCGACGGTCACTGACTCAGATCTTTTCCCTGCGCGGACGCCAGCAGCTGCCGCGTGTAATCGGCTGCTGGTGCGTTGAACAGCGTTTCACAATCACCTTGCTCTACCACTTCGCCCTGACGCAGCACAATCAGCTGATGACAGAGCGCGCGCACCACCTGCAAATCATGGCTGATAAACAGATAGGCGAGCTGATGCTGCTGCTGCAAACGACGCAGTAAGGTCAGAATTTGCTTCTGCACCGAGCGGTCCAGTGACGAGGTAGGTTCATCCAGCACAATCAACTGCGGCTCAAGGATCAACGCGCGGGCGATCGCGATGCGCTGGCGCTGACCGCCTGAAAACTCCGCCGGATAGCGTGAACGGCTGTCGGCATCGAGCCCCACTTCCTGCATCACCGCAATCACTTTGGCTTCCTGCTCCGCACTGCTCAGTTCCGGGCGATGCACCGCTAAACCTTCCGCAATCACCTGTTGCACCGTCATGCGCGGATTGAGCGACGAATTGGGATCCTGAAACACCACCTGAATGCGCTGGCGCAGCGGCAATAACTGCTTTGGCAACAGCTGATGCAGCGGCTGATCGTCAAACCAGATCTCACCGCGCGCGCTAATTAAACGCAGCAGCGCCAGGCCCGTTGTGCTTTTGCCCGAGCCCGATTCACCCACCAGTCCGAGGCTTTCGCCACGCCGCAGGGTAAAGCTAAGATCCTTCAGCGCCATCTTCTCAGCCACGGTGCGACGCAGCAATCCCCGCCGGATCGGGAAACCAACCTGCAGGTTTTTCACCTGCAACAGCGGTTGCGCATCCAGCAGCGGCACCGGTTCGCCATCCGGCTCGGCGGCGATCAGTTCGCGCGTATAGGGCTGCTGCGGCTGGCTGAACAGCATATCGCAGCGATTGTGTTCCACAACGCGGCCATTGCGCATCACCGTGACGCTGTGCGCCAGCTGACGCACAATATTCAGGTTATGGGTGATGAACAGCATGCCCATGTTAAGTTCACGCTGCAGTTCGCGCAGCAGTTGTAGAATCTGCGCCTGAACCGTCACATCCAGCGCGGTGGTTGGTTCATCGGCGATCAGCAGCTTCGGCTGGGTTAGCAGCGCCATGGCGATCATCACGCGCTGTCGCTCACCACCAGAAAGCTGGTGCGGAAAATCCTGCAAGCGCGATGCCGCATGGCGAATGCCGACGCGATCCAGGCAGCTCAGCATTTCGCCACGCGCGGCTTCGCGCCGCATGCCGCGATGCACCGACAGCACTTCATACAGCTGCTTCTCCACGTTATGCAGCGGATTGAGCGACACCATCGGCTCCTGAAAAATCATCGCCATCTGGTTGCCACGCAGCCCGCGCAGGGTGCGTTCGCTGGCTTGCAAAATATCCTGGCCGTTAAACAGAATTTCGCCTTGCGGATAGTTGACCGGCGGTTGCGGCAATAAGCGCATGATCGACAGCGCAGTCACGCTTTTACCTGAACCGGATTCGCCCACCAGCGCCAGCGTTTCGCCGGCGTCAATCTGCAGCGAAATGTCTTCTACCACGCGGCGATCCTGAAAGGCCACCGCCAGATGATTCACCGTTAACAGGCTCATTTAGCGTCCTCGGCTCGGGTCAAAGGCATCGCGTACCGCTTCGCCGATAAAGATCAGTAACGACAGCAGCAGGGCGAGGGCAAAGAAGCCCGCCAGTCCCAGCCACGGCGCCTGTAAATTGTTTTTGCCCTGTAACAGCAGCTCGCCAAGCGAGGGCGATCCCACTGGCAAACCAAAACCCAGGAAGTCCAGCGAAGTTAGCGTGGTGATTGAGCCGCACAGAATAAACGGCAAAAACGTCAGCGTGGCGACCATGGCGTTGGGCAGCATGTGGCGCAGCATAATGCGGCTATCGCTGACGCCGAGCGCACGGGCCGCACGGATATAATCGTAGTTGCGCGCACGCAGGAATTCGGCGCGCACCACGCTTACCAGGCTCATCCAGCCAAACACCACCGTCACCAGCAGCAGCCACCAGAAGCCGGGCTGAATCACGCTGGAGAGCAGAATCAGCAGGAACAGCGAAGGCATGCCGGACCACACCTCAATCAGGCGTTGACCCACCAAATCGATGCGGCCGCCAAAGTAGCCTTGCACCGCGCCAACCACGATGCCAATTACGCTGGAGAACAGCGTCAGCATGATGCCGAACAGCAATGAGATGCGCGTGCCATACAGCAAGCGTGCCAGCACATCGCCACCGTTAGCATCGGTGCCGAGCCAGTTTTGTGCGGAAGGTGGCGAAGGGAAGGGCACATCGGTGGCGAAGTTGATGGTGCTGTCGCTGAAGCGAATCGGTGCCCAGATTGCCCAACCTTGTTGATCAATGCGCTGCTTCAGCCAGGGATCCTGATAATCGGCAGGCGTAGAGAAATCACCACCGTAATCACTTTCGCTGTAGTTGAACAGCAGCGGCACATACCAGCGTTGCTGATAATGCACCAACAGCGGTTTGTCGTTAGCCAGCAGCTCAGCGCCCAGCGACAGAACAAAAATGATCAGGAAAATCCACAGCGACCAGTAACCGCGTCGGTTATGGCGAAAACGCTGCCAGCGCTGCTGGTTAACCGGAGATAAGCGCATCAGCGTCCCTCAAAATCAATGCGCGGATCGACCAGCGTGTAGGTCAGATCGCTAAGAATGTTCATCAGCAGGCCAATCAGGGTGAAGATATAGAGCGTGCCAAACATCACCGGATAGTCGCGCTGAATAGTGGCGTCATAGCCGAGCAGGCCCAAACCATTGAGTGAGAACATCACCTCTATCAACACCGAGCTGGTGAAAAACATGCTGATAAAGGTGGCGGGGAAACCGGCGATCACCAGCAGCATTGCGTTGCGGAACACGTGGCCGTACAGCACGCGCTTCTCATCCAGCCCTTTGGCGCGCGCGGTGACCACATATTGTTTGCGGATCTCATCAAGGAACGAGTTTTTAGTCAGCATGGTCAGCGTGGCGAAACCGCCAATCACCGTAGCCAGCACCGGCAGCGTGATGTGCCACAGGTAATCGCTGATTTTGCTGTACCACGGCAGCGCATCAAACTGCGGTGACGTCAGGCCGCGCAGCGGGAACCAGTCGAAATAGCTGCCGCCGGCGAACAGCACAATCAGCATGATGCCGAACAGGAAGGCCGGAATCGAATAGCCAATGATGATAAAAGTGCTGCTCCAGATATCGAAAGCGCTGCCGTTACGCACCGCTTTTTTGATGCCCAGCGGAATTGATACCAGGTAAATGATCAAGGTGCTCCACAATCCCAGGCTGATGGAGACCGGCAAACTCTCTTTGATCAGCTGCAGCACCGATGCGCTGCGGAACAGGCTGTCGCCGAAATCAAAACGGATGTAGTTCCACAGCATTTCACCGTAACGCTGCAGCAGCGGTTTATCGAAGCCATAGCGATGCTTAATTTCCGCAATCACTTCCGGATCGAGTCCGCGAGCGCCGCGATATTGGCTGTCGCCGGGATTGTCACGCATCAGCGCACCGCGCGCGCCGCTGTCGCCGCCGCCTGAGCCAGGAATGCCGGTGCTGTGACCAAACTGCACATTGGCTAACGCCTGATCCACCGGGCCGCCCGGCGCAATCTGCACAATAAAGAAGTTCAGGGTGATGATCGCCCAAAGTGTCGGGATGATCAGCAGTAACCTGCGAAGAAAATAGGCTGCCAAACCGTGCTCCTCAGCGTCGATTGGCCGGCAATCGCCCGGCTTTGTTCACATCGTACCACCAGTTTTCCAGACCGGTAGCAAACGCGGGTTTAATCTCGGGATGGGAAAACTTGTCCCAATACGCCATGCGATCTTCCGCGCTGTACCACATCGGAATCATGTAGGCATTCCACAGCAGGATGCGATCCAGCGCCTGGCCGAGCGGCAGCAGCGCTTTCTCATCGCCCTGATGCTCAACGATCTGCTGCACAAAATGGTCGACTATGGGATCTTTCACGCGCGGCCTGTTCCAGGAAGAGTCAATAAATTGAGATTGCCAGATCGTTTGCAAGCTGGTCGAGGGCCATGGCATGGCGTAATAGAGCGATGGGATCATGTCGTAGTCGCCTTCGCGCATACGGCGGAGATATTGCGAGCTGTCAATCTGGCGCAGCGAGACCTGGATGCCAAGCCGTTGCAGGCTGTGCTGGAACGGCAACGCCCAGTCGTTTTGCGTACCGCTGCGCATCAGTAATTCGAAACGGAACGGCTGGCCGGATTTCACATTCACCAATTGCTGATTTCTGATTTCCCAACCCGCTGCTTTCAGCAAGTTCATGGCTTGCAACAGGTTGCCGCGATCGAAACCGCTGCCGTCAGAACGTGGCGGGGCATACTCATTGTTGAACACTTCCGGCGGCAGCTGCGCTTTGTAGGGCGCCAGCAGGATCAACTGCTCGGCTTTGGGATAGCCAAGTGCAGCATAGTCGGTGTTCTGGAAATAGCTGCGCGTGCGTTTATAAGCGCCATAGAACAAGGCTTTGTTCATCCACTCGAAATCGAACGCCAGCGTGATGGCTTCACGTACGCGACGATCGGCGAACAGCGGTTTTTCGTTGTTAAATGCCAGCCATTGCGTGTCGGTGGAAACGGTGTTGGGAATGGTCGATTTGACGATGGCGTGACTGTCAAAGTTGCGACCGCGATATTGTGTCGCCCATTTCTTCGCTGAACTCTCTTCGCGCAAATCGTAAGCGCCGGCTTTAAAGGCCTCAAACGCCACGTTGTCATCAAGATAATAGTCATAACGCAAAGTATCGAAGTTAAAACGCCCGCGATTCACCGGCAGATTGGCGGCCCAGTAATCTTTCACCCGGCTGTACTGGATAAACTGACCCGATTTATAGGAGGTGACGCGATAAGGCCCGCTGGCCAGCGGCGGATAACCAATCGGCTCGTTAAACTTTTTGTTTTGCCAGAATTTTTCCGGGATGACCGGCAGCGTTAGCCAGCTGAGAATCCGATCTTTGTCCGGTTTCGGCATGTCGATACGCACGGTGAGACGGTTTAGCGCTTTCACTTGCACGTCACGAAACGCCACGCGGAACTGCGGCACACCTTCCGTCATGAATTTCTGGAAGGTGAAAGCCACATCCTGCGCGGTAATCGGTGTTCCGTCCTGAAACTGTGCATGAGGATTGATCGACACTTCCATCCAGCGATAGTCGTCGGGATAGCGCGCTGATTCCGCGATCAGCGGATAGTAGCTGCCAGGTTCATCATCGGAGGTGGTGAACAAGCCGTCATACAGCGTATCGGTACCGATGCCGGGATTGCCGCGCGAGGCGAAACGATTGAAGTTGTCGTAGGTGCCCACCACCGCCAGCGTGATTTTGCCGCCTTTGGGCGCGGCGGGATTGGCGTAATCGTAGTGAGTGAAATTCACCGCATATTTCGGCTCGCCCAGCTTAGCGAAGGCATAGCTTTCATTGATGGTGGCGGCATGCAGCGGCGCAGTGGCGCTACAAATGAACAACGCTGTGACAAGACGCAGCAGCATAAGTGGGGCGATCTCCTGTGGTGTTCCGCACTTTATGGTAGCAGTTTCATGGGGTTCGCGTGATGTTAACTCAGTGCGCGCTGGCGTTGATAATAGCTGACGAGGTTTTCGGGGCGTAACGGACGACTAAACAGATAGCCCTGCAAATGCGTCACGCCGCGATTCACCAGCCACGCCGCCTGATCGCCCGTTTCGACCCCTTCAGCCACAGTTTTGAGATTGAGTTTTTTCGCCAGTAGCAGAACTGCATCGAGCACCGGTGAGGTGACAGTTTCTGTACCAATGCTTTGCACAAAGCCGCGATCGATTTTCAGGTAATCGAACGGATATTTTTCCAGATAGATCAGTGCGCTATGCCCGGTGCCGAAATCATCAATCGCTATTTTAAAATTGTTCTCATGTAGCCAGGCGAAGATTTCTCCCGCGCTTTTTTCACCGACCATGCTGCGTTCGGTAATTTCAAACACATAGTTGAAGTGATCGGTGGGCATGATGTTAATCCATGCCTGGACATCGCGCCGGAAGCTCTCTGAAGCGAGATGCAGCGGCGAGAGATTGAGGCTCAGGCGCGTGCCGCGCGGCAGCTGTTTACAGAGAAACTGGGCATCGCGCGCCACCAGCGTGAACAGATGCTGAGTGAGCGGAATAATCAGGTTTTGCGCTTCGGCGTAGCTGATAAAGGCATCCGGCGGAATCATGCCTTCAGTGGGATGCGTCCAGCGCAGCAGCGCTTCCACGCCGTAGGGTTGTCCATCGTGCGCAGTGACCAGCGGCTGATATTCAACATGAAACTGGCCACGTTTAATGCCCTGCATGATCTCTTTGCCCGGCCGCTGATGTCGCGTCAGCAACAACCCGCTTAGGGCGGAAATCAGCAGTGAGAAGAGTAGGCCGGTCAGCAACGTCAGTGAGTAATCGCGTGGCGCTAAGGTGGTGCCAAACAGCACGAAGTGCAGATCGCTGTTATTAAAGGCTATTTCATGCAGCGATGCCGGTAAATCACTCGCGCGTACCACGTTGTTGCTGCCGCTCAACAGCGCTTTGTTGCCGACCACCAGCGCCATGCCGGTGATTTCGGGATGATAAGAGGCCAGCAGCTGATAAGGCGTCAGGCTGATGTTCATGGTGGCGAAAAGGCCGGTCTCGGCTGAACCTGGATTTTTCACCCATAGCACCAGCGCCGGTTTCTTCGGTAGCAATGGCGTGCCTTCAAGCAAGCGCATATCGCGATCGCGTTCCAGTTCAGACTCAGGAGAAATATCGTTGGCCGGCATCAGAAAAGCGCCGGTGGCAGAAGAGCAGTAAGCGTTGCCATCACGCACCAGCAGGATGGCGCGGATATTACCGGCAAAGGCGGCGCGAGAAGTGAGCTCACGACTGACGTTGTTGCAGGCTAACTGGGTGTATTGCTGTAAGGGATAAAGTGTATCGACCAGGCTTGCTATCACCTGTTGTAAATCGTCGCGGCTGTGTGCCAGAAGCTGTTCGTGTTGTTGTACACGTTTTTGCCAGGTGAGTGTTAATAGCACGGTGACAAAAAGCAGAAAGAATGCCGCGCCGATAATCGCACTATGCCAGGCGATACGGCGTGAATAACTGCGGTGGTGTTTTAATGTCCCTGACAGTGGCATGGAGTGCATTCCCCTTGTCTTGCCATTTTTTATTATGTTTATCGTTTGGTCACTACCCATTTCAGACCGCAGCCACGGTGATAACGGTGTCTGCAGCGCAATATCTGGGTATCAGGAAGTCAACGAGAATATAACGAGAGCGCGAAGAATGTCTCGTTATATTTTTGATTCTCAATTACTTTTTATCGGTTGGATTTGAGTTAAAAACTACGGGCGAAAAAAAACGCTGCCGGGGCAGCGTTTCTGATTCTCTGGCTGAGAGGATCATCAAAGAAATACGTTAGCTTGGGTTTTTAGCAAGAACCCGACGCGCTTCGCGGTAACGATTTTTCCAATAACTGTCATTCAGATTGGAAATCATTACGCCACTGCTGGTGGACGCGTGAACAAAGTTATCGTTGCCAAGATAGATGCCCACGTGGCGACCGGTAGAACCGGCGCGGAACAGCACTAAGTCACCTGCGCGCAATTTATTGCGTGAAATCTCTTTGCCGGTGTCTTGCTGTTCAGACGTTGAGCGTGGCAAATCTAAACCGAACTGCTCGCGAAAGGTGCGCTGAACAAAAGCAGAACAATCAATGCCGCGTTTGGTGTCGCCGCCTAAGCGATAACGTACACCTTTCCAGTCACTGTACTGTTCCATGATGCGGGACTTAACGTCCACGTTCTGCACCATCTGTTCAAATTCGTCCTGAGACGCTTGAAGTAAAAAACCATTCTGGTTGTTAACTTCATGATTCTCGTTATTCGCGTTCTGACCGTTATGGGTACTGCTGCATGCTGATAAAAGTGTTGCGAGTGCTACCGCGGGAATGATCCGCCTGAGGTATCTCAGAATTGGTTGAGACTTGACCATTGTACGTGTTTTCCTTCGATTTCCTTACGACAGAATGTCGTCAGCCAGATGACAAAACGGGTTGAGATTAATAAGTACGACCGTCTAAGACAAATCCTTAATTACTAAAATGTGTTAATGCACACATTTTTGTCGCTTTCAGCACCGCATTTTATGCTGTTGCTTACTAATCGGATTCGAGGTTAACCGATTACAGACCGCGTGGCGAGTGCTTTTATATAAATATTCAAAGGTTTTTTCGATGTGAAATCAATCTGTAACACAATGGCGAGTTTATCAACAATTGGCAGCGATTTAATAGCCAAACAGCGGTGCAATAAGGGGGTAATTCTGGCGCTAAGACCGATTTTAAGAGGGTTCGGGCTGGACAACTTAGGATTAAGGCTATTGTTCCGCGTTTTTCATCATAATCTTTTCTTTTACCTGAATAATGTTAGTTTGCTAATAGTTTATTCAGGTTTTAAATAAGCGCGAGCGACTGACTTTTTGTTCTATGATCACTCGCGCTTAACAATTACGTGCGCGGCTTATATTTGCCCGGCAACGAACGGTTCAGCCAATTCACCAGCTTGTCGCTGAAGGGCGTTAACAGGCACCAGCTCATGCCAACCAGCACGACTGACAACGAACCCACAGCGATATCAGTAAACCAGTGCGCACCCGCCATCACACGTGGCAGAGCAAACACCACGGTAATCATCAAACCCACCAGAAACGCGCGGAAGCCGAAATAGCGCCACATAAAGCAGGTGAAGATCATCAGCATCATGCCGTGGTCGCCAGGGAAGCTATCTTTCGAGGCATCTTTGGCCGGGATGCCGGTCAGTTCGCTTACGCGATGCACATTCTCAAAGAACAGCGTTGGGCTGGAGTGCTGTACCGGCAGCAGATGACCGAGTTGGTTCAGTACTACCGCGCTCAGCAGCATCGTGATGCCAATGGCCAGCAAACGGCGGCGACCTTGCGGTGTCTCGCGACGCCAGTAGCTTAAATAGAGCAAACCCATAGCCAACAGCGAAACCACATCGAAACCGCGGAAGTTAGTGATAGCCACTAACAGTGCGAAACCGTGATGATCAACCATCTGGTCATTGAAGCCATAAAAGATGGCTTTATCGATACCAAACCAGAACCCGTGATCCGGCGGCAGGTACCATGAAAGGAAAAGCATCACACCCAGTGCATTCAGCAGCAGGATGGTGACTAATCGAGAAGCGCGCATAGAAAATAGACTCAAAGTGAAAACAACGGGGCAACCTAACGCATCTAATTTAAACGAATCTTCAACAAAGCGGTCTGCAAAAGGTTCCAGTCAGCAGGCTGATGATGAATCAATTCGATGCGGCTATCAGGCGGTGTAGTAGGGCGGGTTTCTATAAACAAATCGTCGCCCTGGCGATTGATATTCACTAAACCATCGGCAGTGCGCAACACACCTTTAACGCGATCAACCGGCGCATGCCTTGCCCACTCTAGCGCTTTAATCGTATCAAACACGGTTTCACCATCGAAAATCCAGCCACAGGAAGCATAGCCCTGGCCTTCATTTAGCGCACGACGCCAGCGCGCCTGGCCATCCAGTTTCAGTGCGGCCAAGCCTTGTGGACGTGAATTCTGGTGGTGATGTGCTGCATCGGGAACCGCACGATCCGCCAAGGCGGGTTGAGTCAACAGCGCGGGATCGATGCGTCCCCACGCCGCTTCCACCAGCTGACGCTCGCCCAAAAATTGCTGTTGCCAGGTGTGTAAACGCTGACGATCATCATCGTTCCAGCGGTCGCTTTTGTTCGCCACGATGATATCGGCCGCCACCAGCTGATCGCGGAAATTCTCATTCTCCACTACGCGTGCGTCGGCAAGCTGGCGCGGATCGAGCAGCGTTAAGGTGGCATCCACCTGAATCCAGGGTTGATAGACGGCAGCACGCAGCATGTTCAGCAGCTGTTTGGGATGGCCAAGGCCGGTAGGTTCGATAATCAGACGATCGGGTTTCGCCTGCTTCAGCAGCATGTTTAGCCCAACCTGCAGCGGCAAGCCGTTCACGCAGCACATGCAGCCGCCGGGAATCTCTTTCAGCGTGGCACCGCGATCGGCGAGCAGTGCGCCGTCGATGCCAATTTCGCCAAATTCGTTGACCAGAATCGCCCAGTTTTCATCCGCGGGTTTATTGGCTAACAGATGCAGCAGAGTGGTGGTTTTTCCGCTGCCGAGAAATCCGGTGATGAGGTTTACGCGCGTCACAAAAGGGCTCCCAAAAAAAGAGAATAAATCGCGCGTGGATGAGAGGCATCCGGCGCGCACGGCCTTGTTATACTATAACAATCACCGGCCGCCGGACGGAAGCACGTTATGAGTCAGCGCGTCCCATATAACGACGTTCAGCAATATGAATGCGGATGCGATCGCCATTACTTAGGTATTCCGGCACCTGAATGGATAAGCCGGTGCTCATGCCTGCGGGTTTGGAGCGGGCGCTGGCGGAGGCGCCTTTAATGCCCGGCGAGGTATCAACAATTTCCATATCGACGGTTTGTGGCAATTCAAGAGCCAATACCTGGCCGTCCATCGTCAGCACCTGAATACCGGGAATGCCGCCTTCGGGAATAAACAGCAGCTCTTCTTCGATCTGCTCTTTTTTGAAGTTGTATGGCGTGTAGTCTTCGTCATCCATAAACACATACTCATCACCATCTATATAGGAGAAGGTGACGGCGCGGCGGCTGAGCGAAATGGCGTCAATAATATCATCGCCCTTGAAACGCTCTTCCACTTTCAGGCCGGTGCGGACATCGGTAAAACGCATCTTATAGAGCGTCGCGGCACCGCGAGCACTTGGGCTCTGTACATCAATGTCTTTCACCAGCAACAGTTTGCCGTTCCAGGTGACAGCCATCCCTTTTTTGATCTCATTTGCCTTTGGCATGGTGTTTTTCTCGCTGACAGGAGGTTAATGCGCGTCACGTTACTCGCGCGGCGAAAAACTGGCAAGTCAGCCAATGTAAAATTGTTGCCACTGCATGGCATTCGCGTTCTGGGACTGTTATTGTCGCGGCGAATTCTCTGCAGGAGCGCATGATGTTTTGTCGTGACCATTGCGGTGCCTGTTGCACAGCCCCCTCAATCTCGTCCCCGATTCCTGGCATGCCGCACGGCAAGCCTAACAGTCAATTATTCACAGTATGATTTTGTTGGATATGAACCATGTGATCGCTATGATTGTTTTCTGTTAATTTAATGGAAATACAGAGGTCAGGTGAGGAAGGTTTCTAATGCAGTGTCGTATTGATTGTGGTGCATGTTGCATAGCCCCCTCGATATCGAGCCCAATTCCTGGGATGCCACAGGGCAAACCAGCAAATGTAAGGTGCGTCCAGTTATCGGAAGACAACTTATGCAAAATTTTTGATTCGAAGCTACGTCCAAAAGTATGCGGTAGTCTTCAACCTTCTTACGCTATGTGTTCAACAAACCGTGAGGAAGCATTGTCCTACTTGATACATCTTGAAAGGCAGACATCGCCTTGAAAACTAGTTGCTATAAATATTATAGTGGGGTATAGTGATAAAGAATTGATGTGGAAACTTTTCGGAGTTAGCCGTGTCACACTTAAGCCTGCCATTTGCCAATGACTGCGGGGGTTCTTGCCAGAAGAGCGTCACCACTAGTTACTGGTTATTATTAATATCTATTAAGTGGTGTTAGTTAAGTGTCTCTAGATCCCTTCTTGTTGCCTGAGCAAAAAATAACCAACCATCGAGATAATGGCCGTTACAGCCTCATTGTATCCTCAGAATATGTTTTGGGTGGTTTGCTATACCGTTTGAATTTTGATCCGCAGAAAAAAGGCCATCACCCGATTAGAAGGGAAATTATTGATGCGTTCATCAAGCAGCTGCGTGCCATTCAATCCCACTATAGCAAGGTGTTTGCCTTCAGATTCGACCTATCAGTTCCAGAGGGTATGTCCGTAAGTCAAAGTAATGATTTAGTTAGCGAGCTTTTTGGGCGTTTAAGAGGTCGTTTTAAAAAGAAGGCTTGGAACAAGCAACCAATAAAAAAGTTCGCCTACGGCTGGGTGAGAGAGAGGGAGTCTGCTGCTCAGGTTCATTACCATTGCTGGATTGCCCTTCCGCATTTCCAAGTTGATACCGCTGGTTTCCGCAATAGTGGTATGGTTGGAATTATTAGTGAGTTGTGGGAAGAATTGACAAGTGGTATTGGTCGAGTTCATTTACCTGATGGTCGCTACGCTCTTAAGCAAGGTGATCATGCTTCATTGGTGGATTTAGTTGAACGTCTATCATATCTCGCGAAAAATCGTGGCAAGGTTTCATTAGGAGAAGGCCAGAGGATTTTTTCGACCTCAAAACTCAATATGAAACAGCCAAACTAACATTAATGTTTATCCTTCCTTTAAGCCATTTTAAGAGCCTCCTTATCTAACTAGTATCACTGCATTGCCTGAGTCATTACCGTCGTCCATAGGCTCTCTGAGGAGGCTTAGAGGCATTCCGGATAGAGGGCGTTGTGAGCAGATGCAAGAAACCTTAACTAAAACTATCTGCCCAAACTTGTATGCAAGCAGCTCACGTTGACTTTAATCTATGCAGTATGCGCTTCTCGCATAAACTCCCAACACTTTTCCAATTCAGCATTATTGCAAATCGTTCAATTTCCTAGTTTCATGGTTAGAGCCATTGGTAGGGATTAGATTGATTAAATTTGTGAGATGCATATGGATAAAGCTAAAGCTAAACGAATGGTAGAAAGCCTTAAAGATAAAAAGGTAGGCAGCTGGAGAGTTGGCAAATTTCTCGGTAGTGGAGGCTCCGCCCTAGTTGTTGAAGGGTTTCGCGATGGTCTAAAAATAGCCCTTAAAATCATTGATCCTGATTTGGAGGCTAAGTACGGCCCTGAAAAACAAGAAACTAGGATCAGCTACGAACAAAAGCTTGTCGGCAAAAACCACCCTAACTTAGTCAAAATTTACGATGGCGGAAGGTGTGCTGATACGAAGTTGCTTTTTGTTGCAATGGAGTACCTGCCATTCAAAAATCTTGATGAAATCGATGAGCCTCTTCCTCGTGAAAACATATTAAAGATTATTGTTCAGGTAGCTCAAGCAGCACAATTTCTTGAGGAATTGGATATTTGCCACAGGGATATTAAACCTGAGAATATTGTCATCACTCCCGATTTTGAAAGAGCAATCTTGCTTGACTTGGGGATTTTGATGCCTATGAATCCAAATGACTCTAAGGATGCTGGAACTGGAGACAACTTCATCGGCACTATTCGGTACAGCCCGCCAGAGTTTGTATGGCGCAGTGAAGAAGGTACTAGAGAGGGATATCGCGCTATTACTTTTTACCAGATAGGCGCAGTTCTACACGATTTAATAATGGGAAGACGCATGTTTGATAATGTGTCGGGACCTATGGCTAAACTGATTGATAGCGTTACTAATCAGTCAGTAATTATTGATGCTATCGACGTAGATCAACGCTTGATAAACCTTGCTCGCGATTGTCTTCAAAAAGATTGGCAAACCCGCCTGCGTCTTGTTAACTGGAATTCATTTGATATGACAGTGACACATAAACAAGATGCTCGTGATCGGATTAGGGCCTATATGCAGAGTGGTAGTGGGGTAGTTTTAGAGACTGAGCCAGTTTCTAAAGGAGTATTTCACCATCAGTTAAAAGCGATTGCTCTTTCAATAAGGGATTTTTTGCGTAAATTATGCTTAAAGAACAGTGACTTACCTAGAGCCTTGGTAGACTATTATATTCAGACTGATAAAGTTATTGTTTGGGCTGAGTTTGAAGGTTCTACTCAACATCAGTTATGTAAAGGTGCACGCCTAACTGTTGTGGCAACTCCAGTGGATCAACAGACGGCCATTGTAGAGGCAGCGGGAACTTGGGGGCAATTGGATGCAAACGCAAAGTGTAATCGAGTAGGCACTCTTCGTTCAGATATCGAAGATATCTCTGGTAATCTAGAACAAATGTTATACGAACTAGTTGCCAACGCTATGTCTAATCCAAACCCTAAAATTGGCACATCAATACAAATTACATGAGAAAGGAAGCTATGCAAACATGGTGGCGCAGTGCGAATGAATTAGATGAAGATCAGCGCAATATAATGAGCTTGCCTCCTGATGGTAGCTTCGTTCTAAGAGGGCCACCTGGTTCAGGAAAAACCAATCTTTTATTGATGCGTGCTGCATATTTAACCTCTCTTCGACGCAACATTGCTGTGGTGGTGTTAAATCGAAGCCTTGCTGAGTTTATCCGATCTGGAGCGCAAGCCTATGGACTTGATCCCAATAGCGTTTTCACTAGTCGTGGTTTAGTTACAGAAATGGCCCGTGAAGCAGGCATTACTTTAGACAAAAATGCCTCATATGAGAGCGGGAGGGAAGAAGCATTACAGGCTCTGATTAATATTCATAAAAAAACTAATGGCCCAATATATGATGCCATTTTTGTGGATGAAGCCCAAGATCACAATGCTCAGGAAATACAGGCTCTTCGAGCTCTTACTCGGGATCTATTTCTTACTACCGATTCTCGACAGATGATTTATGCAGGTGGGACAGCAGCCGACAGATTTACCGATATAGTTGATGATGTGAAAACATTAAACTTTCATTATCGGTGCAGCCACCAGATTTGTGATCTTGCCGACTCGATTGGAAAAACGTTTACCAGTGGATATGAACGTATTGCACCGTCTAGTAGGTATCCGTTAGAAGCAAATAATGAGATGGTTCGCGTTTATAATGGTAATTTATCAGACCAAGCAAATCTTATTGGTGAACGCTTAGCAGGGCAGGTCAGGGCTTATCGAGGTGAACTAATAGGTGTTTTTGCTCCCAGACGTGAAGATGTGGCTTTTATAGCTGGTTCCTTACGTGACTTAGGGCTCGGTGACTTGTTGACGGTTCAAAGTAGCGATGAGGGTTATTTTCCTTTGGATGTAAGTAGGCCTATTTGCTTATCGACTGTTCACGGTGCGAAAGGACTAGAGTTTCAAGCCGTGCATTTTGCCGCTGCTGAGACTGTCAGGTCATGCGGTGCGAACCAGAAACGTGTTGCTTTCACAGGTGTTACCCGTGCTAAATCCTCATTATCTATCTATCACGATGGACAATTACCAGGATATTTAAATGCAGCACTTGAACCATATAAAGAGCAAGCAGTAATAACTGATTGGACGAGTATCTTCAATGCGCGAAATTAAAGTTAGTATAGCTCGTTTCGAAAGAGATAGGCTTCCAGAACTGCTTCAAGGTGAAATTGTTCCAGAGCAAAGCATATCGCTTTCGCGACTCGCAAATGAAAAGTTTATTGCATATGAGCTCATAGCTGTTTGGAAAAGTGAGCGTGATTACCTCAACCCTCTACCACATTTCATTGTCGGCTCGCCCGAGGCTTTATCAGATCTTTGTGCATGGTCCGCAGCTTTCATGAAAGATATTGGGCCTCTATCAGGGATTATCAGACTTGTAGAACCATATCAAGTCAAGGCATTACCTAAAACAGTAATTAACAAATTCAATAGCCACCTTGAAATAGTTAGTCGACAAGTAGCAATAATTTTAGCTGAAGTTATCGCGAGGACATCTTCCGGAAATTTTTCAGATCGTATTGAATTGAAGTCTTGCTTAAGTACTGTGTCATTCTCAATATTTTTGGCGGAAAATCGTGGGCTAAAAATAGATGCTAAAGAGATATCTGACAGATGGACAAAAGCTCGCGGTCTTGCACAAGCGAGTGAACAAAATCGGGTAACAAAATCCGTATTGTCAGCCTATATGCTTGTTAATCAAGATTCTTATTTAAAATCATCAGATGTCGAACATCGAAATCCTGAGCTTATTTTTGAACCTGATTCACTTGAAAATGATTATTTAAAAAAACTACTTAATGAACCTGGGTTTAACCGTAAGCCTAAGGAAGATTTGGTTAAAGTAATTGATTATATTATACCAAAACTTATCAAGAATCATGCGGATGAGTCCTTGGACTATCTTCCTTTTGCTAAGCTACTCACACAGACTACCAGTGGACTAGCGAACCAAGTTGCATTGCTCGGTCAGTCGGTATCAGCTTTGCCTGAACTGGTTTTATTGCTCGGAGTTTTGAATGGAACATCAGCCGCACCTGACATTTTATCATCATACAACGGGATTGGATGGAAACTTATTTCTCGTTTAACAGAGATGTTGGATCCTTTCAAACGTCCTGATTGTGACATATCTTTCGAAGAAGCTTATATGTACTCGAGGATTAATGATAATACAAAATCATTAGGGAATAGACAAAGAGTTGAAATCGCTTGGGGCATAAATGTTGAAGTTATAGTTAATAGAGGAGGAACTAGCACATCTTCATCTAGTATCTCATCTAAAAGCAACGTTCATCAGCCAGAAATTATTCCCGCTATTAGCTCTATTGAGCGTCGACTTAAAGATGCTATGGATATGCTTCGATATCTTAAAGACCAACAAATCGATAGAAAAAACTAATAGTTTTTTTAGCCGTTAGTATCACTGCCTCTTAAATGAGGTGGTGAATGATTTAAAATTAGCCTTTAAGTTTTTGGTTTTAATAGCTGAAGAAGGTGATTTTTGAAAGCATCATTCTTTCATGCGCCAGTTTCTTTTAATAGTAGGTAGACTCAATCCTAGCTTGAGCGCAGCTTTTGACTGACTAATCCCTAATGATTTCGCTTCTTGCACGCGTTTAAATGTATTAATTGCAATAGGGCGTCCGAGTTTCTTTCCTTCCTTCTTAGCGCGTTCCAATCCTTCTTTAGTTCGCTCTATGATTCGGGATTTCTCAAATTCAGCGAATGCGGAGAACATTTGCAACAGCAATCTTCCCTCTGCGCAGGCAAGGTTACGAACGGGAAGATCTAGTGAAACAACATCAATTCCCCTCTCAATCAGCATTGCAATTGTTTGCTGCACGTCAATGTTATTACGGCCTAGCCTATCTAGTTTCAATACAACTAACTGATCTCCCCTCTCAAGCTTATGGTTAACCAAATCGGCAAAATTTCTACGCTTCATTGCCTGCACTCCTCCTGATACTACTTCAGATATGACACGATGTTCCATTACATGATACCCAGCATGTTGAATTGCCATGATTTGATTTTCGGTCGTTTGCTCATCAGTTGAAACGCGGCAATATGCAAAGATGCGGCCCATAATATTCTCCTTATCAGTATCAATAAACGGTATCATATTCGCTAGGTGGTTTCATTAAATTGATAGGCTGACTTTATGATACTGACATATGGTGTCTTTAGTCGTATCGTTAAATGAACGATTTTTGATACCATTTAGGGAATTGTTAAAGCGACACAAGCAAAGTTTTTTCGAAAAGAGCAGCGATTGATTACACATTAACTGATGCCTATCATGCACCGCAGCTTTAGCGATATCACCGTATTGATTCTTCTTCGAACAGTAGCTTTCCAATCCACCAAATTGATTGACCAAAATTGGATATTAGTTGTTCGCCTTGCTTCAAATATGAATTGCTATCATCAATAGCTGCGAGCCTTAATGCATCCCCGATTTTCGAACTAGTAGGGTGAGCATCGCCCACTCGCATATCGTACGCCCCTGCTATGGGACCAAAAATTTTACGAGCTTTCTCTTGTCCAATTTTTTGGGCCAATACATCTTCAAGCAGTTTATTAGAACCTAGTTTAGCCTTATTGTCGTGTGTCGAAAGTTTACGAAGCTCGCGTATATCCAACCGATCAGAAAAAACACGTACAAGTTCTTTTGCTAACCTCAAAAGGGATGCCTGATCTTTACTGGCGAAGCGGGAAACTTGCTTCAAAGACTCATTTCGATCAATTTCATGCGTGAAAATAGGAACGTTAAGTACTTCTTTAAAGCCAACTTCAAGCAAATCAATGACTTTGAAAAAAAGCTCTTCGACTGCATGGGTTGATACTGGTTTGGCTTTCACCTGAGATTCCAAAAGCTCACTTGAAACCTTCCCATCAGGAGCTAAGTTGTGCGCAGCCCATATATGTTGCTCCCAAGCCGGAAGGCGGGCCACATCATAAGCGTAGATGGTTATTAAATCGGAGGAATTTATACCGAAATGGGTTGAATACCCGGAAGTAGAAATGATCCCTCCAGTTTCTGATGAAAACCATCGAAGTGAAAAACCTCGAAGAGTAAGAAGCTCGTTTACTATACTGGGACGGAACCACAACCATCTTCCGACATCTTCATTATTTAATTCGACTGATGCCAAACGAGTTCCATCGGTATCAACGATGAAGGATGGTAGGTTTTTATCTGCATCTCCTCTTACGCGTGTACTGATTCCTTGATGTTCAATCCATTCATCTCGCCAGAAATTACCCTCAACGCGAACACCTTTATAACCTCCTTTTTGCCCTTGAGATTTTTCATAATCGGTATTTTCATCAGTTTCAGGCCCCATCACGGGTGCATCTTCATCTTCGTCAACATCCGTTCTCCATGCCCGGAACAGAGCCCAACCACCGCCAAATACGTCATTGATTTCGCGAATTAGTAACTCGTATCGTCCACTGTCGCGCTTTTCTTGGTGACTCTTCAAATTTGCATACAGGCTTGTTTCAAGGGCGGCGACATTTTCCACTCTTTGACGGTAGTAAGAAAGTCGTAACGATAGCTTCCTGGCTGCTAAATAATCGAGCAAAAACTCTCTCTTGATCTCGATTGAACGTTGTTCGCCATCATTATCGAGAACTTCACGAGCGACAACTACAAAATTTTCTTCCGGTCTAACCCATTTCTCTCCTTCTTTGATGAGGCGAAGTGCTGCAACAAGGTCAGGATTGAGTATCCATTGTCTTCCTCCAACTACTGGCAGCGGCAATTCCAAAACTAGATGGGTGCCTATTGGTTCTCTATCATTATATTGATACTCATCAATAGCTGAATAATATCCATCCTCGTAAGCGTAAGGCGCTATCGTGGTGCCAATCCCTATTTCGCTCCAGCTCAAGCTTTCGGCGACCTCTCGACTCTCTGGTGGGAATGCAACTGAACCACATCCAAAAAATTCATTGATGTAGCCTACATCTTTGACATTTCCTTGCTTATTATCTGACGATTGCCGCAAGGGTATCCAAGTTGATTTGGAAAACGTACGTCGAGTCTCTTTCTTTTGAAGTATCCAATCTTTATCCATCTGCCGTAATCCCTTTTGAAAATAACGGAAAAATTGAAAATTCCGTCCTAGATTAGAATTGGAGGATATCCCAGACTACAAATATCGGTGAATGTGGCCTTTGACTAACCCACTATACCCACGAACCGCGGGAAGGAAACTATGCAATAAAAGGTTATATCTCCGATTTTTCTTATGAGCAAGTCTTGTGGGGAATTGTTTATCAAAGTATTGAAATAAAGTACCTTTTATTAAAATTGGCTACAAGTATGACAAACGATGTGACTCTGTAGGACAGGTCTAACACAAGGTCAGTGTTATCTTTCTGCGAAGTGTAATGTTCGAGGTAGGGTGTTTGATTCTTACCTGAAGCTGGTTAAAGAAGTGTATTGACTTAAATCCAAACAAACAAGCCGGTTACCGAACGGTGCCGGGCTAAAGCCAGTTAAATGTTACTGTAGTGGCGTCCTTCGATTATGATAGGCATATTCAAGTTTGAGGATATATCTCTAATCAATCACTAGAACGCTACTTGCCATATCAACTGTCTACTTCAACTTTGACCCCACCTCGCTCATATTTGATTTTGAATCTGTATACCTTGTCGCAACTAACCGTGACTTCATCCTTTAAGAAAGCAGTCTGAACATCATCCACACTGTCACATTAATAACCCACGTAGCGGATCTAAGATTACACCTTTTGTTTGTCCATCTGCTCAGTAATGACGGCCTCTAGCAGTACGCGCACCAACCTTCGAATCACACAATGAATTCATAATTTTTACAGTCTATATAGCTAATTGATCAATTTTCCCCATCTAATCTGAAAGAGATTATTGATTATGAGAATTTCAGAACACATTACTGAACGAAAGAGTTTAGGAAGGAGATGAAGTTGCAGGTCAGTGGGAATTGCCCATGCGATACAAAGTGAGATACAGTTTATGATACATGACAAACAGCAGTTCCGAAGATGCCTGATGTTTTGGGATACGTCCCTGACTTATTGTTAAGGTGATTTTT
This sequence comes from Pantoea sp. DY-5, assembly GCF_019795955.1. NCBI lineage: Bacteria > Pseudomonadati > Pseudomonadota > Gammaproteobacteria > Enterobacterales > Erwiniaceae > Pantoea > Pantoea sp. DY-5. The sequence goes on from NZ_JAIMIE010000004.1 coordinate 395,313, forward strand.
TCGAATCCGAAAGAGTACAAGATGTTTTGATTAAATCATTTAATTTTCTGGTTAGTGATGCAGGGGGGGAGCCCCTGCATTTCAAGCACGTATTGAGCCTTACTTATAGCAAATTTCCCGATCATAGATCCCACCATTTATAGCCAATATTTGTCTTTTCTTCTTTGAAACCATATCAGTCATAATTTGTGAGTTGTCTAAAAAAATACCCTCAAATGTACCAGGGCGTGCATTCCATCCGGCTATAATTACTGTGTCTCCCACGTTTAACGTAGCTACCTTATCGTTATCATAATCCGTATTTTCAAAAATAAATTTCATTCCTTCCTTCGAACCAGAAATATCCAAAGTGACTAACGGGTTTTTACTGAATGTAGCAGTGCCGATGCTTTTTATTATACCTGTAACCATTAATCGACACTTTTTAAAATTGTTAGTTGCCCTAAATTCATGTTCTTTAAATTGTGAATAAACTTCTTCTGCTGTATAGAGCCTCGGGAGTATATCGATAATAGGCGGTCTGGATAATTTCGAGGTTTGATGTAAGGATTCAGTATCTGCGTTCAAATTCGGCTTTACTTCACTTGATTTGGCTTGGTATTGGGTTAGTTCGATTCCCTGAAAAAAGTAAAAACTGAATGCAATAGCAACAGTTATGACTGGTTTTTGTATGCGACATTTAATTCGTGATTTCATTGTTATTTTCCATAATTTTCATCTTAACTATCTTATTTCCTTCGCGATAAATTTTTACATCTTCCGACGGAGACTTCACTGCGTTTCTGATCTCATTTAATGCGTTATTGGATAACAGATCGCAACTTATCATATACATAATCTTACGGGTCTCGGTATCTGATATGTCAGTGAAAAATCCATTGATCCATGCATCCGGTATTTCAATTCTATGTATCATTTTCATATATTCAAGGATAAAAATATCAGTCAGGATAAACTTCCCAACTATGTATTTTCCTTTATAAGTATGATTAGAATGTGAAGTCACCCAATCATTTTTATTAACCAAAGTTAGAGTTTTTCTTTTAATTTTTAAACTCCAGTTTACCAATGCGTTTGTTGGTCATGTCGATATGCCATTTCTGGTTAACGTTCATCTATGTTTTTGATTTATCAATTATTTTTTAGAAGCGAATAAGCATTTTCGTATTGCAGGGCCATGTTTTGAACCAGAACTAAAATTTCTTTTGGATTGCTTCATTATTACAATTTTCGATAAGTGGGTTAAAAGTATTGCTCTAAGGAGATTCACTACTTTTATCATAGAAAATAGGTGCGCGGACCCCTTGATTATAGTCATTTGCTGCTTTTTCCCACACGGGTTGCCCATTTGCAGTCAACATTTTTCCGAATTCTTGTGTGTTGAAGCTATAACTACGAATCTCACCATTAAAATTCATCTTCACATTGACTACAGTTGATTTTGAAATACCAGTCAAGAAATCCCCAGCTTCTGAGCCAAGTGAGCAGACTAACTCCTTAGTAGCGTCATTATTCTTTGGGCGTAGTCCATGCATGTTGAAACTGGCGTTATCAGTATTAGCAGTAACTTCTACTAGCGGCACGATTGAGGGTGATCTCTTAGCCATAACGAAACATATCCCCTTTAGATTTGCTTCTCTGTCCATCCCGAGAAACATAAGGGCTTTTTGGTCGCTGCTGGCGACACCTGCTGATTTTGCCTCTGGTAGGAAGTAAACGGAACTAGGGGCGGCGGTTGCTCCTGAAATGACAATGACGCCTGAGAGTATGATTTTTAATATTTTTATGATGGGTTTCATTCTGGATGCCTCTATCCTCTAGCACTCAATCGGGCAGAGCACTCATCCCATGAGTATGGTTTTAAGGAAAAATTGTCTAAGAATGATAATCCTACATTGATCTGTTTAATCTATCAATAATGGATTATTGATCTATAAAAACGATCAATATTGGCATGTAAAGCCTAAGATAGGCTTTGATGTAGCAGAGGTATGGATAGGCTTTATGGAGGGGGTGGCTTGTTTCCCCTTGTCATCTGACAAGGGGAAGTGATTTATAGTGGAAGTTTTTCTAAATCTTCCAGAGAGTTGATTTCGTACTGAATGCCATTAACAGTTGCATATGATTTGCTTGTAGTGCTATCCACCTTTATTGCTACTCCATCGCTTTCGCTCCGGCACATATCATTTTCCAGTTCAGTTATAAATGTCGGGTTTAGAATGCTGATTTCATGCGTTTCTTTAATATGCTGCGCAAATTTTTCAGGCGAAATAAGTTCATCAATGAAGGAGTGCAATACAAGGCCCTGCATTTTTAGTAAGTTATGATCGTTAACTGTTTGAGATTCAACATACGAAACTCCAGGCGAACGGTTGCGGTTGAATTTTATTACAATTCTTTGTTTGGTATCGTCAGAAAAAATCAACTCAAAGTAACCATGTCGCTCATTAAGGTCATGACAATTAATTCTTTTGATTGCTTGCTTCACCTTCAATCTAATCCTCTTACGTTCAGGATTTTTAGTGTCATTAACATCGAAGTGTTGGAATTTCTCCCAGCCCGTAGTTTGAATCTCAGAACGATTAATTTTGTACTGCTGAAATTCCTTTTCAAGCGTGGTGATTTTATGCTTGTTCGAGTTAATCTGCTCTGCTAGTTCCTCAATGCTGTCCGTTAAAGTTGCTAGCTTTAGCAGTTTCTTAACAGCGCCTGAAATTTTTTCAATCTCAGATTCAAACCAAGCAGTTTTATCTTCTTGATGGTTGTTCCAAACGTGATCAGCTATTAGTTGCAAAACAGTGTGCTCAAGCTGATATGACGTAAAGCCTTTCTTACCGCAAGGCTTACCCTGAACAATCTTTGAGCCGCAGATATAACGGTATTTGTTTAAGTTCGAACCCGATTTGAACATGAAAGATCCACACTTTCCGCAAAACAGAATGCCAATACCTGATAGAAGCGGGATCTCGGGTTCAGGGTTGCCCTCTGGGTATTTCGAGGAACTACGGGTAATTGCCCTGTGTCGGTCTAGTTTTGATAGGGTCAGATAATCAATTTCTGACATCAATTCTGGATAGTAGTCAGGAATAGCGAACGTTTCTTTCAATGGCTCTTCTGAATCTGATTCGTATACAACAGAACCCGATTCATCGCGCTTATCAAGCGTAAAAACCTTTTGCCCATGAACAGTAGGATTTAAGAATGTTCGAATTAAGTGCTTGCCCCATTTGTCCGTTTTAGGGGGTTTCGCTTGGCCTGTTGCATCTTTATAAACCCTCTTTTTGGGGGCAGGGTAATGTTCATTAAGATATCGCTGTATACCGAGCAGCGTTTCACCGCTCTGTTTTAGTTCGATAATCTTTTGTGCTGCTAAGAAATACATAGTGTGAGGGAGTACTTGACCTGATTTAGTGTCCACCCACCAAACGTTCTGACCGACTGATTCTATGGCCTTTGCAGGTGTTCCGGGCTCTCTGGCAAGATTCTCTCTTATCAAGGAGCGGGCCTGAGCTTCAACCCGATTCTTTTTTGTTAAGGATTCATCGTGTGCGCGAGTAAACATCAACAAAGAGATGATCAGATCGGTCGGATTGTTTTTAACGTCTGAGTATCTGTAAATCTTTTCATCCATTCCTGTGACGACAACTATTCCTTTGCTAAGAATGCTTTTGAATAGATCTAAAGCACTCCAGGCGTCATCACGGCTCAAACGATCAAGATTTTCTACGACCAACCACGATCCAACTGGGACTTTAACCCCAATTTGTTTGATAAACTCTGATAGCTTTCCTTTATCTGCATTCTTACCCTTGAACGCGGACATACCCAAATCATGAAAAGCTGTTGTATCAAGTTCTAAATCAAAGCGGGTCGCAATTTTCAGAGCGATATCTTGCTGACGCTCCAATGAGTTACCTTCTCGTTGTTTCGCAGAGGAAAAACGCACATACGAATACAGCTTGGGTTTCATAAAGATAGTTACCTTTGGTCGACGCGCACTGAAAAACAGTCTGGAAATGTTAACAGTGGGGTTGTGAAATTTAAACAGTGAATAATGATATTATAGGCAAGCCGGCCAACACGCGTTGCGTACAGCTTGATGAGCAACAGCGCTGCAAAATCTTTGGTTCACCGCTGCGTCCGGCGGTCTGTGCTGGCTTACAGCCCAGCGCCGAAATGTGCGGCAGTAGCCGTGATAGCGCCATGACATTTCTGCTTAAACTGGAAGCCGAGACGGCGCCCTGAAGCACTGCTGACGCATAGCTGAAGAATTGGGTTTAATGCCGTTGGTCTGTACAGCAAAAGCATCAGCCTGCCTGCCGGTAAAAATCTTAAATCCAACATGAAGTGTGCGGAACGTCAAAAATCTGCTACTCAGATCGCGCATTTTCTTGCCTGCTGTACGTGGCTGTACCATATTCCCTGAAACGTTTCAGCGTTGCCATTCCGGCTAAGTCCGCGATGCATAGCATCTTTTTACATCATCTAGCTGAAACGATTCAATACAGTAAGCGAGGAGAGATATGTTCCAGCTCGAAGTTCAGGCCATTCATACCGGTGCTAGCGCACAGAATAAAGAAGAGGCCATTCGTCAGGTTGCCGCTGCGTTAACCGCTGCAGGCAATGTGGCCGAAGGCTACGTTAACGGCATGCTGGCGCGCGAACAGCAAACCACCACTTTCCTGGGTAACGGCATCGCCATTCCGCACGGCACCACCGACACCCGCGACCTCGTGCTGAAAACCGGTGTCCAGGTTTATCAGTTCCCGCAGGGCGTGGATTGGGGCGAAGGGCAAACGGCGTATGTGGCGATCGGTATTGCCGCTAAATCGGATGAACACCTCGCGTTGCTGCGCCAGCTCACTCACGTATTAAGTGATGACAGCATTGCTGAACAGCTGAAAACCGCCTCGGCGGAAGATCTGCGTGCGCTGCTGATGGGCGAAAACCAGGCGGCAGAATTCAAATTCGATACCTCGCTGATTGCCGTTGATGTGGCGGCCAGCGATTTAATCACGTTACAGGCACTGAACGCCGGACGTCTGCAGGCTGCAGGCGCGGTGGACGCATCCTTTATTGCTGACGTGATTTCCCGCGCCCCACTGAGCCTCGGTCAGGGCATCTGGCTGAGCGACAGCGCCAACGGCAATCTCGGCAGCGCAGTGGCCGTAAGCCGCGCGGCAGCGCCATTCCAGCATCAGGGCGAAAACGTCGCGCTGTTGCTGACCGTGGCGGCTAACGATCAGCGTCCGTTGGAAGTGCTGGGCTATCTCAGCAATCTGCTGCTGAGCAACAAAGCTGAACGTCTGCTGAAAGCCGATGCCGCCGGTATCCTGGCGCTGCTGACCAGCGAAGTCGATGAAGCTGCCGAGCTGCTGACCGCTGAATTCACCATCCGCAACGAACACGGTCTGCACGCGCGTCCGGGCACGGCGCTGGTGACCGTCATCAAACAGTTCAACAGCGACATCACCGTAACTAATCTCGATGGCAGCGGTAAGCCTGCTAACGGCCGCAGCCTGATGAAAGTCGTTGCGCTCGGTGTGAAAAAAGGCCATCGCCTGCGCTTCACCGCCAGCGGCGAAGATGCACAGCAGGCGCTGAACGCAATTGAAGAAGCGATCAATTCTGGTTTAGGCGAGGGGGTTGCATGAGCCGTCGTGTCGCAACAATTACCTTAAACCCGGCTTACGATCTGGTCGGATACACGCCAGAAATTGAGCGCGGCGAAGTTAACCTGGTGAAAACCACCGGCCTGCACGCGGCGGGTAAAGGCATCAACGTTGCCAAAGTGCTGAAGGATCTCGGTATCGATGTCACCGTCGGCGGTTTCCTCGGCAAAGAGAATCAGGACGGCTTTCAGCAGCTGTTCAGCGAACTCGGCATCGCCAACCGTTTTCAGGTGGTGCAGGGCCGTACGCGTATTAACGTTAAGCTGACCGAAAAAGACGGCGATGTGACCGACCTGAATTTCTCTGGCTTTGAGGTCACCGCGCAGGATTGGGAGCGCTTCACCGCCGATTCTCTCACCTGGCTCGGCCAGTTCGACATGGTGTGCGTCAGCGGCAGCCTGCCAGCCGGCGTGGCGCCAGAAGCCTTCACCAAATGGATGAGCGATCTGCGCACGCTGTGCCCGTGCATCATCTTCGACAGCAGCCGCGAAGCGCTGGTCGCCGGTCTGAAAGCCGCGCCGTGGCTGGTGAAACCGAACCGCCGCGAGCTGGAGATTTGGGCTGGTCGCAAACTGCCTGCGCTGCAGGACGTGATCGGTGCTGCACATGAACTGCGTGAGCAAGGTATTGCGCACGTAGTGATTTCTCTCGGTGCGGAAGGTGCGCTGTGGGTGAATGCCTCCGGCGAATGGATCGCCAAACCGCCTGCCTGCGAAGTGGTCAGCACCGTCGGTGCCGGCGATTCGATGGTCGGCGGCCTGATTTACGGCTTGCTGATGCGTGAATCCAGCGAGCACACGCTGCGTCTGGCGACGGCAGTGGCGGCGATGGCCGTCAGCCAAAGCAACGTTGGCGTGAAAGATCGTACCCAGTTGGCCGCGATGATGGCGCGCGTCGACTTACAACCCGTTAACTAACAGCAGGAGAGCGATAATGAAAACGCTGCTGATAAAAGATTCTTCACTGGGACTGGCGTCAGGACATCTGGCGCTGGAACGTTTACGCGCGACGGCGGCACAAGCTGGCCTGACGCTGACCAACAATGCCGCCGAAGCTGAACTGGTGCTGGTTGCTGGCCACAATATGCCAAACGACGCAGAGCTGGCTGGTAAATCGCTGGCGCTGGTTGATGTGCAGCAGGCGCTGCGCGATCCGCTGGCGGCAATCAATCAAGCCAAAGCGAGTGCCAAAACCTGGCAGCCTGCTGCTGCAACCGCTGCCGCGCCAGTAGCTGCGCAGAGCGCTGCTCAGAAACGCATCGTGGCGGTGACCGCCTGCCCAACTGGCGTGGCGCATACCTTTATGGCCGCCGAAGCTATTCAGGCCGAAGCGAACAAACGTGGCTGGTGGGTGAAAGTGGAAACCCGCGGTTCAGTGGGTGCAGGCAACGCGATCACACCAGAAGAAGTGGCGGCGGCCGATCTGGTGATTGTCGCGGCCGATATTGACGTGGATCTGGCGAAATTTGCCGGTAAGCCGATGTACCGTACCTCAACCAGTCTGGCGCTGAAGAAAACCGCGCAGGAGCTGGATAAAGCGCAGGCCGAAGCGAAAACCTATCAGCCGAGCGGCAATCAGGCGGCCAGCGCACAGGGCGACAGCAAAGAGAAAGCCGGTGCCTATCGTCACCTGCTGACTGGCGTTTCGTACATGCTGCCGATGGTGGTTGCCGGTGGTTTGAGCATCGCGCTGTCATTTGCCTTTGGTATCACCGCATTTAAAGAGCCGGGCACCTTAGCGGCGGCACTGATGCAGATCGGTGGCGGCAGCGCCTTCGCGCTGATGGTGCCGGTGTTAGCCGGTTTCATTGCCTTCTCGATTGCGGATCGTCCAGGTCTGACGCCAGGTTTGATTGGCGGCATGATCGCGACCAGCATTAACGCCGGTTTCCTTGGCGGCATCATCGCCGGTTTCATTGCCGGTTACGCCGCGAAGATGCTCAGCAGCAAAGTAAAACTGCCTCAAAGTATGGAAGCGTTGAAGCCGATTCTGATCATTCCGCTGGTGGCGAGTTTGATTACCGGTTTGCTGATGATTTACGTGGTAGGTAAGCCGGTTGCGGGCATCATGACTGGCCTGACAACCTGGCTGGCCAACATGGGCACGGCGAACGCGGTACTGCTGGGCGCGATTCTCGGTGGCATGATGTGTACCGACATGGGCGGCCCGGTGAACAAAGTGGCCTATGCGTTTGGTGTTGGTCTGCTGAGTTCACAAACCTACGCACCGATGGCGGCCATTATGGCAGCCGGTATGGTGCCACCGCTGGCGATGGGCCTGGCGACGCTGGTTGCGCGTCGTAAGTTCAACAAAGGTCAGCAGGAAGGGGGCAAAGCGGCGCTGGTGCTCGGTCTGTGCTTCATCTCTGAAGGTGCTATTCCGTTTGCGGCGCGTGACCCAATGCGTGTGCTGCCGTGCTGTATCATTGGCGGCGCGGTAACCGGTGCGATTTCCATGGCGATTGGCGCGAAACTGATGGCACCGCACGGTGGTCTGTTCGTCCTGCTGATTCCAGGCGCGATTACTCCAGTATTGGGTTATCTGCTGGCGATTGTGATTGGTACTGCGGTAGCGGGACTTGGTTACGCCATCCTGAAACGTCCGGAAGAAGAGCTGGTTAAAGCCGCGTAATCTTCGTCAGACATAAAAAAGGGAGCTGCGGCTCCCTTTTTTTTAATCAGATATTTAACCCTGCTGCTCCGACTTCAACCACGCAATCTCATCCTTCCAGATATCCGGATTAATGGTTTCCAGAATCATGGGAATGCCGTCAAAACGTTTATCTTTCATCAGCCAGCTAAACGCCGTTTTGCCAATATTGCCTTCACCCAGACTGTGATGGCGGTCAACGCGACTGCCCAGCGTGCTCTTGGCATCATTCAGGTGCATACCGCGCAAATACTGGAAACCAACGATGCGCTCAAAGTCGCTGAAGGTCTCGGCGCAGGCTTCTTCGGTACGCAGATCGTAACCGCCAGCAAACGCGTGGCAGGTATCAATGCACACGCCAACGCGCGACTTATCTTCTACGTGTTCAATAATGGTGGCGAGGTGCTCGAAGCGGAAACCGAGATTGCTGCCCTGACCAGCGGTGTTTTCAATCACCGCCACCACGCTGCTGGTTTTATCCAGCGCGATGTTGATCGATTCGGCGATACGCTTCAGGCAGGCTTCTTCTTCAATCTGCTTCAGATGGCTGCCCGGGTGGAAGTTCAGCAAGGTCAAACCCAACTGCTCGGCACGCTGCATCTCATCGAGGAAAGCCTCGCGCGATTTCTCCAGCGCTTCCATCACCGGATGGCCGAGGTTAATCAGATAGCTATCGTGCGGCAGAATCTGCGCGGAGGTGAAGTTATAGCGATCGCAGGCGGTTTTAAACGCATCGATCACTTCTCCTGACAGCGGTGCGGCTTTCCACTGGCGCTGATTTTTGGTGAACAGCGCAAAGGCTGTGGCTTCGAGTTCGTGGGCACGGATAACTGCCTGGTCCACGCCGCCTGATGCACTGACATGTGCGCCGATATATTTCATGCCGCTCTCCTGATTGGGCGATTGCTGCTGCAAAGCTGCCCATCATAGCGGATGCGGTTACGCCATGAAATGTTGCACCAGCACATTGAGTGCTCCGCCGCCGAGAATTAACCAGCCAAACATCACCAATCCCAGCAGCAACGGTTTACAACCGGCCTGTTTCAGGGCGCTGAAGCGCGTAGTTAAACCCAGCGCAGCCATCGCCATCGCCAGCAGCAGATTGGCCAGCTGATTCAGCGTGCTAACAATATTGGCAGGCAGCAGATGCAGCGAGTTAAACAGCGCCACCACAATAAACAGCAGCGCGAACCAGGGAAAACGAATCGCTCGTTGCTGTGCGTTGTGGCTACGCTGACGTTTCAGCCAGCTTCCCAGCATCAGCAAGAAGGGCGCTAACATCATCACGCGCAGCATTTTGGCAATTACGGCGGTGTTTTCGGCCTCGGCACCCATCGCGTGTCCTGCCGCAACGACCTGCGCCACTTCATGCAACGTCGAACCCGTGAAGATACCGAAATGTTCCGCGCTAACTGTTGGCAGCAGCGACCACAGCAGCGGATAGAGGACGATACCGAGGGTACCAAACAGCACCACAGTCGCAACAGCCACCGCCACTTTTGACGGCGCAGCCTTAACGATAGGTTCACTCGCCAGCACCGCCGCCGCGCCACAAATGCTGCTGCCCGCCCCAATCAGCCACACGGTTTCGCGATCCATCTTCAGCAGACGAATGCCGATAAAACAGGTCAGCAGGAAAGTGGAGCTGAGAACCATCACATCAATCAATACGCCGCTAAGACCGACATCAGCAATCTGCTGTATGGTAATACGAAAGCCATACAGGATGATGCCGAGGCGCAGCAAGCGCTGTTTCGCCAGCATTACGCCGCTGTCACAGGCGCCGGCCATCTGCGGATAAAGGGTGTTACCGAGCACGATGCCCAAAATAATCGCTAACGTCAGCGCACCGAATCCGGCCCCGGCCAACCAAGACTGATTGCTTAACCACGCCGCTGTACCTGCAATTGCGATGGTTAGCAGCAACCCAGGCAGCCAGTGATGTAGATGAAACGGGGTTTTATTGACACTTAACTCAGCCATACTCTTCTCCTCGATGGGCCGGCATAAATGCGCACCCTACAAAACCCTGTAGGGTCGCCATTCATGGCGACCTTCTAACCATCTCTCTCTGCCCTAAGCGTGCGCTGCGCTGGTATAAAAGTAAAATTGATAATATATTTATAATTAACCACAATAAGTAATATAAGGGAAACCGTATGCACATCACATTGCGCCAGATTGAAGTGTTTACCGAAGTGCTGAAGAGCGGCTCGACGACGCAGGCCTCGCAGGTGCTGGCGCTGTCGCAGTCGGCGGTGAGCGCCGCGTTAGCAGATTTGGAAAACCAACTCGGTGTGCAGCTGTTTGACCGCGTCGGTAAGCGACTGGTGGTGAATGAGCATGGCCGTTTACTCTATCCGCGCGCCGTGGGTTTGATGGAGCAGGCGGGCGAAATCGAACAGCTGTTTAAGGAAGATAACGGGGCGATTCGCCTGTTCGCCAGCAGCACCATCGGTAATTACCTGCTGCCGGGCATGATCGCCGCCTATCGCCGCGATTTCCCCGCGTTGCCGCTGGAGCTGAGCGTCGGTAACAGTCAGGATGCGATTAATGCGGTGGCGGATTTTCGCGTCGATATCGGTTTGATCGAAGGTCCGTGCCACGAGCTGGATATTATCAGCGAGCCGTGGCTGGAAGATGAGCTGGTGGTGTTTGCCGCGCCGGATGCCGCCATCCTGCAGCAGCCGATTACGCTGGAAGCGCTCGCCGCCGCGCCGTGGATTCTACGCGAGCGCGGTTCAGGCACGCGCGAGATCGTTGATTATCTGCTGCTGTCGCATCTGCCGCAGTTTCAGCTCGGCATGGAGTTGGGCAACTCAGAGGCAATTAAACACGCAGTGCGTCACGGCATGGGCATCAGCTGTTTGTCGCGGCGGGTGATTGAGGATCTGCTGGAAGCCGGCACGCTGGTGGAAGTCGCGATCCCATTGCCGCGCCTGACGCGCACGCTGTATCGCATCCATCATCGACAGAAGCATGTGTCCAAAGCTTTAAGCCGTTTCCTGTCGTATTGCCGTGAATAATCACAGCGCTGATCACGCTGCGGCTAATAATTCCCGGCCGATCATGAAGGTAACTAATAACCCGACGTGAATGCTATACAGCTTGGGGCTAGCTGCTACAATCTCGCCTCATTTTTATCCAGCATAGCGTTTACACATGCATAATGACTCAAAAACAACACAACAACCTGGATTGCGCCGTGAATTAAAAGCGCGTCATCTCACCATGATCGCCATTGGTGGTTCCATCGGTACCGGCCTGTTTGTCGCCTCGGGTGCCACCATTTCTCAGGCCGGACCCGGCGGCGCGCTACTCTCCTATGCGCTCATCGGCCTGATGGTTTACTTCCTGATGACCAGCCTCGGCGAACTCGCGGCCTTTATGCCGGTTTCTGGCTCCTTCTCCACCTACGGTTCAAAATATGTTGAAGAAGGCTTCGGCTTCGCGCTGGGCTGGAACTATTGGTACAACTGGGCGGTGACCATCGCCGTTGACCTCGTCGCCTCGCAGCTCGTCATGAACTACTGGTTCCCGGACACGCCCGGCTGGATCTGGAGCGCACTGTTCCTTGGCCTGATGTTCCTGCTCAACTACATCTCAGTCAAAGGCTTCGGCGAAGCGGAATACTGGTTCTCGCTGATCAAAGTGACCACCGTCATCATCTTTATTGTGGTTGGCGTGTTGATGATCACCGGCATCCTGCGCGGCGCAGAAAACGCCGGCTGGCATAACTGGACCGTGGGCGAAGCGCCGTTCGCCGGTGGTTTTGCCGCGATGATAGGCGTGGCGATGATCGTTGGCTTCTCCTTCCAGGGCACCGAGCTGATCGGTATCGCGGCCGGTGAATCTGAGGATCCGGCGAAGAACATTCCGCGCGCGGTGCGTCAGGTATTCTGGCGAATTCTGCTGTTCTATATCTTCGCTATTCTGATCATTAGCCTGATTCTGCCGTACACCGATCCGAAGCTGCTGCATAACGATGTCACCGATATCGCCATCAGCCCGTTCACGCTGGTGTTCCAGAATGCCGGTCTGCTCTCGGCGGCGGCGGTAATGAACGCGGTGATTCTGACGGCGGTGCTGTCGGCGGGTAACTCCGGCATGTACGCCTCAACGCGTATGCTGTTCAACCTGGCACGCGAAGGTAAAGCGCCACGCATTTTCGGCAAGCTCTCGAAAGGTGGCGTCCCGCGTAACGCGCTGATTGCTACCACTGTGGTGGCGGGATTGTGCTTCCTGAGCTCGAAATTTGGTAACCAGGAAGTTTACCTGTGGCTACTGAACACCTCAGGCATGACCGGTTTTATTGCCTGGTTGGGTATCGCTATTAGCCATTACCGTTTCCGTCGCGGTTATATCGCTCAGGGTCACAATCTGGCCGATTTGCCGTACCGTTCGGGCTTCTTCCCGCTGGGACCGATTTTCGCCTTCATTCTGTGTCTGATCATTACGCTGGGGCAGAACTATCAGGCGTTCCTTGCCGACCGCATTGATTGGTATGGCGTGGCCGCGACCTATATTGGTCTGCCGCTGTTCCTGGTGATTTGGTTGGGCTACAAGCTGACACGCGGCTCGCGCTTTGTGAAATACAGCGAGATGGAATTCCCGACGTTTAAAGAGTGATTGTTGTGTGAAGGTTGCCATTAATGGCGATACGACAATCCTGCAAAGTGCGCAATTATGCGCACTTTTTTTTGGATTTTGTTACTCAGATTGAATTGATAATTATTATCACCTGCACTATTGTGGCTGCCGTTATGATTTCGACAAGAAACGGGTAGAACAATGCGTACCACCGACGCCACACTGCTGGCGGAAAACGGCCTCGAAACCGATACCATGACGCGCTATCGTCAGGTACTGCGCCAGCGACTGATATTAATTGGCGTGCTGGTGCTGGCGATACTGGCGTCAGTGATTCTTGATTTCACGCTCGGCCCGGCTGGGCTCTCCCTCGAAACCTTATGGCAAACGCTGACGCATCCCGATGCGGTCGATGCGGGCACGCGCGTGATTGTCTGGGATATTCGTTTACCGTACGCCTTGATGGCGGTGGTGGTAGGCTTCTCGCTCGGCCTCGCCGGTGCAGAGATGCAAACCATCCTGAATAACCCGCTTGCCAGCCCGTTTACGCTCGGCGTTTCGTCGGCGGCGGCCTTTGGTGCGGCGCTGGCCATCGTTCTTGGTATCGGCATTCCTGGCGTGCCGGATCAGTGGTTTATCTCCGCCAACGCGTTTGTGTTTGCGCTATTTGCCGCCTTGATGCTGGATGGCGTGACGCGCTGGACCAAAGTTTCGACCTCTGGCGTGGTGCTGTTTGGTATCGCGCTGGTATTCACCTTTAACGCATTAGTCTCAATGATGCAGTTCATCGCCAGCGAAGATACCTTGCAGGGCCTGGTGTTCTGGACCATGGGCAGCCTCGCGCGCGCCTCGTGGGAAAAACTCGGCGTATTAACCGCCGCCTTTGCCATCCTGATTCCGTTCTCCATGCTCAGCAGCTGGAAGCTGACCGCGCTGCGCCTCGGCGAAGATCGTGCAGTGAGCTTTGGTATCGACGTGCGCCGTCTGCGCCTGGCGACGCTGCTGCGCATCAGTATTCTCTCCGCGCTGGCGGTGGCGTTTGTCGGCCCGATTGGTTTCATCGGTCTGGTCGCGCCGCACATTGCGCGCATGATGTTTGGTGAAGATCACCGCTATTACCTGCCAGCCAGCGCGCTGGTCGGTGCGCTGGTGCTGTCGCTGGCTTCGGTGGCGTCGAAAAACCTGATTCCCGGCGTGATCATTCCGGTGGGAATTGTGACGTCGCTGGTCGGCGTGCCGTTCTTCCTCAGCATTATTCTGCGTCATCGGGGGACGGTGTAATGGAGCAGGGATTACGTCTGAAGCATTTCTCCGCCGGTTACCCGAAGCGCAAGGTGATTGACGATCTCAACGTGACGGAACTGCCGCAGGGCAAAATCACCGTGTTGCTCGGCCCCAACGGCTGCGGCAAATCGACGCTGTTGCGCGCGCTGGCCGGCTTGGGCAAAGGGCAGGGCGAGCTGTGGCTGAACGGTGAGGAGCTGATGAGCCAGCCGTTTGCGCGCCGGGCGCAGCGTGTGGTTTATCTGCCGCAAAGTTTGCCGGCGGGCGTGCATCTGCACGTGCTGGAGTCGATTATCGTGGCGCAGCGTGCGTCGGGTGGCTTGCACAGCGCCTCGAGCGAAGCGGAGATCATGCATCTACTCGAGCAGCTCGGCATCGCGCATTTAGCCATGCGCTATCTCGATCAGCTATCGGGCGGGCAGAAGCAGTTGGTGGGTCTGGCGCAATCGCTGATTCGGCGTCCGGAACTGTTGCTGCTGGATGAACCGCTCAGCGCGCTGGATCTTAACTACCAGTTCCACGTGATGGATCTGGTGCGTCGTGAAACCCGGTTGCGCAATATTGTGACGGTGGTGGTGGTGCACGATATCAACATCGCGCTGCGTCATGCGGATCACGCGCTGATGCTGAAGGATGGCAATCTGCTGGCGGACGGCGAGCCGTCGCAGGTGATTACGCCGGAGACGCTGGCGCAGGTGTATGGCGTGCGCGGCCGTATCGAGCACTGCTCTCGCGGCATGCCGCAGGTGATGATCGACGGGCTGGCGGAGACGTTGGTGTAGTTGGGTAGGTGCACGCTGTCCCCCTCCTCGGTCCTCCCCCATTAATGGGGGAGGAAGATGCTGCTATATGTGAGTTTGGAAGCTGCATGTGGCAGCGTCTCCTTCCCCCGTTTACGGGGGAAGGCCGGGATGGGGGACAGCGAGCACGACAGCCAGCACAATCACACCAACAAATGCTTCGCGTGGAAACGCAGATGATCTTCCACGAAGCTGGCGATAAAGAAGTAGCTATGGTCATAACCCGGCTGAATGCGTAGCTCCAGCGGGAAACCTTGCTCACGCGCCACCGCTTCCAGTCGCTCTGGACGCAGCTGATCGGCGAGGAACTGATCGCTATCCCCTTGATCAATCAGAATCGGCAAGCGCTGTTCCACGTCACGCATCAACAGGCAACTATCCCATTCACGCCACGTCTGACGATCTTCACCCAGGTATGCGGCAAAGGCCTTCTGCCCCCAAGGTACTTCGGTAGGATTGACGATTGGCGCGAAGGCAGAAGCAGACGCAAAACGTCCGCCAAGACGCAATGCCAACACCAGCGCACCGTGACCGCCCATTGAATGACCCATCACCGACTGACGATCGCTCAGCTTAAAGTTATCCGCCACCAACTCCGGCAGCTCCGCGCTGAGGTAATCGAACATGCGGAAGTTCGTCGCCCACGGCTGCTGGGTGGCGTTGAGGTAGAAACCTGCCCCCTGGCCGAGATCGTAACCGCTGTCGTTTGCCACATCGTCGCCGCGCGGGCTGGTGTCTGGCATAATCAGCACCAAACCCAGCTCCGCAGCCACGCGCTGTGCGCCGGCTTTGGTGGTGAAGTTCTCATCGCTGCAGGTCAATCCGGCGAGAAACCACACCACCGGCGGCGGTGCGTCACTCTGCGGCGGCGGCAGAAAAATGCTGAAGGTCATCGGACAGTTCAGCACCGCCGACTGATGACGCCAGCGCTGCTGCCAGCCACCAAAGATGCGATGCTCTTCTAACAGCTCCAAAGTGGAAGCCATAACGTCTCCTGATTACTTAGTAAAATGCACCACCGTACGGATGGATTTCCCTTCATGCATCAGATCAAAGGCGTCGTTAATCTCTTCCAGCGGCAGGTTATGGGTGATGAAATCGTTCAGGGCGAATTTACCGTCGAGGTAATCCTGCACGATGCCCGGCAACTGTGAACGGCCTTTAACGCCACCAAAAGCGGAACCACGCCATACGCGACCGGTCACCAGCTGGAATGGACGGGTAGAAATCTCCTGGCCCGCGCCAGCCACGCCGATAATCACTGATTCGCCCCAACCTTTGTGGCAGCACTCCAGCGCCGAACGCATCACGTTAACGTTACCGATGCACTCGAAGGAGAAATCGACGCCGCCGTCGGTCAGTTCAACGATCACATCCTGAATCGGTTTATCGTGATCTTTCGGGTTGATCAGATCGGTTGCACCCAGTTTGCGCGCCAGATCGAATTTACTGGTGTTGAGATCGATACCGATGATGCGACCGGCTTTCGCCATCTTCGCGCCGATAATCGCCGACAAACCAATGCCGCCGAGGCCGAAGATCGCCACGGTATCGCCTTCTTTCACTTTGGCCGTGTTCATCACCGCGCCCATGCCGGTGGTGACGCCGCAGCCCAGCAGGCACACTTCTTCAAGAGGCGCTTCTTTGCTGATCACCGCCAGCGAGATTTCCGGAACCACGGTGTATTCAGAGAAGGTTGAGGTGCCCATGTAGTGGAAAATCGGCTTGCCGTCTTTGAAGAAGCGGGTGGTGCCGTCTGGCATCAAACCTTTGCCCTGGGTAGCGCGAATCGCCTGGCACAGGTTGGTTTTGCCCGAAAGACAGAACTTACACTTGCCGCACTCTGGGGTATAAAGCGGGATCACGTGGTCGCCGACGGCCACGCTGGTCACGCCTTCACCCACTGCTTCCACCACGCCGCCGCCTTCGTGGCCGAGGATCGCCGGGAATACGCCTTCCGGATCTTGTCCCGACAAGGTGTAAGCATCGGTGTGGCACACGCCGGTGGCCACGATGCGCACCAGCACTTCACCTTTTTGCGGTGGCATCAGATCCACTTCTTCGATTTTCAGCGGTTCGCCAGCTGCCCAGGCAACGGCGGCGCGGGTTTTAATCATGTTCATGCAATCCCTCTTCCTGTAGATGCGGGGTAAGTGGCCCCGATGGTCGTGATGTCGATAAAACAGAAACTCACTCGGCAACGTGCAGCGGATGCCGCAACTCGTCGTTAACCGGGCGATCGTCAAACAGTTCAATAATCAAGTATTTCAGCGCTTCCACATTGGGTGTAAACGCATCGCGCCGCCACATCAGCCAGGTGGCGGTATCGCGGTAAGCAGGCGGTAGCGCATGTTCCTGCACGCGTGCGCGCGCCGGCATTTGTGCCAGCACCGAGGCGGGAATCATCGCCACGCCCGCGCCGCCGGCCACACACGCCACCATCGCGTGGTAAGACTGTATCTCCATCACGCTGCTCGGCGCGGTTTGGCTTTCGCGATACCAGGCTTCCAGCTTGGTCCGGTAGGAACAGCTGTTGCGGAAAGCAAACAGCGTGTCGCCTTGCACATCGCGCGCGCTGGCAATCGGCGCATGCGCCGGGCTGGTGATCAGCACCATCTGCTCATTAAAGGCAATGCAGCCATTGAGATCGTCGTGTGCCACCGGGCCATCCACCAGCGCGGCGGCCAGCGTGCCTTCGCGCACTTTGTCGATGATTTCACCGGAGGTATTGGTGATCAGCGACAGCTCCACCGCCGGAAAACGCTGGTGATAGGCCGCCAAAAGGGCAGGGAGGCGCGTCGCGGCGGTGCTCTCCATTGAACCGAGCGCGAAGTTACCGCCCGGCTCACCGGCGCGCGCCATGTTCAGCGCTTCATCGCTCAATGCCAGGATGCGCTGCGCATAGTTAAGAAAATTGTGGCCCATCGGCGACAGGCGAATGCGTTGCTTCTCACGAATAAACAGATCAACGCCAATTTCATCTTCCAGCTGGCGCAGACGCGTGGTGAGATTGGAAGGTACGCGATGGAGTTGCTCGGCGGCACGGGCCAGCGAACCGGATTCGGCCACGGAGCAAAACATGCGGAGCTGTACTAAATCCATATTCTCTTCTCGTAAACAACTTGGTTAGTATTATTCACTTTCCGTGAGTTTAAACGTCATGCATGCTAGTGACAAGTGATAAAACATCCTGAGGTCGGTATGGCGTTTCGTGTCGCGCTTAGCGCGTTCTTAAGTTTAGTGGTTGCGATGGGGATTGGGCGATTTGCTTTTACGCCGCAGGTTCCGCTGATGATTCATGACCATCAACTGACGCTCACCAGCGCCAGCCTGGTGGCGGCACTCAACTATCTTGGTTATCTGTTTGGCTCGTTTGATGCGATGCGCGCGCGCAACCGCGTCGAGTGGCGTTTACAGGCGGGCGTGTGGGGCGCGGTGATTTTAACGCTGCTCTCGGCCTGCGTCAGCGGTCCGTGGTTACATGGCCTGATTCGTTTCCTGATTGGCTGGGCCAGCGGCTGGGCGATGGTGTTGCTGGCGGCATGGGCCAGCGATCAGCTGCATCATCACGGACGTCCGGGCTTGCTGGCGGCGGTATTTGCCGGACCCGGCACCGGCATCTTTATCAGCGGCATGCTGGCGGTGGCGCTGCACGCCAGCGGTGTTAGCGCGGCCTTTGCGTGGGCGGCTTACGGTTTGCTGGCGCTGTTGTTGATTGCCGCGATTGCGCGTTTCCTGCCGCGTACTGGCCAATTGCATCGTCCCAATCAAGCTGCATCGCCGCTGGTGCTGAATGGCGATCTTAAGCGATTGGTACTGAGCTACAGCCTCGCCGGCTTTGGCTACATTCTGCCCGCCACCTTTATGTCGCAAATGGCGGCGGCGCGTTTTCCCGACAGCGCGTTTGCTCAGTTTGTCTGGCCGGTATTTGGTGGCGCGGCGGTGATCGGCATCGTGTTAGGTATTCTGACGCGTCACTGGGGCAGCAGCCATCTGCGGCTGACCATGGTGCTGTGGGCGCAGGCGTTGGGCGTCATTGCTGCGATTGTGCTACCCGGCTTAAACGGCCTGATGCTGGGCGCAGCGCTGATCGGCGGCGGCTTCCTGTGTGTGGTGCAGCTGACGCTGCAATATGGGCGCGAGCTGGCACCGCAGCATGCGCGCTATCTTGCCGGTTTGCTCACCACCGGTTATGCGGTCGGGCAGTTGGGCGGTCCGCTGCTGTCGTGGATTTCCAGCATGCTATGGCATCAGCTGGAACCCGCGCTGTGGGTAGCGGGCGCCAGCTTAATCCTTGCGGGAATGCTGGTTTTACGTCGCCGTACGTGATGAAAAGCTTATCAGAATGATTACTGGATTAAGGGCGCGGAGTATTTCACAATACGCGCTCAGAATTTCCCCCGTGGGCGAAAACCCGCGGGCGCATCACCTGTCGGAGAAGAGTAAATGAGCACCTTAAGTCAGGAAGCCGCCCTGGTTCACGAAGCGCTGTTGGCGCGTGGTCTGGAAACACCGTTACGCGCCCCGGTGCGTGAAATGGATGACGCCGCGCGTAAACGCGAAATTGCCGGCCACATGACGCAAATCATGCAGCTGCTGAACCTGGATCTGGAAGATGACAGCCTGATGGAGACGCCGCACCGCATCGCCAAGATGTATGTGGATGAGATTTTCTCAGGTCTGGATTACGCCAACTTCCCGAAAATCACCGTCATCGAAAACAAGATGAAAGTGGATGAGATGGTGACGGTGCGTGATATCACGCTGACCAGCACCTGCGAACACCACTTTGTGATTATCGATGGTAAAGCCACCGTGGCCTATATCCCGAAAGAGAAAGTGATTGGCCTGTCGAAAATCAACCGTATCGTGCAGTTCTTTGCCCAGCGTCCGCAGGTGCAAGAGCGCCTGACGCAGCAAGTGCTGGTGGCGCTGCAAACGCTGCTTGGCACCAATAACGTTGCGGTGTCAATTGATGCGGTGCATTACTGCGTGAAAGCGCGTGGCGTAAAAGATGCTACCAGCGCCACCACCACCACCTCGCTGGGTGGCTTGTTCAAATCCAGCCAGAACACGCGTCAGGAGTTTTTGCGCGCGGTTCGTCACAGCTAATCTGTTTGGGCAACAGCCTGTTGCCCGATTTCCTCTCTCCGTCAGGGCACTCGATGCAACGCTATCTCGCGCTGGATTTCATTCGTGGTTGCGCCATTCTCGGCATCTTGCTGCTGAACATTGTCGGCTTTGCGTTGCCATCGGCCGCCTATCTCAATCCGGCGTGGCGCGGTGAGGCTGCTACGTCTGATGCCTGGACGTGGGCAATCATGGATGGCCTGGCGCAGCTGAAATTCCTCACGCTGTTTGCCTTGCTGTTTGGTGCCGGCCTTTATATGCAGGCGCCGCGCGGCAGCCGCTGGATGTCGGCGCGTCTGACGCTGCTGGTGCTGCTCGGTTTCATTCACGGCATCTTTTTCTGGGAAGGCGACATCCTGCTGGATTATGGCCTGATTGGGCTGATTATCTGGCGCATGCTGCGTGATGTGCCTTCCGACCGCGCGTTGTTACAAACCGGCGCATTACTCTATCTGGTCGGCTGCGGCGTGCTGCTGATTTTCGGCGCGGTCTCCAGCCCCAATCCCACGCGATCCTGGCTGCCGGGTGCGGCGGACCTGCAGTATGAAAGCTACTGGAAACTGCTCGGCGGTTGGGAAGCGGTGCAGAACCGGCTGGATCATCTGTCATCCGGCTTGATGGCGCTGGCATCGCAATATGGCTGGCAGCTGGCGGGTTTGATGCTGATTGGTGCGGCATTGATGCGCAGCGGCTGGCTCAGCGGGCAATTTAGCGTGCAGCACTATCGCCGTTCGGCGGCGCTGCTGCTGACTATCGGCTGGCTGATCGCCATTCCCGGCATCGCCGCGCAGTGGATGATTGGCTGGGAATTCCGCTGGACCGGCTTTTTCCTGCAGGTGCCGCGCGATCTCGCCAGTCCGTTTATCAGCCTCGGTTATGCCGCACTTTGCCTGGGATTCTGGCCGCAAATTGCGTCAACGCGTGTCAGCTACGCCATTCAATGCGTTGGCCGCATGGCCTTGAGCAATTACCTGTTACAGACGCTGATTTGCACCACGCTGTTCTACCGCTTTGATCTGTTCCTCAGGTTCGATCGACTGCAGCTGCTGGCCTTTGTACCGGCTATCTGGCTGGTTAATATCCTGTTTTCCGTACTGTGGCTGCGCGTCTTCCCGCAAGGCCCAATGGAGTGGATCTGGCGCAAACTGACACGTCTTGCCGCGGGAAAAGCTGATCCTTCCTCCTCGCTCAGATAATGATGTTCATCACAAAGGTTGCAGAATTGTATGTAACCGTTTTCATTGCTGTGACGTGATTCACGTAGTCGTTTCACATGCCCTGACAGAATAGCGCCGTTACGCGCTTGTCGCGCATTTTCAGCCTCTGTGGAACAGCTGCATGATAACGATTCGTGATGTCGCCCGTCAGGCCGGTGTGTCAGTAGCCACCGTGTCGCGTGTGCTCAACAACAGCAGTGCAGTCACCGCCGATACCCGGGAAGCCGTGCTGGCCGCCGTTGATGCGTTAGGCTATCGCCCGAACGCCAACGCGCAGGCGCTGGCTACGCAAATCAGTGACACCATTGGCGTGGTGGTGATGGATGTTTCCGATCCCTTCTTTGGCGCGCTGGTGAAAGCGGTGGATACCGTGGCGCAGCGCGTACATAAACACGTGTTAATCAGTAACTCCTGGCATCAGGAAGAGAAAGAACGTCACGCAATTGAGGTGCTGATACGTCAACGATGTAACGCATTGGTGGTGCACGCGAAAACGCTTTCAGACGCCGAACTGACGCAGTTTATGGATCAGGTTCCCGGTATGGTGTTGATTAACCGCACAATTCCTGGTTATGAACACCGCTGCGTTTGCCTGGATAACGTCACCGGCGCGCAGGTAGCCACGCGCATGTTGTTACAACAGGGACATCAACGCATCGGCTTTCTTAGCTCCAGCCACCCGATTGAGGATGTGACGCAGCGGCGTGAAGGCTGGCTGCAGGCCTTGTCAGAGCAGGGAATTCGCCCGCAGGAGTCATGGATTGCGCATGCTGAACCCGACATGCAAGGCGGCGAAGCAGCGATGGTGGAATTGCTGGGTCGTAACTTACATTTAACAGCAGTGTTTTCCTACAATGACGGCATGGCGGCCGGTGCATTGACCGCTTTGAAGGACAACGGCATCCAGGTTCCGCAGCATTTCTCTGTCATTGGCTTTGATGATATTCCCATCTCCCGCTATACCGATCCGCAGCTAACTACGGTCCGTTATCCTATTGTTTCTATGGCGAAACTCGCCACGGAATTAGCGCTCAAAGGTGCCGCAGGCGAGCTGGATCAGCTGGCGACACACTGCTTTATGCCCACGCTGGTGCGTCGCCATTCTGTTGCCCAGCGGCAAATTGTGGAGTCGGTCACTAATTCAGGCGATAGCCCAGTGTAACCGTTTCCAATCTGTGATTGCATTCACAGTTAATTAACATGCCGCTCACTATGATGGCAGCGTCTTACCGGACTGAAACATCATGTAACGCTGAGAAATCCTCTTCCAGCCGGTTTCAGTAGCCGATTGAAATAGTTCACAACACTCTTCAGGAAGCGTTTACCTACAGGGAAGTCAGGATTGCGATGGTGGCCCGGCTTTGCGTTACGCGTCCGCCCATTATCAGGTTACAACCGACGGCGCTGTTTGCCCGCAGGCAAATAGCGCAATGAAATGCCCTACATAAAAAACCGGAGATACCATGAATAAGAAGGTTTTCACGCTCACAGCACTGGTTGCCAGCATGATGTTTGGTGCAACTGCGCACGCCGCCGATACCCGCATTGGCGTGACCATCTACAAATACGACGACAACTTCATGTCGATGGTGCGTAAGGACATTGAGAAAGAAGCAAAATCATTGGGCGGCATTCAGCTGTTGATGAATGACTCCCAAAACGACCAGTCTAAACAGAACGACCAGATTGACGTGCTGATGGCGAAAGGCGTGAAAGCGCTGGCCATCAACCTGGTGGATCCGGCTGCTGCGGCAGTGGTGATTGATAAAGCGCGTGGCAACGATGTGCCGGTGGTGTTCTTCAACAAAGAACCTAACGCTAAAGTGCTGGCCAGCTACCCGAAAGCGTATTACGTCGGTACCGACTCTAAAGAGTCAGGCATCATCCAGGGTCAGCTGATTGAGAAGCACTGGAAAGCCACGCCAGCCTGGGATCTGAACAAAGACGGTACCATCCAGTTCGTACTGCTGAAAGGCGAGCCGGGCCATCCGGATGCCGAAGCGCGTACCAAATACGTGATCGATACCCTGAACAAAGACGGCCTGAAAACGCAGCAGCTGGCGATGGATACCGCGATGTGGGATACCGCACAGGCAAAAGACAAAGTTGACGCCTGGCTCTCTGGCCCGAACGCCAACAAGATTGAAGTGATCATCGCTAATAACGATGCGATGGCGATGGGTGCGGTTGAAGCGCTGAAAGCGCACAACAAAACCAGCATTCCGGTGTTTGGTGTCGATGCACTGCCAGAAGCGCTGGCGCTGGTGAAATCAGGCGCGCTGGCCGGTACCGTGTTGAACGATGCGGAAAACCAGGCGAAAGCGACGCTGGATATTGCTAACAATCTGGCCAATGGCAAAGAGCCAACTGCAGGCACTAACTTCAAGATGGACAACAAAATCGTACGTGTTCCTTACGTACCAGTAGATAAAGAAAATCTGTCGCAGTTTGTGAAGTAATTCATCCTGGGCGCGGCATTTCGCCGCGCCTTATTGCATCTGACCAACGCTTTATTTAGCCAGGTAAATTATGGCCAGTGAGAATCCGACCACACAGCGTGAATATCTGCTGGAGATGACGAATGTCTCGAAATCATTTCCAGGGGTTAAAGCCTTAGATAATGTGAATTTAAAAGTGCGGCCGCACTCTGTTCATGCATTAATGGGCGAAAACGGCGCCGGGAAATCTACATTATTAAAATGTCTGTTTGGGATTTATAAAAAGGATACGGGGAGCATCCTGTTTCAGGGTGAGGAAATTGATTATAAGAGCTCCAAAGAAGCGCTGGAAAATGGCGTTTCCATGGTGCATCAGGAATTAAACCTGGTTCTGCAACGCAACGTCATGGATAACATGTGGCTTGGCCGTTATCCACGTAAAGGCGTATTTGTCGATCAGGATAAAATGTATCGCGATACCAAAGCGATCTTTGATGAATTAGATATTGATATCGATCCGCGCGATAAAGTTGCCACCTTATCGGTGTCGCAGATGCAGATGATCGAAATCGCCAAAGCCTTCTCCTATGACGCCAAAATCGTCATTATGGATGAGCCGACATCGTCGCTGACCGAAAAAGAAGTGAATCACTTATTCACGATTATTCGTAAGCTGAAAGATCGTGGCTGCGGCATTGTCTATATCTCGCACAAGATGGAAGAGATATTCCAGCTGTGCGATGAGATCACCATTTTGCGTGATGGGCAGTGGATCGCCACTCAGCCGCTGGAAGGGCTGGACATGGACAAAATCATCTCGATGATGGTTGGCCGTTCATTGAACCAGCGCTTCCCGGATAAAACCAACGTGCCGGGGGAAACCATTCTTGAGGTGCGCCATTTAACCTCACTGCGTCAGCCGTCGATTCGTGATATCTCGTTCGATCTGCGTAAAGGTGAAATTCTTGGTATTGCCGGTTTGGTGGGCGCCAAGCGTACCGACATCGTCGAAACCCTGTTTGGCATTCGCGAGAAGTCGGGCGGTACCATTAAGCTGCACGGCAAGAGTATTAATAACCACAGCGCCAACGAAGCCATTAATCACGGCTTTGCGCTGGTGACGGAAGAGCGTCGCTCCACCGGTATTTATGCGTATCTGGATATTGGCTTTAACTCGCTTATCTCCAATATTAAAAAGTATAAATCCAGCATGGGCCTGCTCGATAATAAACGCATGAAAAGCGATACCCAATGGGTCATTGATTCGATGCGCGTGAAAACGCCGGGTCATCATACGCAAATTGGTTCGCTTTCCGGTGGTAACCAACAAAAAGTGATTATTGGTCGCTGGTTATTAACGCAGCCGGAAATATTGATGCTTGATGAACCGACGCGCGGGATTGATGTAGGCGCGAAATTCGAAATCTACCAACTTATTGCTGAGTTGGCGAAGAAAGAGAAGGGCATCATTATTATCTCTTCTGAAATGCCAGAACTGTTGGGTATTACCGATCGTATTTTAGTGATGAGTAATGGCCAGGTAGCAGGCATTGTTGATACCAAAACGACCTCGCAGAATGAAATCCTGCGTTTAGCGTCATTACACCTTTAATGAAGCAAGGGCTTTAACATGAAAGCGACTACTAAAAAGAATGCGCTAACCTGGTTAAAAGAGGGCGGCATCTACGTTGTCCTGTTTGTACTGCTGGCAATTATTATTTTCCAGGATCCAACCTTCTTAAGTTTAATGAACCTGAGTAACATTCTGACTCAATCTTCGGTGCGTATTATTATCGCACTGGGCGTGGCCGGTTTGATTGTCACCCAGGGTACCGACCTTTCAGCGGGTCGCCAGGTTGGCTTAGCGGCGGTGGTGGCAGCCACGCTGCTACAGGCAATGGATAACGCGAACAAGGTGTTCCCGCATCTGGATACCGTGCCAATTCCGGTGGTTATCCTGACCGTGTGCATCATCGGCGGTGTGATTGGTCTGGTGAACGGGGTGATCATTGCTTACCTCAAGGTAACGCCATTTATCACCACCTTGGGCACCATGATTATCGTTTACGGCATCAACTCACTCTATTACGACTTCGTGGGTGCATCGCCGATTGCCGGTTTCGATCCTGGCTTCTCCAAATTTGCTCAAGGCTTCCTGCGTTTCGGTGATTTTAAGCTGTCGTTCATCACCTTCTACGCTGTGATTGCCATCGTCTTTGTTTGGGTGCTGTGGAATAAAACCCGCTTCGGCCGAAACATCTTCGCTATCGGTGGTAACCCGGAAGCAGCGAAAGTGTCTGGCGTGAACGTACCGTTCAACCTGATTCTGGTGTATGCATTGTCTGGCGTGTTCTACGCGTTCGGCGGGATGCTGGAAGCGGGCCGTATCGGCAGCGCCACCAACAACCTCGGCTTTATGTATGAGCTGGATGCGATTGCGGCTTGTGTGGTCGGCGGCGTGTCGTTTGCTGGTGGCGTGGGTTCCGTGGCGGGCGTGGTGACCGGTGTCATCATCTTCACTGTGATCAACTACGGTTTGACCTACATCGGCGTTAACCCTTACTGGCAGTACATCATCAAGGGCGGCATCATCATCTTCGCCGTGGCGCTGGATTCACTGAAGTACGCACGAAAAAAATAAGACATCACCCAGCAAACAAAGGGCCGCGCAATGCGGCCCTTTTTGCATTGGCGGTCGCCATAAATGGCGTCCCTACAAAAAATGCACCGGCCACACTTACTTCTGCAGTTTCTCTTCCAACTCTAAAAGCTGCTCCGGCGTCACCGCCGGATAACTCTGCGCATCTTCCGGCACTTCATGCACCGCAGGAATCGGCACTAACGGGCCGAGGAAACGCGGCTCGCGCTTCATCAAATACAAATCCGCCAGCGCACCCAAACGTGCACCCACTTCGCGGAAACGTACCGACAACATGTTTTTCGGCGATGGCACCGCATAACACTGCGCCTGAATCCCCAGATGCTGCGCGATATACAGCGCGCGTTCGCAGTGGAAGCGCTGAGTAATGATGATGAAATCGTTGGTATCGAACACTTTGCGCGTGCGCACAATTGAATCCAGCGTGCGGAAGCCAGCGTAATCCAGCACGATGTCCGACGGCGCTACGCCCGCTTTGATCAAATCGCGGCGCATGGTCATCGGTTCGTTATAGCTTTGCTGCGCATTATCACCGCTCAGCAGCAGGTAATTGACCTTACCGCTGTTATAGGCGTTCAACGCACCCTGAATGCGATAGAGGTAATACTGATTGATAACGCCTGTGCGGTAATACTTGGCTGTGCCCAAGACCACGCCGACCTGACGATGCGGCAGCGAGGTGACATCTTCGTAAATAAAGGGCGCGGTTTTCCAGCTGATCCAGCGATCCAAGCCGAGCGCGGTCGCCACCATCAGTAAGATGATGAAAAACAGACCAAAGAAAACGCGTTTAATCATGCGCGCGGGCACTCGGTTGGCAGAATTCAGAATGGATAAAGGCTACTTGAGGCGGGCGGGGGAAGCAAGTAAACGCCAGTTGGCTGACGTTTTTTTAAACGTTGCCGGATCTAAATGATCCGGCAACGAATTTATCAGATCGAAGTACGACGATAGTTACGATACTGCGGCAGCCAGAAGTTGTTGCTGACAGCTTTCGACAACACATCTTCCGACGTCACCACCGCCACGCCCGCCAGCTGCGCGGCTTTACCCACTTCGATGGCAATCAGCTTGGAAACGCCCTGAATGTCTTTGATCTCCGGCAGAACCGGACCTTCACCATCGTTAACCAGCGGCGAGCAGTCGGCCAGCGCGCGGCTGGCGGTCATCAGCATCGAATCCGTCACGCGACTGGCGCCCGCCGCGATAACACCCAAACCAATACCAGGGAAGATATAGGAGTTGTTGCACTGGGCGATTGGATAGGTTTTACCTTTCCAGGTCACCGGCGAGAACGGGCTGCCGGTGGCAACCAGCGCGGCGCCATCGGTCCAGGCAATGATGTCGGCTGGCGTCGCTTCAACGCGTGAAGTCGGGTTCGACAGCGGCATAACAATCGGACGCTTGGTGTGCTTGTGCATCTCGCGGATGATCTCTTCGGTGAACAGGCCAGGTTGGCCAGACACGCCGATCAGAATATCCGGCTTGGCGTTGCGCACCACGTCGAGCAGCGAAATTGAGTCGCTGCTGGTGTCCCAATCTTTCAGGCTGTCGCTCTTCTGCACCAGTTTGCTCTGGAAATTGAGCAGATTCGGCAGCTTGTCAGTGAGCAGACCGAAGCGATCGACCATCATCACGCGGCCACGCGCTTCATCATCGCTTAATCCTTCCGACTTCATTTGCGCGATGATCTGTTCGGCGATACCGCAACCGGCAGAACCGGCACCGAGGAACACCACTTTCTGCTCGCACAAGCGGCTGCCGGCAGCGCGGCTGGCGGCGATCAAGGTGCCGACGGTCACTGCGGCAGTGCCCTGAATATCGTCGTTGAAGCAGCAGATCTCATCGCGATAGCGCTCCAGCAGCGGCATGGCGTTTTTCTGCGCGAAGTCTTCGAACTGCAACAGCACGTTCGGCCAGCGACGATTCACCGCCTGAATAAACTCATTGACGAACTCTTCGTACTCTTCGCCGGTAATACGCGGATGACGCCAGCCCATATAGAGCGGATCGTTCAGCAGCTGCTGGTTGTTGGTTCCGACATCCAGCACCACCGGCAAGGTGTAAGCCGGGCTGATGCCGCCACACGCGGTATACAGCGACAGTTTACCGATTGGGATGCCCATGCCGCCGATACCCAAATCGCCGAGGCCGAGAATACGTTCGCCATCGGTCACCACGATCACTTTGACATTCTGCTTGGTGGCGTTCTGCAGCATGTCTTCAATGCGGTCGCGATTGTTATAAGAGATGAATACGCCACGCGCGCGACGGTAGATTTCAGAGAAGTGTTCACAGGCGGCGCCGACCGTTGGGGTGTAGATAATCGGCATCATCTCTTCGAGATGATTGTCGAGCAGGCGGTAGAACAGGGTTTCGTTGGTGTCCTGGATGTTGCGCAGATAGACATGCTTGTCGTTGTTGTTTTTAAAATCCAGGAACTGGCGCCAGGCTCGTTCTGCCTGCTCTTCAATGGTTTCTACCGCTTCGGGTAGCAGGCCGTTGAGGTTAAATTCGTTACGTTCTTCGAGGGTGAAGGCGCTGCCTTTATTCAACAGCGGAAATTCCAGCAGGATCGGACCCGCATAAGGAATATACAGCGGGCGTTTACTTTCGTAGTCGAGTTCCATGCAGTGCTTGCTCCGGTTGCAGTGTTTTCTGACGTATCGCCGGGAAAAGGTAACGCCAGTCCATCTTGAAGTGAAGAGGTTCTGGCGCCCGATCCTATGAAAATTCCTGCAGATGTACAGCTTTTGTTAACAGAAGGTCACAAAAGCGGTAAAAGGATCACTAAACTGATGTTTTCGAAACTAAAGTAAGTGAGAAATCCTCACATCCTAACGCCTTAAGCGTCGCGCGGGTCGCGTCAAGCTGACTCAGCGTGCTGTCCTGGCATTCCGCCAAAACCGCTTGCTGAATTGTCTCCAGCGCTTCGTTGCTCATGTTCATCAAAATCAGTGCAGCCTGCAGCGGCGGCAAGCTGGGGTTGAAGGCGGCGTTTTCCGCATAGCGACCGGTAAAGACCTTGCCGCTCTGGCTGCGCAGCGCCACGCCGCTGTAGCTCTGACTGTAAGGCGCGTGACTGTGATTGGCGGCGGCAATGGCGGCCTGTTGCAAAGCATCGCCTGCAACCGCAAAACCATGATCGACCGGCGTCAGCAGACGTTCGGTGATGTTCAGATCGGCAGGGCCAAACGCATCCGGCAGATAGTCGCCCAGCGTACTAACCGCGCGTCCCGGCAGGCTGATGCGAATCGCCGTGCCGCTATTCAGCTCGTTCATAAACTGACGACAATGCCCGCACGGCGTGTAGTTGACGGTAATCGCCGCCAGCTTCTCTTCACCGCGCAACCAGGCGTGCGTAATGGCGCTCTGCTCGGCGTGCACCGTCTGCTGCAGCGGGGTATGCAGAAACTCCATGTTAGCACCGAAGTACCAGTGGCCGCTGACGCCGCGCGAAATCGCGCCGACGTTAAAATGAGACACGGTTGCCACGGCGCAGCTCGCCGCCAGCGGCAGCAGTTCCAGCGCCAGCGCATCATCATCCAGACCGGTAAGCTGTTTCAGTTGCGCGACATCCTGCGGACGCAATACGCCATGGAAATCCGGCGCATCCAGCAGCGGCTGAATCGCAGCTTGCAGCGCAGCGGGCAGGGCAGAAAAAGCAGTTAGGAATCGTGAATGCATGATGGGATGACCTCAGTTACGCGTTAGCGGCGATGCGCCGCCTGACGTTTTATATGTGATCCAAGTCGCTCTGACAATGCAAGCTGATTGGGTTGTTTCAACTTTGCGAGATCTCTCGCAAGTTTTAACCCCACCAATGCATTAATAGCGGAAAAAGCAGCGGCGCCAGTAACGAGGTGATGATGCCGCAAATCACCAGCGCAAGGGAGCTGAACGCGCCTTCCTGATAATCGATCTCGGCTGCGCGCGCGGTACCTAACGCGTGCGATGCGTTACCAATTGCTAACCCGCGCGAGGGTTTGTTTTTCACCTTAAACAGATTGAGCAGCATATGGCCAAACACCGCACCCAGCACGCCGGCGATAAGCACGCAGATGGCGCTGATGGCAGGAATACCGTGCAGCGATGCGGAGACCGCCATCGCAATTGGCGTGGTGACGGATTTCGGCATGATGGTGGCGGCGATTTCCGGCGTTGCGCCCATCCACAGCGCAATCGCGGTGCCCGATACCATTGCCGTGATGCTGCCGATGAAGCAGACGCTGATGATGGTTTTCCAGCGCGCGCGAATCTGATGCATCTGCTCATACAGCGGCAACGCCAGTGCCACAACCGCCGGTTGCAGCAACTGATTGAGCAGGCTGCTGCCGGCAAAATAGCGCGTGTAAGGGAGGTTAGTCAGCAGCAGAATCGGAATGACAATCGCCATCGCTACCAGCAATGGATTGACGATGGAGATATTAATTTTCACCGCCAGCTTACGCGCCAGGAAATAGGCGATCACGGTCAGCGGCAGCGACCACCATGCATCACTCATTCGGCTTCTCCTGCGGGCGCTGCAGGCGCTCTGCGCTGAGCCCGACAATCAGCAGCACCATAAAAGTACTGACAATGCATGACACCACAATCGGCCCAAACTGCGCGGTGAGGATATCGGTATAGCCCATTACACCAACGCTAATCGGCACAAACAGCAGTGCCATATAGCGAATCAGTAAATGGCATCCGGGTTTCACCCACTCAACCGGCATGATTTGCAGACCCAGCAGCAGGAATAGCAGCAGCATGCCGATGATACTGCCGGGAATGGTTATTGGGAGCAGGGCAGAAATCCCCATTCCAGCGTAAAGCGCCGCATAGATGATGACGAAGGCGCGCACATAGCGCCAACAAGCAGTGAGAACGGCAGGCATGTCAGGCTCCTGTTTTCGTAGCGCTTTATCATACGCATTAAGCGATTAGCGTGCTAGCGATCACAATACTGTCTGGCCTGGTCGCCATAAAATGGCGACCCTACGAAAAACGCGCCAATCCTTTGTAGGGTCGCCATTAATGGTGACCCCACAATGCGCAGGATCAACAGGTACAAAAAAGCCGCCCTAAGGCGGCTTGTTAGCTTACTTAACCGGCATGCCCGGCACTGCGCCGCTATCAACGGACAGCACAAACAGGTCTTTGCCGCCTGGACCCGCTGACAGCACCATACCTTCGGAAATACCGAAGCGCATTTTACGCGGCGCGAGGTTGGCGACGATGATGGTCATCTTGCCGACCAGCACCGACGGATCCGGATACGCAGCGCGAATGCCAGAGAAAATCTGACGCTTCTCGCCCCCCAAATCCAGCTCCAGACGCAGCAACTTGTCAGAACCCTCAACCAGCTCCGCTTTCTCGATCAGCGCCACGCGCATATCGACCTTGGCAAAATCATCAATGGTGATGGTGTCGCCAATCGGCGCATCAGCCAGCGGACCGGTGGCTGCAGGCTTATTCGCCGCCGCCGCATCTTCTTTCGAGGCCTCAATCAGCGCGTCAACTTTGGTCATTTCGATACGGCCATACAGCGCTTTGAACGGCGCCACTTCATGATCCAGCAACGGTTGGGCAATTGCATCCCAGCTCAGTTCGCTCTGCAGGAAGGCTTCGGCACGCTCGCTCAAAGATGGCAGCACTGGCTTCAGCCAGGTCATCAAGACGCGGAACAGGTTAATGCCCATGGAGCAAATTGCCTGCAGGTCGGCATCGCGGCCTTCTTGCTTCGCCACCACCCAAGGTGCCTGCTCATCGACATAGCGGTTTGCCAGATCGGCCAGCGCCATGATTTCACGGATCGCGCGGTTATATTCGCGGCTGGCCCAGGCTTCGCCAATCTTCTCTGAGGCCTCCACAAAGGTCTGATATAGCGCGGGATCGGCCAGTTCACTCGCCAGCTTGCCGCCAAAGCGTTTGGTCAGGAAGCCGGCATTACGTGACGCCAGGTTCACCACTTTGTTCACCACGTCTGCATTCACGCGCTGCACGAAATCTTCCAGATTCAGGTCGATGTCGTCGATGCGTGAAGAGAGCTTGGCTGCGTAGTAATAGCGCAGGCTATCGGCATCCAGATGCTGCAACCAGGTGCTGGCTTTAATAAAGGTGCCGCGCGATTTAGACATCTTCGCGCCGTTCACCGTCACATAACCGTGTACGAACAGATTGGTTGGCTTGCGGAAGTTACTGCCTTCCAGCATCGCCGGCCAAAACAGGCTGTGGAAATAGACGATGTCTTTACCAATGAAGTGATACAGCTCAGTAGTGGAATCTTTCTTCCAGAACTCGTCGAAATCGATATCGCCGCGTTTGTCGCACAGGTTTTTGAATGAACCCATGTAACCGATTGGCGCATCCAGCCAGACGTAGAAGTATTTACCCGGCGCGCCAGGGATTTCGAAGCCGAAGTAAGGTGCGTCGCGGGAGATATCCCACTGCTGCAAGCCAGACTCGAACCACTCTTGCATCTTGTTAGCCACCTGCTCTTGCAGTGCGCCTGAACGCGTCCACGCTTGCAGCATCGCGCTGAAAGAGGGCAGATCAAAGAAGAAGTGCTCGGAATCGCGCAGCACCGGCGTCGCGCCTGAGACCACAGATTTCGGGTCGATCAGCTCGGTTGGGCTGTAGGTTGCGCTGCACACTTCGCAGTTGTCGCCATACTGATCCGGTGACTTACATTTCGGGCAGGTGCCTTTGACGAAACGGTCCGGCAGGAACATGCCTTTCTCAGGATCGTACAGCTGCGAAATGGTGCGGTTCTTAATGAAGCCGTTCTCTTTCAGGCGACCATAAATCAGCTCGGACAGCTGACGGTTTTCGTCACCGTGCGTCGAGTGATAGTTGTCGTAGCTGATATTGAAGCCAGCAAAATCCGTTTCGTGCTCCTGCTTCATCTCCGCGATCATCTGCTCCGGCGCGATGCCCAGTTGCTGAGCTTTCAGCATAATCGGCGTGCCGTGAGCGTCGTCTGCACAGATGAAGTGAACCTGGTTGCCACGCATTCGCTGGTAACGGACCCAAATGTCAGCCTGAATGTGTTCAAGCATGTGACCGAGATGGATTGAACCGTTTGCGTACGGCAGTGCGCACGTTACCAGAATTTTTTTAGCGACTTGAGTCATGTTTGCGTAGCGTTCCGTTGAAGAAAAATCGGTGTTAGATGTTAACCGAAGCACCCTCTGGCGTAAACACAGCTGGACATCCGCGTCACTTTTAGCGCCTATCTGATATTATTGAACAGACACCGCCGCAATCTGGCGTGACGAATAAACAAGGAGAGGGGATGACTTCACAATCCCAGCAACATCATTCACCTGAAGCGCTACGAGCATTGGTTATCGGCGTGCTAAGTGACTTTGAACATCCGACGCTGCAACACAACCTGACCACGCTGAAAGCCCTGCGCCATGTCGCACTGCTGGATGACAAGCTGCATATCGAACTGGTGATGCCGTTCGCGTGGGCCAGCGCTTTTGAAGAGCTGAAAGCGCAAACCAGCGCCGAACTGCTGCGCCTGACGGACGCCAGCGCCATTGACTGGCGACTGCGCCACGACATCGCCACGCTGAAGCGGGTGAAAAACCATCCGGGCGCAACCGGTGTGAAGAACATCATCGCCGTCAGTTCTGGCAAAGGTGGCGTGGGCAAATCCAGCACCGCTGTGAACATGGCGCTGGCGCTGATCGCTGAAGGGGCGCGCGTGGGGATTCTCGATGCGGATATTTACGGTCCGTCGATCCCTAACATGCTCGGCACCGAAAATCAGCGTCCCACCTCGCCGGATGGCACGCACATGGCACCGATTATGGCGCACGGCCTGGCAACCAATTCGATTGGTTATCTGGTCACCGACGACAACGCCATGGTGTGGCGCGGTCCAATGGCCAGCAAAGCCCTGATGCAGCTGCTCAACGAAACTCTGTGGCCGGATCTCGATTACCTGATCCTCGATATGCCGCCCGGCACCGGCGATATTCAGCTGACGCTGGCGCAGAACGTGCCGGTGACCGGCGCATTAGTCGTCACCACGCCGCAGGACATCGCCTTGATTGACGCGCGTAAAGGGATTGTGATGTTCGAGAAAGTAAGCGTGCCGGTGCTGGGCGTGATCGAGAATATGAGTATGCACATCTGTAGCCAATGCGGACATCACGAGCCGATTTTCGGCACCGGTGGTGCGCAGAAGCTGGTGGAAGATTACAGCACCCGCTTACTGGCCCAGTTGCCACTGCACATTACGCTGCGGGAAGATCTGGATGATGGCGAACCGACCGTGGTGCGCCGTCCAGAGAGTGATTTCACCGCGCTCTACCGCCAACTGGCGGGTCGCGTTGCGGCGCAGCTCTATTGGCAGGGAGAAATTATCCCTGGCGATATCGCGTTCCGCGCGGTTTAACGCCGTCCATTTCCGCTGGTGCGTGTTGCCAGCGGATAATGCATCAGCACATATTTTCCCTGCTCGCTTTCGCCAACGGCTTCGCGCCGCCAGCCGTGTTTGAGATAAAAATCCATCGCCGCCTGATTCTGTTGCAGGCATTTCAAGGCGCCCGTCGAGCTGAATCGCGACTGCACTTTTTCCAACAGCGCGCTGCCCACGCCTTGTCCCTGCGCATTGGGATCGACGTACAGGCTATGCAGGAAGTTGTCATTATCCAGCACCGCCGCAAACCCCACGCGATGCCCATTCAGTTCAGCGACCAGCACGGTTTCGCCCAAAATCACCGCATCGAAATCTTCTAACTGCCAATCATCGCCATCCAGCCACGTCCAGTTATGGCGTCGCGCGGCAAGATAGAGCGTGCGCAGAAAAGGCCGATCGGCTTCGTCAAAAAAACGTATATGCACCCATTTGCTCCGTCAGTTAGGTATTTGAATAAAAGTAGCAGTTTCACCGCAAAAAGATAAAGCCTGACAGAA
The DNA here is from genome assembly GCF_019795955.1 of Pantoea sp. DY-5. Classification (NCBI taxonomy): domain Bacteria; kingdom Pseudomonadati; phylum Pseudomonadota; class Gammaproteobacteria; order Enterobacterales; family Erwiniaceae; genus Pantoea; species Pantoea sp. DY-5. The sequence goes on from NZ_JAIMIE010000004.1 coordinate 430,665, forward strand.
CCGCGCCCTTTTTGTGTAGAATGCCTCCGCGAGCCGCATGAAATCTGGTGTCGGCGCTTTGATAGCTTTTGGTTATCTGATTGATAACGTCTGCATATTAGAAGTTGGCCCGAAAATTCTGTAGCCTGCATCACATCTTTTAACGGAGGTCACCATGTCCATCATTAATACCAAGATCAAACCATTTAAAAACGCAGCGTTCAAAAACGGCGAATTCATCGAAGTCACCGAGAAAGACGTTGAAGGTAAATGGAGTGTTTTCTTCTTCTACCCGGCTGACTTCACCTTCGTATGCCCAACCGAACTGGGTGACGTTGCAGACCATCACGAAGAGTTCCAGAAACTGGGTGTAGATATCTACTCTGTTTCTACTGACACGCACTTTACCCACAAAGCCTGGCACGGTTCTTCTGACACCATCGCGAAAATCAAATACGCGATGATCGGTGACCCAACTGGCGCGCTGACCCGTAACTTCGAAATCATGCGCGAAGACGAAGGTCTGGCAGACCGCGGTACCTTCATCGTTGACCCGCAAGGCATCATCCAGGCGATCGAAATTACTGCAGAAGGCATTGGCCGTGACGCATCTGACCTGATCCGCAAAGTGAAAGCCGCTCAGTACGTTGCTTCTCACCCAGGTGAAGTTTGCCCGGCAAAATGGAAAGAAGGCGAAGCAACTCTGGCTCCATCACTGGACCTGGTTGGCAAAATCTAAGTTAGCTGCCATTCGATCTTTCTCTATCGGGTGCCACGGCACCCGATTTTCATGACAGGAACTCACTATGCTCGACACCAATTTAAAATCCCAACTCAAGGCTTACCTTGAGAAACTAACGAAACCGGTTGAGTTGATTGCCACATTGGATGATGGCGCCAAATCTGCGGAGATTCGCTCTCTGTTGGCCGATATCGCGGGCTTGTCAGACAAAGTCAGCTTCCGCGAAGAGAACGATCGTCCGGTGCGTAAACCCTCTTTCCTGATCACTAACCTAGGCAGCCAGAGCGGTCCGCGCTTTGCCGGTTCGCCAATGGGTCACGAATTTACTTCACTGGTTTTAGCCCTGCTGCAAACCGGTGGACACCCTTCGAAAGAATCGCAGAGCCTGCTGGATCAGGTTGTGGCTTTGGAAGGCGACTTCCACTTCGAAACTTATTATTCCCTGTCGTGCCACAACTGTCCTGACGTGGTACAGGCGCTGAATCTGATGGCGGTACTGAACCCGCGTATCAGCCATACCGCGATTGACGGCGGTATGTTCCAGAACGAAATCACCGAGCGCAACGTGATGGGCGTGCCGGCGGTATTCCTCAACGGCAAAGAGTTCGGTCAGGGCCGTCTGAGCCTGGCGGAAATCGTCGGTAAAGTGGACACCAACGCCGACAAGCGCGCGGCGGAAGAGCTGAACAAACGTGATGCCTACGAAGTATTGATCGTCGGCAGCGGCCCGGCGGGCGCAGCAGCGGCCATCTACTCTGCACGTAAAGGCATCCGTACTGGCCTGATGGGCGAGCGTTTCGGTGGTCAGGTGCTGGACACCGTAGACATTGAAAACTACATCTCCGTACAGAAAACCGAAGGCGCGAAGCTGGCCGGTTCTTTGCGTGCCCACGTTGATGATTACGATGTTGATGTGATTGATACCCAGAGCGCCATCAAGCTGATTCCGGCGGCGAAAGAGGGCGGTCTGCACGCAATTGAAACCGCATCTGGCGCAGTACTAAAATCCCGCAGCATCATCATTGCTACCGGCGCACGCTGGCGCAACATGGGCGTACCGGGCGAAGAGCAGTATCGCACCAAGGGCGTAACTTATTGCCCGCACTGCGACGGCCCGCTGTTTAAAGGCAAACGCACCGCGGTGATCGGCGGCGGTAACTCAGGCGTGGAAGCGGCAATCGATTTGGCCGGTATTGTTGAGCACGTGACGCTGCTGGAATTTGCCAGCGAAATGCGCGCCGACAAAGTGCTGCAGGACAAACTGCGCAGCCTGAAAAACGTCGATGTGATTCTGAACGCACAGACCACCGAAGTGAAAGGCGACGGCAGCAAAGTCACCAGCCTGACCTACATCGACCGTAACAACCAGAGCAGCCACGAAATCGCGCTGAGCGGCATCTTCGTGCAGATTGGTTTGCTGCCGAACACCACCTTCCTGGAAGGTGCGGTTGAGCGCAACAAGATGGGCGAAATCATCATTGATGCCAAGTGCGAAACCAGCCTGAAAGGCGTGTTTGCCGCAGGCGACTGCACCACGGTGCCGTACAAGCAGATCATCATCGCCAGCGGTGAAGGCGCGAAAGCCTCACTCAGCGCCTTTGATTATCTGATTCGCACCAAACCGGCTGAATAAGTTTTGCGATAGCCACGCAATAGCCCTGCAACGCATGTTGCGGGGCTTTTTTTTATATAGGAACAATGATTAGCCTAACCAGCGTATGGCTTGCGCATCGCTAATATCGCGGTAATAGATTTTATGCAGCCGTTCGCCACAGCCTTTACATTGTGCTTCAACATGAGTTGAGAAGTAGGCTCGCCCGGTGGGAGAAATAGCGCCTTTGCGGGAAATACGGATGTTATGCCATTTGTGTGCATGCGGAATAAAGCTGAAGAATTTTAATTTCATTATCGCTACCGGAATGGAGTGGGCGGTGTTTATCTTCAAATCCGGAGCGCAATTAGGCCCGTTTTCTGGCCTAATAAATTTGATAAGTATCAAGGTGATTAAAACTTTGCTTATTTCACCGCGCTTCTGTTGCTTCCGGTGCGAATAAAAATAGATTCGCACCGGATTATTTGATCGCGGAAGGATTACAGCATTAGCGCCATAAACACGATTTCATCACTAAACCGTGCAACCTCCTGTTTCATACTGCTCACCACCTTAAAACCTTTCTTGCGATAGATCATAGCTGCCGGGTTCGATTGCCAGACGCATAAGGTGATGCGGCGCATTTTTTGCTGTTGGGCTTGATCCATAAGCTTTGACAAAATTTGATTGAAATAGCCTTTTCCCTGTTCCTCGGGCTGCAGCGCCACGCTGCAAATGAAGAAATCGTCCGGCTGGCGATGCTGATTCACGAAACTATCGTAAGCCACATCCAGTGGAAAAACCTCCTGACGATAGCCATATTGCACCTTGATGTGATCGTAATCCTGAATCGGCGCAGCGTTAATGAAACCCACCATTTTTCCCTGCAGATTATAAATCACGGCAATCTGTTGCAGGAAAGGCTGGATATTTTGCCGCAGCTGTAGGGTGGTTATATCAGTGGCATAAATATTATCGACCGAGCAGTATTCCAGATAGCTGGTGGTGAAAATTAATTTCGCCATCGCGAGCTGTTCTTGCTTGTCTGTAATACTTCCCGGTTTGAAGATCAGTGGCGACGCTTTCTGACCATCAATCGGCTGCCAGAAATCACCTGCTTTAATATTCTTTGCGGTAAGCGCAATTAAAAAATCGCTGAATAACGCATTCACTTTATCCAGTTGCGGATCCTGAGAGAGCACGCCGTAATAGTGATAATAGGGAATTTCAGCACGCAGCTGCGGCGCATAAGCAATTTGCAGGATATCGCATTCAGAAAGCAAAGGTACCAGTTCACCTAACTGCAGAGGATCGCTTAATTGCCAGTCGCGTTGTGCTAGCTGAGTAATCGTATGCTGATAATGCTGCTGCTCTTCACCACTCAGCGGGCGACGTTCACCGCTGAGAATATCCTCCGTCAGGCGCATGCCTTTAATCCCGCTCACGCGATGCTGCTGAACATCAAAACCCCATACGGCAAACCGGCTGAAATCCTGATGGCTGAGCTGCGTGACCTGCAATTGCTCGCACCATAACTGGTAAAAAGGTTCGAAGATGGCGCGTTCGCTTTCCGGCGTTTTTGCTGGAATTGGCTGAGGCCAGCCGCGATACACCGTACTGAGCCGCCGTTGTAAATTCTGCAACACCGGATTGTTTTGATGACTGATGATCATGCCGGTTTCATCGGTGAAGAGATTCAGCCAATTTATTTGCTGCTGTTCTGCCGTAAAATCAGGCAGTTCAGGATGACAGAGAAACAGCGTCGCAGGCTGAGCGGGAAGTGTATCGGCATCCAGATAAACGCCGCCGCACCGATTGAGAATCGCCAGGCGGAAGAAGTCAGAGAGCGTGGCGTAATAGCGCTTATCATGCAGTTGCTGCAGCACATCGATCAGGGCGCCATCAAATGACTGCATCAGTGCGCTCAGGCTGTTGACCTGCACCAGCGCATCAGGCAGAAACAGCGTGCCAGCATGAAAGGGGCTGTTTCCCTGCTGAGCGACGAAGCGATCCTCTGCCGCCAGCTGCTGTGCATTCCACACCCATAGCGTTTGCCGGAAATCACTGCGACTGGCTTCTATCGCGCGTTGCCATTGGGCAATGGTGCGGTTGACGTTGAGTGGTGATGGTCCGCCGAGCCAGACGCGATGGAGCGTGCATTCATTAGCTGTCAGTCGGCTGGTGGGCACCGCGAACATCGAAGAGAGTTCCGCAACGCACACCTCGTGCGGCTGATGTTCCACTTGCCACTGTTTAAACTGCCGTAATGCTTGTTGCCAGTCTGCTGTCGCGGGATAGGTAAAGCGCTTTTTAAGCGCGGCGAGTTGGCGTTCGTAGTGAGGTAAAAACGTTTCGCGCGTCATCATCAAATTTCGCTCCCGGCTGGTTGAGCAACATAGCCTTGCGGATTCTGCGTATGCCAGCGCCATGCGTCGCGCAGCATATCTTCGAGGCCGCGAGTTGCTTGCCAGCCCAGTTCTTTTTTCGCCTGACCGGGATCGGATAAGCAGATGGCGACATCGCCGGGACGACGCGGGCGCATATCGAGCGGCACGCATTGACCGCTCACTTGTTCAAACATCTGCACGATTTCCAGCACCGAGTAGCCTTGTCCGGTACCCAGGTTGTAATGGCGATAGCCCGGTTTGAGATGATTTAGCGCCTGAATATGACCTTCGGCTAAATCCATCACGTGGATGTAGTCGCGCACGCCGGTGCCGTCGGGCGTTGCATAGTCATCACCAAATACCGGCAGATGGCTTCTTAGTCCATTGGCAACCTGAAACAGATAGGGCAGCAAATTGTTGGGAATCCCTTCAGGATGCTCACCAAGCTGGCCGGAGGGATGTGCGCCGGCAGGATTGAAATAGCGCAGTGCGGTAATGGCTAACTCAGGTTGTGCATCAACCACTTCACCCATGATCTTCTCCACCATATATTTGGAGGCGCCATAAGGGTTGGTGGTATTGCCGGTATCACAGTTCTCACACAGCGGAATCTTTACCGGAATGCCATAAACCGTGGCGGATGAGCTGAAAATGAGTTTTTTCACCTGATGCTGCTTCATGGTTTCCAGCAGCATTAGCGTTCCGGCAATATTGTTTTGATAATACTTCACCGGTTTCTGCAGCGATTCATTTACCGATTTCAGCCCAGCCATATGAATAACCGCATCAATCGGCTGATGGCTAAATACCAGATTTAGATCGGCGCGGCGGCGAATATCGCCCTGATGAAACGTCATTTTCTTTCCGCTTAACGCTTCGACACGCGTTAAGGCCAGCGGTGAGCTATTACACAAATTATCCAGCACGATCACACGATGGTTTTTCTGCAGCAGGCTAAGGGCAATGTGTGAGCCAATATAGCCCGCACCGCCAGTAATTAAGACATTCATTTACGTACACTCCATGTGTTTTGTTGCGCGCAGCGGTGCGCGACGAATGAGGGTGTTTAAACATTGTCGACCTTTGTTATCAGTAGTAATGACATCACCAACAGCACACAGGCTGCCGGCCAGATGGCCAGCGGTGAGACGGTGGTGATAATTCCCTGTAAAACGCCAGCCAGCAGCACGCCGATGGACATCGAATTGGTATACAGCGTGGCCGCCATTCCCTGACGATGTTGCAGTAAATCCTGAAACCAGAACATGCCAACGGTAGCGATGATAGCGATGAAAATGGCATTGAAAATTTGCAGTAACATCAGTGGGATAAAACTTTGACTGAAGTAAATTCCCACATAAAACATCATGCCGCACAGCATGGCTGCCTGCATTTGCGTTTTCTTACCCCAGCGTTTGAGCATGCTGGCGCTGAGCAGCATGATCGGTATTTCCAGCGCCGCAGCGAGGCCAAAAAGCACGCCACTCCAGTCGGCAGACAAGGTTGGCTGCTCTGCCAGATGCAAAGGAAACGCAATCAGATAGAGTGCGCTGCAGCTCCATACCAGCAAGGTGGCAAACATCAGGAAGCAAAGGTTGTGTCCCAGCGGCTGCCGGTCCGGTTGCTTTGCAGGAGCAGCGCTTGCCAGCCGCTCGCCAGGCGGCAAGGTGACAGCCAGCAGCGCCACGCTCTGTAACAGCACGAACATGACGGCATACAGCCAGGTGAAGCCGGCCAACTGAACAATCCAGAATGCCAGCGGTGGGCCGAATACCCACGCCAGCGAAAATTGCGCGCGTAAAATGGCGCTGAAAGCATTGTCACTGCGGGTTTGCCGTGCCAGCGCGAACAGTTGCGGTATCGCCGCACTGCCGCAAGCATTGAGCAGCGAGCCGAGCGAAATTAACAGCAGATAATCGCGGCAGAAGATAAACAGCAGCGCATTGAGCGCCTGTGCGAATAAGCACAAGAGCAGTAGCGGGCGACGCTGCGTGACACGATCTGAATAACGGGCAATCAGTAAGCTCATCGCAATACTGCTGAGCGCATTAACGCTGTAGAAGGCGCCGATTTTCCAGGCTGCCACGTTAAGTTCACTGGCTAGAAATAAGCTGAGCGTCGGAATGAACAGGGCGCCGCTTAAACCGGCACCCAGCGCAACAACATAAAAAGAGAAGGTTGAGTGTTTCATCGACATCCTTGTCAGTGTTCGCCCCAGGCACTCCAGCGAGGGGCAGAAAGTTTTTAAAGTGCTTCAGCGCGGCTGAAGCGTTTGCCATCCGGACTCACGCTACGCACCCAGACTTTATCGCTAGCAGTAATTGCCGGTTTAGCATGCGGTTGATAACGCTGCCAGCGCTTACCCTTATCCAGGCTGTACTCCAGCGGCAGACCCGGCAGCGCAATGTTCATGGTCAGTGTGCCATTCTCGACGCGCGCCCCCGGCACCGGTAAACGGTAGTGAATACCGGCTTTATCCATCTTGCCCAACTCACGCTGGCCTAACAGATTGGCGAAACGCTGCCAGTCCTGATTGCGCTGCTGCTGGTTAACGAAGTGGGTTTCACCGCCTTTAAAGGTGCGGCCTTGCTGATAATCCAGCTCCCACTCCGCGCGATGCCAACCGCGTTCGGCCACCGACAGCAGGCGCGGGAATACCATGTAATCCATCTGCTGATCGGTACGCGTGGTTTCACTCCACAGCTGTACTGAAATGCCGTATGCGCCTGACCACGGCTTATTCGAGGTGGCATCAAAGGTCTTCCCGTCGCGATCCACCGAGGTTTCAGCGTTCTGCGGCAGGTTGTCCGGCGCGAAGCCAAACATCTTGCGCTCATCGCTGAAGCGTGTGCCCCAGTAATAGCCGCGCTCGTTAGGATTCACCTCATACGGGAAGTCCATGTAGACGTAATCCGGATTGGAGATCACCACTTCATAATCTTTCAGCGTCCAGTCGTTGGCGGTGTCAAAGCCGCCCCAATAGAGCGTGTCCCAGAAGTTAACGCGTACGCGCGAAGTGGCGAAGGCGTGCGCGTCAGTGGCATCTTTCAATCCATCCTGCCAGGCCTGCATCACCGGAATGCCGTGCGCTTTCACCATCTTGCTCACTTCCAGCGCGAAGTGACTTGGCAAGTGCTCCAGATCTTCCACCTTGCCGGATTTCACCACCGCCTGGCAGACCTGAGATTTTGCCCAGGGTTTGTCCTCTTTACTTTGGTCTAAAATGCCCGTTCCCGCTTTCGGGTTCTTAACATCGCTGTAGCCGCTACCGAGGCGAATGTTTTTCGCTTCATCACCGCCAAAGTGCCAGGTGGTCAATGGTTGGCCGGCTTCGCGGTGCATCGCCTGCACTTCACCCATCACTTTATCGACAAAGCGCTTCGAGGAGTCGAGGCAAGGATTGAGGTAGCTGGTGCGGTCGTACAGCTGCACGGAACGGGTATTCGAGGTATCCGTAGGATCCACCAATCGATATTCACTGGCCTGCTGCGGTTTACCCGCTTTCATCAGTTGCTGATATCGCGCTTCCATAGAGATCACCGCCGCGCGTGCATGCGCGGGCATATCGATTTCCGGGATCACTTCGATGTTGCGCGCCTGCGCGTATTTGACGATCTCGATATAGTCGGCGCGGCTGAAATGTCCGGTTCCGTTGTTATCCGTGAACGGACCGGAGCCCAATTGCGGCAGAAGACATTGCTGCTCAGTCAGATCGTGACAACGCTTACTGCCTACGTCGGTCAACTCTGGCAGACCGGGGATTTCGATACGCCAGGCTTCGTCATCGGTCAGGTGGAAGTGGAATTTATTCATCTTCCATGCCGCCATTTGATCGAGCATGCGCAGCACCGCTTGCTTGCTGTGGAAATTACGCGCCACATCGAGGAAGGCACCGCGATAGGCAAAGCGCGGTGCGTCTTTCGCTTCAAGCGTGGCGATAATCGGTTTACCTTCAGCCGGCACCAGCGACAGTAACGACATTAAGCCGTAGTAAACGCCAGCTTGATCGTAACCAATGATATCGGTGCCGCGCGGTGTGATGCGCAGTTGATAAGCACCGGAAACCGCCTCTGCGCCGTGGAAATGATTGACGGCGATACGGGTATGAATGTCATAACCCGCTGACTGCGGTTTGAGCCCCATCAAATCGAAACGCTGTTTAACTGCATCGGCCTGGTTGTCCGCCAATACCTCAAGATGCAAGGCAACGCCACGGCTCAGATCTACATCCGCCGCATGAACTTTCACCGAACGCGGCGTTGGGGTGATTTGTCCGCGCAGCGCGCTGGCAGGCAGTTGCGCCACATCGGCATTCTTTGAGAAGCGACTTTGCGGCAGCATTAGCACGTTTTTATCGTCGGCAATGCGCTTCCATTGGCCGCCAAACGGCTTAACAAAGTCGCTGAGGTTTTCGGTATCGGTGCTGGTGATAATTTTTGGCGTGGCATTGGCGGCGGTGACATACCAGCGCGGCATCACGTCGGTGATAAACAGCTGCCAGTATTCATTGACGATAGGGATCTCAATCGACTCACCCGCCGCGATACCTTTGAATTTCTCCGTCGGTTCCAGACGGGTTAAATCGCCGACGATATGGGTCATTTTGAACTGATCGTTATCCACCCGCAGCGTTTCGTGCACGTTGCTCATGTAGATTGCCCAGTTTTTACTGGTGAGCGCCGGACCGTTGTTGGTCAGCGTGATGGTGGCGGTATTGCAGGATGCCCAATCGGCACCGAGTTTCGCGCAGTTCACGCCGTGATCGGCCGCCTGGTTGTCAGTGACCTGATACTGCACGCCGAACTGACTGATTTGATCGACGACCTGCTGATTACTGCGCGGGGATGAACTGCAGGCGGCAAGGCCCATCACGCTCAGCGCCAGTAAACTGATTTTTAACTTTTTCATGCTGTTATCCTTCTCCACGGAGGTAAGTCTCTGGCTCCTGCCAGATCGGGGTCAAAACAGGGTGAATGGCGCGACGACCATAAATTTGATGTCTTTCTCGTCCTGGAAGATGTTGCCGTAGCCGCCGCTATAGCTGGGAAGATCGCTGTGATTGTCGTAGCGGGTGTAGTGCAGCTTGAATTGGGTGTCTTTAGCGCGGCCTTGCTGGATGGTGTAAACCAGGTCGAGGCTCCACGCGGACTCTTTCAGGCGCTGATTTTGGTCGTAGAGGGGATTGGTGGAAGGCTTCGCGTCCCAACCGTAGGCGTACGATGTACCGACTTGCCAGCCAGGTAATTGCCAGTGTCCCAAATCGACCATCACACCGGCGAAGAGCGCTTTCTCACCGTTGGCGTTCCAGTCCGAGCGTGAATCCCACCACACATCCATGCGGCCATTCGAGCTGGCGTAAGACGGCGTCATACGTTGCAGGAAGAAGCCCTGATTGCCCTCGGCTTTTACCCATGTGCCTTCGAGGCGGAAATCGAACGCGCCGAGCGTGTAGCCGAACGTCAGCGCCTGCAGCCACGCGAGGCCATCGTAAACATCGTTCACCTGGCCAACGCCGCTGTTGTCACGATCCTTCGCGCCATAAAATTGATAACTGGTGCGCAGCGGTGCATCGGCCAGCGGCAGCTGATAAGAGGCTTTGGCAAAATACTGATCCATGTAATTTGCCGCCTGGCCGTAGGCGCCTTCCAGCACCAGAGCGTTTTTAAAATCGTATTTGGCACCAAAGGATTGCAGCCACGGAATCTCCGTCACGCCATCGGCTTTACGGAAGTTGTACATGTCGCGATACCACGGCGCTTTGTATTCGTCAGTCCACATCCATGAGACGGAAAGGGCGCCGGCGTCGCTAAAATCAAAGGTGGTGCCGGCCTCAACGCCGCGATAGGTGCCGGGCAGGAAGCTCCAGTGCGGTGCCAGCAGCGTCTGCCCGGTGGGCTGCAGATAGCCTGCGCGCAGCCAGTTATCCTGCCATTTTGCCTTGATGGCGGCTTTATAGAGACTTAAGCCGCTCTTATCTCCGCTCCAGTCCTCATCCCAGCGCGTACGGGCATTGCTGAAACCAATTTCATTCGGTGCCGCCGGGCCGCCGTTGCTTAACTCCAGCGCGCCAAACGCTGCCAGATCGAGGCCGATCACCTCACCGGCGTAACCGGATGAGAAGTCGAGATTGGCATTCGCAGAGGCGTGATGCAGATTGGCATCATACTGACCGTACGAGCCTTTTTGCGGATCCATCTCTTTGCGATCGCGCTGGCGTTGCCAGTAAAACAGATTGCCAGAGAGAGTGGCGTCTTCGACAAAACCCACGGCGTGGGCGGAGGGAACCGGCACAAAAGTGCCGGCAAACAGGGCAGAGACAATGGCCGCAGAGAGCGGCGCGCGTGGAATCCGACGCATAGCAAATCCTCCGTGATGCTTCCATAAACAATTAACAAATCCGTATTGTTTCGTCATGAAACAAGTTGCCGGGGATGCTATTTTTCGCGACGCGAATTATCAATGGGATTTATTACAAAGTATGACGCAACACGCAAAAAAGCGTCGTTTTAAGGCGTTTTATCAATAAGTTACATGAATGTGTAATTTGTTGCTTTGTGAGCCAGATTCCAGGAAAGCGGCGTTTACTTGCTTTACCCTAACTTGTTCCCTATGCTCGCCAACGTAGTTTTGACTCGGGGTGCCCCTTTAATACAGGGCTGAGATACACCCGCCGACCTGATCTGGATAATGCCAGCGTAGGGAAGTCAGATGCCTGACCGCATTCGCCTTCTTGATCGCCGGTTGGGAGCCTTATGAAACAGCCTGACCTTCTTTCCCCCGCGCAACTCGCGCACTCTCTGCAACTGCTGCGTCAGCAAGCGCCGCTGGTGCACTGCATGACCAATGACGTGGTGCAAACCTTTACTGCCAACGTGCTGCTGGCACTGCAAGCTTCGCCCGCGATGGTGATCGATCCTGAAGAAGCGGCGCAGTTTGCCGGTTTTGCCGATGCGTTGTTGATAAACGTAGGTACGCTGACGCGCGACCGTCGTGATGCGATGTGGGCGGCGGTGCAAGCGGCGCAAACCGCAGGCACGCCGTGGACGCTGGATCCGGTGGCGGTCGGCGCACTAACGCTGCGCACCGCATTCTGCCAACAGTTACTGAGCCTGCAACCGGCGGCGATTCGCGGTAACGCTTCAGAAATTCTCGCCCTGGCGCAACAGGCTAGCGGCGGACGCGGTGTCGACAGTCTGCATCAGGCCAATGCCGCGTTAAGCGCTGCCCAGCAGCTGGCGCGTGATTACCACACCGTTGTGGCGGTGACCGGTGAAGTGGATTACGTTACTGACGGCGTGCAGACATTCGCCATCCCCGGCGGCAGCCCGCTGATGACGCGCGTGGTTGGCACCGGCTGCGCGTTGTCGGCGGTGGTTGCCGCCTGCACCAGCTTGCCGGGCGATCGCCTGCAGCATGTCGCTGCGGCCTGCCGCGTGATGTCGCTGGCGGGTGAGCAGACAGCGCGCCAGGTCGCTGGGCCAGGCAGCTTTGCCGCTGCTTTCCTCGATACGCTGTGGACGCTGGAGGTCGAGGCATGAAACGCATCAATGCATTGACCATTGCTGGTACCGATCCGAGCGGCGGCGCAGGTATTCAGGCCGATCTCAAAGCTTTCTCCGCGCTGGGCGCGTATGGCACCAGCGTCATCACCGCGCTGGTGGCGCAGAACACCTGCGGCGTGCAGTCGGTGTATCGCATCGAACCTGATTTTGTTGGCGTACAGATCGATTCGGTGCTGAATGATGTGCGCATTGATGCTGCAAAGATTGGCATGCTGTCCGAAACCGCGATTGTCGAGGTGGTCGCCGAGCGGCTGAAACGGGCCAGCCTGCCGTTTGTGGTGCTGGATACGGTGATGATTGCCAAAAGTGGCGATGCGCTGCTGTCGCCGGATGCGGTGGCCAGCGTGCGCGAATTGCTGCTGCCGCAGGTATCGCTGATCACACCAAACCTGCCGGAAGCCGCCGCGCTGCTGGGACGCGCGATGGCGCAGGATGAGAAAACCATGTTGCAGCAGGGCGATGCGCTGCTCGATCTTGGCTGCGAAGCGGTGCTGATGAAGGGCGGACACCTTAGCGATGCCGAAAGCCCGGACTGGCTGATTACCCGCGACGGACGTCAGCGCTTTACCGCGCCACGCGTCAATACGCGCCACACGCACGGCACCGGATGCTCGCTCTCCGCGGCGCTGGCGGCGTTGCGTCCGCGCCATGATAGCTGGGCGGCAACGGTGGCCGAAGCCAAAGCTTGGTTACAGCAGGCGCTTCTGCACGCCGATTCGCTGGAGGTCGGCAAAGGCATTGGGCCGGTGCACCATTTCCATCAATGGTGGTAGGGCGTAACGCCAGATTGCCGCTTTTTCACTGCGCATCCGTCTGAAAAATGGAGTCAGCAATTTGCCAGCCTGGCGCATTCCGGTCCAGGCTGTTGGGGGCGAATCGGCAACGGTCGGTTCCAATCCAGCCATTTATCAGGAGCGAACATGACGGACATCGTACAGTTATTGGGCAAAGAGGCGGATAGCCTTCTTCAACATCGCTGCATGACCATTCCAGCGGATAGCCTCTATTTACCCGGCGCGGATTATGTTGATCGCGTGATGATCGACAACAATCGTTCTCCTGCCGTACTGCGCAACATGCAAACGCTGTACAACACCGGACGTTTAGCCGGCACCGGCTATTTGTCGATTTTGCCGGTCGATCAGGGCGTTGAGCACTCGGCGGGCGCATCCTTTGCGGCCAATCCAGCTTATTTTGATCCAAAAAACATTGTTGAGCTGGCGATTGAAGCCGGCTGTAACTGCGTCGCCTCTACCTACGGCGTGCTGGCTTCGGTTTCTCGTCGCTACGCGCACCGCATTCCGTTTATGGTGAAGCTGAACCACAACGAAACGCTGAGCTATCCGACGCAATACGATCAGACGTTGTACGCCAGCGTGGAACAGGCCTTTAATCTGGGCGCGGTGGCGGTTGGCGCCACCATCTACTTCGGTTCTGAACAATCACGTCGCCAGATTGAAGAGATCTCGGCGGCCTTTGAACGTGCGCACGAGCTGGGCATGGTGACGGTGCTGTGGGCCTATCTGCGTAATGATGCGTTCAAGAAAGAGGGCGTCGATTATCACGCCAGCGCCGATTTAACTGGCCAGGCCAACCATCTGGCGGCGACCATCGGTGCGGATATCGTCAAGCAGAAGATGGCGGAGAATAACGGCGGCTACAACGCGGTGAAGTTTGGTCACACCGATGAGCGCGTTTACAGCAAGCTGACTTCGGAAAACCCGATAGATTTGGTGCGTTACCAGCTGGCGAACTGCTATATGGGACGCGCGGGTTTGATCAACTCCGGCGGCGCTTCTGCGGGTGAAACGGATACCGCGGAGTCAGTGCGTACGGCGGTGATCAATAAGCGTGCCGGCGGCATGGGGCTGATTCTGGGGCGCAAGGCGTTTAAGAAGACGTTGAAAGAGGGCGTGCAGCTGATTAATGCGGTGCAGGATGTGTATTTGTCGAAGGATGTGACGATTGCTTGATTGAGTGGGGGTTGTGCTGATTTTCCCCCTCCTCGGTCCTCCTCAATAAGTGCGTGCTGTCCCCCTCCTCGGTCCTCTTCAATAAGTGCGTGCTGTCCCCCTCCTCGGTCCTCCCCCATTAATGGGGGAGGAAGATGCTGCCATATGTCAGTGTTAAAGCTGCATGTGGCAGCATCTCCTTCCCCCGCTCGCGGGGGAAGGCCGGGATGGGGGACAGCGAGCACTAAATCAAGGCGCCTCAAACCACTCACTATTACGCTCGGCAATCGGCGTAATGGTCAAAATCATCTCCTGCAGATGACGGCGCATTGCGCTTTCAGCTGCGTCAACATCATGCGCTTTCAACGCGTTATAGATATCTTCATGCTGCTGAATCAAACGCTCCGGCGGTGACACCTCGCTCAGGGTCAGAAAGCGCACGCGGTCCATGGTAGCTTTGATGTTCTCCACCGTTTCCCACGCCAGTAGGCAATTAATCCCTTCAGCAATCAAGCGGTGAAACTCATCGTCCAGCCCCAGGAAAGCCTGGCTGTCATGACGTTCAGCGGCGAGACGCTGCAGCTGCAGGTTATGCTCCAGCGCCATCAATCCGGTCGCACCCATCTCCTGCGCGGCGCGGCGAACCACGGCGATCTCTACCGCTTCACGGATAAAGCGACCGTCGGCCACGCGCTGAGCGGAGATTTTGCGCACGAAGGTGCCGCGCTGCGGTAGCACTTGCACCAGTCCGGCTTCCGCCAGCTTGATAAAGGCTTCACGTACCGGCTGACGTGACACGTTGAAACGCGCCGACACTTCCTTCTCCGACAGCAGCGAGCCCGGATGAATAACGCAGGTCACAATATCTTTGCGCAGATAACGATAGATCTGCTGATTTACCGGTTCGCTGGTGGTTATGGTATAGGCAGTCGACATGCAGCAATATCCGTATTACGGCTGGCATCTGCCAGCCCGTTAAGAAAGGTTCAGTCTAATCAGCACGCTGCGTCTGCGCTACACATTTGTGCAGTCGCTTAGCCTGGGGTGACGAGGCTTTGAACGGTGGCGCGCGCGCCCTGTTTAACCAGTTGCTGATAGAGTTCAGTCACGCGTGAGATAAAGGCGGGCTGCTGCTGCAGATCGTCACCGAACACGGCGTTGAGGCCGAGCAACGCCTTAACACGTGGCGCACCGTCCTCACTGTTGGCCACAATGTCCGCCAGCTGATCTTTCAGCGGATCGCGAATCTCAATGGCCTGACCTTGCTCATCCACACCGCTGACATAGCGCATCCAGCCCGCCACACCCAGCAACACGAAATCGCACGAGGTGCCATTGCGCAGATGCCAGCGCGCGCTATCCAGCAGGCGCTGCGGCAGTTTTTGCGTGCCATCGGTGGCGATTTGATAGGTACGATGTTTGATGGCGCGATTCTCGTAACGCGCAATCAGGGAATCAGCGTAGGCTTCGAGATCGACGCCTTGCGTGCGCAGCGTCGGCGCCTGATCCTGCAACATCAACGCGCGCGCCGCCGCACGATAGCTGGCATCCGCCATGCAATCGCTGATGTGTTCATAACCGGCGAGAAAACCGAGATACGCGAGGAACGAGTGGCTGCCGTTGAGCATCCGCAGCTTCATCTCTTCGAACGGCAGCACATCGCTGACCAGCTCAGCGCCCGCGTTTTCCCACGCCGGACGTCTGCTAACGAAGTTATCTTCGATGACCCACTGGAAAAACGGTTCGGCTTCAACCGCCACCGGATCGCGGCTGCCCAAACGTTCCGTCAGCGTGTCGAACGCTGCATCGGTCATGGCCGGGACGATGCGATCAACCATGGTCGAAGGGAAAGTAATGTGCGCCTGGATATACTCCGCCAGCGCAGGGTTGTGGCGCGCGGCCAACTGGGTGATCACGTTGCGCGTGACATGACCGTTCTCTGGCATATTGTCGCAGGACATCACGCTAAACGGCGGCAGATTGCGTTCGCGGCGGCGGATAATGGCCGCCAGAATCAAGCCGGGCAGCGAACGTGGCTCACCAGGATGAGCGAGGTCGTGCACAATATCGGGATGATCGGGATTGAGCTTGCCGCTCGACGGCATGTAGCAATAACCCTTCTCGGTTACGGTCATCGAGACAATCGCCACGTCCGGCTGGCTCATCGCCTCGATCACCGCCTCAATGCCGTCGCCTTTGCCATGCAGCGCTTGCGTCACCACGCCAATCACCCGCGTGTGTAATCTCTCATCCGCCATTTCGGTTAGCGTGTAGAGCAGATCCTGCTGACGCAGCGCCTGAATCAGCGTGCCGCTGTTGAGATTCACCTCGCAATAACCCCAGTCGCTGCCCTGAGCGGCCAGCTTATCGGTCGCCAGCGCCTGATGCGCGCGGTGGAAGGCGCCAAAGCCGATGTGCACCATGCGGGTCTTGAGTTGGCTACGATCGTAAGCGGGGCGTTGGACATCAGCGGGGAGGCGTTCAAGCTCTAACATAGTCATTCCTTTTAGCAAATGGGGCGCTCAGCGCCCCATGAGATTTACACTGAAACCGGTTTATTGGTGGCTTTAGGTTCACGAATTACCAGCAGTACCAGCAACGCGCCGACGCCAGCCACCGCACCTGCGAGGATAAAGGCGCTGTCAAACTTACCGGAGTGCTGCACGATGAAGCCAGTCACCACCGGGCCGATCACACCGGACAAGCTACCTATCAGATGGATAAAGCCACTGATGCTGCCGACGCGGCTTTTGTGCACCACGTCCTGCACAATAGCCCAGTAAATTGCGCCGGTGATGTAGAGGAAGAAGATCGAGATCGACATCATGATCACCGCCGAGTTGACCTCTTTTATCGTACCTGCCAGCGCCACGCAAATCGCCGCGGCGGTAAGTGAAACCACCAGCACAATTTTTCGAGAAAGTAGCAGCTTGCCGGTGATGTTGAAAATCTTATCGGAGATCCAGCCACCCAGCGCCAGGCCCACGAAGCCAACAATCCACGGGATCATGGTGGTGATGCTCATCGCTTTGATATCGAGGCCGTGCGCCTGCACCAGATACGCCGGGAACCAGCTCAGGAAGAAGAACAGAATGTAGTTGTAGCAGAAGAAGGCAAAGGCGGTGACCAGAATGATCGGCTGGCGCAGATAAAAGCCCAAACCATGCGCGGCGCCGCTTGAGTCGATCACGTCGGCCGGTTCTTCGGCTTTCAGTTTTTCTACTAAGGCACGCTCTTCTGCCGAGACGCGCTTACTTTTCGCCGGATTATCTGACGCGAAGAAGAACCACAGCGCCAGCCAAACGAAGCCAATCGCGGCGATCACCACAAACGCCGGACGCCAGCCGAACGACAGCGCCAGATAACCAACAATCGGACCGGCAACGGCGCCACCCAGCGGTGAACCCGAGCTGAGTAAGCCCATTGCGGTGGCGGCCTGTTTTTTCGGGAACCAGCCGTTAATGGCTTTGTTCGCTGAGGCAGAGATGGGGCCTTCCGCCATGCCAAACAGCACGCGCAGAATCATCATCGACCAGAAACCAGTCGCCATCGCGGTCAGGCCGCAGAACAGCGACCACATACCAACGGCGGTGCCGAGCACGATGGTCGGGCCAAATTTATCCGTCGCCAGGCCACCGATGAAGTTAAACAGGGCATAACCGAAGAAGAAGCTGCCGAAAATCATGCCGAACTGCTCGGCGTTGATCATCAGGTCTTTTTCCACCAGCGGTACCGTCAGAGAGAGGGCGATACGATCAAGGTAGTTGATCATAAACACCAGGAACAACAGCAGTACGAGGGTCCAGCGCAGGTTCTTAAACATAGAAACTCCGTCATCGTCATTTTTTATAGTAATAATGCCGGCGGGTAAGGGACCGGCATGGGGACACCTGGTGTGCGGGTTAACTTAACCCATTTGTAGGATCACTTTGCAGCAGGTGCGGGGATCTTTTTCGAACAGCGTCATGGCTTGCTCAACGTCTGCCAGCGGGAAATAGTGCGTCACCAATTTCTCCGGCTGGATCTGGCCTTGCTCAATCCACTCAATCACCTGCGGGAAGCGATTGCTGTTGAGACGCGAGGTGAACAGCGACAGCTCTTTGCTGGTGAGACTTTGCTGCGTGATGCTGCACGGCTCGCCAGAAAAACCCAGCAGGCCGATACGCGCCGCCGGTGAGGCGAGGGCGGCGGCTTCTGCCAGGATCGAAGGATGGCAGGCGGCGTCGATAATTAGCGTTGGCTGCACGCCTTCCAGCTGCGCGGCGAGCGGAATTTCGCTGTTGTTGAACACCTGATCGGCACCGTTTTCCTGCGCCAGCGCCAGCCGTTCTGGCAGACGATCAACCACCAATACCTGTTCAACGCCATACACGCCTTTCAGCACCTGAATGGCGGTAAGGCCCATTGGCCCGGCACCGTAAATCAGCGCCACATCGTTTGGCTGTGGTTTGAGGAAGGCGGTGATATTGGCCGCGATGGTGAAAGGTTCGACCATGCTGGCGAGTTTGTCGGGAACGCTATCCGGCAGGCGGAAGGCGTTTTTTGCTGGCGCCACGGCATATTCGCTAAAGCCACCGTCGCGGTGCACGCCAATCACCTGCAACGCTGTGCAGACGTTCGGGCGTCCAATCGAGCAGGGATAGCAGTGACCGCAGCTGACCACCGGATCGACCGCCACGCGTTCGCCAATGCGGCTGGCGGCAACGTCATCGCCAACCGCATCAATCTGGCCAAAAAACTCGTGACCAATCACGCGCGGATATTTAGCAAAAGGATTGTGACCGTGCCAGATATGCACATCGGAACCGCAGATGCTGGCAAATTGCACCTTCACGCGTACTTCACCTGCAGCGGGTTGCGGCAGCGGACGCTCTGCCAATACCAGTTCACCCGGTTGCTCAATCACTACACTTTTCATCATTTACTCCAACGGGAATGCAATGATGAAAAAATACGCGCACAAATACTACCATACAAGTCGGCGTTAAAGAGTTGTGAAGAGAATCACAGAGGAACAGTTACGTAGGGGCGCCATTCATGGCGACCGGGAAATCACGGCCACCCTAAATGGCGACGCTGAAATGACAAAAACCCGCTCAGGTTTCCCTGAGCGGGTTTTTTAAATTTGGCTCCTCTGACTGGACTCGAACCAGTGACATACGGATTAACAGTCCGCCGTTCTACCGACTGAACTACAGAGGAATCGTTTGAACGGGGCGCATATTATCGAGCGGCCCTCGCCTTGTCAAAACTCTTTTTCACAATTCGTTCTGACTGCTGAATAAAGCGTCAATTGCGCGCTATGAGCGGACTCAGCGCGGCAAAATCACTACTGATACAACCTCTTTTGTGACGATGATCACCATCTCTATGCAAAATTACATTCTGATTTGTCGATTTTGTCAGATACCTCGCATGCATGATCACAGATATTTCATTTCGCCGTTGTCGGGGCCAAAAGCGAAACATATATTCCAGATCAACTCTTAAGCGAATGCGGGAATAGTCATGAACAAAGTCAGAATCGGAATGATTGGCAGTGGTTACATCGGTCGTTGTCACGCGATTGCTTACGCTCAGGCACCTACAGTTTTTGCCCTGAAAGGCGAGATCGTGCGTGAGATGCTGGCGGAAGTGAATCCTGAGCTGGCAGCGAAACAGGCGGCAACTTTTGGCTTTGCCCGTTCTACTGGCGACTGGCATGAGCTGGTGCGCGATCCGAACATCGATGTGGTTGATATCTGCGCACCGAACTTCCTGCATAAAGAGATGGCGCTGGAAGCGATTCGCAACGGCAAACACGTCTACTCCGAGAAACCGTTGTCGCTATCCGTGGCCGACGCGGAAGAGATGGTGCAAGCGGCACAACAAGCGGGCGTGAAAACGCTGGTCGGCTTTAACTACATGAAAAATCCGACCAGCCAGCTGGCACGCGAGATTATCGCTCGTGGTGAAATCGGCGACGTGGTGCACTTCTACGGCACGCACAATGAAGATTATCTGGCACGTCCGGAAACGCCGCTCGACTGGCACTGCCAGAAAGCGCTGGCCGGATTAGGCGCGCTGGGCGACCTTGCCGCGCATATTGTGAATATGGCGCACTATCTGGTCGGTGATATTGAAGAAGTCAGCGGCGATATGATGACGGTGATTAAGGAGCGTCCGGATCCAAAGGATGCTTCGCGCCTGCTGCCAGTGGAAAACGAAGATCAGGCCAGCGCCTTACTGCGCTTTAAAAACGGTGCGCACGGTGTATTTGAAACCTCGCGTATCGCCTGCGGCAGCAAAATGGGCCTGACCTATGTGGTTACTGGCACCAAAGGCACGCTGCGTTACACCCAGGAACGTATGGCCGAGCTGGAACTGTACATCCACGATGAACCGGCAGGGCGTCAGGGATTCAAAACCATTTTGACCGGTCCGGCGCATCCGGATTACGCCAACTTCTGCGTTTCAGCCGGGCACGGCATCGGTTTTAACGATCAGAAAACCGTCGAGATTCGCGATTTAATCAATGGCATTGCCGCCGGCGATCGCATGTGGCCGGATTTCGCCGAAGGATTGCAGGTGCAGAAAGTACTCGAAGCGGTAGCGGTTTCCGCGCTGGAACGCCGCTGGATGAAGGTGTAAATCAGCTTGCGGGTCGCCATGATTGGCGACCCGCAAAAAATCACGCTAACAACGGGCACTGCGGCGGCAAACGGCAGCTCAGTGCGCCCGCCATCACTTCAATCTCAAACTCACTTCCCGTCAGCGGTTCGCCATCCAGATTAAACGTCATCTCATGCGGTGAACGAATGGTAAGCGACTGCAACTGCGCCGTGACGATATTCGGATTCTCATCATCACGCGTCAGTGAATGCAGCAACGTTGGCAGCAGCTCTTGCGCGGTGACAATGCTGAGATTGAGCTGTCCGTCATTGATCAGCGCATCCGGGCAGAGCTTTTGTCCGCCGCCAGCCTGACGTCCATTGCCAATGCCAATCACCAGCGCATCGCCTTGCCAGTTAAAGCCGGGGCCGCTGATTTCACAGCGATCCGGTTTTAGCGCATCGACGCGCATCAAACCATGAATAAAGTACGACACGCCGCCGAGCGCGGATTTCAGCTTTTCGGGGGTTTCGGTAGTAATGCGCGTGCCAAATCCGCCGGTTGCCATATTGATAAAGTAGCGATCGCCGTTCACGCGCGCCAAATCGATAGCCGTGGCTTTTCCCACCAGCGCGAGACGTAAAGCCGGTTCCATGCCTTCCGGAATACCGACGCTGGTGGCGAAATCATTGGCGGTGCCAAGCGGTAAAATGCCCAGCGCCGGACGCTGCTGCTCGGGCAATCCCGCCAGCGCGGTGGCGATCTCATTGATGGTGCCATCGCCGCCGCCGGCCACCACGGTTTCTGCCTGCAAAGCGACCGCTTCTTGTACATAACGATCGCCATCACCCTTTTCCCAGGTGACGCGCACCGCCAGATTAAAGCCTTCATCACGCAGCGTATTCACCGCAGCGCGCAAATCTTCATTACCTGCGCCTTTCCCGTTTAGGATCAGCAGCGTCAGCGGTTTGTTTTGCATTATCAGTTCCTTGATGCGAGATACAGAGCACAGGTTATAGCATAGCTGGGGAGAGAACTTTATCGGCGGGCGACGAAAAAAAGAAAACCCGCACGGGGGAGCCGGGCGGGTGAATGAGGTGGTTCCTGGTACTACCTGCTTTTATTCTTACTCGTTAGCAGCAGGCGGGATTCTAAAGCGAGGCGAAGAGAGGGTCTGTGATCCTAATCTAACTTCGCCATTTTCTTTTCTTTATGTGCGATTTTTTCCGTGTGGATCGTAGGTGCTGTGGCCATCGGTGAAGTTACGCAACAGCAGGGCAAAGGCGAGGTTGACCGATTCCGGGACCGGGATCCACACGCGGTGTCCATCGCCTGGCGCCACGTCCACCGCCGATCCTTTATCGTTCTGCATGGTTTCCAGCGTGCAATTAAGATTGCCTTCGGGCGTCATGATCTCGACAGAATCCCCGAGCATAAACTTATTCTTTACCGCAATCTGCGCCCAGTCGCCGCGACGTTCGCCGGTGAATTCGCCGACAAACTGCTGGCGCTCGGAGATGGAGAAACCTTGCTGGTAGTTCTGATAGCTGTCATGGGTATGACGACGCAGGAAACCTTCGGTGTAACCGCGATGCGCCAAACCTTCCAGCGTCTCCAGCAGCGCCGGATCGAAGGGTTTACCCGCAGCGGCATCGTCAATAGCACGGCGATAAACCTGCGCGGTGCGCGCGCAGTAGTAGAAGGATTTGGTGCGGCCTTCGATTTTCAGCGAGTGCACACCCATTTGGCTAAGACGTTCAACGTGCGCCACCGCACGCAAATCTTTTGAGTTCATGATGTAAGTGCCGTGTTCATCTTCGAAGGCGCTCATCACCTCACCCGGTTTCATCTTCTCTTCCAGCAGGAACACGCGGTCGGTGGTCGCGCCGACGCCCAAAGTCGGCTCCTGCACCTTAACCGGCTCATGGAAACCGACAATGTTGCCCATCTCATCCTGCTTGCCTTCTTCCACTTTATATTCCCAGCGGCAGGCGTTGGTGCAGGTCCCTTGATTGGGATCGCGTTTGTTGAGGTAGCCGGAGAGCAGGCAGCGGCCGGAGTAAGCCATGCACAGCGCGCCGTGCACGAAGATCTCAATCTCCATTTCCGGCACTTGCTGACGGATTTCGGCAATCTCATCCAGCGACAGCTCGCGTGAAAGAATCACGCGCGTCAGCCCCATCTGCTGCCAGAATTTCACCGTGGCCCAGTTAACCGCGTTGGCCTGCACCGACAGATGAATCGGCATCTGCGGAAAGGCTTCACGCACCAGCATAATCAAGCCGGGATCGGACATGATCAGCGCGTCCGGCTGCATGGCAATGACCGGCGTCAGATCGCGGATAAAGGTTTTCAGTTTGGCGTTGTGCGGGGCGATGTTGACCACCACGTAGAATTTCTTACCGAGCGCATGGGCTTCATTGATGCCCTGCGCCAGAATCTCGTGGGTGAATTCGTTGTTGCGCACGCGCAGGCTGTAGCGCGGTTGGCCAGCGTAGACGGCATCAGCGCCGTAGGCAAAGGCATAGCGCATATTCTTCAGCGATCCCGCTGGAGAAAGCAGTTCAGGTTTTAACATGGATTTTCTCACTGATGTCAGGTCAGCATGCCATCGTGGATGGCAGGTGCAGCGGCCGCATTATACGGCCCTGCAAAAGGTGGGGAATTGTAGGCAGGCCCGCACCCGATGTAAATTGACCTGGATCAATGTAAGCCGTTGCAGGCTACAGCAAGCGGCAGACGTCCGCTTCCCAGCGATACCCCATGCCGTACACCGCGCGGATAAACGGCTGTTCCGCATCGAGGCTTTCCAGCTTGCGGCGCAGGTTTTTGATGTGACTGTCGATAGTACGATCGGTGACTACGCGGTAATCGTCGTAGAGATGATTGAGCAACTGCTCGCGCGAGAACACTTTTCCCGGCTCCAGCGCCAGCGTTTTCAGCAGACGAAATTCGGCGGGTGTCAGCTCCAGCTGCTGTTCACGCCAGCTGGCCTGAAAGCGGCTCTCATCGATATGCAGAGGCGATTCCTGCTGCGCCTCTTCCGGCGAACGTTTGACGCGGCGCAAAATGGTTTTGACGCGCGCCACCACTTCACGCGGGCTGAACGGCTTGCAGATATAGTCATCAGCGCCGATTTCCAGCCCCAGCAGGCGATCAATCTCTTCGGTGCGCGCGGTCACCATGATAATCGGCAGTTCGGAGAAGCGGCGAATTTCGCGGCACAGCGTTAAGCCGTCGCGGCCGGGCAGCATCAAGTCCAGCAGCATCAGATCCGGCGGCGTGTGCTGAACGTAGCTCAACACCTCGTTACCGTCGGCAATGTGGTGCGTGCGATAGTTGGACGCCTGCAGATAATCAATCATCAGCTGCGCCAGTTTGGGTTCATCTTCTACTACAAGGATCAGAGGATCGCTATTTTCCGGGCTCATAAGTGGCGTCTAGTGAGGAACATACGGCAAGTTTAGCGTGATTTGCAGTCCACCTAAATCAGAGTGATCCGCACTGATGCTGCCGTCATGCGCTTCCACGATGTTTTTACAAATCGCCAGGCCAAGCCCAGAGCCGCCGCTGGCGCGATTGCGTGAACTTTCCGCGCGAAAAAATCGTTCAAATAATTGTGCCTGATGGGCCGGATCAACGCCCGGCGCGCTATCCGCAAAGCGCAGCTGCCAGTTTTCGCCCGCCAGCTGCATCGAGAGCTGCACCGCGCCGCCGCTGTCGGTGTAACGCAGGCTGTTTTCCAGCAAATTGGTAAACAGCTGCATCAGGCGATCGGGATCGCCAAAGCTCTCCGCCTGCGCGGGCAATGCCAGATTCAGCGCCAAGCCGCGGCTGCGATAACGTTCGCCGAAGCTGCCGGCCACCACTTCCAGCAGATTGACCAGATCAACCGGCTGCTTGCGATAGGCGAGGGCACCCGCGTCGGACAATGACAGCTGATGCAGATCGTCAACCAGTTTGGTGAGAACCACCACTTCGCTCTGCAGCGAGCTGATGGCTTCCGGCGTCAGCTTGCGCACGCCATCCTGCATCGCTTCCAGCTCACCGCGCAGAATCGCCAGCGGCGTGCGCAGTTCATGGGAGATGTCGGCCATAAAGGCGCGGCGGTTGCTTTCGTTCTTCTCCAGCGAGCTGGCGAGTTGGTTGAAGTCGCGGCCCAGTTGGCCGAGTTCATCGCTGCTGCCCACTTCCACGCGGGTAGCGAAATTGCCCGCCGCCAAATGGTGCGTGCCATCCACCAGCCGTTTCACCGGTGCCAGTAAACCGCGTGCCAGCAGCCAGGTGACCAGCGCGGCGAGTAACCCCGTCAGCGCCACAATCATCCAGCTGGTGCGTCGCTGCTGCTGATCAAAGTTGATGTCGGTGCTGCGCGTCAGACGTTCAGCCGGTGAGGCAATCACCCAGCCAACAATCTTGCCGTTGCTGGTGGTGATATTGCGCCTGGTACCTTCCGGCGGCACCGGCTGACGCGGCCCTGACAGCACTTTGTATTGCTGATCGATAATCCAGAATTGTGTGCGCCAGCCGTGCGGCGGTAACTGATTAACGCTGCCCGGATTCTGCTCCAGCGAGCGCAAAATAGAAAAAATCAGCTTGTCATTGCTGCGCAGAAAATCCCAGCTACCGTGCTGTTCATACTGATCGGCCAGCGCATCGCTCAGCAGGGTTAAGCGCTGCTCATTGCCCTTTTTGATGTAATCGACAAAGCCGTGCTCAAAGCTGAGCCGCACGCCCCAATGCATGGTAATGATCACCAGCATGCAGGTGGAAAAAATCGCCGCAAACAGCTTGGCGCCAATGCCCCATTTTACCGGACGCTTCATCCTTTGCTCCTGCCTCTAAGGTCAACGTTTTTACTGACATTCTTCGGTACGCGCCAGAACACCAGCGCCGGCAGCGCAATCACCAGCGCCATGCACAGATAGGTGTAAATGAAGGTTTGATGCGCCGCCGCGCTGGCGGTCACCACGCCGTGGCCAAATGCGCCCAGTAGCAAACCGGCCACGGTGACGCCAATACTCATCGACAGCTGCATGATCATCGACAACAACGAGTTGCCGCTGGAAGCCAGATCGTCCGGCAGCTCTTTGAGCGTCAGCGTGTTCATCGAAGAGAAGCGGATGGCGTTCACCATCCCTTGCAGCAATAACACCACCGGCAGCAGCCAAATCCAGCCCAGCAGCGCCACCAGCGGGAACAGCAGCACCACCGATGCCAGCGCCAGGGTCGCGCCGACCAGCGCATTGCGATAGCCGAACAGGTTGACGATACGCACCACCACGCGTTTGGTGCCCATGTTGCCGAGCACCATTGGAATCATCATCAATCCGGCGTGGAACGGGCTGTAGCCGAGGCCGACCTGCAGGAAAATGGGCGTCATAAACGGCAGCATGCCGCTACCGATGCGGCCGGTAAAACTGCCGATCAGGCCAATCGAATAGATGCGGTTATCAAACAGTTTCAGGCTGAACAGCGCGTTATCGTTGTTGCGGCCGTGCATCAGGTAAAACAGCAGCGAAAACATCCCAACCAGAATCAGTAAGCCGAGCAACAGCGGAGATCCGCCGGAGCTGCGCTGGCCATCCAGCGCCAGCGTTAAGGTCGCCATGCCGACGGCCAGCAGCACAAAGCCGAGGAAATCGAAGCGCCGCGTCTGCATGGTGTAATTCGGCATCAGCGTGAGCGTGGCAATCGCACCAATGATGCCAACCGGAATGTTGATCAGGAAAATCCAGTGCCAGCTGGCGTACTGCACCAGAATCCCGCCCAGCGCCGGGCCGAGCAGCGGACCAATTTGTCCCGGCGTGGTGACGAAGGTCATTGCCGACATATATTGCTCGCGCGGCACAATTTTCATCACCGTTAAGCGGCCAACCGGCACCATCATCGCGCCACCAATGCCTTGCACCACGCGCGCCATAATCAGCTCATCGAGCGTGGCGGAGAAGGCGCACAGTAGCGAGCCGATGCTGAATAGCACAATGGCGCAGAAGAAGATATTGCGCACGCCAAAACGGTCCGCCAGCCAGCCGCTGATCGGCAACGTAATCGCCACGGTCAGCACATAAGAGACGATCACCGAGTGCATATTCAGCGGGCTGACGTTGAGATCGCGCGCCATTGACGGGATCGCGGTATTGACGATGGTGGTATCCAGCGCCTGCATAAAGAAGCCAAACGCGACGATCCACAGCTGCCAGCGCACGGTGGCGTTTTGAGGTGACATGCAGGTACCCGTTATGTCAGATCCAGTTTTCGCAGATCAGCCCATTCACGCGTGAAAATTCACGCAAATTGTTCGATACCAACGTCAGGGCGGCACTGCGTGCATGAGCGGCGATGTGAAGATCGTTCAGGCCGATAGGCGTGCCATTTTTCTCAAGCTCTGCGCGGATAGCGCCATAGTGGAAAGCGGCTTTGGCATCGTAATTCAGCACATCAAGGCGTGAGACAAAATCTTCAACGGTACGTAGGTTCCGCTCAGGAAAGGCGCTCTTTTCTGAGCCGTGAAACAGCTCCGCCAGGGTGATCGTCGAGATAACCATCCGGCCGACATTGGCGTTGAAACGTTCGAGCACTTCAATCGGCCGCCGCTTGATGACGTAGATAACAATATTGGTATCCAGCATGTAGCGATGCATTAAAACGCTTCCCGCTCAGATTGTTCCTGCGAAGCACGCTCATCCATAAAATCATCGCTCACCGTCGGACCGTCGAGGAAAAAACTGTCCCAGGCGTTCTCTATGGGCGTGAGGATGCGCTCCTTGCCAATCGCTCTGACGGTGACGTTTTTTACATCATCAGGAAAACGAACGTCTGCTGGAATGCGAACGTTTTGTGTCCTGTTGCTGGTGAACACGGTACCTTGTGACATATAAACCTCCACAGTAATGAACGGGTTAAAGTTTACGCTCTTCATGCTACATAGCAAGCGTATGTAGCAGGTCATTCAGCGGTTAACTGAACCTTTTTCTTACGCCGCCGCAGCTTATCCATCATCAAATAGACCACCGGCGTGGTGTAGAGCGTCAGCAACTGGCTCATCACCAAACCCCCGGCGATGGTGATGCCGAGCGGTTGACGCAGCTCCGCGCCGTCACCGCTGGTCAACACCAGCGGCAGTGCGCCAAACAGCGCGGCGAGCGTGGTCATCAAAATCGGGCGGAAACGCAGCTGGCACGCCTGGAAAATCGCGTCGCGCGGCGACAGATTGCCGTTGCGCTCGGCATCCAGCGCGAAGTCGACCATCATGATGGCGTTTTTCTTCACGATACCGATCAGCAGCAGAATGCCGATCAGTGCAATCAGGCTGAACGGCGTGTTGAACAGCTCCAGCGCCAGCAGCGCGCCGACGCCCGCCGACGGCAGCGTGGAGAGAATGGTCAGCGGATGCACATAGCTCTCATACAGAATGCCCAGCACGATATACACCGCCGCAATCGCCGCCAGCATCAGGTAGAGTTGATTGGATTGCGACTGCTGAAACACCTGCGCGGTGCCGGCAAAGCTGCCGCGCACGCTGGAAGGCACGCCAAGCGCGGTAATGGTGCGGTCAATAGCTTCAGACGCCTGCGACAGCGATACGCCTTCCGGCAGGTTGAACGAAATAGTGGACGCCGCCGACAAGCCTTCGTGGTTCACCGACAGCGGCGCGTTGGCCGGTTGCCATTTGGCAAACCAGCTCAGCGGAATTGCTTTGCCGTCGCTGTTGATCACAAACATCTGATCGAGTGAACTGATGTCCTGGGTATAGCGCGGATCAACTTCCATCACCACTTTGTACTGGTTGAGCGGTTGATAAATGGTGGAGATCTGGCGCTGACCAAAGGCGTTATTCAGCAGGGCGTTAGCGGCAGAGACATCAATGCCGAGCCGCGCCATGCTTTCACGGTCGTAAGTCAGGTTCATTTCACTGCCGTTGTCCTGCTGATCCGAGTTGACGTCCGCCAGCTCGGGCAGGGCGGCGAACGCCTGACGGATTTTCGGCTCCCATTCGCGCAAATCATTCAGGTTATCCGACAGCAAACTGTACTGATAGCTGGCGTTGGACTCACGTCCGCCAATGCGAATATCCTGCACCGCGTTGAGATAGAGATTGGCGCCGGGCTCTTTCGCCAGCTTGATACGCAGCCGGGCGATCACTTCCTGCGCGCTTTCACTGCGCTCGGAGAGCGGCTTGAGCGAGACGAACATCGAGCCGCTGTTGGTACGTGAACCGCCGGTAAAGCCGGTGACGTTATCCACCGCCGGATCGGCTTTGATGATGTTCATGAAATCCTGTAGCTTGCCGCGCATCGCCTGGAACGAAATGCTCTGATCCGCCGAGATAAAACCTTGTAAGCGGCCGGTATCCTGCTCCGGCATAAAGGTTTTCGGGATCGAGATGAACAGCCAAACGGTGAGCGCCACGGTGCCGAGCAGCAACATCAGCACCCAAATGGCGTGATTCAGCACCCAGCCCAATGAGCGCGCGTAGCCGTTTTGCACCTTCATCAGTAGCTTGCCGAAACCGCGAATACGCGGCTGGCTGCGCTTGATCTGCGGTTTGAGCAGATAGGCGCACATCATCGGCGTCAGCGTGACCGAGATAAACAGCGAGATCAGAATCGCCACCGACAGCGTAATAGCGAACTCCGAGAAGAAGCGGCCAATAATGCCGCCAATCATCAGCAGTGGCAGGAACACGGCAATCAGCGACAGGCTCATCGACAGCACGGTAAAACCGACCTCGCGCACGCCGGTCAGCGCCGCCTGCAGCGGCTTCATGCCCGCTTCGACGTGGCGCGCAATGTTCTCCAGCACCACAATGGCGTCATCGACGACAAATCCGGTGGCGATGGTCAACGCCATCAGCGAAAGGTTATTCAGGCTGAAGCCACACAGATACATGGCGGCGAAGGTGCCAATCAATGAAACCGGCACCGCAGCAGCGGGGATCAGCGTGGCGCGCCAGTCGCGCAGGAAGGCAAACACCACCAGAATCACCAGCGCGACGGCGATGATCAGCGACTGCTCCACTTCATGCAGCGAGGCGCGAATCGTTGGCGAGCGGTCCTGCGCAATTTGCAGATCGATGGCAGCGGGGATCACGTCGTGCAGTTCCGGCAATTCGCCACGAATGCGATCGACGGTATCGATGATGTTGGCTTCCGGCGATTTACGCACTACCAGCAGCACCGCCGCTTTACCGTTGGTCATCCCGGCGTTGCGTACATCCTGCACCGAATCCTGCACGTTAGCGACATCGCTGAGGCGCACCGCCGCACCGTTGTTGTAGTGCACCACTAGCGGCTGATATTCGCTGGCGGTTTGCAATTCTCCGTTAGTACGTAACTGCCAGCGCTGCTGCACGTCGTCAATCGCGCCCTGCGGACGGCGCTGGTTGGCGTTGCTGATGGCGGTACGCACCGCATCCAGTGATACGCCCTGGTTGAACAGCGCCTGCGGATTGAGTTCAACGCGCACCGCCGGCAGCGAACTGCCGCCGACCGTCACATCGCCTACGCCCTCGATCTGCGACAGCTTCTGCGCCAGTTGCGTTGAGGCGTAATCATACAGCTGACCGGGATTATAAATGTCCGAGGTCAGCGTCAGGATCATGATCGGCGCATCGGAAGGGTTGGCTTTGCGATAGCTGGGACGGCTCGGCATGCCGGTTGGTAGCAGACTTTGCGCGGCGTTGATCGCGGCCTGTACGTCGCGCGCCGCACCGTTGATGTCGCGATCAAAATCGAACACCAGAATGATGCGCGTGCTGCCCAGCGAGCTGGTGGAGGTCATTTCGCTGACGCCCGCGATGCGCCCCAGCGAGCGCTCCAGCGGCGTTGCCACCGATGCCGCCATGGTTTCCGGCGACGCACCGGGCAGCGAAGCCGAAATCAAAATTACCGGGAAATCCAGCTGCGGCAGCGGCGCCACCGGCAGCAGGCGGAAGCCGAGAATACCGGCCAGCGCAATCGCCAGCGTCAGCAAGGTGGTGGCGACCGGACGATGGATAAACAGCGCGAAAAACTTCACGACTGCGCCTCCGGGCGCTTAAAGCGACGGCGCGTTGCGTGCGACAGGCGATCAAACAGCAGATAGATCACCGGCGTGGTGAACAGCGTCAGCACCTGGCTCACCACCAAACCGCCCACCATGGCGATGCCCAGCGGACGACGCAACTCCGCGCCAACGCCGGTGCTCAGCATCAGCGGCAGTGCACCGAGCAGCGCCGCCAATGTGGTCATCAGAATTGGGCGGAAACGCAGCAAGCACGCCTGATAAATCGCCTCGCGCGGTGGCATGCCTTGCTCACGTTCCGCTGCCAGCGCGAAGTCGATCATCATGATGGCGTTTTTCTTCACGATACCGATCAGCAAAATAATGCCGATAATGGCGATGATATCCAGCTCATTACCGCTCAGCATCAGCGCCAGCAGCGCGCCGACACCGGCGGTGGGCAGCGTCGAGAGAATGGTGATTGGATGGATAAAACTCTCATACAGCACGCCGAGCACGATATACATCGCCACCACCGCCGCCACGATCAGCCACACGGTGCTGGACAGCGCCGCTTCAAAGGCCAGCGTGCTGCCCTGGAACTGCGTCATCATTTCGGCGGGCATGCCGACCTGATCTTCCGCTGCGCTCACCGCCTTCACCGCATCGCCCAACGAATACCCTTCCGCGACATCAAACGAGAAGGTCGCCGACGGGAACTGGTCGAGATGGTTGATGCTGAGCGCGGCGTGGCGCTGCTCAATCTGCGCGATGGCGCTAAGCGGCACGCTGCCGCCGTCGCTGCTGGTCAGGCGAATGCCGTCGAGGCTCGCCAGTCCTGGCGTGGCGTCGCTGTTCTGCTCCAGCACCACGCGATACTGATTAGCCTGGGTGTAAATGGTGGAGATCAGGCGCTGGCCAAAGGCGTTATACAACGCGTTATCCACGTCGGCCATGCTGATGCCGAGGCGGCTGGCGCTGTCACGATCGACACGTACAAAAGCTTCCAGACCTTGATCCTGCCAGTCGCTGCTGACGTCACGCAGTTGTGGCAGCGTGTTGAGTTGCTCCAGCAGTTTCGGCACCCACAAACTCAGCGACTCTAGCGAACCGGATTGCAGCGTGAACTGGTACGGCGTGCGGCTTGCCTGGGTATCAATGGTTAAATCCTGCACCGGCTGCAGCCACAGCGAAATGCCTGGCACTTTGGCTAACGCCTGTTGCAGGCGCTGCTGCACGGCCGGAATGCGATCGTCACGTTCATTCAGCGGCTTCAGGTTGATTTGCAGGCGCGCGCTGTTGAGCGCGGCGTTGGTGCCATCGACGCCGACAAACGAGGTCATGCTCTGTACCGCCGGATCTTTCATGATGATCGAGGCGACATCGCGCGTGCGCTCTGCCATGTTGGCGTAAGAGACCGACTGCGGCGCCTGCAAGGTGCCCTGAATAATGCTGTTATCCTGCTGCGGGAAGAAGCCTTTGGGGATTACGATCCACAGCAACACGGTGATCAGCAAGGTGCCGAGCGCTACCGACAAGGTGATCCACGGATGCAGCAGCACGCGCGTTAAGCCACGCCCGTAAGTAGCAATAATGCGGTCAAACATCGCTTCGCTGGCCCGCGAGAAGCGATTCTGCTTGCGCAGCGATTCGGCGCTTAACATGCGGGCGCACATCATCGGCGTCAGCGTCAGCGACACCACGGCGGAAATCAAAATCGCCACCGCCAGCGTCACGGCGAATTCGCGGAACAAGCGGCCAATCACATCGCCCATAAACAGCAGTGGAATGAGCACCGCAATCAGCGAGAAGGTGAGGGAGATAATGGTGAAGCCAATCTCGCCTGCGCCTTTCAGCGCCGCCGTCATCGGCTTTTCGCCTTTTTCGATATAGCGCGAGATGTTCTCGATCACCACGATGGCGTCATCAACCACAAAACCGGTGGCAATGGTCAGCGCCATCAGCGTCAGGTTGTTGATCGAGAAGCCCAGGAAATACATCGCGGCAAAGGTGCCGACCAGCGACAGCGGCACGGCGACGGCGGGAATGAGGGTCGCCGGAACGTTACGCAGGAACAGGTAGATGATCATCACCACCAAACCCATCGCCAGCATCAGTTCGTGCTGGGTATCGCTGACCGAAGCGCGGATGTTGGTGGTGCGGTCGGTAAGCAGTTTCACCTCCACCGATTTCGGCAGCGTGGCGGTTAATCCGGGCAGCATGGCGCGAATATTATCGGCGGTGGCGATGATGTTAGCGCCGGGCTGGCGCTGCACGTTGAGCACAATCGCCTGCTGACGGTTCGCCCAGGCGCCCAGCCAGCTGTTTTCGGCACCTTGTTCGATGGTCGCCACATCGCCCAGTCGCACCGGCGCGCCGTTGTTATAGCTGATGATCAGCTTGCGATAGTCTTCCGCCGAGGTCATCTGATCGTTAGCCGACAGGGTAAT
Source organism: Pantoea sp. DY-5 (assembly GCF_019795955.1). Lineage (NCBI taxonomy): Bacteria > Pseudomonadati > Pseudomonadota > Gammaproteobacteria > Enterobacterales > Erwiniaceae > Pantoea > Pantoea sp. DY-5. The sequence continues at coordinate 463,903 of NZ_JAIMIE010000004.1, forward strand.
TGAGCGCGTTGGGCCGTCGAGGCTGCCTTTCGCCGAATTGACGTTAGCGTTAGTAATGGCGGTGCGCACCGATTCGCTGGTCAGGCCGAGCGCGGCCAGCGCTTGGGTGTTCATCTTCACGCGGACCGCGGGACGTTGCCCGCCCGACAGCGTGACTAAACCTACGCCCGAAACCTGAGAAATCTTCTGCGCCACGCGCGTTTCCACCATATCCTGCACCTGTGTGAGCGGCATGCTGGTGGTGGTGACGGCGAGCGTCATGATCGGCGGGTCGGCCGGATTTACTTTGCTGTAGACCGGTGGATTTGGCAGATCGCTCGGCAGCAGATTGGTGGCGGAGTTGATCGCTGCCTGTACTTCCTGCTCGGCAACATCCAGTGGCAGCGTCAGCTGAAACTGCAATGTGACAACCGACGCGCCGCCCGAACTCTGCGACGCCATCTGCTTCAGGCCGGACATCTGGCCAAACTGGCGTTCCAGCGGCGCGGTAATGGAAGAGGTCACCACATCGGGAGAAGCGCCGGGATAGAGCGTAACCACCTGAATGGTCGGATAATCGACTTCAGGTAACGCGGAGACCGGCAGAAAACGGTAGCCGAGCACGCCGGCTAACAGAATGGCGATCATCAGTAGCGTGGTGGCGACCGGGCGCAGAATAAACAGGCGCGAAGGTCCACCGCTGCTGTCAGGAGGCATCACCTGCATTATTGACGCTCTCCGCGTGCGGGCTGCGCAGCGCGCGTGCTGTGGGTCGCGGCGCTTTGCGGTGCCACCACTTCAACGGTGGCACCTTCCGTCAGGCGATCGAGCCCGTCGGTCACCACGCGTTCGCCTGCTTCGAGGCCCGCACTGATCACCACTTTCTGGCTATCCTGTAACCCAGCGGTGACGCGTTTTTTGCTCACTTTGTTATCACTGTTGACCACCCAGACAAAGTGACCGTCATTGCTCATCTGCAACGCGGCGGTGGGGATCACCACCGCATCCTGCAAGGTGTCCACTTTCAGACGCGCATTGACAAACTGATTCGGGAACAGCGTGTCATCTTCGTTGCTGAAGCGTGCTTTGAGTTTGATGGTGCCGGTGGTGGCATCAATCTGGTTATCGAGGCTCAACAGCGTGCCGCTGGTCAGCAGCGTTTTGTTGCTGCGATCCCAGGCTTCGACAATCAGCGGCTGTCCGCTTTTCTGCGCTTTGAGGATTTGGCTGATGTTGTTCTCGGCTACGCTGAACACCACGTCAATGGGGTGCGTTTCGGTGATCACCACCAATCCGGTGGTATCGCCGGAGGTGATGTAGTTGCCGACATCCACCTGCTTCAAGCCGACGCGTCCACCAATCGGCGCAGTAATGCGGCTGTAGGTGAGATTAAGCTGGGCGCTGGCGACGTTGCCTTCATCAGCTTTAAGGGTGCCGAGCGTTTCGCTCACCAGCGAACGTTGCGTATCGAGTTCCTGCTGCGATACCAGCGAGGTTTTCGCCAGTTTTTCATAGCGACTGAGATCGCGGCGCGCGTTGGCGAGCGTAGCCTGGTCTTTTGCCAGTTGGCCCTGCGCCTGAGTTAATGCCACCTGATAAGGGCGCGGATCGATTTCCGCCAGCAGCGCGCCAGCGGTCACTTGCTCTCCTTCCTGGAAGTGCAGCGCCATCAATTGGCCGTCAACGCGGCTGCGCACCGTAACGGTGTTGGCGGCGGTCACGGTGCCAAGGCCACTGAGGAAATACGGCACGCTTTGGGTGGTGGCAGCGGCGGCTTGCACTGGCGCTAAGGGGCGTTTGCCACCTGCGCCGCGACCACGCTGCTGCTGACCTTCGGCCTGCGGCTGTTTATTCGGTTCCGCTGGATGCTGCCACCAATAATATCCGCCCGCCAGCACGGCAATCACGGCTACGGCCAGTAAGCTTGTTTTAATTCGACGGTTCATCAAGGCGTGTGCTCTCCAGCATTTTTCGTTTTCCCCAATGCGAAATATAAAAATAGCCATTTCGCAAACGAATGATTGTAGTCGCCCGGACCGGGCAAAAATTGAAGGAAATAAGAATATCGCCCCATTAAAGGTAAGTATTCATATTCTGTAAATATTCTGCCAGCAATAGGCATAAGCGCGGCAATTTCCTTTGCTAAGCTCAATACAGACCTGTCTCGTTTGAATAAGGAGAACAAAATGAGTCAACAGAAACTCCGCCAGCTCGGCGACAGCGGTATTGAAGTTCCCCGTCTCACCTTTGGCGGCAATGTGTTTGGCTGGACGGTGGATGAGAAAACCTCATTTTCCCTGCTTGATGCGCTGGTGGAGAAGGGCTTGTTCTTCATCGATACCGCCGACGTTTATTCGCGCTGGGCGCCGGGTAATGAAGGTGGCGAATCGGAAACCATCATCGGTAAATGGCTGAAGAAAAGCGGCAAGCGCGACAGCATCGTGCTGGCCACCAAAGTCGGCATGGAGCTGTCGCCGGAGAAAACCGGCCTCAAGCCGGCTTACATTCGTCAGGCGGTAGAAGATTCGCTGCGCCGCCTGCAAACCGACGTCATCGATCTTTATCAGGCGCACCGCGATGATGACACGACGCCGCTGCTGGACACGCTGAAAGCCTTTGATTCGCTGATCAAAGAGGGCAAAGTGCGTGCCATTGGCGCGTCCAACTACAACGCTAAACGTCTGCAGGAAGCGCTGGACGTGAGCAAGCAACATGGCCTGGCGCGCTATGAAACCCTGCAGCCGGAATACAATCTCTACGATCGCCAGGAGTATGAAAGCGGTCTGGAGCAGGTTGCTGTGAAAAATGGCCTCGGCGTGATCAACTACTATTCGCTGGCCAGCGGCTTCCTCAGCGGTAAGTACAAAAAGCCAGAGGATGCCAGCAAAAGTCAGCGCGGGCAGGGCATCGTCGACAAGTACCTGAATGAACGCGGCAAGCGCATTGTTGAAGCGCTGGAAGATGTTGCCGCCTCGCACGATGTGTCGGCAACACAGGTGGCGCTGGCGTGGCAGATTGCCCGTCCGAGCATTACCGCCCCGATTGTCAGCGCCACGTCGCTGGAGCAGTTGGATGAGTTGGTGAAAGCCACCCAGCTCGAGCTCAGCAAGCAAGAGATCGAAGAGCTGGCGAGCGCCAGCAAACTGTAAGGTTTTCAGGGACGCTGCGGCGTCCCGCTATTTTCCAGCTCTGCCTCACAAAAAATGCCATTTCCCATAAAAGATTTTCAATCATCGACAGACGTCACAATTGCGTTAACGCACTATCATCCTGCGGTAAACTGCGCACATATTTGCAAAAACTGACAAATCCTCAGCACTATCCTCTGTTCGATCCATTTCAGTAACTTCATATAAGAATAACCATCATGAACAGAAAAGAAGCAGTGCAGCATTTACCCCGCCTAGCAGCGGGAACTCTGATGTTTGCGATGCTGAGTGCATCTGCGCTGGCCGCTGATGCTTTCAGTTACGACTCTCCCTATATGTTTGGTGATTGGGGCGGTTACCGAACGCAGCTGGAAAATGACGGCATAAAATTCGACGTTAACTACACCATGGAAAGCGGCTCCAATCTGGCGGGCGGCGCCGATACCAACACCTCAATGCGCTACAGCGATCAGTGGGCGTTTGGCGCTAACTTCGACCTGGAAAAACTGCTCAACTGGCAGGATGCGCAATTCCAGATGACGATTACCGATCGTAATGGTCAGAACATTTCCGACCAGGTCGCCGATCGTCGCACCGGCATGTTGTCCTCAACTCAGGAAGTGTACGGACGCGGCCAAACCTGGCGTTTAACCCAGTTCTGGTTAAGCAAAGGTCTGTTCGATAACACCGTGAACCTGAAAGCCGGTCGCGTTACCGTCGGTGAAGATTTCGATAACTTTGACAGTAAGTTCCAGAACCTGGCGTTCGGTAGCGGCCAGGCCGGTAACTGGCGTGGCGATCGCTGGTTCAACTGGCCGGTGTCCCAATGGGGCGGCCGCGTGAAAGTGAATATCACGCCTGAAGTGTTCTTCCAGGTGGGCTTCTATAACCAGAACCGCGCCAACTACGATCGCGGCGACGGCTTCCGTTTTGATACCAGCAACTCCGAAGGCAATCTGGTGCCGGTAGAGTTGGGCTGGAAACCGACGTTAGGCGCAGACAAGCTGCCGGGTAATTACCGCATCGGCTATTACTACTCTTCAGCTAACGGCGACAACTACGGCAGCTGGCGCGATGGAGCCTATCAAAGCCAGGATCACGCTTACGGCGGCTACGTGCTGTTGCAACAGCAGCTGACCGCGCAGGGCGGCGATGCCAGCCGTGGTTTGGGCGTCACCGTTCAAGCGGTGATGAACGACCACAAAACCTCGAAAACGGATAATTATCAGTCGATTAGCTTCACCTGGAAAGGGCCGTTTGATGCGCGTCCGCAGGATGAGATTGGTGTGGGTGCGGCACGTATTCACGTTAACAGCACCTACACGCGTTCGCAGCGTGAGCAGAACAACGCGAACGGTGAGACCGACTTCAATAGCCCAACCTACCTGCCGATTCAGGATGGCTCAGAGTACAACTATGAAATCTACTACAACGCGCAGCTGACCAAATGGCTGCAATTGCGTCCGAACCTGCAATATGTGGTGGCGCCGGGGGCGGTAAGTGAAGTGAAAGATGCGTTTGTGGGTGGGATCAGTGCGAACGTGAACTTCTAATGTGTGAGACTGGTCGCCATGAATGGCGACCCTACAAAGTAAAGCAGGGCGGCAATGAGGCCGCCCTGACTTTTATCTGAACATCACTTCGGCCCAGCGGGCGAGGCCGGCGGTCACCGAGGCGAAGTCATCGCCGCTGGCGATAGGCGTATCGGGCAGCGCCTGTTGTAGCGCCGCGCGCAACACCGGAGAACGTGCGCTACCGCCGGTGAGATAAATCACTTCCGGCTTGGTTTCGCAGGTGGCGAGCGCCAGATGCACTTGCTCCAGAATGCGTTCCAGCGGTTGGTTGATCGCCTCTTCGAGCTGCGCAGCGCTGATTTGCGCCTGCAATTGTGCGGCGATAAACGCCAGTGAGGCATCGGTCTCTTTCACATCCGACAGCGCAATCTTGCTCTCTTCCGCCGCACGCACCAGACGATAGCTCAGCTTCTGCTGCCACACTTTCAGCAGGTGCGCCACTTTGTCGCTGTGTTCAGCATCGCGAATCAAATCGCGCAGCAGTTTGCCGCTGGCCGCGGAATAGAAGTCGCTTTGTGCCGGAACGTCGTTGATAGCCACCGCATTCCACCACGGCAGTGCGGGCAGCGCGGTGCCTTTCTGCGTATTGCCACCGAGCCCCAGCAGCGGCATCAGGGTTTTAAACGCCAGCATAATGTCGAGATCGTTTCCGCCCACGCGGCATCCGCTGTGGCCAAGTAAACTTTCACGGCGATCGGTTTTATGACGCCATTCCGGCCCCATCAGCAGCATCGAGCAGTCGGTGGTGCCGCCGCCGATATCGACGACTAATACGCGCGTCTCTTTCTGCAGCGTGGCTTCGAAATCGAGGCCCGCCGCCACCGGCTCAAATTGGAACTCGACATCACGAAAACCGGCGCGCTGTGCCGCACGCAGCAGAATGCCTTGTGCCTGCTGGTTAGCCTCTTCGCCACCTAAACCCTGGAAGTTAATTGGGCGACCAATCACCGCTTGCTCAATCGGGCGATCGAGCTGGGTTTCGCCTTGCTGACGAATGTGCAGCATCATCGCGCACACCAGATCTTCAAAGAAGGCGATCTGCTGCGGTTTCAGGCCGTTAGCGCCGAGGAAGGATTTCGGTGACTTCACGAACCACACTTCTTCGGGATCGACCATATATTGCTGCAGCGCGGTCAAACCGAACTGCACGCTGCCCGGCGTGACGTCGATATCTTCTTCGCGGTTATAGCGCAGCGCACGCTGCAATAACGCGGTGCCTTCGCTGTCGGGCGTTGGCACCTGATGATGGCGATGCAGCCATTCGCTGATCGCTTCGCGCGTTGGCGCACAAATCATGGAGGGAAGCAGGCGCTGACCATTCTCCAGTGTCAGCAGGCGCGGCGTGCCATTATCGCTGACCGCAATTGAGCAGTTTGCTGTGCCGTAATCGAATCCGATAAACATATTTATCCCCCATGCCGGAAAAAAGGGGGCGACTTTAGCGCAGCCAGCGCGGGCTGGCAATGGGCAGACGTGGCAGATTACATCTGCACTTCCTGATAAACGTGATACTGACCACGGCCCGCGTGTTTTGCGCTGTAACAGGCGACATCGGCCTGTGACATCACCACATTGCTGATGCAGTTACGTTGATCTATTTGCGTGATGCCGGCACTCGCGCCGACGTGATAAGGCTGATCCTGCCACATAAAGCGATATTCGCTCACGGCACTGACGATACGCTGCACCACGTCGCGCACCTGATCCACTTCGCAATTCGGCATTAGCACGCCAAATTCGTCGCCGCCTAAACGCGCCAGCATATCGCTACTGCGCAGATGATGCGGCATCAGCTCTGCCAGTTCGCGCAGCAGCGCATCACCGGCGGCGTGTCCGGCGGTATCGTTCACCGCTTTGAATTTGTCCAGATCGATAAACACCAATACGTGGTGAGTATGGTTGTTCGCCGCATCGTTCACCAACTGCTTCAAACGCTGCTCGAAGCTGTGGCGATTTGGCAGGCGCGTCAGCATATCGTGTGAAGCGCTGTAGCTCAGGCGCTTCATCACCTTGCGCGATTCACTGACGTCCTGAATAACCATCACTGCGCCGATGCTGGCGCCGGTCAGGGTTTTCAGCGGCGTGATGCTGTAGTGGATCTCCACGCGCGTGCCGTCTGGTGTATGCAGCACCAGCTCTTCATCGAGTTCGGGAGAGATTTTTTCGTCCGGCAGCTGGCACAACAGCAAATTATCGACGCGCGGGCCGCTCGCGCCGCGCGTGATGTTAAGCAGTTCGGTAATGGGTACGCCTGCGGCTTTTTCCTGTGGCCAGCCGCTCAGCGTTTCAGCTACCGGATTCATGAAGGTGACGCGCATTTCATCATCGGTGCTGATCACCGCTTCGCCGATGGAGTCGAGGGTAATCGCCATACGCTCTTTTTCCTGGAACAGCGCTTCATTCAGCGCGCGCAGCGGCGTGATGTCCTGACAGATGCCGAGCATGCGTTCGATCTGCCCATCCTGACTCAGAATGCGGTTGGCCTCAGAGCGCACGTAGCGCGGGCCTTCTGGTAAATTAATGCGGTATTCCAGCTGGAAAGCGCTGCGGCGTTCGATGGCCTGCTGAACCACCAACGCGGCGGTTTCCCGCTCGGCCGGATCGAGCAGATGCACCCACAGATCGTAGGTGGGCGTCTGATGCGGACTTAAGCCAAATAGCTCGTACATGCGCTTGTCCCACAACATCTCACCGGTCAACAGATTCCACTCCCACACGCCGATGCCACCGGCTTCGTTGGCCAGCGTGATGCGCTCCATTAAGCGGCGATTAACCTGCTCGCTCTGCTTCAGTTCGGAGATATCGATAATCTGCGCGATGAAGTAGTGCGGCTGTTGCGCGGCGTCGCGCACCATCGATACCGTCAGGCGCGCCCAGACGATTTCGCCATCCTTGCGGAAATAGCGCTTCTCCATGGTGTAGGTCATGATTTCACCCGCCACCAATCGCTCCAGCTGCTGTAAATCACTGTTGAGATCGTCGGGATGGGTGATTTGCTGGAAGGTCAGTTTTTTCAGCTCATCGGCCGGGAACCCCAGCGTCTGGCACAGCGACTGATTCACCTGCTGCCAGCCGCCATTTGGCGAAACCAGCGCCATGCCTATCGCGGAGTACTCCATAGCGTTACGGAAGCGGGTTTCACTCTCGCTGATGTGATGCTTTTCACGCTGGAAGGCATCCATCACCAGCGCCATCACGTGGCTCGGCAGCAGCACCAACAGAAATGGCAGCCAGGTGCTGACCTGGCCGAGCAGCATGCCGTTGTGCGCCAGGTTGACCCAGTTAAAGGCCAGCAGAATCGAGATGAAACTGGCGTTGAGGAAGAACAGCAGGAACGCTTCGAATTTCGGCAGCCGCACCGAGCACCAGAAAAGAATCACCACGATAAAGGTGAAGGGCCACGGCAGAAAACGCAGCGATAAATAGCTGGCGAGCAGGGTGCCGAGCAGCGTCAGGCAGGTTTCCAGCTGACGGCCTGGCGTCAAAATCTGGCGTAGCGGTTTATTCGGCCACAGCAATAACACCGGACCAAACGCCAGCACGCCGATCACTTCAGAAATCACCCACGTTGAGAAGAAGGGCAGTGACGCGTTGCTGCCAACATGCAGCATCCACAACGCCACGACGCCACCTAACAGCGGCGCAATCAGGCCGGCGCACAGGGCAAAGCGTACCCAGTCGAGCAACGAACTGAGCGGTGCGCGGCGATCAAGCAACGCGCGCAGCATCACGCCGCCCAGAATCGCCTGCACCATATTTAAGATGGCGAACTTAATGTTGCTGAGCGCGGGACCAATAATGATCAGATTAGCCAGCGCGGTACCCAATACGCAGGCAAGCAGCAGCAAGGGAACGTGTTTGGAGTGGGCGCGAAACACGATCACCGTCATCAGCGCGGTGGAGTACCAAAGCGGAGAAATACGACCACTGACAACAATCAGTTCCAGGCAAAATAGCGTCAGTAGAAAAGTGAGCCCGCCAATGAGCAAGGCATTGAGCCAGGTTCGCTGTGGTCTTTCCTGTGAAGTTAGTATCTCGAGGGTCATGCAAGAATCCAGCTGCGCGCACCTGATTCACGATGGAAAATGCGCCAATCAATCACTATTTTGCATGCTAGCACATCTGTTTGAGATGTCTGCGGGGAATTCGACTTTAGTCGTTATTCACTGAATTGATTGGCCCTTTGCGCAAAGGGCCAAACGTGATTAGCGAAAAAGATCGGCGCGGGTAAACGGCTTTTCTAAGCCGGCAAGATTGGCAGAGAAGCGTTCGAGGAACTGTTGCGTGGTGGCGACGCGGCCGTGGCTCAGCAGTAACAGCGGCACCAGCAGCGCGACGCCAATCTGCGGCAGGCTAAAGCCCTTCAGCGAAGTGCGGCGCTGCGTCAGCAGGAATGCGGTGCTAAGCGTAAAGCCAAGCATCAGGCCCGCCAGCACTTCGCTTTTGGAGTGCGCGTGGATGACCAGGCGCGACAGGCCAACCATCAACGGGATCAGATAGCCGATGCCAATGGTAAACAGGCGCCAGCGCGGCGACCAGCGGCCGGAGATCAGCCACATCATCACCGGCCAAAGCGTGGCCGACATCGCGCTGTGGCCGCTGAAGCCGGTAAAGTTGAATCGGGCGCTACCAATGCCAAAGCCGAGAAACAGGATTTTCGAGACGCTCACCACCAGGCCAGCCAGACCAAACGCCAGCACCCAATACCAGACGGTTTGGCGGTTGTCGCTTTTCCATGGCAAGACCAGCGCGATGATCACCGCGGTCGGGATCAGCAACATGCTGTCGCCAAAATAGGTCAGGGTTTTCCAGCTCATACTTTTCCTTGCGGCTATATTCGGAGTGCCAACGCCGGCTGCAGTGTTGGCAGATGAACAGTGTATCGATTAAGCGTCTGGCTGCAAAAGGGGATATTCTGAAAAGCCGTTGGCCCATTTCTCTGGCATCAACCCGGTGAAATACCTATAATTGCCGCCAACTAACCCTCTCATTCGGCCCGTTGCAGCTTCGGCTTAGGCAGGCTCCAGTTATCAGGTCTTAAAAAAGTATGACTGACAAGTCTCATCAGTGCGTGATCGTTGGCATCGCAGGTGCATCCGCATCCGGAAAAAGTCTTATCGCCAGCACGCTCTATCGTGAAATCCGTGACCAGGTCGGTGACGAGCATATCGGTGTGATCCCCGAAGATGCCTACTATAAAGATCAGAGCCACCTCACCATGGAAGAGAGGGTGAAAACCAACTATGACCATCCGAGTGCGATGGATCATGATCTGTTGTTGCAGCACCTGCGCGCGCTTAAAGCTGGTCAGGAAATTGAGTTGCCGGTTTACAGCTATGTTGAGCACACCCGCACCAGCGACTGTATTCATCTCAAATCGAAAAAAGTCATCATTCTCGAAGGCATCTTGCTGTTAACCGATGCGCGCCTGCGTCAGGAGATGAATTTCTCTATCTTCGTCGATACGCCGCTGGATATCTGTTTGATGCGCCGCATGAAGCGCGATGTGAATGAGCGCGGTCGCTCCATGGATTCGGTGATGAGCCAGTATCAGAAGACCGTGCGTCCGATGTTCCTGCAGTTTATTGAACCTTCCAAGCAGTACGCTGACATCATTGTGCCGCGCGGCGGGAAAAACCGTATCGCGATTGATATCCTCAAGGCCAAGATTAATCAGTATCTTTGACGACAAGGCGTCCGCCCCGGCGTGACGCGCTGTCGTAGCCATTCGCTACACTTAATTCATGGAGTACCTGCGATGAGATTATGCGATCGCGATATTGAAGCCTGGCTGGACAACGGAAAGTTGGCGATTGAGCCGCGCCCGCCAGTGGAACGCATCAACGGTGCCACGGTGGATGTGCGCCTCGGCAACCAGTTCCGCACCTTTAGCGGACACACGGCGGCGTTTATTGATTTGAGTGGTCCAAAGCATGAAGTCAGTGCCGCGCTGGACCGTGTGATGAGCGATGAGATTGTGCTGCCGGAAGGCGAAGCCTTTTTCCTGCATCCTGGCGAACTGGCGCTGGCGGTGACGCTGGAATCGGTCACCATTCCCGACGATCTGGTCGGCTGGCTGGATGGCCGCTCTTCGCTGGCGCGCCTGGGTTTGATGGTGCACGTCACGGCGCACCGTATCGATCCGGGTTGGCAAGGTCGCATCGTGCTGGAGTTTTATAACTCAGGCAAACTGCCGCTGGCGCTGCGTCCAGGCATGTTAATTGGTGCATTGAGCTTTGAGCCGCTGTCGGGCCCGGCTGCGCGACCGTATAACCGTCGTGAAGATGCCAAATATCGTGGTCAGCAGGGCGCAGATGCCAGCCGCATAGATAAAGACTAATGCCAACTTATGCTTGCCAAAATACTTCGAGGTGCAGCAAGGCGGCAAGCGAGTAAATCCCCGGGAGCTTACATCAGTAAGTGACCGGGGTGAGCGAGCGCAGCCAACGCAGCTGCACCTTGAATTATGACGGCAATGAGGATGTGATGAGAAGAGTGATAACTACGCTGGCCATCCTGTTAGTGGTGGTCGTAGCGGGCATGACGGCATTGGTGTTGCTGGTCAATCCCAACGACTTTCGTACCTACATGGTAAAGCAGGTTGAACAGCGCAGTGGTTATCAGCTTCAGGTAGGCGGCGATCTGCGCTGGCACGTCTGGCCGCAGCTTAGCATTCTCGCCGGACGCATGAGTCTGACCGCGCCGGGTGCGACGCAGCCGATGGTCACCGCCGATAATATGCGCCTGGATGTCCATCTCTGGCCGCTGTTGTCGCATCAGCTTAGCGTCAGCCAGGTGATGCTGAAAAACGCCATCATCCGCGTCACGCCAGACAGCGCCGCACAAAAGCCGAGCGGCGCGCCAGTGGGGCCGGGTGATGCCGAGCCAGTGAGCAGCAGCGATAACGGCTGGTCATTCACGATTGGCAAACTGCGTCTTGCCGACAGCCTGCTGATTTGGCAGCAGCCCGGCGGCGACGAATATAATTTCCGCGACCTCAATCTCAACCTCGATCAGGATGCCAGCAAGCAGGCCAGCATCAATCTGGCTACCCGGATTTCGCGTAATCAGCGCAATGTTAGCGTCAATCTCAAAGGGCAGATGAATGTGGCGCAATATCCACATCGTCTGGTCGGACAGCTGGATGAGTTGAATTACGCCATCGACGGCGCCAATCTGCCGACGCAGGGCATCAAAGGCACCTTGAGCGGGCAGGGCGAATGGAAAGGTGACAATCAGCGTTTTTCCCTACAGAAGATGCAGCTCACCGCCAATGACAGCGCGCTGGATGGCAGCGCCGAGGGGCGTCTGGCGCTGCCGCAGCAGCTTAATCTGGCGCTGCATGCCACTCGTTTAGACATCGACGCGTTGATGGCGAATGCACCGGTGACGGATAGCAGCGCGCCGCAGCGAGCCAATGTGGTGAGCACGCCAGTGATTGCTGAACCGCGAATACGTGATAACAGCGACTCACCGCTGAATCAGCTGGATCTGACGCTCAATCTCACCGCCGATAGCAGCGTGTGGCGCGGCCTGACGCTGACCAACTTGCAGATCGATGCCAGCAATCAGCAAGGTTTGATGACGCTGAGTAAGCTGCAAGGCAAATTTGGCGAAGGCCATTTCTCCGTTCCCGGTTCGGTGGATATCCGCAAACCGGTGACGCAAGTGGCATTCCAGCCTGAGCTGGATAACATCGCCATTGCGCCGCTGCTGAAAGCATTAGAACTGCCAGAAACGCTTCAAGGCACGGTTTCACTGCAAGGCGATGTGAGCGGTGCTGGATTGAGCATTGAAGAGGCAAAACGTAACTGGCAGGGCAGTGCGGATCTGGAAGCCACTAATTTGCAGCTTTCGCAGCTGAATCTGCAGCAGATGGTGCGCCGTGCGGTGGCGCGCGTCAGTAATCGTGTCACCAACGATCAACCCGACGATCAGGGCATTCAGCAGTTGAGTGGGCGCGTGAGTCTCAAGCAAGGCATCTTCAGCTTGCCGGATCTGCAGGGCGGCAACAGTCGTCTGGCGGTGCAGACCAAAGGCAATGTCGATATGGTCAAACAGCAGCTCGACGTCACCATTAATATGATGCTGCGCGGCTGGCAGGGCGACGATAAATTAGCTGCGCTGCTGAACCAGCAAACTATTCCGCTGCGTATGTACGGCGGCTGGAATAATCTGCAGTACTCGTTGCCGGTGGATGATGTGGTGCGTCAGCAACTGCAAAGCGAAGCGAAGTCGCGGCTCAATCAGTGGCTGGATCGCCAGCAACCGGGGAAACAGCCATAATTCAACGTCGCCTTGCGCTATTGTTGTAGGGTCGCCATTTATGGCGACCTGCTTGGTTAAGATGCGATCGGCACTATCTCAACTTTCTGTACGCGGTGGTTTTCTACCTGCAACGTTCGCAGCAGATAATCGCCGATCTGCAACTCTTCGCCTTCCTGCGGCACATGTTGCAGGCTATCCATCAGTAATCCCGCCAGCGTGTGGTAATTACGCTTTTCATCGAGCGGCAGCTGCACGTAGACGGCTAAATCCTCTAACGGCATATGACCATTCGCCACCCAACCGCCGTCGGGCAGCACTTGAATATCATAGCGCGCATCGATTTTTTCCCCTTCATTCGGCAGATTGCCGGCGATGGTTTCCATCAGGTCGCTCAGCGTGACCACGCCTTCCACCGAACCAAACTCATCCACCACAAAGGCGAAGTGGGTGCGCGCGTTGCGGAACTGTTCCAGCGCCTGTAATAAGGTGACGCGCTCAGGAAAGATTAACGGCTGGCGAATCAGCGAACGTAAATCCAGTGATTTGCTGTGCAACGATTGATGCAGCAAATCAATCACGTGCACTACGCCAAGCGGGTCGCGGCCCTGTTCGGTCACCAGAATACGCGTGTGCTGGTTACGATCGAGCTTCGCCATAATCTCCGCAGGATCTTCGCTGAGGTCGATATGTTCGACGTCGTGGCGCGACGTCATGATGCTATTAATCTGGCGCTGACCAAGCCCCAACACGCGCGCAATCATGCGCCGTTCCTGGCGGTTAAATAGTGCGCCTTCTTCGCTGTCGCTCACCAGTGACGCGGTATCGGCGTCCAGTTCCGCACGCTGCGCCTCGCCGCGCAGAATGCGCAGAATGGCTTCCGACGTGCGCTGACGTAATGGGCGCCCAGCGGTGAGAAAGCGGCGGCGGTTAAACATCGCCAGCTGATTGAGTATCTCAATGACGATGGAGAAACCAATCGCCGCGTAGAGATAGCCTTTCGGAATAATGAAGCCTAAACCCTCGGCCACCAGGCTGAAGCCGATCATCAGCAGGAAGCTCAGGCAGAGAATCACGATGGTCGGGTGACCGTTGACGAAACGCGTTAGCGGCTTACTCGCCAGCAGCATCAGCAGAATTGCCACCGTCACTGCCGCCATCATCACCGGCAGCTCGTTGACCATGCCAACGGCGGTAATCACCGAGTCCAGCGAGAAGATGGCATCCAGCACCACTATTTGCGCCACCACCGGCCAGAATTTAGCACCGTTCTTATTTTGACCAGTTTCCTCGTCAGCGCCTTCCAGGCGGCTGTTTAACTCGGTGGTGGCTTTATAAAGAAGAAAGAAGCCGCCGCACAGCAGCAGCAGATCGCGGGCGCTGAAGTCGTGATGCAACAGGGTAAACAGCGGTTTTGTAAGCGTAACCAGCCAGGAAAGTGAGGCGAGCAGCGCTAAACGTGACACCAGCGCGAGTAGTAGACCGATAATGCGCGCACGGTCGCGTTCTTTGGGCGGCAGCTTTTCGACGAGGATGGCAATGAAAACCAGGTTATCAATGCCCAACACCAGCTCCAGAACGATTAGCGTGACTAATCCAGCCCAAAGCGACGGATCAATGATCCACTCCAACATGCGTTAGTTACCTTAATGTCTATCAATTGAGCTTAATCTGATGATAGTTAAATGAAGTAAAGGGTACAAATACCTTCCGGCCCGTCAAATCTGCGGAAACGGCAAATCAAGATGGTTATTCCTGGCTGCTGTCACGGCGGATAAGATGAAAGTATGGATAAAGAAATCCTTTTCGTAATGGCCAGTATTAATTTTTCTCAACAGGTAAACGCGTGCATTTTTAATGCAAAATATTGAGGTGGAGAGTATCGAATTTATCTGAATTTTACGGGGAAATGGCCTGAAAGGGCTGGCATCAATACTTATCGCTGGTAGTCTTTTTCCTAAAATAGTGCAGGGAACACGGGGCCTACTTGTAAACAAGCCAGTAATAACTAGTATAGCAACGTGTTAGTAAATGTCTGCGCCAAAGTTGTTAATAGCGTGCCCCTTAGCCTCTTAATGTTGCGAACTGTGATCGCACGCGGACCACGGCCAGTAATTAGCGCAAAAATGCCGCATAAAACAAGTTGTAATTAGGATGATGAAAGCGGTATTGGCAGCGACAGCCAAGGGCGGTAGCGTGCCTGAAGCGCCTTTCTCTTGGTATGAATGCCTGCCTCTGTGGTAAGGGAAGTCGGACTAATCTGTTGGTATTAATCATAATTCTCTTGCTTACTATTGTGAGAATTGATTTGGCCTCAGAGAATTTACCGCAGATTGCCTCAACAAATGCAGTGAACGTTTCGCTCATTTATTAAACAGTGTTGAGGCATTAGGGATTAAAGAAATAATATAAAAGAGTTAACTATGCGCGATAACGAAATTACATATAAAAGTCTTCTGACCAAAATTTTACTGGCGTGCTCGGATTTAATTTGTTTCAACGCAGCATTATTTATTGCGATGGCGATGATTAATTCCTTCACCCATTCTCCATTGGCAGATATATCTGAAAAATACCTGCATTTAAAAATTGCTACGCACATTGCGCTTTCGGTTATTTGTGTAGGCTGGTTCTGGGTTCGCCTGCGTCATTATACTTATCGCAAGCCATTCTGGTTCGAGCTCAAAGAGATTTTTCGTACCATTCTTATTTTCTCTGTCATTGATTTGTCAATATCAGCACTTTCACAATGGCAAATGTCGCGCTTTGTCTGGGTTGCGACCTGGCTTCTGGCGCTGATTATGATTCCCTTAGCGCGCGCCATTTCTAAACGTGTGCTGAATCATTACGGCATGTGGAAGAAGCAAACTATCATCATCGGCAGCAGCCGCAATGCTCAGGAAGCCTGGCAGGCGCTGCAGAGCGAAGAAGTAATGGGCTTTGATGTTATCGCCTTCTTCGATGTCGATAAGAGCAGCCCGCAGGCCAGTATCTCTGGCGTACCTGTGCTGCACAACGAACAAGAGCTGTGGCAGCTGACCAGCAGCGAAACCCAGTTCATCGTGGCGGTGGAGTTTGAACAGAGCCAGCACCGCGATTACTGGCTGAAAACCCTGGCGATGCACAACTGCCGTTCTGTTTCCGTTATTCCAACGCTGCGCGGTGTACCGCTGTACGGCACTGACATGGCTTACATCTTCAGCCATGAAGTAATGATTCTGCGTGTGAATAACAATCTGGCGAAGCGCACTTCACGTTTCCTCAAGCGTGCATTCGATATCGTCGGCGCGCTAAGCATTATCCTGGCGCTGTCGCCGGCGTTGCTGGTGCTTGGATTTATGGTTGGTCGCGATGGTGGACCACCGATTTACGGTCATGAACGTGTTGGTTTGGGCGGCCGTAAGTTCAAATGCCTGAAATTCCGCTCAATGGTGATCAACTCGAAAGAGGTGCTGGAAGAGGTACTGCGTACCGATCCTGTTGCCCGCGCCGAGTGGGATAAAGATTTCAAACTGAAGAACGACCCGCGCATTACCAAAGTCGGTCATTTCATCCGTAAAACCAGTCTGGATGAGCTGCCGCAGCTGTGGAACGTGGTACGTGGCGATATGAGCCTGGTGGGGCCGCGCCCGGTGATTGAAGATGAGCTCTGCCGTTATGCCGGTGATGTCGATTATTACCTGATGGCGAAACCAGGCATGACGGGATTGTGGCAGGTTAGCGGTCGTAACGACGTTGACTATGAAACACGCGTCTATTTCGACTCGTGGTATGTCAAGAACTGGTCGCTGTGGAATGACATCGCGATTCTGTTTAAGACGGTTGGCGTAGTGCTGAAACGCGATGGCGCCTATTGATAGACAGCGAAGCCGGGGAGGGCAGCAAGCTCCCCGGTTGAAAACTGCGGGTGCTAGGTGTGTCGTTATTAGACAGCTGCACTGATTGAGTCTGTATAACCATTTTAATTGATGTCGTCTTTAGACTCGGTGACAACATAAAACCAAGGGAGCGCATAATAATGACCCACAGTTTCAGTGTTTAACCTGTCATATTCCATTTTTGTAAGACGCTACACAGCGGGCGATTTCGCCTCTATCAATCAATAACTGATAGCGAAGAATCAGATGATAATGAAAATTAAATTGATACCTTTACTGGTATCCGCGACTTTTCTCTCCGGATGTACCATTGAGCCGGGTTCTCACCTTTCCACCAGTGGAAAAGATGTCATAGAGCAACAGGATAGCAACTATGACATCGACAAATATGTCAACGTCTTCCCGCTGACGCCGCGTCTGGTTGAACAGATGCGTCCGAAGCCGTTAGTCGCGCAGGCTAACCCGATGCTGCAAAATGAAATTCAGAGCTACGAATACCGTATCGGTGTTGGCGACGTGCTGAACGTCACCGTCTGGGATCACCCAGAGTTAACCACACCTGCCGGTCAGTACCGTAGCGCCAGCGACACCGGTAACTGGGTACAGGCAGATGGCACCATTTTCTACCCGTACATCGGTAAAGTGCGCGTAGCAGGCCGAACGGTTACCGAGATCCGCAGCGAAGTGGCGCGTCGTCTGGCGCAATACATCGAAAGTCCGCAGGTTGACGTTAACGTCGCCTCGTTCCGTTCGCAGAAAGCGTACGTCACCGGTTCAGTCACCACCTCCGGACAACAGGCGATCACTAACGTGCCGCTGACCGTGCTGGATGCCGTCAACGCCGCCGGCGGTTTAGCGGCTGACGCTGACTGGCGCAACGTGGTGCTGACGCACAACGGCAAAGAACAACGTCTTTCGTTGCAGGCGCTGATGCAAAACGGCGACCTGAGCCAAAACCATCTGCTCTATCCGGGCGACATCCTTTACGTGCCACGTAACGACGATCTCAAAGTCTTCGTGATGGGTGAAGTGAAGCAGCAGTCAACGCTGAAGATGGACCGCAGCGGCATGACGCTGGCCGAAGCACTGGGCAATTCGCAGGGTATGGATCAGACCACCTCTGATGCCACCGGCGTGTTCGTGATTCGTCCGATTCGCGGCGCCAACCGCACCAAGATCGCCAACATCTATCAGTTGAATACCAAAGATGCGGCATCGATGGTGATGGGCACCGAATTCCAACTGGAGCCGTACGACATCGTCTATGTCACCGCGACACCAATCACCCGTTGGAACCGTGTGATTTCGGGCCTGCTGCCGACCATCGTAGGTATTGACGATGCCAGCTCCTCGGCCCTTCGTTTCCGCAACTGGTCGAACTAAGGGTTCGCCATGATTAAGTCCGTGTTAGTCGTCTGCGTCGGCAATATCTGCCGCTCCCCCACCGGGGAGCGTCTGTTCAAACGCGCGCTACCAAACATCCGGATTGCCTCCGCAGGGCTCAGCGCGCTGCAAGGCTATCCGGCGGACCAAAAAGCCCTGGCTGTGGCCGCCGAACACGGCGTGTCGCTGGAAGGGCATCAGGCTCAGCAGTTAACGGCCAGCATGTGCCGTGACTATGACCTGATTCTGGTAATGGAAAAGCGCCACATTGAACAGGTGAATCGCATCGATCCAGCCGCACGCGGAAAGACCATGCTGCTTGGCCACTGGCTCAATCAGCAGGAAATTGCGGATCCGTACAAAAAAAGTCGCGAGGCCTTTGAAGAGGTCTACGGGTTACTGGAAAACGCTACCCAGAAATGGGTCAACGTATTAAGCCGATAGTTGGGAATATCCATGAATATCAAAAACAAGGTTATGACCGCGCCAAAGGAAGATTCGAATGGATGGGATCTGGCGCATCTTGTGGGACAGCTGATTGATCATCGCTGGATTATTGTTGCCGTTACCGCCTTCTTCATGCTGGTAGCCACGCTCTACACACTGTTTGCTACACCAATCTACAGCGCGGATGCGTTAGTCCAGGTTGAACAGAAGAATGCCAGCTCAGTACTGAATGAGTTAGACAGCATTCTGCCGCCAACGCCGGCGTCCGATACCGAGATTCAGATTCTGGAATCGCGCATGGTTATCGGTAAAACCGTTGACGATCTGGGTCTGGACACCGTTGTCACCCAGAACTATTTCCCGGTAATCGGCAAAGGTCTGTCGCGTTTGATGGGTAACAAGCCATCAACTGTCGCCATCTCCCGCCTGGAAATTCCACGCACCATCGATAAACGTACCGTTGAACTGGAAGTGACCGGTCCTGACTCGTATACCGTGTCAGCGGACGGTGATGAGCTGTTCAAAGGTAAAGTTGGTCAGCTGGAAACGCACGGTGAAGTGACCATGCTGGTAAGCGGCATCAATGCCGATGAAGGCACCAGCTTCAGCGTTACCAAACTGAACGAGCTGCAGGCGATTAACTCCGTGCTGGCTAACCTGACCGTTGCGGATAAAGGTAAAGACACGGGCGTGCTGGGTCTGGAGTATCTGGGTGAAGATCCAGAGCAGATCAGCAAAGTGCTGAACCAAATCGTCAATAACTACCTGCTGCAGAACGTTGAACGTAAATCTGAGCAAGCGGAAAAAAGCCTGGAATTCCTGCGCAACCAGCTGCCGCAAGTGCGTGGCAAACTGGATGATGCCGAAGACAAGCTGAATACCTTCCGTCGCCAGAACGAGTCGGTTGACCTGTCGCTGGAAGCGAAATCGGCGCTGGATTCTTCTGTCAGCGTGCAGAGCCAGTTGAACGAACTGACCTTCCGTGAAGCCGAAGTCTCTCAGCTGTTTACTAAAGATCACCCAACCTACCGCGCGTTGCTGGAAAAACGCAAAACGCTGGAAGGTGAGCAGGCGCAGCTGAATAAAAAGATTTCTCAGATGCCACAGACGCAGCAAGAGATCTTGCGTCTGACGCGTGATGTGCAGTCTGGTCAGGAAATCTACATGCAGTTGCTGAACCGTCAACAAGAGCTGGGTATCAGTAAAGCCAGCACCGTGGGTGATGTACGCATCATCGATGGCGCAGCAACCGGCAATAGCCCGGTGGCACCGAAGAAACTGCTGATCATCGCGGCGAGCGTGATTCTGGGTCTGATGGTTTCTGTTGGTCTGGTGCTGTTGAAAGCGCTGCTGCATCACGGCATCGAAAATCCAGAGCAGCTGGAAGAGCTGGGCATGAACGTCTATGCCAGCGTACCGCTGTCAGAATGGCAACGTAAGAAAGATACCGAAGCACTGGCGCGTCGTGGCAACAAGGTGAAAACCGATCCCCACGAAACGCTGCTGGCGCTGGGCAATCCAACTGACCTGTCAATCGAAGCGATTCGTAGCCTGCGTACCAGCCTGCACTTCGCGATGATGGAAGCGAAAAACAACATCCTGATGATCACCGGCGCCAGCCCAGGTATTGGTAAAACCTTTATCTGTGCCAACCTGGCAACGCTGGTCGCCAAAGCGGGCCAACGTGTGCTGTTCATCGATGGTGATATGCGTCGCGGTTACACCCACGAACTGCTGTCAGCCGATAACAAATCCGGTCTGTCTAACGTGTTGTCAGGCAAAACCGAGTTCAGCCCGGCGCTGATTCAGAAAGGCCCGTACGGTTTTGACTTCCTGCCACGCGGTCAGGTGCCACCAAACCCATCTGAGCTGTTGATGCATCGTCGCATGGGTGAGCTGCTGGATTGGGCGAGCAAGAACTATGACCTGGTGTTGATTGATACGCCTCCGATTCTGGCGGTCACCGATGCGTCTATCATCGGTAAGCTGGCCGGTACGTCGCTGATGGTGGCGCGTTTCGAAACCAACACGCCGAAAGAACTGGATGTCAGCTTCAAGCGCTTTGCCCAGAACGGTATTGAGATTAAAGGTGTGATCCTTAACGCCGTGGTGCGTAAAGCCGCCAACTCTTATGGTTACGGTTACGACTATTACGACTACGAGTATGGCAAACCGACCAAAAGTTAATTTGCCCGTCATTCACAGTTAATGATGAGGGTAATCCGGTGAAGAAAGGGGCGGGTTGACCGCCCCTTTTGATCGCACCGTTTGAATGACGACACGCAACGATTTACACAGGTGATTCTCTCTATAACGCCATTAAAAGCCACCGCTGGCACGAGAACTTGTGGAATTAAGGAATCACACCATGGCTCCATATTGGTATTTATCAGGGTTTTTGCTGTTGCTTGCGCTGGTCGAAATCCTGTTGAAGAAAGACGAACGCACCACCCATATTCTGACTTACCTGCTGTGCATCGCCACGGTCACGCTAATTATTTTTGCCGGTATTCGCGGTCTCGGTACCGGGATGGACGACTATCAATATCGCAGCTTCTTTGCCGACTTCGTCCGCCGTATTGAGGTCAACGGTTTTGCCAACACCGTCGCCTTCTTCCGTTATGAACCGCTGATTTTTGCTATCGCGTGGATCACCAGCCTGTTTTCACACAATGCCAGCGTGTTCCTGTTTGTGTTCAGTATTCTGGCAGTTTCAACCAACGCCATCTTCTTCAAAAAGATGTCACCGTATCCGGTGTTGGCATTGGCGCTTTACTCGGCGCATATCTTTATCAACAAAGACGTAAACCAGATTCGTTTTGGCCTGAGCTCGGCGCTGTTCCTTGGCGTGATCTGGACTATTTACCTCAAGCAATACTGGTGGGCGTTTGCCTTCTTTATTCTGTCCTTCCTCAGCCACAACACCGCAGTAATGGTGGTGACCATCATTCCGTTCCTGTTTATTCGGGAATCGCGCTGGTGGCCGGTGGCCATCATCCTGTTCAGTGTGCCACTTTCGGTGGTGGGCGGGACCGGCTTTATTGCCTTGATCGCCGGACATCTGGGATCGATGGGCGAAAGGGCCGCAGGCTACAGTAACGAAGCCTCGAATGCCGGTGACGGCAGCGTGGTGTCAGTCTCCAACCTAAAAAACATCATGCTGGTGTTTATCTTTGTCTACTTCATGCTGAGCAACCAGCTCAAGCGCGAACAGTACGACGTGTGGAAGCTGAACTACCTGTTGATTCTCACTTTTGCCATCGGCGGCGGCATCAGGATCTTCTTCTACAACTACTCATCGGGTGCGCGCCTGTCGAACTACCTGCTGCAGGTCGAACCGATTATTTTGACGTCGCTAATCTTCCAGTCAAAACGCGTACTGAAACCCGCGATGTTTGCGATGTTCGCTTTCTTCCTTGTTTATTACCTCTACTACAACACGATCTCACTGAAGCAGGCCGTTGTGGGCTATGAAGTTGCTCGTGAATTCAAATTGTTTCATTAACCGATGAGAGGAAATATGCGGAAGACTTTACTGGCAGTTCTGATCACCTCTGCGCCGCTACTGGCGCAGGCAGAGGATCATCCCGGCACCTTTATCATCGCCGCCTACGGTGACTCCACCACCGCCGGCGTTACCGCGTCGGGCAATCGCAATATCCTCAGTAAAAATAATGAAGTGAGTTTTTTGCAGCAGATGTTGCGTGAGAAATACGGCAACAACATTGAGGTGAAGAACCACGGCATGCCGGGCGCACAGGTTTCGGTGCTGGTTTACGACAAAGACAATACGCCGATGGATTGGTCAGAACGCATGGCGAAATCCGATGCCAATATGATTCTGATTAACTATGCGATCAACGATGCGCGCATCAACTTCTTCAAAGACAAAGGCGAGCGCATTGAAACGCCGCAAGAGTATAAGCGCATCATCACCGAACTGGTCAAAGGCGCAAAGGCGAATAACAAGCTGGTGGTGTTACAGGAACCGAATCCCATTTGTGGCAAAGCCGAGCGCTGGAACGTCTGGCCGTATGTTTATCAGTTAAATGAAGTGGCTAAAGAGCAGCAGGTGCCAATTGTGAAGCAGTACAGCGCCATCAAGCAGAACCGTGACTGGCAATCTGAGATGTCGCCTGATTGCATTCACCCAAACGAGATGCTTTATAAGCAGAAAGCAGAAAGAACCTTTAACGTCTTAAGCAGCACTTTCGATAGCGTTTTGTCGCGGCACAGCAGCTAACCCAACTCAGATTCAGGAGCTGACATGTATGTATTAATCATGGTGCTGTCATTTTGTCTGGCGCTAATCATTCTGCGAGTATTCTCCTTCCACAAAGGCGTGTACAACAGTAGCGGTATTAAAAGTATCTCTGGCATGCGCGCGCTGCTGGCCAGCATCGTGGCGTTCTCACACTTCGCGCACTACATCTATTCGCTGGACGGTCAGTGGGTGTTCGATAAAGACTATTTTGCCTGGTTCTCCGAAGGCAACTTCTTCGTTAACTCCGGTAAATTCGGTGTACTGCTGTTCTTCATGATCTCCGCCTTCCTGTTCTATCGCTGGCTGGATAATGAAACCCTGACGCCAGGGCAGCTGACGCACAAGCTGCTGAAGTCGCGTATCCGCCGTATCGTCCCGATGTTCTGGTTCTCCGGTTTTGTCATCATCGCGGTAGGCGTGGTGCAGGGCGACCTCACTTACAGCCTCACGGCAGTGAAAGATGCCGTGCTGTGGTTGCTGTTTATTGGCAGCTATCGTATGGGTGATTTCCTGACGGCGGATGTCAACGCCGGTGTGGAATGGACGCTGCGCCTCGAATGGCTGCTGTATCTGTCGATTCCGCTGATTTACGTGCTTAATCGCGTCACCAAAGGCAAATACAAAACGCTGCTGATTCTCGGCTCCATCGGCGTGATTTTCTGCGTGGCTGTCGGCCTGCGTCTGTGGGGCAAAACCTATACCGATCCGCGTCCGGTGCTGGGCTTCGCCATGGGTTATCTGGCGTATAAATATCGCGACAGATTTGCGCACTACAAAACCTCCCGTCTGGCCGGCTTTGCGGTGATTGTGCTGTCGCTGTTCTCGCTGTCGTTCACCAGCAACACCTTCTGGTATCTGATTTTCCTCTGCTGCCTGACGGCGATCTTCTTTACTGTAAGCAGCGGCAACGCGGTGTTTGGCATTCTGGAAAACAAAACCCTGATGTCGATTGGTGAGGTGAGTTACAGCCTGTACCTGATTCACGGTGTGGTGCTCTATTTCATCAAGCAGATCCCGGAAACGCTCTATCCGCATTCGTTCCTGTTCTACACCTTGCTTTCAACGTTGTTCTTTGTCGCCTCCTTCTATGTGGCGAAATTGACGTATCTGTTTGTCGAGAAACCGTTTATCGGCAGTAGCAACAAGAAGAAAGTGGCGATGAAGACCTCGCCGACAAATTAGGACATCACCCATTATTCTTTTGAGCCCACAAGTTATATCATTGATTTTGTAACTTTTTTAATGAGGTGCTGGCAATGCAGGAGATTCGCTTCTCAATTGTTATTCCCGCGTATAACGCGTCGAAATCGATTGTCACGACGCTAGATTGCGTCAAAGCGCAAACCTATCGCAATTTTGAAGTCATTATTGTTGATGACAAATCGGCCGATGCGGCTGAACTGGCGCAGGTGGTACGCAGCGAACGTTATCAGGATTTGGCTATCAAACTGGAGCTGTCTGAGGTCAAACTCAACGGCGCTGGCGCCCGTAATAAAGGTAT
This sequence comes from Pantoea sp. DY-5, assembly GCF_019795955.1. Taxonomy (NCBI): domain Bacteria; kingdom Pseudomonadati; phylum Pseudomonadota; class Gammaproteobacteria; order Enterobacterales; family Erwiniaceae; genus Pantoea; species Pantoea sp. DY-5. Next base: position 488,343 of record NZ_JAIMIE010000004.1, read on the forward strand.
TGAGCTGGCAACCGGCGACTTTATCAGCTTCCTCGATGCCGACGATGAGTGGCATCCGGACAAGTTATTGGTGGCGAGTGAAACCATCGCCAAACTGGAAGCGCAGGGCAAATCGCGCTACGTCATCTTTAGTCAGGTGAACATCCATCAGGATGGCAGCTTCCTCAAGGTGATGCCGATGCAGCCGCCCGGCAAGAATGAAACCGTGGCCGAGTATCTGTTTGGCTGTTACGGCTTTATTCAAACCAGCACCATTGTGCTGAAGCGCGAAGATGCGGCGCAGATCCAGTTTGATGCGCGCTATATTCGCCATCAGGATTATGACTTCTGCATCCGCGCTGACCGCATGGGTTATGCCTTCGTGATGATCGACAAGCCGCTGGCAACCTACCATCTGGTGACCAAATTTGGTTCCAAGCACAAAGGTGAATCGGTCAAATACTCCTTCTTCTGGCTCGACACCATGAAGCCGCATCTGACCACGCGTGACATCCATACTTACAAGGCGTTCAAGCTGCCGCTGCGCTACAAGATGGATGGTAAATCGCTGCAGGCCAGCCTCAGCTTTGCACGCTACTTCTTCCTCACCAACCGTGACAATCGCGCCTACTTCATGAATCGCCTGCTCGATAAGGTGAAGTCGCGCTTCTCGGGCAGAAGAGCCGTCTCCTGATTCACTTTTAAACACTTTCACTTGCTCCCTACACGGGGGCAATTTTTTGGTTCCTGAAACTCCGGGTAGACAAATGACAAATCATGTTGGCACCGTCGGTATTGTGATGCCGATGTATAACGCGCGAAATACCGTTCTGCGCGCGGTTGAGTCGATCATCAACCAGACCTACAGCGACTGGCATCTTTACCTGATCAACGACAAATCCACCGATGATTCACTGGCCTTTGTACGTGAACATTGCCAGGACGCGCGTATCACCATTCTCGACAACGAGGTCAATCAGGGCGCAGCTGAAACCCGTAACGTGGGACTGCGCGCGGCGAAAGAAGAGATCATTGCGTTTCTCGACAGCGATGACGAGTGGCACCGCGAAAAACTGGCCGTACAAACCGCTGCGATCGCCGCCGGCGATGATTTCGTGATCACGCATTATCACTACAAAACCAAAACCGCTGACCACGATATCAACTACAGCAAACCCTACCTGCAGCAGGAAAACTTCGTGAAGAAGCAATATCGCGTTTGCTTCTCCTCGGTGTGTTTCCGCCGTCCTCCACAGGGCATCTTCTTCCAGCGCAAAGGCCACGAAGACTTCCTGTTCCTCTATGAGTTGTTCCTCCGCTACAAACAAGCCCGCGTGATCCAGAAAACCCTGGTCAACTATTACGAGTTGGGCGATTCACTGTCGCGTAACAAAAATAAAGCGGCGAAGTGGCACCTCGAATTATTAAGAATTATCTATAAAAACAATCCGTTAAAAGTATATTACTATTACACGTGGTACATGGTGAACGGGGTTCTTTTTGCCTTAAAACACCGCTAAGCGCAACGGTGATTTAGCTGCTTATATATTTTTGAGGTGGAAAGGATTGTATGAAAAAGATCGTTTTGGTGATTAAAGATGCCTACTCCTATGCGGGCACGGAAAACATCTGCAACTTTATGTCTGAGTGCCTCGGCGAGCAGCATGAAGTCACCATTTACTCGCTGGAAGGCCATGGCAAAACCTTTTATCCGTTCGAACTGGTGAAAAAAATTGTCAGCTTTGAAGGCCACAGCAACCCAATTAAAAGCGCCGTTAGCAGCATTCATCAGGAAGGCTTTGACAGCGTATTCCTGATCAGCATGGGTCGCCTGAGCGTGATGTTCGCCTTCTGGAATCTGATGGCGCTGAAGAAGAAGCGCTTCAAGGCGTATGCCTGCGAACACATCGCGATTAACTCGTTCAGCAAGCCGATTAAGCTGCTGAAGTGGCTGATGCTGCGTTATTACGACCAGGTGATCGTCCTGACCGACAAAGATCATCAGGTGTTTAACCGCTGGAATATTGCCAGCCAGCAAATCCCCAATCCGGTGGTGTACAAAGCGTTTCAACGTCAAACGCGCAGCCGTCAGGCGCTGGCGGTGGGACGTCTTGATAACCAGAAAGGCTTCGACCTGCTGCTGGATATCTGGGCCGACTTCAGCAAGAAACATCCCGAGTGGAAACTGGTGATTGCCGGTGACGGCGAACTGCGTCAGCAGCTGCACGATCAGGCTGCGGCGTTAGGTATCACCAATAGTGTTAACTTCGTCGGCAAAGTCAGCAACATCAACGATTACTACCGCGAAAGCGACATGGCGCTGATGACTTCGCGCTATGAAGGCTTGCCGCTGGTGCTGCTGGAAGCCAAATCCTGGTCGCTGCCGGTGGTGGCGTACGATTGCCCAACCGGGCCGCAGGAGATCATCAACCACGGTGAAGATGGCTTCCTGGTGCCGATGAACGACAAAACCACCTTTATCAAGCGGATGGAGCAGCTTGCCAGTGATGATGGCCTGTTCTATGCCATGAGTGAAAAAACCAAAGAAACCGCGCTCAAGTTTGACGGTAATCAGATCAAGCAGAGCTGGCTCGCCCTTGTTTAGCGACAATTATCGTGCCTCGGGAATCCTTTTTGGCCGCACAACCACGGGAATTGAAGCATGAAAAGAAGAGAAGTCTTGCAGGCCGCAGCCTCCTCGATTGTTACTGCGCTCTCAGTGAGTGCGTTTTCCAGCTACGCCGCAAAAAGTGGTCAGCCAACGTTAAAATCCGTCGATCCCACCAGCGTACCGGCGGGCGATGTGCCGATTCTGACGCCAGAAAACGTCTATACCATGCCGCCGCAGTTCTGGCAGAACTTCGAGGGCAAATTGTGGATCGGTAAGGCGGGCAGCGATGCCAGCCAAGCCGGCAATCAGATTCCGGTGTTTCTGCGCGATGCCAATGGCAAAGTGTCACAAATCAGCCAGCCGATTGCGCTGAACAAAGGCAACTTTGCCCAGTTCATTCACGACAATGCGGCGTTGATCGCCAATCCCGCGCACTCAATGGTGGTGGAGGACGATCAGGGTCACACGCTGTTCTCCATCAGCGATGTCTCGCGCCCCAATCAAAGCAACTTCAGCCAGCGTCTGGCGCAGCCGAACGGCTACCAGCTGATTGGTGAAATCCCATCGGTTGAAGAGCTGCGTAAAACCCGTCCGCTGTTTGCCGGTGCCAAAATCAAGCTGAAAAGCTGGCACGAAGGGCTGGAAGTGGGAGGCGGCGAGTTCGTCGGCACCTTTGGCGATGGCAAAGATGATGGCGGCGTGAATTTCAGCGGCAACGGTTTTACCTGGCGTCGCGTGGTGGAAGATTTTAATCGCCTGACGCTGTTTGATTTCGGTGCTATTGCCGACGGCAAAACCGACACGGCACCGGCGATCAAAGCCATGTATCAATGGTCGATTGATGCCAGCCAGCAGATCTGCGTGCAATTCCCGGCTGGCACCTTCTTTGTCTCTGAATGTGATTTCGGTGACGAAGGACGTCGCTTCTTCCGCATTTCCGGCGCGATGGTCAACTTCGGTTATTTCCCGGCGACCACGCTGGTTTCCGACGGTCGCTCCGAATTCCTGTTCCAGGTAAATGCGCGCTGGACGGAAATCTCCAACCTGAATTTCAACGGCAACACCGACAAGCGTCCGAACAAGCAGGGTTTGTTCCGCAATACCTGTCCGGGCGGCCAGTTCTTCCGTGGCGCCTGCCTGCGCTTCAATCAGGTGGGCGGCGTTTCGCTTAGCCTGCTGGATACGCTGGATTGCAAAATCGACCAGTGGTACGCCAACGCCTGTACCGGCGATGTGATTAAAGCCAGCTGGTCGGGTCAAAAGGCCGGCGCATGGGATCACAGCACCGCGATTGAGCTCTCCAACTTTAACGCCCAGCACTGTAAAGGCGGCATGGTGTTGAATCTGCCGCGCTGCAGCCAATCCATCATCCATAACGGCTGGATTGAGCACAGCGATTTCCCTGGCGACATCTCGAACGGCCAATGGATTGTCGATGCGCTGAGTATTGAGGATTGTAAGAACCCGCTCAATGCGCGCAACTCGCGCCTGAATATGCGCCAGACCAATCTGCAGTCGGGCAGTTGGATTGATAACTCGCTGGAAGGCGAACGCTGGCTGAACATCTGGGAAATGGGCTCGACGCGCGTCGAATCTTACGGCGTCGCCATCGATGGCAGTCTGAAATACAACTACATCACCTCGCGTTTCCGCCTGACCAATAACAGCGATCAGCAAACCTGGTTTGAACTCGGCAACTTCTACTCGCCAACGGTGGGCGATAGCTGGGAGATCGAGGTGTTTGGCCAGTCGCAGTTCAATAACGGTACCGCCAACCAGCCGCTGATGGATGTTATCAACGGCAAAGGCACCGGCGGCCGCGCGGTGATTCATCTGCAGCGCAAGAAAAACAAAGCCGAAGCCAGCTGGTCAGCGGAAGGTAGCTCGCCAGTGGTTGATGTGCGTTTCGAAGCGCGTAGCGATACCGATACCAAAGTCTACGTCAAGCTGGCGGGTTGGACGCCGACCACCGCCGTGCTGATCAAAAGCACCGCCAAGGATCGCTTCCTGACCGGCCAATGTGCACGTGTGGATGCGGTGATGGACAAAGGCGCACCGGGCAGTAGCGCACAGCAGGCACCGCAGCGTTTCAGCCTGCATAACGGTAAAGCCGGTGTTGGCGGTAACGAGCAGGGCGATCTGCTGCTGGCCTCGCGCGCGCTTAAGCCGGAACAGGTGGATACGCGCGAACCCAAAGGTTTCATTTCGGTAGTGATTAATGGCGAGCAGGTGGCTATGCCGTATTTCGCCGTGAAGTCGTAATGAGTGGTTTGTAAATAGGTCGCCATTAATGGCGACCCTACGTTCGGCAATTGGTTGAGGGTTTTGTAGGGTGCGCATTCATGCGCACTGGAAATCAGCACCGACGTTCAGCATTGGATGATGGTTTTGTAGGGTGCGCATTCATGCGCACCGAGAAGCAGCACCGACGTTAAGCACCACTTTTTGGGGTTTACTCCCATTGCAGTCCTTTTAAACAGAGTTCACTTTGCCAGTGCAGCTATTGGCGGCTTGTAAAAATTACAAAAATTTTTCCGGAGTTTTTTTATGAAGATTTTATTGGTAGGAAACCATACCTGTGGAAATCGTGGGGATGGCGCGATTTTACGTGGGCTGATTGATTCACTGAAATCCGCGCGCGCGGATTTGGATATCGATGTGATCAGCCGTTATCCAACAAGCTCTGGCTATTTACTGCAGCAGAATATCCAGCAGGATTCCCTGTTCCTGCACAACAGCAAATCGGGCAAAGGTTTAGTTGGCAGCCTGAAACGCAAAGTGGCGAACCGCTTGATGCCGGACATCATGATGGCGCACCTTGGCAAAGGCGGCGTGTACAAATCCTTCTCGGTGCCACCGCATCTGGCGGCGTTCACCCAAAGCCTTGCGCAGTACGACGCGATTATTCAGGTTGGCGGCTCGTTCTTCGTCGATCTCTACGGCGTGACCCAATTCGACCACGCGCTCTGTGCGCTGATGGCGAAAAAGCCGCTGCATATGGTGGGGCACTCAGTCGGTCCATTCGAGAACCCGCGCGTTAATGCGCTGGCGAACTTTGTCTTCGACCGCGTTGACAGCCTGGTGCTGCGCGAAGAGGTGAGCTACGACCGCCTGAAGCAGGATGGCGTGACCACCAGCAAAGTGAAGAAGGGCGTTGATACCGCGTTCCTGGTTGAAGCGCGTGAAGTGGCCAATCCAAGCCATAACCTGCTGCACTGGCAGGCGATTATCAGCGCACGCAAAACCATTGCGATTACCGTGCGTGAACTGGCGCCGTTCGACAAACGTCTCGGCGTCACGCAGAAAGAGTATGAAGCTGCCTTTGGCCGCGTGATTAACGCGATGATTGCCGAAGGTTACCAGGTGGTTGCCTTCTCTACCTGTACCGGTATTGATAGCTACGCCAAAGATGACCGCATGGTGGCGCTGACGTTGCGCGATCATGTCGAGCATCCCGAGCATTACCATGTCATCATGGACGAGTTCAACGACCTCGAACTCGGCATCCTCCTCAGCCATTGTCATCTGACCATTGGTACCCGCCTGCACTCCGCCATCATCTCCATGAACTTTGGTACGCCAGCCGTGGCCATCAACTACGAGCACAAGTCGCTCGGCGTGATGAAACAGCTTGGCCTGCCGCAGATGGCCACCGATGTGCAGAGCCTGATGGACGGTTCGCTCATCGATAAAGTGCAGACGGTGCTGGCCGACTATGACAACGTGAAACACAAAGTTGATACCGCGGTGGCGCAGGAGCGTGAGATTGGTAACCGCATTACAGCAGAAATTCTCAACGTCCTGGGGTGAAGTGATGAAGCTGACCTTTTTCACCATGCGTTTTCCTGTTGCCTCTGAGACCTTCGTGCTCAATCAGGTGACGCATTTCATCGACGCAGGCTACGACGTGGAGATTATCTCCGTGTTTCCGGGCGATATGATTAATCGCCATGCCGCGTTCGATGACTACAATTTGGCAGCGAAAACCCACTATTTACTGCCGGAAGAGAAAGTATCCAACCTTGATAAGCTGACGCAGCGTATCGGGTTGATACTGCCGAAAATCACCAAAGGTGCACTGCTGAAGTCGCTGAATGTGCGTCGCTACGGCGCACAGGCCAGCAAACTGCTGCTGCCGGCGATTGTCGCCAACACCAGGCAGCCTTACACCGCCGATGTGTTTCTGGTGCACTTTGGCTATGCCGGCGCGCTGGCTAACAAGCTGCGCGAACTCGGCGTGCTGAAAGGCAAGCAGGCGACGGTGTTCCACGGCGCGGATATTTCGCGTCGTCACATCCTGGAAGAGCACAAGCTCGACTACGTCAACCTGTTCAAACAGAGCGAACTGATGCTGCCTATCAGCCACTTGTGGGAGAACAAGCTGATTGAGATGGGTTGTCCGCGCGCCAAGGTGCACGTCACGCGTATGGGCATCGAGCCGGAGAAGTTTAACTTCCGTCCGCGCGAGGCGTTCCATCAACCGCTGCGCATCGTCTCAGTGGCGCGTCTGACCGAGAAGAAAGGGTTGGATGTGGCGGTGAAAGCCAGCGAAATCCTGCGCAATAACGGCGGCCAGTTCCAGTTCACCATCATTGGTAACGGCGAACAGGATGGCATGATGCGCGAGCACATCGCGCGCGCTGGATTGCAGGATTACGTCACCATGCCGGGCTTCAAGCCGCAGGATGAGATTCGCCAGGCGCTGAATGAGGCGGATATCTTCCTGCTGCCGTCCAAAACCGCCGCAGATGGCGATATGGAAGGCATTCCGGTGGCGCTGATGGAAGCGATGGCGGTTGGCTTGCCGGTGGTGTCGACCTATCACAGCGGCATTCCTGAACTGATTGAGAATGACGTCAGCGGATGGCTGGTGGCTGAGAACGATCCTGACGAGCTGGCGGCGACGTTGCTGCGCCTGTCGCGTGGCGACGTGGATGTGGCACCGGTGGTCGCCGCTGCGCGGCAGAAAGTCGAAACTGAGTTCAATCAGCACATCGCTTACGGTGAGCTGGCGAAAATTCTGGAGCGCATGGTGTGAGCGGATTAAAAAAACAGGCCGTTTGGCTGTTTGGTAGTACCTGTTTTGCCGCATTGCTTCAGGTGTTACAGCTCGCCGTGCTGGCGCGCAAACTGGAAACGCACGAGCTGGGTTTACTGGCGATCATCAATGCGATTCTGGCGGTGGCGACCGTGCTGCAGGATATGGGCATGAGCAGCTATATCGTGCATCGCCAGGATATTAATCGCCGCGAGCAGAGCACTATTTACTGGGTGAACGTGTCGCTCAGTTTCTGCACCGGCTTGATTATGCTGGCGATTGCCTATCCGGTGGCGTGGTTCTATCATTTGCCGGAGTTGGTGGGCTTGATCATGCTCACCAGCCTCAACTTCCTGGTATTGGGACATCTGTCGCAGTATCAGGCGCACTATGTGAAAACCAAACGCATGGTAACGCTGGCGAAGATTGAGATGGCCACCAAGCTGTTTGCGTTCCTGTGTACCGTGGCGATGCTGTATTACACCTCGCTTACCGTGGCGGCGGCGATTCTTGGTCTGTTCATCAACGCCTTCACGCGCATTCTCTGCATGATCTACTTCGGCGAGAAATCCTGGCGTCCGACCTGGGAGTTCGACGGCAAAACCTTCGTCAGCGCCGTGCGTTATGGCGTGTATCAGCTTGGTTCGCAGACCATCAATCAGCTGCGTACCCAGGCCGATGCGCTGATCGTCGGTAAAGTGATGGGTGCGGAGATGCTGGGGATTTACTCGCTGGCAAAAGAGCTGATTCTGCAACCGCTGAAGCTGGTTTCGCCGGTGATTAACCGCCTGGCATTGCCGCGCTTCGCTGAGAAGCAGCACGATCCAGAGCAGCTGAAAAAGCTGTTCCTGAAAGGCACTTTCGTCATCATGCTGTTCAGTAGTGCGATGTATCTGGCGATTGGCATCCTTTCCCCGGTCATTGTGCGCGTGCTGTACGGCGCTTCACATGAGCAGGTTTACCATCTGATCCCGCTGATGCTGCTGTTTGGCATGCTGCGTCCGATGGGCGGCTTAACCGGCGCGATTTCGCAGGCCAACGGCCGCACCAATGTTGAGTTCTACTGGAACATTGTGGCGAGCCTGGTAGTGGTTGCGGTGCTGGCGACGACCTACATCTGGCCGAACGTGCTGTATGTGGCGCTGACGCTGTCGATCTCGCAGGTGCTGATTTCTGCCTTTGCCCATCCGTTCTTCATCAAGCCGGTGATTGGCATCCGCTTTATGCCGTATGCGCGTCAGTGGGTTTCGGTGTCGGTGGTGTTTGTTGCGCTGATGATGCTGGTAAACCACTTCAACCTGTTCGTGATGCCGGAATGGTTTGAGGGCTGGCTGTAGCCATCAACATCCAACCCGCGTGATGAATCGCGCCGCTACAGATGACTCAATGTTTACACGGTCCGTAGCGGCGCCATTTATGGCGCATTATCAACTCAGCTTTCAGTCAATCTCTGGTCTCGTCATCTCAAATCCTTTCACGATTTTTCAGCGGTTTAGCGCATCGGTTCCTCATTGGTATTTCGGCGTTTTTACCGGCCAAATTGGCGATTTTTGATGGTGTGACAGAGAGTTAGTGCCGGTTTTTCAGATAAAGATTATACTTGCTCGACCGGCCGATCCTGCATAATCGACCCCACGTATTCACTTCATGAAATGGAATAAATATGACCAAGCTTAAAGCAGTAATCCCCGTTGCGGGTCTCGGTATGCATATGCTTCCTGCGACGAAAGCCATTCCGAAAGAGATGCTGCCAATTGTCGACAAACCAATGATTCAATACATTGTTGACGAATGCGTCGCGGCTGGCATCAAGGAGATTGTGCTGGTCACCCATGCTTCCAAAAATGCAGTGGAAAACCACTTCGATACCACTTACGAGCTGGAAGCGCTGCTAGAAGCGCGCGTTAAACGTCAGCTGCTGAGCGAAGTGCAGTCAATCTGTCCGCCGGGCGTGACCATCATGAACGTGCGTCAGGCCAACCCGTTAGGCCTGGGCCACTCCGTGCTGTGTGCGCGTCCAATGATTGGCGACAACCCATTTGTGGTGGTGCTGCCAGACGTGCTGCTGGATGACTCCACCGCTGACCACCTGCGTTATAACCTTGCCTCAATGGTTGCGCGTTTCGAAGACACGGGCCACAGCCAGGTGCTGGCGAAACACATGCCGGGCGAAGATCTTACTGAATATGGCGTGCTGACTACCGAAGAGCCGATTGATAACCCAGGCGATATCAGCACCATCACCAGCTTTGTTGAGAAGCCAGAAGCGGGTTCTACCGACTCTGACCTGACGGCAGTTGGCCGTTATGTGCTCTCTGCGGATATCTGGGAAGAGCTGGAGCGCACTGAGCCGGGCGCATGGGGCCGCATTCAGCTGACCGATGCTATCGCCTCTCTGAGCAAGAAGAAGCCAGTTGATGTGCAGCTGCTGACCGGTACCAGCTACGACTGCGGTCGTAAACTCGGTTATATGCAGGCATTCGTCTCTTACGGCTTGCGTAACAACGATCAGGGCCGCGATTTCCGCGAATCTATTCAGAAAATCCTGGCGAAATAAGCTTTCTCATTCTCTACCGCGCCGTTAGCGCGGTTTAAAGGAGTACACATGGCTATTTTGGTAACGGGTGGAGCGGGTTACATCGGCTCCCATACGGTGCTGGCGCTGTTAGAGCGCGGCGACGACGTTGTGGTCCTGGATAACCTTTGCAATGCTTCCCGCGAAGCCATCAACCGCGTGGAAAAGCTCTCAGGCAAAAAAGCGGTGTTCGTTGAAGGCGACATCCGCGATCGCGCCTGCCTGCGTGACCTGTTTGCCACTAACGATATCAGCGCTGTGATTCACTTCGCCGCATTGAAAGCCGTTGGTGAATCCACGCGCATGCCGCTGGAATATTACGAAAACAACGTAGCTGGCACCGTGGTGCTGCTGGAAGAGATGCGCGCAGCTGGCGTGTGGAACTTCATCTTCAGCTCATCTGCGACCGTTTATGGCGCCGATGCACCGGTTCCTTACGTGGAAACCACGCCAATTGGCGGTACCACCAGCCCGTACGGTACCTCGAAGCTGATGATCGAATTCGTGATGCGCGACTTCGCTAAAGCCGATCCGAACTTCAAGGCCATCGCACTGCGCTACTTCAACCCGGTTGGCGCGCATGAATCTGGTGAAATCGGTGAAGATCCAACCGGCATTCCTAATAACCTGCTGCCGTACATCGCGCAGGTGGCGATTGGCCGTCTTGAGAAGCTGGGCGTGTTTGGCGATGATTACGACACGCCGGATGGCACCGCACAGCGCGACTACATTCACGTGGTCGACCTGGCAGAAGGGCACCTGAAAGCGCTGGACCACTTAGCCAAAGTTGAAGGCTACAAAGCTTACAACCTCGGTGGCGGCGTGGGCTTCTCCGTGCTGGAGATGATCAAGGCGTTTGAGAAAGCGTCCGGTAAGCCGATTCCGTTCGAGTTTAAGCCACGCCGTGACGGTGATTTGCCGGCGTTCTGGGCAGATGCAAGTCTCGCAAATACTGAGTTGGACTGGCGTGTGACGCGCGGGATTGATGCCATGATGCGTGATACGTGGAACTGGCAGTCGAAGAATCCGAATGGATTCCGTTAGTTATACTGTTTATAGCTCAAAGCCTGTCTACGGACAGGCTTTTTTGCTTTATAAATCATGGAGTTTTACAGGCTTTTCAGTAGTTATCGGAAATGATAACATTCTGCGCTTATCAAAAAGTGCGGATGGTCATTATAAAATTTAAGTTATGTGTTTAGCTTGTTATCGGAAATAGCAGCACGAACTTTCGGAACATGGATTGATTAGTAGTGTACTGGTAGCTATAGAGCCAGGGGCGGTAGCGTCTGCAGAACTAATCATCGAACATTAAATAATCATTAGCGTAAGCTTAAAATTAGAGCGTAAAGTATGAAGTTTAGTTTGGGATATCTCATTGATTTAATAACAGTAATCACTGAGAAGGAACTTAAAGTTCGCTATAAAAGCAGTTTTCTAGGTTATTTATGGTCAATAGCTAATCCACTTCTCTTTGCCATGATTTACTACTTTATCTTCAAGTTAATCATGCGAGTCCAAATCCCGAATTACACAATCTTTATTATCACAGGATTGTTTCCCTGGCAGTGGTTTGCAAGCACAACCTCTAACTCGCTGTTTTCGTTCATAGCTAATGCACAAATAATAAAGAAAACGGTTTTTCCAAGATCAGTTATTCCTTTCAGTAATGTCATGATGGAGTGCTTGCATTTCCTATGTACCATTCCTGTTATCATTGTGTTCCTTTTGATATATGACATGACGCCTCATTGGAATTGGATCTATGGCATCCCATTGATTGGCATTGCACAATTAATTTTCTCCTATGGTATTGCTCTTTTCCTTTCAACATTGAATCTCTTCTTCCGTGATTTAGAAAGGTTTATTACATTGGGTATTATGCTGCTGTTCTATTGCACGCCGATACTTTATGCCAGTGATATGATACCTGAAAAATATCAATGGTTAATAACCTATAATCCTCTCGCAGATATGGTTTTAAGCTGGAGAGAATTATTCATGAATGGTCATGTTGATTATGAAAAAATTCTTTCACTTTATGGTATGGGAATCGTGACGCTTACCATTGGTGCATGGGTTTTCAACAAATTAAAATACCGTTTCGCAGAGATTTTATAATGGAAGTCGCAATTGAATTTAAAGCGGTAACTAAAAGTTATCCCTTATATCATCATATTGGCTCAGGAATTAAAGAGCTGATTTTTAACCCCAAAAGAGCATTAACCCTTTTATCAGGTAGAAGCTATCTGGCTATTGAGGATATCAACTTCACAGTTAATAAAGGGGAATCTGTTGCTTTGATAGGCAGAAATGGTGCTGGTAAAAGCACTTCTTTAGGTTTGGTTGCTGGAGTAATTAAGCCTACTGCAGGGAGTGTCATCACCAAAGGCCGAGTCGCTTCGATGCTAGAATTGGGAGGCGGCTTTCATCCTGAACTCACTGGTAGAGAAAATATTAGATTAAATGCAACTCTACTCGGCTTGAGACGTAAGCAATTAAATGAACGAATTGATAAGATTATTGAATTTTCTGAGCTTGGTGAATTTATTGATGAACCGATTCGTGTTTATTCAAGCGGCATGTTAGCAAAACTGGGTTTCTCGGTTATTACTCAAGTCGATCCGGATATTTTAATTATTGATGAGGTTTTAGCTGTAGGTGATTATGCGTTTCAAAAGAAGTGCATTGAGACCATTAACAAATTTAAAGAGAAAGGCGTAACGATACTATTTGTTAGTCATAATTTAACCGATATTGAAAAGATTTGTGACAGAGTTATATGGATTGAGAACCACCGATTAAAGGCGAGTGGCAATGCGGGTGTAATTTTAGAACAATATCGATCTTCAATGTAAGGAAACAATGAATGAACGTTACAAATGAAAAAGTTAAAATATATACCAGCCATCATAAGCCTAGCGCCTTTTTATCATCGAATGTAATAAAACCAATACATGTAGGAAAAGCTAATAGCTATAATGATATTTGCTGTTTAGGTGATAATACTGGAGAAAATATTTCTTTTAAGAATCCATTTTATTGCGAACTTACAGCTCAATATTGGGTATGGAAAAATGATCTCTCATCAGATTATGTCGGCTTTATGCACTACAGGAGGCATTTAAATTTTTCATCAGATCAAAGTTTTGATGAAGATGTTTGGGGTGTAATTAATGAAGACGTTATATCTCCTGAATATGAAAAAAAGTTTGGATTAGATGAAAGCAGCATCATTAGTGCAATAGCCGATTATGATATCTTGTTGCCTAAAAAATGGAGTGTAAAGCAGGCGGGGAGTAAGAATAATTATGAACATTATAAAATATCTCAGCATTTACATATTGAAGATTACCAGTCAGCAATAGACAGCTTATTGTATCTGTATCCTGAATATGCTGCAGCGGTAAAAGAATTCAATACTGCTCACGATGGATATTATACGAATATGTTCGTTATGAAATCTGAATTATTCAGAGAATATTCAGAGTGGTTATTTTCGATATTAGGTAATCTTGAAAATCATTTTGCGCTGAAAAATTATGATACACAAGAAAGAAGAGTTATAGGCCATATCTCCGAAAGGCTGTTTAATATTTATTTGATTCATAAAGAAAAAACCACTGGGTTAAATAAAAAAGAAATTCAAAGAACTTTTGTTAAAAATGAAACATTTAACGGGAAGTTAAAACAGAATTTTGAATTAAAAAATATCCCTATTGTCATTTGTTTTGATGATAATTACTCATTAAGTGGTGGAGCACTAATAAACTCCATAGTAAAAAATAGCAATGAAAAGGATAATTACGATATTGTTGTACTAGAAAATGGTGTTTCGGCAAGAAATAAGTCGCGTTTAATTTCGCTGTTAAAAAATAAAAGTAACTTTTCATTACGCTTCTTTGATGTTAATGCATTTAGTGAAATGAAAAGTGTTTATACGCGCGCGCATTTTAGCGCTGCGACCTATGCCAGATTATTTATTCCTTCTTTATTTTCTAATTTTGAAAAAGTCCTGTTTATCGATGCTGATACTATAGTTGAAAGTGACGTTGCAGAATTAGTTCATATTGATCTGAATAATAATCTTATAGCAGCTGTTAAAGATATTGTCATGGAAGGTTTTGTAAAGTTTGGCGCTATTGCTCATTCTGAAGAAGGTAAAAACGAAACAGCAAAAGAATATTTAAATAATGTTCTGTCAATGAAGGATACAGAGCGTTACTTTCAGGCTGGCTTAATACTTTTCAATATTGCGCAAATGAATATTGAAAATACATACACTAAGTTAATGGCGACTATGAAATCCAGATCGTTTTGGTTCTTAGACCAAGACATTATGAATAAGGTATTTTACGACCGAGTGCATTATCTGCCATTTGAGTGGAATGTATATCATGGTAATGGCAATACAGATGATTTCTTCCCAAATCTTAAATTTGCATCATACATGGAGTTTTTGGCTTCCAGAAGAAAACCAAAAATGATTCATTTTGCAGGTGAAAACAAGCCCTGGGATGCTCCTCATGTCGATTTCTTTGATAACTTCATGTCTTATATCGATGGAACGCCTTGGCAACTAGAAGTTATTAACCGCTTGAACGGTAAGGTTAACGTAATTGCGAATAACACAGGCAGTAACAAGATATTATTCCAGACAAAAGTAAAACGCAAATTGATGCCATATTTAAATCGTTATGCTCCAGTTGGTAGTAAGCGTCGGCAGCATATCGCAAAAACTTATTATAAATTTCGTCGGATGATTTTAGGTTAATTTATATGAAAAAGAATGTATTAATTGTAGGTGCTGGCTTTTCAGGTGCAGTGATTGGGCGTGAACTAGCAGAGGACGGGCACAATGTACGAATCATTGATTCTCGTGCCCATATCGCTGGAAATTGCTATAGCGAGCGAGACGAAAAAACTAATGTAATGATTCATACCTATGGGCCTCATATATTTCATACCGATAATGAAGAAGTCTGGAATTATATCAGTTCGCATTGCGAGATGATGCCATACGTAAATAGAGTTAAAGCAACTGTAAATGGACAGGTTTTCTCTTTACCGATCAACTTACACACGATCAATCAGTTTTTTAAAACTACATGTAATCCTGAAGAAGCTAAAAAGCTCATTGAATCAAAGGGTGATGCAACAATCCTTGATCCTAAAACATTCGAAGATCAAGCGTTAAGATTTGTTGGTAAAGAATTATATGAGTCATTCTTTAAGGGCTATACCATTAAACAATGGGGGATGGAGCCAAAAGAGTTGCCAGCTTCTATCTTAAAAAGGCTCCCAATACGCTTTAATTATGATGACAACTATTTCAATCATAAGTATCAAGGCATGCCAAAAGAGGGTTATACCCCAATTGTTGAATCGATTCTAAATCACGAAAATATTACTGTTGAATTGAACACTGATTATAACCCTCAAGAAAAAGAAAATTATGACCATGTGTTTTATAGTGGTCAGTTGGATGGATACTTCGGTTATAGTTTAGGGCGCTTAGGATACAGAACTTTAGACTTTGATAAATTCACTGCCGAAGGTGATTATCAAGGTTGTGCCGTAATGAATTATTGTGAAGTTGATGTACCCTATACCAGGATCACTGAACATAAATATTTTGCCCCATGGGAAAAGCATGATTCAACTGTATGTTATAAAGAGTTTAGTCGCTCTTGTACTGAGAAAGACATTCCTTATTATCCAATTAGACAAATGGGTGAAATGTCATTGCTTCAAAAGTATCTAGATCAAGCAGAATCAGAAAGTAACATTACATTTATTGGTCGTCTTGGAACTTATCGTTACCTCGATATGGATGTGACAATAGCCGAGGCATTGTCAGTAGTACGTTCATATCGTCAGGCACTATTAGATAATCAAAAAATGCCATCATTTGTGGTTAATCCGAGATGAAAATTACTGCGTTGATTGTCACTTACAATCGACTTGAAAAGTTAAAAAAATGTGTAGCGGCCGCGAGGCTGCTATCTTTTCACCAGATTGTTATAGTAAACAATGCATCAACTGATGATACGCAGTGTTGGCTAGAGTCCATTGACGAACCTAATATAAATATATTAAATAGTGATACCAATGATGGTGGCGCTGGGGGATTCTATAAAGGAGCTAAATGGATTTCTGAAAATTGTATTACAGATTGGGTTCTTTTCTTTGATGATGACGCATATCCAGATATAGAATTGCTCAACAATTTTGCGTTGACCGATAAGACTGACGTAGATGCTATAGCAACAAAAGTCGTAGATAAACGAGGCATTCGTTGCAAGATGAATATACCGTGGATTAAATTTCCGAATACGATAAGAGATGTTAATAAATATCGTGCCGAACCTAATTTATTTACAGCAGTTGGCGAAGAATGTTGTAGCATAATTTCGTTTTCATTTGTAGGGGTTTTTATTAACTCAAACGTTCTCAGGAATACTTACCAAAATATAGATAAACGCCTATTTATCTACTTTGATGATGTATACTATTCATGGTTTTTAGTCAGGCAGGGATATAAAATAAAATACGAACCCACACTTAGCTTCATACATGACATAGCTGACAGGCAAACAGTGATGAGTCCGGGGAAAATATATTATCTTGTCAGGAATCTTATTTGGTCTGTGCACATATTTGGAAAGAAGAAGCCATTTGGATATACTTCCATTCTAATTAGAATATTTAGTTATTTATTACAAACAATTCATTCAGAAAGTAAGTTGAAATATTTTAAAGCAATTATAAGGGGGGTGTGGGATGGGGCTTTGAATAAAAGTAAAATATCTAAAGATGGTGTCATTAAATGAAAAAATTATGTTTCTATATAAATTCTGATTGGTATTTTAGTTTGCACTGGAAGGAACGAGCGGTAGCTGCTATCAATAATGGCTATCAAGTTCACGTAATATGCAATTTTTCAAGTGATGATGAAAGACGCTCATTAGAATTGTTAGGACTAATCACACATAATTCCAATATGTCTGAGCAATCATTAAATCCGTTTTTTTTAATGAAGGATGTCTATCGCTCTTGTAAAATACTAAAAAAAATTAGCCCTGATATTATTCACTGTATCACAATCAAAGCATGCATCATTGGCGGCTTATATTCAAAAATACATAACAAAAATTTAGTTCTAAGTTTTGTTGGGTTAGGTAGAGTCTTTTCTTCAGAAGTTATTATTTACAAGCTTCTAAAGAAAATAGTAACTAAGCTTTACGCATGGATTTCTAAGAAAAAAAATGTTTTCTTCATATTTGAACATGAAAATGACAGATGTGAAATAGTTAATAGAACTGGTATTGATATCAATAAGACTTTTGTAATAAATGGTGCGGGTGTCAATCTATCAGATTTTAATTATGTTGAGGAAGATGATAGAGAAATTCCAGTGGTGCTGTTTGCAGGTCGTCTCATATGGAGTAAAGGTTTAAAAGACCTTATTGATGCAAAGATTGCTCTCCGCGAGCAGGGCGTGGATTTTGTATTAGATGTGGCTGGTTTTATAGTTAAAAATGACCCAGATTCAATCCCGCAAAGTTTAATTGAAGATTGGTCGTGTAAAGGCATTATTAGATGGTTGGGTAAATCAAATAATGTGAGTGAATTGATAAAAAAATCAAATATTATAGCGTTACCTTCTGTTTATGCGGAGGGCGTTCCAAGAATTTTAATTGAGGCAGCAGCTATAGGTAGAGCTACAATAGCTTACGATACCGGAGGCTGTGGCAGCATTATTAAAAATAATGAAACTGGATACTTAATTGAGAAAAGTAACTTTCCAGAATTACTTGATAAATTACAAGTTTTGCTAGTTGATATTGAGCTGAGAAAAGAATTTGGCAAAAGAGCAAGTATAAAAGCTGTAGATGGTTTCTCTTCAAAGAAAGTAATTGAAACCACGCTGGGGATTTATAAGAATTTAATAGCTAATTAGTAAGTTCATAATTGGCAGAAGATATTATTTATATTAGTGTTTGATGTTTTTTGTAAGTGATTATGATGATAATTTAATAATGATTTACCAATTCATTTGCTTCTATTACAGCTTCCTCCAGCTAAACTATAGTTTAGCTTTGAGTGCTTGCGATTTTTAATTGTTTAAAGTTACCCGTATCATGATGTAAGATATTTCAGTTAACATCTAATGAACAGTTTATATACGGTTTACAAACAGACAGGAGTAGATAAATGTCAAAGCAGCAAATCGGTGTTGTAGGTATGGCAGTTATGGGGCGCAATTTGGCTCTTAACATTGAGAGCCGCGGTTACACTGTTTCTATCTTCAACCGTTCACGTGAAAAGACTGATGAAGTCATCGCTGAGAACCAGGGTAAAAAACTTGCGCCTTTCTATACTGTAGAAGAGTTTGTTCAATCGCTGGAAAAACCACGTCGAATCCTTCTGATGGTACAAGCAGGTGAGGCAACTGATAAAACTATCGCTTCCCTGACTCCTCATTTGGAAAAGGGCGATATCCTGATCGATGGTGGTAACACCTTCTATAAAGACACCATTCGTCGTAATAAAGAGCTGTCCGATCAAGGCTTCAATTTTATTGGTACTGGTGTTTCTGGCGGTGAAGAGGGTGCACTGAAAGGCCCATCAATCATGCCTGGTGGCCAGAAAGAAGCCTACGAGTTGGTTGCACCAATTCTGGATAAGATCGCGGCACGTGCAGAAGATGGTGAAGCCTGCGTAGCTTATATAGGTCCTAATGGGGCCGGTCACTATGTGAAGATGGTGCACAACGGCATCGAATATGGCGACATGCAACTGATTGCTGAAGCGTATGCTTTGCTGAAAGGCGCATTAGGTCTCAACAACAAAGAGTTGGCTGAAACCTTCACCGAATGGAACAACGGTGAGTTGAGCAGCTATCTGATCGACATCACTAAAGATATCTTCACTAAAAAAGATGAAGACGGTAAATATCTGGTTGATGTCATTCTGGATGAAGCAGCTAACAAAGGCACCGGTAAATGGACCAGCCAGAGCTCGTTGGATCTGGGCGAGCCATTGTCATTGATCACCGAATCAGTGTTTGCACGCTATTTGTCTTCTCTGAAAACTCAGCGTGTTGCAGCTTCCAAAGTACTCAGCGGCCCGAAGGCGAAAGCCTTTACCGGTGATAAAGCTGAGTTTGTAGAAAAAGTGCGCCGTGCATTGTACCTGGGCAAAATCGTCTCTTATGCTCAGGGCTTCTCTCAACTGCGAGCAGCCTCTGAAGAAAACAACTGGGATTTGCATTACGGTGAGATTGCTAAGATTTTCCGTGCTGGTTGCATCATCCGTGCTCAATTCCTGCAGAAAATTACCGATGCTTATGCGAATGATGCAGACATCGCTAACCTTTTGTTGGATCCTTACTTCAAGAATATCGCTGATGAGTACCAGCAGGCGCTGCGTGATGTAGTATCTTACGCTATTCAGAACGGTATTCCGACGCCGACCTTCTCTGCTGCTATTGCATACTATGATAGCTATCGTTCAGAAGTTCTGCCGGCGAATCTGATTCAGGCTCAACGTGATTACTTTGGTGCGCATACTTACAAGCGTATCGATAAAGAAGGCGTGTTTCATACTGAATGGCTTTAATAATAAGGATTAATTGAAGTTTTAATCAAACTAAGCCTCTGCTAGAGGCTTTTTTTTTGGAAGTCAATGTGTTTAGATAATGAATAAAATTAAGTGCTGCTTTAAATTTTTTATTTCATCTGATTTTTTAATCCTTGGTGGCTCATGAATAAAATTAAGTATCTTGAAGGTTTAAGAGGTGTTTGTTGTTTTATTGTTATTCTCGATCATTGCATTAATGAATTTAAACCAGATATAAGATTCACTGGATTAAGTGAAATTGGTGGGTTGATACGAAAGCTAGTTGCTTTAACTCCAATTAATATAATTTATAGTGGGATCGCACCGGTCTGCATATTTTTTATTTTAAGTGGATTTGTTCTTTCCATAAAATTCAATCGCTCTGGTAATCACAAAGATATTACAGCTGGAGTAATAAAAAGATACCCTAGATTGATTTTTCCAATCGTGTGCTCAATGATTTTTATGTATTTATCTTTTAAATTGCTGAGGGTTTACACTGGTCATGACATAAACTTGCATTTCATTCACGCTTTGAGTGAAGCTTTATATTATGCCCCTTTCGAACATGTTCAGTTAAAGAATTATGCTCTTTGGACTATATCCTTTGAAATATATGGTTCATTGATTGTATTTTGCATGTTGGCACTTTTCGGTCAATATAAATATAAGATGTTTTTTTATATTATAACTTTTGTATTTTTACTTTTTAACTCATCTTTCTATTGCTTGTTTGTAATTGGTATGATTTTCAGCAATCTTTATGTAAGGGAACTATTTAAATTAAATTCTGTAACTAGATTTATTGCGTTTATCTTTGGACTGATACTGGTCACTTCACCTTATCAGCGTGAGGGTGTAGATGTATATGGAGGTATGTATTCTTATCTTAAATTGTTTAATGCTTCAAAATATACTGACCTTTATCAGACCATGATGTTGATTGGTAGTATTTTAATATTTGCATCAATTCTTAATTCTGAGCTTTCAATTAAAGTTTTAAATAAAAAAATTGCACAATTTCTTGGGAGAATTTCGTTTCCTCTATACATCATTCACACAACTATTCTTTCAATAATTAGCTATTTTATACATGTTTACTTTCAAGAAATAACAATTTTTATTTTCTTATTAAGTGTTTTTGTTGCCATACCAATTTGTTTACTGTTTTCATCGTTATTTGAACGTTATGTTGATATTCCATCAATTAATTTAGCAAATAGCATAGCAAAGAAATTTAATTAAATAAATTACTGTTTTGGGGTTGGGGATGAGTAATCAACTTGTAAAGATATCAATAATAATTCCTGCATATAATGCTAGCAGCTATATTATTGACACTCTTGATTCTATATATAAATCAATTTCTAATTCTTTTGAAATTATCATAGTTGATGATAAATCACAAGATAGAACGTTGAACGTTATATCTGATTTTTCCAAGAATAAGAATAACTTGAGGGTTATCGAAAAAGATATTAACGAAGGACCAGGTGTTGCACGTGATTTGGGTTTAAAATATGCACAAGGAGAATACACTCTTTTCTTTGATAGTGATGATTTAATGCTGAAGAATGCTATAGACGAAATTGTTAATTATATGGATATTCATGATTTAGATGTCTCTATAGGAAAGTATAATATCCTCTATGGACCTGAAAAGGAAAATATTGCGATGTGGGAAAAGGACAGGGAAATATATAACTATATTCATAATAATGTAGGTAATATATTAGATCCAAAAATTTATCCGAAACTGCTTACTTTAATTAATTACCCATGGACGAAAATATGTAAGACTCAATATCTAATTAAAAATAATGTAACATTTGGGAGTCTTCGCCTGCATGAGGATATTCTTCCTCACTGGACCATTTTGATGAATTCAAATAAAATTCATATTTCTGAAAAAGTAATTTGCAATTACATTTTGGATCCAAGCGGAAATAACATGACAAATAATTCTTCTGGTCTTAGGATTCAATGCCTAAATGCTATTCAGCAGCTTTATGATTTAATTAAAAGCAATGATGTATATAAGCCATTTGAATCCGTTTTTTGGTATTTTTCAGCGGATGTTATAGGTTGGGCTTATGGAATAATAAGTGATGAATATAAGAAAAAATTTCATGAAACTGCAAAAGATATCTTTTTAAATATAAGTTTTGAGCAATTACAGAAGATTTATCATTTAAATGAATATTTTTATAATAATATTTGTGAGTTCATAATCAATAAAGAAGGTATTTAAAATGAATCCTAAAATTTCAATAATCGTAACATCTTATAATATTGAGTCTTTTATAGGTGAGTGTCTGAATAATATTGTAAATCAGACAATAAAAGACATCGAAATTATTGTCGTTGACGACGGTTCAACTGATAAAACACAAGATATAATAAATGAATATGCTGCCAAAGATTCTCGAATAATACCTATTCTGAATACTCAAAATTCGCCAGGGGGAGTTGCAACGCCAGCTAATATAGGTATAGATATGGCTAAGGGTGACTTTATAGGTTTTGCTGATGGTGATGATCTTTATGACGTAAGTATGTTCGAAAAATTATATAACAGCGCACTCAAAAATAATGCTGATATAGCGCTATGTAATTTTCAGGAGTTCGAATCAGAATCAGGTGTAAAAAATGAACCATATGAACCTTCTTGGTCTAAAGTTGCTCTGAATGATTCATTGGATATTTCTAATCCTGATAATAAAAAGATAATACTGGAGTTATTGCCTGTACCTTGGAGAAAAATTTATAATCGTAAAATGCTGTCTTCCAAATCACTACATTTTCCTGTAGGTCCATTTTTCTTTGAAGACAATGGGTTTCATTGGATGACAACGTTAAATTCAAATAAAGTTGCTTTCGTAAATGAAGTATTATGCTTACATAGAAGAAATCGCGTTGGGCAAACAATGTCCTCTGGCGGGGAGCGTTTATTAGGCGTTTTCCATCAACATTCTGTAATTTATGAATATTTATCTGAAGAAAATATTTTAAACGACTATAGAGAATATGCTCTTAACTGGTTGTGTGGGCATGTATCCTGGATTCAGCAAGTATTAGCTTCTAGCTATGCGAAAGAGTTTTACGATGCTTTAATCCCTCACTTTTCTAAATATACTAAAAGTGAAGTGCAGGATTACTTCCTGAATAGATTTTATGATCGTAAGTCTATTGAACTTATTATAGCCGTTATTAGTAAAGATCAAAAAAAGTTTGTCAAGGTCATGAACGGCGCACTTTCAGAAAAAATGAATGAGAAAGTCAAATTTAACTATCACAAGCTGGGGCTACGAAGATTTACTTCAATGTCTATCCGTCACTTGAAGTACAAAATTTGTTCTTATCGCCATAAAATTGCTGGGCGTAAATACATTAGTTCACAAGCTAATGTTTCTTTAGAGATTTCGGAAAAATTAGATTTGGTCCTTGATAAAATTCATGAAGTTAATTCAAGGCTTGATCACATTGAAGTATCACAAAATAAGCTTTTTATGGATATTCATCATGGTTTCCATAAGAATGAGCACAACATCAAAAATCTAGAAAAGATTGTAGAGACAGGCTTTATTCTTTCAGAGAGAAATTTGAAGTAATTTTATAAGTGCTGCACTCATGAAAGGAGATGTAGTGCAGTTTACTTTTAAACTTTATCTGATTGCAAGCTTCTGGTTGTTTTGTTAATACTATATATTTGAAATCAAAGGCTGAAGAAATAGATGAATATTGCTAATGATGTTTATGTAACAGTTATAATGCCCATCTATAATGCAGAAAATTATTTTCAAAGCACTTTTACCAATGTTCATAATCAGACACTGGAAAATATAGAATTTATATTGGTTAATGATAACTCATCTGATAATACACAAACTTTAATTCAAAATTATGCGAATTTAGATGAAAGAATTCGAGTTATAAATAATTCAGAAAATCTTGGCGCAGGAGCTTGTCGTAATAAAGCCTTAGAGACTGCAAGAGGTGAGTATGTGATTTTTTTGGATGATGATGATTATGTCAGTGAACATCTGCTTTCAACTCTCTATAAAGAAGCTAAATTAAGAAATACAGATATTTTAGTGTATGGATCAAATTTCGTTAATTATCAGACGAAAAAGATTATTGAAACTCCTTGGACTATAAGGCATGATCTTCTTCCTCAAAAACAAGTTTTTTCTGCAGATGATATTTCTAAAGATTTTTATCGTACTTTCATTTGGTGGCCATGGGATAAGTTTTTCAAAAAAGAATTTATAAAAAAAACAGGTATATTATTTCAGGAGATAAGGACGAGTAACGATTTATTATTCACTTCTGCTCAGATGATGTTAGCAGAACGAATTAGCATTATTAAAGATGTCATGATACATCATACAGTCTCAAGAAATGATTCTTTAGAAAATACAAGAGAAAAATCGGCTCATTGTGCTCTAGAGGCTCTCACGGAAGTAAACAATTTTCTTTCATCGAACGACTTATATGAAAAAAGAAAACATGATTTTATGAATTATGCTGTTTTTTTCATTGAGTGGAATGTTAATACTTTATCTGGAGAAGCTTTCTATGAATTTTACAATGATGCAAAATTTTTCTTACAAAAATTAAAGGGTGACGACACTGTATTTTATGAAGATGTCACGAAAGAGGCTTTTGAAAGGATTGTTTTATTTGATGCTGATTCATATTTATTCAATTTAAAAAATAGATTGTTGCATGAAGTACAGAATTTAAAAGATAAAGTATCTGTTCAGCAAGGATTTATCGATTCTAATGATGAATTTCTAAGTGAATCAAAAAAATCCAAGGATAACCTTTCATGTGAATTAGCAAAATTAAAAATGTTTTTTAACGAAGTTAGTGGGCATCTGTCCAGTTTAAATAAAGAACTCTTTATAACCTCCAATGAATTTATTAGTTCAAGTTATAAAGGAAATCTTTGTAATGAAATTGATATATGTGCCCCTACAAATCACCTTTTGAACGAACAAACAATGACGCTTGAAGAATCTCATTATTTAAACAGAAAACTTTACGACTCATGTGTCAGAGAGATAGAATTTTTGAAAAAAGAAGCATTATTAAACAAAAATCTTATCGAGTCATTTAACAAAGCTAATGGTTGATTACTTCATGGTTCTTAAATAATACTAAAATTGTAAGAGAATTGATATTATATCATATTTTTAAAGGCCAAATGTAGCCCATGGCCTTTATTTTTTGATTTCTTTAATACCTTTTAATCGTTTAAGTCAATTAATATACCAACAGCTCCCCCCGTCTCCCAGCATTCTCCCCAGCCAACCGCACCACCAACATCCCCGCCGTCACAAACTTGGTCAAATTCCTCGCATACAACACGCCACCAAACTCCGCCACCAGCGGCATCACCTGGTCAGTAATCGGATCAACAACCTCAGCTACCACTTCCCCAGCCTTAATCCACTCGCCCAAATTACGTCGGTAAAGCACCAATCCAGATTGCGCCGCATGAATATACTCACATCCCGCCAGCGCCGTCGCCGGATGAATCAGGGGAGGGGACTCACCCACTTCACCGGCAATATATCCGCCCTCAATCAGTGCATTGATAATCCCGTCAGCATCTTTCTCCGCCATCTCAGGCGATACATCCGCGACACCGCGTAGTTCCAGCGTCACCGGCAGCAAGCCGCGCGGCATTGGATACTCATCACCAAAACGCTCTGCCAATGTTAGCCACGGCTCACAGCAAGCCTCATCAAACGGTTCACCGCCAGATATCTGCGCCAGCAACTGCACTTCACTGCCTAACCAACGCGCCAAAGGTTCAATGTCCGGCCAGGCATGCGGCGTGGTGTAGAGGTGTGGCAGCGCATCCCAGTCACAATGCAGATCAATCATCAAATCGGCCTGGCTCGCCATACGCATCAGCGTAAAGCGCTGGGCATCCAGTTCGGTGCGGGCAATGCGGTCACGATAATGGCGATCAATCGCTTCCCTGATCAGGCGTTTGTTTTCGTATTCACTTTGCGTCAGTGAGCCAGCGAGTTCCTCAACCAAGGCTTCACCCAATGCCGGGAAGCGGCGGTTAAAGTCTTGTCCTGATAACGTATGGAAACGCCCGAGATGGCTACCGTGCCAGTGTTGTCCCATGGCTAAAGGATTCGCCACCGGCACCAATGTGATTTTAGATTTGAGTTGTCCGGCAGATTCCAGCGCCAGCAATTTCTGTTTCAAGTACCATGCCACCGCCATGCCCGGCAGTTCATCGCCGTGCAGCGCAGCCTGAATGTAGACGCGTTGCTGTGAATCCGTACCGAAGTGGAAGCTAACAATTTCGCGTTGCGTTCCCAGCGAGGCGCTTAATAGAGGATGATGTTGTTGTTGCATAACGCTATCGATGTCCTTTATTCGTGGCACGCTTTCAGCGACGCCAGATGCATTTTCTGATGGAATTATAGTGCTGAGTGCAAAAAGGGCGGCAAAAAAGCCGCCCAAAAGATTACTGCTGGATGGAGATGTCCGTCGCGAAGTACTGTTTCTGAATTTTATCGAAAGTGCCGTTCTTCTTCAGTTCGGCAAACGCGTTATCCAGTGCGGTTTTCAGTTCGGTGTCGCCTTTACGCAGACCAATCGCGGTGCCCGGACCGATAATCGGATCCTGTACAATCGGGCCGGCCAGTTCGAAATCTTTGCCCTGCGGATGTTTCAGGAAGCCATTGGCGGCTTGAGCGGCATCTGTAAACACCACGTCAAGTCGACCCGAAATCAGGTCGCTTTCTACCTGCGCCTGATCGCCATAAGGCACAACCTGCACGCCATGCGGCTGCCATTTTGCCAGCGCATAACGCTCCTGCACGGTGCCTTGCTCAACGCCCACGGTTTTGCCTTTCAGCGATTCAGCGGTTGGCAGCAGGCCAGAACCTTTACGCGCAATCAGCTGGGTATGGGTGTCGTACAGCGGTACGGTGAAATCAATCTGCTTCAGACGTTCTTCGGTGATACCCATATCAGACAAGATGGCGTCGAACTTACGCGCTTTAAGCGCCGGGATCATGCCATCGAACTGGCTCTCCACCCACACGCATTTGGCCTGCATCTGCTGGCACAGCGCATTGCCGAGATCGATATCAAAACCGACCAGTTTGCCCTGCGGCGTTTTTGATTCGAAAGGAGGATAGGTGGGATCAACCGCGAAACGCACCTGATCAATTTTTGCCTGCGCACCAAACGCGCAACCTGCCAGCACAGCCAGCGCCAGCGTGTGACGCAGGCGGGCGGTTAAACGAGAACTTGCCATAATATCGGTCTTCTTTTGATGTGATGTTGAGTCAGAAAGAGTACCGCTCAGGGCCTGGCAAGGCAATTAGAGGATTATTTTCATCACGTTACCATTATGCAGTGCCTGGTAATCTGCAATGTTGAGCACTACCGATTGCTCCAGCAATCCGGCATTGAAGGCGATTTCGTCATAGCGTTCAAACAGCAGCGGATCGACCACCAGCTGTAAATCAGGATGGAAGCTAAACGGCGGAATAGCTCCGAATACGCAGCCGGTCAGCGTATCCACTTCCGCAGGCGAGGCCAGCGAAGCACGGCGACCGCCAACCGCTGCAGCAACCTTGCTGAGATCCGCTTGCTGATCGGCAGGCAGCACCGCCAGCACATGCTGTTTGATACCGTTGCCTTTCACATGACACACCAGCGCCTTCGCACCTTGACCCACTTGCGTACCACGAATCGCTGCCACCGCTTCGCACTTGCCGGTCGCTTCATGCTCCATCACGCGATAGCGCGCCTGATGTTGGTCGAGCAGGGCGATCAGTTTTTCATGGGTGGTCATGGCGTTCTCCATGCTGATGAATAGCGTAGGGTGCGCATTCATGCGCACCTGGAACATTGGTCGCCATGAATGGCGACCCTACGAAACGTTATTTATGACGCGCGCGCAGATTATTGATGATAGTGCTCAAATCCAGCTCCTGATCCTGCAGCAGCACCATCAGGTGATACAGCAAATCAGACGCTTCATTGGTCAGCTCGTGACGATCGTTAACCGTTGCCGCCAACGCCGTTTCCACTCCTTCTTCACCCACTTTCTGCGCGATGCGCTTGGTGCCGCTGGCATAAAGCTTCGCGGTGTACGAACTCTCCGGATCGGCGCTTTTGCGTGACGCCAGCAGCT
Organism: Pantoea sp. DY-5; assembly: GCF_019795955.1. Classification (NCBI taxonomy): domain Bacteria; kingdom Pseudomonadati; phylum Pseudomonadota; class Gammaproteobacteria; order Enterobacterales; family Erwiniaceae; genus Pantoea; species Pantoea sp. DY-5. The sequence goes on from NZ_JAIMIE010000004.1 coordinate 516,349, forward strand.
GCTCGAGCTGATAGAGGAACGTCCAGTCTGGCGCAGCCGGTGAGAAGCAGCTGGAAGTGCCGAGATGGCAGGTTGGGCCAATCGGATTAGCCAGCACCAGCAGCGTGTCGTTGTCGCAGTCCGGCGTAATGCTCGCCACTTGCAGGAAGTGGCCCGAGGTTTCGCCTTTGGTCCATAAACGGTTTTTGGTGCGAGAGAAGAAGGTGACGTTGCCCTCGCTGAGGGTTTTTTGCAGCGCTTCTTCATTCATATAACCGTGCATCAGCACTTCGCCGGAAACGTTGTGCTGGACGATAACGGGCATCATGCCCGCGGTTTTGACCCAATCCAGCCTGGCCAGTTGTTCTGCAGTTAACACGCGCGAATCTCCACACCGTTGTCGATCAGGAAGTTTTTCAACTCGCTGATATTGATAATTTGTTTGTGAAACACCGAAGCCGCCAGCGCGCCATCGACGTTCGCCTGCTCAAAGGCGTCGAGGAAGTGCGGCATCGTGCCTGCGCCGCCGGAGGCGATCAGCGGCACTTTGCAGACATCGCGCACTTTCTTCAGCTGCACCAGATCGTAGCCGTTACGCACGCCATCCTGGTTCATCATGTTGAGGACGATTTCGCCTGCGCCCAGCTTCTGCACTTCCTGCACCCAATCCAGAGTTTCCCACGTAGTTACTTTGGTGCGCGCTTCGTCGCCGGTGTACTGATTGACGTGATATTTGCCGCTCACTTCGTCAAACCAGGTATCGATGCCCACCACGATGCACTGCACGCCAAAGCGATCGGCCAGACGCGTAATCAGCGTCGGATCGGCTAAGGCCGGCGAGTTGATGGAAATCTTGTCGGCACCAAACTGCAGAATGCGCGCCGCGTCTTCTTCGCTCTTGATGCCGCCCGCCACGCAGAAAGGAATATCGATCACTTCCGCCACGCGCGACACCCAGCTTTTGTCCACGACGCGGCCATCTGATGAGGCGGTGATATCGTAGAACACCAGCTCGTCCGCACCTTCCTGCGCATAGCGCTGCGCCAGCGGCACGATGTCGCCGATGATTTCGTGGTTGCGGAACTGAACGCCTTTCACCACTTGCCCGTCACGCACATCGAGACAAGGAATTATCCGTTTTGCCAACATGCAATCGCCTCCGCAACCGTGAATTTATCTTCCAGTAACGCGCGACCAACGATCACGCCTTGTGCGCCGCTGCCGCGTAACGCCGCGATGTCATCCAGCGAACCGATGCCGCCCGAAGACTGGAAAGCGATGTCCGGGAAGGCCGCAGACACTGCTTTATACAGTTCGACGTTGGAGCCGCTCAGCGTGCCGTCGCGCGAGATATCGGTGCATAGTACATGCTTAAGGCCAACCGGCTGATACCAACCAATCACCTCTTCCAGCGTCACGCCTGCCGCTTCCTGCCAGCCGCTGATCGCCACCTCTTTGCGATTATTGGCATCAATGCGCACATCTAATGCCAGCACGATGGCGTCGGCGCCAAACTCGTTAAACCAGCTTTTCACTTCTTCCGGTTGCTTCACCGCGGTGGAACCGACCACCACGCGTGTGGCACCCGCTGCCAGCAGCGCCGCTATGTCATCGCGATGGCGGATGCCGCCGCCAACCTGCACCGGCACGGTCACGCCGCGCAGTAAGGTGGTGAGCAGGGGAATCTGACGTTTGGCCGGATCTTTCGCGCCGGTCAAATCCACCAGATGCAGCACTTCAGCGCCCTGGCGTTGGTAATCCTGTAAGCGCGGCAGCGGATCGCTACCGTAATCGCGCTGCTGGCCATAGTCGCCCTGATGCAGGCGCACCACTTTGCCGTCGATTAAATCTAATGCGGGGATAATCATCACATCTCCAGGAAATTTTTCAGCAGCTGCGCGCCGGCTTTGCCCGAACGCTCCGGGTGAAACTGCACGCCGAAGAAGTTATCTTTTTGCAGGGCAGCGGTGAACGGATAGCCGTAATCGCACTGGGCGATGGTGGCGGCATTCACCGGCATGGCGTAGCTGTGCACGAAGTAGAAGTAGCTGCCATCGGGAATGTCGCGGAACAGATGGTGGCCGGCTTTAGCGGTGATCTGGTTCCAGCCCATGTGCGGCAGCGGTAAATCCTGCGTGTCCATCAGGGTGACGGGCTCATCAACAAGGCCGAGCGTGGTGACGCCGCCGTTCTCATCGCTACCGCGACCGAGCAGCTGCATGCCGAGGCAAATACCGAGCACCGGCTGAGTACAGGCTTTGATTAAGTCGATGAGATCGCGCTCCTGCAGCTGATTCATCGCCGCCTGCGCGGTGCCCACGCCAGGCAGCAGCAGCTTGTCAGCATGCAGCACCACATCCGGGTCGCGGCTCACCTGCGGCGTGTAGCCGAGGCGCTCAATCGCCCACTTCACCGACGACAGGTTGGCGCAGCCGGTATCGAGGATCACCACGTTCATCACAGCACTCCTTTCGAGCTCGGCAAGGTGTTGCCTTCCACGCGAATCGCCTGGCGCAGCGTGCGGCCAAAGGCTTTGAACAGGCTTTCCACACGATGGTGATCGTTACGGCCTTTGGTTTTCAGGTGCAGCGTGCTCATCATCGCGTAGGAGAGCGAGCTGAAGAAGTGCTCGACCATCTCGGTGCTGAGATCGCCGACGCGCTGGTAGCTGAACTCGGCTTTGAATTCGATGTGCGGACGGCCGGAGATGTCCAGCGCGCAGCGCGCCAGGCACTCATCCATGGGCAGCACAAAGCCGAAGCGGCCGATGCCACGTTTGTCGCCCAGCGCTTTCAGCAGCGCTTCGCCGAGCGCCAGACCGGTATCTTCCACGGTGTGGTGATCGTCGATGTAGAGATCGCCTTTCACATCAATGTTCATGCGGAAGCCACCGTGCACCGCAATCTGGTCCAGCATGTGATCAAAGAAGCCGACGCCGGTGTTAATTTTGCTGCCGCCTTCACGATCCAGCCACACTTCGACTTTGATCTGCGTCTCTTTGGTGTTGCGTTGCACCAGCGCGTAACGATCGCGCTGGGTCAGGCGCGCCTGAATCGCATCCCAATCTTCGCCTTCCGCGCCGTAACGCAGGCCCTGAATGCCCATGTTCTGCGCCAGCTGGATATCGGTGAGACGATCGCCAATCACGTAGCTGTTGGCGGTATCGAGCGCACCGGCGGCCAGCCAGGCTTCCACCATTTTGGTCTTTGGCTTGCGGCAATCGCAGTTATCTTCCGGCATGTGCGGGCAGATCAGGATGTCGCTGAAATTCACGCCTTGTGAGCGGAGAATCTGCATCATCAGGTTGTGCGGGCCGTCAAAATCCGCCTGCGGGAAGCTGTCGGTGCCGAGGCCATCCTGATTAGTGATCATCACTAGCTGATAGCCCGCTGCCTGCAACGCCAGCAGCGCCGGAATGGCGTTCTTCTCAAACGCCAGCTTCTCCATGCGATCCACCTGATAATCAGTCGGTGGCTCAGAAATGATGGTGCCGTCGCGGTCGATAAAAAGGATCTTCTGACTCATGCTTGCTCCACTGATAAGGCTTGCAGCGCGGCGATCAGGCGCTCGCACTCTTCACGGGTGCCGATGGAGATGCGCAGGCATCCCGCAAGGCCGGGGTTTTTGTTTTGGTCGCGCAGAATAATGCCTTGATCCCACAGCGTTTTAAACACTTTTGGCGAATCAGTGAAGCGCGCCAGAATGTAATTGGTTTCACTCGGGAACACCTGCTGCACCACGCTTATCTGCGGCAGCTGTTCAAACAGCCAGGCACGATTGGCGTTCAACTCGGCAACGTGTTGACGCATCAGCGCAATGCCTTGCTCGCTCAGCGCTTGTCCAGCCACATCCGCCACCGGCGTCGCCAGCGGATAGGGCGCAATCACCTTCATCAGCAGATCGATCACCGGCGGGTTCGCCAGGGTAAAGCCGCAGCGCAAACCGGCCAGCGCAAAGGCTTTCGACAGCGTGCGCAGAATCACTAAGTGCGGATATTCCTGCAGCCAGCCCGCCAGCGTCGCGTCCGGGCAGAACTCGATATAGGCTTCATCGGCCACCACCAGCGCTTTACCGGCGGTCATCGCCAGCAGTTCGCGGATATCATCCTGATTGATCAGGTTGCCGGTCGGATTATTCGGGCTGCACATATAGACGACTTTCACGCCGTCGAGCTGGTCAGCAATCGCTGGCAAGTTCAGCTGCCAGTCATCGAGTGCCGCCACGGTGCGGTATTCAATGCCGATGGTTTCGGCGCTGACGCTGTACATGCCGTAGGTTGGCGGGCAGAACAGAATCGCATCTTTGCCCGGCTCGCAAAACGCGCGCATCAGCAGTTCGATACCTTCATCCGCACCGCGGCTGACCAGAACCTGCTCCGGCGTCAAACCGGCGTAAGCGGCGTAGCGCTCAATGACAATCTTTGGCTGGCATTCCGGATAGCGGTTCAGCGTCTGCTGCGACAGCTCAAACGGCACCGGCAACGGGAATTCGTTGGCATTCAGCCACACATCACCGTTACCACCCAGACGACGCGCCGATTGATACGGCGTCAGCGCTCGCACGTTGGCGCGCGCCAACTCTTCAATATTCAGGCTCATGCTTGCTCCTTCAGCGCGGCAACACGCAGGGTAACGGCATTTTTGTGGGCTTCCAGCTGCTCGGCGGCGGCCAGCGTTTCAATCGTCGCGGCAAGATTGAGGAAGCCTTGCGGCGTCAGCTCTTGCACCGTCATACGTTTCTGGAAATCGGCCAGGCCAAGGCTGGAACAGGTCGCGGTGTAGCCGTAGGTCGGCAGCACGTGATTAGTGCCGGACGCGTAATCGCCCGCCGATTCCGGGGACCAGTCGCCAAGGAATACCGAACCGGCGCTGGTTATGCTTTCGACCAGGTCGCGCGGCTGACGCGTCTGAATGATCAGGTGCTCCGGGCCGTACAGGTTGGAGATCTCGATGCACTGCTCCAAATCGCGCAGCACAATCAGGCGGCTGCTCGCTAACGCCTGACGCGCGGTAGCCGCACGCGGCAGCTGCGCCAGTTGCTCTTCAACCGCTTGCGCCACGCCTTCGGCCAGTTGCAGCGATGGCGTCAGCAGAATCACCTGCGAATCCGGGCCGTGTTCCGCCTGCGACAGCAAATCGGATGCCACGAACGCGGGCGTGGCGCCTTCATCGGCAATCACCAGCACTTCCGATGGACCGGCTGGCATATCAATTGCCGCGCCATCTAAACGCTGGCTGACCTGACGTTTGGCTTCGGTGACATACGCGTTGCCTGGGCCAAAAATCTTGTCCACTTTCGGCACGGTTTCGGTGCCGAAGGCGAGGGCGGCGATGGCTTGTGAACCGCCCACCTGAAACACCTCTTTCAAGCCACACAGCTGTGCCGCGTAAAGAATTTCATCGGCAATCGGCGGCGGCGAGCACAGCACCACGCGACCGCAACCGGCGATGCGTGCTGGTGTCGCCAGCATCAATACAGTTGAGAACAGCGGGGCGGAACCGCCCGGAATGTACAAACCCACCGATTTCACCGGACGGGTAATCTGCTGGCAGCGCACGCCAGGCTGAGTTTCCACATCTACTTCCGCCAGAACCTGCGCGTTGTGGAAGGTCTCGATATTACTCACGGCCACGGCCATCGCCTGCTTCAGCGTGTCACTCAGACGATCGCTGGCCGCTTGCATCTCTTCGGCGCTGACGCGCAGGTTATCCACCTGCGCTTTATCGAAGCGCGCGCTAAATTCACGTAGCGCCGCATCGCCGCTCTCTTTCACTTGCACTAATACGTCGCGCACGATCTGGCTGATAGTTTCTGAAGCCGAAATCGCCGGACGCATCAGCAGCGCTTGCTGTTGCTCTGCGCTGCATTGCTGCCAATCAATGGGTGTCATCAGCGTGCTCATCGTATTACTCCAACATTTTTTCAATTGGCAGCACTAGGATCGAGCTGGCACCCAGCGACTTCAGCTTTTCCATGGTTTCCCAGAACAGCGTTTCGCTGCTCACCATGTGCATCGCCACGCGGCTCACATCCCCAGCCAGCGGCAGCACGGTTGGACGCTCAGCGCCCGGCAGCAACGCAATCACTTCATCCAGGCGCTCGCTTGGCGCGTGCAGCATGATGTACTTGGATTCACGCGCTTTAATTACGCCCTGAATACGCGTCATCATTTTGTCGACCAGCTCTTGCTTGGCGGCCGGCAGTTCGCCATCGCGCTGAATCAGCACCGCTTTAGAGCGGTAGATCACTTCCACTTCGCGCAGGCCGTTGGCTTCCAGCGTGGCGCCGGTTGAAACCAGGTCACAAATCGCATCGGCCAAACCAGCGCGTGGTGCGACTTCAACCGATCCGTTCAGCAGGCAAGATTTAAAGGCGACGCCTTGTTTATCAAGGTATTTCTTCAGCAGGTGTGGATAAGAGGTGGCGATGCGGGCGTTATTCAGGCATTGCGGGCCGGTGTACTCTTCATCAACCGGCATCGCTAGCGACAGGCGACAACCGCCGAAATCCAGACGACGCAGCGTGAAGTAACGCGGATCTTCGCCCTGAGCACGACGGTTCAGCAGCTCCTCTTCCAGCACGTTTTCACCGACGATACCGAGATCGACCACGCCATCCATTACCAGGCCAGGGATATCGTCATCGCGCACACGCAGGATGTCGATCGGCATGTTCTCCGCAAACGCAATCAGACGCTGCTGCTGAAGGTTAATTTTGATACCGCAGCGTGCGAGCAGTTCGCGTGATTCATCACTTAAACGGCCAGATTTCTGCATAGCTATGCGAATACGGGTGTTATCTAACATGGTTCCTGTCCTCTTATTCAATCCTGTCTGAACGTATTGGTTGGCGTTCGCCCATAAAAAAACCCCCGGAAGATGATCTTCCGGGGGCTCTCTTTGCGTTCGCACCACTGGAAGATCCTAATCGTCTCCCAGCACACATCGCCTGAAAGACTAGTCAGGGTGATGGTGATGATGGTGGTTGAACTGAACGCGTGTCATAGTAAATTCCGTTGCTGAATGAGTATTCATTTGCGTGCTGAATAACCTAACGAAGATGGTGACAATTGGCAACCCTTTTTTAACCGTCAATTTCCGGAATCTCCCGAAACAGTTTGCGCTGGTTTGGCACATCTACCCGCACTAAGATGAAGTGTGAGCCCATAGCAGGAGTCGATATGAAAAAGGTCGCGATTGTAGGTCTGGGATGGCTGGGTATGCCGCTGGCGATGGCGCTAACGGCACGCGGCTGGCAGGTCACCGGCAGTAAAACCTCGCCGGATGGCGTGGACGCCGCACGCCGCTGTGGCATTGAAGCCTTCCAGCTGGTGCTAACCCCCGAACTGGAGTGTGAAGCCGAAGAGTTAGATACGCTGATGGCAGTCGATGCGCTGGTGGTGACTTTGCCTGCCAGCCGCACGGTGAAAGGCGGTGAAGATTACATGCAGGCGGTGCAGAACGTGGTGGATACCGCGCTGGCGAAGAAAGTGCCGCGCATTATTTTCACCAGCTCAACCTCAGTGTACGGCAGCGGTGAGGGTGTAATGAAAGAGAGCAGTCCGCTGCAGCCGGAAACCGTCGCCGGCAAGACGTTGGTGGAGCTGGAAAATTGGCTGCACGATTTGCCCGGCACCAGCGTGGACATTGTGCGTCTGGCGGGATTAGTGGGGCCGAATCGTCATCCAGGTCGTTTCCTCGCAGGTAAAACCGGGCTGGAAAACGGCGGTCACGCGGTCAATCTGGTGCATCTCGATGATGTAGTGGATGCGATTGTGTTGTTGTTGCAAACCCCGAAAGGCGGGCACGTTTACAATCTGTGTGCTTCAAAACATCCTTCGCGGGATAGCTTCTATCCCAGTGTGTCAAAGCAATTGGGCTTGGAACCGCCGACTTTTGCTAATGAAGCTGAACGCTCAGCGGGCAAGGTGATTGATGGCTCGAAAATCGTCAATGAGTTGGGTTTTGAGTATACCTATGACGACCCGATGAAAATGCCGTTGGAATGACAATGTAGGGTCGCCATTCATGGCGACCTGGTCTAAACCTCAAACCCCAAACCGATCCCTTAACGCATACCACGCCGCCCCCATCGCGGTAAGCGGCACCTTAAACCGTCTCCCACCTGGAAACGGCAGATGCGGCAATTTCGCAAACGCATCAAATCTCTCCGCATGCCCACGCAGCACTTCAGCAATCAACTTTCCTGAAAGATGGGTACAGGTCACGCCGTGTCCGCTATCACCCTGCATAAAGAACGCATTCTTCTCCACCTGCCCAAACTGCGGCATGCGCGATAGCGTGAGCAGGAAATTGCCGCTCCAGCGGTGGCTGATTTTGATGTCACGCAGCTGCGGAAAGGTGCGCAGCAGCTTAGGGCGAATCAGCGCTTCGATGTCATCCAGCTCGCGTGCGCCATACACTACGCCGCCGCCGTAGAGCAGGCGGTTATCGGCGGTGAGGCGGAAGTAGTCGAGCAGATAGTTACAATCTTCAACGCAGTAATTGTTCGGCAGCAAACCCAGCGCCTGATCGCGCGTTAAAGGTTCGCTGGTGACGATCTGCGAACCGCACGGCATGCTTTTGCCCGTCAGGCGCGGTTCAAGCTGTGACGGCAAATAAGCGTTACCTGCAAAAATCACGAAGGTGGCGCTGACTTCGCCCTTAGCGGTTTTTATTCGATGCGGTGCACCATATTTCACTTCAATCGCCGCTGACTGCTCATAAATGCGCCCGCCGTGACGGCGAATCGCTTCCGCTTCACCCAGCGCCAGATTGAGCGGATGCAGATGCCCGCCGCGCTTATCAAGTAAGCCACCGACGTAGCGATCGGTCGCCACTTCGCGCCGAATGCCGCGTTCGTCGAGCAGCTCCAAATCGTGATTGCCGTAGCGTGCCCAAAGGGCTTTTTGGCTGCGCAGATGGCCCATTTGCCGCTGATTCAGTGCGGCGAAAATGCCGCCGGGACGATAGTCGCAGGCGATAGCGTAACGGTCGATGCGGTCGCGAATGATCTCCGCGCCTTCAAACATCATGCTGCCAAGCATTTGTGCGGTCTGTTTGCCGTAGCGCTGCTCAATCACATCCACGTCGCGGCTGTAGGAGTTGACGACCTGGCCGCCATTGCGGCCGCTGGCGCCAAAGCCGATTTTCGCCGCTTCAAGCAGCACCACGTCGTAACCGGCTTCGGTGAGAAACAGCGCGGATGAGAGTCCGGTAAAGCCGCCGCCAATGATGCAGACATCGCATTGCACTGACTCTTGCAGCGCCGGCCACGGCTCATGGGCGTTGGCGGTAGCGGCGTAATAACTTCCCACATGTTGCATGACATCCTCCTTAAGCGCGAAACCTTAGAAATTGGCGGGCGTATGCGCGCTAACAATGCGACACGGCTGATCTGAGGTATTGGTAAAACTGTGCGGCAAGCCGGTATCAATCACATAGCTTTCACCGCGATAGAGATGGTAACTCTGGCCGTTGACCACCAGCGTGATTTCCCCTTCCAGCACGGTGCCGGTTTCCTCGCCGGGATGGCGTAACTTCTCGCCGGTGCTGGCACCAGGTTCATAACGCTCCAGCAGCATCGCCAGCGCGCGTCGTGCAGCTCCGTTATCGATCAGCATCAGCGATACGCCAAGGCTGCCGATCTCCACGCACTCTTCCGGGCGTACAATCACCCGCGGCGTGGCATTGATTTTGGGTTCGGAGAAAAACTCTGAGAGCGAAAGCCCATAAACTTTCAGCAGCTTCTGTAAGGTGCTGACGGCCGGGCTGACTTTGTCCTGTTCGATAGTACTGATGGCGCTGTGCGTTAAACCTGATAACTCAGCGACGCGACGCTGAGACAATCCCAACTCCTGCCGGATCTGCGATAAGCGACGTCCGGGTGCCAGAGTGGCATCATTCATGGCTGTTTTTCCTTGTGATAACAGACAGCGGCGTGGATAAAAGCCTCAAATAAACGGCGCGAGACCGGATCGCGATCGGAGTGCCATTCCGGATGCCATTGCACCGCAAGGGCAAAAGGGTGCTTTGGCAGGCTTACGGCTTCAACCAGCCCGTCGGGCGCGCGCGCTTCGACACGCAGCTGTGGACCGGTTTCGCGAATGCCTTGCCCATGCAGCGAATTGACCGCAAAAGGTTCGGCGCTGCCGAGCAGTTGGCTCAGCATGCCATCCACTGTTGGCTGCACGGTATGCACCGGCGCGTATTGCTCATCCAGCGGCAGCGCGCCGTTTTCGCGGTGCTCCTGAAACAGATGTGTCATATGCAGCTGGCGATACAATGCGCCGCCATTAGCGACCACCAGCTCCTGCAAACCGCGACAGATGCCGAACATCGGCATCTTTTTACCGATCGCATGGGTGATGAGCCCGAAGGCGAGGCGATCGCGCGCTGGATCGGCATGCGCCTCTTTACCGTCTGCGCCGTAATGCCAGGGTTCAATATTGCTGGGACTGCCGGTCAGCAAAATGCCATCCAGCACGGTCATACTGTTTTCTAATAGATGAGGTGCCTGCATCAGTTGATGCGGCAATGGCAGCGGCACGCCACCGGCAAGCACGATAGCGTCGAGATATTTGTTGTGAACCGTTTGCCCTGCGTGGCTGCCGATAAAGTTCTGGCACATCACTACGCCAATCAAGGGCTTGTCAAAAATAATGCCCATAACGTCTCCGCGTTGCTGTTCAATATTTTCGCCGGAAATGCGCGGCTGGCCTTAAAAGTGTGCAATATTTTGTCAATCTAGCAACCGATCGTTCATTCCTCAAACAGAATTGTTACATTTGCACACTTTTTGCGTTAGAGCTATGTTAGTGGAGTGGCTGTTATTTTGAGCATTGCGCGCACCAATATTAAACGGTAAAGGGCGGGTGGGATCATGACGAACCTCGTAGAAGTAGAAGACTTCACGCGACACAGTGAAGAGAAACGAACAAGCGCGTTCCAGCTGGAGGTCAAAACCTGGCTGGAACGCCATCCTGAAACGCAGTATGTCGATATTCTTCTTAATGATTTAAATGGGGTATTTCGCGGTAAACGCATTCCCATCTCCGCATTGGCAAAACTGGAAAAAGGGTGTTACTTCCCGGCCTCGGTTTTCGCTATGGATATTCTTGGTAACACCGTCGAAGACGCCGGACTGGGTCAGTCACTGGGCGAACCCGACCACCTCTGCATGCCGGTGCCCGGCACCTTAATTCCTTCTGCCGCCGATCCCAAGCACGTCGCTCAGCTGTTGCTGACCATGTGTAACCAAGATGGCACTCCCTTTGACGTTGAACCCCGTAATGTCCTCAATCGGCTGTGGCAACAGCTGCGCAATCGAGGATTGTTCCCGGTGGTAGCGGTAGAGATGGAGTTCTATCTGGTGGATAAAAAGCGTGATGCCGAGGGCTTCATTCAGCCACCGTGCTCGCCGGGCAGTGACGAACGCAACATGCAGAGCCAGGTGTATTCGGTGGATAATCTCGATCACTTCGCCGACGTACTGCGGGACATCGACCATCTGGCCAAGCTGCAAGGCATTCCCGCCGATGGCGCGCTGGCGGAAGCCTCGCCCGGCCAGTTCGAAATCAACCTGCATCACACACGTGACGTGTTGAAAGCCTGCGATCACGCTATCCAGCTGAAACGGCTGGTGCGTCAGGTGGCGGAAAATCACGGCATGACCGCCACTTTCATGGCCAAGCCTTACGAAGAGTACGCGGGCAGCGGCATGCATGTGCACATCAGCATGCTGGATGCCGCCGACCACAACGCTTTCGCGCTTGATGACGGCAGCGATTCACCGCTGATGAAACGCGCGCTGGCGGGCATGATCGATTTAATGCCGGCCTCGATGGCGCTGCTGGCGCCAAACGTAAACGCCTATCGCCGCTTCCTGCCAGAAGCTTATGTGCCATTGCAGGCCTCGTGGGGACATAACAACCGCACGGTTGCGCTGCGTGTGCCTTGTGGCGATGCGGATAACCATCGCATCGAGTATCGCGTGGCCGGTGCGGATGCAAATCCCTATCTGGTGGTGTCAACAATTCTTGCCGGTATTTTGCACGGTCTGGATAATCAGCTACCTTTACCGCATGCGGTGCAGGGCAATGGACATGAAGCCGAAGGGCTGGCATTACCGATTCGGCAGAGTGATGCGCTGTATGAATTCGAGAATAGCTATCCGCTGCAAAAGCTGCTGGGCGAGCGTTTTAGCGGGGTGTGGCACAGCTGCAAACAGTACGAACTGATGCAGTTTGAGCGCTTAATCACCTCGACGGAAATCGACTGGATGCTCAAGAATGCCTGAGTGCCGGAAGAATTGATCTAACGTCTTGTGCCGATGGCATAAGTTGGGGCAAAATACGCGCCCTGCAAAATGAGAACTAACCGACGTTAACCGCGTCGGTTATTTTTTTGCATGATGTACTCACTGACATTCACACGAGGCCGGACACGCATCCGGATAGATAGATACTGACAAACACGCTTGTGCGTGAGATTTGAGGAAAACAAAGATGGGACTGTTTAACATTGCACCAGCGCAGGCTGGTTCTCGCTTCCGTGATGACTACGGCGCCGCGACAATCGTAAACACTAATATCACTTCTCACTGCAGCAAATTGCGCAGTAGCCCTGTAGCCCAACCGATCGCGGTTGTCGTCTGCGGGGGCCTGAACAATGTCGCTTAACACCTCTGCCGCACCTCAGCGTGCACACCTGAAAAAATCTCTGACCCTGATCCCGGTTGTCATGATGGGCCTGGCGTATATGCAGCCAATGACCCTGTTTGATACTTTCGGTATCGTGTCTGGATTGACCGACGGCCACGTCGCCACCGCTTATGCTTTCGCCCTGATCGCGATTCTGTTTACTGCCGTGAGCTACGGCAAGCTGGTACGCCGCTTCCCATCTGCGGGCTCCGCTTACACCTATGCTCAGAAGGCAATCAGTCCGCACGTCGGCTTTATGGTTGGCTGGTCATCACTGCTGGACTACTTGTTCATGCCGATGATCAACATCCTGCTGGCGAAAAGCTACTTTGAGACGCTGGTGCCGGGCATTCCGTCGTGGATTTTCGTGGTGCTGCTGGTGGCCTTTATGACCATCTCCAACCTGCGTGGAATCAAAACCGTTGCCAACTTCAACAGCGTGATCGTGGTGCTGCAGGTGGTAGTGATGGTAGTGATTACCGGCATGGTGGTTTACGGTGTGGCACACGGTGTTGGCGAGGGGACATTGACCAGCAGCAGACCGTTCTGGTCCGAGAATGCGCACGTAGTCCCGATGATTACCGGTGCGACTATTCTCTGCTTCTCGTTCCTTGGCTTTGACGGTATCAGTTCGCTGTCAGAAGAGACCAAAGATGCTGAACGCACGATCCCGCGCGCGATTTTCCTCACCGCGCTGATTGGTGGTGTGATCTTTATCGGTGTTTCTTACTTCCTGCAGCTGTACTTCCCGGACATCTCGCGTTTCCAGAATCCGGACTCTTCACAGCCAGAGATCATGCTGTTCGTGGCGGGTAAAGCGCTGCAAATTGGCATCCTGATCTTCTCGGTGGTGACGGTGCTGGCATCCGGTATGGCCGCGCACGCAGGCGTTTCACGTCTGATGTACGTGATGGGCCGCGATGGCGTGTTCCCGCAGCGTTTCTTTGGCTTCGTGCACCCGAAATACCGCACGCCGTCACTGAACGTGCTGCTGGTGGGTGCGGTCGCGCTGATGGCGATCAACTTCGACCTGGTAACCGCAACTGCGCTGATTAACTTCGGTGCGCTGGTGGCGTTCACCTTTGTGAACCTGTCGGTGATTGCGCAGTTCTGGATCCGTGAGAAGCGTAACAAGACGCTGAAAGATCACATCAACTATCTGGTGCTGCCGGTAATGGGTGCCCTGACGGTGGGTGCGTTGTGGATTAATCTGGAAGAGACCTCCATGGTGCTCGGCCTGGTGTGGGCAGCGATTGGTATTATTTACCTCGCCTTTGTGACCCGCACCTTCCGCAACCCGGTTCCGCAGTTCAGCGAAGAAGTGTGATTTGATCGACGTCGCTGTCCCCCTCCTCGCTCCTCCCCCATAAATGGGGGAGGAAGATGCTGCCATATGTGAGTTCTGAAGCTGCATGTTGCAGCGTCTCCTTCCCCCGCTTGCGGGGGAAGGCCGGGATAGGGGACAGCGAGCACCGACCGAAGGGACAGCACGCACTATCCCGCCAACACCAACTCCCAACGCCCCGCACCTAACGCCTCGCGTCCCGCTTTACTCAACCCCGCATCGGTAATCAAGGTATCAAACCGCTCCAGCGGCAACGCCAGATGCGTCGCAATCTTGTTGTACTTCGAACTGTCGCTTAACAACACGCGCTTACTACTCACATCGCTCGCCGCCAGCTTCACCGGCACCTTATCCTCATCCGGCGTAAACAGCCCGCGCGGGCCCCAGCAGGACGCGGAGATAAACGCGATATCGATCGCCAGCTGGCGCAAACTTCTGGCTGCCGCTTCACCGACGCTGGAACGGTTCTCACGACATACCGTACCGCCGGTGTGAATCAACTTGCAGCCGCTGCTCTCCATCAGCAGGCGCGCAATCACGAAATCGTTGGTCACCACCAGCAAGTCATCACGCTCAAGCAACTCGCGCGCCAGCGCCAGTGTGGTAGTGCCGGCATCGAGATAAATGCAGCTATTACGCGGAATATGACGCGCGGCATACTGCCCAATCGCCATCTTCTCGCCGCTGTACATATTGGTTTTCGCCAGATGCGACGGCTCCGCCGCCAGACGATCCGCCGAGCGCACGCCGCCCGAGACAGACAGCACCGCGCCTTGCTCTTCCAGCTTCTGCACATCGCGACGAATCGTCATATGCGACACACCCAAGCGCTCAGTAAGCTCGGCAATGCTAACCACGCCGCGTTCGCCAACCAGCGCTAAAATTTGTTGATGACGTTCAACCGGAATCACAATGCTCTCCCTGAATTATCATTTTTTCACATTGTAGATCATCGATTCACAGCCCGCAGCACAATTTATCTTGCCGTAATCTAAGCAGAAATCCCATCTGGACTGACTTCGAAGCGCTCACCTCCGGCTGTGAATCCATGTTAATCATTGAGCGGATAAGTTAATTTTTGTGATATCACGCACGTTTATTCGCCACTGACTGCGGCAGACTTAACACCAATGAACAAATTATCACTTAAATTAACAATGGAGGTTTGCTATGTCAGCAACCGTGAATAACATCGGCGTGATTGGTTTAGGTTCCATGGGCATGGGTGCAGCGCAGTCTTGCATCCGTGCAGGATTAAATACCTGGGGTGTTGATCTCAATCCGCAGGCGCTGGAAACCCTGCGTCAGGCCGGTGCACGTGATGCGCAAACCTCCGCTGCCCGCTTTGCCGCTGAACTCGATGCGGTGCTGCTGCTTGTGGTGAATGCCGCGCAGGTTAAAGCAATCCTGTTCGGTGAAAACGGCGTGGCGGCGCAGCTCAAGCCCGGCACCGTGGTCATGGTCTCTTCTACCATCTCTTCACAGGATGCGCAGGCGATTGAACAACAGCTGGCGCAGCATCAGTTGCTGATGCTGGATGCACCGGTTTCCGGCGGCGCAGCCAAAGCCGCAGTTGGCGAGATGACGGTAATGGCGTCCGGCAGCGATGAAGCTTTTGCCCTGCTCAAGCCTGTGCTGGATGCGGTGGCGGCGAAAGTCTATCGCGTGGGCAGCGAAATCGGTCTCGGCTCAACCGTAAAAATCATTCACCAGTTGCTGGCGGGCGTGCACATTGCTGTGGGCGCTGAAGCGATGGCGCTGGCCGCGCGCGCTGGAATCCCGCTCGACACCATGTATGACGTGGTCACCAACGCCGCCGGTAACTCATGGATGTTCGAGAACCGCATGCGTCACGTGGTGGATGGCGATTACTCGCCGAAATCAGCGGTCGATATCTTCGTTAAAGATCTCAATCTGGTGGCGGATACCGCCAAGTCGCTGCACTTCCCGCTGCCGCTGGCTTCTACTGCGCTCAATATGTTTACCGAAGCCAGCAACGCCGGCCACGGTCGTGAAGATGACAGCGCAGTGATCAAAATCTTCAGCGGCATCACGCTGCCGCAGGCGAAGGAGTAATAATCATGCGTTTAGGCGTTATTGCAGACGATTTTACCGGCGCAACCGACATCGCCAGTTTTCTGGTGCAGAACGGTTTGCCGACCATCCAGTTCAACGGCGTGCCGGAAAGTCATGACGCGCTGAGCGCGCAGGCGATTGTTATCAGCCTGAAGTCGCGATCATGCCCGGCGCAGCAGGCGATCGATCAGTCGCTGGCGGCGCTGCAGTGGCTGCAACAGCAGGGCTGCGATCGTTTCTATTTCAAATATTGCTCCACCTTTGACAGCACCGAGCAGGGCAACATCGGTCCGGTGACCGATGCGCTGCTGGCAGCGTTGGGCGAAACGCAAACGGTGATCTCGCCGTCGCTGCCGGTTAACGGTCGCACGGTGTATCAGGGTTATCTGTTTGTCGCCGATCAGCTGCTGTCCGAATCGGGCATGCGTCATCATCCGGTAACGCCAATGACCGACAGCAATCTGGTGCGTTTGATGACGCGTCAGGCCAAAGGCCAGGCCGCGGTGATCAACGCCGCGCAGCTCGATCAAGGAGCTGATGCGGTGCGTGCGCAGCTGGATACCCTGAAAGCACAGGGCATCAACTATGTGGTGCTGGATGCGCTGCACGAGCAGCATCTGCTGACGCAGGGCGAAGCGCTGAAAGAGACGCGCCTGGTGACCGGCGGTTCAGGCCTGGCGATCGGTATCGCCCGCGCCTGGGCGACGCAGCAGCAGAACAGCGATGCTGAACAAGCGGGACGTCCACAAGGCGATCGCGCGGTAGTGATTTCGGGATCCTGCTCGCAAATGACCAACCGTCAGGTGCAGGCGTATCGTCAGCAAGCGCCATCGCACGAAGTGTTGGTGGAGCGCTGCCTCGACAATGTCGAAAGCTATGCACAGGAGCTCTGTGACTGGGTGGAAGCCAATCATCAGTCCGAACTGGCACCTTTGCTGTTTGCTACCGCCGATGCCCAGCAGCTGCAAGCCATTCAGCAGCAATACGGCGCGGCGCGCAGCAGTGAAGCGGTTGAGCAGCTGTTTGCTGCCGTAACGCGTGAGCTGAAAACCCGCGGCTGGCAGCGCTTTATCGTCGCCGGCGGTGAAACCTCGGGCGTGGTGGCACAAAACCTTGGCGTTACCGCATTCCACATTGGCCCGATGATTTCGCCGGGCGTGCCGTGGGTGCGCGATATCCATCAGCCGCTGTCGCTGGCGCTGAAATCAGGCAACTTTGGCGACGAACAGTTCTTTGCCCGCGCACAACAGGAGTTTTCAGCATGACGGAACAACAAGCACGGGAAGAAATGGTGCAGCTCGGCGCGTCCTTCTTTCAGCGCGGTTACGCCACCGGTTCAGCGGGCAATTTGTCGCTGCTGCTGGAGGACGGCAACTTGCTGGCGACGCCAACCGGCTCCTGCCTTGGCGAACTGCAGGCCGATCGCCTGTCGAAAGTGACGATTCAGGGTGAATGGATCTCCGGCGACAAGCCGTCGAAAGAGGTGGCTTTTCACCGCGCGCTCTACCTGAACAATCCCGAGTGCAAAGCGGTGGTGCATCTGCACAGCCACTATTTGACGGCGCTCTCCTGCCTGAACGATCTCGACAGCGAAAACTGTATCCGTCCGTTCACGCCGTACGTGGTGATGCGCGTCGGTGATGTGCCGGTGGTGCCGTATTACAAGCCCGGCGATCAGCGCCTGGCCGACGATCTGGCCAATCTGGCCTCGCGCTATAACGCCTTCCTGCTGGCCAATCACGGTCCGGTGGTGGTGGGCAAATCCCTGCGCGAAGCCGCCAATAACACCGAAGAACTGGAAGAGACCGCGCGCCTGATGTTTACGCTCGGCGACCGCTCGATTCGTTATCTGACCGATAGCGAAGTCGCGGAATTGAGGAATATTTAATGCCTAAGTTTGCAGCCAATTTATCTACGCAGTTCGGTGAGCTGCCGTTTATTGAACGCTTTGCCGCCGCGGCCAATGCCGGTTTTCGCGCCGTTGAATTCCTGTTCCCGTATGACTTTCCGGCCGAGGTGATTAAAGCCGAGCTGGAAAAACATCAGCTGGAACTGGTGCTGTTCAACACCGCCGCAGGCAACGTGCAGGCGGGCGAGTGGGGCGTTTCCGCCATTCCGGGCCGTGAACAGGAAGCGCGTGCCGATATCGATCGGGCGCTGGAGTATGCGCTGGCGCTCAACTGCCAGCAGGTGCATGTGATGGCGGCAACGGTGCCAAACGGTGCCGATCGTGCAGCCTATGAAGAGACTTTCGTGCGTAACATGCACTATGCCGCCGAGCGTTTTGCGCCGCACGGTATTCGCCTGCTGCTGGAAGCACTTAATCCAGTCACTAAGCCGAATTATCTCTACGCCAGCCAGTATCAGACGCTGGCGATGATGGCGCGTATCGATCGTGCCAACGTCTTTACCCAGCTCGATCTGTTCCATGCGCAGTTGGTGGACGGCAATCTGACGCATCTGATTCGTGAATACGCTGGTCGTTATCGCCATATCCAGATCGCCTCTGCGCCGCATCGCCACGAGCCGGATGAAGGCGAGATCAACTATTCCTATCTGTTCAACCTGCTGGATGAAGTGGGTTACGACGGTTGGGTGGGATGTGAATATATCCCGCGCGGCCGCACTGAGGCGGGCCTCGGCTGGTTCGCGCCTTACGCTGAATAACCACTGATTTATCGCCAACGCAGCGGCATGTCCGCTGTGTTGGGTTAGTCATATCTGAATCTGCCAATACCAGAGAAAGCTGTACCCTAAAAATACTTATAAAATAGAGGATTATCATGTCAACCGCGTTGTTGTTAGCTATCGCTACCGCCAGCATCGTGATTTTGCTGTTGCTGGTGATTAAAACCAAAGTACACCCCTTTGTGGCGCTGCTGATTGTCAGCTTGCTGGTGGCGATTGCTACCGGCATTCCAGCCGACAAAATCATGGAAACCATCTTTAGCGGGATGGGGAACTTGCTGGGGCATATCACCATCATCATCGTGCTGGGGGCGATGCTCGGCGCAGTGATTGAAGCTTCCGGCGGTGCGGAGTCGCTGGCGCAACGCTTCAGTAAATCGCTGGGCATCAAGCGTACCGTGGCGGCGCTGACCATGGCGGCGTTTATCCTCGGCATTCCGGTGTTCTTCGAGGTCGGCTTCATCATCGTGATTCCGCTAATTTATGGCTTCACCAAAGTGGCGCGCGTGTCACCGCTGAAGTTTGGCTTGCCGATGGCGGGCGTGATGCTGACGGTGCATGTGGCGCTGCCAACCCATCCCGGTGCGGCGGCAGCAGCGGGCATTCTGCACACTGATATGGGCTGGCTGATGATGCTCGGTATCCTGATCTCGATTCCGGTGGGTATCGTCGGTTATTACGTCGCGAAAGCGATGAACCTGCGCCAATATCATCTTTCCGTTGATGTGCTGGAGCAGCTGCAGCTGGCGAAGCCGGAAGGCAAGCCGAAGAACGACGCGCCAGCGCCGGGTGCGCTGACTATTACCGGTCTGATTGTTGTGCCGATTCTGTTGATCGTCATGGGCACCGTTGCGCATACCACACTGGCTGAAGGCAGCACGCTGCGTGCGGTGATGACGGTGATCGGTACGCCAGCCATTGCGCTGCTGATTGCGCTGGGACTGGCGGCGTGGCTGCTCGGCGTGCGTCGCGGCTGGAGCAAAGAGAAACTGGAAGATCTCACCGGACGCGCGATTCCCAGCTCCGCCAGCGTGATTTTGGTCGCGGGCGCGGGCGGCGCGTTTGGTAAGGTGCTGGTGGAATCGGGAGTGGGCAAAGCGCTGGCGTTGACGCTGGAAACCTTGCATCTGCCATTAGTTCCGGCGGCCTTTATTCTGTCGCTGGCGCTGCGCGCTTCGCAGGGATCGGCGACGGTGGCGATTCTGACCACCAGCGGTTTGCTGAGCCAGGCGGTGGGCGATGTAACGGATATGCAGCGTGTGCTGGTGACGCTGGCGGCCTGTTTCGGTGGGTTAGGTTTGTCGCACGTCAATGATGCGGGCTTCTGGGTAGTGACGCGCTATCTGGGCTTGTCGGTGGCCGATGGCCTGAAAACCTGGACGGTGTTGACTACGGTGATGGGGCTGAGTGGTTTTGCACTGACGTGGCTGGTGTGGGGGATGATTTAGGTTTTCAGGTCGCCATAAATGGCGACCCTACAAAAACCAACTCTCTCAATCCGTAGGGTCGCCATTCATGGCGACCTCAATCAACATCCGCAGAGGACTAAGACACCAACTCCTGCGCATACAAATACAGCGCCTTCAGCTGCGCCATCTTCTCCGTATTCCCCTCATGCAAACTCGCCAGCGACTCCAGCTCCAGCAAGAACGCCTGCACGCGCTCGGCATTCAGCGCTTCGCGGCGATGCTGCAACCAGCGCTGCTGTTCGGCGTCATCCAGGGTGCCAGGGAAGTTGCGCGCACGGTAGCGGAACAGCAGTTTAGCAATGCGCTTATCGTCGAAGGTCAAATCCAGCGCCGGTAAATTTTGCGGCGGCGTCTGGCGGATGATATTCATGCCAGCGCGATCGGCATCGCTAAAGAAACCGTCATACAACTGCGCGTCAACATCATCTGACGGGGTAAACGGCTCGGCGTCGGCAAACAGCGCCACCACTTTCTCACGCACTTCCGCGTGGTCACGCAGCAGCTTGAGATTAGCGAGGCACTGCTGACGATCGATGTTTAGGCGCGCGGCATCTTCCGGACGCAGCGTGCTGGCGGGCGCCAGCACGGGACACTTATTAATGTGCACCAGCTTGATCGGCACCGCAGGCAGATCGCCCAAATCGCTGTGGCGGGTATATAAACGCTCGCGCAGTTCGTCAGATTCCAGCGTCAGCAGCGGCGACATATCACCGGCCAAATCGGCGACAATCAGCGCGTTACGGTTATCCGGATGCCACGCCAGCGGCACAATCCAGCTGGTGTTACCGCGCGCCGCGCCGAACATGCCGGAGACGTGCACCAGCGGTTTCATCTGCGGGATATCAATCAGCGTCATCAGTTTCTGTTTGTTGCGATGGGTAAACAGAAACTCAAACAGCTTCGGCTGCTTCTCTTGCACCAGTTTCGCCATCGCCAGCGTGGCATAAACGTCGGACATCGCATCGTGCGCCTGTTCGTGCGCCACGCCGTTGGCCTTAGTGAGATGCTCCAGCTTGAAGCTGGGGAAGCCATCGTCATTCTCCGGCCACTCAATGCCTTCCGGACGCAGCGCGTAGCAGGCGCGCATCACATCGAGTAAATCCCAGCGCGAATTGCCGTTCTGCCAGCTCCAGCCATACGGATCGAAGAAGTTGCGATAGAAGATATTGCGCGTCACTTCATCATCAAAACGCACATTGTTGTAACCAATCACACAGGTTTGCGGCTCGCTAAACAGGCCGTGAATGCGTTCGGCAAACGCTGCCTCGGTCACGCCGCGCGCTTTGGCGGTTTGCGGCGTAATGCCGGTGATCATCACCGCTTCCGGCTGCGGCAGATAATCGTCGGCTGGCTGGCAATAAAATACCTGCGGTTCACCTACTGCATTGAATTCTTTATCGGTGCGCAGGCCCGCGAACTGCGCCGGACGGTCCAGCGACGGGCTTTTACCGAAGGTTTCATAATCGTGGAATAAGAAGGTGAACTCAGAGGCGGGCACGGCGTTATCCTGGCAATGGAGAATCAACGCACAGGATAGTCGTCCCTTGGTAGCAGTACAACCTCGATCATCCTCACTGCGAGCGGGCGCGCAGCATTTATGCGCAGTTCATACTTTTTTTCAATTTATTCAGATCTGTAAGCGCTATTTGCCGTAAAACGTGCGGCGGTAAATTCATTTTTTGATTTTGAGGAAAAGTGTTGAAAAGGCGTCTGCTGGTAACTGTATCTGGAATGATTGTTTGGGCATCGCTGGCGCAGGCTGACGACAGCATGCCGTTTCCCCTGACGCCCCCGCCGATTGATGCGGCTTCGTGGGTGTTGATGGACGCCACCACCGGACAAATTCTCACTGCCGGCAATCCGGATGAAGAGCGTAACCCGGCCAGCCTGACCAAACTGATGACCGGCTATGTTGTTGATCGCGCTATCGATCAGAATAAAATCAGCCGCGATGACAAAGTCACCATCGGCAAAGATGCGTGGGGCGCGGGAAATCCGGTGTTCAAAGGCTCGTCGCTGATGTTCCTCAAGCCGGGCGATCAGGTCACGGTGCGCGACCTTATGCGCGGCGTGATCATCGATTCCGGTAACGATGCCTGCGTAGCGCTGGCGGATCACGTGGCCGGCAGCGAAAGCAGCTTCGTCACCATGATGAACAGCTACGTGCAGAAACTCGGCCTGTCGCACACCCATTTTGAAACCGTGCACGGCCTCGACGCGCCGGGCCAGCACACCACCGCACGCGATCTGGCGGTGCTGTCGCGCGCCATCATCAGCGGCGAGCCCGATTTCTACGCCATGTACGGTGAGAAAACCCTGACGTGGAATGGCATCACCCAGAACAACCGCAACGGCTTGCTGTGGGATCAAAATCTGCACGTCGATGGTCTGAAAACCGGCCACACCGAAAGCGCCGGTTTTAACATCATCGCCTCTAACGTCGTCGGACGTCATCGCTTGATTGCGGTGATCATGGGCGGCAAGAGCCCGAAAGGGCGTGAAGATCAGGCGCGCAAGCTGCTGGTGTGGGGCCAAAACAGCTTTGATACCGTGCAACTGTTCCACGCAGGCAAAAAAATCGGTAGCGAAAACGTCTGGTACGGCAATCCGCATAAGGTCGATGTCGGCACCACGCAGGATATCTATCTGTCGCTGCCGCGCACCGAAGTGGCCAACGTGATGGCGAAATACGTTATCGATCGCAAAGATCTGGAAGCGCCGCTGAAAGCGGGCGAGCAGATTGGCGAAATTCAGGTGATGGACAAAGATAAGCAGCTGGCCAGCTATCCGCTCTACGCGCTGCAAGCGGTGGAAGAGGCAGGCATCATTACGCGCATCAGCGATTACGTAAAACAGAAACTGTAATCCGCCGCGTATTTCAGCGTCATCATCGTCGCCGTTATGCGGCGGTGATGGCACAATCGCTGTTTCTGCTACTGACAAGAGGCAAGGTATGAAAGCATCGATTGTTGAACGTAATCCGCAAAGCTGGCTCGGTTACCATTTGCAAGGTCCGTGGCAGGAAACCGTGCCGCGCGGCTTTAACCAGCTGAAACGCTGGGTGAGCGAGCACCACGCTGGAGGTGAATGGCTGGCGATCTATTACGGCAATCCGCAGGAGCTGCCGCCTGAAGAGCTGCGCGTGGAAACGGTGATTACCGCGCCAGAGGATGTGATTCCAGCGGCGGGCGACGATATCGAAAAAGGGTTATTGCCGGGCGGCCGCTATTTTCATGCGCGCGTTGAAGTGCTCAACAACGATTTCTTCGGCGCGTGGCACAGTTTGTTTGATAGCTTAAACGCGCAGGGCGGCTGGCAAGTCGACAATCGTCCGTGCTTTGAGCATTACCTTTCTGATGGATCCGAGAGCGGTAACTGGCTGGTGGATATGTATATCCCGGTACGTGCGGCTGAATAAATTTCGCGGTCACCATAAATGGCGACCCTACAAAACCGCACCCGTCGATTCACCATGAATGACGAACATACAGCTCCGCATCCGTAGGGTCGCCATTCATGGCGACCTTTTTCAATGCCCGCACAAAACTGTATGCGTTACATCAATGTTTCCATTGGGAAAATCAGATGTAGCGCCCATGTTGTATTTCAGCAAAAGACGAAAAAAAATTGCGTTCTACCCTAATGATGCAGTCGTCGCCAGGGTAACATAGCGCGCAAATTTTTAGCGTTCCCGGACAACCATGTTACGCGCTGACAAGCCCATCTCGCAGATTGAGTTCTGGTTCTACCGCCACTATCGCGCCGTGCACGGCGTGCGCATCGCTATCGCTTTTGTGCTGTGTTTCCTGTTTGTGCGGCTCACCGACATTCCCGAAGGCACCTGGCCGCTGATTACGCTGGTGGTGGTGATGGGGCCGATTTCCACTTGGGGCAACGTGCTGCCGCGCGTGGTGCAGCGTATAAGCGGCACCTTTGCCGGACTGATTTCTGGTCTGATCGCGCTCAAGCTTGAGCTGTTTTCACTGCCGGTGATGCTGGTGTGGTGCGCCGTAGTGATGGTGGTCTGCGGCTATCTGACGCTGGGAAAACATCCCTACATGGCGCTGCTGATTGGCATCACGCTCGGCGTGGTGGTTGGCGCACCGGCCGGGGATTTCACCATCGCCATGTGGCGCGGTGGCGATGTGATTCTCGGTTCACTGATGGCGCTGCTGTTTAGCGCCATCTGGGCGCAGCGAGCCTATACGCATTGGCGCATCCAGTTATCGGATGCGTTTATCGCCATGGCCAAACTGCATCACACCGGCTTCTCCGCCAATTTGCTGGAGAAACCGCGGCTGAATAAACCTTTTCAGAAATTGCTGAGTAGCGTGATCAAAATGCGCGCGTTGCTGGAGCCGGCGAGTAAAGAGACGCGCATTCCGAAATCGGTGTTTGAGGCGATCCAAACCATCAATCGCAATCTGGTCAACACCATGCAGATGCAGATTGATGCATGGTGGTCGTCGCGTGAAAGCCACTTGATTATGCTTAACGCGCCCACGCTGCGCCGCACCCAGCAGATGACGGAAGACACGTTGAATGCGCTGGCAACGCTGATGGTGAAAGGCGAAACCGAGCAGATCACCGCCAACAGCCACGCGCTGGAAGAGATCACCCAGGAACTGGAGCAGCTGATTGCTAATCGCAGCGGACGTTCCGAAACCACGGCGATTTACGGCTACGTCTGGTTGAGCCTCGAACAGGCGCGTCAGCTGGAGCGTATGACCGATTTAGTGCGTCTGGCGCTGCGTAAATAGTTTTCTCAGGCAAGGACTTAATGTGAATCACCCTTTCTTTGCGCTAAGATAAGCGCCAGTCCGAATTTAGCGGTGAGAATTGCAACCCTGGCGGCCAAACCGCTAAGCTAAACGTTATGACTATTCCGCCTGCCGACGCAGGCCTCAAGAAAGGTGCCAACATGGAAAATGCCAAGCAATCATTTCAGGACGTACTGGAGTTTGTGCGTATGTTCCGTCGTAAAAACAAACTGCAGCGCGAAATCGTGGATAACGAGAAGAAAGTCCGTGATAACCAGAAACGTGTGCTGCTGCTGGACAACCTGAGTGAATACATCAAACCCGGCATGAGCATCGAGGCGGTGCAGGAAATTATCGCCAGCATGCGTGTGGACTATGAAGACCGCGTTGATGAGTACATCATCAAAAACGCTGACCTCTCCAAAGAGCGTCGCGAGCTGTCGAAGAAGTTGAAAGCGATGGGCGAGCCAAAAGCGCATTAAATCGTAGGGTCGCCAATAATGGCGACCAGGCGCGCAGCAATGCGCAATCCATATGAAACAGCGCGACGAATCGCGCTGTTTTTTTATTCCGCCGCCAACTCCCACCACAGCTTATCCAGCGCGTAGTAGCGGTCGCGTTCGGACTCGGGCTGATTCAAGTCGCGTTTCCACGGTTTCGCCAGAATAAAGTGCAGATTCTTCACTTCATCTTCGCGCCACATTTTACTGTGCTGGAACGGCAAGGTTTTTAGCGCATTGTATTTGTACGAAAGCGGCAGCCAGCGATCCTCGAACACTTCATTAAGCAAATCCTGCTCGGAGAACGGATAGCGGCGCAGATCGGTAATGCCCGCCACTTTCTCCTGCAGCCACGCAAACACCGCCAAATCCGGCTTCAACACCAGGAAGCCGCCGTTCAGGTAGCGATCGAGCGTAGACGGTGCCGATTCGCCGCGATCCTGCCAGGTATAGTGGCAATTCTCTGGCTGCCAGCTGACAGGATAACTGGCGATCTTGTTGGGGTTGCAGCGGCAGGCGTGGCATGCTGCCAGCGCATGCTCGCCCAGATCGAGCGTAAACAGCTCATCCATATTGCGCAGCACCAGCATATCGGCATCGAGAAATACCACGCGCTCACAATCAACCAGCTCCCACGCGCGCAGCTTGCTCCACACTTCACCGAACTGCGCCGAAGCGTAATGCTGCTCCAGTTCGGCATTCGGCATCAGCGGCTCCACCGGATGGATCACGCAGCCCAGCGCCTGCAACGCTTCACGCGTCTCCAGATCGATGGCGTCGGTGACCATCACAATCAGCGGCCAGCGGGTTTCACTGCGTTTCAGCGAGCGGTGCAGCGCCTTCACGCCAATAAAATAGTCCGGCTGCGTTAACAGCGTTACCCATGCAAACATGGTTTCTCCCCTTCAAACTTAATCAAACAAAGCAGTGACATAGTCATTGCTAAAACGGCGTTGTGGATCGAGCTGGTTGCGCACCGCGCGGAAAGCGTCCCACTGCGGATAGATATCGCGCCACTGATAGCGCTGCGGATCGTAATATTTGCCCCAGTGCGGACGACCGCCTTCGGCCGCCAGCAGCTTCTCGACTTCGGTGAGAAAATGCAGGCCATCCTGCGACAGCGAACCGTCATCGGCGTAATAGACCACAAAGCCAAAGAAGCAGGTGGCGTGCTGATATGCCGGGCTGAGCCAGGCTTCAGACGCACCGGTACAGCGCAGAATAATCGGATAGTGCATATGCGGATGATTCTCGGCGTACCAGGCTTTGATCTTGCTGATAATCTGCGGCGTTTTCTCCAGCGGCACGCCGATCTCGACATTGATCTGCGGCACGGCAATGCCGCGACAAAACAGCTGATAGATATCGCCGCTGATGTCGGTGAAATCGCGGAAGCGCGTCACGGTGCGGAACTGTTTGCCGCCTTTGCCGTGAATCTGCGTATCGCGATGCATCTGCGCCAGCGTCTGGTCGATGGTGTCATTCAGGCTGCTGTCGGTGTCATCGCCATGCTCAATCACCTCGCGCTGATTGGCGTGCCACGCTTGCGACTCTTCAGCGCTGGCTTCATGCGCGTTCCACACGTGCATCAGGTTGTCATCGACAAACCACCAGGCTTTGCTCATCTCATACTGCTGATTCCATTCGATCAGATCGTTCTCCAGCGTATCGGCAGAGACGGCGAATTTGTGGCAGGTGAACAGGCGGAAAGGGCGGGTGCGCAGCGTTACGGCCGTCACAATGCCCAGGGTGCCGAGCGAAACCTGTGCGGCAGCGAAATCGGGCTCACCGCGTACAAATTCACGCACGCTGCCGTCAGCCAACACCATGCGGATGCGCAGCGCTTCATCGGCGATGGAGCTTTGTGCTAAACCCTGGCCGTGCGTGCCGGTGGCCATTGCGCCCGCCAGCGTCTGCACCGCAATCACGCCCGGCGACGAGGCCAGCATGCGATCCATCTCGGTTAAGGTGCTGTAAACCTGTTCCAGCGGCGTGCCGGCGGCAAAGGTGACGCTGTCTTCGTCTTGCGCAAGCATGCCGTTGAACGCGCTGAGATCCAGCAGCAAATCCTGCTCATCAACGCCGAGCATGCGGCCCGGCGACAAGCGGTTGCCCAGCACGCGCACTTTGCCGCTGGCGGTGCGCAGCAGTTGTTGCAACTCCGCTTCAGTTTGCGGCTGATGTAACTGACTACGCTGACCAACCACCGTGTTTTGCGCCCAGTTCCACAGTGCGCTGTCCTGATCGGTATTCTGCGTATGGCGTAAGGGATAAAGGTGGGGATCTTTGTTCACTACGGCGTTCCTTAGTCTGTGGTCTGTGACGGTCCCAAATTTAAAAGCGTAGACCATCAGCGCGCAGCCGCAGCCTACGGGGCTTTGCGCACATAACGCAGCGTGGCGGTGACGGCTAATTGGCGGTTGCGACGGATGCTGTCTTCCTCGCTATCGTTCGGCGTGAACAGCGTGTGAAAGGTGTAGCGATTGGAGACGTGATGCACACAAATGCTGCTGAGCAAGCGGTGCACATCCACGGTATCCAGCCCATCCATAAACAGCCCTTGCTGCTGGCCGCGCGTCAGAATGTCATCCAGCACATCGAGTGCACTTTTGTTCAGCGCCTTGATGCGTTCGGATTGCATGATGTAGCGCCCGCGCAGCAGGTTTTCGGTACACACCAGCCGCATAAAATCCGGGTGCGAAACGTGGTAATCAAAGCTGGCTTCCACCAGTTTTGTCATCGCCAGTTCCGGTGCCATCTCGGCGAGATTAAGGCCGGTTTCATGCTGGCGAATCGCCTGATACACCTGCTCCAGCACCTCAATATAGAGCTGCTCTTTATTGCCAAAGTGATACACCACCATGCGTTTAGTGGTTTGCGCGTGCTCAGCGATCTGCTCCAGCCTTGCGCCCTGCATACCAAACTCGGCGAACATTTTCAGCGCACCGGCGAGGATGCGTTTCTTCAGCCCTTCAGGGTCATTTTTTCGTTTAGGTGTGTTGTCCGACATAGCGCTCAGTAACAAGTCCATCAAAAGGGAGAGGATAACACAGCCATTTTCTCGCTTGTGGCGATGCGAGCGGCGCTGCGGCTTTATGCTTTTCAGGAATAGCATTTCTGAATAAATCATAATGCAGGAATAAGCAACTGCGTATACTGCGGTCATCTGTCGTTACGACAGCTTATTTTGACTCGCGCAATTATAACGATTAGGAAGCATTTTATGCACACACGTCTGTCATCAGTAAAAAATAAATTCCTGTTAACGGCTGGCGCCTTACTGCTGGCCAGCGCGGCGCTGTCGCCGCTGTCCATCGCCCACGCGGCGGATAAAACCTCGGTAAAAGTCGGCATTATGAGCGGCGAGGATGAAGATGTCTGGCGCGAAGTGATCAAACAGGCGGCGGCAAAAGGCTTAACGGTGAAAACCGTGATCTTCAACGATTACAACCAGCCGAACGAAGCGCTGCAAAACGGCGAAGTGGATGCCAACGCCTTCCAGCATCAGCCGTTCCTTAATAACCAAATCAAGGTCAATCACTACGACATCGTGCGCGTCGGCGATACCGCCGTGTGGCCGATTGGTCTCTACTCGAAGAAAGTGAAAAGCGCCAAAGCGCTGAAAGAGGGCGCGGTGATTGGCGTGCCAAACGATCCCTCTAACGAAGCGCGCGGTCTGGTGCTGCTTGAGCAACAAGGCCTGATCAAGCTGAAGCCGGGCGTCGGCATCGCGGCCACCACCGCCGATATCACCTCGAATCCGCATCATCTGAAAATCAAAGAGCTGGATTCCGGCATCATCGGCCGCTCCGTTCCTGATCTGGATGCCGCCGTCGTCAACACCGATTGGGCGCTGAAAAGTGGCCTGACCGCAGAAGACCGCATTGCGCAGGAGCCGGTAAAAGATAATCCGTACAACAACTTTATTGCGGTGAAGAAAGAGAACGTCAGCGCGCCGTGGGTGAAAACGCTGGTGGCTTCTTATCAGAACGATGCCGTGAAGACCGTGTTTGACAAGGTCTACAAAGGCACGGGCGAAACGGCCTGGTAAGGAACGAATAAGATGACGTTATTCTCAGCAGCCGAAACGCCCTTTACCGCCGTCAAACGCGGCGTGGTGGAAAGTGCCCACGACGAGGCGCAGGTGAAGTTTCGCGACAGCGGCAGCGTGGTGCGCCTGCAAGGCGTGTCACGTCGCTTTGGACAAACCCAGGCGCTGCGCGATATCTCGTTGACGGTGCAGAAAGGCGAAATTCTTGGCCTGATTGGACGCAGCGGCGCGGGGAAATCCACGCTGATCCGCTGTCTCAACGGGCTGGAACAACCTGATGAAGGCGTCATTGAAATCGAAGGCCGGAACATCACCGGCCTGTCGGAAAAACAGCTGCAAACGGTGCGCAGCCGCGTTGGCATGGTGTTCCAGCACTTCAATCTGTTATCAGCAAAAACGGTGGCGCAGAACGTTGCGCTGCCGCTGAAAATTGCCGGCATGGATAAAGCGCAACGCCAGCAGCGCGTGGCGGAACTGCTGGAGCTGGTAGGGCTGGCGGACAAGGCGCAAAGCTATCCGGCGGCGTTATCCGGCGGCCAAAAACAGCGCGTTGGTATTGCCCGTGCGCTGGCGGCCAGCCCGGCGCTGCTGCTGTGCGACGAAGCCACCTCGGCGCTCGATCCGGAAACTACGCGCTCGATTCTGGCGCTGCTCAAATCCCTGAATCAAAAACTCGGCATCACCATTCTGCTGATTACCCATGAGATGGAAGTCATCAAATCTGTGGCGCATCGCGTGGCGGTAATTGATTCCGGTGAAATTATTGAACAAGGTCCGGTTTGGCAGGTGTTTGCGCATCCCAACTCGCAATTGACGCGCACGCTGCTGCGCGGTTTGCTGCCGCAGCTGCCGGAAAATATTGCCGCGCGCCTCAGCGATGAGATACAGGGCGACGCCATCTACAGCGTGCATTTTGCCGGTGACGATGCGCAGGGCGATCTGCTAACCCGCTTTGCCGGCGCGCTGCCGGGCAAATTCCGCCTGCTGCAGGGCGGCATCGATCACATCCAGCACTACGCGGTGGTGCGTTTCTTTATTGCGCTCCCGGCGGCGAACGCGGCCGACGAGCAACAGATTCTCAGCTGGCTGCACGCGCAGCAGGCTCAAGTGGAGTTGGTGGGTTATGTCGCCAGTCATGATTGATCTTTTACTCAATGCGTTAGGCGAAACGGTTTTAATGACGGTGATCTCCGGTCTGTTTTCGCTGGTGGCCGGCTTGCCGCTCGGCCTGATTCTGGTGATGACCAGCCCCGGCGGCATTGCCGAACATCGCGGCATTAATCGCGTGCTGGGCCTGATCATCAACAGCTTCCGCTCGCTGCCGTTCATCATTCTGCTGGTGGCGCTGATTCCCTTTACCCGTTTTCTGGTCGGCACCTCGCTCGGCACCTGGGCCGCGATTGTGCCGCTGTCGATCACCGCAACGCCGTACTTCGCGCGCGTGGCCGAAGTGTCGCTGCGTGATGTCGATCGCGGCCTGATTGATGCGGTGCGCGCCATGGGCGCCAGCAAGCTGCGTATCGTCTGGGACGTGCTGATCCCGGAAGCGCTGCCCGGCATCTTGTCGGGGTTTGTGGTTACGCTGGTGGCGCTAATTGGTGCTTCGGCCATGGCCGGCGCGATTGGCGCAGGCGGACTGGGCGATCTGGCGATCCGTTACGGCTATCAGCGCTTTGAAACCTCAGTGATGATCGCGGTGATCGCGGTGCTGATTGTGCTGGTGTGCGGCATTCAGTGGGTCGGCGACCGGTTGGTGCAGCGTATCGATAAGCGTCATTGATCTACCGTGGCCATGTAAACGGTGGTGGCCTTTGTAGAGTCGCCATTTATGGCGACCTAAACGCAACAAGGAAAATACTCATGTCGCTGAACGCCCTTCAGCTCACGCTCGAAAACAGCCTCGAACAACACAGCGCCGCTTACCTCAAGGTATCGCAGGCGATATTTCAAAATCCTGAAACCGGCAACAACGAATATTTCGCCAGCGAGCAGCTAACACAGTTACTCAGGGCGCAGGGTTTTGACGTCACACTTAACGTCGCGGGGCATGAAACCGCGTTCTACGCGGTCAAGGCCAGCGACAAACCGGGCCCCACCATCGCTTTTCTCGCAGAATATGACGCGCTGATCGGCATCGGTCACGCCTGCGGTCATAACCTGATTGGCACCACCAGCGTGGCGGCGGCCATCACGCTATCGCAGGTGCTGGATCAAACCGGTGGACGCGTGGTGGTGTTAGGCACGCCCGCGGAAGAGGGCGGATTAGCCGGACCGGGCGGACCCAAAGGCAACGTGAAAAAGCGCTTTGTCGAAGCCGGCTACCTCAAAGATGTCGACGTGGCGCTGATGGTGCATCCTTCGGGCAAAACCCGCCTGACTGAATCCACGCTCGCCAATAATCATCTCTATTTCCACTTCTATGGCAAGCCGTCACACGCTGCCAGCGCGCCGCATGAAGGGATTAACGCGCTGGATGCGCTGGTGCTGCTCTACAACGGCATCAGCGTGCTGCGTCAGCAGTTGCCAGATGGCGTGCGCGTGCATGGCATTATCACCAACGGCGGCCAGGCCCCAAACGTGATCCCGGAATACGCGTCGGCGCACTACTACATCCGCGCGGACAGCCGCGAAGTGGTGGAATCCCTTGAGCCGCGTCTGCGCGCCATTGCCGAAGGCGTGGCGCTGGCGACCGGCGCGCGCGTCGAGATTGACCATCAGATTGGCCCGCGCGATTTCAAACTCAACTCAGCGCTGGATGCCTTGCTGCTGGAGGAGTTCAGCGCGGCTGGCGAGCAGGTTGATCTCTCGCCGCAGAAGAACAAAGTCTCGACCGATGCCGGCGACATCAGCCACGCGGTGCCGACGGCGCATCCGTGGCTGAAAATCGGCTCCGACGATCTGATTTTCCACACCGTGCCCTTCCGTGAAGCGGCCAACTCTGAGCGCGGCTATCAGGCGCTGCTGATTGGCGCGCGCGTGCTGGCCCGCACCGGCTTACGTCTGCTGATCGATGCGGACGCCTTAAACAACGTCAAAGCGGATTTCGCGCGACAACCATAAAGGAGAGTGTTGTGTCGCAAACGTATCGCAGAAAACTGAAAACGCTGGTCGGCGCCAGCAGTGTGATTTCCGCCGCCAATGACAGCCAGCCAGGCGTGGGCATCACGCGCGCCATTGAACTGGCGAAGATTGCCGAGCGCGAAAAGATCACCGGGCTGTTTACCGCCGATTTGCTGCAGGCCGATCCGGCCGGATTAGCCGGCACCACCGGCACGCAAGATCCGCTGATTGCGCTGGCGGCATTGAGCCAGGTGACTTCGCACATCGGTTTAATCGCCACCGTCAGCACCAGCTGGCTGCATCCGTATAATCTGGCACGTCAGGTTGGCACGCTCGATCACATCAGCGGCGGCCGCGCGGGTTGGAACGCCGTGACTTCATCAGTTGGCGAGGAGAACTTTGGTGAAAGCCAGCTGCCGCCACCGCAGGAGCGCTACGCGCGCGCCACCGAGTTTATCGAAGTGATGAACGCGCTGTATGACGCCAACGAACGCGCGGCAGTGCAGCGCACGGCCAGCGGCGGCATTCGTCTCGATCACAGCAAACTGCACCCGATTAACTATCGCGGCGACTATTTCCAGGTGGCGGGTCCGCTTAACGTACCGCCGCCGCCACAGCGTCGTCCGGTACAATTCCAGGCGGGACAATCCGAAGCGGGCGTAACCCTCGGCGCACGTTATGCCGAAGTGATTTACACCTCGCAGCCCACCTTCGATGCCGCGCAAACCTTCGTGGCTGATGTGCAGCAGCGGGCGCGACGTTTTGGCCGCGAACACAATCCGCCGCTGATCATGAACTCGTTCCACGCCATCATTGGCGACAGCGACGCCGATGTGGCGCGCCGTTTGCGCGATAAGCATGAACGCATCAACTATGAACAGGGCAGATTGCGCGTGGCCGACATGCTGGGCGGCGAGGTGGATCTACGCGATTTGCCGCTCGACCAACCGCTGCCCGCCGCGTTGATTCCCGAACTGGCGCAGGTGCATCGTCGTCAGGGGCGCGCCGCCATTTTCCGTGGCTATGCGTTGGAAGGATTAACCCTGCGCGAGCTGATCATTAAAGCTGAAGAG
The DNA here is from genome assembly GCF_019795955.1 of Pantoea sp. DY-5. Taxonomy (NCBI): domain Bacteria; kingdom Pseudomonadati; phylum Pseudomonadota; class Gammaproteobacteria; order Enterobacterales; family Erwiniaceae; genus Pantoea; species Pantoea sp. DY-5. The sequence goes on from NZ_JAIMIE010000004.1 coordinate 550,050, forward strand.
ACCGGCCACTGGTTTGTCGCCGGAACGCCAGCAACCCTGGCCGATGCCATCGAACAGCGCTACCGCGCTGGCGTGCTGGATGTGATTTCGCTGCATGGACTCGGCCAGCCCGATCAGCAGGATTTGCTGCTCAACGGCCTGCTGCCAGAACTGCGTCGCCGCCAGCTGATCGATACAGATTATGTCGGCAACGATTTCCGCAGCAGTTTGGAGCTGGCTCCGCTGGCGTAGTTGCTCGTGGTAACCTGGCAAATCCTCAAAAACACAAAACCCCGCTCAGGTTTCCCTGAGCGGGGTTTTTGAATTTGGCTCCTCTGACTGGACTCGAACCAGTGACATACGGATTAACAGTCCGCCGTTCTACCGACTGAACTACAGAGGAATCGTGTGAACGAGGCGCATATTAGCGATGCCGATCCCCGTTGTCAAAGCCCGACTGCACACTTTTGATTTAAGTGCGCGTAAAAGCAGCGGAATGCTGCTTTTCTGACTTGAATGATCAGATTATAAACTGCCAGCAAGATCTCACTTTAAACGCAATTCCTTTGAGATGTTAGAGGCATGTCAAAGTTTTGTTATTTGCCGATTTTAAAACAATCATTTCAGTGCTTTTATGATGAAAGTTTCAAATGTCAATAAGATGAAATAAATGAACTGCTTATCATCACCGGCGAAACGACTTCACTCATCTGAAACGGCATTTTGAAAATAACTGGCTGATAAGTAGTAAGTTACACCGAAAAGATGCAGTAAACCGATAGCGTTAGACCAGAAGCCTTACCTCTACAACCACAAAAAAAACGCCAGCGACGTTGGGTGAATGTAAAAGATATTTTTCATTCGCGGTCTCAGCCAACCTGAGCATGTTAACGAATAAGAAGGGTTACCTATGAAATTCAAAAAAGCGTTATTAACTTCCCTGTTAGTTTGCATGTTACCTGCCGCTGTCATGGCAAAAGATCTTCAGGTGGGCGTTTCTATGGCGCTGTTTGATGACAACTTCCTCACCATTCTGCGCACCGCGATGCAAAAAGAGATGACCAAAGATGGCGTTAAAGGCCAGGTCGAAGATGCCAAAGGTGACGTTTCACAGCAGCTGCAGCAGGTACAGAACTTCATTGGTCAGGGCGTTGACGCCATCATCGTTAACCCGGTGGATACCAACGCGGTGAAACCGCTGGTGGATGCCGCTGCGAAAGCCGGCGTGCCGCTGGTGTTCGTTAACCGTAAACCGGCGGGCGAATTGAAAGACAAAATGGCTTACGTCGGTTCGGATTCCGAACTGGCCGGCCGTCTGCAGATGGAAGCCCTGGCGAAAGCGCTGAACGGTAAAGGCAACGTCGCCATTCTGATGGGCGACCTCGCTAACGAATCGACCCGTGACCGCACCAAAGGCGTGGAAGCGGTGGTAGCAAAATATCCGGGCATCAAAGTGGTACAGAAACAGACCGCTAAATTCATGCGTAACGATGCGGTAGACGTGGTGAGCAACTGGCTGACCGCCGGTGACGATATCCAGGCGATTGCCTCCAACAACGATGAAATGGCGATTGGTGCGCTGCAGGCGCTGGGTAAAAACCCGAACCACATCCTGATTGCCGGTGTTGATGGAACGCCAGATGCGTTGCAGATGCTGAAGAACGGCAAAATGGTTGCCACCGTATTCCAGGACGCGAAAGGTCAGGGCGAAGGTGCGGTGCAGGCGGCAGTGAAACTGGCAAACGGCGAGAAAGTGGAAAAGGTCATCAACATTCCTTACCAGCTGATCACCAAAGACAACATGGCGCAGTTCGAATCACGTAATCAGAAATAAACCGTAACCGACTCAGCCGTACGGAGGTGATGTATGACCGCTTTTGCGCTTGAAGCCGAAGGCATCAGCAAGTTCTTCCCCGGAGTGAAGGCACTCGACAATGTCTCACTGCGTATTAAACCGGGGTCGGTACATGCCCTGATGGGTGAAAATGGCGCGGGCAAATCCACTTTAATGAAATGCCTTATCGGGATGTATCGTCCCGATAAGGGCACCATTCGCATTAAAGGGGAGCCGGTGCAGTTTCAGGACACCATGGATGCGCTACGTTCCGGCATCTCCATGATTCACCAGGAACTCAATCTGGTGCCTTACATGACCGTGGCCGAGAACATCTGGCTCGGTCGCGAACCGATGAAGTACGGCTTTGTTGACCACGGCAAGCTAAATAAACAAACACAGGAACTGCTGAACAAACTGAATATCCGCTTGAAAGCCGATCGTATGGTCGGCGAGCTCAGCATCGCCTCGCAGCAGATGGTGGAAATCGCTAAAGCGGTTTCCTGGAATTCGGACATCGTGATTATGGATGAACCGACCTCGGCACTGACGGAAACCGAAGTGGCGCACCTGTTCACCATCATCCGCGACCTGCGTGAGCAGGGCAAAGCCATCATCTATATCAGCCATAAGATGGATGAGATTTTCACCATTACCGATGAGATCAGTATTTTCCGTGACGGATCGTGGGTAGGCAGCAACAGCACCAGCGAATACACGCGTCAGTCGCTAATTACACAGATGGTGGGCCGTGAATTAACCCAGCTGTTCCCGAAATTCAACGGTGAAATCGGTGGGGATGTGCTGACGGTGCGCAATCTCACCTGCAAAGATCGCTTCACCGACATCAACTTCACGGTGCGCAAGGGCGAAATCCTCGGCGTAGCGGGATTGGTGGGTGCCGGACGCAGCGAAGTGATGGAAAGCCTGTTCGGCATGGAGAGTTTCGACAGCGGTGAAATCCTGATTGATGGCGTGCCGGTCAAGATCGATTCGCCGTCAACGGCGATTGAGAAGGGCATGGCGTTCCTGACCGAAGACCGTAAAAAGTCGGGGCTGTTCCTGGTGTTGTCGGTGATGGAGAACATGAGCATCGTCAACATGCCCGATTACACCCATAAAAGCGGTTTTGTCAGCCACATCAAAATGGCGCAGGACTGCATGGATCAGATTCGCAAGCTGAACATCAAAACTCCCACTATGGATCAGATCATCAATAACCTCAGCGGCGGTAACCAGCAGAAGGTGCTGATTGCCCGCTGGCTGCTGGCGCAACCGAAGATCCTGATTCTCGACGAACCCACGCGCGGTATCGACGTGGGGGCAAAAGCAGAGATTTATCGCTTGATCAGTGAACTGGCGAATCGCGGCGTGGCCATCATTATGGTGTCGTCCGAACTGCCAGAAATTCTCGGCATGAGCGACCGCGTGATGGTTATGCACGGCGGACGTATAACCGGCATCCTCGATAAAGAAGAGGCCAATCAGGAATCCATTTTGTCGTTGGCATCCGAGTGAGGCGTGAGACACCTATGAGTAACGTAAAAATTACGGCCCCGCAGGCCGCAGAACAGAGTTCTTTCTTTGGCAACCTGCGTCACAAGCTGCCAAAAGACACCGGTATTTTTGTCGTGATGGTGGGCATTGCCCTGATTTTTGAAATTGCCGGTTGGTACGTACGTGACCAATCTTTCCTGATGAACACCAACCGCTTAGTGCTGATTATTCTGCAGGTGGCGATCATCGGTATCATCGCGGTGGGCGTGACCCAGGTCATCATCACCACCGGTATTGACCTGTCATCCGGTTCGGTTATTGCCCTCACCGCGGTGGTGGCGGCCAGTCTGGCGCAAACCTCAGACAGCCTGTCGCCGATGTATCCCTCGCTGGTGAACCTGCCTGCGGTGATTCCCATCGTCGCCGGGATTGGCGTCGGGCTGCTGTGCGGCGTAATGAATGGCGTGCTGATCACCAAAACCGGTATTCCGCCGTTCATCGCCACGCTCGGCATGATGGTGTCGGCACGCGGTCTGGCGCAGTACTACACGCAGGGTAACCCGATTAGCTTCCTGTCAGATGGCTTCACCTCCATCGGCCAGGGCGCGATGCCGGTCATTATCTTCCTGGTGGTGGCGTTCCTGTTCCACATCGCACTGAAACACACCCGCTACGGCAAATATGTCTACGCGATTGGCGGCAACATGACCTCCGCCAAAGTGTCCGGTATCAACGTTAATAAGTACCTGATCATCGTCTACACCATCGCCGGTGCGCTCTCTGGCCTGGCGGGTGTGGTGCTGGCGGCGCGCGTCAGTAGTGGCCAGTCCAGTATGGGGATGGCGTACGAACTGGATGCCATCGCCGCAGCGGTTATCGGCGGCAGCAGCCTGATGGGCGGCGTGGGGCGCATCACCGGTACGCTGATTGGTGCGGTGATTCTTGGCCTGATCAAGAGCGGCTTCACCTTTGTCGGTGTCGATGCTTACGTGCAGGACATCATCAAAGGCATCATCATCGTCGCAGCGGTTTCAATAGATATGCATCGCAACCGTAAAAAACGCTAATACGCTTCATACTTCACGCTGTAGCGGCGTTGGCTGCGAAAATTCCCCCCGGTCACATAGTTAACTATGCTCCCGGGGCTGAATTTTCTTGCCGCCTTGCTACAGCGCGAATTATTTTGCGTAGTGACATTGTGCACGGTCGGTTCCCTCTCCCGCGCGCGGGAGAGGGTTAGGGTGAGGGACAACGCGCACCGCCCGCCACATAAGTTTTCCAACTGGCTAACCCCCTTCTTTCCCGCTCGTTTTGTTCCATTCCCGCCGTTTCTGTTCACTTTCTGTGTTTTCTGCACCAAACCAGCTCATCCGGTCATCACTTTTTTGCACGCCTGACTCGCATTTTCTGCCCCATCGCGGTGCATGTTGTTCAACGCTTACGCAAATCACGTCATCGTCCGCGCTTATTAACTCCTTCGAGGTAATCACAAACGCTTATTTTCCGTGCCTTTAGGAAAAATCTGGCGATGCAATTTTGCGTCGCAAACAAACCTGGCCTGCATATTGCAAATTCATCTCCACAAGCCAGCAGGCTGAGACGCCCAACCTGGGTATTCGGGGATTGACGGAGGCAACATGAATTTAAGACGACTCAAGTATTTTGTAAAAATCGTCGATATCGGCAGCCTGACTCAGGCAGCAGAAGTGCTGCACATCGCGCAGCCTGCGCTTAGCCAGCAGGTCGCTACGCTGGAAAATGAACTCGATCAGCAATTGCTGATCCGCACCAAGCGCGGCGTGACGCCAACTGAAGCCGGTAAAATTCTGTATGCCCACGCTCGCACCATTCTGCGTCAGTGTGAACAGGCGCAAACGGCAGTAATCAACGCCGGTCAGGCATTGAACGGCCAGGTTTCTATCGGTCTAGCGCCGGGCACCGCCGCATCCTCGCTCACCATGCCGCTGCTGCAGACGGTGCGTGAGCAGTTCCCGGATGTGCTGGTGTATCTGCATGAAAACAGCGGCACCTCGCTAAACGAAAAAGTGATGAACGGCCAACTGGACATGGCGGTGCTGTACGATCGTGCGCCAACAGCGGGCATCAACAGCATTCCATTAATGAAAGAAGAGCTCTATCTGGTGGGCGCAACGGCGTGTCCGGGGGCGACTGTCGATCTGGCGGAAGTGGCGCAGATGAGTCTTTTCCTGCCACGCGACTACAGCGCGGTACGTAAACGTGTTGATGAAGCGTTCTCGCTGCGTCGTCTGAGCGCGCGCATCATCGGCGAAATCGAATCGATCTCCACGCTGACTGCGGCGGTGTCCAGCGGCATGGGCGTCACAGTGCTGCCAGAATCTGCGGCGCGTGCGCTGGTGAGTTCAACCCATGCGTGGATGGCGCGAATTAATAGCCCATCGCTGAATCTGCCGCTGTCGCTGAACATCTCTGCGCGTCTGCCGCTGTCGCCATCGGCGCAGGCTGTGAAAAATATTCTGCTGTCGCTACTGAATAAGCCAGCGGTAGAGGATCGTGAATTGATGTTGGTGGGTTAATCCCGCAGTAATCCCGTAGGGTCGCCATTCATGGTGACCTTTATTTTTTTATCTTCCTCGCAAAACCTCCCTTATTACTATTCCGCATAACACACCGTTTTTTATTATTTGTTGCAATGACACCAACTTCATAACATGGACGAAACAGGGGCAGGAACCAGGAGAAAAGGGTGTGAATTTCCAGCAACTTAAAATTATACGTGAAGCGGCCCGTTGCGAGTTCAACCTGACCGAAGTAGCGAATACGCTGTTTACCTCCCAATCAGGAGTGAGCCGCCATATCCGCGATCTGGAAGATGAACTGGGCGTGGAAATTTTTATTCGTCGTGGCAAGCGACTCTTAGGCATGACCGAACCGGGCAAGGCGCTGTTGACCATTGCTGAGCGCATCCTTGATGAAGCGGGCAAAGTTCGCCGCTTAGCGGATGTGTTTACCAATGAAACCAGCGGCGTGCTGACTATCGCCACCACGCACACTCAGGCGCGTTACAGCCTGCCTCGCGTGATTAAAGCGTTTCGTCAGCTCTATCCTAATGTGCGTCTTGAACTGAATCAGGGATCGCCGCAGGAGATCGTCGCCATGCTGCTGGCGGGTGAAGCCGACATCGGCATCGCCTCCGAGCAGTTAGTGAATAACAGTAGCCTCGCGGCATTTCCGTGGTTCAGCTGGCATCACTCACTTTTAGTGCCGCACGATCATGAGCTGTTGCAGCATCAGCCGGTAACGCTCGCCAGCCTCAGTCGTTATCCGTTGATCACCTATCGTCAGGGCATTACCGGCCGTTCGCGGGTCGATCGTGCTTTCCAGGCGGCAGGACTGAGGCCGGATATCGTGCTGAGCGCGCAGGATTCTGACGTGGTGAAAACCTACGTCGAACTCGGTCTTGGGGTAGGCATTCTGGCCGATCAGGCATGTGATATTTATGAAGGCGAAGACCTGGTAAAAATCGACACGCATCATCTGTTCGATGCCAATACCGTGTGGCTCGGTCTCAAGCGCGGTCAGTTGCAGCGCAATTACGTTTGGCAGTTCCTTGAACTCTGTAATGCGAATCTTTCGTTGGAGGAAATTAAGCGTCAGGCACTTTCCTACGAGACAGAAAACGAACCGGCTATCGACTTTCAGATTTAATGTTATCGGTCGCCATAAATGGCGACCCTACAAAACCATCCTTCGTAGCTACCGTCTTGCCCGTCAAGCGGTAGCTGCATAGTTTTCACTCCACGGCTTTCGTGTTTTCAGTACTCCGAAGCACAGATGCACCAGCTTGCGCATCACCGCGCCCAGCGCAACTTTGTTCGGTTTTCCTCTGGCGATTAGTCGCTCATACATCGCTTTTACCGGCGGGTTCCATCTTGATGCAACCACCGCCGCCATATACAGCTTCGCTCTCACCGCGGCCGGGCCCGTTTTTGACATTCTGGACAGCCCCCTTACCGAGCTTCCCGACGTTTTTTCTACCGGCACCACGCCCAGCCACGCTGCCACCTGTCCGGCGTTCCGGAACCGGCATGAGCGCAGCACTGACAACATCGTCGTGCCCACCACGCGGCCGATGCCTTTTATTGATTCCAGCAGTTCCCTGTCCTCATCCAGATCATCATAGTCATCGAAGTGGCTGGATATCAGCGCTTAAATGCGCTTCAGCCCATCCTCATGCGCTTTTTTTGTTCTGTTAAGCGAGTCGATAATTTCGCTGGCCGTTCGGGTGGACTCTGACTTTTCCAGACGGTTCGTCGCGCGCACGATATCCGCCTGTATGGCGTCCCGCAGCCGCAGCAGCTCCTTCAGCTTCCGCACTTCAGGCGAAGGCGGTATCCGGGCGTTGGGCTGTTTCAGCTCGCCGTATCGGGACAGAACCCAGGCATCAACCGCGTCGTTTTTAGTCAGAATACCCATTCCCCGGGCGAACTCCCGGACGCGCTGAGGATTGCTGATGCAAACCGTCACCGCCGTGTTTTCATGCAGCCCGTAAGCCACATTTTCGTGATAGACGCTGGTCGCTTCCATGACAGCCGTCACCTGCCCGGGGGGACATTTTTGTTTGTACAGCCAGTCGCAGATACTGCGTTCTGCGACATCGTCATTTTTAAGGGTTTTGCTTTTCTTTTTGCCGTTGCCGGGCAACAGGCAGAGGTCTATTTTATTTTTGCTGACATCAATACCGAGATAAATTATCTGCGGACTCCCTTTCACATAAACCATCACGCCATCTAGCCTTGTACATACGAAGTCAGAGCTTCTGGTTACCGTTCAGAGTAGTTGCTGGCGTGAAAGGAGAAACGGAGGGCTTGAAGCTACGATGAAAGATCGGGTCTTAAGGGTCGCCATTTATGGCGACCTCACTAGCAAGGAAAACCATGATCACACTACGCGCAATGACACAGAGCGACATCGAACACGGCTACGCCATCACCCAGCAGCTCAAATGGCCGCACCGCCGGGAAGACTGGCAGCAAGCGCTGGCGCTGGGTGAAGGCGTGGTCGCTGAAGAAAACGGCGAATTCGTCGGCAGCGCCTTTGGCTGGCGCTGGGGCGAGCAGGCGGCAACCATCGGTTTGGTAGTGGTGAATCCGCAGTTTCAGGGCCGCGGCACCGGCAAGCAGCTGATGCTGGCGCTGCTGGAAAAATTCCCCGATTACACCATTCGCCTGCACGCCACCGAAATGGGCAAAGGGCTGTACCAGAAGTTCGGCTTTGAGGTCACCGGCCACATTCAGCAGCATCAAACGCGCGAGCTGGCGTCGGTGCCAGCCGTCAACATTCCAGCCGGTTTAACGCTGCGTAACGCGCAAGCCGCAGACGCCGATCTGCTGATCGAACGCGATCACCAGGCGCACGGCATGTGGCGTCCCGCTCTGATCAACAGCCTGATCACCGATTTTCAAACCGTGCTGTTGCAGGATGCCAAACAGCGCGTGCACGGTTTTGCCAGCCTGCGCCGCTTCGGTCACGGCTGGGCGATTGGCCCGGTGATCGCGCTGAATCTCGACATCGCGCAAACGCTGATTTCCGCCTTGATGCAAGGCCTGCGCGGCGAGTTCGTGCGTATTGATACCGATGGCGCGCTGCCGCTGGCGGCCTGGCTGGAAACATTGGGCCTGGCGCAGGTCGATGCGCCCACTACCATGATTCGGGGAACGCCGTGGTCACCGCAACAAGGTGAGATGCAGGCATTCGGGTTGATGACCCAGGCGATGGCCTGATGCATATCGTCTACAAATCAGAAGCCACGCGCGGCGCGCACTGGCAGCGCTGGCTGGCGCAACATGCGCCGGATATTCAGCTGCACATCTGGCCGGATATCGGTGATGCCGGGCAGGTTGAACTGCTGGTGGCGTGGCAACCGCCGGAAAACCTGATGAGCACCTTTCCCAATCTCAAAGCGCTGTTATCGGTGGGCGCGGGCGCGGATCAGTTCGATCTCACGCAGCTACCGCCGGATTTGCCGGTAGTACGCATGATCGAACCCGGCCTGACGCAAGGCATGGTCGAATACGTCACCTTCGCGGTGCTCGGTTTGCATCGCGATATGCCGCGCTACTTTCAGCAGCAGCGCGCTGAGCAGTGGCAAACCCATCCGATTCGCACCGCCAGCCAGCGTCGTATTGGCGTGATGGGCCTCGGCGAACTCGGCCAGGCTTGTTTAAAACAACTTGTGTCGCTGGGTTTTGATTGCGCTGGCTGGAGCCGCACGCCCCGCGAGTTTGCTGGCGTGCGTTGCTGGCACGGCAGCGATCAGCTGGGGGATTTCCTCGCGCATAGCGACATTCTGGTGTGCCTGCTGCCGCTCACCGACAGCACGCGCGGGTTGCTCAATGCGCAGCTGTTTGCGCAGTTGCCCGACGGCGCCGCGCTGGTACAGGTGGGACGCGGTCCACAGCTCAATGAAACGGATTTACTGGCGGCGCTGGCGAGCGGCAAACTCAGCGCGGCGGTGATTGATGTCACCGATCCCGAGCCGCTGCCCGTCGGGCATCCGTTCTGGCAGCATCCGGCCATTTGGTTGACGCCGCACATCGCCAGCGCAACACAAACCGACAGCGCCGTCGCCGCGCTGCTCGACAATCTGCGCCGCTATCAGCGCGGCGAACCGATGGTCGGGCTGATCGATCGTAAGCGGGGATATTGACTGCGCTGAACGCCAAATTTCCCTGCTGATTCGCTGAGGATTTTGACAGGAAATGCCGCTGTCCAGCGGATTACGGCAGCGTGAGAAACCAACAGGTTGCGATACTTGAGCCATCCGAACGTTACGTGGAAAGGGGTTTTTAGAATACAGAATGTCATGGCGGAGCAGCAAACATATTCCGATAACTGCTTGTTATTGGACGCGCGTGAGCAGCATGTGCCACGTGGCGTCATCACGGCGCATCAGTTGGTGATCGAGCGGGCGAAAGGCAGCGAAGTATGGGACGTTGAGGGCAATCGCTATCTGGATTTCGTCGGTGGCATCGGCGTGCTCAACGTCGGGCACAATTATCCGGCGGTGGTCAACGCGGTCACCAAACAACTCGGTTTAGTGTCGCACGCTTGTTTCCAGGTGGGGGCGTATCCGGGCTACATCGAGCTGGCTAAGCGCCTCAATGCACTGGTCGGTGGCGGAGAAGATTTCATAAGCGTGTTCTTCACCAGCGGCGCGGAAGCGGTAGATGCTGGCGCGATCCAATCAACTCGGCGAGCAGCTAAACGCGCGCCTGCAACAGCTGGCCGAGAAGTATGCTTGCATCGGCGATGTGCGCGGGATTGGCTTTATGCAGGCGGTTGAGATCGTTGATTTCGAGACCAAAAAGCCGGATGCGGCGATGACGCAGAAAATCCTCGACTGCGCCTGTCAGGAAGGTTTGCTGCTGATTAAGTGCGGCATTCATCGCAACACCGTGCGCTTCCTCGCGCCGCTGGTCACCACCGATTCGCAACCGGAAGAAGCGCTGCATATCTTTGATATCGCGCTGGCGCGTGCCAGCGGTCGACTGGGTTAAAAAGCGCTTCCTCATTGAAATTATTGCAGTAATTTGAAAACCTTCCGCTGGTATAACCAGTTAACGAGATAGCACATTTACCTTAAAGCGTGTTGTATCTTCGGGGGGTTAAACCTAATTGCTGCGCTTTATTACCCGCAGCATTGAACATTCCCAGGAAGTGATTGAGAAGATGCTGGATGCGCAGATCGGCATCGATAAATATTTCAGTTATATCGTGATTAAATCACCGATTATGAAAAGCAGCGTGCCGTTGAGATCGTTAATTTCAAAACAGAATTCGGTGGAGTTTGGTTGAGTAATTTCTTTTTATTTTGAAAGCGGTCGCCATAAATGGCGACCCTACGAATGTTATCTGCGCGTTTTGTAGGGTCGCCATTTATGGCGACCTGGCGTAAGAGCAGCACTGAACTATTCCCCCGCAAATCCCGTAACGGCGCAATTTATTGCGCAATGCCAGGATGGGCGCGATGTAAATTTTGCAGAAATTCAAAAGCAGCGCGATTAATCGCGCTGCTACGAAATGTGCGGTTTTTAATATTGGACCCAAAAAAGCCACCGCAATAACACGGTGGCTTGAATTTAAATCACAGAACGAATTAATGATTAAACATCAAACCAGTTCAGTTTTCACTCCTTGCTGCACCAGCAGTTCAGCATCATCGCCGTGGCTATAAACGTTATATTCAACGCCCGCAACCGTAACTGTGCCATCCTGATGCTGCCATTCGCTGATATCGCTGCCTTCCGGCAGAATATCTTTGAGCTGAACCACATCACCTTCATTGCCTTTAACCAGCAACTGCGTTTTACCGTCTTCGATAAACAGATCTTTCTCGCCGTGCTGGAGCAGGGCGTTGAGATCGAGCTTTAGAATATTATCGCCGCTGCCGGTCAGATCGAAAACTTTAACATCTGATTGCTGGGATATAATGTATGAGGCATCTAATGTCATTTCTTCCCCAATGGCTACATATTCACTAGGGATAATGAATGAAGGGTCGTCAGTAGATTCCCAAAAATGAGGGGTAACTTGCGATTCCTCCAGCGATAAAATTCCATTGCTTGTTGGATAATTTCCATCGCCCCATTCAATCCAGTCAAATGCATTGGACAATCCTGACGTTGTTTTTATTTCTATTTGCGTGATGTCCACATTTTTCGAGATGAACTTATAGACGTGATTGTAATTGCTAGATTCTTTATTATGTACTGTTAATGAACCAATGATAGATTTAGTTGAGCTGTAGAAATTGATTTTAGAAATGCTAAATCCTTCTCCTTTCTGACGAACTGCTATATTAACGACATTGGTAGGTGCTGGGATTTCTAATGTAACTCTACTGTCTTTATTTATGCTTAAATTCTCACCGTAATAGAATCCAGATGAGTTTCCTACTTGCCCAGTCCAGCCGAGTTCATTCATTACGATCTTTGCACCGGAGTCCAAATAGTATGTTTGGCCCTCTACAAAATGAAGCGGGTTATAATGAAATTGCTCATTGCCATTTGATGCAGATATAACATTAATATTCAGATGGAACGCATTACCCCAGCCACCTGTTGAGCTCTTACTTGCCTGAAAATCCCACTTGCCCTGGGGCAGAACTGCTGGTGGCGTCCAGGTCCAGTTGCCAGCTGTATCGGTGGTGACGCTGTAAACGGTGGCGTTTGTGCCGTTGGTCGCACGCAGATAAACGATGCTGTTAGCTTCGGCCTGGCCGTTCAGTGTCGGCGTGGTGTCGTCGGTGGTATCACCATTTGCCAGCGCCTTGGGCGTGCCCATATCGTCATAACCGTCGGTGATAACCGGGTTAAAACCGTCGCTGCTGGTGATGCTCAGCGAGAAGGTGTTCGACCAGGCATTGTGACCCTGCGGCTGAACCTCAAAGCTCCAGTTGCCGGCTGGCAGGCCAGAGGCTGGCGTCCACGTCCATTTACCGCTGCTATCGACATCCACAACAACGGTATTCGCCAACTGCCCGACCTGTGTGAATCGCAGCACCACTTTGCCGTTGGCTTCGCCGCGACCGCTGAACGATGGCGTGGCGTCGTCGGTTATCGCACCGCTGCTCAGCTCGCCCTGCCAGGCACCAAAATCATCCTTCACCATTTCGATACGGGTTTTGCTGGCAATGTCAGCGGCGGTGGCGATATCCAGCGTGAACAGGCTGCTGCTGAAGCCGCCGATGCTGGCCTGGAACTCATATTCGCCGTAAGCCAGCGCGCTGCCCGGCGTCCAGCTCCACTCAGTGCCGTTCACCGTCGCGGTGGCGCGGCCGGTCCAGGTGCTGCTGCCCGCCAGACGATAATAAACGGTGACTGCGTTGCCGGCAGAAACGTCACCGCGCAGGGTTGGCGTGGTGTCGTCGGTCAGGGCACCGCTGCTGAGTTTGCCCATGTAGGTGCCAACGTCGTCGATGGCTTCTTTAATGGTGATGGTGTTTGGCGGCAGAACGGACGCGTCTTCACCAATCACAATGGTAAACGGCGCAGAAGGTGAGCCCGTACGGGGCACGTTAGCAAACGTCTCTTCAGCAACCAGTCGCAGATTATTCGTACCGTCTGCAAGGTCCTGCGATGGCTCCATCTTCCACACGCCGGTGTCTTTATCCGCAACGGCGCTGCCGATTTTCTCATTTTTGTCATTGAGCAGGTAAACCGTGGTGCCTTTCTGAGCAACGCCGGTCAGCGTCGGGCGTTTGTCATCGGTTGTATCGCCCGGTTCAAATCCGTGCTTCTCTGCGCCGAAATCATCATAGAGTTTGATCAGCAGCGGTGCTTCAGGCGGCGTGGAATCAACAACAATCGTGGCGAGTGTGGGTTCGGAAAGGTTTCCGGCCTGGTCGTACTGACGCAGCGAGAGGCTGTAGTTGCCATCGGCATACGGCGTGGTCGCCTCCCAGCGCCAGAAGCCATTTTCATCAATCGGGATCAGGAAGCGGTCGGTGCCGATAACCAGCTCGATTGTGCCTTTCTCGGCGAGTGGTTTAGTGTTGCCAAAGACTAAATTGCCGTTGGCTTTTTCGATATAGGTGGTTTCAGTGCGTGCAAAGAGCTCAATCATAAGAATATTCCATTATATTTTTTTAACAGTACTGTCTGTGTCCTGGCGGTGCGGTAACGTAGCCCTCCACAACACAGTGCTGAAGGATGTTAAAGCAACGGGTAATAGGGGCTTTCAAGAAAGGTCTGCAAAGAAAGTGCCGGGAATGAGTCATGGGAATAACGGTGTATGCAGCTTGTTATTGCGCCAGCACCACAGCATAAAATTTCATTCCGGTGGCAAAATCGCTGCATCCTGCGCGTTAGCGGCCGTGCTTAGGTTTTCACGGTTAAACCAACTCTCTTACACTGATTCCCACCGATACAAGGAGTTGTTATGAGCACACTTACCATTCCCGATCACATCTGGCAGCGCGATGCCTTCACGCTCTCCACCGAGCGCGTCAGGCTGGATTTCGATTACATCCATCAACAGCTGACGGAGAAGTCCTACTGGGCGAAAGACCAGTCGCGCGCCAAAACCGAGCGCGCCTTTGCCGGTTCGTTGCCGTTCGGCCTGTATCACCAAAACCAGCAGATCGGCTTTGCAAGATTAGTAACGGATTACACCCGTTTCGGCTGGCTGTGCGATGTGATGATTGATGAAAACTGGCGCGGTCACGGATTAGGCAGCTGGCTGGCGACGTGCGTGCGGGCGCATCCAGAGCTGGCAACGGTACATCGCTGGATGCTCTCGACCAATGATGCCCATCCGCTCTATCAGCGCCTCGGCTGGCGCGTGGTGCAGGATGCAAACAAACTGATGGAATTTCCTCCCTCCTGACACTGGAGTTTCACATGGGTTACCGCGTTGGCGTCGATATTGGCGGCACCAGCGCCGACGTGGCGGTGACGTCCGTTGGGCAGGGCGGCGGATCGCTGGCGTGGATTGATAATCAGGGCGTGCTGCAAATGGGGCCGGACAGCGCCGGATCGCTGCCGGGTCCGGTGTGCTTCCAGCGCGGCAGCACGCAACCGACCGCCACCGATGCCTTTGCCGCCTGCGGCATGATTGGTCACGGCGATCTCGGCTACAACGCGGTGCAGGTGGATGTCGCCGCCGATGCGATGGCCTTTACGCTGATGCGCACTGCTCACTCTACTTTCGTCAAAGAGACGGAAGATTTTTCCTGCCAGATCGTCAGCCGCGACGGCCTGGCGTTCGCCTCACCGCGCAGCTTCGGCGCGCCCTGGTACAGCGGCATTGATTACGGCCCGGTTTTGGGGCTGACCGACAGCTACGAAGAAGGCGATATCTGCATCACCAACGATTCCTACGCCGGTAACGTCGCCACGCACTCGCCGGATATCCATATCTGGAAACCGGTGTTTCATGGCGGCGAAATTGTCTGTTTTGTGGTGGGGCACATTCACAACACCGATGTCGGCGGCGCGGTGCCGACTTCGCTATCGCGCTCGCTCACCGATATCGTGCAGGAAGGGATTCGCATTCCACCGCTGAAAATTGTGCGCAACGGTGAACTGAATGAAGAGGTGGCGCGCATCATGCGCCTCAACGTGCGCGCGCCGGAGCAGAACTGGGGCGACTTCAAAGCGCAGATTGCCTCGGTCAACGTCGGCGAACGCAAAATCCACGACATCATCGCGCGTTTTGGCGTTACCGATTTTCTGCAAGGGATCGAAGGGATTCTCGATTACGCCGAAGCGCAGGCGCGCAGCATCATCAAGACCATTCCTGATGGTGAATACTTCTATGCCGATTTCGCCGATGAAGATGGTGAAGGCGGTTTCCCGTGCCGCGTGGCGATCACCTTGCGCGTCAGCGGTGACACGCTGGAACTCGATTACACCGGCAGCGATCCGCAGCGGGCTTCGTCGCTGAACATGCCAACCGGCGGACGCGAGCGTCATCCGCTGGCATTGGTTGGCGTGACGTATGTGCTCTCGACGCTGGATCGTAATCTGCAGCTCAACGCTGGCACCTTACGTCCGACGCGCGCCATTTTGCCGCCGGGCACGGTGATGAACTGCGAAGCCCCGGCGGCTGTCGGCATGCGGTCGCTGACTTGTGCGCTGTCGCAAATTGCCACGCTCGGCGTATTTTCGCAGGCGATTCCCAATCGCTTACCGGCCAATTCGCCGGCGGCAACTCGATCATGAACATCCGCACCACCGATAGCGCCGGAGCCGGGCGTTATCGCGGCGGTTTAGCCACCGAAATGGCATTTGATGTTTTTGCGCCGAATACCACGGTGACGGCTCGCAACCGCAACCGTTCGGTGTTCGCCTCTGCGGGCGTGCTGGGCGGCGAATCCGGCGGCCTTTCGCACTTCCGCACGCTGCGTAACGGCACGGCGATTGAACATGGCAACACCGACGTCATTCACTGCCAGCCCGGCGATATCGTCGAAGTGCGCGGACCCGGCGCGGGCGGTTACGGTTTGCCGGTGGAGCGCGATGTACAGCAGGTCTTGCAGGATGTGCGTTGTGGATTTGTCTCTGAGCAAGTGGCGCGCGATAGCTACGGCGTGGTGCTGCGCAACGGTGATATTGACGAGGTGGAAACCGCGCGGCAGCGGGCGGAAATGCCATCCGTTGCGGCGCAGCATTTCGATCACGGTGCGGCGATCGATGTTATTTTTGGGGATCTCAAACAGCATTATTCGGTGTGAAGTTTCTGCAAGGTCGCCATGAATGGCGACCCTACAAAAGCTCCGTAGGGTCGCCATTCATGGCGACCTTGCCGATAACCGCACAACCTCAACGATCCACATACAACCGATCCCATTGCCACTGCTGCGGGTTGTCTGCAATATATTTTCGTAACGCCAATAACTCCTTCTCATCCCGAATCACCCGATCATAAAAACTGCGTTGCCACACCTTTATTCCTGTTTCACGCGTTATCTCGGCTTTGAACCAATTAACAATATTTAGCAGGGTTCTCTGCGCGCTTTCATTCAGCCAAATAATGCCATGCAGGTGATTCGGCATCAGGACAAAGGCATCGAGAGTGATCGAGGAATCGCGCTGAGGTAAAGCCCGCCAGGTTTTGATGACGTAGTCCCCAAGCGGCGTGAGGCAGAATTCCGCTGCGATAAATTGACCAAATAAAGGTGAGCGGCGATAGCAAACCAGCGTGATGAAATACGCGCCATTGGCGCGATAATCATGGTGTTTCAAACGCAGGTATTTGCGGTTTTTCATCATGGCCTCCTTGCCGGAATGATTTTGCAAATTATCCGGCGAGAGGGCGATGACGGGATGTAAAACCTGAGGGGCGTATTCAGAATATTTTCCGTAGGGTCGCCATTTATGGCGACCTGGTCAAATGCCACTCACATCATCTTCTCAATCTCACTAAACGGCACCGCATGGCTAAACAAATAGCCTTGCAGCTGATTGCAGCCTGCGTCGGCCAGCGCGTTTTTCTGGCCTTCGGTTTCTACGCCTTCAGCGGTCACCGTTAAACCCATCGCGTGACCCAACCGCACTACCGATTCAATAATCGCGGTAGAGTTCTGCGCCACGCCCAGCGACTGAGTAAACGATCGGTCGATTTTGATTTTGTCCACCGGGAAGCTGCTGAGGTAATTAAGGCTTGAATAGCCAGTACCAAAATCATCTAACGCAATACGGAAACCGGCTTCGCGCAGCGCAATGATGCTGTTGCGCGCCTCGTGTTCATCTTCAATTAGCACGCCTTCGGTAATCTCCAGCTCCATACGCTGCGGATCGGCACCTTCTTCCTGCACGATATGGATGATGCGTTCAACAAAATTCACCGCGCGGAACTGCACCGGCGAGACATTCACCGCCACCACAATATCCGGCAGCTTCAGCGAGGTTTTACAGGCTTCGCGCAGCACCCATTCGCCGAGCGGGATGATCATGCCGGTCTCTTCGGCGATGGCGATAAAATCGCCCGGCGAAACGTCGCCGCGCATAGCGTGATGCCAACGCAGCAGCGCTTCCAGACCCACCACCTGCTGGCCGCGGATATCCATTAACGGCTGATACCACACCGCTAATCCTTCAAACTTCACCAGCGCCTGACGCAAGTCAGATGCCATCTGCTGGCGGGTGCGCAGCGATTCATCCATCACTTTTTCGAACTGGCGATACTGGCCGCGTCCATGGTTTTTGGCATCATAAAGCGCGATATCCGCTTTGCGCATTAGCTCCATCCGATCGATGCCATCCTTCGGTGCCAGCGCCAAACCCACGCTGACGCCAACCCACAACTCGCTGCCCACCAGCTGATAAGGTTCGCTCAGGCGGCTGATAATGCGTTTCGCCAGCGATTGCACCTGACCAATATTCTCTACATCCGGCATCACGATGATGAACTCGTCGCCGCCGATGCGGCCCACGGTGTCGCTGGTGCGAACAATCTCATTGAGTCGGCGCGCCACCTCAATAATCAACTCATCGCCGGCGTGATGGCCGTAGGTATCGTTGATATTTTTGAAGCGATCAAGATCCAGCAGCAGCAGCGCCACGCGCTGATCGTGGCGTCCGGCCAGTGCCAGCGCCTGGGTTAAGCGATCTTCCACCAGGGAACGATTGGGCAAACCGGTTAACACATCATGAAAGGCCAGATGCTGCGCCTGCGCTTCACTGGCTCCGAGTTTCAGCAGCGACTGCGACAGCTTGAGCGACGAGGTCCAGATGCGGCGCACCATTACCAGACACAGCACGGTAATCAGGATCACCGACAGCAAGGTAGACGGGCCGAGGGTGCGTAACATCTGCGCGCCGGGTTTATCGGGATTCCAGCTGAGATAACCGACCGGTTCGCCCTGTTGTGAATTCAGCAGATAGCGCGCTTTGGTTTTTCCCGCTGGCTCGCTGTCGCTGAAATGCAACTGACGCAGCTGGCTGCGATCGGCGAGGTTGCGCAGATAGCCATCGTCGAGAAACTTAATGCTCACCAGACGATAGCGCCCGGCCTGTTTGGTACTGCTGATATCGCCCACCGCCAGCGCGGCGGCGCGTTGACCGATGCGCACGAAATCGGCGTGATCGGTGGGGCCCGCTACCACATCGCTGTTTTGCACCAGCGGACTGTTCAGCATGTCCTGCAGATAAGGGCCGATGCGCTTGTCCGGCACCGGCTGGCCATTGCGCCACACGTTAATCAGCTGGTTGTCGCGGTCCAGCAGCACCACCAACTGGTGATCAAACATGTCATACAGCCAGCCGCCGACATTTTGCGTCAGCCAGCGTTGATCGGGATGCGACGACGCCAGCTGGTCGGCCAGCGGAGACCAGCGCGTCAGGCTGCGCAGCTGGCGCAGATGTTCCGTCAGGCTCTGGGTAAACGAAGCCTGGATCATGCGCTGTTGCTGATCGCGCGCTTCGTTATTGCTTAACGCTGTGCCCCAGAACAGACCCACGCCCGCGCCGACAAAGGAAAGAAGCAAAATTGCCAGCAGCGGCAAAATAACTTCACGCACAAAGTTGCGGCGAAAACCATCCGATAGTTTTATTGCGTTAATCATTTTAAAGTTGGCCTGACAAGAAGGGTTCATCCTTTAACCTAGCAGAACATCCGCAGGCTGTGTTCTGTAAGGGGACTGAAAGCGTGATGTAAATTAGCGTTAATTTTTTGAATGCTGTCACAAACAGAACAGTTAAAAATAATTTATTAAAAACGCCGTCCGTTTCGCTGCAATTCTGCTGCCCTAAAACAAATTCATCCGCCCGTCATTGAGCCGTCACGGCGCTGTCATCTGACATGCGCAATGTAATCGCCATCCCGCAGCAAGATCGCTGCGTTCCTCAACCAGATGAAGTATTGAGCGCGATGGGGATATCCAGACATCCGACCACTGTTTATCAGGCCGTTGCCGTCCAACAGGATCAGCCGCTGCAGGCGCCCGAGTACAACGAACCAACGCACATGATTCTGACGTGGTGAAAACCTATGTTGAACCTGGTCCTGGTGTGGGAATGCGGCCGATCAGGCGTGTGATATTCAAGAAGGTGCAGACCGGGTAAAAATCGATACGCATCATCTGTTCGATGCGAATACGGTGTGGCTCGGTCTCAAGCGTGGTCAGCTACAGCGTAATTATGGCTGGCAGTTCCTTGAACGCTGTAATGCCAATCTGTCGCTGGAGGAGATCAAACGTCAGGCGCTTTCCGAAGAGACAGAAAACGAACCGGCTATCGACTTCCAGATTTAATGTTTATTCCGGTCGCTATTCATGGCGACCTTTTCCCGCACAGCATAAAATTTCTTTTCCCATCGCAAAACAGACACCGACACAAATTTCATTCGACGCCGCACCGTTCGGCGGAACTAAATTATCCGGGTTAGGTCGCGAAGGGTCGCGTTAAGGTATCGAAGAATATCGAGAACAGAAGGGGTTTGATATTGGCAGTCTTTAAAATAAACAATGTGCGATAAATCGCGCCGCTTCGGATCTATTCTTGGCAATAAAAAGCCATCGCAATATCTGCGATGGCTTTTATTTAACCGTTTTTATCGATGGACTAATTCCTGTTAAACCAGCTCCGTTCTCACTCCTTGCTGCACCAGCAGTTCTGCATCGTCGTGGCTGTAGACGTTATATTTCACGCCAGCAATGGTAACAGTACCTTCCTGATGTTGCCATTCGCTGATATCGCTGCCTTCCGGCAGAATATCTTTGAGCTCAACCACATCACCTTCGTTACCTTTCACCATCAACTGGGTTTTACCGTCCTCGATAAACAGACCTTTTTCACCGTGCTGAAGCAGGGTGGTGAGATCCAGTTTCAGCGTATTGTCACCACGTCCAGTAATATCAAACACTTCAATCGATTCAATCTTGCTGCTTAATTTTTTCAGATCGAGGATTTGATCTTTTCCTGTCAGTTGCAGCGTGTCGATCTGGGATTCTTTTCCAGTGATTGGAGATTGATTAATCTCTTCGATACCCTCTAATAAATGAATGGCATCACTATTAACTTCACTCAGAGTACTGGAGGACGTACTGGCATTTTTGAACGTATAATTGATGTTGTCAAAATACACATCGCTGTAAAAACGAACAGCACCAATGAAATATGTGCCAGATATATAACCTATAAAATCATCTGAGGATATTGTCTTAATCTCATTGGGACCTAGTGGTACATTTAATGTAATTTCCATCGGTGGATGGCTGTTGTTGTCTGAATAGGTGCTAAGGGACATGACTGAAGTCATGGCGCTGTTAGTTGGGTTGGCTATCTGGAAGTCAACATAATGCGCATGGTTTACACTTGGTTTTTCATATGGTTCACCAGTTCCTTTATTTTTTGAAAATTTCAAAAACAATGTTGAAACTGTCGAGTTGCCTTGTGGGTCATATGTACCTACCCTTATTGCGGATCCAAATTCGGGAATGCCTGAATTTTTTACATAGTGGGAATATTTGTGATGAGCAGTTACAGAGACATCCTTATTAAGCGCAATATCTATACCATATATATATCCAATATTTAAATTTTCTAAATCCACAAAACCTGAGAAATCATCACCTTTGACAATATTCAAATACACCTTTTGCGCCCAGGCGGTGTCTCCTAATGCGTTACTGGCTTTTACGCGGAACTGCCAGGTCGCATAATCCAGCGCTGAAGGGGGGGTGTATTCCCAGTTGCCGTTGTTATCAACGCGGGCAGTACCCAGATCGCCCCAGCTGTCGCCCGTTTTGGCTGACTGGATATGCACGATGCTGTTTGGTGTTCCCGTACCGCGCAGGGTCGGAGTGGTATCGTCGGTTTTGGCTTTTTCGCCGTCCGGAATAACTGCGCCCGGTGTACCGACGTTATCGTAAAAATCAACCAGTACCGGGATCTCCGGTGCTACACCAATGGTCAGCGTGAAGCTGTTCCAGTCGCTCTGACCAGCATTCTGCACCTCAAAGGTCCAGCTGCCTTTCGCCAGCGCGGACGGCGTCCACGTCCAGTTGCCGCTGCTGTCCACGTTCAGGTTTACGGTGGTGTAGTTGCCGCTGCCCAGCTTGTAGCGCAGCGAAATCGTGCTGTTCGCCGGGCCGGTGCCGCGCAGGGTCGGCGTGGTGTCGTCGGTGCTGGCGCCGCTCGCCAGGCTGCCCGTCACCGTGCCGGCGTTGTCCCAGGCGCTTTCAATGATCGGGTAGCGATCCAGGTCCGGATCGATGGTCAGCGAGAAGCTGCTCCAGCCGCTCTGGCCGGCCTTCTGTACCTCAAAGGTCCAGCTGCCTTTCGCCAGCGCGGACGGCGTCCACGTCCAGTTGCCGCTGCTGTCCACGTTCAGGTCTACGGTGGTGTAGTTGCCGCTGCCCAGCTTGTAGCGCAGCGAAATCGTGCTGTTCGCCGGGCCGGTGCCGCGCAGGGTCGGCGTGGTGTCGTCGGTGCTGGCGCCGCTCGCCAGGCTGCCGGTCACCGTGCCGGCGTTGTCCCAGGCGCTTTCAATGATCGGGTAGCGATCCAGGTCCGGATCGATGGTCAGCGAGAAGCTGCTCCAGCCGCTCTGGCCGGCCTTCTGTACCTCAAAGGTCCAGCTGCCTTTCGCCAGCGCGGACGGCGTCCACGTCCAGTTGCC